>JAQWPL010000030.1 GCA_029245395.1 Gammaproteobacteria bacterium
CAGAACATATGGGACCAATTAGCCTTAAATACTAAGGGAGACTTCTGGTACATTCAATAATGAATACAGGAGTCACCTATGACCGATACACCTGAAGCACTCGTTAAAGCCATTCGGCGCAAAACCCGCAAGAAGCACGAACCCGAAGAGAAAATCCGTATTGTCCTGGAAGGTCTGCGTGGAGAAGAGTCTATCGCTGAGCTGTGCCGCAGAGAAGGCAGACCGGGCTATATGGCTTTCATCCCAATATTTTGATTAAATCAAATCCAGCCTTTTGATGTGAGGATTGACCAACAATGAAAACGCTTTTTCTAAATCTTGCCGGCGCATTTCTATTGCTGGTAGCAACTCCTGCTGCACCCCATCATGCATTTGCCTCTGAGTTCGACATTAACAAGCCAGTATCTTTAACAGGTCCTGTGACACGAATGGAATGGACCAATCCACACGCCTGGCTTTTTTTGGAAACTGAAGATGACGATGGCAATTTACAGAGCTGGTCAGTTGAGCTGGTCGGCATTAACGATTTAATGCGCCTGGGTTGGGGACGCGACAGAGTTAAAGTAGGCGAAGTCATTAGCGTCCAGGGCTATGGGGCAAGAAACGGAACGAATACGGCCAACGCCGCCTCAGTGGCCTTGACAGAATCTGGCGAGGTGCTTTGGGAAAGTGTTGCACGCAGTGGCAGCGAAGGTAGAGATCGTAGTCGCACGCCTCTTTAGTAATAATATTGAGATAGTAGGAAGGAATAAAACATGAATCGACTCCTGATGACACTTGTCTTCCTGATTGTTTCCGCTCCCGGGACTGCTCAGTGGCTTGATCTCCCTACTCCTGGCATTCCACGCACCGCTGATGGTGAAGCGGATATGTTTGCCCCCCTGCCAAGAACGGCAGATGGCCGTCCTGAACTAAGCGGTCTTTGGCGCGCCACCGAAGTAAGCGGCGATCTGAATGATGACGCCAAAGTGAAACCGTGGGCACGGGAAACCATGGCTGTTCACGAGCGCAACTACTATCGTGATGGCCCGATGATGCAGTGCATGCCCGGTGGTCCGGGTTACATCGCAGGGGGTCCTGCTGGCGGCGGCAGTCTCAGGCAAATCGTTCAGGGTCCTACCTCGCTGGCAATACTTTTTGGCGACCTGACCTATCGCCAAATATTCACTGACGGGCGTTCACTTGAAGTCGACCCACTGCCTATCTGGATGGGTTACTCAGTGGGCCACTGGGAAGGCGATACGCTGGTTGTAGAAAGTAACGGTTATAACGAAAAAACCTGGTTGCATGCCTGGGGACTGGAGCATTCAGAAAATCTCCGTGTTACCGAGCGTTACAGGCGTCTTGATTTTGGTCATATAGAAATCGAGGTAATCTTTGATGATCCTGAAACCTTTGATGAACCCCTGCGCACAGTGGTCGAGATGGTATACGCCGCAGACGATGTAATACTGGAAATCGTATGCGACGAAGCCACAGAAGGCGGTGTAAAGCATTGGGTAGGTGACAAGTTATCAGATGCCCGGGCATCGGCGATCGAACTCGAGACTGACATTCTAAACAACTATGTCGGCACCTATGAAGGAATCTGGCTCGAATACCTGACTACAGTTAAGGTCACGCTGGAAGGCGATGCATTGTTTCTTAGCCGCAATGGTGAGGAAAAGGCCGAGCTTATTCCGCAGTCCGATAACTCATTTATATGCGCCACCTGCACCTGGAGCCAACCCTATATTTTCAATAACGACGGCGATGGCATGGCAATGTCCGTTCAGGAAGTCCAGGTCTCCGGTCGCTGGATTTTTGATCGCGTTGAATAATTGAAGAATAAGGTAAAAGAATTGGGGTTTTGAAAAAGTCATTAAAAAATGCAAGAGAAATATGTAAGTTAATAGTGCGAAATTTATCTCGCGATTTTATTGCCCCAATTTCTCATAATGGCTATCAAAATGAGGGTAGAGTTATAGAGGGTAGTTATTTTGAGCAATTATCTTACATAGTAAAAGATACAAAGTTTGAGGTACATTTTATGGAGAGTACTGAAGAGCCTACATTTTCATGCTCCCAAATGGGAAATCAACCTTTTGGCACTGATGGAGCCTCAAATATTTCCTATGAGTTTAATGATAGCTGGAACTAACCCTGACAGTATTAACCAGTATTAGTGTGATCTCTCTGGTTGTTTCTTGTGGGTTTAGCAAGAATAGCAAGGAGTGGGTTTCTTTTGATATAGAGAAAGACCAAAAGAAAGCTTGGCCTGACGCTGTATGCTATATTAAAAAGCAAGCTTGCTGCTAGGGAGAGAGTTCTCATGACACTAGGTGATGGCATCTTTTATTCAACCATATTGCTGGTTGTCACTTTCACAACCTACCAGTTATCCGTCCACGAAAAATGGAAAACTATTGGAAAAGGGGGGTGCATTTTTATCGCTGTAATTTAGAATCATAAGGGTGAATCAAGTGGCATTGCCCCTTTGGTTTGTTCAAAAACAACAGTAATTTATGGGATTCTGCCATTGTCTTTATTTAATGAATTAAAACGTCGAAAGGTCTTCAAAGTAGGCATTACCTATCTATTGATTGCCTGGGTAGTTGCCCAAATTCTAGAGTTGGTGTTTGATAGTTTTGGCACACCTGACTGGGTGTTAAAATCCGCGCTGGTTCTATTAGCAACGGGCTTCTTGTTTGCGCTATTTTTTGCCTGGGTTTTTGAAATCACGCCAGAGGGCATTAAATCTCAACAAGAAGTGGACCAATCCCAATCCATAACCCCGCAATTAATCAAGTCAATTAGAGAGAACAAAACTGCAAACCGACTTTTGAATTCTATTATCTATAAAAGCCATAGCAAGGATTTGGCAAATTTGGATTTGGTAGAGTCTATACTTGAGAGCAGCATACGAAATAATCCCATACATGGAATTACGGGGGTGCTGATAGTGACAGAAACTCACTTTCTCCAGGTTCTAGAAGGTGAGTTTGAACCCTTGAATGCGACTTTCCAAAAAATCTGCCTCGATAAACGTCATGATACTGTGCAATTGATCAGCTTCACCGAGATTAAAGAGCGAAGATTTTCTGAATGGGCTATGCACGGAATTGGCTTGTTCGATCTCAATCGAGAATTAAAATTAAAGTTGTGCTTAGAGTTTGGTGAAGATCAGGGAAACATTCGTTTACCTACCACTGCCACTGAAATTTTGCACTTGATGGATATGCTTCTCTCTGAAAAAACACCAGGTAAGGATGATTAAAAGGACTCACTCACCTGAAGTTTGAGCAAGGCTGAAGCTGCGTAAAATACGCCTAGAAATTTTCCATTCGCCTTCGGAAAAAACAAGTTCCATATGGTCATGTCCCTGCTCATCAGAATCCGGCCTGCAAACCAAAATTGAGAATATTGTTGCGGGAGCTCTGTGAAGACCAGGAAGTACCTACAAGGCTGCTGGGATTACCGCCGCTTAGAAAGTTCAAGGGCACCCAGCCCTCAACATGGATCGCCTCACTGAAAAGATTAACGGCCGGAGTCAAAAAATAGGAAGCACCCAGCACTACCTGGTCCTGCTTTTCCCAGTCCGAGCCTGGCGCCCCGGCATTGAAGCGGCTGAACTCCAAAGACAAATCAAAATGCTTGCTCAGGCCTAAACCCAGAGCGTATCTACCCCCGACAGTGAAGGTCTTGTTCTTTGATGCCTCATATTCCTGTATATAAGGATTGGCAGTGCCTGGCCAGACATCAAGGGTGCTTGCGTATTCTAGAAACACTTGCCCGGCATCATATTTCAGCACGCCATAGGCAACCATGGCCTCAACATTGTCTGTGCAGTCATTAAAATGCTGCACACCCTGAGGCAGGATATTTCTTGTCACTCCAGGGACCACAACTGGTGTTGAGTGAGCCGACTGCGGGGTATCCACAAAGTTCTGACAATAGCTCGATCCATGTTGATAACTTAACCCTACATTGAGCAGACCAGCTCCGACCGGGAAAGTATAATTGCCGTCTACTGCAAAATTATTCAGCCTGGAAGGCACATTTGTTCCATCCACCGGCATGTTCGCATTTCTGAATTGGGCCCCACCCTGAATGGCCATGGCGCGCAGATGCAGATTTTCAGCGCTGTAGCCCAATAGAGCCCCGTATGCCAGGCCGGCGAAAGAATGCCAGTTTGTAGAGTTTGTAAAAGGGCTAACTGTATCATTCCAGCCGAAAGGAATATCCATCTTGCCAAGGGCCCCATACCAAGGCGTTTTATCCAGGTTACCCCATAAAATGTATGCTTTTCTAACGTTTGCATTGTTCCTTGGCAAACCGGTAATACTGGAGTTAGCAGCAAAGTTCTGCTCAGGGTTATAGAGTAATTCCAGGTAGGCAATGACATCTTCTGTCAGTCTTCCTGTCATATTTATATTTGCGGAATGCACGACAGCTTCAGATGCACTTTTGCCAATCTGGTTTGCCGAAGTTGGATGTCGCATCAACCATCCAAATTTTGAGTTTTCTGTGGCACTTTGATAATTGACCAGGGCTGTTATCTGCCCGCCCAGTGTCAGTTTGTTGGCAAGCTGCCCATCTGCCTGTGATTTCAGTTGATACAGCTGTTTTGTGTTAGTCATTTCGGCATGATCAAGCACATTGAAGCTATATGCCGCATTAAAGCCAACCAGGCTAAGACCGGATTTGACTTCGTTCGTTGCAGTTTCAGAGCCCATCGTCTCTTTATCGGCATCTTGCTCTGCCAGCAACTTTCTTAACTCACTATTTTCTGCTTCCAACCTGTCCAGCCTCTGCAGGATACTTTCAAGAGTCCCGTTCATTTCCTCATCACCGGCAAGAGCTGGCAAATTAATTACACAAGCCAGTATGCTTAGGATAAATGAAAAGCTGATAATTTTACTTCTGCCCATTTGTATCTGCCTCAAAAAAAGTAATAACTATAGATATATTTAGATCATCCATTCCATAATTTGTCTTTTATCCGACTTAGGCTGACAGTAATTTTTCGTCCTAGCATACTTTGTTTAAGTTTTTCATAAGGCGTTTTCCCCATGTGCGCAGAATGCGGTCTCAGGAAGTCGATTCAGCTTATTTCTAACCAAAACATTGTAACAACCATTGCGAGAAATTTTGATGTTGTGGTAGCGCTGTAGATGCCACACGATCATATCTGGCCCAAAATGATAGTATATCTCAGATAAACAATTTTCTCTTCTATGGCCTTAGGTACACGCAGCTTATGATTTTCAGGGCAAGGACGACTATCAATTAGCCCTTTTTCTCCATGAGACTTATATCTTCTCCTCCACGTATAAAATGTTTCTCGGCATATCCCAAAATAACGGCATGTCTTGGCAATATTGCCGATCTCTATCGCATGGTTTAAAACCTTTAACTTTCTGGAAATATCGTGCTCTGCTCTCCGGTTCATTACTCTCGACTCCTATATAGGAAAATAATAGTATAAACTGTCTACCTAAGTCGAGATTTTCATACTGTGGCATTTTCGGCATATATAAATACCTTGCTTCAATACATCACGCGAATAGTGTTTGCGAAAAAAAGTACGTCTGTGCACTTTGCGCGAAATCAAATGATGGAAAGTCAGTAGCGTTTTACGTTTGCACAAACTGCAGTTGTCGGGCTTTTTTCTGTCATGAAATATTGTGTTATCCCAAGCGTCAGAGTTTAGGCTGGTATTATCTTGCCGTTCCAGTCAATGCACAAGCCGGATTTTGAACTGTCCAGTTTATCTATTACATGGGCCAGATATTCTGCCGAGATTGCGGGGCTAAATAGTTTCTCTTTGGGGACTCTTGCCTGAAAGGGGCTGGACAATTTGCTATCAACAGTCCCCGGGTGGAGGCCGACAATAATCGACTCCCTGTTGCGGCGACCAGATTCAATTGCTGCGGTTTTTATCAGCATATTCAGAGCCGCTTTTGAGGCCCGATAACTGTACCAGCCACCCAGTCTGTTGTCGCTGATACTGCCGACGCGTGCACTGAGCAAGGCAAATACATTTGGACCGCTATTTTTTAACAGTGGCAGGAAATGTTTCATTAGCAGCGCAGGACCGATGGAATTAATACTGAAAACTCGTTGTAATTGCCCGGCATCAAGCTGCTGCAGATTTTTTTCAGGGCTCACTGCAGGATCGCCATCAGTATGCAGAATACCTGTTGCCGCAATCACCATGTCGAGACTATTGGGCGGCACCAGCTTTGCCGCTGCCTCGATGCTTTCTGGTTTTTCAAGATCAATGTAGTGATTGATGATATTGTTGTCGGGTAATTCAGTTTCGGAACGTGAGAAAGCATAGAGAGTCTCGGTCTCCTTGCTGCCGAGATAGTGCTGAATGAGTGCATTACCGATTGCGCCTGAGGAACCTATGATAGCAATGTGTTTCACAGGTATTGCTCCAGCGCATATGCCAGATTGCTGGCGCTCAGGAATGCGCTTTCGACACGTCCGGAAATACACCAGTCACCGCAGGCTGCCAGTCTTTTTTCATGATCAATCATGGCATCCTGCTGCAGGGCTTGTTCGACCCGGGCGTACCGCCAACGTTGCAAAGACTGCACTGATGCCTGCGGCAAGGAATGACCCAGGAGTAATTGCAGTTCAGCCAGCAAAGTGCTGATAATCCAATCGTCATCTTTTTCCAGGTGCTGTTGTGCCCAGTCATTATTTGACTGAATCACCAGTGTCAGGCATGCCGCTCGTCCGGGCTTGGAAGAATTAACCATAATCCATTCAATGCTCGAGTGTTTGGCCTTTGCCGCCTGAAAAGGCAGTTCGATGGTCTGATCAAATCCCAGCATCAGCGAATAGCAGGGAGAGAATTCAACATCATCCAGCATGATTTCCGTGGCCTGCACTTTGTCCTGCATATGCTCGCCCAACAAGACCCCAGTCTGGTTCGCTGGAGCGGTACTGATCACCCAGTCATAAGGCTCGGACAATTGATCGCCTTCGATGCCTAACAACCATTGCTGTTGAGCATTGCATGTAATGCCGTTGATTACCGTTTCCAGACGAATATCCAGGTTGTCAGCCAGGGACTTGCACAGAGTGTTCATGCGTGGCACGGCGACGTAATGGGCTTCAAACCATTGTCGTGTATAGGGCTTTTCACCATTGCGGAGGGTAAGCACATGGGGCTGCCATTCATCGACAATTCCTTCGGCGATATAAGGTTTAAGAAACTGCTGGAATGCTTTGCTGCGTGCCGTGAAAAACTGCGCACCATGATCAAATTCATAGTCGCCCAGACAGCGTGTTGCAAGGCGGCCGCTAACACCGCGAGACTTTTCAAAAACAGTGATTTCAGCTTTGCCATTGAGACCCTGGGCAAGTGTCAAACCTGCCAGTCCGGCACCGATGATTGCAAGTCGTTTCATTGTGAAACAGCTACAAAAAAAAGCGGCCTAAAAAGGGGTAGATTCATGCTCTGGAGTATAACTGGTCTGGATAGGGTCTCAGAAGCCCCCTAGGAGGCTATATAAGCCCGTCTAAGCAACGTTAGCCTCTTCAGAATTGACGGAGATGGGTGTTTTTGAAGCATACTCAGATAGCGTTAATGCGGGTTCTGAGAGTAGCATGAAAAGAAGGTTCTGTCAAGAGTGGATGAGAGCGATAAATCCAGGTGACTGTTTTCTGCGTAAATATGGCAACAGTACAGGAAGTCATAATGTGAATATTTCAAAGTCTTTGTTACCCGGTATGGTGATACCAGCCTGGTTCGATCTGGTGTTGTTCAAATTAAGCTGGATAGCCCTGGTGGTTTACCAGGCAGATGCTCTGGTTCCGGTGTTGTGTATTATTGCTTTTAAAATTCTATCCTGGCGCGACATAAGTACTTATTTGCCGATTATTCTGCTGATTTTCGTTTCAGGCTTGCTGATGGATTCAGTGCTCACAGTGGTTGATGTCTTTGTCTTTCCTACTGTCTTTCTGCCGTCCTGGCTTATTTTGTTGTGGTTGTCCTTTGCCATGACCTTGCCAAGAGGCTTCCTGTTTATTTCGCGCTGGAATCCCTTTGCCCAGGCCGCAATTGGTGCCGTTGCTGGTTGCGCGGGCTATCTGGCTGGTTACCTGCTCAATGCCGTAACGTTCAGCTTTCCCTTGCTGATAACCATGGCTCTTATTGCGTTACTTTGGGCTGGTTTTGTGCCACTGATGTATATGCTCAATGACGTTTTTTCAAAGAGACGATTAGATCAATAAATTACCGCAATGAACAAATTTTGCTTCTTAATATTCTTTGCGCTGCCGCTTAATGCGATGGCCGATACTTTGCCCTGGCAGCAATTGCACTTGGTGGGACAGGCCGAGTTAAAGTTTTTTATTTGGCCGGTGTATGAAGCGCGTCTTTACAGCGGCTCAGGGGCGTATGAGTTTCCTGATACGCGGCCTTTTGCGCTGTCCCTGGAATATAAACGCCAGTTCAGCAAGCAGCAGTTAATTAGCGAAACGCAAAAACAATGGCAATTGCTTGGCGTTGAGAAAGGCGATCAATGGGCTCAGACATTAACTGATGTTTTTAGCGATGTAGATAAAAGTGATGTAATTACACTTTATGTTGATGCACAGGGGAACAGTGTTTTTTATTTAAACGACACTTTACTGGGTCGTGTAAATGATCCGGAATTCACCGAGCATTTTGTCGCTATCTGGTTGTCAGATCAAACCTCCAAACCCGATTTCCGGGCCGATCTTCTTGGGAGAAACTTATGAGGCTGATATTTATAATTGCAGTGGTTTTTTTAGCGGGCTGCAGTCGTGTGACTCTGGATGATTATCGCGATACAACCCCGGTGTTGGACCTTAAAACATTTTTTGATGGTCCTCTCATGGCATACGGCATTTTGCAGGACAGATCAGGAAAAGTTACTCGTCGTTTTAAAGCAACGATAGACGCTTCCTGGAATGGCGAGCAGGGTACTCTGGTAGAGCATTTTATTTATGATGACGGGGAAGAGCAGGATCGTATTTGGCAGTTAAGTCATCTGGGTAATGGGCGTTATACCGGTGTTGCCGGAGATGTCGTGGGCAGTGCCAGCGGTGAAATCTCCGGAGCAGCATTCAACTGGAAATATAATCTGGAAGTTCCCTACAATGATGGCACCATCGTGGTAAATCTGGATGACTGGTTGTTTCTGATCAATGAAGACCATTTAATGAATCGCACCGTGCTGCGCAAATTCGGTTTCCGGGTTGGCGAACTCAGTCTTGTCATAGAAAAAGTAAATTAAAGAATTTGTCCGGGAGTAAAAGGAATGTCAGATAAAATTCATCACATTGCCGTTCAGGTTGATGACATTGGCGATGCGGTGGACTGGTATACCCAGAGCTTTGATGTGGAAGTAAGTTATCAGGATGAATCCTGGGCCATGCTGGAATTTGACAATTTATCGTTGGCGCTGGTCTTGCCGGGTGAGCATCCCGGCCATTTTGCGGTCACCAACGATCATGCAGAAAAATATGGCAGCCTTACCACGCATCGAGACGGCACCGCGTCTGTCTATATCAAGGATCCCTTTGGCAATGCCGTGGAACTGATCAGGGAACAAAGCGCTTAGGCGGTATCTTTTACCTGCTTTCTGATTATTTCTTGCGCTTTCTGCAGAACTGAGCTGCGACATTAAGACTAAAAATGTGATGCTTAAGCGCGCTGAAGTTTTTATTAACATTGTTTGCTCCAATATCTGCATTATCCTATAGATATTAACTCCACAGCCTGCCCGGCCAGATCAGAAAGTGTGCTGATTAGGCTCTGATCATCCAGGCTGGTATCGATAAGGGCTGAGAACTGCTTCTTTTGCCCTACTTTGCGATAAGATACTGAAGAAATGGACACACTTCTAATAAGATATACTATTAGAGACTTGTCCAAAACTATCTCTTTAACTCTTCTGCTGGCAGTTTTAACACTACCGATACTAGGACAACGTTTAACCAGCTGATTTGCATCTAGTGGCAACACACCATCAGCTTCCTTCCACAGTTCCAGCACTCGCTGTAGCTTCTTCCAACTCCACAGATGATCTACTGTTATGTCCAGTGGCACTGAAGATAGTATAAAGACCTGTCTTTCGCCAGCTACTGGGTTGTCCCTCAAGAGCCTAAGTCGGTCTATAGCCTGTACAGACTCAGCTTCCCTGATCTGTTCTAGCATGAGCTGTACCCTGTCATCGGGATGTATCTGAACAATTACACTGGCTTTGTCACCGCTGGCAGTTCTGTAGCCTCTGTGAGCCTGCTCTAATGGTTT
>JAQWPL010000006.1 GCA_029245395.1 Gammaproteobacteria bacterium
TGAAGTGGTCTGATATATCCGGACACCGAGTTAAGGCGTTAAAATGCCATAACGAGGTGAGATATGACAAGAGAAACAGGAGCAAGAAAGGCGTACACAGAGGAATTTAAACGCGAAGCGGTGGCGCTGATCACCGAGCAGGGCTACAAGATCGCAGAGGCGGCCAGGAGCCTGGATGTTGGCGCCAACCTGCTGGGGCGATGGAAGCGCGAATTCGAGACAGAGGCTGCTGGTACCCGTTTGGGTGCGGATGAGCGTGAGGAACTGAAGCAACTGCGGAAAGAGAACCGCCTGCTGCGGATGGAGAAAGAGATTTTAAAAAAAGCCAGCCAGTACTTCGCGAAGGAAATGAAGTGAAGTACGCGTTTATACACGACCATGCCAACCACTGGCCTGTTTATCACCAGTGTCGCTTGCTGGGGGTTCAACGCAGTGCCTACTATGACTGGAGAGATCAGCCCTGCAAGGTAATTCCCCCGGTAGAACTGGCCTTGCGACGACGGATGAAAGCGCTATTCAACGCTTCGCGGGAGAGCCTGGGCAGCCGAATGATGATGAAGAAACTGCGCGATGAGGGCTTTGAGATTGGGCGTGACCGTACACGGCGGTTAATGAAAGTGCTGAGATTACAGGTCAAGCAGAAGCGCAAGTACAAGGTAACGACGGACAGCAAACACAAGTTTCCGGTGGCTGAGAACGTGCTGAACCGCGAGTTCTCGCCTGCTGTACCCAATCGAACGTGGGGCACAGACATCACCTACTTGTGGACATAGGAAGGCTGGATCTATCTGGCCGTAGTGATTGATCTGTATTCCCGTCGAGTTGTGGGATGGTCAATGGATCGGTGCATGAAGAAAGCGCTGGTGATCCGAGCCTTGATGATGGCCGTCAATCTCAGAAAGCCAGTGCCGGGCCTGGTGCATCATTCAGATCGAGGTAGCCAGTACGCTAGCCATGAGTACCAGGGACTGCTGAAACAGCATTGTATGATCCCGAGCATGAGTCGCAAGGGCAATTGTTGGGACAATGCCCCTGTTGAACGGTTCTTCAGCAGTCTGAAGCGGGAATGGACTGGTGACCGGTTATACAGAACGCGCCAGGAAGCGATTGCCGATGTGCGGGAGTATGTGGCAGTGTATTACAACTCTCAACGTTTGCATTCGACACTGGGTTACAAGACACCGATGAATTACGAAAAGGGTCTTAACAAAGTGTCCGGAAACAGTTGACCACTACATTAGAATCCTAAACGAACGAAGAGTTTAAATACAAATCAAAGGGGTCAGAGCCATTTGATTTCATCACAAAATATTGAGTAGCCGCAAGCTCGTGTCCGCGGAACAAAAAAAGTACATGGCGTATTGTGTAAGGAGTCAGATCAAGTGGCTCTGACCCCTTTGATTCGAATTAGGCGGTAAAGGTCACCATCGTGGAAAAGCATGTCGTAATCTGGAGCACCACCGATTACGCAAAACGGCGACGCTCAAGTGCGTCGCCGTTTGCATTCATGAAACAATCAGGCTCAACTCAACGGCTGACCTCGAGGCTCTCTCCGGGAACAGGGCCACCACCGCTACCAGGGGGGCCACCGCCACCACGGATGTCACCAGTGGAGACCAGCTTGACCCACAACGCGTCGTTGCCTTTGTAATACGAGGTGGTATTGGCCATACGTAGCGCTTCCAGGCTGCTCTGCTGCGCACCTGAAGCTGCCGTAGTGAATTCCGGCAGCTCGAACATCACCCACGAGCCGGCATCCATCTCAGTCAGTCTGATGCTCACGGAATCTCTTTCGGTGCTTACCTTGTACTCGGTGCCTGCACGCACATTGGTTGTACCGTTAGCAGTAAATTCATTGCCATTGCGGCTGAGCACAACAGGCACTGAAGGCGGACGAGTACCTCTGATGCGGCCACCACCTGGCGCAATTTCAAAAGTAGTGGGTGCACCACCACGCCCGAATCCTAAAGCACCACCACCGCCGCCGACATTCATGCGCCCGATATCGCCCGTACACACCACAGCGTTCCAGGTAGGCCTGGCCTCACAGGCGTCGTCGGCGTCAATTCCGGTGTTATTGATGATATAGGAATTGGGGACACCGGTGATGGTGCCGTCCCTGTCGTTGAACACCGAGGTCAAGTAAACCGAATTGCCATAATCATCGTTGCTCCAGCGGTTGTCGATCGGCGGGAAATACACCGGCTTGGCATTGGTGAATGTGGAGCGCTGTACAGTGTTGTTAGAGCTCATCCCGAAGCTGGTAAACAGCAGGTAGGAGATCGCACCAGTCTTGCGGGTGTCGTTGTCCTGGTAATTGACGAAGGTGTTATTGTCCAGTTCATGATGGGAGTCGTAGAACTCGTAGCCGCGGATCGGAAAATCCGCGACAGCAGGTTGCGGCAGGCTGCGGCCGTAGGCCAATTCAGTTGGCTCGCTGGGGTTGCCGATATTCCCGGATTCGCCCACGAACAGCGAGTCAACCACCCGTGACGTATAGAGGGATGAGCCACCGCCAGTGGCATGCGTGAAGCCAATGCCGTTGTCTGCCATCTTCAGGTTCTTGTAAAGGTGCAACTGTCCTCTGGCCCAGATACCGCTGTTGCGGTTCTTGTAGGCGGTGAAATCCTCAACTACGGACTCCACTTGCGCGCTGTCCGGGTCAGTGGGATCAGCGAGGGCAATATACCCACCCACGGCGAAATGGCCATCGGCCCGGGGAGCACGGTCGCCCATGAAACTGTCAAAGTTCGAGTGGGAGACGTTGCCCTTAAACTCGCGGAACTTCGTACGACGCGGCCAGGTTGCCTGGCTGTCATCCGAGCCTTCGAACGCACCTGTCGGATGCACCGGGAAGGCAAACCAGAAACCAGTCGAGTCTGAACCTGCGGCCACGTTGTCGCGGTAGGTGTTTTCCGGATTGGTGATCCAGAAAGACGAGGCCGTGTTGTCCGAAGGAATCAGGATTTCCGGGAAGTCCTGACCGGTGGTTTTGAAGTTCAAGCCGTCTGGGGACGCCCCGAACGGACCAAGGTTGGTCGGATCACAGGGTAGGCTCATATGACACTTGGTCTGGATTGCCAGATTGCTGATGTACTCGTTGCCGGTCTCCATGCCGTCTTCCATGAAGAAGCAGTGGCCCACAGTATTGTAGGTCACGTTGTTCTCAACCTGCAGGTTGTTGGTGCCATGCACCGTCACGCAGCGGTTGTAGGTGTCGTGGATCGCCGTGTTCCTGACGTACTGGCCAGCACCAGCGTCCCCGACCAGGTGCCAGTGGATCGGGTAGCGGGCAAGTTCCAGATTCTGGCCCATGCGATAGAGCTCAACACCCTCGACATACATCTTGCTGGTGACCATGCCCATGATGTGACCGCCAAAGAACGACTGTTCCGCATCAGCAGACGCCTGCACCTTGATGTTGCGCGTCAGCAAACCCACTTCGCCGCGCTGATCCACCCCAAAGGTGATCTCGCCGTAGTGCATGTACTCCAGGGGCTCGTCCAGTGTGATGGAATTACCGCTGATGACCGTGATATGTCGTGTCTCGGCCTGTCGCGGATTGTAATCCGTTGAAGCAAGGACGATCTCGTCACCCACCTGCCATTGGGCGGCATTCAGTACTTCGATGGTGCTGCTACCTGTCTCGGCGGTCCTGGCCAGATTGGTCCAGGAATTGGTGCGGTTGCCGTGCAGGTTCAGGGTGCCGCCCGAAAGCATGATGCCGCGCTCGCCCATGCCCATCAGCTGTTCGTTTTTGACGTTGTCGGTGAGGGTAATGGTCGCGTTGCTCGTGTGGGGGCTGGCTTCAGTGCCTATCTCCAGTTCGCCGAACACCATAACCCACTCGGTGGTTAGCTCAAGGTCGCTGTTGTCAGCGAAGCTGAGCTTGCCGTTGATGGTCAAGCCGCCCAATGCAGGAGGACTGACATCAAGAATTACTTCACTGCCGCTGGGTATCTCCACCCTGTCGCCTGCCGCTGGCACCTTGTTTTCTGGCCAGGTGGCTGGATCGGACCAGCGTGTTTCCTGGGCCAGAGCAATGTGGAAACCGCCAAGCATGAAACAAACTGGCAGGGCCCTGGTAAATAAAAAGGTAAGCAAACGGGTTAGTATGGACACGCGAGAATATATAGTCATGATTTCCCTTCCTGAAGTCGAATAAATAAAAATGAACCATTCTCATCACCAATCTTACGTGATGGTATAACTAAATTTGTGAATAAAAAGTGAAAATAGTAAACAATCCACCCTGAAGCGGATTTTGATACACTGCTCCCCAGGAGCCTGCAGGACCTGGATTGCCCTATTACGGCGACCTCGAGCCAGTGGAATCAACACTTTTATTGTAAATTCATGTCAATGTCCATATTTCCCATCATGCCCAGTATTCGCCGTTTGCTCGTCGTTGCCATCGCAATTTTAGCCCCGACCATCCGTGCAGCAGAGTCTACGTCTGATATGCCGGATATTGAGCACGGCAAGGCAACATTCAACACCATGTGCAGCGTCTGCCATTCAGTGCAAGAGAAAGGAGGCCCTGTTGAGGGCCCCAATCTTCTGGGGCTTGTCGGCCGCGAGGCGGCCAGCCAGCCTGATTTCGCCAAGTACTCGCCCGCGCTCAAAACCTCTAATTTCATCTGGAGTGTAGAGACCCTCGACCGTTTCCTGGTGAACCCTATGATGATGGTGCCCGGCACCTTAATGCCTATGTTGATTTCTGACGACAAGACCCGGGCGGATGTGATTGCCTATCTCGCGACGCTTAAACAGTAGGGCTGCGGGATTTAGCAATTTGCACTCAAGGTGTAATCACACCTCATTCAGTAACTGGTCATAGATATCACTATTGAAATCGGCCGGCAACAGGTTCTCGAGCGAGCGGGCGAAATCACGGGTCTCCTGCAACATCAGACGGGTAACGCGTTTGTTTGCTGCCTCGTTGAGCCCGGGGTTGAAGCCCATGCTCAGCGGGTCGAACGGTACCGCGGAACCCTTGGTCGGCAAGTAGCGCGCAATCGAGTTAAGCGGTCCCATCATGATGACGTTTGCGAGTGCGACCTCAGGCGCGGAACTGCTCTTGTAGGCCGAATCCAGCAACAACAACATGCTCCAGTAATTCATATTGCCGAGCCAGGCCAGAGCCTTCAGATCAGTATCCTCGATGCTGGTCGGACGCCCATCATAGGCCGTTGGGTTCACGGGGACATCATAGCTCGGATAGCGCGCATCGGAAGCGGGAAGGGACCAGATGTCAGGCGTGTCCTCGATTAGTGGGTGAGATACTTCATAGAGAGAATGAAAGAACTGGAAGTGGCCAAACTCTCCTTCCGCCTTAACATCGCCGATTGCCTGAAACCAGGCGTTGAAATCCAGATTCAGGTCACCGGCTTCCTTGAGTTCAGCAAGCGTCGTGATAACGGCATCGTAGAGCTTCCCGACATGATTGGCTGCGATGTCGCCACCAAGGGTATCCCTTATCTTGTCTACAAGGTAAACCGAGTCGCTTTCGACTGATCTCACACGCGCAAGGCGAACCGGATCAGCTTCGCAATAGGTGTATTTGGCCAGTCTGACTGAGTTCAGCGGTGCAAGTTCGAATGGAAATGGATAGAGGTCAGTCTCGTACGGAAAGTCCTGGCGCGTGAGCACCGGTGAGGCACCCAGCTCCACAAGAAGACGGTTTACCCCTCGCAGGTGTTGCATCTCTTCAATGATGACGCCCATGAGCGAAGTCGAATTTGGCGCCGACAGCACCAACGATTTCAGCATACTCGGGCTTGAGCGCATAAGCACTGTAGAGATACTGGACCATAAGGTCATGTTCAATCTCGAAGCCTTCCCTCAGAAGCCGTATAAGCTCGAGATAAGGATCGTCGAAACTCCGCTTTACCGTGGAAAATCGGTGAGTCTTCCTCGCGGCGAGAGCTCTGCCTGGACCTACGGCTACACCAAACATAGCCATACTGCGCAGTAGCGCGCGGCGCGTGAAATCTTTGTCTTTCATAGGAGGTAGTTCCCCAAATCGAAAGCTATTTATCGATAGCCATTTATAATAATTGTAACCGCTCTTTCAAACCAAGGGGTCAGAGTTCTTGATCCTCTGGTTTTGTTTTAAGAACTCTGACCCCTTGATTGAATAGTCCTGAACCTGCCTTCACAGTCGTTTACTGATCGACCTGCTCGACCATGTATTCAACTGCCACGATGATTTCCTCATCAGAGAGGTCTACGCGCTCGCCCTTCATTGGCATGACGCCGGTGCTGCCGGTGAATCCGTTTAAGGCATGATCGATCAACGTGTCCATGCCCTGGGCGATGCGCGGTGTCCACGCATTGGTATCGCCAAGTGCTGGTGCGCCGCCGACGCCGGGTGGGTAGTGGCAGGCGATACAAACGTTGTTGTAGACCTGCTGCCCGGTCAGCGCCGGGGCCACTGCTTCAACGGTTGAAATAGGCGCGGGCGGTTCTCCCGAAGCGGCCAGCACGACTGGTGCGACAGCCACGCCGATGAGAAAGGCGAGAAAGCGTATAAAACGATTGAAAGTGTGATGGTCTGGGTGGTGCATGCTGCTGGTCCTGAATTTTGGGCGTCGAGATTATAGCGTATCGCGACCGGAGGGAATATCCAGCCTGCGCATCTGCAGGACTTTGGCGATCTGCTGTCGGGCTACGCTTGCGCATTAGTAGTTACCTCCTGCCCTTGCTTCAAATGACAAAATTCATGGAAGCCTCTTCACAGGCCACTCTGATAGAGGCGTTTTGCCTTATAATCATGCTATTCTTTCTGGCCAATTTACGAATTTTATAAAAACCAAAACAAGAGGTCTGGTGCCATGCGCATTCATAATCGTTCGTTCCTTCTTTCTTTACTTGTTTCTGCTTGTTTCATTGTTGGCGTCAGCGCTGCGGCTCAAGCACAAGGTCCTTCTGCTGTCCAAAGCGGGCAGTGGTCTGATTCATCCACCTGGTCCGGTGGAGCAGTGCCAGGAGAGAATGACATAGTCACTATTGGCGCGGGCATGGATGTCATCCTTGATGTCAGTCCGCCAGCTCTGAATGGTATTAACCTGAACGGCACGCTCACCTTTGCCAATGACGAGGAAATCGAACTCACCACCGAGTGGATACTGAACCGCGGTGAACTGCAGATTGGCACTGAAAGCGATCCCTACACGGGCAACGCGACAATTACGCTGACCGACAATAACCCAGGCGAAAACATCAACGGCATGGGCGACCGCGGTATCCTGATGGCGCCTGGTATTCTGACTCTACACGGTGATCGGGAAAACGCCTGGACCAAGCTGGCGGAAACCGCCGAGGCCGGCAGCACACGAATCGATGTGTTAGATGCCAGTGGCTGGCGAGTGGGTGACGAAATTGTTCTTGCCTCAACGGATTTCAATCCCCGGCAAGCCGAAAGGCGCCAGATCACACGCATCAGGCGAAACCGAATTACGTTGGATGAGCCGCTCGAGTACATGCATTTCGGTGAAATCACCTATGGTGTTGATGAGCGCGGTGAAGTCGGCATGCTGACACGCAATATCAAGGTTCAGGCCTCTGCCGATGCCGATGAAAACTATTTCGGCGGGCATATGATGGCGATGGCCGGGAGCAGCATGAAAGTGTCCGGCATTGAACTGACTCGCATGGGCCAACACATGCAGCTCGCCCGCTACCCGATTCACTGGCATATCAACGGTGATGTGACGGGGCAATACATTCAGAACTCCGCGATTCACGACACCTACAGCCGCTGCGTGACTATTCATGGCACGGATAACCTGCGCGTTGAAAACAATGTCACCTTCAACACCGTGGGGCACTGCTTTTTCATGGAAGACGGTGTGGAAACGGGTAACCAGGTCATTAAAAACCTGGGCATCCAGACCAAGTGTCATCCAACACTGCCGTGTCAACCAACAGGCCTTTTTCTGCCTATCCAAAATACGGATGGCCAGAGCGCCGATCATATCCTGCTGCCCTCGGACAACACGGCGGCAACATTCTGGATCACCAATCCGGATAACATCTACAGGGATAATGTGGCGGCGGGTTCTGATTCCACAGGCTTCTGGATGGCCTTTCCAACGAATGGAATAGGCGCGTTTATTGGCACGGAGATAGGCGCCAATACCTGGCCTGGACGATCCAGGCTGCGGGAGTTCAGCGGCAATACCGCCCACTCCAATTTTGATGGCCTGATGCTCGACCGTGGCCCAAGGCCCGACAACACTTTTGGAATCGCCGGCCCCAACCTGGTCAGCCGCGCCGATCCTGCCGATGAGAATAGCGAGATAATGGTGGCACACTTCGAAAATTTCACCGGCTACAAGAACCGCAATAACGCCGTCTGGGGCCGCGGTGAAATGCACCTGTATACCAATCTGAAACTGGCCGATAACGCGATCGGCTTCACCCATGCGGCTGGTATTGTTGGTGCCGCGCCCTACACGTCACGGGTAGAGAATTCGCTGTTCGTGGGGGAGAGCGACAACATCGGCAATCCCACCAGGCCCGAGGAAATCGCTTACGGCCGTAGCCTGCCAGCTGCAGCTACTGATTTCCCGATCCGCGGCTACGAGTATTATGATTTCCATCACGAAGTGGAGAATGTCACTTTCGTAAACTACGAGGCCAACGATCTTCGCGATGCGGGCGCGCTTTCTTACTTGCTGTACACCAGCTTCGGCATGAGCACCGAGAACTGGGTTAAGGGCATTGAGTTAGTCAACGCCAAGGCGGTCAGCTTCCCGCCGATCCAGAGCCGCTGGGCCGAGGATTACGGACGCAGTGCCGCCTACAAGAGTGCGGCGTTCAAAGATCTGGACGGCTCGATCACCGGCATTCCCGGCTCCACCATTGTCCTGGACAACGGCATCGCATCCAGTGAAGATGCCTGCGAGATCAAGTCGAGCTGGAATGCGGCTATCTGCACAGGGGACATTGGCCGCTTGAGCATCGCTGGTAGTTTCAGCGGCTTCCAGACTGGCCCCATTACCAATCCGATTATGCTCCAACGCAATGGCAGGCGGTTCGAATATACCGGAGGCAGCACGATCGGCGCTGGCGCCGAGGTCAGGGTCGAGACGGCCAGAGAAACGCTGACCCTTTCCCTGTCGCAAATGGACAAGAACTCGTTCGTGATTTTCGAATTTCCCGAATTCACCACCGCCTCCATGGGCGCGCAGCAAAGCAGCCTGGATGCACTGAAGGGCGCCAGTCAGACATCATACTTCCGCGATGATGAGTCCCTGTGGGTCAAGCTTATGGTCGCGGATGTTGGCGAAGTTGTACCCGACGGCCCCGGCGGTCCGGGTGCGGGTGGTCCGGGTGGTGGAACCAGTATCGACGTCAGCCGATAAATTCAGACCCGCTATATTAACGTGAGCCCTCGGTGCAAGCCGGGGGCTTTCGCGTTTCTGGTACAGGCTATTTGCCGGAAATTCATGCTATTCTCTCTGGCCCTACCAGGGAAATTATAAAAACCATAACAGGGGGGCAAGTGCCATGAGAATTCAAAATCGTTCGTTCCTAATTTCTTTAATTGTTTCAGTCTGTTTCACCATTGGTGGCTCAGCAGTCGCAATAGCACAGGAGGCAGTCAGCGCAGGACAGTGGTCTGATCTATCCACCTGGTCTGATGGGCAGGTACCACAGGAAGGTGACTTGGTCACCATTGGCGAGGGCATGGATGTCGTCCTCGACGTCAGTCCACCGGCACTGCACGGTATCAATCTCAACGGCACTCTCAGCTTTTCCGATGATGACGATATCGAACTCATCACCGAGTGGATTCTGCTACGCGGTGAGCTGCATATTGGCAGTGAGGGCGATCCTCATACACGTAATGCGACGATAACCCTTACCAATAATGTTCCTGGTGAAAACATCAACGGCATGGGTGACCGCGGGATCATGAATGTACTCGGAGTACTGAGCCTGCACGGTAACCGGGAAAACGCCTGGACCAAGTTGGCTGAAACGGCCGAGGCCGGCAGCACACGAATCGATGTTTTAGATGCCAGTGGCTGGCGAGTGGGTGACGAAATAGTCCTGGCATCGACGGATTATAACCCTCGGCAGGCGGAGAAGCGCCATATCTCACGTATTAGGCGCGACCGAATTACACTGGATGAGCCGCTCGAGTACATGCATTTCGGTGAAATCACTTTTGGTGTGGATGAGCGCGGCGAAGTCGGTTTGCTGACGCGCAATATCAAGGTTCAGGCTTCCGCCGATGCCGAAGACACATACTTCGGTGGCCATATCATGGCGATGGACGGGAGCACAATGACGGTTTCCGGCATCGAGTTGACCCGCATGGGTCAGCACCTTGAGCTCGCCCGGTATCCGATCCACTGGCATATCAACGGCGACGTGACGGGGCAATATATCCAGAACTCCGCGATTCACAACACCTACAACCGCTGCGTGACCATTCATGGCACGGATAATCTGCGGGTCGAAAACAATGTCACGTACAACACCGTGGGACACTGCTTCTTCATGGAAGATGCTATTGAGACAGGTAACCAGGTCATTAATAACTTAGGGATTCAGACCAAGTGTCATCCGACCCTGGCATGTGTTCCGACAAACCTCGGGGTACCAGGCGAACGGGGTGCTTTCGGAGGTCAGAGTTCCGAAGATGTCCTGCTTCCTTCGGACAATACCGCGGCGACGTTCTGGATCACTAACCCGTCCAATGATTACATTGGCAACGTGGCCGCGGGTTCCGACTCGACAGGCTTCTGGATGTCATTACCTGAGCACCCGGTAGGTGCACACGAAGGCACGGAGATCAGCGCAATTACCTGGCCACGTCGAATGCCACAAGGAGAGTTCAGGGGCAATGTCTCCCACTCAAACTTCGATGGTCTGATGCTTGACAGAAATATTGTGCCCGATAACACGTTCGGTGTTACCGGCAGCTCGCATATTGCTCGTGAAAATCCCGCTGACCCGAACAGCCCATCTATCGAATCGGTCATCGAGGATTTCACCAGCTACAAGAACCGTAACGGCGGCATCTGGACCCGCGGTGAGATGAAGGTGTTCCGGAACGTGAAGCTGGCTGACAATGCCATCGGATTTACCAGTGCGTCCGGCTCGGCCGGTCGTGACCCCTTTACGTCAAAAGTCGTTGACTCACTGTTCGTGGGCGAAACCGACAACATCGGCAATCCCCGAACTGAAGCCGAAATCGCTTACGGCCGCAGCATGCCGAAAAAAGTTGCGGATTACCCGATTCGTGGCTACGAGTACTACGATTACCGTCATGATCTCGTGGATTCCACCTTCGTGAATTACGCGGACAACGGCACGCGCGAAGCGGGAGCACTCTCTTACTTGATGTATACCAGCTTCGGGATGCACACTGAGAACACCGTCTCTGGTGCGACATTCATTAACGCCAAGCCGGTGCATTTCCCGCCGGTAGTGAATAGATGGGCCTCCGATTTTGGTCGGCGTAATGCCTGGCGCGGCGCCACGATCCACGACCTGGACGGCTCGGTTGGTGGCATCCCCGATGCCTACATTGTTCTGGACAACGGCATCGCCTCCGACGAAGAGGCATGCGTGCTCAAACCCTCCTGGGGCGCTGCCGTCTGTCAGGGGGACATGGGCCGCTTCAGTGTCGGCGTTAATGTCGGCTTCGGCAATGGCCCTATTACCGATCCGGTTATGCTCAGCCGTAACGGCAGGCGTTTTGAATACACCGGGGTAGCCACGATTCGCAGCGGTGCCGAGGTAAGAGTGGAAACAGCCAGGCAGTCCTTGTCGCTTTCCCTGAGAGAGATGGACGAAGACGGCTGGGTGATCTTTGAACTTCCCGGATTCACCACCACTGTCGGTGGCGCGCAACAAAGCAGCCTGGATGCACTGCGTGATGCCAGTAGCACCTCTTATTACAAGGATGACGACTCACTGTGGGTCAAACTTGTGGTCGACGATACCACCTTTGATGGCCCTGTTCTCGAACAGGTTGGCCGTTTGGTTGCTCAAGCCAACATCGAAGTCAGCAGGTAAGTTCTGACCCCTTATTCTTGTCAGTATCTTCCCGTGGAGTAAGAACCATGATTAATCGATACAAGTCGGATCGGCCCCGATCTTTTGAACGTACGGTACACATTTCTGCAGCGCCGAAGCTATTTGCTGCGACGTTGCTTGCGATGGTTCTTGCAAGCGCCTGCACCCCCGAGGCAATTGAGCCTGAACTTCAGGAAATCCGGTTGCTCAGCACAGGGCCGTTAGAAGACGGGTTGCTGCCGATCATCTCACGGTACACAGTCGAAACCGGGAACACGGTAACAATTGAGACCGGAACCACCCCCGTGGTTCGGGAACGCCTGGAGTCCGGGGATAGCTTCGATGTGGTCATCGCTACTCAGGCCGTAATCGACGCCGCCGCTACTCGCGGCCAGGTAGACGCGTCGAACACTCCGGTGGTGGGGCGCGTTGGTATCGGGGTCGCAATCCGCGAGGAGGTGGAGGCATCGGTTCCTGGCAGTGCCGGGGAACTTGTGGCCTTGCTGCTGACTGCAGACACGGTGTCCTACAACATTGGCTCGTCCGGTGTGTACGTGCAGTCGATGATCGAATCCCTTGGGATAAGCCAGGACATTGCTAACCGGACGATTCGGTTCGACAATGGCACGCAGGTGATCGCCCATGTCCAGGATGGTGAAGGCCGCGACATGGGGTTGGCGCCTCTCACCGAGATCCAGGCCAACGCCGCGTCGGGTATCCGGATGCTCCCACTTCCTGACGATGTCCAGAACTACACGGCGTACCGCGCGGTCGTCGGAACGGACGCCGTGGAAGCGGCTGCTGCATTCGTGGAGTTTCTGCTCACGCCCGAAGCGCACGAATCGTTCAAGGCAACCGGAGTTGTTACGCCGGAACCACCGTAGCCAATTCAGGCAACCGAAGCATTCGAGATTAAAGGGGACAGTGACTTTTATTATTAAAAAGTCACTGTCCCCTTTTTCACAGAAAGGTGAGTAAAGTGGGTGTCCCTATTTGTCCCCTAAATATGACGACAGACTTTTGTCGAAACCATGAGGAACTGGAAGCGTATTGATGGGTGGACTAGCCGGTACTACCTGTTTATAGTTTCTATTCTTATTGACTTCAGGTTGAGGTTTGGCAAATGCGCGACAACAAGAAAACGTTGGTATTGGCGTCCCTAGCGCTAGGTTTCGCCCTGCTGCCGTTCACGATAGAGGCGCATCACGGAACCAACCAGTCTTACGACAGATCCGCTCCGGTAACAGTCAAGGGGGTCGTCACGGAGTTCAGGTACAAGAACCCCCATCCTCAACTGTTTATCGACGTGACGGACAATGAGGGCAAGACGACGCCCTGGGCAATCGAGATCGCTCCTACTCCGTACACCCTGGCCCTGAGAGGCTGGAGCAAGAGCCGCTCAGATGAGGCGCTGAAGCCAGGGACGGTGGTGAGCATCACGCTCGCGCCCTCGCGCGCTGGCACCTCGGTTGGGCTTCTTCGTGAGATCGTCGACGCGGATGGCGTACAAATCCTCGGCAATCTTGGCAGTCCGCTTCGGGAGTGAACAGAATGAGGAACAATCGCATCCACCGCGTAAGTCAGAAGGAGTGTTCAATGCGGCATCGTTTTCTATCCCATTCAGTAGTTGTTGTGGTGTCAGCGCTGGTGTGTGGGTCGACGCTGCTCGCGCAGGATAGCCAGCAAACAGAGGCACCGAAAGTCTCGAACTGGGGCTATCAGGCGGAGGGGCCTCGGCCCGAACTGCCCCCACTTGATCCGAATGAGCCGTTTGATGCACACGATTTTTCCGGCGTGTGGGTGACCGATCACCGAGGAACCAACGGCTTTCGTAGCATGACCGATGAGGACGGCACGCCTCCTAGAATGGCGTGGGCGCAAGAGGTGTACCTTAGCAGGAAGACCGCCCGTCCACACAAGGGCAAGGAGGCTGTCGAGCCCGCGTTCGGCAATGATCCCATCATGGCGTGCAACCCGAAGGGGCTCCTGCGCCTGTTCATGTATACAGACCCGGCTGAATTCATCCACACCTCGACAGGCGATCGGATTTTGATGACTTTCCAGAGCCAGGGCAGTACACGCAACATCTGGATGGACGGGCGGGCACTTCCGACGGCTCCCGAACCCCGGTGGAACGGGTACTCGGTGGGCCGTTGGGAAGACGACACGCTGGTAGTCGACACGATCGGTTTCGATGACAGAGCGTGGCTCGATCAGTACGGCAACGTCTATAGTAAGGACATGCGTCTAGAGGAGCGCTGGCGGCGGGTGGGCCGGGACACCATCGAAGCCGTGTACCGTATCGACGACCCCACGTCCTACACACGCCCCTGGGTAAGTACGACGAAGATCTACAGACGGCAGGCACACGAGCTCCGAGAGATTTTTTGCGCGCCCATGGATGAGCTGTACTTCAACGCGGTCATCCGGGATCCGGCCGGCGGCGTCATCGCGCCATAGTCGGCGTCTGAAAATAAAAGGGGTCAGAGTAACTTGATTATGTCTTTTCCTTTGATACTTTAATTTTCCGGTACAGAGCCTGGCATAAGATCATCCGGGCGTTCAACGCAACCATACAGAGCGATTTCCCAATCGGGCATCAGCTTGAAAGTAAATTCCCAGACGTAGGACTCTCTGTAATAAACCGGGTCCGTCATGATGAGATCAAGGTGCAGAAAGTTTTCACCGTTCACGATTTCCACGTCATAACGTTCTTCCAAAGTCTGTTGTTCGCTTTTCGGTGTGCCCAGTAGATCCTGAATACGTGTGTCCATGTGGGATGTTTCAATCACCAGGGTATTGTCTTCCCAGTGGCCACGGGCAAACCCGTCTGGTGTGCGAGCCGTTCCCGCTGGCACGGTATCGCGATCCATGAAAATCATGCGGGTTATGTCCATACTCTCGTAACGATTGATTAATAAATCAAAGCGCATGGAGGAATAGGCATTATTCCAGGAAAAATCCATAGGGCTGCCCGCCGTTAGTGCCCGAGGCATACCGGGCGAGCCACAACCCAGTACAGGGTCATCAGCAGTGAAGACAAAATCTTCACGCGCCTTTAGCGCAGCTTCAGTAAGCACACTGACAGGGGGGATGCCAGTAAAGCTGCCGGAAGGGATTACTTCACCTGCGTTGTTAACATAGGCCCAGGCACCTGGCGATGCCAATATTTCGGCCACTTCTTCCTGGGTTTGTGCCAGCGCTATGGAAAACCCCGTAAGGCAAGATAGAAATATAGCTAGAAGGCGGGCGGTAAATAGTGGAAATGTTTTCATAAGCAGGGTTTTAATGTAACAGGGTGGATTGATTCTTCAGCAGTGCCAGGTCATTCAACCAGTTCGCCAATTAATACTTCGCCATCCTCGGTAACAAGGTGCGCGATATACATGCCATTGCCTTTACGCATTGGTCTGCCACTGGAGGTGACAACATCACCGGCGAGCAAAATATCAGGTGTCCAGCCGCTGCCTCGAATTAACTTGATGGCAGGCCCCATCGTCAGCGTGTATTGCACTGCCTCACCTGCTTCTTCCACGTCTATCAGAATGTAAGCGTGCGGATTGATCAGGGCAACTTCCTTGACCGTGCCAGTCACCGTTATGGAACGGCTGGAATCAAACTCGCCGCCGATACTGTGATGCGCCAGTGAGGTGTCGGCCGTCAGCAACAATCCGATTAAAAGTGTAATCCTGCGGATCAACATTGTTATTTCTCCCAGATCGTGAATCTACAGATACTATTTGCAACAGGATTAGAATAGCTTGATTTTTTCATCGAATCAAAGGGGTCGTTTAGAACAGAATAATTAGGGTCAAATAATTAGGGTCAGCGTACAATCAAAGGCAATCAAAGGGTTCAGAGTAATTTGATCCTGGTAATAATTGAGGGCAGAACACGAACCAGCCCAAGGGTCTGGCGGTAGCTGGTAACTAACTTAAATTTTCATGGAGGCCTTATGCGCCGCATCACAAATTTATTACTCTTGAGTTTAACGCTAATCTCGATGCCTGCGGTGTATGGCGCGGAGTCATCGGAACCCTTCCGCATCATCGATAACATTTACTGGGTGGGCGGCACGTACGGCTCCTATCTCATCACCACACCGGATGGCCATATTCTCCACGACACGGGCACCAATGCGATGCATGACGTCATCGTATCGAACGTGGAGACGCTGGGGTTCGATGTGCAAGACATCAAGATCATGATTTCGAGCCATGCCCATTTTGATCATGTGCAGGGGCACAGGCTCATGCAGCAATTGACCGGCGCACAGGTCATTGCACTTGGCGGCGACGCCGCCGCGCTTGAAGCAGGCCAGGATAATTCGGCGGGAGGTTTCCGGGGCCTGGAACCGGTCGAGGTGGATCGTGTCATCGAGGATGGCGACACGGTTACTTTGGGTGGCGTAACATTGACTGCTCTCTGGACGCCCGGCCACACGCAAGGGGCTACGGTGTGGATGACCACTGTTGAAGAGGAGGGCAATTCCTAATCTGTTGCCTTTCGTGGCGGCGAAATTCCCAATGATGGCCTGGTACTTTTTGGCAATCCCCGGCATCCCTCCGTAGTTGAAGATACCCGCATGACCCTGCAACGTTTAAAGGCGCTCACACCTCCCGACCTGCTGCTGCACAATCACCCACAGAACCTTGGTCGTCCACTTGATTCTGCATTACCGGTTAACCCGGCGTGCTTTACCTGTCTCGACGCAGAGGGCTTTACAAACATGGTGGAAAACGCCGAGGCCAGATTCGCTGATAACCTGAGGGAAGCGGAGCAGAATCTGTAGTCAGAAAACTAATCAAAGGGGTCTGACTCTTATTATTCTGTTTTTTAGAATGCAACAACCTATAAATTGGCTGTTATGAGCCAGGAATAATCCAGTGACCGAAATCGACTATATGAAAATAGCCTACTCTGAAGCATTGAAAGATGTAGAGATGGGCATTTATCCAGTTGGGGCTTTAGTTGTTATTAATGATGAAATTATTTGTAAGACCAGAAACGGAACTGTTACTGAATTTGACCCCACATCACATGCAGAGATAACTGCAATTCGCGAAGCATGTAAAAAGCTAAGAAGAGACACATTGGAAGACGCTGTTCTTTATACCACTTTGTTTCCATGTCCTATGTGCGAGGCAGCTATCATCGAGGCAAAAATTAAGAATGTGATCTTTGGAGCGGATTCATACAAATGGATTCGAGAAGTAAAGTTTTCAACCGAACACATAAATTATAGCGGGCCTGTTCTAGATTCAGAATGTAGAGGCATTTTTGAAAATGAGCTTATAAAGCGTGGGAAAAATCATATTATCGACTATGAAGGCCCATAATCAGTACTGGAATAAAGGGGACATGCCCTTCTGCTATCCAACTTAAAGAGGTCAGAGCCATTTGATCAACCCCTTTTGGTCCTATTATTGCTGATGGATTTTAAGTGCCTCATCCATGACAAATATATCTGTCAGCAGGCACCTTAGATGCACAGATGCGTTTAGATTATCAATAAGCTGTGAACTGATTGATGGGACACTCTGCACCAATTGAACAGCCAGCAGTGCGGCGTCAGCATCTTCTCCCAGTTTATTTTTAAAAGCTTCCAGTGGCTGGAAGGCGCCAGATTGCACATTCAGTGATTTAATTCTTTCCGCCAGGGCTGAATTGATGTTCTGAAGACTGCTTTCCATATCTGCCAGAAAATCCCTGATAGACAAGCCATCTCCAGCACTGGTCGCCTCCCTGTCTCTTCCCTGAGCCGCATAGGCCAGCATGAATTCATAACTGGCTTCAATTTTATCGATAGTTTCTGCCAGTTTATCTGTGCTTGCTTCAGTCATATTTGATCACTTGTATTTTTATCATTCTCTGCGGTGAACTCACCTTGCCATAATTCCGGATCATGTGCATCCAGGTATTCTTCACGACTTATCCAGCCTTTGATCATTGCGCGCAAGTACTGCCTCTTTTCCGGTCTTAAAGAAAAATAGATATGCAGCATAATGGTGCTGACAAAAATTAAAGCCAGCAAACCATGAATTACATAGATGTATCCCCAGGTTTCGGCTTCGAGCCGGTAAGGGTCTCGTTCCCAAAAAGGGGTATCCAAGCGCACCATCATCAGAATGCCTGTAACGATAACGGCAAGAGTAAGGACGGTAATAAAATTATGCATTAATTTTTGTTCCAGGGAGTATTTCCCGCCTTTGGCCAAGGAGAAATCTTGTCTGGTGAACCAGATTGAAATCAGCTTTTTCCAGAACACTGAACGCACACTATGAATGGCAACAAGCACAGTTAAAACTATTCCGGTAATCCAATGCAGTTCAACCCAGTTAAAATCAACATCAAACTGAGGCAATAAGCCCGTGAATAATAGAATAAAAATTGAAATGGCAAGGAGCCAGTGAAACAGTCGATCAACTAAATGATGACGGATTAATCGATTTTGCGGCATATTAATTTTGCCCTGAAAACATTGTTGAGCGTACCGATTATGCTGGATTTAGCGGCCCGGCAGGTTTATTGTTTTAATGCGGGAAAGAATTATAATGAGGGCAGTCTTCATGAGCAATGCTTTGCTCATATCCACAATATAATAATAACGAACATGTGCCAGAATTTGAAAAATCACACTTCATAACTAATTGATAAACCTCAAAAGAGTATCAATATCATGCGCCCAGAAAATCAATCTAGACGAAGTTTTATTAAGGGCATTATAGCCTCTGGAGCTGTAGCCTCCACTGGCGGCTTAATGTTCATCAGCGGTTGTTCCGATAATTCGTCAATCCCGGCTTCCGGTTCTGTGGAACGACTTATTTCTCTTAATATCAACGGCACCGTGAGACGGGTTGATGTTCTGCCTAATGAAACTCTTGCCATGACATTGCGAAACAAACTAGGCTTGACCGGCACCAAAATAGCCTGCGATAGAGGCGAATGCGGAGCCTGTTGCGTTCTGCTTGATGGCGTTTCCTTCAATTCCTGTTCTATGTTGAGCCACAGTTTAACCGATAAGAACATTACCACGATTGAAGGCATTGCCAGCCCT
Organism: Gammaproteobacteria bacterium; assembly: GCA_029245395.1. Lineage (GTDB taxonomy): Bacteria > Pseudomonadota > Gammaproteobacteria > Pseudomonadales > Pseudohongiellaceae > Eutrophocola. Next base: position 19,097 of record JAQWPL010000006.1, read on the forward strand.
GCTGGTGAGCTTCATCCGGTACAAACGGCAATGATTGAAGAACTGGCACCACAATGCGGCTTTTGTACATCTGGACAGGTTATCTCAGCTGTAGCTTTGCTGGACCAGAATCCAAATCCAACTCGCGATGAAGCAAGACAGGCCATGGCAGGCAACCTGTGTCGCTGCGGAGCTTATGATCATTACCTGAACGCAGTACTACGAGCTGCAGGGGAGATTGCATAATGGCTGATAACAACAGACCCTATAACCTTGTTGGTAAAAATTTCACTCCTCCGGATATCAGAGCCAAAGTTACTGGTCGGGCCACTTATTCTGAAGATTACCGTGCCGACGGTATGGCTTATATAAAGATGTTACTGAGCCCCATGCCTCACGCTCTGGTAACCAATATTGATGCCAGCGCAGCACTGGCGATGGAAGGCGTGTATGGCGTTATGACCGCTGATGATGTGCCCAGCTTTCCGAATCCAGGAGAACAAATCCTCAGCAATGAACCTAATTTTGTCGGTGAACCTATTCTTGCGGTTGCCGCTGTGGATGAAACTACAGCATCCAATGCGCTGGAACTAATAACAGTCGAGTACGAAGAGCTACCCTTTGTCCTTGATCCTATGGAAAGCCTCTTCCCTGGAGGACCGGATGCCTACAATGGTGGCAACCTGGTTTCTGCACTGAGAGCGGAAGAACAGGATGAAGTTGAGAACATTGGTGTGATAAGTCATAAATGGACTGCCCGGGATTTTGCCGCCGTTGCTGATGGTCAGCTTCCCATGGGCGAGCCCACAATGGATTGGCAATTTGGGGATATTGACTCAGCTTTCGAAGATGCAGCACTGGTACTTGATGAAACCTTTGTTACTGGCTGTAATTCCCATCACAGTATGGAGCCCCGAAGTGCTTTTTCTTACTGGGAAAATGGAAAATGTTTTGTTCATGGCTCCACTCAGAGCCAAATGTTTATTGTGCCTGCCTTGGCTGGTCTGGTTGGCGTTCCACCAGATCAACTGGTGTATATTTCTGAATTCTGCGGTGGCGGCTTTGGTTCTAAAGGTGGCGCCTATGCGGTGATGGCGGTGCCAGCACATTTCTCTCGGTTGATTGGCCGACCCTGCATGCTACGCGTAACCCGTGCGGAAGAATATTACCTGGGTTCTGCCCGGGCAGGATTCCAGGGTAGAGCAAAACTGGGCTTTAATGCTGAAGGCAAGATGACTGCCGCAGATGTATATATCGTGCAGCAAAGTGGCTCAAAAAATCCCTTCAGTGACTATGGATCTGCGGGTGGCATGGTTGCCCTGGTCTATACACCAACGAATATGCGGTTCCGGGCTATACCAATAGGCACTAATACAACACCCTGTGGCCCACAACGTGGACCAGGTCAAAATCAAATGTCTGCGGCCATGGAACCCCTGATGGATAAAGCCGCAATTGCACTGGGCATAGACCCCCTGGAAATTCGTAGAATCAACGCCCCGGATCACGACGCCCTGACCGGTGGTGAGCGTCGTCAAAAAGTCTCCAGTTCTTACATGCTTGATGCCCTGGATATGGGTGCTGAACGCTTTGACTGGGCCAGTAAAATAGCACGCAACGGTGAACGTAACGGCTCCAAAGTGATAGGCATTGGTATTGGCCAGGGTTATCACGGTGCCGGCATATCAGGTTTTGATGGTTTATTGAGAATTATGCCAGATGGCAAAGTCCACATTCATAGCGGTGTCGGCAACCTGGGCACCTATTCTTATGCGTCCACAGCGCGTGTTGCTGCTGAAGTACTCGGCGCAAGTTGGGAAAATTGTGTCGTAGAGCATGGTGACACACGTAAACATCTACCCTGGACTATTGGTCAGTTTGGTTCCCTCACCACTTTCACCATGTCACGTGCCAATTATGCGGCAGCCATGGATGCAAAACAAAAACTGCAGGAAATTGCTGCAATGGATCTGGGAGGCGCTCCAGAGGATTATGATCTTGCCAATGAGACGGTGTTCAGGATAAGCGATCCAGAGCTGAATATAAGTTTCGCCCAGGCAGCACAAAGAGCCATAGAATTAGGGGGCAAATTCAGTGGTGCGCAGGCCCCTGATGATATTTTCTTCCTTACCCAAGCTTCAGTGGGAGGCATTGCGGGTACTGGTCTGGTCGGTGTAGCCAGAGATAATATTCCCCTGAATGAACATGTAGCAGCCATGACAGCGTCCTTTGCAATGGTTGAAGTTGACGTTGAAACGGGTAATTACGAAATTCTGGAATATGTCAGTACCGCAGATTGCGGCACAATCGTGCATCCCCTGGGACTGGAAGGTCAAGTACGTGGTGGCGCGGTGATGGGCATTGGCATGGCTCGTTCTGAACGGCAGATTTATGATCCACAAAATGGTCTGCCTGGCAGTGTAAATTTATACCAGGCCAAACCACCTTCTTACCTGGATGTTCCCTCGATAATGGATGTGGCCGCTGTCGACAAACCTGATCCCAATATTCCGATGGGCATGAAGGGGGTTGGCGAACCACCGGTGGGTGCTGCCGTAGGCTCTATTATCAGTGCCATTTCAAATGCCCTGGGAGGCCATTACTTTAACCGTAACCCGGTTACTCCAGACATGATTGTGAATGCCGTTTCCGGCAACGAGCAATCCAACTCGCCCTTACAGATATTTACCCAATAGGAGGACTGATCAATGTCTACTAAAGATATGATGCCACATTTCGATCTATTCCAGCCCTCTGATGTTGAGAATGCTATAGAACTGCTTGATCGCTATGGTGCTGAAGGTTGGGCAATTGCTGGCGGCCAGGATAGCCTGGCCTGGTTTAAGGATCGCGTTAAACGCCCGGTTGCCGTTATTGACCTGAAAGGTATTCCTGGAATGACAGGAATTACTGAAACAGCAGAAGGTCTGGAAATAGGCGCTCTCACCAGCCTTACTGAAATCGCCAATAATACGGTTATCCAGAATAGCTATAGCCTGCTTGCAACAGCCGCAGGTCGTGTTGCCAGCCCCCAGATCAGAAATATCGGCACACTGGGAGGCAATATTTGTCAGGATACTCGCTGTTGGTATTATCGATCAGGCATGGATTGTTACCGTGCCGGGGGTAATACCTGTTATGCAGATACCCCTGAAGGTCAGAACCGTGAGCATTGTCTGTTTGACGCTGATCGCTGTGTAGCTGTATCACCGTCTGATACAGCCCCCGCCCTGGTTGCACTGGACGCCACCATGGTTGTACAAAATTCTGATGGTATTCGGGAAATCGCCGCTGAAGACTTCTTCATTGGACCCGATGTTGATATCGAACGTATGACAGTGCTTGAGCCTGGCGATGTACTGACCTCAATTAAAATTCCTGCCCGCTGGGCTGGCGCTACTTTTTATTTTGAAAAAGTAGCTGATCGAGCCACCTGGGACTTTCCTCTCGTCAATATTGCTGCTGCCATACAACTATCCGGTAATACAGTAGAGGATATTCGTATTGTCTGTGGCGCTGTATCTTGTGTTCCCAGGCGCCTCACAGTAGTAGAGGATATTGTCCGGGGCAGTACTCGAGATGCAGAGACCATCGATCTTGCAGCAGGAGCCTCCTCCCGAGGAGCTGTCACGCTCAACTATAACCATTTCAAGATTCCTCTGATGGAGAATCTGGTTAGACGCGCAATACGAGACGCCTAGCTCCTTGGATCTATTTCGCTACAGCCGTGATGTCTATGGACAACAGGTTCTGGAAGGCATTTCATTTGAGTTATTGTGGATTTTCGCAGGCATTTCTACGACTATCATAATAGGCCATTTGCTTTACAAATTTGTCAGCGATAAAAAGTAGTAAAGGGGAATAAAGGGGACAGATTTATTTAATTAAATAAATCTGTCCCCTTTTACGTTTGTACTTCCTGTTTTATTATTCGTATTACTATGAAAAATATACGCCCTGACATTTCTAATTCACGCGTTTTTACTACCGGTTGGCATGTGTCTATTACACTGATGTTGTCGCTGGTTTATAACTTTGTGGTGGGTGCTGAACAAGTGATTGAACTATCAACCGAACTATCGGAAGACGTGCAATCGGCACAAACGAGACCCGCACGTGAAAGACCTATTGAAGAAATATCCGTTGTCGCCGAACCCTCGACTCTTTTCCTGCTTCAAGAAATTAAAGACACAGAAGTGCTGATGTACGACATTTTTAACGACCTCAACAGTACAGATGATTTTGACGTTATTTGCCGCAATGTCACTTACACTGGCACCTTGATCCCCGTCTGGGAATGTGACGCAGGGTTCATGACCCGGGAGCGTTTCCGGGGTGCACAGGATTATTTGCAATTCGGGTTTATACAAAAGACGGATGAAGAGTTGTATTGGGAAAACCGGGATAGAGTGGAAGCGCTTAATGCCGAGATGCTGAGTCTGGCCAAAGAAAATCCAGGACTGGCCGAGGCCATGCTGGATCTGAATGCCAAAAGACAAAGACTGGAAGAAATAGAAAGCGGGAAGCGAGAAAACACGAAAGGCTTTTTCAGCCGACTGCTGGGTAGAGAGGAAGATTAATTAAAGCTAATCAAATGGCTCTGACCCCTTTTTATTTTATCCCTTTGATAAATAAGTGACAGAACTCTAGGTTTCGGTTTTCTTGGCAAGTGCGGCGGCTGCTCTTTTTTTACGGGCAGCGTCTGCTCTTCTGGCTGCGGTAGCGGCTTCAGCTTTTACTTTTTGTTCCCAGCTTTTTTCAAATTCCGCCAGCGCTTTGGCTCTGGCTGTGAGTTTCTTCTGGAAGGGTTTGGCAGTTTTCAGTTTACTCTGAGATGTTGCCATTATTGCTTTTGCTTCAAGTAATGAATTCCCCAGGAGGGCAGCAGCAGCTTTGGCTTTCACAACTTCATTGTGTGCTTTCTTTGAGCTTGATGCTTTAGCCACAGAAGCCGCTTTTATTGCCTTCTTTTTTGCTTTGGCGAGTTTTTTCTGAACAGACTTTACAGTTTTTGAAGCCTTGTTGATCTCTTTCTGGTGACTCTCGAGGTAATTGTCTTTAGCTTTGACAATTTTGTCATGTAGGGATTGAAACTTCGATTCAAGTTCTTCCACACGATGCCTTGCTGTCTTTTTAGCCATGATAATTGTCCTTTAAACGTACGGTTTAAAAACAGATTTATACAAGAAACTACACTAGTTATCGTATTAAGACGTAATATGGAGGCACGTACTTAGAATTAAAGGGGTCAGAGCCATTTGATTTCATCACAAAATATTGAAAAGCTGTGGGCTCGTGCTCGTAGAACTAGAAAAGTACATAGAGTGTAGTACGAAAGGTGTCAGAGCCACTTAACCTCTTACTGTCTTTTATAAGTCTTTGATTTTTCCTCACCTCTGTGCAAAATCGAAGTTATGAAATATTCCAGCTGTGCTTCAATTTGCGCTTTGATCAAATGGCTCTGACCTTATTGATACATGTTGTACAATTGCCGCCCCATCCCACTAATAAATGACATGGGGATTCGAGCCAGAAACGGCAAGATACGATAATTACCTAGAGGCTGATGGAAATTATAAAATTTCATGGAAATACTACTGAATTGAATCCTCTACGGCGCCTGTTAATTCTGGCCTGTTTGTTCATTTTGGTCGCGCCGATTTTCGCTCAGGAAGAGCGTCCTGTCATCCTTGCCATTGGCGAAAGCACCACTGCCGGATATGGCGTGCCCTCCGACCAGTCTTACCCATCGCAACTTCAGCGCCTGATCGATGAGGCAGGTTATAACTATCAGGTGGTAAACCTCGGCCGTAATGGCTACACCACGGATATGGCAATCTCCAATTTGCATCGCGGCATGCTTCTGCAACCCAAAATTGTCTTGATTGCTCTTGGCGGAAATGACCGCAGCAATAGTCGGGCCTCAGGGCGTTCAGAAGCAAACTTGCGAAAACTAGTGTCGTTGTACGTTGAGACCGACGCGGCTGTGTATCTCGCAGACCGCACTCCGACAACTGACGGCGGCGACGTCACAAGGAACTCTCTGTTTAGCCTCGTTGCACGAGAGGAAGGTGCCACCCTCATGCCTTCGTTGCGCCAGGATATTGCCGGCAATCCGGACTATCTGATCGGAGACATGAGGCACCCGAACGCAGCGGGTTACGCCATTATCGCCAGGCGAATATTCGGGTTACTGGAACATTCGCTGGAGTAAATAGGGGTTAGTAATAGGGATCAGATTCCTATTAATAAAATATTGTTCTGACCCCAATTTCTCTGACCCCAATTTCTTCTCGCCTGCATGCTGTACAATTGCCGCCCCATTCACCTTTAGTAAACCCTGACTAACGATTGCCTATGATTACCCTTGGTCAATACCACTCCCTTCAGGTTGGTGAGCGCGTAGATGCTGGCTACATGCTGGATGCTGGAGAGCTTGGAGAAGTACTGCTTCCTGCAAGACATGTTCCTGAAAAACTGAAGACTGGCGATACAGTGGATGTTTTTCTCTATCTGGATACTGATGAACTTCCGGTTGCCACCACCGGAAAACCCAAGGCATGCGTTGGCGAATTCGCTTATTTAAAAGTTGCTGCAACGACTGATATCGGTGCGTTCCTGGACTGGGGTTTAGAGAAAGATGTATTGGCACCTTTTGCTGAACAGCATCGCCCCATGCATGAGGGCCGTTCCTATCTGGTATATCTATACCTGAATAAAATAGGCGGCAGAATTACGGCTACGTCCAAAATAGACAAGGTGCTTGATGATGATAAATCGCATGATTACAAAAAAGGCCAGGCCGTCGATCTGATTGTCGCCAATAGTACTGATCTTGGTTTCAAGGCCATCATTAACCACAGCCACTGGGGCGTGCTCTACAACAGTGATGTGCATCAGCGCCTGAGTTTTGGCCAGAATATCAAGGGCTATATCAAGCATGTCAGGCCTGACAGAAAAATCGATTTAATCCTGGAGACAGGCAAAGGGGCTCGCGATAAAAACGCGGAGAGTATTGTGAGTTATTTGAACGCCCAAAACGGCTTTGCCCCGGTACATGACAACTCTGATCCACAAACCGTTGTTAATTTATTGGGCATGAGCAAAGGCGCCTTTAAAAAAGCCATTGGTAAGCTGTATAAGGAGAGGGTCATCAGTATTGAAGAAGAGGGCGTCCGATTGCTGCAACAGGAAGAAGCTGAAAGCGTTAACGAAGACAATGAAGTGTCAACGAAAGGGCCAGAGAAAGAGCCAGAGAAAGAACTAGAGGAAAAGCCAGAAGAAAATACTGCTCAAACGCTGCGAGTAGTAGAACTTAGTAGGGAGCCCATTGAGCTATACAAAATTTTAAAATTTGAAGGTCTGGCGACTAGCGGGGGCGAGGCAAGAAAGTTAGTCGGGCAAGGCCATGTGTTGCTCAATGGTAAGGTTGAAACACAAAAAAGGAAAAAAATTATGTCCGGGGATGTTATTGAATTCGGTAATGAAAAATTGAGTATCCAGCTTGAGAAACAAAATGACCAATAATGACTGTCTGCGCCGCATTCGCGGCATATTGGACCCTGATGAGTTGGCGCTTATTAGAATATATTCTCATGCAGGTCAAGAGGTTACACAGGAAGAAATTAATAATCTGCTGAAGCAAGAGGACGCTGATGATTTCACTGAATGCACTGACAGTCTCTTTACCGCATTCCTGAATGGATTAATCATCGAAAAACGCGGCGCAAAGGAAGGCGCTAAACCACCAGCGGAAGAACGTTTAACGAATAATATTATTTTCAAAAAATTGAGAATCGCTTTTGATTTAAAAGCTGAAGATATTTTATCTGTTTTGTCTCTTGCGGATTCGGATTGTAAGATCAGCAAGCATGAACTCAGTGCATTTTTTCGTAAACCTGAATCGGGGCATTTCAGGGCATGCAAAGATCCTATTTTAGAAAACTTTTTAGATGGTTTGCAGATTAAACATGGAGCTGAGCAATAAAAAATCTGACTCAGTTTGTTTTTAGTCCGATGATTTAATTTCCAGCGGCTCTCCATCAAATTTAATCCCTGCCCATCCGCTACCTTCAAAATTCCTGATATTCCCATGATCCGAGCCTTCGGGGTTTTGCAGCACATCAACTCTGTAATAATCACCAAAACAGTTCAGGGTTTGATCCTTATCCATTTTCTGTAATTGGGCAAAAGCAAATAATTTACAGGATATTTCATTGGTGCCCGCTTCATTGATTCTCTGATTAGGGTCTTCACCGCTGATAAATCGCGTCGGTGTGTAATCATAGTGGGCATTAATCACATCAAGTACCTGATTAAACGCGACTGTGTCGGGAGCATCGCCAAGCTGATTCAACAACTTGGCTAGTGCGTTTTCTGTATTTTCTGAATCAGACATTGGCTTCCTCCGTTTGGATTTTAATCGATTTTTCTTTTTGTTCTTTTTGTTCTTTTTGTTCTTTTCGCTTTTTTTCATTCATGCGCGTGATGGCGGCGGCAAAGGTTTTTTTCGGGATCCGTTGTAACCTGGTCAAGACCGCATGGGAAACCAGGCTGGGATCCAGCTGTTGTTCCAGATCCGTTAGCATTCTGGCCATAAGATGCGCCGTCATTTCGGCATCGGCCAGGGCGCGGTGATACTCTCCGGTTGACGGCAACGACAAAAATCTTACCAGGGTGCCCAGCTTATGGTTGGGCATATCCGGATACATCCTTCTTGCCAATAGTAAGGAGCAAGCAAATTCAGTGCGACGCCTTAAGCCTGCCCGGGCATATTCTGCATCGAGAAATTTTGCATCAAAGGACGCATTATGGGCAATGAAGGGTATGTCGCCCACGAAACTATGCAAAGCCTGCATCACACTGGCCGCATCAGGCGCATTACGCACCATGGCATTGGTAATGCCGGTTAGTTCTTGTACGAATGCCGGGATCGGCCTACCGGAATTGATCAGGCTCTGGAAACTGTCGACGATCTGGCCATTGGATAAGATAACCACCCCGACCTCAGTGACCCGATCGCCCAGATTGGGTGATAAACCGGTGGTTTCAAAATCGATGACGGCGAAAGTTTTAATCAAAGGTAATCAAGAGAATCAAAAGGGGTCAGAGCCATTTGATCCAATAACAGTTCAGTCCCGCGCCGTCAGTTTCAACAAACGCCCGCCAGAGCCGCGAATCTGACGCTGATCTTCCAATACATAGATGGCGCCATCAGGCCCTTGTTCGACTTCACGGATGCGCTGATTCATATCAAATCGCTGTGCTTCTGTGGCTTGCTCACCATTAAATTCAATGCGCACCAGAGACTCTGAAGACAGGCCGCCGATAAAGGCATTGCCTTGCCATTGCGGAAATTCGGAACCTGAATAAAACATCAGGCTACTTGGAGAGATTACCGGGTTCCACCAGGCCGCCGGGGCATCGAATTCCGGGCGGGTAGAGTGATCTGCAATTCTTTCACCGCTGTAATGGTCGCCGTTGGATACGATTGGATAGCCGTAGTTGCCGCCGCGCACAACCCGGTTAATTTCATCGCCACCCATGGGTCCCATTTCCACATTCCAGGGTTGACCATTGGCATCGAACGCCAGGCCCAGGGGATTACGATGTCCCAGCGACCAAACCTGTGCTGCGACACCGTCCTGATCGGCGAAAGGATTATCAGACGGGACACTGCCGTCATAGTTCAGGCGCATGATCTTGCCCAGATTCATTTCCATGTCCTGGGCCGGGTCGAACTTTTGCCGGTCTCCGGAGCTGATCCACAAGTAGCCGTCATAAAAGGCGATACGTTGACTGAAATGACCGTTGCCGCTGACCTTGGGAAATTGCCGCCAGATTACTTCAAGGTTTTGCAATTCACCATCATTGCCGTTTAGCGCCAGGGTAGCCCTGGCCACTGCGGCACCGGCACCACCGCGCCCACTCTCTGTAAAACTCATATACACCATATTATTGGATGCATAGTCAGGGTGCAGGACGATATCGGCGAAGCCGCCCTGGCCGGCTGAGCGTACTTCGGGCACACCAGTGATATCGCCCATGGCGCCGCTGTCCAGATCGTACACTTTCAGTGCGCCTTGTTTCTCACTGACCAGGAGCCTGCCGTCTGGCATAAAGGTCATGGCCCAGGGCTGGTCGAAGTCGACAACTTCTGTAACCGTGAACGAATTATTCTGGGCAAGCAGGGGGTTTTCCGCACCACAGGCCAGTAGTAAGAAGAATGTGCTTGTCAGGAGTGTTCGGAATTTAGTCATGGGTGTCACCTTTACAGAAGTAGTCAGTTTTTGTGGGAAGGGGAAGAAAGACTATCAAGTTCAAAATGAATTATCCACGGTGAATACAGGGGAAAACCGGATTCACGCCTAGATTAGATACAACGCTTTCCACATTGTTTACAAAATTAGTGCTATTGACGGCAAATTGGCGGTATTTTTACGTCACCGACAATCTATACTTCCCTCTACTTTCCTGAACAGGATACAAGGCCGATTTATGTACATTAAAAAGCTGAGGCAACAGCATTTTCTTTCACAGGAAAATCTTGCAGAAAATACTGGCTTGAGCCTGCGTACCATTCAGCGTGTTGAGAGTGGTCACCGGGTCAGGCATTCCTCGTTGCGCAAGCTTGCGGCTACTTTTGAAATGGATGTAGACATACTTGAACGGGAGTTATATAGCATGAGCAATCAAACCGACGAATTCAACGAAACGCCCCTGTGGATAAGACTTTTGTTGGGAAAAGGCTGGTTCTTCGGAGACAGGAATCGTTATGAAAAAATGACAAGCCTCTTTACAGCCCTGGGCATCGTTTGTTTTACGGCATGGACGAGCCTTGTATTGTGGCTCACTGTACCTGCCGTTGAGGATCTGATGACATTCATGTTGCTTACCGGATGTGTAGCTTTTTTCGTGGCTGCCTGTTTCAGTCTTTATTGCATTCGAACAGGGGATAAATACGGCGCATGGCAAGTCATTGAAAAGGGGCCGTCGAAAAATAGAACCGTCAGGGTTGTCGCCACTTTTTTTGGACTGATCGTCGCGGTCAATGCCTACTCATCCTTTGAAACGCAAAGAAATTCGGCACTATTGGAAACGCCTCCATGGCACTTTATCGGCATTAATGAAAATAACCAGGTATTCAGGAATTATGTAGCACACCCCGATTCGGTTGTCTTGGCTACCCCCGGGGAAAGAAAGCTATTCAGACTTTATGAACAGGGCGTACGTATAGGGGTTAATCCCAGCGGAGAAGTGGATCTGGTCAGTCTTAACTCGGCCAAATTTTCCCTGGTCTATAGTGGGGCTTTACCCATGTCATTAACCTGGGATATGACAAGAGCGGATATTGAAAGGTTAATTGGAGAACCAACGTCGGTTAGTGATTTGGATCTTAGTATGCTGAAAGTTCAGTATTTGATTGACGGCAACCAGCTCGACATTGGTTCAGAAAGTGTTGTTCTCGAACTTATGTATCGTGCTTCTTCAGTTTCTATGAATGATTTGGATAAAGTATTGGTGTCAATGTCTATCCGGCAGGCAGACAATTAAAGCGTTTCGAAAAACTCAACAAATTCCTGCGACGTTTATTCAAACTCAAATATATCTGTCTCGATTTCCGGACGATTCATGCCTGCCTCGAAATACTCTTCCCAGATTTTAGCCCATGGCCGATCGTACCAGTCAGGTACACGATAATCTATGACCGTGCCGGGCCTTACGGGTTGCAGTCGACCGTCGATGTTAAATAGTGTCTGTTGACACTCTTTCCACTGATAGCGCGTGTCCGATTCTACCCCCGCGCGCCAGGTGTAGACGATATCGAGTTTCAGAGGTGCGGTGAATGCGGTGGGGTCGTACATGGTGACTTCTAAAAGCAGGTTTCCCTGCTCATCGCGGGTGTAAATCTCGATGGCTTCAAAGTCGCTGCTGTATTCGGGCAGGGCGTGAGACATCCACCAGCCCTGCACGTTTTTGGTCCACGCGACAAAGGTTTCGTCTGTATCCCAGAAGCCGACCGACTCGCCATACCACTGCGAGATCAACGTGGCGTGGTTCTGGCCAATTAATATCTGCCGCATAAAGTTCAGCGCCGTGCCGGACACCAGTTGCACCTGGTAAGGCGTCATGGTGACCTGGATGTCGCGAATACCCTGGGCCCACCAACGCACCATGCCTTCGGGGTAGCAGGTGGATGACATCCATTGCGGCGAGTTACTGATGCCGACGTGATAGAGCACCTGGGCGAAGCGCTGCTGGTATTCGGGTGTCAGCATCTGCATCAAGGTCCCTGCCTTGATATTGTTGCCGAAAGTCCATTGTTGTTGCTGTCCCGTGCGCGAGTCGTAGTAGCCGTCCCATGCCGGCGGCGGATTATCGCGATCATAGAGTGTCGGTCCACCCCTGGCGACAGACTCTGCCATCAATGCGTCATAATGCTCTTGCGCCGTCGCATAGGGGTACTGGCTTTGCAGCTCGGTTTCTGAAAGCCCATGTTCGCAGTCTCCCCATTCACCGACGACATTGTCGATCCACATATCGCCGACTTGCCCTGGTGTGTTGCATCGCGTGTAGCGCAGATCCTGCCAATACTCAGAGTCGAGGTAGAAGTCCTGCGTCGTAAAGAGGTCCACAGGCAGCGGTGTGATGCCCGGTGGTGGGGCGTGGGAATCGATCATTGCCTGTAGCTCGGGTGACTTCTGGGCGTGCATTGCCGGTACAAACAGCAGTGTTAACGACAAGGCCAGCGTTGCTCCGGCTGTAATGATTTTTACATTCACTATCTTGATCCCCTCATGGTCGTGGATGAACCGAGTTTGGTTCACTTTAGCGTTATTGGCAAGATGCGCCAGCATTCAGCCGTCCGCAATCGTCGGCACCAGAGAGTTATTGAATAGTTGGTGTATCTGGGTAAGTTGTTTGTTAGGATCAAAGTGATGCGTATTAAGTCTAATCAATAACTAAAAATAAGATCTCGAGGGGGTTTTATGTTGGATGTTCTGAATGATAATAAATATCTCATGGCTACCGGGCGAGTCCTTTTGGTGCTGATTTATTTCATGGGTGGTATTGGTGTGTTCACAGGTAGTGTTCCTGTCGAATTTGCAGCAACCAAAAGTATTCCGTCAATTTTAGTGTGGCTTGCCTTTGTCCTGAAACTGGTGGGAGGCCTGGCCATTATAGTTGGATTCCAGACCAGAATTTTTGCACTGGCTCTGGCATTTTTTACTGTCTGCACAGCCTTTATATTTCACTACATGGACAATGTATTTTGGAAGGAAATTTCCATGATCGGCGGCTTACTCCTGCTGGCCGCTTCAGGTCCTGGTGCTTTAAGTCTTGATGAGCGTAGCAGTAGTGAGGAAGCATCCTCGTCCACTGAGTAATGCAGAAGATTAATTGGGGACAGGCCACGTTTCGTCTATTAAAACGTGGTTTGTCCCTGATTTTTAATCGAGTAATTTTATGCAACCCAGGTTAGCTTTATACGTCACGCCAATGTGTGGCTATTGCCACTATGTCATGTCAATCATTCAGGAGCTGAGCCTGGATGTTGAAATTCACAATATCATGGCGGACAGAAATCAGCTCCAGGAGCTGTTTAAAGCGCGTAACCGGACGACAGTCCCTGTACTTAAAATCACCAGCAACGATGACGTTCAATGGATGCCGGAATCCAGGGTTATAGTGCAATATTTGCAGGGGATGAAAGCCGATCTGTAAATAAAAGGTAAAACGTGGTCTGTCCCTTAATATTCGGTTATTCTCGCTGTATTCCTAACTCCCAGAGATACTCTCATGTTGCATAAATTCAGCTTCGTTTTCGTTTTAACGCTGACGACGATCGTTGTCGGCATTTCTCCACAAACCGGTTTCGCCGCCGAGACCATGTCGGATACACGGGCAAAAGACTACGCGGAAATTCAGACCCTGATCGTTAAATATGCCCACGTCTACGACTCACGTGATGTAGAAGGCTATGTCAGTGTCTTTGCTGAAGATGCGCAATTCACCTTTGGCGGGAACACCTTGAACGGTCGCGCGGATATCAGGGAATTTATCACCGAAGTCGCGAACTCGCCTGTACCAGAGATAAAAAGTTATCACTCGATCTCTAACACACTGATCGAGTTTGTCAGCGACACGGAGGCACATCACGTCTCTTACTGGCAGATCGTCTCTGGTCCTGTGGATGGTGCGTTTACTGTGAACAATATGGGTGTTTATGAAGACGTTATCGTCAAGCAAAACGGGCAGTGGCTGATACAGAAGCGCAATATTCCGCAATAGTGAAATAGAATCAAAATGGAGTGACGAGTGAACATAGCAAAAGACAGCGTGGTCAAATTACATTACACCCTCAAAGACGACAGCGGGGAGAAGTTGGACCATGCCGATGAGTCAGAACCCTTAACCTACCTGCATGGTCATAAAAATTTGTTAGAGGGACTGGAAGCAGCTCTGGAAGGGAAAGCCGCCGGGGATCAGGTGGAGGTCAATCTGGCAGCGGCACAGGCATTTGGGGAATACAGTGAGGATTCTGAACAGCGCATTCCTCTGAAACACCTGAACGGTGCCAGCAAATGGGAGCCGGGCATGACTGCCACAGTCCATGCCGAGAATGGCCGCCATCAGGTGACCGTGCTCAAGGTGGGCCATACCATGGCCACTATTGATGCCAACCATCCCATGGCTGGCAAGGCGCTGCACTTCAATGTCGACGTTGTGGAAGTGCGCCAGGCCACTGCGGAAGAACTCAGTCATGGCCACGCCCATGGCCCGGGTGGACATCAGCACTAATCAAAGCAAACCGAAGTGAAAAGGCGGACGGAGAGATTATCATTTATTCTCTGAGTCCCCTTTAAATTTCTGACACCAACGCTATGTTGTAACTATGTCTTCCAATCCCGCCGAAAATTCTTTATCTAACTGGCAGCGCTGGTCGCAACATCCTCAACGCCAGCCTTTAAGGCGTGCCTTATTTCAGATTCATCTGTGGAGCGGCATGGGGCTGGGCCTGTATATTTTTTTATCAGTATCACAGGTAGTGTGTTGGTGTACCGTAATGAACTTTACGTCATGGTTACGCCAGAGCCTTATGTATCCACTGCGCCAGGGCCGATCCTCAGCGACAGCGTTTTAATCGATGCGGCCATGCGTGCCCATCTAGGTTACGAGGTTACGCGCATCGATCCCCACTACAGACCGGACAATGCCACAGAGGTCTGGCTGGAACGGGGAAACAAAACCATCAGGCGCCATTTTGATCCCAACACTGGCGCGGATGTGGGCAAAGCCACAGCAGTCGGTGTCATGCTGGTGTCAGGGTTGATCCAAATTCATGACAACTTTCTTCCCGGCCCCAAGGGCAGAGTGGTGAACGGCTTTGGTGCCATGGCTGTCGTGCTGGTTGCCATGACCGGCCTGGTGCTCTGGTGGCCGGGTGCTTCGCGCTGGCAGCGCAGTCTGATAGTGCATCGTGGACTTGGTTGGAATCGCTTTAACTGGGAGCTGCATAGCATGGTCGGTTTCTGGTGCTTCGGTGCCATCCTGGTGTTTGCAATCAGCGGTATTTATCTCTTTTTTCCCGAAACCTTTCATGCCTGGGCAGATAAAATACAACCGGTGACAGCAGACAATGCAGGGAAACGCTTTATTGACAAGTTTTTGTACTGGCTCGCCTTTTTGCATTTTGGTCGCATCAACGGCATCGGCATTCCCTGTGACGGTCCAGGTTTTTGTGACCAATCCGTGAAGGCGGTGTGGGCCTTGTTTGGCCTGGCCCCGGCCGCCATGTTTGTTACCGGCGCCATCATGTGGTGGAACAGGGTACTGCGCAGGTGGCTTTAACAATTTTCGGCGAAAAAAGAAGCCAGACCCCAAGTAAAGAATCCAATTCATAATAACCCCCGGCACTGATATCGCTTGTTCTACCCCGTTAAGATTCCCTTCATTAACTGTAGTTGATAATCGCATTGATCATTCCAGAAATATCAAAAAAGAGGGGGGTTGGTATGCACAGGAAAGGGTTTTTTATTTAGGTGTCTGCATCAAGCAGATAATTATCAATAGCCTGTTTTAATTCTTTCGGTTTAAATCCAAATGGCCCGCGCCCGCCGGCATACACAACCTTTCCTGTCTGACCAACCAGATAGAGTCGATCCGGCAGGGAGGCGTATGCGTTAGCTACTGCATCATCCATTTCATCAACATAGGTTTTTATCCCGTATTGCAGCGCGACTTCACACATGCCTGCCACTTCACGACGTTCATCCATAGACTGATGATGACGAATATCATGATCCCCCATATACCAACCATCTGTTGGGTGGGCTTCTCTGGCATACACAAGAATGAACTGAATTTTATCGTTGTATTCGCGGTACAGGTCTCGAAGGCTCACGGCCCCCTTCACGAAAGGAGGTCAGGTAAAACTGCCAAACACCAGGGCGACAGGTTTTTTGTCAATAAAATCGGAAAGGTGAATGGGATTTTCCCCTTTGACATCAGCGAGGCTGAAGTCTGGTGCCATGTCACCAACGTTCGGTGCCCCGGGACCGAATTCTTTATGCCACTGATTTCCATGCCGGATGCCCTTGAACATATCAGTGAACTTTTTGAACATCTCTCAACTCCGTGAGTCTTAATGGATTGTCAGTAATCAAAGGGGACTGAGTTATATGATTTATTTAGATATCCCGCCGATACCAGAATTTCGCATGGCAGCCCTCGCAAGCATTGTTAATAGTCCCGCCCGTTTCTATCAAACCTAGCACGTCCCGTCTTTCGATGGCCTCGAGTGTGGCTTGGGTGAAAAGCTGCATCGCCTGGATATATGAGCTCCATATCTCGGGGTTGGCCTCTAGCCGTGCCTGGATTTCTTCTGAGGTATACATGTAGGCGGGGTATTCGACATCCGGATCGGCGGGTTCTGCCACACGACCTGGAATCATCAGTGCGTTGCCTGCTTCGATCAATGTGATAGCGCTGGTGCGCAACCTTTCCCAGTCTTCATCTGTCTGTGGAGTCACATCTTCAATGACGCCGTCTATCGTGGACACATAACGTACTGCTCGCCAAATTTCCAGGGCATTGGGTTGAACAATGGCGTTCATCAATGTTCTGACACTGTAACCAGTATCGAATTGTTCAAAGGGATTGTCAGTCACTTCTGTTGTTATAAGAGGTGTTTGTTCTGTTGCTATGGAATTTCCGGCTGGTGCCGGGGAATCTTGTTCCGCTGAACAGGCCGACAGCAAAACCAACATGGCGACTGTATAGAGTGGGTAAACAAACTTGTGTAGTAAGCGCATCATTAAACTATACCAAAATACAACGGGGTCAGAGTAACTTGATTTTTACAGTGAAGACTCCAGAACTTGCGCAACATGATTCGATTGCTGCGAGGCTCCTTCCCTGATCTGGCTTCTGCAGCTGGTGCCATCGGCAATAATCAGATCATCCTTTTCTGTATCTCGTACTTTTGGTAATAAACTCAATTCCCCCATCGCCATCGACACCTCATAGTGTTCGGCATCATAACCAAAGGAGCCGGCCATGCCGCAGCACCCAGAATCAATGGTCTCCACTTCAAGCTCAGGAATCAGTGACAGAACAGTTTCTACATCGGACATCATCCCAAAAGCCTTCTGGTGGCAGTGGCCATGCAACAGCGCTTTTTTTGGGGCAATAGGATTGAGAGTCAGGTGCAGGTTGCCTGACCGGTGTTCCCGGGCGAGGAATTCCTCGAACAGCATGGCGCACTCAGATAACTTTTGCGACTCTTCGCCGGGCAGCAGTGACTTGAACTCGTCACGCAGGGTGAGCAAACAGGACGGTTCCAGGCCAATGATAGGTGTGCCTTTGTCCACGAAAGGTTTGAGGGTATCTATGGTGCGTGTCATTTCCTCTTTTGCCTGATCGGTGAGCCCGGCATTGAGGAAGGTGCGCCCGCAACACAGGGGACGCGGGTTATCACTCGGTGTCGGGATATGCAGCTGGTAGCCGGCGGCTTCCAGGACGGTCAGTGCGGCACGGGCATTTTCAGGTTCGAAGTAGGTATTGAAGGTATCTACCAACAGCACCACGGCTTTTTGCTCGGACGAGGCGGCCTGTGTCTTTATTTCTTTATGATGACCAAATACATCCCGCCGCCATTTCGGCAGAGGACGATGGCGTGTGAAACCCAGTAGCCATTCCGAGAGAGTGGGCAGGCCGGGAATCTGGTCGCGCAGGTTCAATAGAAAACCGAAGTTTTTCGCGACAGGCGCATAGCGAGGTAACCATGCGATAAACCGTTCCTTCAGTGGCAGTGATTTGTTCTGGTAATACTGATGCAGGAATTCGATTTTCATCTTCGCCATGTCGACGCCGGTGGGGCATTCGCGCTTGCAAGCCTTGCAACTTACGCACAAGGACATGGTATTGGCCATCTCGTCCGATAACAGCGCGTCCTTGCCCAACTGGCCACTGAGCGCCAGGCGCAATGTGTTGGCGCGGCCGCGGGTCAGGTGTTGCTCGTCTTGCGTTGCCCGGTAGGACGGACACATCGTGCCGCCTTCAATTTTTCTGCAGGCGCCATTGTTGTTGCACATCTCTGCAGCGCGCTGGATGCCTCCGTGCTCACTCCAATCCATAGCGGTGTCGATCATGTTGGTGTCGTAGCCTGGCGGGTAGCGAAACAGTGAGCGGTCATCAAATTTTGGTGCTTGTACGATGCGACCGGGATTGAACAGGCCCTTGGGGTCGAAGGCGTCTTTGACTTCCTCGAAGTTGTTCACCATACGCTGCCCGAACATGGCGGTGTGGAACTCGGAGCGGGACAGGCCGTCGCCGTGTTCACCAGAATGAGAGCCCTTGTACTCGCGTACCATCTCGAAACATTCCTCGGCGATGGCGCGCATCTTATGAGCGCCATTTTCTTCTTTCATATTCAATATGGGTCTTACATGAAGCGTGCCCACCGAGGCGTGGGCATAAAAGGTGCCTGTTGTCCCGTGTTTGTGGAAAATGTCGGTCAGACGTTGGGTGTATTCCGCCAGATCTGTCAGCTCTACGGCGCAGTCCTCAATGAAAGACACTGGTTTGCCATCGCCCTTCATGGACATCATGATGTTCAGACCTTGTTTACGTACTTCCCAGATCGCCGATTGGAATTCGGGGTTGGTGGCTTCCACTAGGGCGCCGGGAAAACCCAGATCAGCCATCAGTTCAACCAACCTGCGCAGATTGTCCAGTTGCGTTTGTTGATCTTCGCCGGAAAACTCCACCAGCAGTAAAGCCTCCGGTTCACCTTGGACAAATTGATCCACAGTGGACTTGAACATCGGAATATCGCGGGCGAGGTTGATCATGGTGCGGTCCACCAGTTCCACCGCGGACGGATCAAGCTTGACGAGTTGCTGCGTAGCTTCCATGGCCTGATAGAAGGTAGGGAAATGACAGACGCCCAGCGTACGGTGTGCCGGGATAGGCGACAGATCCAGATGAATGCGCTGGAACCACGCCAGTGTACCTTCAGACCCCACCAGCAGACGGGCCAGATTCGGGTTCTTCAGGGTCAGCTCGTTTATGTTGTATCCGCCAACACGCCTGAGCAGTTTAGGAAAGCGCGCGTCGATTTCATCCGCTTCGCGAGTGCCTAGTGCGAGCATTTGTTCCACCAGGGATTTTGCCTTGCCGAATGTCAGGTCATTGTCGGCAGATGTTGGTCCGAAGGTGGCTGGGGACCCATCAGGCAGCAGGGCTTCGATGGCATGGACGTTGTGCACCATGTTGCCGTAGCGGATGGAGCGCGATCCGCAGGAATTATTACCGGTCATACCGCCCAGGGTGGCGCGGTTGGCAGTGGACACATCTACTGGATACCACAGGCCGTATTGTTTTAGTTGTTTGTTTAACTGGTCCAGCACCAGGCCAGGTTGTACACAGGCAGTAAGTTTGCCTGCATCTATGTCGATAATCTTGCGCAGGTGTTTGCTGGTGTCGATGACCAGGGCTTCATTGACGGTCTGGCCGTTCTGCGAAGTGCCGCCGCCGCGAGGTAGTACTGGAATGCCTTCTTCTCTGGCGATTTGCAAGGCAATCTGCACGTCTGTTTCTGATTTTGGTACCACCACACCAAGAGGCATGACCTGGTAGATGGAGGCGTCGGTGGAGTAGCGTCCACGGGTGAAGGTGTCGAAGAGCACATCGCCCTGGAATTCCTTTTTCAGGCGGGCGGCGAGGGGAGATGATTCAAGGTTATTCACGGTTCATAGAGTACAAGGAACAAGAGACAAGAGACAAGAGACAAGTGAGAAGAGGAAAGAGGAAAGAGACAAGTACAAAAATGAAAAAAGGGGACGGAAAGATTATTTTTTAATCTCTCAGTCCCCTTTAAAACCCTTTAAAGTAAAGCGTTAGGCTACTTTTTTACCGCCGAAAAAGTCTCTGATCCTGGTCATTGACTGACTATCGCCCTGAACAGTATTGCCCGAGTTCTCTGATTTATTGGCAGAGTTCGCATTCTGATTGCTGCCCTGGGTGTTCGTCTTTTTGGAACGAACGCGGCGGCGTCTTTTCGGTGCTGCTTTCTGCGTTTTGTCACCTTCAGTATTGCCTGAAGACCCTTGGCGCTTTTGCGGCTGTCCGGATGCCTTGGCTGCAGGCTTGTTACTTGAACCGCGGCGCTTGCGATTATTATTCGATCGAGCTGTGTTGGGTTTGCGCGGATCTTTATATTTTTTCTCTGTTGTTTCTTCTGATTCGATGGCGGCATTAACTGGCCGGGAAAATTCTGGTAAATCAGCCTTCTCGATTTTGCGTTTAATCAACCGTTCAATGTCGCGCAGTAAACCCTGTTCATCCTGAGCGACCAGTGAAAGGGCAAGCCCTTCTGCACCAGCGCGGCCAGTACGGCCGATTCGATGAACATAATCTTCCGATACATTGGGCAGGTCGAAATTGATGACTTGCCCAAGATCGTCGATATCAATACCGCGCGCCGCTATGTCAGTGGCAACCATCACCTGGACACGGTTGGCTTTGAAATCTGCCAGGGCTTTGGTGCGCTGGCTCTGGCTTTTATTGCCGTGAATGGCGGTTGCCTTTATGCCGTCCCTCATCAGACATTTCACCAGCTTGTTGGCGCCGTGTTTGGTGCGGCTGAATACTAAAGACTGTTCAGAGTTAGCTCTACATAGTGTACTCAACAGGGCAATCTTGTCTGGTTTGTTGACGAGATACACGCGCTGGCTGATCGCGTCTACCGTCGAATTGCGGGGTGCCACATCAATTTCCACCGGATTGTGGCAAATGGTTTTTGCCAGGGTGCGAATTTCATTGGAGAAAGTGGCGGAGAACATCAGATTCTGGCGCTTTTTGGGCAGCAGTTTCATGATGCGGCGAATGTCGTTGATAAAGCCCATGTCCAGCATGCGGTCAGCTTCATCCAAAATCAGCACTTCAAGTGTGCTGAAGTCGATGGCTTTTTGCTGAAATAGATCCAGTAAACGGCCAGGTGTTGCCACCAGGATATCGGCGCCTTTGCGCAAGTTGTCAAACTGCGGCCTGATATTTACACCGCCAAACACCACAACAGAACGCAATTGTTCATGGGTGCCATAGGTACGCACGCTGTCCACAATCTGGGCAGCAAGTTCGCGAGTGGGGGTCAGCACCAGTGCACGAACCTGGCCTGAACCGGCGCGATTGCCTTTGCCAAGGAGTTGCAGCAGGGGCAGGGTAAAGCCGGCGGTTTTGCCGGTGCCGGTCTGAGCGGCAGCCATAACATCACTGCCGGCTAAAATGGCAGGAATAGCTTGTGTCTGGATTGGTGTGGATTGTGTATAGCCGGCGCCATCAACGGCACGCAGCAGGGAATCTTGTAAACCAAGGGTGGTAAAACTCATAAATTATTTCTCATTACAGGCTGCCCTCATGTTTAAACCCAGGAGCAGCAAAATATTCAGCCCCGGCACGCTCAATAAATTTAAGCGCCAGGTCTGGATGATGTTGTGTGTGGAACAGTTAAAGCGCCCGTTAAAATAAAGTTGGGCGGAAAAAGGTTGCACGTGTGTGCATGGTCGATAGGGAACTGTTGAAGAGGGGCGATCAGGTTAGTGAAAAGCGCTTCCTGCAAGAGTCGGGGTTTAAAAAACCCTCTATAGAGTCTGCACCGGTTGTCAGAAATGTTTAACTACCAGACAACCGAGGCGCGCACCTTAACACAAACAATTTGGTAGTGATACAAAAGGCTTTAGATGATTTTAATTGGATACAGGGACTTAAGCCTAAATTTGAATGCTCAACATGAAGGTGAAAGCAGAGGTTGTTGGAATTTTTGATCTTGCTCATTTCCTAAATTACTCTGGACCTGCAATGACCAACGTTATTTCTATCCCTGACTCTGACCGCCTTTGCTATCGCCTGATGGACGAAAATGATGGCAATCTCCTGTTTGAGCTGGACCAGGATCCGGAAGTCATGCGCTATCTGAGTGACGGCAAGCCCACCTCCCGTAAAGAAATTGACGAGTATTTCCTGCCTCGTGTTGCCCGATTCACTGATACAGCCACTGGGTGCGGATTATGGGAGATCGCCGATAAACAGAGTGGAGACTACCTGGGCTGGATTCTTATTCGCCATTACGGTTTTGAAACCCACTATCACACCCCGGATAACATTGAACTGGGCTGGCGGTTAAAACGCCATTCCTGGGGGCAGGGAATTACAACAGAAGCAGCCAGGACTATCATCGATGTGTTGCGACTCAATCCAGCCATAGCCACTTTTTCAGCACAAGCCGATCCGGAAAACCTGGGGTCTATCGGAGTTATGAAAAAACTGGGGATGCTGTATGTTGATGACCGTATACACCATACCCCCCTAAACAGGAATATCCCGTTGTTTATTATGAAATACCGGCACGTGATTAAATCAGGGTGTGGGATACAAAAGATAAAAAGGGGTCAGAATCTTTCTCTGCGCAATTGGAATCACTAATTTTTTAAGCCATTGCTTTTATGCTGCATGATATTATTTTGATTACATATACAATGGAATTCCGTAGTTTTCATATGGTTGGGGAAAGCCTATGAATGTAGCAGTAAAGCGCTTGCCTCTGCAGCGCTTCTTATATGGCAGTCGATCGGAACAAGACGAACTAGCCTACCGCAATCATTATCTTGCTAATGATGTCAGACAGATCAAGAGCGTGTCTTATGGCTCTATGGGCTTCATGATTGCGCTAACTCTTCAAGATCTCCCAAACCTTGGTGAAAATCCGGACTTAATGACAGGTGTCGTGCTGCGTATTCTGCTAACCCTGGCTGGCCTGGTGATACTGTGGTCCATGCGCCCGGATCAGTCACACCACTCTGTTGATCTGAAAGTTATTATTTTTTCCTGTCTTACTGCTGCCGTCCTTGTGTCAGTCCACTTCATGCCCAGTATTACTCCGGTAAGGATGGTGGGGGTCGCCACTCTTTTCATCATGGCAGTGCACATTGGTTACCCCTGTTATTCCGCCACATTGTTACCCGCTATTACCATCGTGATTGGTGGTGAGATGATGATTCTGTTTGACAATGACAGGCCCCAATTAGCCGATTCCAGAATACTGATACCCACCATTATTGTTTTTGCAGAATACATGGCTGTCATAGGTTCCGCTTACTATTACCGCACCCGGTATCAGGCCTACAAGGCGATTGCAGAAGTAGAAACCCTTTCTGGAATGCTGCCTATCTGCGCCAGTTGCAAAAAGGTTCGTGATGATCAGGGCTATTATCAGCAGATAGAAAACTATATCTCGGCGCGTTCCACTGTGGAATTCACCCACAGCATCTGCCCGAAATGCATAGAGGATCTTTATCCTGAAATGGATATACCTGCTGATGAATTAATAGGGTCAGAGTAGCTTTATTCCGGGCTTCAACAGCCATTTATAACAGCCATCTATAACAACTATTTATAGTAGCTATTTTATAATAATAAGGCTTCGGTGATTGGATGGAACTGCGTCGCAGACTGTTGTAGTGAAGTGGCAGTTAGAGACGGTACACCATAGACTTCAGCGCTGACATTGCAGTCTTTAATAATTTTATCGAGCAGTTGATCAAAATCACCGTCGCCGGAAAGCAACACCACAGTGTCCACCTCATTGGCAGCCTCCAGTACATCAATAGTAATGCCTACATCCCAGTCGCCTTTCGCTGAACCATCACTGCGCTGAATAAATGGTTTGAGTTTCACAGTAAAACCGATGTGTTTCAGAGCGCTTTGAAATTTGAGCTGGCCCTCATCTCCCCGATGGGTGGCATAGGCTTTCGCCATAACGATCTCACCCTGTTCACTTAATTGCTGCCAGAAGGCTCGATAATTAAATTGTCGGCCATAGGCTTCCCTTGTGGTGTAGTAGATGTTTTGTACATCAACGAATACGGCTATTTTTTTCACAGGTTCCCTTTTTCATAGATCACGCTGACTTTACCGCTTACGTTTTAATTAGCCGCACCTTCACCTTGTTCACGTCAGGATACACCGGCGGACCGAATTGATTGAATACGGCTACGTCGGCGGCATCTCGCCCATAGCCTATGGCCACGTAGCCATTATGTTTATGGTGGGGCTGTGACGGGTCAAACAGATACCAGCGGTTTCCTACATAGGCTTCAAACCAGGCGTGCATATCCATGGGTTCCAACTTGTGACAGTAGCCCACTACCAGGCGTGCAGGGATGCTCATGCTGCGGCACATGGCAATGGCCAGGTGGGACAGGTCGCGGCATACACCTGAGCCCTTTTCGTTTACCTGCACAGCCGAGATATGCAGATCGCTGCTGCCTGGTTTATAACTGATGTTGTCTCGAACCCAGTGTTCTATAGCGGCGACCTGATCATAGCCAGGCGATAGTCCTTCAGTGATTTCCATGGCCATCTGCCAGAAACATTCTGATTCGCAATAGCGGCTGGGAAGCAAGAAACCGATGACATTTTCGGGCAGGAATTGCACATCCACATAGTAGGCACCGGGTTCGCGGTCAATTTCATCGGGAATTTGCACTTCGGCACTGGTGTGGATGGAAAATTCGCCGGAAGGAGCGACCAGCCGCTGACACAGGTTGCCGTATATATCAGTAAACTCGTTTACCGGAACGCGCGGGGCGATCTTGTATTCTTCCTTGGCGATCCATTGCTGCCAGCCACTGCGCGGCCTGAGCATAAGCACAAAAGGAGTGGGGTCAGGTATCTGAAAACGGAAACTGCAACTGGTATGTAGAAGCATTGTTTATATTCTTTCAGGGAGAATAGGGGGTAAAAAAGAATTAAGGTTAGAGGTTAGAAGGATACAAGGATACAAGGGTTCAAGGATAAAAGGGGTAAATAAATATGTCCCCTTTTTATTCATGCCTGGCTTCGTGTGGCATCAAGGCAGCGCGAATCACTGATCCCCAGATCAGATTACCCATGTCATTTAAATGCAGGTTATCTGATACAAAAATATCATCCATCACATTACCGTCTGCCTTGAGAAAAGGCGTGGCGGTATCCACATAGATGACAAGCGGGTCAGCTTCTGCCAGTGCCTGGTAACCGGCATTCACGCTTTGTGCTGCATCCCAAACAGCCCAGCGCGAGATGCTGGGTTTTACTGCCAGCACATAGATGCGGGTGTCAGGCAGCTCTTCATGCACACGATCAACGGTTTGCTGTAGCTGGTCGAGGATGGTGGCTTTAGGAATAGTAGCGTTTGTGTCGTTATCCCCTTCATAAATCAAAATGGCGCGGGGTTTGTAGCGCAAGGCAACTCGATCCAGGTGATAGAGCGCATCGCCCATAACACTGCCACCAAAACCGCGTGGGATAACAGTAAGTGGCGCCAGTGCCGCGGCGGCCTTATTGTTCCAGCGCGCGATGCTGGAGGAGCCGGTCAAAACGATTGCGCCTTCAGGTGGTGGGTTGGCGGCATCCTGGGTATCGAATACGGCCATGGTTTCTTCCCAGCGAGAGGGATCGAAGTTTTGTGCCTGATTGGCGCTGGCAAAAAAAATAAGAAAGAAACAGCCAACCAGCCTTATAAAAATGTTAGCGGATTTTTCCTCTTGCCTCCTGCATCTTGTCTCTTGCATCAATTCCCGCCCTGAGCGTTATCCATCAACACCTGTGTCTCGATTCCGGAGCAAATCAAAGGTAGCAGCTGATCAAAGGGTGCCTGTACTAAAGTTTTGGTGGGCACCACAAAAGGTTCGGTCAAAACTTCTTCATCGTACAATGTGGCATCGATAATCATAGTGTTGGCATCTTGCCTGTTGTAACGCTCGACAACGCGCAGTTGATCGGAATGAAACGACACACCGCCTTCGGCAAAAATCCAGGTGTCGTCAGTAAAGTTTTTGGTTTCCACAACAAAGGTATCGCCTTCCCAGTGGCCCACGGCGTCACCGCGGTAGGAGGGAGGCAGATAATCCCGGTGTGGACGTCCGTCTGTTGGTATTAATTGATAACCATGAAAGGTTTCCTGCAGAAACACGATCATGTCCGGCGTGGAAATGATTTGCCCAAGTGCGCCGACATCAAACAGACGCACACTCAGTGTGCCAAAGGCTGTAGGTTTGCAAAGTAATGTGGGGTCGTCCTTGTCGCTCATGGTGGCAGCGCGGGCCTTGGCGGCGTCGGTATAGAGGTCGGTATAAAGATTGTACTGAAGTCCTGCGCCGCGGTTGGTAGTACTGCCGTAGCTTGAGCTGCCTAGGTCGCCGCCAGTCCACCAGATCCCGCTCAAGTCTGGTTTACCGTCGGCCATACGCGGTGTTGGACCGGGATCATCTGCTGCAAATGTAGTGAGTGATGTACTTGCGAGAAGTAAGGCAATCAGGCCGTTAATAGTCATTCTAATCATGGTGTACTCCTTATCTTTCTCGCGGACCGAACATGCCGTACTCGGTACCATCTACTGTTACCAGACGCGTTAGCATGCCGTTGGTGGAATCATCACGGGCGCGGAAACCGCTGATGGTGATCGTATCCCCTTCTTTGAAGGTCTGAGGGGAATAACCGCCACGGATCATGCCGCTGGGCGTGCCAGCTTCGAAAGACCAGTGTTCAATCTCGCCGCTATCGTTTTCCACATCCAGAAAAAAGTAGGAATGGGGATTGGTCAGGCGGACATTGACTATCTTGCCGGTGATTTCAATGGCGTTTTCCATGTTATAGGCCGCAGCAAACGAATGATGGGCCAATGCTGAAAAACTGGTGGCCAGGGCCAGTACACTGGCAGCAAGAACAATTAACAAACGGGTTTTCAAGATGATTCTCCTTCCCCACATAGTAATTTTGGTGAATAGGAAGAATAACTCTCGGAGGGAACAGTCACAAGAGGCAAGAAGCAAGGGAAGGCACTTTGTTAATAGAAGCAGAAATTATTACTCTTTATTCACTCTTGAGAAAACGCAGGTTTCCGGCAGAAAATTCTTTTTGCGGGGAATGATGTATATCAATTATCATCACAGATTCCCACCTCTATAATTACCAGTAGTAACTAATTGAGTATAAATTATGGCAGTAGAGCATCACGACCTACATCACGAGTTTCCGGAATTAAATGACAAAATCCATGACCTATAGGTTAATAATCATCATTTCCGTAAATTGTTTGATGAGTACCATCACTTGACCCGCGAAGTCGAGAATATGGAAAACGAAGTCACTCCGGTGTCCTCCATGACTGAGGAAGAAGCAAAAATGCGCCGTGTGCATCTGAAAGATGAGCTGTATGCCATGCTCACTAAATGAGGCGTTATAGTTCAGAAAACTTATAAATTCTTCCTGTGGCGGATAGTGGGCTATAGCTTTCTTCTGCCATCCTTGTAGCGGTTATTGCCACCCTGTTGGATCCACCGCGTAATACTTCCTGAGTACGCCAAACAATTCTGGATGTTTTTTCTGTAATTGTCGGGGCTTTTCAAAAAAGGTTTCCGTGGCTACGGCGAAAAATTCAGCCGGGTTGGTGGCGCCGTAATAATCCATCACCGATTCGTTATGCTGCTGGAAATCAGCGTTTAGTTCCTCAAACTCTTCCGACAGAATCTGCGCCCAGGCGGTGTAGCTGTTGCTGTGTAATAACGGTGCACCGTTGGCTGAACCGGATTCACTGTCCAGTTGGTGGGAAAACTCGTGTAAGACGACGTTGTGGCCGTCATGGATATTAGTTACGCCCCGTTTCACATCATCCCAGGACAGGATCACCTTGCCGAAATGCCAGGACTCCCCCAAGAGTCCTCCCCTGGCGTCATCCATGGTGCCGTCATCGTTATGTTGTAACTGGTTGCTGACAAAGGCATCGGGGTACACCAGGATGTGTCGCAGACGTGGATATACCCCTGTTGACCGGTTTAGCAGCAACAGGCAGGCCTGGGCTGCGATGGTGATACGAATCTCGTCATTGATAACCAGTCCGCCGCAACCATGGAATTTTTTTTTGGCAATAAACAGCTGAACCAGATCCTTGAGTTGTTGCTGTTCAGGTTCGGTAAGTTTATTAAAAAAAAGTACTTTACGGTCAAGGAAAGTCATCCATTGCTGTGGCAGTGGTTTTCTCAGGATTAGCCAGTTCTGCCAGGACGCATAATAAATACCCGTCACCAGAACAAGAACAATAATAATCAGGATCAGAAACGCGGTCATGGGAGGCAGGATGATGTCATGCTATGGCCTTATTCAAATTTAGTTAAATCTGCAGGCTGGTGTTTCCATAGTGAGGTAATTTTCAGTTTGTTGCCCGAACCAAAAAATATCAGGATCATGGCGGTAGCAATAAAAGGTAGATGGCCAAAAATTTCCAGCAGGGCTTCGCTGTAGTTGCCGCTGGCAAAGAAAGTGATGTTGGATGTAAACATAAAGGCGGACACTACCAGGATATTGACCCGTGTTGTGGTGCCAATAATCAGGATGATGCCGAAAATCACTTCCATCATGCCTGCGCAGAAGACAAATAATTCATTGGAGAAATCGGTAAACCCCAGGTTCAACATGAAATTCCACTGGTATTGCGCCACAAAAAATTCACCCAGGTCAGGATTCAGCAGCTTCTCGGATAATCCTAGCGATACCAGTGCAATGCCTGTCAGGATGCGTAAGGAGGCGATCGAGTAGGCTTTCAGGTGGACTCGGTATTTTTCGGGATGAAAATTGAATAACAACAGACAGCAGGCTATTCCAGTCATATTCAGATATTCAAGAGCCACCAACGCACCGAAAGTAAAAGCAACGCCAAGGCATAGCAGAAAGAGAAGAATAGTGGCCGCAAAAATATGGAAGTTCAAAATCAGCAGAATACCAATGACAACTTCAACGAGCAGGAAAATATTCCCCAATCCGTTTTCTGCCATCAGGTGAGGCGCAAAAATTACATCGTTGTAGGCAGACATCAACAAGGACAATCCGGTGCATAATTTCAGCAAATACATCAGGTATTCCTGACGGGTTTTTTCCAGGTTGGGTAGTACGGGAAAGCGAGAATCGAGGACTATCGAACTACCGATTAACAACACAGCAATCCCAAGCCAGATCAGAACCGGAGTATCAAACAAGCCAAAGGGCATCTCGCTAGCTGCAACAATTGATTCTGGTGGCACAAACTATTTCACATGGGCAAGAGCACTACCACTTCCCAACAGCGTTGATAGCACAACAACAGATTTCAATTTTCCGGATAGTCGCATCGTTTATTGCTGCCCCTGCTCTATTTCTTCCCAACGGGCATACAATTGTTCAAGGCTTTCCTGAGCAGCTGCCATATTTTTCAAAGTGGCATCAATGGTTCCCTGGTCATTGTCATAAAAGGTCGGATCAGAAATAGTACTTTCCAGTGCTGTCAGTTTAGTTTCTGCTGTTTCAATTTTAGCAGGTAATTGGTCCAGTTCACGCTGTACTTTATAGGATAGTTTACCTGGTCGCGGTTGTTGCTGCTGGGGTTTGGATAGTTGTTCTGTGGTTATTGTCTTGGGGTTTTCACTATTTTCTATAATAGCTTTATCAGCGAACTTACCGCCAAGTTTAATCCAATCCTGATAGCCGCCCACGTAATGGTTTACCTCGCCATTGCCTTCAAACACGATGGAACTGGTGACCACATTGTCGAGGAAGGCGCGGTCATGACTGACCAGAAGCAGGGTGCCATCAAAGGTCAGCAGGATTTCTTCAAGCAATTCCAGTGTTTCCATGTCCAGATCGTTAGTGGGCTCATCCAGCACTAGCACATTGGCAGGCTTACTGAACAGGCGCGCCAATATCAAGCGATTCTGTTCTCCCCCGGACAGGGATTTTACTGGTTGGCGAATGCGACCAGGTTCGAACAAGAAGTCCTGCAGGTAACTGATTACATGGACATTACGGCCGTTGATTTCGACAAATTCACCGCCATCAGCAAGATTCTCCTGCACGGTTTTTTCCGGGTCCAGTTGTTCGCGCAGCTGATCAAAATAGGCGATTTCAATTCGTGTACCAGTTTTTATTTTCCCGTGTTCAGGCTTGAGTTTGCCCAGCAGAATTTTCAAGAGAGTGGTTTTGCCATAGCCGTTAGGGCCGATCAGGCCGATACGGTCACCGCGTAAGATGGTGATAGAAAATGGCTTGATTAGCATCTCGCCGTCGAAACCATGGCTGATGTCTTCTGCCTCGACAACAATCTTGCCGGACGAATCGCTCTTATTAATCGCGATTTTGGCATTGCCCTGCAGACCGCGGCGGGCTTTGACTTCCGCACGCATTTTTTCCAGCGCGCGCACACGGCCTTCATTACGCGTACGCCTTGCCTTGATACCCTGACGAATCCAGACCTCTTCCTTAACCAGTTTCTTGTCAAACTCCTGGTTAACTTTGGCTTCAGCGGCCAACTGTTGATCGCGGTGTTTTAAAAAGCCCTGGTAGTCGTGCTGCCAGCTGATGAGTGTGCCGCGGTCCAGTTCCATGATGCGGTTAGCAGTCCTTTGCAGGAAAGAACGGTCATGGGTAATCAGGACAATAGCGCCGCGAAAATCCAGCAACAGTTTTTCCAGCCACTCAATGGCTGGAATGTCCAGGTGGTTGGTGGGCTCATCCAGTAAAAGGACATCCGGATCAATAACCAGAGCGCGGGCCAGGGCAGCGCGGCGGGTCCAGCCGCCAGACAGAGTAGACATGAGATCATCTGCAGGCAACTGCAACTGGCTGATCACCGTTTCCACTTTGTTCTGGAATTTCCAGCCATCGAGCACATCAATGTCATGTTGAAGCTGCTCCATTTTTTTCAGGCTGGCGTCATCTGAAGCTGTGGTTAAAAGTTGGTGGTAGTCGCTCAGCAGTTTGCCGATATTTTCCAGACCACCGGCCACAAAATCGTAAACTGTTTCCTTTGCCTGTAAAGGCAGTTCCTGATCAAGGTATGCTACTTTTGAACCAGGCTGTAGCCAACGCTCGCCGGCATCAGGTTTGACTTCATCGGTAAGGATTTTTAGCAGCGAGCTTTTGCCTACACCATTGCGGCCCAGCAATCCGATTCTGTCACCGGCATCAATGACCATGGCTTCTTTGTCGAGCAACACGTGCGGGCCATAGGCCAGGTGAATGTTTTTCAGGGTTAAAAGGGGCATGGCAGAGAATTATTTCCTATGTTGCTGTTCAACCAGGACATGGAAAGCTGTGGTGATTGTGGTGATAGGGGTGATAAAAGGTGCATTAGTCGGGTCTTTAAAAAGTAATGGTAAGTATTTATGTGCTGCTAATCCCGGGATGCCGCAGTTTACAGAAATTCCCGTCGATGTGGTGAGAAAATGATGAAAACTAACCTGTATCGCAACCGAGAGCGCCGCGCTGGACTTGTTTTGCCAGCACGTCTATTCTCAAATTTCGAGGATTACCCAGGGGAGGCTATGTTATGACGGAACCAGCAGGATTTTTCCAGAAGCATCTCATTCTGGTGGTGAGCGTTTCGTTACCACTACTCCTTGTTCTGTTGTTCGCAATCGCTATGGCCATTCCCAGACTCAGTGTCGAGCCGCCTCAACATGCATTGCTAGTCAGTACACTCTGGTATCAGGATGGTCGTCAGGTGAACGGGAACCTGCATTTTGAAGTTAACGAAGGGCAATTGTATTTCCGTTTTAATGCCAACCCCAACCCGAATTTTATTCTTCCTGTTTCAAGGCTACATTTATTTGAGCCATCAACTGGTGCGCTGCAGGAAATTAATTATGCCGTGCCGAATGTACTGGAGGACAACACTTTATATCCCGTGGTGGAGCTTGAGGATATTGATTTCAGTGGAAGCAGCCTTTCTCCTGACGGATATGTCTTTGACAACAGTTACCGGGGGTCACGGGGTTTTCTGTTCATGAATGGTTATCGTTACAGCGCCAAGATTGAAAAGCAGGGCAGGGTTGTCAAAATTCCTGCTATAAATGATGCCCAGTTTGCTGGCAGTCCCCAGTTCGTTGCCTGGATGGAAGAAGAGAGTAACTGATGTCGGAGAAAGCGAAAGCAATCGAGGACATCCTGGCACTGATCAGGCAACACAATATTTCTGTGGATGAAATCACCAGTGCTATTGAAGGTGGCGGTGAAGAAAATTCCCTTACTGGCAGCGGCAGAATATTTGCCTATATCGGCGGGATATTCATCCTTTGTGGGCTCGGATTTTTTATCGAGACTTTCTGGGACAATATGAACGCCGCCGCCAGGATCATCCTCTATCTTGGTTCCGGAGTGGTGTTGTTCATTATTGCTCAGGTGCTTGCCAGTCAATCCCATTATCTGCGT
The DNA here is from genome assembly GCA_029245395.1 of Gammaproteobacteria bacterium. Classification (GTDB taxonomy): domain Bacteria; phylum Pseudomonadota; class Gammaproteobacteria; order Pseudomonadales; family Pseudohongiellaceae; genus Eutrophocola. The sequence continues at coordinate 51,854 of JAQWPL010000006.1, forward strand.
ACCGCCATGCCTTTGTTTATTCTCGCCGCTGTGTTTCAGTCCGGCGGCATTATGGTGGCCTTTGATGAGCTGGGTACAGGCGGAGATGTCCGCCATGCGATCATCGCTGCATCCCTGGTAATGCTCGTGCAAAACCTGCTTGTCTTTCACGTCTTCAGGCTTGGGGTGCTGCTGTACATTGCCTTTGTGTTCGGCCTGGCCCTTGTGGTGGATGTGCTTGAAATCATCGGCAGTGACGAGGAATGGAATGCGGCCATCGCCGGCTCACTGGTGCTTGGGTTCAGTTATGTAATCAATGGCACGACCTGGCGCCATCTGACACCCGGCTGGTTTTTCATTGGCGGGGTGTTGGCAGGCGGCGGATTATTCGGGGTGCTTGAAGGCACTCCTTTCCACCTTCTTTATATAGGCTTGTCGGCCGGGCTGTTCTATCTCAGCATCCTGGTGCGCAGTCGAACTTTATTGTTTGTTGCCACTTGCACGATGATTGGCTATTTGAGCTACTTCACCAGTGAATATTTTGCTGACTCTATCGGCTGGCCTATCTCACTGATCATCATCGGTTTCATTCTGATCGGGTTCAGCATGCTGGCGCTGAATATCAATCGAAAATACTTACAGGCAGGGTAATGATGTTAAAGCGCAGGACTAAGAAAACAGGAATGATTCGGGGACTGCTAGGCTGCTTGCTACTGGGTTTTGCCTCTATGCTTCATGCGGCCGACCCGGGATCCCTGATGGCGCGAGTGCAGGTACTGGAAGACCGGGAGAATATCCGCAACCTGATTCTGGCTTATGGCACAGCCCATGATCATCGGGATTACCGTACTTTTTCTGCCCTGTTTGCCAGGGAAGGGGAATGGGTCAGCGGCATGGGCTCGGCCAAGGGGCCAGAGGCTATTTTTGAATTGATGGACAGCGTGATCGGTCACAACCCGTTGCCGGAAGGCTCGGGCACATTTCATATCCTGACTAATGATGTAATAGATATCACAGGTGACAGGGCATCAGCGGTCACCAAGTGGATGTATATGACACCAGGTGAAGAGGGCGAGCCTAACATCGCCGTGTTGGGACATTACGACGATGACTTTATCCGTGAAGATGGCGTCTGGAAATTTCTGCGCCGGGAAGCACCGGTGGATTTGCCCATTGGAGAATAATGATGAATACCCGACTACTCTTCCCCCTTTTATGTCTTCTATGTATTGACGCTCAGGCCCATCACTCCAACGCGGAATACGATCGCTCTGTGGTCACAGAACTGACAGGAGAAATCGACCGGGTAATCTGGCGCAATCCCCATGTTGGGCTTTGGGTAGACGTGATAAATGAAAACGGTGGTATGGATACATGGCGAATGGAAGCAGCAGACCTGCTTGGTACCCAGCGACGCGGTGTGTCAGTAGGTACTTTCGAAGTTGGCCAACAGGTCACGGTGGCAGGTTTTAGTTCCACCCGCCGCGAGGCACATATGCTGGTTACTAATGTGCTGCTTCCAAATGACCTGGAAGTGCTGCTAACAGGTGCGGCACAACCGCGCTGGTCGGAACGTATTTTGGGTGGTGGTAACTGGGTAGCTGCTGCGGCAGAAAGCGAAGCAACGCAGTTGGATATTTTCCGCGTCTGGACGCAGGAGCGCACCAACAGGCCTGACTTCACTGAGAACCCACCCTTTACATCAAGCGCCCGTGCGGCGTTTGAACAATATGATTCTTACGATGATCCAGCCCTGCAATGTATCCAGCTGGGCATGCCACGGGTGATCACTTTTGCAGGGCCTCATCCAATCGAGTTTGCACAGCGTGGTGAAAACATTGTGCTCATCGGTGAATATTTTGATATTGAGCGGGTGATCCATATGGATCAGGCAACCATTCCTGACTCAGCACAATATTCTCCACTGGGTTATTCCATCGGGCGCTGGGAAGGTGGGGGTAATGAGAGGGCTTTGATCATAGAAACCGAGAAAATAAATTATCCCTACTTTGATATCAGAGGTATGTCGGGCGCACCCCAAAGCATGGAAGCGCAATACACTGAGCGTTTTTGGCTTAATGCCCAGGGCACCGAACTGCATTACGATTTCACCATGACTGATCCCAATACTTTTACTGAAACCGTTATTGCTGAAGATTATGCGGTGTGGAAGTGGCGCCCTGAGATACGCATCATGCCGTATCAGTGTGAAGTGGATTGATGTTTTGACGTTGTAACGTTATAGCGCTAAACTGTCTCTTTACTATCTCTAAGTTGTGGGAGGCAAATCCAATGAGTGAATTATCCAAACGCGCTACTGTGTACTTCGATCCAGCCATTCATCAGGCGCTAAAGATAAAGGCGGTGACAACACAGCAATCATTGTCGGATATCGTAGATTCGGCACTGCGTCAGCAATTATCGGAAGATCAGGAAGACCTGAGTGCTATAGCTAGCAGGATCAGTGAACCTGAAATCTCTTATGAATCCCTGCTAGATGACCTGAAAAAACATGGCAAGATTTGAGCCGCGGTTCAAACGCTCTGTTGCTAAAGATTTAAGAACCCTTCCAGCTAAAGACGTAAAAAAAATTCTCAAGCGCATCGAGAGTCTGGGAAATGATCCCAGGGGAGCGGGGTGTATAAAACTGACTGGCAAAGAGTACTATCGGGTTAGAGTAGGAAATTACCGGGTAATATATGAAGTCAGAGATACGGAACTTGTAGCCCTTGTAATCAAAGTAGGACACAGAGGCTGTGCTTACGAATAAGGTCTGTGTCCTACTTCATTAATCCTTTAACGCGGTAACAGGATGTCATCCAAACGACCCGCTTCCATCATTTCATTGTAGAAAATAGTCGGATCACATGGCGGGCTTTCTAAAAGTTCATTGGCATTGCCGCGCTGTGAGCCGCGGGTGCGTACCAGCGGTGCGGTGTACAGGTCATCGTAGATAGTCATGGTGCGGCCGATAGTCAGGCCGTCGTCTGCAATTGTCCACCTTTCTACAATGCGAGTGCCTTCGCCGCCGCTCATTTGATACCCGGAACCGTCCAGCCAGCCAGCAGCCAGATGTGTAGTCTGGATAATCAGAGTGCGGTCTTGCCAAACACCTTTGGAAAAGCCCATGGAAGTCAGCGGCTGATCAGGTAGTGCATCGCGCCCGTCCATGTACACCCAACGCGGTGTGTTGTCCTGCAGGAAAATCATCAAGTAGTGGGAGCCGGTATCAACAACTTCCACGGGATAGGGCGAGCCGAAAATACGTGGTAAGCCGGCGGGCTGGCAGCGCAACACATGGTCATCGCCGAACACACGGCCTGTATATATTTCACTAGCTTCTGCCGTCATAGGCATGGGTTTTGGTTCAAAATCATCTACAGTGGTTCTGAACATATAACGGTTGTCCCAAAAGCCGCTGATATCGACAGAGTATTCATTAGACTGGTACGTGTAATCAGCGGTGGGATCGGCAGTGACTTGCTGTGTGGCACCGGGGCTAACACAACGACCCAATTGGCGACCGCTTTCCAGATTGATACAGGTGGCATAGAGTTTTTTAGCACCGTCGCGGCCCAGGTTGCCAGAGGCCAGAAGAGTATCACCTTCTTTGACAGTGTCTTGAGTCCAGTTTTCCCGGCGGTAAGTAGGCAGGTTGCCTGGGGGATGCAGAGACCATTGCTCGATGGAGCCATCTGGCATTGTCATATCCACGTCATAGCGAATATGCGGGTTGGTCCACCAGACACGGGTGACTACACCGCTGACTTCACCTTCGGCATCCTGGAATTCCGTGGCAAAGGCATGGTGGGCCAGAATTTGGCCTGAGGTTGAAGCGAGTAGCGCTGCTGCGAGTAGATTGAACCATGTATTATTTTTCATAATTTTCCCCCTAGGAATAGTGCAAGACTACAACAGAGCAGTGAGTAATTAAAAGCTTAAAAAGGATCCAGAAAATTTCCTGAGCGGATCAGCATATTTTCGTTGACCGGAAAGTTGTAGCGATATACCCAGGCATCAACGATTGAGCCGTCTTTAATATGGGCTTGTTGACGGCTGCGGCTATATAAATGAGGTGTGGGAGAATGGGCAGCGCAACCCTCAAAATCATCGATACCCGCAAGATGAGATTCATCGCCATCAAAGGCATACACCTCGCCAATGACAAGATCGATGTCTTCTCGCGCAGCAACAAGGCCTGGGTAGTCGATGATGGCATACAAGCGGCCCGCCATAGTGGCACGGCTGACCAGGGAAAAATGCGGGGCTATCAATTGGCGATGACTGTCTGAATAGGTATCGCTACGCAGGGTGCCATAGACAAACAGGTAATCGATGTTTTCGGTCATGGGGGAGGATGCTAAACCCTTTGGATTTGATAGTATGCTTTACAGGTAATAAATTGAACCAAGGCAGTATACCGGACTCATGCTCGCAGAATTAACCCTAAACTCTCATGCTACCGCGGTGTTAGTACTGACGGTAATAGCCCTGTTTCTTTTTACCCGGGAAAGTATACCTCTGGAAACTTCAAGCCTCTTTGTCCTGGTTGCGTTGGCAGCGGGATTTGAGCTGTTTCCCTATGCCCATGATGGACAGACACTGCATGCCATCGATTTTTTTTCCGGCTTTGGCCATGAAGCCCTGGTAGCAGTCACAGCCCTGATGGTGATTGGTCACTCTCTGGCACGCACTGGTGCGCTGGAACCGGTGGGGCGCATGCTCGCCCGGTTCTGGGAAGTTGCCCCTCAGTTGTCTTTTCTTCTGACTCTTGTGGTTGGGGCAATGCTCAGTGCCTTCGTAAATAATGTACCCATCGTAATCCTGCTGCTGCCCATCCTGACCAGTGTTTCTCTGCGAACCGGCACACCTGCATCACAAATTCTCATGCCAATGGGCTTTGCCACCCTTATCGGTGGTATGGGCACTACCATAGGGACTTCCACCAACCTGCTGGTGATTGCTGTGGCGGTGAGCATGGGGATGGACGCTTTTTCCATGTTCGAGTTCATGGGTCCGGTGGTGCTCTCCAGTGCTCTTGCCATTGCCTATCTCTGGCTGGTGGCGCCGCGCCTATTACCAGTACATGAATCTGATCTTGGTGATGCCTCGCCGCGCGTATTTTCAGCCTCTTTGTCAGTCAATGCAGAGGGTTTTGCGGAAGGTAAAACAATAAGTGAATGCATTGAAAAAACGGATGGTGATATGGCTGTTGAATTTATCATCCGCGCCGGCACTGAAATTTATGGGAAAGCTCATGGCAACGTCAAGTTGCTGGAAGGCGATAAACTGCTGGTCAAGGACACTCCCGATAACCTGAAGGTCTTTGAAAAATTGCTTGAAGCGGATCTGTACAGCAATGACAGTGAAAATAATGAGAATAAAGTGGATGAAGAGCATCCATTAAAGGCTGAAGGCCAGCAGATTGCTGAAGTGGTTGCCACCCAGAGCTCGCCGCTAATTGGCAGGACCCTGGCCAATATAGGTTTTGCAAATCGTTATCAGTTGGTCACTCTTGCTTTGCACAGGTCTGGTTCAATTAACCGCAAGCTGATGTCGGATATGGCCAATACTAATTTGAAAATAGGGGATGTACTGTTGGTGCAGGGCGCCAGTGAAAAAATTGCAGAACTGAAGAAAGACAGCCGCTTCCTCGTATTGGATGGCACTTCAGACGTGCCCCATTCCACAAAAGCACCTCTGGCACTGGCAATCTTGATCGCTGTAATTATTGCGGCAGCTTCCGGGCTTCTGCCCATTGCCATCAGTTCGGTTTGCGGAGTGTTGCTGATTACTCTCACCGGTTGCCTGGGCTGGCGTGATGTAGGCGAGGCTGTGAATACCCAGATTATTCTTATTGTTGTGGCATCACTGGCACTCGGCATGGCCATGCTGGAGACTGGGGCGGCCTATGCTATTGCCGCGCTGTTTGTCAGCCTGACCTCAGACCTATCTGTGACATTACAACTCAGCGGACTGATGCTACTCATGGCTATCATGACCAATATCGTGTCCAACAATGCCACGGCAGTGATTGGCACGCCTATCGCGATTGGTATTGCCCGGCAGCAAGGGTTGGCGCTTGAGCCATTTGTTTTGGCCGTACTCTTTGGTGCGAATATGAGTTATGCGACGCCGATGGCCTACAAAACCAACCTGCTGATTATGTCGGTGGGCGGATATTCCTTTAATGATTTTCTCAAAGTTGGGATACCGTTAATTCTTATTATGTGGTTGAGTCTGAGTTTTCTGATTCCGGTGTTTTTCCCGGTTTAATAATTATTTTTGAAAAATACTCACGTTATATTGACGCGTTTTTTAATTTATAAAACTTTTTAGGCGGGTATTTTGTATCCATGACTGATATTAATTATGCTGTTTTACCTTCTATGATGATTTTCCAAGCATCTGATGGGCGCTGTATTTATGCAAATCAATACAGTAAAGAGTTGTTGGGTTTAGATGTTGATTCGTTTGGTGAAATAAATCTGGAAGATAGAATCCATGCAGAGGATAAAACCAGGTTTGAATCCTTTAAACGTGGTGAAGAAAAAACCATTGCTGCCAGACTTCAGGATTTATCCGGGCAATGGCATCCATTTAACTGGAAAGTCCGCACTCTTAAAAATTGCGAGGCCATAGCCGCTACCGGGACCCTGCTCGGATTCTTTGATCACGTAACCTCTATCAGGCAGGATCTGGTTAAGTGTTGGAGTCAGCTCCGGATCCAGTGCAATCCTGCCGGGATATCGCGTCATGATCGGGTTGTCATAGACGCGGGTTTTCTGGATATGTTGCCCTGAGTGCATGACCGAGCGGGATGGCCCGCAGGCAATGGTGTTGACATGGTAGCGACTGAATGTAGTCGCCTGATCACGCAGCCGGTCATGGTTGGGCAAATCCAGATCACTCGGATAACTGGAACGCCATTGTTCAGAATCAGTGATTATAACCAGTAGGTTGGGGCGCCTGTTGGGACCACTTTGGAGCCCGTTTGGTAGAGGGGCGGGTGCGGCAATTGCTCCCAGGCCTGTGGGGCCCAGCATGGTGGCGCCAACAGCCGTTCCAGCCGCGCCAAGAAAATGCTGGCGACTGCGCCTTGGTGTCAATGAAGGTGGATTCTTTTTATTCATGTGTTTGCCCGAAATCCCTCGCTGTTTTCGCTATTTAAGAGAAAACAGCACGATTATTGCAGCACGATTATTGCAGATTAGTGCAATTGCATAAGTGATGAGAATTGTGTCGGCCAGCATATCGCTGAAGCAAGTAGTATTTATGCGAGAGTCTACCCCAGCCTGACTGTCGCCTTTATTCTACACTGAACAGTCGTTAATCAAAGAAAGATGGAGGATTTTCTGGCAGAATCGGGACTCAAAGAGTCCCCAGCCAGTAACCAAGGGTAAGCAAAACAGTGGCAGCAAGGCTGTAGCCTGCAACCCGCTTAAAGCGGTAATTGTTGGGGAGCAGTAGCACGAAGCCGGTCAGGGAGAAGAGCACGAGCAAGACAGAACTTATGTCAAGCAGCCACTTCCAGAGGATTGTAGTATCCCTGGCTTTGTGGAGATCATTGAGCATGGCAACAAAGCCATAATTGGTTGTCTCACCCAACGCTTCCTGAAGAGGAAGGTCGATTTCAATGAAAACAGTTGCTCCAGCGGTTCGATAATCAACAAACAGGAAGTCACCATCCTGTGTCAGGGTAGCCTGGTCGAGTTCAACATCAAACTCATTGTCCAGAAAATCGGCGAGTTCTGTTGAGTCGGTAATCTGGCCCTGGTCATCAAGGGGAAATAACGGTAAAGGGTTTACAATTTTTTCCGTGACATCGGGTTCAGCGGTAAAATAATCCACGTGGTTGAGGGTTATACCTGTGATTGAAAAGAAGACAAGAATGACCAGCAGGCAAATAGAGAAGTAAATATGTATAGTGCGTGACCAATTAACGAGATTTCGATTTAATGCCATTTTTCCAACTTTTTTATTATCAGGTTAAGTTTAGTTTATGTATTTTTTTTCATTTAGCTTGTCAGATTTAACAAGCCAATTGCTGCATTGGGTTCATAAAATGCCATACGCTACTTTGCGATTATTATGCGGCATTTTTCTAACTTCTGCATGCCTGCCTGTTTCCGCGGCGGAAAATCCGCAAGCGCTCGTGCGGCATTATGAAAATGTTTTGGGTACATCGATGGATCTGATTGTCTACGGGGGAGTTCAGACTGATCAGGAAAGGGCTGCTGATAATGCAGTCGCTGAAATCGCCAGACTGGAACAAATTTTTTCAACCTATCGTGATGACAGCGAAATCATGGTACTTAACCAGGATCGTACTACTTCACAAGCAAGCGCAGATTTGTTGTTTGTGACCGAAGCGTGCGAGTCATGGATGGCATTGAGCAACGGAGCATTCAGTTGTCGAATGGGGCAGGTGATAAAGCTTTGGGATCAGGCTGAAGCAAACCAGGTACAACCCATTGTGCCTAATATGCTACCTACAGCGAGAACAGCTCAGCAGGGCACAATACAGATCGATTCAGCAACTAGGCAAATAACCTTGGAGGAAGCCATAGACCTGGATCCTTCCGGGCTGGCAAAAGGTTACATTATTGACCAGGCTATGACTGTGCTGAAACGTGAAATACCTGATGCAACGGCAATTAAACTGGATATAGGCGGTGATAGCAGTTACTGGGGTTCGCCACCTGAAGAAGACGCCTGGCAGGTGCAGGTGTCTGACCCGGAAGCGCTGGCCGACAATGGTAATTTCATCACCACTCTTGGACTCAACGGTATGGCGGTGGCAACCAGCGGGCATAACACGCGCACCTGGACTTTTGGCGAGCGTCATTTCAGCAAGATACTTGATACTCGCAGGGGCTGGCCTGTTGCTGATGGCCTATATAGTGTCGTGATAGCGCCCGATGCAGTGACTGCTGACGCGATGGCGACTTTACTGTCAACGCAAAACCCGGATACGGCCATGAACTATGTCAATTCCATGGTTGGGGTAGAAGCCCTGGTTATAGATTGGAACGGTAACCAGTTTATTTCCGAGGGCTGGCAAAATCATCTGGGCGGAGAACTGCTGAGGCAGGCAAATTCGGTCATAGACTTCTCCCTGGAGTACAACATTCCCAATATTCGTGACCGCAGTTATGAAAGACCTTACCTGTCGATTTGGGTCAGCGATGCTGAAAGCAGGCCGATTAAAAATTTGCTTATCCTTGGGGCTGAAGATAGATGGGCACGCACAAATTCAGTATGGTGGAGCCGGGTTGGTCGCCGAAGAGTAGTGCCAGTCAGCAATGTCACACGACCCACACGTGAGCCAGGGAACTACGATCTTGCCTGGGATGGCCGGGATGATGACGGCAATATCATTTTGCAAGGGGGGTATCATCTGATGGTGGAAGCTTCTCGAGAGCATGGTGGACATACCTACTTGAGCATCCCTTTTTCTCTGGAAGAGGGTGTCCGTGTTTATGAAATGAAAGGTGAAGATGAACTGGGTGATATGCTTTTACGTGTGACACTAACACCACCAGATTAACCCGATTTGTTCTGAAAACAGATTGTACAAAATGACCAGCATCGCTGGTTTCAGGTAATGACGAATTTAAGAAACGTTGTTTATTTTCGGAGGCGATATGTCGAAGATTCACGAAAACATAGTTAATGTCTTAATCTGGTGTGTGGCATTTTTAATGTCGGCTTTTGTATTGGCCCAGGCAGAAGAATATCTCCAGGTATCTGTACCGGAGTATTCGGGTCCACTCACTGTTAGCGCTGATAGCTATCCCCAGCTTGCTGCACATCGAACCCAGGCATACCTGGACCTCGACTCAATGGGTTATGTAGAAGAGGAATACCTGGTGAGCGGAAATGCCAATGTCTACGAGTGGGCCGTGGATGGCAGTGTGTCCGTAAAAACTCCTGCAGCACCTTACACCACGCGTATCTTGATTCGAAGGCCAATAGATCCCGGCCGCTTCAGTGGTAATGTCATTGTCGAAACACTCAATAATGCCCGGCAGTATGATTGGGCCTTTGTTTGGGCACTCTCCTATGAGTATTTTGTAAACTCGGGTGATGTCTTTGTAGCGGTCACTCATTCTCCCGCAGCGATAAATGTTTTGAAAAATTTTGATGCACCTCGCTACGCCAGCCTTTCCCTGGCCAATCCAACACCGATGGAAACATGTGGTCCTGGCAACTCAACTTCAGCATCCGAGGAAGGATTGAAATGGGATCTGATAAGTCAGGTTGGGGTTCTTCTAAGAAGTGAATCGGGCCCTCTTGCCGGATTCGAAGTGGAAAACCTTGTTGCAACTACCCACACCGAGGAATTGACCACCTATGCCAATTCTATTCATAAATTTTCCAGGCGCAGTAATGGTGAGCCGGTATACGATGGCTTTGTCATCAAATCAGAATATGCAGCTACCGATCGCATTAGTCGCTGTGCATTATCTCCACCAGAAGGTGATCAACGTCGGATTATTCGCAATGCTGGTGTGCCTGTGCTCAGGGTTATTACCCAGGGAGATGTTCTGGCAGCGATTTCTGTACGGCGTGAAGATAGTGATGATCCTTCAGATCCATTCAGACTTTGGGAAGTAGCCGGCGCACCTCATATGGACAAGATCTATTATCAGCACATGCCTGTTGTCGAAGATCAGGTTAAATCCGGCCAGGTTGGATATCTTGTTAACTGGCCAATGGCTTACCAGTGCACACCTGATATAGACCTTCTTGATTTTCCGGTAATGCGACATGCAGTTAATGCCGCGTTTTCTGCTATGACTGGCTGGATAAATGAGGGTGTGTCTCCGCCAAAAGCACAACGCATTTTTGTGAGCAGCGAAAATTCGGGAGAGCCAATCATTATCACAGACGAGAATAGAAATGCGCTTGGTGGAATGAGAAATGTTTACCTTGATGTGCCAGTTGCCTCCTATCTGGATTCCAGTGCAGGGCCGGCCGTGTGTACTAATCTTGGTAGGAAAGAAGCCTTTTCCTGGCGGAAGCTGGAAACTTTGTATGGCGATTCTGAAAATTATGCCAGTAGAGTTGATCAGAGACTTGATTCTCTAGTTGCCGAAGGTTGGCTAACTGAAGAGGACAGTGCACAAATAAGACAGGAGTTGATTCAATGACAAGCAGTTGCTTTTTTACTTTTGAATTAATGTAGGTTCAGGAAAGCTTGTCTGGCAAATACAGCATTGTCAAATGCGGTCCGATGCCTTCAATGTTGAATGGTGTGCCATTTTCTACCCAGCCCACTTTCACATAAAAACCAACGGATTCCGTACGGGCATTGCACCAGACAGGCATGTGGTCTACCGTAGATAGTGCAAAATCAAGCAATGTGCGGCCAATGCCCTTTTTCGCATACTCTGGCAGGGTGGCCATCCCCCTGAGTTGGTAAGCTGGTTTTCCTTCGAAGCTTGAATTAATAAGGCTAAGGCAGCATGCACATTCTTCAGATATAAAAGCACCAAAATGCAGGGTGCCGGGAGCATCATCACCATCAAATAGTGCTTCTTCGCGCGAACGTCCTTCACGCAGGACGTTATGTCGAAGCGGCAAAATTCGGTGCAGCGGTACTTGCTGTAGCGAAATGTTTTTTACCAGGCCAGTCATTTTTTCAGGCTGTTAAATTGTTTGAGTAAGGTCTATATTATTATACTATTCGGTCCGCAATCCGAGTCGAAATTATCAAGGGGATACACATGAATACCAAATCTATGCGTAATCAATTTGTAGTATTAGCACTAATTTTACTCAGCGCCTGCTCTTCGGAAGAGCAATCGTCAGACTCGACATCAACTGCAGTCGCCTATGAAGGCGCCAGAATTATTCCCGGTGATGGTGGAGCCGCCATAGACTCTGCCACGCTGATAGTGGATAACGGTCGCATCACAGCTGTAGGGGCAAGTAGCGCGGTCAGTGTGCCTGCAGGAGCACAGCGCGTGGATGTCAGTGGAGCTACCATCATGCCCATGATGCTCGATACCCATGTGCATCTGAATACTGAACGCGAAGCGCTTATCCAGGATCTGCGCAATCGCGCCAGATTTGGTGTGAGTGCCGCAATGAGCCTGGGAATGGATAACGTTGATAGCGTTTTCGAAATCCAGCAGGAGTTGCAGCCAGGCGCTGCTCGTTATTTCACTGCAGGAAGAGGGATTACACGCTCGGAACCAGGTCGTACTGAAGCGCCCCACTGGGTAAATACACCTGAGGAAGCCAGGGCGGCAGTACAGGCTGAGGTTTCCAGGGGAGTGGATATCATTAAAATCTGGGTGGACGACAGAAACGGAAGCTACGAGAAATTGACGCCGGAACTGTATGGAGCGGTCATTGATGAAGCGCATCAGCAGGGCATACGGGTAACAGCGCATCTCTTTTTCCAGGATGATGCGGCAGGACTGCTGGAGGCCGGTGTGGATGCTTTTGCCCATGGCGTAAGAGACAAGGACTTTGATGGTGAATTTTTTGCGCTGTATCAGGCTCATCCGGATGTTGTCCTTGTACCCAACTTGCCTAATAGAGGTATTCCTTCCGATTACGGTTGGCTGGAAGGGTTGGTGCCAGATGAAACGTTGCAGAGACTGAATGCCCAAACAGCAAACCCGGATGCCCAGGAAAGTTTTGGCATCCAGGCCAGGAATCTGAACCGGCTCTATCATGCTGGCATAACCATTGCCCTGGGCACAGATGGAAACACGCCCTATGCTGCCCATGTGGAGATAGAAGACATGGTGGCTGCGGGCATGTCGCCGATGGGTGCCATTGTTGCCGCCACGGCAAACAGTGCCAAATTTCTGGGCATGGATGATGCTGGTGTACTCGCCGCAGGCATGAGTGCCGATTTTATTGTGCTGGATGCCAACCCGCTGGACGATATCACCAATACCCGGCTTATCAGGGATGTCTACTTACGCGGCGAACATGTGGACAGGTAATTTAATCACTAATAGTGGTTACGCTTGCCTTGATAGATAAATATAAGGGATCAGTAATGAAAACTTTTAAACTGACTTTATTAATAATATTCATGCTTCCCTCATTGTTATTCTTGCAGGCTTGCCAGGAAGACCCGGGCGAAGAAGCTGACAGTGAAGTGGTTCAAGCCAGAAGTGATGCGTCAGATCTACTCAATAATGCAGCTGAAGATCTTTCAAATGCTGCCGCTGCAACTGCCAACCGCATTGAAGATGCCTGTGAAGAATTGGCTGAAGATAACTGTTAAAAAAGTCTGATATGTCCTGAATACCAGGGTGATTCCAGCCTGTCCCTATCAGGAATTACATAAGCCAAGATAGCTGCCAAGGTTATTCTGGCTTTTTTATTGCCCTGTTTTTGGAATAGTTAGTATTGGCTTTTAAACAAGAGTTCATGGTGGTATGTTAAATGACCGTTTAATAAGTTTGAGGAGGTTGCCCCATGTTTAAGAAAGCAATGATCCTGAGTACGGCCCTCTCTGTATTGTGCTATTTGGCCCCCGCTTTTGCCCAGGTTGCCGAACAGGGTCCGGACATGCCTGAACCCACAGAAGAAAGAGTACAACAAATTCTTACCGATCTTAGAGAAGACTCTTTGATGCGTTTTCAACCTGAATACGCGCCTGAATATATCGCCGCCAATCTGGCCGCACATATTGCGGATGAAGACCGTATTTTTGGTGTGGAAGTGAATGGGGTGGCAAAAGCCTATCCGCGTGAATATGTGGCATGGCATCATATCGTTCAAGATGATTTTGGAGGCACTCCGGTACTGGCTAGCTGGTGCGCCTTGTGTGGTTCCGGTGCCGCCTATATTAATCATCTCAAAGATGCCAACGGTGCGCCGAGGCATTTCGAAATGGTGGGCAGTTCCGGTAACAATGTGCAGTTTGGTTTTCGAGACTCTGGCGATTCCATGCAACAGGCAATGGGAGAATTTTTCCAGGGTCCTTTGAAAGGTGTGAAGCTGGAAAGAGCCTACACACTGCATGCTACCTGGGGAGAATGGAAAGAAAAATTTCCTGACAGTGAACTGATGTTACCTGAGTCTGGACGCCAGGAAGCCTATGATCATTACAAACCCATGGTCCCCGTCGCTTTTAATCGTTTTCGAGGTGCACTGACTGAAGACAAGCGCAGGCCGACTCATGATTTAGTAGTTGGCCTGGATATCGGCGGAGGCTACAAGGCCTATCCGCTGGCTGAACTGGAAAAGCAGACGCTGGTTAATGACAAAGTAGGATCGGCGCCAGTGTTGATGACCTATGTGCCAGACACTGATACCGCTATGGCTTTTTTAAGGATAGTAGATTGCAAGGTGCTGTCTTTCAATGAAGGTGTCATGGGGAAAATTATGGATGCGCAGACTTCTTCGACCTGGAACGTTATGGGTGAAGCTGTAGCAGGACCGATGAAAGGTACCAAGTTGGATTTGTTGCCACCGTTGCCGTCTTTCTGGTTCTCCTGGGCGCAGTTTTATCCGGAAACGGAAGTATTTACAGCAGCACATTAACACTCATTATCACGCGTTATTTTAACTATGGCTCAAGATGACACTGTAGTCATAGCTGAACGTATTAATAGTTACCTGACTGCCAGCACGGCAAACGGCTTCTCGGGAGCCGTGCTGGTTGCCAGAGATGATCAGATTCTCCTGTCCAGTGGTTATGGTCTCGGCGACAGGGGAAAATCCAGTCCAATAATCCCTTCAACTATTTTCAATATCGGTGCAGTTACTCAGCTCTTTACTGCAGCGGCCGTAATGAAACTGGTGGAAGAGGGCAAACTAAAAACCAGTGATACGCTGGATCAGTTCTTTCCTTTAGTACCCGACAACAAGCGCGATATCACTGTTCATCAGCTTCTCACTCATACGGCGGGTCTTTCTCCAAGAGCGGGAGGGTATCGTTACGATTTCGCCACCAGGGATCGGTTTGTGGACGAATTTTTTTACTACAGGTTGTCTGGAGCACAAGGAGAGGCAGCTGGTGCCGGATTCCTACTGTTGGCGGCAATTGTAGAGCTTGTTTCCACTATGTCTTTTGAGGAATATCTGCGTTCCAGATTGTTGAATCCTGCAGGGATGGCAGATACTGGTTACGTTTTACGGGACTGGGATCCGGATCGGTTTGCGCATGCTTATTACTATGATCTCTTAACCCGTGACTGGGTTGACTGGGGTACTACCCTGGAGCAGTTTTCTGGTAACCGTGTTTCCTGGTATGGCATGGGTCGGGGGGATATGCAGTCCACTATCGAGGATCTTTATACCTGGCATAAAGCTCTGCAATCGGGTGCGCTTTTTGATCCTTCACTACAAGCTTTAATGGAATCTCCTCATAGTATCGAGGATAGTACAGGAGACAGTTCAGAAGACAGCACGGAAGATAGTAACCGAGCTCACGGCTATGGTTGGCGGATTGAGGAAACGGGGCGCGGCACGACTATGCTGAGTCACCGTGGTTCCAACGGCTATTATTTTGCCGACTTGCTGCGCTTTCCGGAAGAAAATGCAGTGGTCATCCACTTCAGCAATGTGCTTCGGGATGCAGGTGTGGCTGAAAATATCGCAGGACTGTTGTTCGATCCTGCATTTAAACCATCACAGTATCCCCGTGAAAAATACGAGCTGATTATTGAATACATTGAGAATCATTCGCCGAGTGAAGCCGCAGGCCTACCTGCCTTTTACGAAAGTGTGCAGCAGAGCCAACTGGACGATCCCAGTATCCTCCACCCCATCGGATTGCAGCTCATGAACGGCGGCGACAACGAGTGGGCATTGGCCATTTTGGCTCTGAATGTTAATTTGTTCCCGCAAGAAGGTAATTTCTGGGATAGCCTTGGGGATGCCTACATGGCCAATGATCAGGATAGCCTCGCTGCAGCGAGTTACAAGGAGTCTCTCAGGTTAGCCACTGACCGGTGTTTTTGGTGCAGCAATGCCCAGAGCATGCTGAAAAAGCTGGGCCTTGATGAGGGAGAAATTCGGGCTCTACGAGGCCTTATCCTGTAACCCTGACTAACTAAAAAAGGGGACAGATTTATTTAAAAAAAGAAAATAAATCTGTCCCCTTTTTTCTTTTTTAACGCTTATCAACCACTACGCGGCCTTCCTTGACCA
The DNA here is from genome assembly GCA_029245395.1 of Gammaproteobacteria bacterium. Classification (GTDB taxonomy): domain Bacteria; phylum Pseudomonadota; class Gammaproteobacteria; order Pseudomonadales; family Pseudohongiellaceae; genus Eutrophocola. The sequence goes on from JAQWPL010000006.1 coordinate 67,964, forward strand.
CTACTTTTGTTTTCAGCAGATTCCAATACCCTTCCAAAGGATCGTCGTCCAGCAGGACGATGTCGCCCAGCTTACCAGGTGCCAGTTCTCCCAGATCATCAGCCATGTTGATATAGGCCGCTGTATTCGGCCCCATCAGTGTGACCAGATCAATAGGAGAAAACATCACGTTCAGGACTTTCAGTTCATGGGCAAGTCCTGCCAAGGCATCAAAGGAAGTGTCAGTGCAGTAAGCTACGATTACTCCTGCATCCCACATGGTGCGTAAATTCACCTGCACATGACCCATTTCCTGACCCAGGAATAGCTCCGGCACGCGAGTAGTCTGGGGAATGGAATCCGGATACACATCTCCATTGCGGAAAGTGGGGATATTGTCATTATTAAAGACATTGAAAACAGGAGCACCGAATCCAGCAAGACTCAGCACCATGACACCGGCTTCTGCAATTTCCCGCGCTTCATCACGGGTCAGAAAATTTTTGTTGGTGGTATGCACCAGATGTTTTACCCCGGCACGCGTGGCGGCCATAGTCGCCTGGGCACTGACTGAATGAATTTGCACAGTAATACCCACTTTGGCAGACTCATCCACGATGGCCCTAAGAGTGTCCATTTCTTTCTGATACGGACCAGGGAATGAAGTCAGGGCCATTTCGCCAGTGAATTTGATGCCCAGATCAGCCAGTTCCCGCACCTGGGCGCGGGCGTCTTCCGGAGACTGGTTCAGACTGGTCCGGCCAGAGGGAATAATACGCGGGCCATTGATCAGGCCCTGTTCGATATGTTCTCTGAGGGTGATATTGCCTTCGGCAGGACCGCCGCCGCTAAGAATGGTGGTGTAACCAGCTTCCAGCAATGCCTGCATTTTTTCAGCTTCATCAGGCCCGGTGTTGATGTGCCTGTGCGCATCTATAAAACCAGGAATGGCGGTCATGCCCTGTGCATCGATGGTATTGCCAACCGGATTCCTGGGTGCGCCAGCAGCGACATAGGTTATTCGTCCATCATTAACCACGATGGAACCGTTCTCAATCACTTCGCCATCGGTGGCGATGATGCGAGCATTGGTGATGGTCAGATCCTGTGCGGATACTGCAAACGCCTGCAAAAGCAGGGTGCACAGAAACAACGTCAACGTTGATAATTTCATGATAGTTTCATTTGCAATGTGTCAGATCAGGCCAGAGTAAAACCGTGATGCTTCAGTGGCAGTGATCTTACTCTTGTACCTGTTGCTGCGTAAATAGCGTTGCAGAATGCCGGCAGGATTGGTGCCTGACCCGGTTCGCCAACGCCACCCCAGAATCCGCCAGTGGCTTCCAGAACAGTATCAATAACCGGCATTTCAGACATACGCAGAAGCCGGTAATTATGAAAATTACTTTCCTGGACCTTCCCCTGTTCGATGTTTATTTCACCCCACATAGCCGCGCTGATTGCCCATACTGTGGCGCCTTCTAACTGCGCGGTAACGTTGTCCGGGTTTACCATGTGGCCGGTATTGATGCCTTGCACGATGCGGTGAATATTGATTACACCGGCGTCATTGACTGACAGCTCAACGGCGGCTGCCGTATAACTGCCATAAGGTTCGGTTGTCGCGATGCCGCGGTAGATGCCAGCCGCTGGTGTTTCATCCCAGCCAATTTCATCAGCTACTTTTTCCAGAATATGGCGCGACAGTTCGTCTTCTTCCATGTGCTTCAGGCGGAAGTGATAGGGATCTTCCCCGGCAGCCACGGCCAACTCATCGATGAACTGCTCCCTGGCAAAAGGAGTTTGTGACCAACCCACGGTGCGCCAGAAACCAAGTGGCACATGTGTTGGGGTTAATTTGAAATCCTGGAACTGATCGGGAATGTTATAGGGCAGTTCAGTAAATCCTTCCACCGCTGTGAAATCCACCCCGCCGCGCAGAGGCGCACCGCGCATTTGGTTAAGAATGGAGCCACTGGCAATACGTGCTTTCCAGCCAGAGATATAGCCATCAGTATCGAGCCCGCCCTTTAGCCGGTACATGGCTAGCGGTCGGTAAAAATCGTGTTGGGTATCTTCTTCACGGTTCCATAACATTTTTACTGGAATGCCATCAGGCAGTTCGGCTGCAATCAGTGCGGCTGCCCGAGCGTAATCGCTGGAGCCACCACGGCGGCCAAAACCGCCACCGGCCTGAACCCGATGCGCATAAACATTTTCCGCTTCGACGTCCAGGGCATTGACCATCTCAGTGACCAGACCTTCCGGAGATTGGGTGGATGCCCAGATATCCACACGCTCACCTGTAATGCGTACTGTCGCGCCCATGGGTTCCATGGGTGAATGACTCAGAAAGGGGGTGAAATAATCGGCTTCCAGAACCTGCTCAGCATTGGCCAGGGCCTGGTCGGCATCACCGGCGTTGTTGGGCATTGGCGCGGCATCGGATGCTGCCAGGCTGGCTTTAAATGTTTCCAGGATAGTCTCGCTGCTGACATTACCGTTACCGTTGGTGTCCCAGTTCACTTCGACTTCTTGCAAGGCCTTGTTGGCACGCCACCAGTTGTCAGCAACCACGACAACCGAGTTGCCATCGATGGCAACCACATCCATCACGCCTTTACGTGTTCTGGCTTTAGTGGCATCAAAGGAACTAACAGTGCCACCAAATACGGGGCAGGTGGCCATAGCGGCATACACCATGCCGGGTAATTCAACGTCAACACCATAAACCTGGGAGCCATCAACAGAAGGCGGGATATCCACGCGCGCAGGTGACTGGCCAATGATGTGCCAGTCTGCAGGGTCTTTCAGAGTGACCGTTTCTGGCACTGGTTGTGAGGCAGCAGCGGCAGCCAGTGCACCAAAGCCACTTTCACGGCCGCTTGCGGCATGACTGATTACACCATTGCTGACATTGATTTCACTTTGTGGAACACCCCATTCGCTGGCTGCAGCTGCAACCAACATGGTGCGGGCGGAAGCTCCGGCATTGCGCAAATATTCCTGGGAGTTGCGGATAGTCTGGCTACCTACTGTAACCATGGCACCCCAGGCGCGATCCATACGGATATGTTCATTAACATCGACATATTCAATTTTAACCTGATCCCAGCTGGCATCGAGCTCGTCTGCCACCATTTGGGGGGCGGAGGTCATACTGCCCTGGCCCATTTCACAACGAGCGTACTTGATGGTTACTGTGTCATCGGGGCTGATTTGCACCCAAATATTGACGTCGCTGCCTGCGACTACATCCTGAGCCTTGCTGGGCATTTGCAGACCTAGCGCAAAACCGCCACTGACGGCAGCGCTGGTGAGCATGAACTTGCGGCGGGAAGGATTGAATTGGGTATTCATGATTATCTCCTTACGCCTCGTAAGCTAGTGTGTTTTCGGCATTGTTGCCGGCAACATCATGAATGGCATCGCGTATGCGCTTGTAAGTACCGCAGCGACAGATATTGGTCATGGCCGCGTTGATATCGGCATCTGTGGGCTGGGGTTTTTTGTTTAGCAGTGACACCGCAGCCATGATCTGTCCGGACTGACAGTAACCGCACTGTGGCACCTGATGTTTGATCCAGGCCTGTTGCACCGGATGGTCTGAGTTTTCAGTAAGTCCTTCAATAGTGGTGATGCTTTTACCTGCCGCAGCCGAGACTGGAAAAGAGCATGAGCGGATGGGCTCGCCATCAAGATGAACGGTACAGGCACCGCACTGGGCGATACCGCAGGCAAACTTTGTGCCCTTGAGATTGAGCATATCCCGGAGTACCCATAAAAGTGGCATTTCCGGCTCTACATCGACTTCGTGAAGTTGGTTGTTAACGCGCAGTTCCATCGTTTATTTCCCCCGCAGAAAAGTTTTGCCTGCCAGGTCATAAACCATGGAAAAAGGCGTCAGGTGCATGTGCTACACATTACCTGATACAGAAGAGTAAATGAAGCAGGTGGCTGCTTCATACCATCCTGTCTCAACACCCTGGTTCAGGCTTGTTTTTGTCTGCCCCGGCCGTGCCGCAGTATGTACAAACCACAGAAGATGATGATGGCAATGCCAATCCAGGTGATGGCATCGGGCAGCTCGCCCCAGAAAATCAGCCCGATACTTACCGTCCAGAGCATGCGTGAATAATCAAAAGGCGTTACTCGGGCAGGGCTGGCGCAATGCACGGCTTTGGTAATTGAGAGCAGGGCAATGGTGGCAAAAAAAGCCACTCCAAATAGAGCTGCCAGGGATAAAAGGTCAGGAGTTACCCAGTCGCGCCAGGCGAAATAACCACCCAGGATGATCGTTGCCGGATAAATGTAGAAATTCAGGGTCAGTGGCGATTCGGTTTTAATCAGAGCTCTGGCTGTGATACTCAGGTAGGCAGAGGACAGGGCAAAGCCCAGCATGACCAGGTGGGCAAAGTGGAAATGATCAGGGGTTGGTCTGACAACCACCATGACCCCAAGGAAACCCAGCAGGATGGCGATAAACATGCCCCGGCTCATAGGCTCTTTTTGAATGACCGTACTGTAAACAGCAACGATTAAAGGTGTAGCAAAGACCACTGCAGTAACTTCGGCCAGGGGAATGAATTTCAGGCCGGTCATCATGCTACCTGTCATTATTATCCCCACAAAGGATCGAGCGAGGTGGGCACTTTTACGGGTGGTTTTGAAATCAGACAACCTGCCCTGGAATACAATGACACAAGCGATAAGTGCCAAGCCAAAAAAACACCGCAGCCATACGACCTGGGTTAAGGGATAACTCTGGGTGACAAGTTTGCCAAGAGCATCTGCAATGGCAAACAGCATGGACCCCAGCATCATAAACATAACGCCCTTGCCGAAGTGTTCTGTATGACTATGGTCGGGTTTTGTTTCCGATAACCGGTTGGCTGGCGTGGGTGCGTCAGCCTCAATGTCTGGCATAAATTCTGGTGCCTTTTATGTAGTGTGAGAAATGTGAAAAGATGAAAGAAATACGCTTGTATGCACGCTATTTACCAACTACATGCTATCTACAAAACGACAGTCTCCAGATTATTTTCTTCCTTGATCAGCCAAAATCCATTGGAGCCCTGGAATACCAATTCTTTGTATGTCTGATCTGAATAGTCAGGACGTTCATAAATGAGTGAGAACCGTACAGTGGCCTCATTATCGCTTAATGCAATCAATTCAAAATCAATTAGCCTGAGACTAATAAATTCCGGCAGGATCAGTCGGGTGCGGCGATTTTCTACCCATTGGTCCCTGGAATCAAAATCAGGTGGTTTGTAGTAAATCACATAATGGGTAATGTAGAGATCAGGAAGTTGTGACTGCCAGGCACCTGCCCAGGAAGATATTGCTTCCATTAACTGATTGGTGGAGATTTCCTCATAGGTAAGGGGAGTCTCTGACTCTTCAGGTTGAGCCGTTGCATATTGGATACTGACCAGCATAGAGATAAAAATAGTGATCAGGGTTTTGTTAAAAAAAGAATGGCCCATAAAATTAGAGAATTTTCTTTTCATGAGTATTTTTCTGGATTTGCTGGCCCCTGCTAGTCTTGATTGCCCGCCTTAAAACGGTAGGCAGGCAAAAAGGCGTTCAGCACAACGCAGCTGAGCAAGATGCCTGCTGCAATGAATAGCCCGATGTCGTAATCACCAAAAACCTGGCGACTTGACGACAGCCCCAGGATGCCCAGTCCGGAGCCCAGGTAAAACACACCGAAAATGACACCATACAGGCGGCCGTAGGCCACGTTGCCAAAGTAGCGCTTGATAAGAAAAGCCAGTACATCAAATTCCGCTCCCAACAAAAAGCCCAGCAGCATGGCGCTCACGATACCTGCCTGGGGATATACCGCATACAGGATGCAGGCCAGTGCGCCGCCAATGGATACAACCTGCATGACACGTGGTGCAAACACATGGTCAATAATGAAACCAATAAAGACCCTGGCAAAGAGCAGGGAAAATCCGAACAGGGCCTGCACAAAAGAGGCTTCAGTCTGTGTCCAGCCAGCTTCAATCAGGAGAGGAACCTGCTGAGTTACCAGGGAGGTAGCTGTTAGGCCCAGTAAAAAGAAGGCAACGCACAAGAGGATAAAAACAGGTTCACGCGTTGCCGTTTTGAATGGCGTGCCCAGCCCAGCCGGGTTTGCCCGGTGTTCGTCACTGGCAAGAGGTTCCTTGATCGTAAAATAAGTGACTGGCCAGGTAATAAACAAGACGATGGCGGCGAGCCCCAGAAAGGCTGTGCGCCAGTCGTATACAGCCATGATGGCTGCAATAATCAATGGCACAACTGTGCTGCCAACACCGATGCCGGCATTTGCACACCCTAATGCGAAACCGAGCTTCTTCTCGAACCATTGGCTGACGGCCTGCAAATAACCCAGCGGCCAAAGTCCGATACTTAATAAAGGAATCAACACCCAGATGGTGTAGTACACCGGCAGACTGTCTGGCAGAAAATACAGAGATGCCAGGCCAAGGGAAAACAGAGGAATGGAGGTGAGGATTACCTTGCGCGGGCCGAACCGGTCAACCAGCAATCCCTGTAACGGAGATACCAGCACCACCATGTAGGAGACAATGGTGGCGGCCATTGATACCTGTACGCGGGACCAGCCGAATTCCTGTTCGATGGGTGGAATGAACGGACTGATAGCCAGGATGGCAATGACGCTGGGGCCGAAGGCAAGACCGACTACGGAGCCAAAAGTGGTTAGTACGCCTTCTTTGCGTAATTCAGATGACTCAGATGACATAATCTTCATACTCCGGTGTTTAATAGAATGAGGCTATTTGGTAGTTAGCCAGACTGCATGCACGATTCCGGGAAACCAGATGAGAATGCACAGAATAATATTGATGGCCAGGTCTTTACCCGCACCTTTTTTCATGAACACAGCGACTGGGGGTAACAGCAGGGCAAGAATAATAAGAACTACTTTATTGGTATCGTTTGCCATATATTCACCTCTTTATTTTTTATAATTGTTAGCAAATGGATCAGACAATAAAGTCTTGATCCTGAATGATGTTCACATAGTCTTAACCAGATTGGAAGTTGATATAGGATTCTAAAATTCTGGTAATTGGACTTCCAACCTTGTTATTTTTAGTGCCCTATCTGGGATTTCTCTACTGGTTAATTACCAAACGCTATATCCCGAAGTCCATGGTAGCTATGCAACCTGCTGCGGAAGGGGATGCTAGCCACCGGCTAGCACGGTCGAGTTTTTCAGTGCTTCACTTTATCCATAGCGTATTATTCCTCCTGGTCATTCTCTGGTTGCCAGTCACCATCGGTATTTTGCTGCACTATAAAGGCGACTTTGGTTCACCACCTAATCTGACGATTTATACAAATTTGGTGGTTGATATGACGCAGATCGAAAGCCTGGAAGTTACCGGCATACGAGAACAGGTCATCAGAGCCAAGACAGAAATTGCCCTTGATGCTCCAAACTTCATTAACTCGTTTATTTTTTCTGTAACCCAAATGATCAAACTGTTAATGATGTTGTTTGTTGTGCTGCAACTTCGCAATATTCTTGCTTCGCTTTGTAATGGCGAATCCTTTTCAGCAGGAAATAGTCAGCGTCTGAACTGGGTAGGCAAAGTTATAGTCTTTGCCTATATTATTGGCCCGATTTGGAATTTCTTTTTATCGGCATCAGTAATTAATACCGTTCAGTTCAGTTTATCGGCTATAACAATGACACCTACTACTGATGGCAGTCTTATTGGTCTGATGGTTGGAGTAGGGATATTGAAATTATCCCCGGCGATTAAAGAAGCAGAACAATTGCTGGATGATCAGAGGCACACTATCTGATGGCTAATGAAATCAAAAAGGAAATCAAAGTGAATCTCGACTTGCTGCTCGTGCAGCGCAAGATGTCATTAACGCAGCTGTCGGAAAAAGTGGGTATCACTATGGCGAATCTTTCCATACTGAAAATTGGTAAGGCAAAGGCTATTCGGTTTTCAACATTGATAGCGTTGTGTGATGTGCTTGATTGTACACCGGGGGATCTTCTTGATCTGGAAACTATTTAGAAACTATTTAACAGTTTCCAGCCAGAGTTCCAGATTATCCCAATCGATAGGAACCCGGTGACCACCGCCCTCGACAAGCAGTGCATTAACTTGGGCGCCAGCACTTTCAAGGGCGCTAACAGTAGATTCATAACGACTGCCCCAGCCTAATTGATCTTCGCTGCCAATGCGCAAGAAGACGGAAAAATCCCTTAAATTACTGACTGAAGAACTGTTCGCAATAGCTGGAACAGCGACTACGCCAAGGTATTCGTCGGGGTGGCTTGAAGCGATTTGCAGGGAGGAAATTCCGCCATTGGAAATACCCCCCAGCAGGACAGGTCCGTCAGCAATGTCATCCCGTGTTTTTAACAAAGTTATTAGCTGCCGAACTTTTTCCCCGTTTTCAGCAAAGAAAGATTGGCCGTTTGGAGAAACAGGCGTTGCCACTGCCCAGCCGCGATCAACAAATTCCTGCCCAAGGGATTCAAATGTGCCGCTGGCTATTCGACCATCGCCAGCGCCACCGCCCATGACGATTGCCAATGGTGCTTGTCCATCAAGACCCTCCGGTATTGCTAGGTAAGCTTGCATCCGTGTGCCGTCAGGCAAGTCATAGGAGGTCTGGGTGAAACCAGCAATGGGCATCAGCAACAAAATAACCAGGAGTAATTTTTGCATGACAATCTCTATAGGTGTTCAATGGGTTTGGCCAATATTACCCCTTTTTTTACTTCAGCACCTTCTTCAAAAATCGGCCCGTGTAACTGACTCTCTTTTTCGTTATCTGTTCCGGTGTTCCTGTGGCGATAATTTTGCCCCCTTCATCGCCGCCTTCCGGGCCCAGGTCAATTACCCAGTCGGCGGTTTTGATGACATCCAGATTATGCTCGATAACCACGATGGTGTTGCCGTGGTCGCGAAGAGTATGAAGCACTTTTAACAACTGCTTGATATCATGAAAGTGCAGGCCAGTGGTGGGCTCATCTAGGATGTAAAGCGTCTGGCCGGTATCGCGCTTGGACAGCTCCTTGGCCAGTTTCACACGCTGGGCCTCACCGCCGGACAATGTGGTTGCCGACTGGCCCAGGCGGATATAGGACAGGCCCACTTCCACCAGAGTTTGTAATTTTCGGGCAATCTGTGGCACCGGATCGAAGAAATCCCGTGCCTCTTCGATAGTCATGTGCAGCACTTCATGGATGTTCTTGCCCTTGTATTTCACTTCCAGGGTTTCCCGGTTGTAGCGTTTGCCCTTGCAGATATCGCACATCACATACACGTCAGGCAGGAAATGCATTTCAACTTTCACCAGGCCATCACCCTGGCAGGCTTCGCAGCGGCCACCTTTTACGTTGAAAGAAAAGCGTCCAGGCTTGTAGCCGCGCGAGCGTGACTCCTGTGTGGCAGAGAACAGCTCACGCACCGGGGTGAAAATGCCGGTGTAAGTTGCTGGATTGGAGCGGGGAGTGCGCCCGATGGGGCTTTGGTCGATGTCGACAACCTTATCCAGGTGTTGGATGCCTTCCAGCTTGTCGTAGGCAGCAGGGTTGAGGGTAGAGGCTTTATTGAGAATGGTGGCAGCAATCGGGTAAAGCGTGTTGTTGATCAGCGTGGACTTGCCCGATCCCGAGACACCGGTGACACAGGTCATGATTCCAAGTGGAATTTCCAGGGTGACCTTTTTCAGGTTGTTGCCTGTGGCACCTGATAACACCAGTTGCTTTTTGGGGTCATTCTCAAAACGTTTATCAGGGATGGCAATACTTTCCTTGCCACTTAAATATTTACCAGTCAGAGATTTCGTGGACTTGGCGATTTGTGCAGGCGTTCCCTGGGCGACGATTTCACCGCCGTGAATACCAGCGCCTGGGCCAATGTCGATGACATGGTCTGCGTTGTTGATGGCTTCTTCATCATGTTCAACCACGATGACAGTATTGCCGAGGTCACGCAGGTGCTTCAGGGTTTTCAGCAGGCGGTCGTTGTCACGCTGATGCAGACCAATGGAAGGCTCATCCAGGATATACATGACACCTACCAGGCCAGCACCGATCTGGCTGGCCAGGCGAATGCGCTGAGCTTCGCCGCCGGACAGGGTATCCGCACTGCGATTCAGGGTCAGGTAGTTCAGGCCAACGTCGATGAGAAACTGGAGCCTTTCCTGTATCTCTTTCAGGATCTTGTCCGCGATGTCCTTTTTCTTGCCGCGAAACTTAAGGTTGCTGAAATAGTCTGATGAACCCGCAATGGTCATGGTGGTGATTTCCGGCAGGTTATGTTTGTCGATAAAGACGTGGCGGGCATCCCGGCGCAGGCGGGCGCCGTTACAGTCAGTGCAACTTTGGGAGCTCATGAATTTGGAAAGCTCTTCACGTACATGCTGGGATTCTGTCTCCCTCACGCGGCGTTCCATATTGGGAATTATTCCTTCAAAGGGCGTTTCCCTGACAAAATTATGACCACGCTCACTGACATAGGTGAATTTGATGGTTTCTTTTCCACTGCCATACAAAATAATTTTCTGGAATTTACGTGGAATGCTTTTGAATGGCTTGTCTATTTCAAAGCCAAAATGATCGGCCAGTGAAGTCAGTAATTGAAAATAGTACACAGTGCGCCGGTCCCAGCCGCGAATGGCGCCTTCGGCCATGGACAGGGAGTCATCCACAATGACGCGACTTTCATCGAAGAACTGTTTCACGCCAAGGCCGTCGCAACTCTCACAGGCTCCTGCAGGGTTGTTGAAGGAAAACAGGCGTGGCTCCAGCTCCGGAATGCTGTGGCCGCAGACTGGACAGGCAAACAGTGAAGAGAACACCATGTCGTCTGCGCTTTTCTTGTCTTTTTCATCCATGAAGCTGGCAACCGCAATGCCGTTGGCAAGGGCCAGGGCCGTTTCAAAGGATTCAGCCAGACGTTGGCCGTTGTCCTTTCTGACCTTGAAACGGTCAATCACAGCCTCGATTGTGTGTTTCTTGTTCTTTTCGAGCTCTGGAGGATATTCCAGTTCAGTGACAATACTGTCTACCCGGGCGCGGATAAAACCTGCTGTTTTAAGCTCGCTGAAGACATGCAGATGCTCGCCCTTGCGATCGCGAATGATGGGGGCCAGCAACATGATGCGTGAGCCTTCGGGCAGGGCCAGGACCTTGTCGACCATTTGGCTTACTGTCTGGGCTTCCAGTTTTTTGTGGTGATCAGGGCAATAAGGGTCACCGACGCGGGCAAACAGCAGTCGCAGGTAGTCATAGATTTCCGTGATTGTGCCTACTGTAGATCGCGGATTATGGGAAGTTGATTTCTGCTCGATGGAAATGGCAGGGGATAAACCTGATATCTGGTCCATGTCCGGCTTTTCCATCATGGACAGGAATTGCCTGGCATAGGTAGACAAGGATTCAACATACCGGCGCTGGCCTTCCGCATATAATGTGTCAAAAGCCAGGGAGGATTTACCTGAGCCGGAAATGCCGGTGATGACCACCAGTTTATCCCGGGGAATTGTCAGATCGATGTTCTTCATATTGTGGGTGCGTGCCCCTCTGACAATGATGTTATCCATAAATAGATTTGTACCCGGAAAGCGAAATCAAACCGTTAATTATACGCAGTAATGAGATTTCTAATCGAATTTTTTCAGAAGCGTGCTAGACTTATTGCTATAACAATTTCATAAAAATTCAGGAGCAAAATGTGGCAAGTAGAGGGATAAATAAAGTAATTCTGGTCGGTAATGTAGGGGCAGACCCTGAAACACGCTATATGCCAAACGGCAATGCCGTGACAAATATTACCGTGGCCACAAGTGAAAACTGGAAAGATAAAAACACCGGTGAGCAGCAGGAGAGAACTGAGTGGCACCGGATCACCTTTTACCAGCGTTTGGCGGAAATAGTTGCTGAGTATGTCCGTAAGGGTTCAAAACTCTATATTGAAGGCAGGTTGCAGACCCGCTCATGGGAACAGGATGGCATCAAGCGCTATGCCACTGACATAATCGCCAATGAAATGCAGATGCTCGACAGCCGCGGCAGTGGAGGCGGCGGAGGCGGAGGCGGGGGCTATCAGCAGGGTCAACCTGCACAGCAGCCTGCACAACAACCGTCATCAAAGGCTTCCCCGGAAGGTGCGCAGCAGGCACCTGCAGATATGGACAGTTTTGACGACGATATTCCGTTCTGACGGTTACCTGATACGTTTCAGGCATTCCCTGTGGAATTCCCTGTAAGGTAGCCTTTACAGGGAATTCTCATAGCAATCATCTCTTTCCAAGAAACCGGTACAGCGTGAAATTACTCATCTATGGTTCAAACAGCCAGACAGGACTGGAACTTACCTGTCTGCTGGATACCTACGGCGTTGATTACGTGTCACTGGCGACAGACGAATTGGATGTTCTGAATGCCAAAGACATCATTGGCGCTGTTGGCAAAGTGAATCCTACCCAACTCATCAATGTATCCACTTATGCCAATTTGCAAAATGTGGAGTCCGACCCTGAAGCTGCAAAAACCTGTGAACTGATAAATACCGACGGAGTGGCTTCCCTGGGAAGGATCTGCGAGCAACTGGGCATTCCCATCATTCATCATTCGTCCAGTTATGTGTTTGATGGGAAGCAGAAAGGCACTTATACAGAAGAAGACAAGGTTAATCCGCAAGGCCGCTATGGTAAAAGTAAATGGTATGGTGAGCGCGCTCTAAAGGAAGAGGCGAAGCGGCATATTATCCTGAGAACCGACTGGTTATTCAGCAGTCACCGTCATCAGTATTTCGAGCGGGTTATTGCTGAGTGCAAAGTGAACAAGGGCAAGGTTCGTGTAGTGGATAACCGTTTCAGCCCCACTCATGCCTATGAAGTTGCCCGGGCAATATACGCTATCGTTAAACAAATCGACTGTAATGCAGATGTCTGGGGAACCTATCATTACAACGCGATGCAGCCAGTAAACCAGGGCCAGTTTGTGCAGCATTTATTGGAAGAAGCCGCGAAATTGGACAAAGCCCTGGACAAGCTACTGCCATCTCTGGACATTGAGCTGCTGCCAGTTGAGTTGCCCTATATTAAAAATTCAGCCCTGAATTGTGAAAAACTTATGGCGACTTTCGGTATAAAACAGCGCGCCAGAGCAATAGGCATAAAGTCAGTGCTGGATGAACTTTATGGTGTGAAAAAACCCGCTGCCCGCAAGAAAAAATCCAAGGCGACAGTAAAAGCAAAGGCCAGTGCCAGAAAAGCACCAGGCAAAGCCGACAAAGCCAAAAAGAAAGCGGCTGCAAAGAAACAGGCTGCAGCGGCTAAAAAATCCCGGCGCTCACAGCCGCCTGCCAAAAAAGCCGCAAAGCAAAAATAGTCACCATTGACTTGATCAGTCGCCGGAAAAAAATATCCGGCATTTTGTTCAGCGAATATTTACCAGCAGTTGTTCCTGCGATTCCTGTTATCCAGGACAGCAATATGATTGCCAACCAATTTCGGTAATCAAATCCTGCCAGAATATAGCCAGCCGTTTTAAACAGCGACATTGCCAGTAATGTCCCCGCGATAGTGGCAACAATCCCTTCCTTCTTCATTGAACTGTTCACCATCAACGACTGCAGCAATCCGCCTATACCCGCTACTGTGGACAGAAAGGTATGAATGATGCCAACCCAAAAGTAGGGCGCTGGAATTTTTTCTGCAATCTGGCGCGACGCTGGGCTGGTTGGAACCCAACTGAACCAAAGCATCACGGTGCCCAGGATTAAAGCTATTGCTGTTTCTGACAGCCTGAAATAAATCACAGTACCGATCAGGGCGCCGATAACCGAGCCAGGAATGAAAGGGGCTGTTATTTGCCAGTTGATATGCCGATAGAACTGACATACTCGAGTAATCTGCCCGGCTAATACAAAGACCCCGTTTAATGGGATCACAGTTGCAATGGGCATGATTTGTGAGCAAGAAGCCAGTATCAAAAGGCCACCGCCCATGCCGGCTACAGTGGATAGGTAGGCCCCGGCAAAGACGATTATGGGCACCAGATAAATAAGATATTCGGTCAAAGGGATGGGCTCCAGCTAAGAGGCTGATTATACAGGTAGGGGCGCACACCGTACGCTCCTACAGGACTTTTGACTTATGTCTTGTGTAGAATACTGTCCTCATCCATCTAAAACCTCTATTTATATGTCTGGTTTGATTCCCCTGGATAAGGCGCTGACATTCCTGCTCGAAGATGCGCAGGAAAACGCTGCCAATATCGATGTGCCATTGCCAGAGGCTCTCGGCGGCGTCCTGGCAGCAGGGCAGCATGCGCTAATCAATGTGCCTGATTTTGATAACAGCGCGATGGATGGGTATGCGGTATATACGAGCGACCTGGATAAACCCGGTTGCCGCTTGCCTGTGTCCCAGACCATTGCTGCAGGCCATCCCGGTACCGCATTGGAAAAAGGTACTACCGCAAGAATATTTACTGGCGCACCTATGCCGGAAGGGGCAGATGCGGTTGTCATTCAGGAGAATACGCGCGCTGAAGAGGGCCAGGTTGCTGTTATGGAAATTCCTGCGCCGGGTGCCAATATTCGCCTCACTGGACATGATGTCGCAAAAGGCAGCGAGATCTTATCGGAAGGACAACGCCTGCGTCCCCAGGACTTGGGATTGCTGGCTGCTTTAGGTACTGCTTCAGTGACTATAAAGCAGCCGTTAAAAGTAGCGATCATCAATACCGGTGACGAAGTGGTGGCACCAGGGCAGTCGCTACAACCCGGGCAATTATATGATTCCAACAGTTTCACCCTGGATGCATTGCTTACAGGTTTGGGAATGCATGTAATCAAAAAAGGCATAGTCGATGATTCGCTGGCAGCGACTCAATCAGCTTTGGAGACAGCGGCACAAGAAGCGGACTGCATTATTACTACGGGCGGTGTTTCTGTCGGGGATGAAGATTATGTCAGGCAGGCTGTTGAAAGCCTGGGGCAGTTGGCATTGTGGAAGCTGGCCATCAAGCCAGGCAAACCATTCTCTTATGGACGCATTCAGGATGTGCCCTTTTTTGGATTGCCAGGCAATCCGGTGGCTGTATTTGTCACCTTCATCTTGCTGGTCCGGCCTTACCTGTTGAAAATGCAGGGAGTCGTCAACCTGAACCTGCCAAAGCTGTGTGTTAAAGCAGGTTTTAATACTACTTCAACAAACAGCAGGCAAGAATTCATCCGCGTCAGAATGAATGAAGACGCACAGGGAGAACTGGAACTTGAGGCTTATGGTAATCAGGGTTCCAGCATTATGACGTCTTTGTCGTGGGCAGACGGACTCGCGGAAATACCGGCAGGTGAATCAGTGAACAAAGGACAACGGCTGAATTATTTCCCGTTCAAAGGTATGCTCTGAGCCAGTGATGATTCAAAAAATAACAAGCGCCATTTTCCTGATTTTATTGCTGGCCTCCTGCGCCAGTAATGACAGTGAGTCGGTTGTTTATGTACCGGGAGTGCCAGAGGTGCCGCAGACTCAGGAAGGTCCTCTTTCCAGCGATGATCCTTTTATTCGCCAGCGCATTATGGCAGACATGCTGTATGAAGCGCGGCTGGCCTATGATGATAATCGTCTGATGTCGCCTGCAGGGAATAATGCCTATGATGGTTTCAGGGCGGTGCTGGATTTTGATCCTGAAAACGTTGTTGCCCTGCAGGGGGTAAAGGACATTGTTATTCGTTATGTGGCACTTGCCGATGAAGCAATTCAGTCGCGCCAATTCGACAATGCAGAAAGCCTGCTTGGCCGCGCTGCAAGCATTGATCAGAATGAGGCAACCATTGCAGATGCCCGCCAGCGTCTTGAAGTGGCTCAGCAAATCCGGATGCAGGTATTTGACCTGGATGAGCAGGGGCTTAGTGAGCGCAGTCTCGAACTGATGGTGGAGTTGGGTGAGATAGGAGAATTTATTCGAGACCGCGAAGCGACCTTTCTTATCTATGCGCGTACAGATGAAGAAGCCCGCTGGGTTTATAGAATCATGCGAGAGGCTGTGGGCGGTTATCGTTTACGTGGTGATATCGCCGTGGATAGCGCACCCAGTATTCAGGTTGTGCTGCCTCAAACCTGAAAGTGACTTAAATTATTAATTGATTATTATCTTATGCGAGCACTATTTTTTACTCTGATCATGCTTATTGCTGAAGGGGTTCATGCTGCTGACAGTAGTAACATCCTGGTCACCAAAGGGTATGTGCGTGGGCTCCCGCCAGGAGTTACCAACACGGCCGCTTTTATGACCATAGAGAATCTAGGCAGTGAAGATAGGGTGCTTACTGGTGCAACGACACCCATTGCTGAAAGTGTTTCCATCCATGCAACGATGAGTGATAACGGCATGATGAGCATGGCACATCAAATGACATTAGTTGTTCCTGCCAATGGCAGGGCGGTACTTGAAAGTGGAGGTTTGCACCTGATGTTGATGGGGTTGAAAGGGCCTATACCGCAGAAAGAAGTATCGCTAACTCTAGAATTTCAAAACAATCCAGACTTAACCCTTTTATTGCCGGTTGTCAGCGTACTTGATGAGTAAGGTATCCGGAAAATCAGCCTAGGGTCGGGCCTTTATTCACCGGGTATTTAAAATTGGCGTAGACCATTGCCGAAAAAGAGACAAGGAATCCAAGTACTGCTCCAAAGTATCCAGAAATCAAAAACGTCTGAATCAGTGCTGACACCAGAAAGCAGGAAAATCCCCACAGCCAACCACGGCGTTTTTCATATTCCGCCATGCCACTGATACTCAAACTGAACAGGATTGTTAGCATAAGTCTGTTATATAACATTTCTAAAAACAGGGATACTGTTAGTAACGCAGCCGTGGGCATTACAAGAGCAGTAACAAGATCAGAACCAAAATTAAGTAAACTAAGTAGATGGAAAAAAAGGAAAGTCTTTAATGAATATCTGGGTTGATGCGGATGCCTGTCCTGTTGTTATCAAGGAGATTCTATTCAAGGCAGCAAGGCGTACCAAGGTGCAGCTTACGCTGGTGGCAAATCAGTCAATGCAAACACCTCCAGATAAAAATATCATTTCAATACAAGTTCCTCAGGGATTTGATGTAGCAGATGATGAAATAGTTAAGCTGGTGGAGGAGGGTGATCTGGTTATCACCGCCGATATTCCTCTGGCTGCGGAAGTGATAGAAAAAGGTGGGCAGGCACTAAGTCCCAGAGGTGAATTATTTACGCCTAACAATATTAAGGGACGTCTGACTATGAGGGATTTTATGGACACAATGCGCAGCAGTGGCGTTCATACTGGTGGGCCGCCTCCGTTGAACAAACAGGATCGTCAGGCCTTTGCTAATCATCTGGACAGGCTGTTAGCTCAATAGTTGTTTTATCAATTCAGTTTGACCACACCGGCTTCTCATCGCTGGTAAATTTCTCACCCATTCCAATCAAATAATGTTCCATGACATAACACAGGCAATCCTGACGTATTACCTTTTCATCCCTGGTCAGCATGGAAGGCATCAGGGATATTTTGTTGATTAATTGTCCGTCTTCAATTGCGAACAGGTCATCGGTAATGTCTTTTCCTTCTTCGTCCAGAACCAGAAGCGGTGCGACGACATCCTCACTGATTTTAGCAAGCGTCGTGCCTGCTGGTATTTCCTCAAAATTTAAAGTCTCAATGCCCTGTATAAAACAGATATCTGCATCACTGTCATCAAATAAGAAAGTCACAGAGTCTGGAATTTTGATAACCGCCAGACTATGAAACAAAAGCAGCTCATCATCGTTGACCTCACTATCGGGAATACTGTCCATGTTCAGTACTTCATCGACAAAGCCAGTGGCCAGCTGAATACCGAATTCGTCTCCTACCTTGCCGCACTCCAGAGTGACAGACGGGCATAAATGGGACAGGGCTTTACTTTGCACGCCGCTGGGACGGACAAAATAAATGACATTGCGGGAAAATTTACGCGCCAGATTCAGGAAAGACGCATGGAGGCGATTGATGCAGGCATAGTGGGGATTAATGCCAGTATTGTTATGAATATCAATTGAGGCAAACAGGGTCATGCGCGCCAGTTCATTGAGCAGTGCGGCGATCTCAAGGTGAAACTCAGATTCATTGTCAATTCTTCCTTCCAGCCAGACGCGATTGTAATCCGGTTGATTATCCAGACGGCGTTTGCCTTCACTGGCGGCTTTGACGTTACCGATAAACAAAAGCATGGAACGCGGCAGACCACTGTCCTGGTATTTTTTCAGGATGTTTTGGGCAACGACAAGCCTGGTTGGCTCGTTGCCATGTAAAAGCACCGACAGGAACAACGGCACTTTGTTCTCGCCTTCCAGGCTGATCAATGTGGTGTCTGGTATCACAGTGATCAGCTCTTCAGGAGAGCATTCCAGTAGTCCGTCAGGGATATGAGTCAGTCGTTGTAACATTTAGAGTGGCCGCTCGTGTATTGAGGTTTCACTTTGCTGGAGATCGTAATAGCGATTCACCATAGCCGTCATGTCATGCCCGTATTTCGCGACCCAGCTGCGTTGCCAATTGGCGCCATTCTGACCGTTTTGTGCCCGTTGCCTGATGATGCCTAACCATCCATTAATACTATCCTGAGCCACTCCCAATTCGAGAAGTCCCTCGTTGGCAGCCGGGAGCAATTCATCAAGGATCAATTCTCTGACCAGTATTGATTTGCCCCCTATCCAGATCACTGAAGCATTAAGTCCATAGCGGGCACAGTCGTAAAAATTGGTTTTCGTCTGATCAAAGGGAATTTCATTCGGTAAATCCGGGAACTTCAGAGTCAAGCGGTGGACAAGACCATAATAAAAAGCTGCATTGGCAAAGCCGTCACGGATTGTAGGCCCCGATGGAATCACCCGGTGCTCAATGCGCAAATGCGGCTGGTTATCTTTATCAAAATCAATCAGGGGACGGTTCCAGCGCCAAATAGTGCCATTGTGGAATTTCAGATGGGAAAGCGTTGCCGCTGGGGCATCATTTACCAGTGGAAGTAAGGCGGGGTAGTCGTGCAGGTTTTCTTCAAAACACTCAAACAGGGATTCTTTGAGATAACCGGAACCAAAACACACGCGACGGTGGTTCGGGTCGCCCACTTCACAACTTTGTTCAAACAGGGGAATGCGGGTTTCATCCCACAGATCCTTTCCAAACAGGTAAGGTGAATTGGCTGAGATGGCCAACACTGGCGCCGAGCAGATGAGAGAGGCATTGAACACATCAACTGCCCGTTCCAGCGGAATCTGGAAATGGACCTGAAAAGACGTAGTGGCTGCTTCAAGCATGACGTCATATTTAAGAATATCCAGTTCATCCCGACCACTGATTTGCAGGTGTAAGGGTTCGTAGTTACGCATTTTGAACACCTGCTTGTTTAGCGCTTCATACCGAGACATGTGGGACATGTTATCCATACACAAATCACTTTCACGCAGGTGCGGCAGGATGCCAATCAATAATATTTTTTCATTTCGATCAGCAGCCACTTCAGCGCAGCGGCGCCAGCTTCCAAGGAGTCCTTCGTACATACGCTCCAGGGCATTATTTTTGAGAGCGAGGGGGTCTCCATTCAACTCAAAATTAAAAGTCGCCAGTTCCGGCACCACATCGACATCATTCAGACGGGCAAGAAAGGCTTCATTATCCGGCGCGGCATGGTTGGTGTTATCCAGCAGCCAGGCCTCTAGCTCAAAACCTGCACGATAACCGCCATGGGCAAAGCTGGACTGATCAAAATGCGCCTTCAGCAGGTCGGTTTCTTCCTACAATTGCTGCTTGAAGCGTTCCATATCCGCTTCAGTAAATTCGCTTGATTCTATTTCTTGTCCCACATATCACCTGATAGTTCGCTGTTCATCCGGGTTGTAGCTAAATCTTCTAGTAACCCTGCCACCAAACTGGAAAAACTATTAGAACCAGAACAGTCAAATCACTAAAGTAAAACAATTAAAACACATGACCTGATCAGGAAATACCGCGAAAATACTGGTAAAAAACCAGCAGAATTAGTAGGATTGCGGCCTTTGAAAATTCGGTTGCGTCCTGCAACATGATTCTTCAGAAATTCTCAAGTTGTTACTGGGGTGTAGCCAAGCGGTAAGGCAACGGACTCTGACTCCGTCATGCGTAGGTTCGAATCCTACCACCCCAGCCACTTTTCAAATTAAATAGTTGGATATTCGCCAAGCGGTAAGGCAACGGGCTCTGACTCCGTCATGCCCGGTTCGAAAGCTGCGTAGCAGCGCAGACGCCTGTTTTGTATGGCGCCCCGAAGGGGAGAGGGTTTTGGCTCAGCCAAAATTCGAATCAATCCTACCACCCTAGCCATTTTCTTAGGGTCCTTACCACTACACAATTAATCAGTAACTACATAAGGATTAAAAATAATCACTTGTGGACAAACGGTTTCATTACTGTCGAATTGATCGTGTTCCCATTCTTCACCCTCGTCTTCAATGGCATCGGCGCATCGGTACAGGAAAGAGGCTAAATCCCGAAGCGCTTCCGGCTCTGCTACAAGCGTAGTTTCTGAAAGGAGTTGCAGTTCTGATTCGTCGGTTTGTGCTCGACCAAAAATTTTCATAGTTTAAAAATCACTTGTTGGTGTTTTTGCCATAACACGCGTAAATAAAGGTAAATCAAGAAGGCTGGTTAACCAGTTCCTGATTCCGGGATAGTGGCAATGATCAAACCAGTTTTGATTGACCATGGCAAACTGCCGTACAAAAGGAAATATGGCAATATCCGCAAGAGAAATATTTTCTCCCATTAAGTACGCCTTGTTTTGTAAAGCTGTTTCTAGAACCAGAAAATATTCACCGCATTTTTCCCGGTAATATTCCTGATTATATTCAGGGTGATGATCTGCATATTTATACTTGTCCAGCCATTCTTTGAACTCTTCATCATTCTGAGTAATCAATTGCAAAGCAATCTTTGACTCTGTTTCAGTATATTGAGAGTACCAGCCATCAGGGTCATTAAATTTTAAGGCCCACAACATGATATCAAGACTCTCGTCGATGACTTTTTCATCAACAACAAGAACCGGTACCTCTCCTTTCTTTGAAAGGTCCAGCATGGCTTGAGGCTTGTTTTTTAATGAGACTTCGCGAATCTCTACTTTTATATCCGAATTGGATAAAGCCATTCTCGCCCGGATGGCATAGGGGCAACGGCGAAATGTATAAAGAACAGGTAAAGGTATTTTTAATCCTTTCACCCTCTCTAATTACTCCCCGTACTGTTCAGGCAGGTTAAGGCCAGTGTGAAAGCCGATGAAAGTCAGAATGTCAGCAGATTCTTCGATCTGTTTTTCTGTGGGTTTGCCTGAGCCATGTCCGGCCCTGGTTTCAATGCGAATGATCTTTGGTGCATCACCTGTATCAGCAGCTTGTAGTGCCGCCATGTATTTAAAAGAATGCCCCGGGACAACCCTGTCATCTGTATCGGCAGTTGTTGCCATGATGGCAGGGTAATCAACGCCACTTTGTATGTTGTGGTAAGGGGAATACATGAAATTGTTCTGGAAATCTTCTGCGTTCTCAGAGGGTTTGCCGTAATCATCTACCCAGTAACGCCCGGCGGTAAATTTATCAAAACGCAGCATATCCATGACGCCAACCGCTGGCACTGCAGCAGCAAACAGTTCGGGACGTTGATTGGTCACCGCACCTACCAACAATCCTCCATTTGACCCACCGTTGATGGCCAATTGTGAAGAGGAAGTGTAGGCCTGGTCAATCAGGTATTCACCGGCGGCGATAAAATCATCAAAGACATTCTGTTTGTTGAGCAGGCGACCAGCATCGTGCCACTCCTTGCCGTATTCACCTCCGCCACGCAGGTTGGCCACGGCCATCACGCCTCCCATGTCCATCCAGGCAAAAAAGGTATTCGAAAAACCGGGGGTGAGGGGAATATCAAACCCACCGTAACCGTATAGCAGCGCAGGCACGCCATCGCCGATGATAAGGTCCTGGCGATGTGCAATGAACATCGGGATCATGGTGCCATCCTTGGAGGGGTAGAAGACTTGCTCAACAACAAAATCATCCGGGCTGAAAGTTAAGTCAGGAGCTTTGAAAATCTCTGATGTCCCCGTTGCCATATCGTAACGATAGATGCTGCCCGGTTCGTTATAGCTGGCGAACGAGTAAAACGTTTCGTTGTTATCAAAATCACCTTCAAAACCGCTCGCCGTGCCCAGGCCAGGGAAGGCGACGTTGCTCAAAGCAGAGCCGTCGGTATTAAACAGTGACACGGCTGTTTTTACGTCTTGCATATATTCAACTACCAACTTGCCGCCGACATGGGAGGCGTCGCTGAGTACGTTTTCAGTTTCGGGAACCAGTTCCTGCCAGTTATCCGCTGCGTAATTATCCAGATCAATGGCGACGAGGCGTTTTCGTGGCGCGTCTGCGTTGGTGATGGCAAACAGTGTCCGCTCTTCAGCGCCAATGAAGATGTAATCATTCTCAAAACCCGTGATGATGAGCTCGGGTTCACTGTCAGGAACCTGCAGGTCCTTGACTGCAATTTCGTAAGCGGCATCTGTACCAATTGCCAGGCCGATGACCAGGAAGCGCTTGGCGACAACAGAACCAAAGATCATGTGTTCGGGATTATCAGGGCGAGCATAAACTAACGTGTCGTCATCCTGAGTATCGCCCAGACGATGGAAATACAGTGCCTGATTAAAATTCAGGGATTGAAATTCGGCACCAGCTTCCGGTTCCGGAAAGCGTGAATAGTAAAAACCGGAGCCGTCCGGATGCCAGGCCAGGTCAGAAAACTTTACCCATTCGATTTCATCTTCAAGCACTTCGCCTGATTCAACATCGAGAACGCGCAGCAGGCGCCAGTCAGTGCCGCCATCCTGGATGGAATACAACACATGATTGCCGTCCGGGCTTGGAACATAACTGGACAATGCCGTGGCGCCGTCGTCGGACCATGTGTTGGGGTCAATCAGCTGGCGGGGTTCCCCTGTCATACCATTCTGGACGTAAAGTACAAACTGGTTTTGTAGGCCGCTGTTGCTGCGGTAGAAATACGCGTCATTGCGGCGGGTGGGTAGGGTGAATTTTTCATAGTTCCACAGTTGGGTGAGACGAGCTTCGATGAGCTCCCGATCTTCCAGGGACGCAAGATATGCCAGGCTGACAGCATTTTCTTCCTCAACCCAGGACGCCACTTCAGGGTTTACCCTGACATCGTCTTCCAGCCAGCGATAAGGATCAGCGACGGCCGTACCGAAAAAGTTGTCAGTCTGGGCAATGACAGATGTCTGTGGGTAGTCAAGAATTGGTGCAGACTCAGCTGATGGCTGGATTTGCGCGGTTGATGGCGATGCTGTTTGTTCCTGTGGGCTACAGGCATATATCAGGGGCAGCAATAGAAGTATGGCGATAATTTGTCTGAACATGCTGACTCTCCGAAATAATTTTCCACTCAAGAATAAACAAATGCTGGTGTGTAGTCTAACTAGTGAAATCACTGTAAGAGTAAACCTGTGACTCTTTTGGTCACTGTTCTGATTTTCTGTCGGTTTTAGAACAGGAGGGAGGCCACATAAACCAACAGGGCCGCACTGGTGCCTACCACGAGCGTACCCAGCGTATAGACCCGATATCCGGTTTTGACATCAATGCCGGAAAATTGGGTCAAAATCCAAAAACCACTGTCATTGGCATGGGATACGACCAGGGCGCCGGCCCCTATGGCAGCAACTACCAGGGCCTTATCAATTTCGGTGGTAAAGCCCATGGCCACCAACAAGGGGGCAACAATGGAAGCGGTGGTTATCAAGGCAACGGTAGACGAACCTTGTGCTGTTTTTATCGCCGCGCAGATGAAGAAAGGCAGCCAGATGCCAAGATTGGCCCCTGATAACGAATCAGCCAAGGTATCTGCAATACCGCTATTTTGCAGGATGGCCCCAAAAATACCTCCCGCGCCCGTAATCAAAAGAATGTTGGAGGCATCTGCCAGGGCCTTGCCCACCCATCCGGTGGTTGCCAACATTTCTTTGTCCCATTTTCTGGGTAAAAGGAAGGCGAACAACATGCCAATGATCAAGGCTATGATCGGCGAACCGATGAACGAAACAAACTTTGCCAGGCCAGAAGGTCCAACGCCTTCAACCAGACTAAATTCCATTAGTGATTTCCCTACGATGAGCAAAATGGGAATCAGAATAGGCAAAAATGATTTGAAGACACTGGGCGCCTGCTGCATTTTTTCTGCAATAACCTCGTCGGTTATTTCCGGATTCGGATCAATATAAATCCTGGAGGCAATTTTTTTACAATAAACAATGGCAACTATCAGGGACAACAATCCGATGACGAGTCCTACTATCATCACCAGGCCCAAATCTGCACCGATAATGCCAGCGGCCGCTATGGGGCCAGGGGTGGGAGGGACCAGTACATGGGTGATTAAAAGACCCAGGAACAAAGCCGTAGAGGTACCTACTATGGAAAGCCCTGCTGCCTTGGTCAAACTTTTGTTCAAAGGGTTCAGGATGATGAATCCACTGTCGGCAAAAACGGGAATTGAAACGATAAAGCCAACGATACCCATCGCCTCATGTACTCGCTTTTTCCCGATGATCCGAAGCACCACGTCGGCCAACTTGTAGGCTCCCCCGGAATGCTCCAGGAAGGCCCCGATAATGACGCCTAAAACAATAACAATACCAATATTGCCCAGGGTGTTCCCAAATCCGCTATTGACCAAACTTACAATGGTGTCCAGGGTCATTCCGGAAAAGAGGGCGAAAAAAATGGCCGCTCCCAGGAGGGCCAAAAATGGATGCACTTTCCATTTTACGGTCAGTAGAATTATCAGGACTACACTTAATAACAGCAGGATAATATTGAGCATGGTTTACCAATTAAAATTTATGGCTTACAGATAAATCATCTTAAATGAGATTGGCAAGATCCCCAATAACTTAATTAGCTCTTCCAGCTTTGCCCGGCGGAGATCGCTTCGCTCTTCCGCCCTACACCTATATCGAATGTATTGTAGGGCGGAAGAGGGCGCAGCCCGATCTCCGCCGAGCGAAGCTGTGATCAGAGCAATTTGATTTGCAGGAATTGTTTTCTTGCCCAATACTTGCCGGTGCAATATTTTTCTCTGGAAATGTTCTCCTCCGAAATTTTAAACAATGAAAATACTTTTCATCTGCACACATAATCGCTGTCGCAGTATTCTCGCCGAGGCTATTGCACGTCATTGTGGTAAAGGCTTACTGAAACCAGCTAGTGCCGGCAGCCAGCCAGCAGGTGTAGTGGATCCTCTAACTCTGGAAGCATTAACACGGCACCAGATACCGGCCGATGGTCTGCAGTGTAAATCCTGGAACGATCTGAAGGAGTTTAATCCGGATCTGGTCATTACTGTCTGTGACAGCGCCGCGGCAGAAGCCTGTCCGGTCTGGTTGGGCAGGGCGGTTAAAGTACACTGGGGACTGGCTGACCCCAGTATTGAAATAGGGGGGGTGGGAGTCGGTTGTGGCAGCCTTCGATCAAACCATCGGCATTCTGATAGGTAGAGTAGAGAAATTAGTTTCAGTGCTCGAATCTCAGGGACATGAAGCAGCAATAGAAACAGCAAGAATAGATCCGGTAAAATGAATATATAAAAAATGCCTTGTGTTTGTTGCCAAATTGATAAATTTAACCCTCATCTTGTTTTCGATTCATACAGGTCAGGCGCTATGCTGATTTTGATTATTATAGCCACCGTTTCACTAGTGGTGGTGCTGCATTATGAATGCTTGTACAGATTGACTCTATTGATGCCTGTAATTCACATCAAGCACAGGTATCGCCTGGTGATTGGAATTTTTGGCGCTCTGTTGGCCCATATAGTTGAAGTCATTATTTTTGGTTTTGCCTATTTCTTCATGCACGAGGAGGCGGGATTGGGATATCTGGAAGGACGCTTCGTTATCAGCCTGTCGGATTGTATTTATTTTTCATTTACTACGTATACCACCCTGGGATATGGCGATATAGAACCCTTTGGCGGCATCCGCTTCCTGGCAGGGGTAGAATCTTTAGCCGGTCTGGTACTGATAACCTGGACAGCCTCCTTTTTGTTTATTGAGATGCAGCGTTACTGGGTGTTGGGAAAGAACAAGCCGGGGAAAAATGATTAAAGGGACAGGGGAGAGGGCAATGGGAAACAGGACTAATTCATTTCAACTCGCTGATAGTCAGTTCTGGCAGGTTTAAAATGAAACACGCAGTCTTACTACCACCCGTCGCGGCGGCCATACTTTTCACCATCCCCCAGGCATGGCAAATGCTCAATGAGCCTGGGACGGGTTACGTCCCGGTAGTTTACGAGCTGCTGTTGCTGCTGTTCAGTTACCTGGCAGCCCTGTTGATCAATGGTTTGGTAATCGTCCCACTATTTTGGTTGCTGATTCGATTTAGTTCCCCCGGCATGATTGCAGGCCTGGTAACAGGTTTAGTCATTGCCTTAACTGTAGATATTGTGGCTTATGCCTTCGAGATTTTTGAATATCAAACGTCGATTTTCCATCCTGCCTATCTCTACACAATTTTTATTCCGTTATTGATATTGTGTTTCCTCACTTTTTTCCTGCTGACTCGGGCCAGCACAACCAGTACTACACCCTTGGTAGAATCCGAAACAGCACAGCAGGAAAATACGGAATAAACTGGTTACATGAAAGCCACTGCCACTGTTTTGCTGCAGGCATTAAAAAAAGCGGCCAACCCGGTAGATGCCCGAGGTGCCTCACGCTTTTTTAAAACAGAAAAGGGCGACTATGCAGAAAATGAACACTTTATCGGTGTACGCATGCCGGTATTGCGAGCCCTGGCAAAACATTCGCGACAATTGGCGCCCATAGAAACCGAAACACTACTGCATAGTGATATTCACGAAGCAAGAATGCTGGCATTGCTGATTCTTGTTGAACAATTTAGTCAGGCCAATGACACTAATAAGAAAAAACTGGTTGATTTTTACCTGGCCCAAATGCCCTACATTAACAACTGGGATCTGGTGGATTGTTCTGCCTACAAAATACTCGGCCCTTATTTACAGCACAGAAGCAGAAAAATCCTTTATCGTCTGGCGCGTTCGACAAACCTCTGGGAACGGCGCATAGCCATCATTTCGACATTTCATTTTATAAGGTTCAGCCGGGAAAATGATG
>JAQWPL010000011.1 GCA_029245395.1 Gammaproteobacteria bacterium
AGGTGCCGTTCCCAACAGGTTCTCCAGCACCCACACACCACGTTTGACTGGTGATGTGCGGAAATTTTCGGCCCAGGTCAGAGCAAGGAAACTGCCCTGCCCTAATATGCCACGGCGGTAATCCAACTCCGGGCCCAACTCCACCCGGCGAAAGTGCGAGCCGTAAATATTGGGGATTTCGTAATGATTGGCGAGCCGCTCATTGACAAAGGTATAGTCTGCATCCAGCAGGGTCAGTATGCTGCGGTCTTCCCGAAGAATACTTTCAAACAACAGCTCCGTTTCCTGTTTGAAACCAGATCGCAACTCGGCATCCCAGTCGGGGAAAAAGATACCATCGGGTGAAGTGGTTGGCAGATTTCGCAAGTAGAGCCATTGCTGGCCAAAATTTTCTACCAGGGCGCTGGCTCTTGGATCATCCAGCATGCGTCTGACCTGCGTCTCAAGTACATCAGGTTCGCTCAATCTGCCTTCTGAAGCAAGATCGATCAAGGTCTCATCAGGAATATTGCTCCAGAGAAAAAATGACAGCCTGGCTGCCAGTTCAAGATCAGTTATCTGGTAACTGTCTCCTTCCTGGATTTCCTCAGGCTCATGTTCCCGCCGGACCAGAAACTCTGGGTCAGCCAGTAAACGTCTCAGCCCCAGTTCGACACCTTCTTCAAAGCTAGCACCTGCTCTGCCTTCCTCGTAAAAGGCCATCATAGGAATGATATCTTCAGGGCCCACCGGGCGACGAAAGGCTTTCTTCGCCAGAGTAGACATTATTCTCTCTGCACAATCGAGTTCTTCATCGGCATTTGCCGGAGAGCATATAAAGACTTTCTGCTGGCTTAGGGAATTTTCAGAGGGTACTGCATTAAATGGGCCAGAAATTTTTAACATACCTATGGCAGGATGGTAGCTAACTTGTGGCAAGTCATTGTTTTCGATGGATTTGCGATCATATTGCTGAATAAAGCCGATGTCCGGTCGGAAATTGGTAGCCACGAATGTAGCGCCTACCTGCCGTGTGCCCGCTTTTACTTCAACAGTGACATCAAGAGAACCATCATGGCCTCCTCCCATCCCAGAGAACACACCGACACCCGTATAATCAAATTCATGAACTCGCTCACCGTCTATACTGAGCTCCAGTTTTTCGTTTGGAATAAAACTGCCCACTCCGAAATTCTGCATGGAAAAACTGTACTCTCCATCGGCAAGGAAATTATGCTCCACTGCCATACCGCCGCGGGTGTTAAATGGCATACCGGGCAATTGCATGTTTTGTGAATTATCTGCATCTACTATGTAGGTAATCTCTGTTGGTGTGCTCCATAACCCCACCGCCATCTTTGCAATCTTGGCGGCTGCCTTTGTATAGGCCTCAAGCAGTGTTGGAGAAAGAGTCAGGGAACCGGCCTGATTATCAAACCCGCGAGCAGAAGAATCTGCTGGCAGGTAGAGATTAGGATCTATGGAAACTCCCAACAACTCCTCAATAACATTGGCATATTCGCTCTTGTTCATCCGGTGCAAGGTTTTTGTACCCGGATTCAAAGGTGCATTTTCGTCTATCTGATTTTCAAGCCATTCGGTCAATTGGAGGTAGGCCCGATCATTGGGACGATCCTGTCCAGGTGGCGGCATCATGCCGGCGCGCATTTTGCGGATACCTTTTTCCCAATCCTGGGTGTGCTGGGCAATGTCATCCCCAAGGATGGTTTCCAGATCAAAGCTACCGGCATAATCCTCAAAATTGTGGCAACCTACGCAAAATTCTTCAATCTGTTCAAGCTGCCGACGATCTGCCCGGCTTTGAGAATGAGCACTGGCAGAAAATAGCACCAGGATCGTGGCAGAGACCAGATACAAATTTGTCCTGGCTAAGAATGACCTGGGTTTTATCATTGCTATCCTCTTATCCCTAATAATCAATGTGTTAGCTGATGTACAGGGGCTGAAATTTAGTGGTTTCTTAGTGGTTTCTTAGTGGTTTCTTAGTGGTTTCTTAGTGGTTTCTTAGTGGTTTCTTAGTGGTTTCTTAGTGGTTTCTGATTTAGTGGATTTTATGGAAATACCCACAAAAAAAATTCAGCTAAACGGTTGTTCAGTAATCTACACATTAAAAGGAATAGGGTCAATCCCCGGGCATTCAATTGCGTGGGTTTTCTTTTATTTGAGTGTTGAATATTATAAATTCTTGCCTCTGACAACAAGTTCTGACAAACCGGTCTTTGGAGCAAATCAATGTTAATAACTTATCATCAGTCAACCAATCCACATTAACACTAGTAATAACTTAGTTAGACACGGGGATAATTTGCTATCATGCATTAATCAATTAAAACTAAATACTTAATGTCAGAGCCAAAATTCAAGTCACTATATTTAGTAGGTAGTAGGCAATTTTTCAAATAGTGTGGAAATTA
Organism: Gammaproteobacteria bacterium; assembly: GCA_029245395.1. Classification (GTDB taxonomy): domain Bacteria; phylum Pseudomonadota; class Gammaproteobacteria; order Pseudomonadales; family Pseudohongiellaceae; genus Eutrophocola. Next base: position 2,415 of record JAQWPL010000011.1, read on the forward strand.
GTTTTATGGATATCGAGCCGCTCAGCAAAATCGGTCAGAGTAACGAACAAAACACCAAGCGACTGATCCTGGAAAAAGCGGTCACTTTATTTTCGCAGAAAGGGTTCAAAGGCGTGTCTATGCGGGAGCTGTCCACGGCTGCCGGTGTCACACCAGCTGCTCTTTATTATTATTTTCCCAACAAGAAAGTCCTTCATGAAGCCACCGTAGTCTATGCCTATGGAGACCGGGAAAAACCTGCAGTGGAAAATTTGCAGGAACCCGAGCTGGAACCCATTGAAATTCTGGAGGGTTTTGTCTTTCGGCTCTGTGAAAGGTTTGGCAATGACCCTGATTTTCGACGCCTGGTCCAATGGACTTTACTTGACGCTGAAACCGATGAGGTTATCAACAATATTATAATAAAAGTGGTTTACGACACTCATTTCGATTCATTGAAGTTTTTTTTAAAAAAGTTCAATTCTCAATTTGATCCCTACCGACTTACTATCTTCATATTCGGGATGGTGATGCAAAACTATTTTACACTTTCAGTTCGCAGCCCACGTGATGATTTCAAGGCACCTAAAGAAACGCCTAAGGAAATTACCAAGGAAGTCATGACGTTGCTCACTACTGCAATAATTAAAAGTTAAATTCCCACCCAGAATTGAGTACAGGAAACTATATTCCCTGGTGCTCTATAAAAACCGGTTACCAGAAAACTCCAACATCTCCGCCTCAACACTTGAATTACCCTCTGTTTACTCTCTGTCTTTATTATTCTAAGCAGCTATAATTTTTGCATCTAAGTATTATAGAGAAGGTCTCGTAATTTATGAGTCAACTAGAAAAAATTCTTGACCATGTGATTTCACTGGAGTAGCTTGTTTACCAAACGTTTAGTAGAAATTTCTCAAACTTTTAGTAAGTTATTGAATAATAAAAATAATTTTAAGAAAATAGTGAAGGAAATGCAGTAAGTTCATCCAACAATTCCAAGTAATATTATTTATACAGGGGAAAAGTCGCATGATGAAAAAAAACCACCATAAAACCTTAAGTGTTGCCATAGCATCAGTGGTATCCGCTTTAACTTTGCTGCCTGGGGCAGCTTTTGCGCAAGATGATGTGGACATAGAAGAAATACAAATAACAGGTTCTCGTATCCGTTCCACTGACGGCATGGCAACACCAACACCTGTTACCAGTGTAACAGTAGATGAATTAGCTAATTTTGAACCAGGCGGTACGATCGCCGAGCAGCTTGATGCCTTACCTCAGTTCTTTGCTACGGCCACAGCGCAACGTGGGTCAGGTGCCCTGTTCAGTAATGCTGGTGGCAGCTTCCTGAATATGCGTAGCCTGGGACGAAACAGAACACTCGTATTACTTGATGGCCAGCGTATGGTCCCTGCTGAAAAGCAAGGCTCGGTCAATGTTGATACATTCCCAACAGCTCTTATCAGAACTGTTGATGTTGTGACTGGTGGTGCATCAGCCGCCTACGGTGCTGACGCACTCAGTGGTGTCACCAACTTTGTACTCGACCGAGAATTTGAAGGTCTGAAAATCCAAACAGGAACAGGTATTACTGAATTTGGTGACGGACAACGCTTTAATTTCAGCGTCGCTGGCGGTTTCCAGATAGGTGACCGACTCAATGTCATCGCCTCATTTGATGCAAAAGAAATCGACCAAATCGTCCGCCTGGCAAGTGAACTTGATAATGACTGGTTTCAGCGCTGGGGCCATGTGACTTGCCCGCAGTATCAAATTGACAAAACCGGTCCACGACGTTGTACCATGCCCAACGTAACAACAACTAATTCTCATCCCTATGGCCAGATTGAGAAAACCGGTACCAGCCTGGACGGCATGGTCTTTACCGCTGATGGTAAAAACATTCGCCCGTTCAATGATGGTGACCTGGTTCACCGTGGTAGAGGGTCTACCAGTTCTGTATCTGGCGGTGAAGGCACTACCATGTATGACGCCTTTGGTGGACCCGTTTCTGGTCAGGAAGTGGTCGGCCGTTCCTGGTTTTTGGCGGCAGATTATGAGCTGAATGATTCGGTGACTCTACGCGCCCAGGCTGTCATTGGTCGATCTGAGTCCAATGACGTGCAGGAACGTGGACATTCAGGGTTCGGCTGGTCCGGCGGCTGGGGACTCACTATCTATCGTGAGAACCCGTTTCTACCGCAATCTGTGACCGATGTCATGGATGCGAATGGTCTTACTAAAATCGGCGTGGACAAACGTGGTGTTTTTGCCGGTGACAGTGAAATCGGCGCGCTGGAGAATGTTGAAAATACCCTGACTCAGGAATCCTATACGTTTGGTTTCATGGCCGCCCTGCCTAATGGTTGGGATTTAAGTGCCATGTACACTGTAGGTTCAGCAGGCAAATTATCAGAAAGCCATAATGATGTTCGAGTTGACCGGGCCTTCCTGGGACTGGACGCTGTGATTGATCCTGCCACTGGTGGCATAGTATGTAATGTTCAGTTGTTTGCACCAACAGTTGCTGAATTGCAGGCGGCAGGTGCCGCATCAGGGCGTAAAAACTCCCGAACTGATCCACTGGGTCAGCCGGATGCGCCGAATCCTGATGGCGACCCTTTGGAATCCCCAATTGGTCTTGATGGCTCAGTACAAGACTGTGTGCCCTATACGTTGTTTGGTAGAGGCAATGTTGATCCTGATGCGGTTGCCTATGCACAAAGCCTGAAAAAGGGTGTAGGCCAAGTTGACCAGGATTTCTTCGAATTGCTTTTACAAGGCGAACTCCATGAAGGCTGGGGTTATGGCCCTGTCTCAATGGCGGCAGGTTTAACCTGGCGTGAACAATCCTTTACGGATAATGCACAACCTGCACTGGTAGATGCCTGGGGACCGCCCTTAAACGCTCCCGAACTTGGCATACGCGGCATACCTGGCGGCTATACCAACGGCAGCCCGAATTTGCATCAGTTTTCCACGGTACCCAATATCAGCGGTAAATATGATGTGACAGAATATTTCGCTGAACTGCAGGCACCACTCTGGGAATCAGATTCCGGTGAGCAAAGAGTGGGGGCTTCAGCGGCCTTTCGCAGCTCTGATTACAATATCAGTGGCCGCATTGAAAGCTGGAAATTAGGTGCTGAAGTACAGGTAATGGAAGATTTGCGTTTCCGTTTTACCAAATCAAGGGATGTGCGTGAGCCAACCTTCTCGGAACGCTTTGACCAACAAGGTGGCGGCGGAAACGTTGATGACTTCCTGGTCGATGGACCTATCACCATTACAACCGTAAGAGGTGGTAATCCTGCACTTGCACCGGAAATCGCAGATACATTGGTAGCCGGACTTGTCTACGAGCCTTCCTTCTTGGAAGGTCTAAGATTTTCGGCCGACTGGTACGAAATTGATATAGCGGACTCCATTGTGCAAATCGGTTTACAGGAAATCGTTGACCGTTGTGAAGCGGGTGACCCGGAACAGTGCGCCAATATCCAACGCGATCCGGTCTCAACCCAGATTTCCCGTATCATCCAGAAGCAGTTCAACCTGGCCGCGGACTTTATTGAAGGGTATGACTTCGAGGTTCAGTACGCCATGGAGCCGAATCTCTTTGACAGTCAGTTTGAATCATTCAGAATCCGAGTACTTGGCGGTAAGCTGATGGACAAAACCTCAACCAGTTCCAGTGGTAGGGTGACTGATCAAATGGGCGCTTATTCTTTGCCGGACCTCACTGCAAACATAACCGCTAACTACAATATTGGCCCTTATGGTCTTCAGTTGCAGGGCCGTCATATTACCGGCGGTAAGTTGAACCGCCGCTGGGTTGAAGGTGTTGATGTTGATGATAACTTGGTTTCCTCCTCAACCTGGTGGAACGGGCAGTTATCTTATAATGGAGAGATGAATAATGGTGGTACATGGCGGGTCAATCTGTCAGTACAGAACCTGTTTGACCAATCTCCTCCCATCATCGCAGGCGGCACTACTGGTGCTCAGAGAATGAATAACCAGTATGATATCTACGGACGTCGTTATGCAATTGGTTTGAATGCTACTTTTTAATAGTTAGTTAGTATTCAACAAGAAGTATAAAAATGGGGCAGCAATGCCCCATTTTTTTTTGCTCTGATATCTTGGTTATTTCTTACAAAAAGTGAGGAATAGACATTATTCTCATAAATAGTAAACTATCAAAAACCAGTCCTTTTCTCAGAGCAAGCATGCAATTTACCACCTGACATGACAGTTCTCAGACCATTACTTCCCGACTTTTACAGGTCATCTGGTTTCCTGAGCCTCCTTCTTACCCTTCTTCTGCTACCCAACCTGACCCTGGCGCAACCTGATGTTGATGCTGACAAGATAGTTTTTGAACCCAGCCTGATTCCTGATTCCGAGGAAGAGGCAAGGAGTCTGTATTCATTTAACAGTTCCGGGGGGCTGCCTGAAATCCAGGAAAGCTCAAATCTGGCTGTATCGGCTGCTGACAGGCTCAGAATTGGAGAAGTAATAAATGCCTACGTCGATGCAGTGGGTGATATGGAGTTAGAGGAAGGGCCTTTTTCCAATGATCTCTTCGAAGACTTGTTCTCAGCCGGGCTACTGGCTCAGCAAATTGAAGACCATCCGCGGGCGCTGGATTTTTTTACCAGAGCTATGCGCATTAGCCGAATTAACGATGGCCTGAATAACCTGGATCAAATTCAGATTATGCAAGCGATGGAAGTCAGCTATGAAGCAGGCAACCAGGACAGCAAAGTCGATGAAATCCAGCAAGGGATTCTCGAGGTGTATGAGAACAATTACGGAGCCGGGAGCGCAGAGCTCACTCCCTATCTATTGGAATATGGGGTCTGGAATATCAATGCCTTCCTCGAACGCTCAAGCATTCTGGTCAATATAAATCGCATGGATGCGGGCCAGTTTATTACCGATCCCCAGAACTATATACCGCAAAACAATAGTCTACGGGACACACCCCTGTATTATCTCTACCAGTCACAGCAGATTTTTATTAACGCGCTTCAAATTTTGCTCCAAAAGAAAGATTATCTAAACCCCACATTACCTGCACTGGAAAGCCAGCTGGCAAAAACCTACTTCCTCAGTATCCATCGTGAAAATATTCTCTATCAGCCTGACTTTTTTCTGACCCGAAAAAAGAGTAAAACAGGTTCGCGTCTCAACACCAATGCAATAGAACTGTTGGAATCCCAGGAATACAGGCTTGGGCAAGAGTCCTATGAAAGAGCACTGAGCTATATTTCAAATAATGAGAGCAGAACAGCCTCACAACTGGCGACAATCATGCTTGAAGCCGCTGACTGGCAACTTTTGTTCGAGCGCAAGGTGAAAGCTGCCCGGGAGTACGAAGAGGTTTACGAATTTTTTTTACAATACTCTGAATTTGCGCAAGAAGCCGAGTCTCTGCTTTATCCTGAAATGCCTGTTGTTTTGCCGGTGTTTCTACCCCAACCTAACAGCAGAGAAAAACTGAAATTAAGCCCTGAGCAATCCCTGCGGTATTTTGGCTATTTTGATATATCTTTCCAGATTAATCGCTACGGAAAGGCAAAAAGAATTAACGTGCTTGGCGAAGGGGGCGAAGTCACCCGCAATATGGAAATTCGTATGCAGCAATATTTGCAGAATGTGCTCTTCAGACCACGTTTCAAGGAAGGAAAGCTCGACACTGAGAATATACAGTTGCGGTATTACCTGGGAATATGAGCCCTGTTTCAGGTACAGAAATTTCCAGATTCCTACAAGATACCTAGCAGAAACTTCATCAGTTACCTACCAAATACTAAGGCCCGACGAGGGTTTGTAGTTCGTTCAAGCGAGCTTGGATGGCATTCAACGTCTGATTGAGTTGAAGGCGATATACATTGATTGACTCAATGTCCTGCTCCGTGGAATTCACCCGGCTGGCCAGGCCATTTTGCAAAGTAGCCACAGTGGTTATCACCCCGTTGAGATCAGTCTGAATACTCGACAATTGCGAATCCAGATCATCCATGCCGGCAATATTGTTGCTGACTGTTTCGAGTCGTGTCTGCAGGTTGCTCAACTGGGCCGTGGTTTCATTGAGCGTTTTGCTGTGACCAGAAAGGGCACCTTCCATCGAAATAATCGTGCCCTTGGCTTGTTCCACAAATCTGTCAATTTCGGCCAGCGCAGCTGTATGATTACGATAATTGGCCCACAACAGGTCTATTTGTGAGAAGTTGTCATCCACCCTTTCCAGCAGCCCCATTGAAGATTGCTCAGCGGACTCATCGACAAGGCTCAAACGTCCTTGTAATTGTAGTATGCGGCCCTCGGCATTTGTCAGCGATTCCTGCATCTGCAGGCCCCGATCATAAAAGTAATACCCGGCACCTCCCGTAGCGAAAAAGCCGAGAGTCAGAATAACCAGTAGAAAGCGCACACCACCGCTGGCTTTAACTTCCACCACATCATCCAGCACAGGCACTGAAGTGCCCCGCTTCATCTTACGATGGGAAGCCAACTCGTCACGCTCTGGAACGATACTGAGGTCGTCGTCAATGTTGTTGTGATCAGACATGGGCGTATTATAGGGTCATTTAGGGCAATAAAAAAATCCAATTCACAAAATAAGAAAATTAATTTTCAGTAAAATTAGTCTGATACATACAAAACCTACAGTATTTTCGACGCTGTAAGAAGCTAAATAGTTCAATTCAGATTATTCGCGGCTAAAACCGCCGCTGTTAATAACATGCATGGCGACTGCAAGTCGCCCAAAAAAGCTCAAATTTTGGTGGCGTAACGAGCGAAGGCTAATCGAGGCGCTTATGCGCGCAGGGAAGGCGTGTATAGTTGAATACATAACTGACTAAGCACATAAGCAACGACGAGTAGCCGAGCGCAGTAGCCACAGCGAACACCAAGAAAAAAAAACCCCGCTGGTGCGGGGTTTTTTTAAACAAAAAGGCGTTCTTTACATCATGCCGCCCATGCCACCCATACCACCCATATCGGGCATAGGCGCAGCCGGTTTCTCTTCCGGCGTCTCGGCGATCATCGCTTCAGTAGTGATCATCAAACCAGCAACTGAACCAGCAGCCTGCAGGGCTGAACGAGTTACCTTGGCTGGGTCAATAATACCCATATCGAGCATATCGCCATATTCGCCTGTAGCTGCGTTGTAACCTGAGTTGCCTTTGCTCTGACGTACCTTGTCCAGTACCACTGCGCCATCATCACCGGAGTTCATGGCAATCTGGCGTAAAGGCATGGTCAGGGCGCGCTGCAGAATCATCAAGCCAACGTTTTGGTCTTCATTTTCGCCGCGCAGTTTTTCAATCTTCTGCAGAGCACGAACCAGAGCCACACCGCCGCCAGGTACTACACCTTCTTCAACCGCAGCGCGGGTAGAATGTAGCGCATCTTCAACACGGGCTTTCTTTTCTTTCATTTCGATTTCAGTACTGGCACCAACCTTAATCACTGCCACACCACCAGCCAGTTTGGCCACACGTTCCTGCAGTTTTTCGCGGTCGTAATCAGAGGAAGTTTCCTCGATCTGGGCACGAACCTGGGCTACACGGCCTTCAATACTGCTGCTGTCGCCAGCACCATCAATGATAGTTGTGTTGTCCTTGGAAATCTGAATACGTTTGGCCGAACCAAGATCTTCGATAGTGGCGCCTTCCACGCTTAGGCCTATTTCTTCAGCGATGACAGTGCCACCGGTCAGGATGGCGATGTCTTCCAGCATGGACTTGCGGCGGTCACCGAATCCTGGGGCTTTAACAGCAGCCACTTTCATGACACCACGCATGTTGTTCACAACCAGTGTGGCCAGTGCTTCACCTTCCACATCTTCTGCAATAACCAGAAGTGGACGGCCGGATTTGGCAACTCCTTCCAGCAGATTGATCATGTCACGTATATTAGACACCTTCTTTTCAACCAGCAGAATAAGTGGATTTTCCAGGTCAACCGTCATGGTGTCCTGGTTATTGATGAAGTAAGCGGACAGGTAACCACGGTCAAACTGCATACCTTCGACCACGTCCAGTTCATCTTCCAGACCAGAACCGTCTTCAACAGTAATGACGCCTTCCTTGCCCACTTTTTCCATTGATTCTGCAATGATGTCACCAACGCTGGTATCGGAGTTGGCAGAAATGGAACCAACCTGTGCAATTGCTTTTGATTCAGTACAGGGCGTTGCCATTTTCCCAATCTGTTCCACGACAGCCGCTACACCTTTGTCGATGCCGCGTTTCAGATCCATGGGGTTCATGCCCGCTGCGACAGATTTGAGGCCTTCGTTCAGGATTGCCTGGGCAAGTACGGTTGCAGTGGTAGTACCATCACCGGCAACATCGGAAGTCTGTGATGCGACTTCTTTTACCATCTGTGCGCCCATGTTTTCAAACTTGTCTTTCAGTTCGATTTCTTTGGCAACAGATACACCGTCTTTGGTGACAGTTGGCGCACCAAACGATTTGTCCAGTACAACGTTACGGCCCTTGGGGCCCAGAGTTACTTTGACTGCTTCAGCCAGCAAATTGACACCTTTGAGCATCTTCTGGCGAGCGTCATCTCCAAATTTAACTTCTTTAGCCATTGTTCTTTGTCCTATTGTTTAAGTCTGTTGAAATGATGAATTGAATATTTTTGGTTTAATGTCCAGGGAACTTAGCCCTCAACAACACCAAAGATTTCACTCTCACTCAGAATCAGTAACTCATCATCACCGACCTGGACAGTGTTGCTGGCATATTTGCCGAATAACACAGTGTCACCCACTTTCAGATCCAGAGGTTGTACATCACCATTTTCCATACGGCGACCCGGACCGACTGCCACGACTTCACCCTGTGAGGGTTTTTCTGCGGCTGAGCCAGGTAAAACGATACCCCCGGCGGTAGTGGTTTCTTCTTCTTTTCGTTTCACGACGACTCTGTCTTGTAACGGACGAATGTTCATACTTTTGGTCTCCAACACGCTAAGTTAGCTAACTAGTTGTTATAAAGGTTATTAAAATTATTAAATTTAACACTAAGCATGGGACACAGGTCCCCTTCCCAGGAAATCTCCAGCTTCAATCACGCAAGCTTCTAAAATTCCTTTCAAATCATGGATTACACCGGTTTTTCAACCGCAATCCGTGATTGCAACCATGAAGATGGGGCTGTTTAAGGTAATTTCAATGGAAAAAATCAAAAAGATTAAAAAAAACCAGAAAATCACTGGTTTCAGGAGTTTTTATCGTTGTCCAGGCATGAATTTTTCGGCTTTTCTTCCCGGAATTCCCCTTCGTAAACACCATCATCTTGTCCAGCACTGCCAGTACCAGCCGATGATCCAGCACCGGTGAACATGCCACCCCCTCCCTGACTGGTAAAAACGGCAATTTTCCCAGACCTGATCAGCCACTTTACCAGTAGCCTACGGGAGGGTCCGATGAGAAAAATAAAACCGGCCGTATCGGTGATAAACCCGGGGGTTAACAGAAAAGCACCGCCAACTGCCAGAAACAACCCTTCCAGGATTTCCTGGCCTGGCAACTCGCCTCGGGCAAGCCGTTGTTGGGCCCTTGTAATGGTAGAAAAACCCTGTTGTTTTAATACCTGTATGCCAATTACAGCAGTCAGAACAACAAGCCCAACAGTGTTAAGTCCACCAATATGGTCGCTGACTTCGAACAACAACAGCATTTCCACGATGGGAACTACCAGGAAAATAAGAAATAATGAGCGCATAGAATTATTTATCTGTTCTTTTGATTAATATTTTAGTCGAAAGATTTACTTGAATCACACTTGGGAGCCTTTGATTAAGTATGAACAGCTTCAGGCTTACAGAGAGTTTCGTAATCAAGACGCGTTTTCGAAAGCATGTCGACAACCTGTTGAGAAAGCGCAACGCCGAGTACGGAAATCTCTGTAAGCCCCGTAGGGCGCAATCATGAGCGCACACTCGCGGCGTTGCAAGCCTCGCCAGGGAGAACTAGCCCTGCCCTTCGGCTTGCGCCTTGCGATTGCACGCTCCTGATCACGCTGAAGTTATTCATACTTAATCAAAGGTTCCCTAATTAGTTGGGGGCCAATCTTGCAAACATCAAGCTTGAAAGAGGAAATTTGGCAGATTGTCGCTGCTATTCCCAAAGGCTATGTCGCTACATACGGCCAGATTGCAAGGCTGACAGGTTATCCTTCCCATGCCCGCTATGTGGGTGCCACGCTCAGGAATCTGCCAAAAGACACTCTGCTTCCATGGCACCGCGTAGTCAATGGCAAGGGGCAACTTTCCTTTCCCTTCAACAGCCATCCATGGCTAGAACAGAAACGCCGCCTGGAAGCAGAAGGAATCGTCTTTACCGACAAACGGTTTTCGCTGAAAATATTCCAGTGGCAGACGTGAAGCAGACTCTGTTAAGTGTTTATTCATGCAAACGCCCGTCCGAGAATTTATACTATAGCAATATCATCGTTCACACTGACAATGCACATCCGGAGTAGTAATGAAATTTTATACGATCAGCTTTGCATGTCTTTGCATCGCAACCCAACTCACGGCTGAACCTGCAATTTTTACCCAGGGGGAAATGACTATCCCGGAGGGGGCTGTCATTACTGATGACAGTAATTCTTATTACACGGATATTACACTTGCCTATGACGGTACTGGTGCACTGATCATTACCGGAGCCAATGCTATGTCTCTGGTGCAGGTGGAAAGTGTCAATATCCTGATTATGGAATCCTTTCCGCTTCAAATCAGCGCAGGAGTTAGTGGCAACCTGTCTGTACCCTGTGTTGATTTATTGGGACCGGCACAACACGTTCACGGTTGTACTCGCAGAATCCACACTTGGTCCGGCTGAATCCTGTATAGCAGTTATCGAACCCTTCGAAACCAGCGTGCCTTTGGATGTACTGAATTTGCCAGCTGGCACCTATTCAGTCGATGTAAATGGAGTAGTTACTGATTTCACTCTTGATATGGACAACAGTCCATTCAATTAAAATCCACTAAATCACGGACTACCACTGTATTCGACCAATACCGAATGCCGATGCAATGAGTTAAGCGGTTGCTGCTTTGAATCTGCTGCCTATATTATCGCCGAGCACTAGCATGCAAGGCGTCATTACCAGAGTCAGAACAGTGGCAAAGGCCAGTCCAAAGGTGATGGCAGAAGCCAGTTGAGTCCACCACTGAGTGGAAGGGCCACCAATCTGGATATGGCGGTTGATCAAATCAAAGTTCATGCCCAGCGTCATTGGTAATAAACCCAATATAGTAGTGACAGTGGTGAGTAAAACAGGGCGCAGGCGCTGTGAACAAGTAAGCACCGCCGCTTCAAAGGCATCAGCTCCTTTCTTCTTGATGAGATTGTAAGTATCGATTAAAACAATATTGTTATTAACCACGATGCCCGCCAGCGATATGACACCAATACCCGACATGACAATGCTGAAGGGCTGATCCATTAACAACAGGCCCAACAAGACACCAATGGTGGAAAACATCACGGCGGACAAAATCAAAAATGCCTGGTAGAAACTATTGAATTGAGTCACAAGGATGATCGCCATCAGAAACATAGCGACACCAAAGGCCTTCATGAGAAATTCTTCTGCTTCGCGTTGGTCCTGATCTTCACCTTTGAAATTCACGTTCACTTCAGAGGCGATAGATCCGTCGGCCAACCATTCCTGCAACTGCTGCACTTTATCATCAGCCAGCACATCTTCTGGCACATCAGCGGCTATATTCAAAACGCGACTACCATCGGTACGCTGGATATTACCAACTCTTGGTGAGGCTTCCCGTGTCATAAAATTACTGACCGGCACATTTCCCATCAATGAATTAACTGTAAGCCGGTCCAGCATGCCAATATTGCGCATGGTCTTTGGAAAACGTACCCGAATATCCACTTCATCATCTGCATCGTCAGGCCGATAGTCTCCCAGCATGATGCCATTGGTAATAAGCTGTACAGCGTTACCTATTGTGCTGATATCAGTACCGAAACGGGCCGCTTCCTGACGGTCGACTTTAATCATCCAGTCTATGCCCGGCAGAGGTCTGGAATCGGTAACATCAATGAATTCGCCAAGCTCAATCATGCCGGCTCTTAATTGTTCTATGGCTTCTGGCAATATTTCTGTATTGATAGCCGATAATTCCAGTTGTATAGGTTTGCCGGAAGTAATACCTGATTCCTGAACCTGGGGCTCGACGATAATACCGGGAATATCGACTGTACGTGTCCGTACTTCATCCATGATTTGTGCAGCCGGGCGCCGCTGCTCCCAGTCAACCAGAGACAGCTGTATGCGGCCAATAACATCCTCGTCAATATCATTGCCAAGGCTTATACCGCTGCGTGTGTATACAGACTCAAACTCTTCCATGTCCAGGATACGATTTTCAACTTCCCGCACCAGTGCGTCTCTTTCAAACACTGACAGGTCGCCACGGGAATGAATATTGAGTACCGCAAATTCGGGCTCCACGTCGGTGAAAAACTCGACGCCACTTCCCATTACACGGTAAAGGCCAAATGTGCCAAACAAAAATGCAAAAGCGATTCCAATCACCAACCCGGGACGGGCGAGGGCCTTGCGAATAAAGCGAATATAAAATGCAGTAAAACCGGTTATTTCTCCCAGGTTTTGTCTGCCCTCTGTCAAATAGTCCACTTCTTCAATGGCGGTTGCTGTAGAGAGATCAGTTACATCACTCTTATGTGTAAGCATCGCACCTACTGTTGGAACGAATAACAGCGCCATGAATAAAGAAGCTGCCAGGGTTACCAGCAATGTGATGGGTAAATATTTCATGAACTCACCAATCAGCCCTGGCCAGAACAAAAGTGGCATGAACACAGCGAGCGTGGTTGCAGTAGATGCAGTGATCGGCCATGCCATGCGTTTGGCAGCTTCCATGAAAGCCAGTTTCGGGCTGTAACCGTTTTTAATATTCCTTTCGGCCAGTTCCACCACAACGATGGCGCCATCAACAAGCATACCCACGGCCATGATCAGTGAGAACAACACGACGATATTCATGCTGTAACCCATCAAATAGATAGCCAGGATACCGGTCAGGAAGGCCCCGGGAATAGCGAGTCCAACCAGGCCTGCTGAGCGCATACCCAGAGCACCAAGAATCACTATCATGACCAGGATGACGGCAATGGCGACGTTATTGATCAGGTCATTGAGCATGAGACGAACCTGTTCAGAATTATCCTGGGTAAATGTGATCTCTACATTTTCCGGCCAGTTTTCCTGCTCGGCAAGAACAACTTCTTTAACCGTATCTACTACATCCAGGATGTTCGCACCAGCTCGTTTGGTGATTTCCAGGGCAATTGAGGATTGGCCATCGAGTCTGGCAAAACTGGTGGGGTCTTTGAAGGTACGTCTTATAGAAGCAACATCCTGAAAAGTAACTGTTTTGAGGCCGTCTGTTTTCACTGGCAAAGTAAGAATATCTTGGAGGTCTTCTATAACCCCCGGCACCTTGACCACAAAACGCCCTTCCCCACTGTCCAATGCACCAGCTGCTACCAGGCGATTGTTTCGACTGACATAACTGATGAGATCAGCGTAATTAATGTTGTAACTTTCAAGAGCTACCGGGTCGACGATCACTTCCAATAATTCTTCGCGGTCACCACCTATATCCGCTGACAGTACACCGGGTATGCCTTCCACAGTGTCACGTAAATTCCGCCCAAGTGTAACCAGAGTACGTTCAGGCACATCACCATGCAGCATTACTACCAGCACCGGAAAAAGAGAGGTGTTGATTTCCTGAACAAAGGGCTCTTCTGAATCACTTGGCAATTCATTTCGGGCAAGATCCACTTTTTCCCGCACATCTGTCAGCGCCTGGTCGGCATCAAATCCGGCATCAAACTCCAGAATGATCACACCGCTTCCTTCTGATCCGGTGGCACGCAATTCCTTAAGCCCTTCTATGGAGCGCAGTTCGGTTTCCATAGGCCTAAGCAGCAAGCGCTCGGCATCTTCAGGGGAAATTCCTTCATGAATAATATTGACGTAGATCTGGGGTATATCAATGTCGGGTTCCGCTTCCTTGGGAATCGACACATAACTGGTAATACCTGCAACTATAAGCAGGGCCAGGACCAGAATGACTGGCCTGGGGCGATTGATAAAGGCACTAATTAACGCGTTCATAACTCGAATTGTCTTCCAGTGCCGAATACGCGACGGGGTTTACTTCCTGTCCTACCGTAACAAAGCCCTGACCTACAGTAATAACCCTTACTGATTCAGGTAAACCAGTTACCAGGATTCCACTTTCAGAAGAGCCAACTATTTCAATGGGATAAAACAGAACCCGATTCAAAGCATTGACTGCTTTGATACCGATAGTGCCATCATCAGCCAGGGTCAGTAGTGAAGGTGAAATGTCATGGGCAGAAATTCTGGAACCAGCCAGTTGCAGCTCTGCTGTTAATCCTGCACGCACATATTGCGAGTTTTCCACTGCCAGTTCGACCCGAAAAGTACGTGTGTTTTCATCCGCTACAGGAGCCAGGTAACGAATCGTTCCGACCAGCACTGTGCCGTCTACCAACTTCGCAGATCCGGTACCACCAACACGCAGCTCACTGATTTCTTTGCCATTGATTTCACCGGCAATAATCAGAGGATCAATATCAACAATGTCGACAACTGCGTCGCCGGTTCGCACGAAGTCGCCGATTTCTACATTGCGCTCTTGTACCAAGCCGTCAAAGGGCGCCCTTATGGATGTATCCTGGATCTCCAGGGAAATGCGTTCTTTTGCAGCCCGAGCACTGTCCAGTTTGTTTTGTGCCTCAGCCAGTTCTGCCTGGGACGCAAACTGCTGGCTGAGAAGGTTCTTTCTGCCTTCCAATTCCAGTTCGCGCTGTACGACGAGGGAGTCGGCTTCAGTGAGATGCGCCATGCGATCGCGTAAATCCAGTTCGATTATTGTTTCACCGGCGCTGACAGGACTTCCTCTTTCCACACCCAACCGGACAACCGCGCCATCCGTTTCGGTTTTCAAGCGAACAAAGCGATTGGGTTCTGTTCTGGCACTCACGGTGACCAGTTTTTCAATTTCACTTGAACGAATCTGTTCAACACGCACAAGCATGAGCTCGCCATTGTCATTGGCAAGCCCTGTCTCAGTGCTGAAATCCGCCGGGCTGCTGCCCAGTCCACTCAGCATCCACAAAGTCACGACCAGTGTTACACCGGCCGCCATGAGAAGTGAGTTTCGCTTACTTTTGTTCATTATTTGAATCTGGTGTCTATATTTTGCGCTCTTGCGCGGGAAAGCCGCCGATTATCACAGTAAATACGCAATAATGCGAGAATTAGACCTGTATATACAAGGCTGATCTAGCCTAAAAAAGTTTGTTTAAAAGCAACTTTTTGTAAACCAATTTTAGAAGAGTATGGAAAAGTTTCAGTCCCTGAAATTATTAAATTGTAGAGGCAATCCGTAATTCTCTTCCTTAAGCATTGCAATTACCGCCTGCAAGTCATCGCGCTTTTTCCCTGTAACACGAAGCTTGTCTCCTTGAATGGCAATCTGCACTTTCATTTTTTTCTCTTTCACTTTCTTGACGATTGAACGAGCTGTTTCAGACTCAATGCCCTGCTGTACATTTGCCTGCATGGTCGCCTTCTGACCAACCAACTCTACATCTGCCGTTTTCAAACAGGCGATATCAATGCCTCGCTTTACCATCTTGTTCTGAAGTACATCCAGCATCTGATGAATCTGGAAATCCACTTCAGCAGAAATGGCGACCACATCGCCATTCAGGTTGAATTCGGCATCAATGCCCTTGAAGTCAAAACGATTGCCTATTTCTCGCGCAGCCTGGTCTACAGCATTAGTCATTTCATGCATGTCGACTTCAGAAACAATATCAAATGTAGGCATCAGATAACCTCATGAAATTTAAATAATGTTTACAGGATAAAAGATAAAGGATGAAGGATAAAGGTCAGGATTTACTTTGATTTTGGCTTTTATCCTTTATCTTTTATCTTTTATCTTTTATCCCTGTATCCAGGTCTAGAGTGCAAGCAACCTGATGTCATCCAGCAATGTTCCAAGAAAGGTGCAAAACATTCCGCCATCAACACCATTAACAGCCCGATGATCATAAGACAGGGAAAATGGAAGCATTTTACGCGGGACAAATTCACCCTCTATATACACCGGCTTTACAGCTGTCCTCGACACTCCCAGGATAGCTACTTCCGGCGCATTCACTATGGGTGTGAATCCAGTGCCGCCCAGGTTACCCAGGCTGGAAACTGTGAAACAGGCTCCCTGCATATCTTCTTTTGACAATTTTCTGTTTTTAGCCTTTTCCCCCAACTCCGCAATTTCTGTAGCAATTTCCCATATTGATTTACGATCAACATTTTTCAAAACCGGAACCATCAACCCTGCAGGAGTGGCTACGGCTATGCCAATGTGGACATATTTTTTCTGGATCAATTTTGTGCCAGATGAATGCAGGGATACATTGAATTGCGGATATTCGTTGAGTGCGTGAGCACAGGCTTTCACTATAAAGGGCAACGGTGTGAGCTTGATGCCTTTCTTTTCGGCAAGGGCTTTTTGAGACTGGCGAAATTCTTCCAGTTCTGTGACATCGGCTTCATCAAATTGTGTGACATGCGGTACATTCAACCAATTGCGTGACATGTTTCTTGCAATCACCTGATGCATCTTGGAAGTTTCAACTTCCTCGACTTCACCAAACTTGCTGAAATCGATGTCCTCGATGCCTGGTAACCCACCACCCGTCGAAACAGTGGCTGCGCCGCCTTTTATGACGCCTTTCACGTAAACTTCCACATCTTCCTTGACTATCCTGCCTTTGAAACCAGAGCCAGCTACTTTGGCCAAATCAACACCCAATTCCCTGGCCAGTTTCCTGACTGCCGGACCTGCGTATATTTCACCGCCACGATTGCTGACTGTTGCTACTACCGATTGCTGTGCCGTTGAACTTGTAGCCTGCGGCTTTTCTGCTACCGGTGCTGTTTGTTCCGGTGCCGGTGATGCTTTATCTCCTGCTGCAGACTCTGATGCTGTCGTTTCAAGGTCTAATATGACCGAACCTTGTGAAACCTTGTCACCTATTTTCACTTTAATCGCTTTCACCACACCTGCTGATGGTGAGGGAACATCCATGGCTGCCTTGTCTGTTTCCAGAGTAATCAGGCCCTCTTCTTTCTTAATTTCATCGCCAACAGTAACCAGAATTTCTATGATCTCAACATCACTGTCTTCACCCAGATCAGGCACCTTGATTTCCACCAGCTCCTGTTCACCTGATGGTGCAGGCGCCAAAGGCGGACTTTCAACAGCTTTTGATTCAGGTTGAGATTCTTCAACTACTGGTGCTGCTGCAAAATCTGAACTAGCAGCCGTGACTTCCAATTCCAGAACCAGGGCGCCTTCATTCACCTTGTCGCCCACTTTCAGTTTGATGGCAAGCACCTTGCCTGCAGCAGGTGATGGAATATCCATTGCCGCCTTGTCGGTTTCCAGTGTCACCAAACCATCTTCTGCACTGATTACATCGCCTTCGGCTACCAGGATTTCAATGACTTCCACGTCACTGTCACCACCCAGGTCAGGTACACGAATTTCTTGAACTGACACAGACCCGGTTGGAACCGGATTTACCTCAACTGCAGTTGGTTCTTCTACGGCTTCTTCTGCGATTGAATTCTTTGCGGGGGCTTCCTGAGCAGAAGTTTCTACAACAGACAAATCTTCAGAAGACTCTGGTTCTGCACTGCCAGTATTGGCACCTACGTCAATACTGACAATATAGGCACCCTGGGATACCTGATCACCTACTTTAACCAGGACTTCTTTTACCACTCCCGATTTAGGTGAAGGAATTTCCATGGCAGCCTTGTCACTTTCCAGCACGATGAGCGAGTCATTTTCACTGACATCATCTCCAGGCGACACCAGGATTTCGATAACATCGACCTCCTGTTCATCACCAATGTCTGGAACCTGTATTTTCTCAACTGCCACGTTTTTCTTACTCCAAAAATTCTTTAATCTTTTCTTCTTTTATCTTTTTTTATTTTACTAATTCAAGCCAATAGTGGATTTATTTTTTCCGGATCCAGCTTGAATTTTTTAATGGCAGCACTCACAACTTTGGCCTCGAGGCTGCCTGTTTTTACAAGTTCGCTTAATGCTGCCACAACTATATAGCTACTGTTAACTTCAAAAAAGTGACGCAATTTTTCACGACTGTCACTACGACCAAAACCATCTGTTCCCAATACTTTGTAGGGTGCTGGAACAAATGCACGGATCTGGTCTGAATACAGCTTCATGTAATCCGTAGCCGAGATAACCGGACCTTCTTTTGCGGAAAGGCATTCTTCCACATAAGACACTTTTGGCGTTTCTTCCGGATGCAGCATATTCCAGCGGTCCACGGACAGTCCGTCCCGGGCTAGTTCATTCATGCTGGTTGTACTCCAGACATCAACTGCCACTTTATAATCCTTACGCAGAATTTCTGCCGCTGCCTGAACTTCCCGTAAAATAGTACCACTGCCTAGCAGCCTGACCTGGTTGGCTTTCTTGCCTTTACCCGCATTGACTTTGTAATCCTTGCTGTCTCCGTCTTCCAGCAGATACATCCCCTTTAGGATGCCTTCTTCAGCACCCTTGGGCATATCAGGGTGGGTGTAGTTTTCATTCATCGTAGTGATGTAATAGAAAACAGATTCATCGTTTTCGTACATACGACGGATGCCATCCTGAATGATAACTGCCAGTTCAAACGAATAAGTGGGGTCATAAGACACACAGTTTGGAATGGTATTTGCCATCAAGTGACTGTGTCCGTCCTGATGCTGTAGCCCTTCGCCATTCAGCGTAGTCCTTCCAGCAGTGGCACCTAACAAAAATCCTCTCGCCTGTAGATCTCCTGCAGCCCAGCACAAATCACCGACTCGCTGAAACCCAAACATGGAGTAGTAGATATAAAAAGGAATTAATGGATAGTTGTGCACACTGTAGGAGGTGGCAGCAGATAGCCATGAACTCATGGAGCCCGCTTCGTTAATGCCCTCTTCCAGTAACTGACCTTTTTTATCCTCCCGATAAAACATGACCTGACCTGCATCAACAGGATCATAGAGTTGGCCTTTAGCCGAATAGATACCAATCTGGCGAAACAGACCTTCCATGCCAAAAGTTCTTGCCTCATCAGGGACGATAGGCACTATACGCTGACCAATTTCCTTGTCCTTGACCAGGCTGGAAAGCATACGTACAAACGCCATGGTAGTGGATACTTCCCTGTCACCTGTACTCTTCAATTGCGCATCGAAAGCATCCAGCTTTGGTACTTTGAGCTTTTGGCTTTTCGCTCGCCGGCTAGGCAATGTACCACCTAACTTGCCGCGCATTCTGCGCAGGTACTCCATCTCAGGCGAACCTTCAGCAGGACGGTAATAGGGAATCGCTTCCAGTTTGTCATCTGGTATAGGAATACCAAACCTGTCCCGGAATATTTTCAGTTCTTCAAGGCTGAGTTTCTTGGTGGAGTGTGTCGCATTGGCACCCTGCGCAGAACCGAAGGCGTAACCTTTGATGGTCTTGGCCAGTATGACGGTGGGCCTGTCGGTGCAATCCACTGCTTCTTTATAGGCCGCATACACTTTAAAGGGGTCATGCCCACCGCGATTAAGTTTCATCAATTCAACATCAGAAAGATGCTCCACCATTTTCAGTAAGCGGGGATCAGTGCCGAAGAACTTTTCACGGGCATAGGCACCTCCCTTGACACTGAAATTCTGAAATTCACCATCAACAATTTCATCCATCCTGGCCTGTAATAGACCTTCTGTGTCTTTTGCCAGAATAGCGTCCCAGTGCCTGCCCCATACCACCTTGATGACATTCCAGCCGGCACCACGGAATATACCTTCCAGTTCCTGAATGATTTTACCGTTACCACGCACCGGGCCGTCTAATCGCTGCAAGTTGCAGTTGATAACAAAATTCAGATTGCCGAGTCCCTCTCGGGCTGCAACCGCGATAGCACCCAATGATTCCGGTTCGTCACATTCACCGTCGCCCAGAAAAGCCCATATCTGACGATCACCTTGTTTCACCAACTCACGGTTATCCAGGTATTTCATGACATGGGCATGGTAGATTGCCTGGAGCGGTCCCAGCCCCATGGAGACGGTAGGAAACTGCCAGTAGTCAGGCATCAATTTCGGATGGGGGTAAGAAGACAGACCATCACCATCCACTTCCTGGCGGAATTTATCCAGCTGTTTTTCGTTAAGGCGTCCCTCAATAAATGACCGGGAATAAATACCTGGAGACGCATGTCCCTGAAAGAGAACAATATCAGCAGGCTGGTCTTCAGTTTCCCCACGAAAGAAATAGTTATAACCAACGTCGTAAAGTGTAGCTGCTGAAGAAAATGTGGATATATGGCCGCCAAGATCATACCCGAGTGTGCCTGCTCGCATGACCATGGCCAGTGCATTCCAGCGCACCAGTCCCCGGATGCTGCGTTCCATGAACATGTCACCAGGAATCCTGTCTTCTTCTTCTACAGGAATGGTGTTGCGGTAAGGCGTGGTGAGTGAATCTATAGGTAACTGCTGGCCAGATTCAGTAGTCTTGCTGATCAGGCTTTTGAGGAGAAACTGGGCACGATCCATGCCCTGGTTGCGAATTACGGAAGAAATGGAATCGCGCCATTCCTGCGTTTCAATAGGATCAACGTCTGTGTATTTTTCAGCCATAGTGCTACTCAAGTTCTGCAGTTCTGCTATTAGATGGTGCCAGCTGGTAGATGCCAGAAGGCAATTTTTAGTCTTATTCTCTAAAATGGCTGTTTTGCCGCTTCAGGATAATCCGTCCCGAGAGGACGATTCCCCGCCAGAGCTTTTTTTCTTATGTTCCATGGATCACATGGAATGGTGTCTGGTCAGATAAGTCTGTAGTAAATTTACATTCGCGCGCAATAATACTTGAAATAACAGGAATTTACCAACTTAACTCATTGATTTTGTAGTATAACTACATAATTGTTTTTTTCAGATTACTCACGCGCATGAAACCCCTAAAATTACAGAGGCCGGGCAATGTAGTAAACAATCCCAATAAACAAATTAAGAACTACCTACTCATTCTCAAGAAAACTGCGAAAAAGACTCCAATCAAAACAAGGGCCCGGATCGGTTTTACGCTCAGGCGCGATATCCGAATGACCGACAATTCGATCCGGCGTAATCCCGGGATATGCAACCAGCAGGTAGCCAGTTATTGTTGCCAGCATGTCGTACTGGGCCTGCGTAAATGCTTCTTCATCACAGCCTTCCAGTTCAATACCAACAGAAAAATCATTGCACTGTGTGCGGCCTTCAAAACTCGATTCTCCAGCATGATGGGCTTTCAGGTTAAAAGGCACATACTGCGTTACTTGCCCTGCCCTGTTAATCATCAAGTGCGAGGACACTCGCAAATCCTTTAGGCGGGCAAAATAAGGATGGAGCGAGCAGTCCAATTGATTTAAGAATAAGTCATCAATGTAGGGGCCATCATATTCACCCGGCGGTAGACTGATATTGTGAATGACCAGCAGACTGATTTGCTCACCTTCCGGGCGTTCGCCGAAATTAGGGGATTGGAGCTGCCGAGCTTGCTGCAGTAGATGATTTTTTATTTCCATAACTGCATATTAACCCAAGGACACGACGTTTATAATGCGTCTAGGGAACCTCTGATTATGAAGACCCCGGATCCGCAACAGGAAAGCAAACGCATAGGCACTGGCATGATTGCTGCCGGATTTGTGCTCGCTCTGGTATTGATGACGACATTTTTTGATGGTTTTCTGAACAATGCCCGAAACCCGAACAGCAACCCTGAATCTATCATCAATGCGACTGGTGCAACCGAAGTGGTTCTGCAAAGTAATCGTCAGGGCCAATATGTAATAACCGGATTGGTTAATAATATAGAAGCAGAATTCATTTTGGATACGGGAGCTACGGATGTTGTGATACCTGCCGGATTGGCAGAAGCTACCGGACTGGAATACGGCTACCAGAGCCAGGCCATCACGGCCAATGGACTGATACCCATATACAGCACCATGATTGATGAGCTCAAACTTGGTGATATTACGCTGTACAATGTGCGTGCCAGTATCAATCCGGCTATGCATGAAAGCATGGTGTTATTGGGCATGAGCGCCTTGCGGCAAATTGAGTTCGTTCAGCAGGGTACCCAACTCACTCTTAGACATCTTACAAAATAATTCAAACTGATCCAAACTACGCCGAAATTATCCCTTTTCCTGATATTCCAATTTTATAGCCTAATATTCCATGAACAATCCATTACTCGAAGGATTAGAGGAAACTGTTCGCAGAGCCCTTGAAGAAGATATCGGCAGTGGTGATATCACTGCTGAGCTAGTTCCTGCCGAACATGAGGCGACTGCCACGGTCATTTGTCGCCAGCATGCCACTCTATGTGGCAAGCCCTGGATTAATGCCGTGTTCAATCAGGTTGATCCGGGCATACAAGTGGATTGGCAACAACATGACGGTGATTCCGTCAGTCCACAGGATGTGATTTTCATTGCCAGAGGCAAATCCCGTTCTTTGTTAACGGCCGAACGTACCGCGCTTAATTTTCTGCAAACGCTGTCCAGTGTGGCTACAAGTGCAAAAACACTGGCTGACCTGGTACAACATACCAGTGTCAAAATTCTTGATACCCGTAAAACCATTCCAGGTTTGCGCCTGGCGCAAAAGTACGCGGTACAGGTCGGCGGCTGCTCCAATCACCGTATTGGTCTTTTCGATGCCTTCCTGATCAAGGAAAACCACATCAAAGCCTGTGCAAATATCACCAACGCCATAGAAAACGCCCGCAAACTACATCCGGACAGGCAGGTAGAAGTGGAAGTGGAAACCCATGACCAGCTCAGGGAAGCACTGACCGCAGGCGCCGATAGTGTTTTACTGGATAACCATACTCTGGAGATGTTGCACGAGGCTGTGAAGATCAATAACGGGAAAGCGAAGCTGGAAGCATCGGGAGGTTACACCATCGAATCAGCCATCTATGTAGCCCAAACCGGCGTGGATTATATTTCGTTTGGTTCACTAACCAAGCATATACAGGCTACAGATTTCACTATGCTCTTTAGTTGAGGTGTAGGACTTTAGCTTTATCTGCCGCACTCACTCACACCATATTTTATTGGGAAGGCTCCGCCTTTCATTGGCGGACATCGGGCAGCGCCCTCTTCCGTACTACAATAAAAAAGAGCGTACAACCGTACGCCCCTATACACATTTCAATTACACTTTATATTGGCGAACCAAATTCGCCAATATAAGTTATAGATTTCTTATTCTTACATTGCGAAATTTAATAGTGCCAGCTCCATACTGGAGAGAAAGCGGGCCTCTTCTGAAATTACTGTCGGTACTGTTAACAGTAGTTACGCCATTCAAAACGATTTTGATGTTGTCATCATCCAGCGTTATATCGTAAGTATTCCAGCGGTCCCAGGTATCCAATACGGCCATCGGGGGCAGGAAGTTTGGAACGCCTCCTGTACGGCCGCTTTGGTCGGGACGGTCATCGTAGATATTGGCTTCATAGGAGTTTCTGTCATTGATAGACTCTGGATCTGAGATACGCAGGAATACGCCACTGTTAGCGCCTTCATGGTTCCAGAATTCCAGTTGAATCTGAAAATCATCAAAACTTTCTTCTGTCAACAAGTGACTGATCCCTGTAGATGAATCTGCAATAAATTCACCGTTTTCAATACGCCAGTTGGCATCGCCAACCATAGTCCAACCATCGAAACTACCTGACATATCCATCCATCCGGTGTTCATGTTCGTGGAAGAACAACCTGATAACAACAATACCAGCAAGATAAGGGGGAAAGCCTGCGCACTCTTTTTAAAGTTTTTCATTTTCTGCTCCGATGAGAAATTAGTGAGAATTCAAATATTGTGACAAATCTTCCAAGCGAATATGACTGATTACCTTTTATTCAGTCAATTTTACGCATAGCAGGGACAAGCAAGTCAAGCAATACTAATCCAGGATTGATTTTACGGCTTCACAGACAATTTCAATGTCTTTTTCATGAATATAGGGATGCATTGGTAAACTCAACACTTCGCCACTCAGATTTTCAGATTTTCCCAGGTTAGCAGCGGCGACGAAGGTACCCTCTGATTGCGTGAAAGCTGATTGCTGATGCATACATTTCGGATAATAAATCATCGCCGGTATTTCTTTCTGAACAAGTGTATCCTTGATCTTGTCACGCTCGGGAGATTTGACTGTGTATTGCGCCCAACTTGAAATATAGCCGGTTGGAATAACTGGTGTTTCGACAACACTTTCCAGGTTTTTACTATACTGGTTAGCCACTTCTTCTCGTAAGGTTATTTCATCTGGCAATACCTTCAATTTTTCCAATAATACGGCGGCCTGTATTGTATCCAGCCTACTGTTCATTCCTATACGTATGTTGTCGTACTTATTACTCCCTTTGCCATGATGGGCAAGGGATCTAATAGTTTCAGCGTATCCATCGTCGTTTGTGAATACGGCACCTCCATCCCCATAGCAGCCCAATGGTTTGGAAGGGAAAAAACTGGTTATCGCTATGTCTCCAAAAGCCCCTGCCCTGGCACCTTCAAATTCACCACCAAAACTCTGGGCGGCATCTTCGAGGATTCTCATGTTATATCGATTTGCTATTTTATTTATTAAAGAATAATTGGCGGGCAGTCCAAACAAATCGACAGCAATAATAGCCTTCAGGTTATATTTCCCGTCTTTTTGCACTTCTTTAACAGCCTCTTCCAGGCTGTTTGGACATATATTAAATGTATCAATTTCACTATCCACAAAAACTGGCATAGCACCGCAAGAAGCAATGGCTTCGGCAGTTGCAAAAAAGGTAAAAGAAGGGCAAAAAACAGCATCCCCGTTTTTTATCCCTAAAGCCATCAAACTGAGCACCAGAGCATCCGTTCCATTTCCACATGCAATCGCATGCTTTATCTTAAGGTGCTCCTGTAAACGATTTTCAAGTTCCTTAACTTCAGGCCCATTAATAAAAATCCCGTGATCAAGAACCTGCTGAATTCTTGAATCTATTCTGGGTTTTAGTAAAGCGTATTGGGATTGAAGATCAATAAAATGCAACTTAATCGCCTTTTTGCTTGACGTTTAGAGTGTGTCCTTCCAAAACATAAGTTTCACCTGTATGAGGGCAAACTGCGTCTCCTTGACCCTCCAGGGGCAGGGCTAATCTTTCGCCATATTTACTGATCCAGCCAATTTGTTTCCCTGGGTTTCCGACAACCAGGGAATAATCAGGGAAATCATCCAAAATAACCGCTCCGGCACCAATGAAAGCGTAACTGCCAATTTGCACACCGCAACGAATCGTACAATTGGCACCCAGACTTGCTCCCTGTTGAATCACTGTATTTTTATATTCGGTCTTCCTTTCTATAAAAGCCCTTGGATTGTAAACATTGGTAAACACCACACTCGGGCCACAAAAAACATCATTTTCTAGTACTACACCATTGTAGATTGACACGTTATTCTGAATTTTTACGTTATTACCAATGACAGCTTTAGAGCCCACGTAACTGTTTTGGCCTAACGTACAGTTTTGACCAATTTTTGCTTCAGAACAAACATGCGAGAAATGCCATATGCTGGTGTCCTCACCAATAACAGCACCCGTATCTATACAGGCAGTTTCATGTGCAAAATATGACATTAATACTCTTTATTTTTGGTAATAAAGGGATGGTATTCGGCCCCAGTTGTACTTGATAGCGGATTCGTTCGTATATCCGCTACTGTTTCGATGGCTATACGATTTTCTTCAACGCCAAATCCTCTACCAGCCTGTATTTCAAGGTAACTGTGATTATGCAGATCCTCAAACCCTCCGGAAAACTCTATTTCTTCACCGTTCACTGTAATTGTTCTGTATGTGCGCTTGCCACTTTCCATTACATCTTCAGGCAAGTCATTATTATCAACAGACAGGAACCACTTAACCCTTGCATGCTCATATTCAAGATATCCTGCTGATTTGGATTCACTGCGTAAATGAATAATATTTTCTTGTACTTCCCCGAAAACGAAGTGCAGCATGTCGTAAAAATGAACGCCAATATTAGTGGCTATTCCACCAGATTTCTTTTCATCGCCCTTCCAGGACTGAAGGTACCACCTACCTCTTGATGTTATATACGTAAGTTCAACATCATATTTTTCATTTCTTTTGCCTTGTTCCACTTTTTCCTTCAATGCAATAATTTCAGGATGGAGACGAAGTTGAAGTATTGTATGAATTTTTCTGCCCGTGTCTTTTTCAATATTAATCAAGCCATCTATATTCCAAGGGTTCAATACTAGGGGTTTTTCGCAAATGGCATCTGAATTAGAACGCAGTGCAAATCTCACATGTGAATCATGAAGATAATTAGGCGAACAAATCGATATGTAATCAATACCCGGAGCATCGTCCTTTCGCAGCATTTTATCAATATGACGATCAAATCTTTCAAATTCCGTAAAAAAAAAGGCACCAGGAAAGAAACTGTCAATTACTCCAACAGAATCATTAGGATCAAGCGCTGCAACTAAATCATTGCCTGATTCCTTAATCGCCCTCATATGTCGTGGTGCGATATATCCTGAAGCACCTATAAGTGCGAATTTATTCATTTCAGTACCAAATTTTATTAATAGTCAGCCGATATTTACTGCGAAAGTGCACCCACTACAAATATCTGTTTTCCCGTAACTCTTTCTTTGAAATATAAATTGAATTGGCAGGCACATCACCTATAACCGTAGCACCGGAAGCAATAATACTGTCGTCCCCAATTGTTAACCCTTCATTGATGGTCACTCCTGCCCCAATATATACCCGCTCCCCTATAGTACAGTTCCCTGAAACAGTAACCGAATTTGCAAGCATTGTGTAATTTCCAATACTGGTATCGTGGGAAACAACGCAGTTATGATAAATAAAAACATGCATCCCAATCTCCAAATCGCACGTCAGATGAGTGCCTGGAAAAATAATCAAACCATGCTTTTTGTATTTACTCTCTATATTGCAAGAAGCCGGGACTAACGGAGGGAATAACTCTATGGATATATCACGAAGTATCGACCATCTATTTTGCATGGTTTTATAACTACCAATCGCGGCCGCAAACTCGTAGTTTTCCTGGTAAGTTTGCCAACTTGCTATTTCGGCCAGAATATCAGCATCCTGTTTTTGATCATCCAGGTATCCTGCGACAGGGTGTTCCCCGCTTAACCAACTGAATAACTCTCTGCCGGTCCCTCCTTTGCCAAGTATCAGTATCTTCTTCATACCTATTTTCTACCCATTTTCTACCTATTCTTCTACCGAGTTAATTAGACTTGTAGAAATATTCTTGATGTCTTCTTCACATAAGGTATGACAAAGTGGAATGGCAAGACCATGCCTGGCCAGGTGCTTTGAATTAACCAGCTCAGTATCATCCAGGGAAGCGTACGCTGGCTGCAGGGAAAGGCTATAGGCTCCAATACTGGTTTCAATACCTTTATCTTTCATTTTTTTAATAATATCCAAATTAAGTCTGTCGGGCGGTAATTGCACTACAAAAGATTGCCAGCTATGACCTGGGATGTCAGCGGGCAATCGAAACTTTTTATTGGAGCCCAGGTATTCATAATAAAATGCTGCCAGTTGCTTTCGGGTTTGTAATGAATCCGGCAACCTTTTTAATTGTGATCTTCCCAATGCAGCGGCTATATCAGTGAGGCGATAATTCAGGCCCGCTTTTTCGCAACAATAACCACCTTTATCATCAGGCTTCAATCCGTGATTTCTTAATGAACGCAAATTAGCCGCAATATTTTCATCATTGGTCGCTATGAAGCCACCTTCACCTGTAGTGACAGTTTTCCTGGGATGAAATGAAAAACAGGAATACCGGCTATTTGATCCAATTTTGTTTCCATCTGACTGCGCACCGAGAGCGCAAGCCGCATCTTCAATAATTTCTATATTCTCACTGTGGCAGATAGCAGAAATATCCACGGATTTAATCGGACAACCAAACTCCATCACAGGTATAACATAGGCTTTCTCATACTTGTGCCTGGTTTCTGCTACTCGTTTTGAAAAAGCTTCCGGAGATAGACAATATGAATCCAGATCCACATCAACCAGTACAATATTTGCTTTGACCACTCTTGCCACATTTGCCGTTGCCACAAATGTATAATCAGGAATGTACACGACATCATCCGGCCCAACATTAAGTTCCATCAAACATAAATGCAGAGCTGCAGTGCCTGATGTCACAGCCACTATATTCTCAGATGAAATGAATGCCTTTAATTCATCCTCAAAGCTCTTTACCTGAACTCCTTGAACCAGGGACTCAGAATACAAAACATCTGTAACAGCTGCTACATCTGAATCATTAATGTTTGGGCGTGATAATTTTATCAAGAGCTTATATTAAATATATCAGGGATAGTTGGGAGTTCTTTTGAGTTTTCATCAATCCAAAGTGCTGTCAATCTAAGGCCTTCCTCTAAATCGGTCTTTGCTTTGAATCCGAATAATTCAGTCATTTTTTCAGTGCTTGGAATTCGCAGCTGTATATCTGCAGAAAGCGGATCCCTGAAGACAATTTCCGATTTGGATTCAATTACCCTGCATATCGTTTGTGCAAGTCCGTATATAGTGGTGATAGCACGGCTATTGCCAATATTGAAGGATTCCCCTATTGCCTCTTTTCTTGTCAAGCACAAATCAAGGGCCGCTATCATGTCATCGATAAAACACCATGCCCTTATTTGAGAGCCATCTCCGAAAATTGAAATTGGGTCGCCCGCCAGTGCCTTCCTGATCATTATATTAATTGCACCTTCACCAACCTGGCCAGGACCGTAGATATTAAAAGGCCGCACAGTTACAGTCGGTATATCGAATTGTCTATGATATGAATGAACCAGGTGTTCGCCAGCAAGCTTGCTGACCGCATAGGTCCACCTCGCTTCGCCTACTGCTCCTGTTAATGTATTACTTTTCTCATCCACCATAAAAGCGTAACTGCCAAAGACTTCAGAAGTAGAGAAGTCAAGAAATCGCTCTACATGTTTTAATTTAGTGGCAGCGCGTAATATATTCGCCGTACCAATCATATTGATTTCCATTGTGCTTACAGGGTGTCTCACAGTGGAATCAATGCCAGCTATTGCTGCCGCATGAATTATGATATTCGAATCAGTTATTGCTTCATTTAAAGAATCAATATCAAGAATATCTCCCTCAATTACAGCCAGGTTAGGATGATCAAGTATATTGGACTTGGATATGGAATCACGCTGAAAATTATCATAAATTGTTACTTGATTATCGTCTAGGTATTTTGCCGCAAGCGTGCTTCCAATGAATCCCGCGCCACCGGTAATAAATATTCTTTTTCCTTCAAGTGTATTACTCATCTTTTTTTAACATCCTGATATAGAAATCATATGTCTTTCGGGCAGATTCATTACCAATCTTTCCATGCTTTAATAACAACTTCCTACCTCCACTGATAATTTTATCACGCAGGCTTGCGGAATTTATCAGCGCTTCAATTGCACTGCTTAAGCTTTCTGGATCATTCTGGGGCACCAAATAACAATCCAGATCATGGGTGAAGGTACTTTTCGTATTTCCAACATCGGTAATTATCATTGGCACATTACAATACATTGCTTCAGCAATGACTGTCGCCCATGTATTTTCTATAGGGCTTATATGCACAGCCATGTCTGATATCGCAAGTAGAGACTCCGTGTCTTTCCTGAAACCAAGCATTTTTACCATGTTTTGCAAGTCACTTTTCTTGATTTCTTCTCGACATTCATTTTCAAGATCACCCCCTCCAGCAATTAAAGCAGAAAAATTAAAATCCTTTTTTTTTAGAAATTCACATGCATGAATAAACGTAAGAGGATCTTTAAAATAATTTAATCTTCCAATAAATGAAATAACAGTTGCACCTGGATCGATATCAAGTTCATTCTTAAAAGCCACTTCATCTACTTGCCTTGAAAATTTATCTTCATCAATGGGACTTGGGGCAGTAATAAAATTAGTATAATTCAGACGTAATAAATGTTGGTCAGTCTCCTGAGCGGTTGAAATACAACCATTTACCAACTTCAATGCAAACCTTTGGAGCCAAAGTGGCAATAATCTAGTGTCCGAACCCCAGTTTGTCAGCACGATTGGCGCCGAACTAAAGGTTAATTTCTTTGCCAAAAATACAGGGAATACAACAGGCAGCCAGTGGCAATGAACGATATCACAGTTTCGTATTTCCCTTGTTGTCTTGAATGTCATGGCTATCAGGAAAAACGGTAATTGCAAAATGGCATGTAATGATGTTCTCAAATTCGCCAGTATTCCGCCGTTACCATAGGCTACCTTTTGATATTTTTTAAAATAATATTTAAATCTTCTGACCAAAATACCATTAAATTCCTCTGCCTCAGCGCTTTCTTTATCATCTGGCGCTACAACAGTGACGTCACAAAATTCTTTTTGAAGATATAAGGCAAATCTGTACACAAACGATCCCGCATAATCGTCAGGGAATCTTGGAAAACTGGTTGTAACAAAAAGAACTTTCATCCTTTTGTCTGGAATAACACTCATTAATTTTTTAGTTTTCCCATGATGGCTATACTCAATGCGCCTATTACAATCTCAAACAGCGTAAGCCAAATACGAATATACACTGCCATTTCAATTAATTTGTCTATTTCAATTACACCTGCACAAAGACCTGTAAATGTGGCTTCTCTGACACCTATTCCGCCTGGTGCAACAATCACCAGGAAACCGGCAGTTACAGAAAAAATATAGGCACTTAAGATAAATAAGAATGTTTTTAAATTGTTGTCAACGTCAACGATTGATTGAATACCCGTTAACCCAATGCCAAATACTCCCCAATAAACAATCAAGAGAATAAGAATAATGAAAGCCTGGTATACACTTATTTCAGGTACATTGAGCGCCTTTATACGGGATGAAAAAGTTGAAACTCCTTTAACTAACCATTTATTAATATTCAACATGAATATGAACAAGGTGCTCCCTATTATAAAAAAAACCAGCAACAAAATGCTGCTGAATTCATTTTTTAAACCAAGAAAAAAGCTGAACCCTATGAATAATGAAAAAAGGAGTGAGCTTGCAAATTCTACTATCGATATTGATATGGTTTCCCCGGTAGCCAGGTCCATTTTGCTGTTGACTACAGTACGGGCAGCTACACCCCATATTTTTCCTGGAATATATTTCCCAATCAGTAACAGGCCGGTATTAACAATTGCTAATTTGAAGGAATTGCGTTTCCCCGTAACTATATAGGCAACCTCGTTCCACAACGTAGCGCTAAATATTCCCAGCCCAATACTGCTTATCAATAACAGGAGTAACTCAATTCGATTGGGAAAGCGTAACCCAAAAGGATCGATATCTGTATTCCTGTAAATTTCGACACAAACAATTGCCAAAACAACAAGAAATATTAACTGTAGTATTCGAAGATTGAAGTGCATACATTGCTTATTTTAAATATCACCTACTATGAAGAACTTTTATTCAAACCAATTAAAAGACGTTTGCCTATTCAGTATCTTTGTACATAAGAGTAGTAATTTGCTCTGAAACCAGCCCGATAAGAAAAACAATTACTGATGTCAGCAGTAATACTGCGCTCATGTTACTAAATGAATGACGCGTTATGAATGTGTATATGTAATATCCGACTCCAGTCATGAAAAAGCAAAGTGCGGTAGGTATGAATATTTTTAACGGCGAGTACAACGTCCCTATCTTGAAGATAATTATGAGGAAACCAACCCCGTCCTTAAATATATTGATATGGCTTTTTCCTTCCCTTGATAGTGCGACTATTGGAAGGTATTTGACACTGTAACCGGCACGAAAAAATGCCATGGTAATCGTAGTCGGATAAGAAAATCCGTTAGGTAACAAATAGATAAATTCCCTGAATTTCTGACGATAGACCGCTCTGAAGCCAGAGGTTAAATCCAGAACCTTATGCCCCGAAATCCAGCTCGCCAATTTATTATAAAAAGTATTGGCCAGCAATCTGCCAACACTGGCCTGGGATTCCTTGTTTCTGGCACCGACCACCATGTCTGTCCCTGCATCCAGTTCTTCCAGTAATCCTGGAATATCCCTGGGTTGATGCTGACCGTCTCCATCCATGAATACGATGATATCTCCCGCAGCAGCTCTGGCGCCGGTTTTTATACTAGCTCCGTTGCCTTTGCTATAGACGTGGTTGATTACTTTGACGTTATTCTGCGCGCAAACTGCTGTAGTAGCATCTGTAGACCCATCATTCACCACAATAATCTCGGCCTGGGGATAAAGACTGACAAGTTCAGGGAGTAGCGACTTAAGATTTTCACTTTCATTTTTGGCAGGAATTACTATGGAAATATCTTTACCTTGCATATCATTGTTCCCGAGTCTCAATTTGCCGTTCAAGTAAATCCTGCTGAGCAATCGCAATTTTGAGTTGCTCACGTAGGGGGGCAATCAATACAGTTTCACTACCGCCGGATTCATTATTGATATTTTCCATGATACGAATAATATATTCAGCATCGCCCAGTAAGTTCAATTGAATCAGATTTCTGGCAAGATTTCCTAAAATTGAAGTCATGCCTGTCTTATCATAGCCTGCCAGCGCAAACTCTATGCCTTTGGCGTAATCTCCCTTGAGTAGGTATATCTGCCCTTTTATTTTTTCCAGGAAACCAATAGACAACATACTTTGCTGGTTTCCAGGCTGGCTTTCTGCAGCCTCGATCACACTTAAAAGTTTATCCAGGTCCATTTCTGGACAAAGGCCTTCATTCAACATCACTAACAAGTTATCAATAGAATTTAACGAATACGCTGTCACGGGATACCGTTCTGCTCGGGCAATAGCCTCATCAATTAAATACTGTATTTCTGTTCCACCTGAACATCGAAGCGCTATTTCATGTAAGACAGGCCCGAATTCTCGCGGGCTATTTTGCTGGGCCATGGATAAGTGTTCGAGAGCACCTGATAAATCTCCTTGATTGAATTTGAAAGTTGCTAATTCTGATTGCGCTCGCCCGGAATCGGGATGTTCAGCTACCGCGATCAGTAAAATCATTTCCTCGCTTTTCCATTCCTGAACACGAATAGTTGTAAGTACTGCAACCAGTAACAGAAACAATACGCTCAGGTATTTAAGTTTAGGCAAGGACGGAATATTGAACAGGTAATAAACCAGTGCCAGCAAGGGCCCCAGAGCTGCCAGGTAATTTCGATGTTCAAACATCAACTCGAGGCTGAAAAAAGTTGATTCCAGCAAATGAGATATCAGGAACCAGGTGATGGCGAAAGAGAGGATTGGTGCCTTTTTCCATAGATAAAAAACCAGAAAAATAGCACTACATAAAACAAGAAACAGCACGCCCGTAATACTATCGAAGGATCTGGTGACTGCTACGTAATCATGAAATAGTGTCATGTCTGACAACGTCGGTAGCAAGATCATCTTCATATAGCTTGCCACCACATGCAACTGGGTCATCAGACGTTCGCCCATATTAAAATCGCGTGTAGTGTAGTTGGCAAATCTTTCAAGATGGGTAAAAAGATACAAAGTCCCGGCCAAAACAGGCAGGACAACGAATGAACCGAGGAACCACTGTAAGCGAACTCTTGCCAATTCAGAGATATATTCAAACCGATAAACGATAAATTCAATGGCAAAAATATACAGGGGAATTAAAACGCCATTTTCCTTGGCGAGAATCGACAGTACAGTGCAGGCTGGCAACACCAGATAGGCCAGCCAGTAAAACCTTGATGCGGATTCTCCGGCACCTTCCCTTGCATAGATATAGATCAGCAAGGCCACCAGAATGAAGAGAGAAGTTAGCTGGGCCATCCGCTGAACAGCGTACAGTACTGTACTGACCAGCAAGGGATGCAGCAGCCATATAGCTGCGACAAGACCTGCAATGAGGAAACTTTTTTCCCCGGACTGTGCTGGCGTAATTCTGGGCAACAACTTGAGTAGTAACCAGAAGATCAACAGACCATTGATCAAGTGAATGATGAGATTATGAAACTTGTAGCCCCAGGGTTCAGGACCATGGACAATGCCGGAAAATACCAGGCTGAATATTGATACAGGGCGACCAAATGTTCCGCTTTTATTGTGTGTAACAGCGTAATACAACTCGTTGAAATCAAAACTTCCAACATAGGCTGCAACGATATTCAGTGTGTCATCAAGAAGGAATGGACCACTCAGACCAGGCCAGTAAATGAGTGTTGTTGCCAACAGAACAAGTAGCAGACTAACGGCAACGATGACATTCGTTTTGTCCTTCATCTGCAATCCTGCTTTGGTACTTTTTCTAAACCGTGAAAATAAAAAAACCAGCCCCTACCTGAAAGTAAGGACTGGTTTTGATTTTACAATAAAACGCTGTCTTAGTTCTGACAGGTAGAAGGTAGGTACGAAGTACCTGCACCACCAGCTTTACAGATCCACAAGATACCAGTTGAGGGGTCGCCTGAAGGCTGCATCCACAGTACAACTTCCTGACCCAGGCTCGTTGCGTTACCAGTAACAACAATGTAAGTGCCGTCCCATGTCAGAGATGCAACCATGCCCTGTTGGATATTCTGAACAGAGATAGTGGCTGGAATAGTCAAAGTGGCGTTTACCAGCGCATATTCCGAGATAACGTTCTTGGCAGCACCTGTGGCCAATACCAATTCAGAAGCTTTTGCACGGATTGTGTAATCCTGGTAGGCGGGAAGCGCAACTGCAGCCAAAATACCGATAATCGCGATAACGATCATCAATTCGATAAGGGTGAAACCCTTCTGAACTTGCTGTTTAATGTTAATCATTTTTTTCTCCTGAAAAAAATTTGTTTAAAAATCATGCTTGTTATTGTACTCACTACCCAAAAGGGGTTCTTGAGATACAGCATCGTAATTCAAAGCAAGGATTATGCCAGTAATTTTCCAGAGGTTTTAGATTTAAAATGTATGACCCAGTTCACTTTTTCAGGGCTGTTTTTTGAAAATACCGCCCTCCGAAACCCGTTTAATATCATATCAATAGCAAAACCCTGAATTATTTTCTCAAACTTAGTGACAAATTTTGTCATATACCGAACTAAATCGTCATGTGTTACTACTTTAGACAATGAAAATCCTGGCAGAGCCGTGATCATATTCTAAAATGAAGCTTATTAAGCCATGGATGGCTTTACTCATAATTTTAAAGAATCAGGGACGATGAATACCAAAGCCCATTTACTAAGCCCTTCCCACTGGATAATAACAGGCAAACTTTTGGATAAACCCAATGCCGAACAGGCGCTCATCAGGGCCAATCGCCAGCAAATACCTCTGGTGAAATACCTTGTCGACCAAAACCTGCTGCAAAGTATTGAAATTGCGGATGCAGCATCCAGGCACTTTTCATTACCTCTAATGGATCTGGGCACTATTGATATGGTCTCAATGCCACTTGCTATTGTCGACTCGACCTTGATCCAGAAACATCGTGTTCTACCCCTCTTAAGCCAAGGATCAACATTAACACTGGGCATGTCAGATCCAGCCAATGAATCCGCTGTAGAAGAAATCAAATTTCACACTGGCTACAAAATATCATTGGTGGTCATAGAAGAGCACAAGCTCAATGCCGTGCTGCTTGATCTACTGGATACTACTGAAGAATTAGCTGATAAGGATGAGAACAGCAGGCTCGATTTCAATGCCTTCGAACTGGAGTCAGCGAATGATATTGAGGACGCTGCTGCAGACAATATAATAGACGAAACGCCTGTCATGCGTTTTGTTAATAAACTTCTCATGGATGCCATCCGCTTGAAAGTTTCAGACATTCATATCGAAACCTTTGAAAAATTCGCCCGAATCCGTTTCCGTGAAGATGGGCTATTGCGGGAAGTTTCTCAACCACCTTTGCCCGTGGCTCGGAAAATTGGATCCCGGATAAAAGTCATGGCGAAAATGGACATCGCCGAAAAACGTTTGCCCCAGGATGGCCGGTTAAGACTGAAAATATCCAGGTCGCAATCCATTGATATCAGAGTAAGTACATTACCTACACTGTGGGGAGAGAAAACTGTCCTGCGTATTCTGGATTCAGGCCAGCAACAACTCGATCTCGGTTTGCTGGGTTTTTCGGGGGAACAACGTCTGCACTATACAAACGCTCTTAATAAACAGCAGGGGCTTATTCTGGTAACCGGCCCGACAGGGAGCGGAAAATCATTATCCCTGTACGCCGGGCTCCAGCATTTGAATACGCAGGAACGCAATATAGCCACAGCCGAAGACCCGGTTGAAATTCACTTGCATGGAATTAACCAGGTTGCTGTAAACGCAACAATCGGCCTTGATTTCGCTGAAACATTAAGAGCCTTTTTGCGCCAAGACCCTGATGTTCTCATGGTCGGTGAGATCAGAGATCCCGAAACTGCTGAAATAGCCATCCGGGCTGCTCAAACCGGCCATCTGGTGATGTCCACATTGCATACCAACAGTGCCTCGGAAACCCTGGCAAGACTGCTTGAAATGGGCATTGCTCCTTATAATTTAGCGACGTCACTCAGCCTGATTATTGCCCAAAGACTTGTACGACGCTTGTGTAATCAATGTAAAAAACCACTGCATTTACCACGTAACGTACTAATTCAGGAGGGTTTTATACTTGATCGGTTGAAAAACTGTCAGCTTTTTGTCCCTACGGGCTGTGAAGCCTGTCACTCCGGTTACCGGGGCAGGATAGCCCTTATAGAGACAGTACCGATTACGGACGCCCTTTCACGTGTTATTATGGAGGATGGAAATTCGATACAGATAGCAGAGATTGCCAGGAAGGCAGGGTTTAATACCCTGCGTACTTCAGGCCTTGAAAAAGTAGCACAGGGACTGACCAGTCTGGCGGAAATAAATAGAATTACCTGGTCAGAGAAACATTAGCAGTATTCCTGGATTCAACTGATCTGAACATAACAAAGCAAATCGAGGAAAATCCGCATGGCCGCACCAGCAACAGCTGTTAAAGAAGCCACTTTCACCTGGCAGGGACAGGACGCCAAGGGTAAGACTGCCAAAGGTGAAACCAAAGGCACCAGTGCTGCCATGGTAAAAGCCCAGTTACGCAAACAGGGCATCAAACCTACTAAAGTCAAGAAAAAAGCCAAACCCCTGTTTGGCGCCTCCAAACAAGCCATTAAACCAATGGATATCGCCATCTTTACTCGCCAACTGGCTACCATGATGAAAGCCGGTATCCCTCTCGTGCAATCTTTTGAAATTGTCGGCGAAGGCCTTGATAACCCAAGCATGAAGGATATTGTCTTTTCTATCAGAGACGACGTGTCAGCAGGTAATCAATTCGCTGATTCAATCGCAAAGTTTCCACGCCAGTTTGATAAACTTTTCTGCAATCTGGTCGCATCAGGTGAGCAATCTGGTGCACTGGAAACGATGCTCGACAGACTTGCCACTTACAAGGAAAAATCCGAAGCGCTGAAGCAAAAAATAAAATCAGCTATGAGTTACCCGATCACGGTACTGGCAGTAGCTGGTATCGTAACTGCCATTCTATTGATCAAGGTAGTTCCACAATTTGCGGAAACATTCTCAAGTTTTGGTGCGGAATTACCTATCTTCACTCAATACGTCATGAGGCTCTCTGATTTCATGATCGCTTGGTGGCTTTACATTCTCGGAGGAATCTTTGTAGCCAGCTATATTTTCAAGGAAACCAAACACCGGTCAAAGAAATTCGCGGAAAGTATAGAACGACTTTCACTAAAACTGCCTGTATTTGGGTACATTATTGAAACATCCTGTCTTGCCCGATTCACTCGTACTCTTTCTACTACTTTCGCTGCGGGTGTGCCTCTTGTTGAAGCATTGACTTCGGTGTCAGGCGCCACGGGTAATATTGTT
Organism: Gammaproteobacteria bacterium; assembly: GCA_029245395.1. Taxonomy (GTDB): domain Bacteria; phylum Pseudomonadota; class Gammaproteobacteria; order Pseudomonadales; family Pseudohongiellaceae; genus Eutrophocola. Next base: position 40,615 of record JAQWPL010000011.1, read on the forward strand.
TACAAAAATGCCACACTTCAAATCAGGGACGATGTCACTTCTGGACAACAGCTTATGGCATCCATCAAAGCTACCGATTTGTTTCCTATCATGGTCCTGCAGATGGTTTCTATCGGCGAAGAGTCAGGTGCCCTGGATGCGATGCTGGATAAATGTGCGAATTTCTATGAAGCCGAAGTAGATAATGCAGTGGATGGCCTGACTTCCATGATGGAGCCCCTGATCATGGCTGTTCTGGGTATTCTGGTAGGTGGCCTGATGATTGCCATGTATATGCCAATATTCCAAATTGGTGCCGTGGTCTAACCAGTCAGCTGATTCTGCTCCGACACACTAAACCCTGATGACATTTGCAGAATTTTTTGCCACCAACCCTGCTCTATTGGCGGTAATAGCCCTTGCCTTTGGCCTGGTAATAGGCAGTTTCCTGAATGTTGTGATCTACCGTCTTCCCATCATGATGGAGACAGAATGGACACTGCAATGCCGGGAATTGCTGGAAATTGAAAATCCGGAATCAGAAATACCCAACCTACCAGGATTCAATCTGGCCACTCCCAATTCCCACTGCCCGAAATGTAAACATGAAATATCTGCACTGGAAAATATCCCGGTCCTTTCATGGCTTTTGCAAGGGGGAAAATGCCGACATTGCCAATTATCTATTTCACCACGCTATCCAATTATTGAAATGTTCACAGGCATTATTTCCGCGCTTGTTGCCTATAAGTTCGGATATAACTGGCTGACATTGGCCTTACTACTGCTTTGCTGGAGCCTGGTGGTATTAACTATGATCGACTTCGATCACCAACTCCTTCCTGATGACATTACCCTACCCCTGCTGTGGCTTGGATTGTTAGTAAACAGTATGGGGATGATCACTACTCTAGAAAGTGCTGTGTGGGGTGCCATAGGTGGCTATGGAATATTGTGGGGAGTTTACTGGCTATTTAAACTTCTCACTGGCAAGGACGGTATGGGCTATGGGGATTTCAAGCTCCTTGGCGCCCTGGGTGCCTGGATGGGCTGGCAAGTACTACCGATGATCATTCTGCTTTCCTCCCTGGTTGGGGCTGTAGTAGGCATCAGCCTGATTATCATTCTAGGCAGAGATAAAAATGTCCCTATACCTTTCGGCCCATACCTCGCCAGTGCAGGATTCATTGCACTGTTATGGAACGACAGCCTTACGGCCCTTTATTACAGTATTTTTCTGTAAGAAGAGCCTGGATAATTTTCCATGCAGGACTCCAGGAAAACCCCCAAATTCATTGTAGGGCTCACCGGCGGAATCGGCTCCGGCAAGTCTACTGTGAGCAAGCTTTTCTACGATCTGGGCATTCAGGTTGTCGATGCAGACATAATTGCGCGTGAGTTGGTAATCCCGGGTTCACCCTGTTTCCAGGCAATAGTTGATCATTTCGGTCATACCGTTCTAGAAAAAAAAGTTGCAATAAATGCAGAATCTGCCGGAACACTGAACAGGACTCACTTGAGAGAGCTCATTTTTAGTGATGATAATGAAAAAAGCTGGCTGGAAAATTTGTTGCACCCAGCCATACGTGAAGAAATTGATCGCCAGATCACAGAAAGTGACAGCGCTTATATTATCCTCTCAGTACCATTGCTGATTGAATCTGGCCAATATGACTTTGTTGATCGGCTGCTTGTGGTTGATATCCCTGAACAAATTCAGGTTGAGAGAATCAAAGCAAGAGATGCCAGTAGTGAGGAGTTAATTAGAGAAATCATGGCATCCCAGATCTCCAGAGAGCCGCGCCGCGCCGCTGCTGACGATATAATCGACAACAGCACTTCTCTGGAGACACTCAGGCAGCAAGTACATGATCTGCATAAGCAATATCAGCAAATTCTGAACGGGTAAATATTTCTTTCTGTTGCTTTAAAAAAGAGAAAAACAAAAGAAAGAGAATAAGGTTGATTAGAGAGCATGACTGAAGTGTCTAAAAACGTATGTCTGAAGATAAAAGCTTCTTAATACAAACTCACCCAGCCAGGCTTGGTCTGCTCATTTTTGCAGGCATAGTAAGTTACTGGTGGGGGCTGAACAGTTTATTTATTTTTGATGATGCTCCTAATCTGGATGCGCTGGCATTTATCAAAGAGGCTTCCTTTTTATCCGGTGATTTCTGGGAATTTGTATTCTCGGGTGAAGCCGGTCCCACCGGGCGCCCTGTTTCCCTTTTAACCTTTGCTCTTCAGGCTGCTTCATGGCCGGAATCTCCTCTGGCATTCAAGACAGTCAATCTGCTGATTCACCTGTGCAACGCCGGACTGATCTATTTCATCAGTTACTGCATTGCAGGAATACTCGATCAGGGCAACAATAAATCAGGTGTGATCGCCCTGGTCACTGCATTGATCTGGACATTGCACCCGGCGCAGACCTCAACAGTCTTCTACACAGTGCAACGCATGGCATTGTTGTCCAATTTCTTCATGCTGATGGGCATATCTGGCTACCTGCATCTAAGATTGAAGATCAATGATGATCAATCCTACACACCGTTGCTAATGATGACTTTGGTAGTAGCCCTATGTGGTTTGATGGCACTGTTAAGTAAGGAAAATGCTCCTTCTCTTGTGTTTTACCTGCTGACATTGGAATTTACTGTATTGAGGAATTTATCTACCGGTCAACTTTTCAGGTCTTGGCGAATAATAGTTCTTGTGCTTCCAGCTATTGTCATTCTGATTTTGCCAATTATTTTCCTTGATACCTTACAAGCAAATTTTTCAGATCGCTTCACTTTTACTATGAGCGAAAGAGTCCTCAGTGAATCCAGGCTTTTGTGGCAATACATCGGAATTTTGTTGTTGCCTACTACAAGCAGCATAGGACTCTTCCAGGACATCACTGTATCCAGTTCACTGTTCACACCTGTAAGCACACTGCTCGCAATTCTTGCCTGGCTGCTCGTGCTGGTTATCGGTTTTATCAAACGTGATAAGCATGCATTGCTCCTGTTTGCCCTGTTGTGGTTTTTCTCAGGTCACCTGATCGAATCTACGGTATTACCTCTGGAACTGTATTTTCAGCATCGTAACTATCTAGCCTTTTTCGCCATAGTCTTTGTTCTGATATATGGATTTTTTACATGGGAGTCGGCAATACTCGACAAGAACAGAAAAATTTGGCTTTGTACCCTGTACTTAGCATTGCTGGTAATGAATACAGTACGAATCAGCATGCTTTGGGCAAGCCCTATAAACCTTGCAGAAAACTGGTATGTGGCAGCTCCCAACACAGTCCGAAATGCAGAATTTTATGCCATCGAACTAACAAAATATGGACCTGAAGGCGAAATATTGGCAGCCGGTGTATTTACCAAAGCGATAGAGAACAACCCTGACAATGTCCGGTTGCCTATGCATCTGATGACGCTGGCCTGTGTAAACCCCGAAGTTCAACGCCCAAACCCCCAGACTGTTCTGCAAAAAGCTGGCATTTTGAATCCAAAAGAGAAAAACCTGGTTTTTCCCGTTCAGCAAATTGTGTCTTTGTCTCTTGAAGAAAACTGTCCTGCTTACTCATCAGAATTCATCATTTTACTTCTGAAGACCCTTGGTGAATCTGCCACAGAAAATGACAAAGGCATGTTTTTGTTCAATGAGGCGCGTTTCAAAATGGCGGCAGGCGAATCAGAGGAGGCAGTTGCAATACTTCAATCTGCTTATGCGTATTCTGAGGACAGTGGTTTACTCTTTACCCTGGCAATCCAGCTCATCAATATGGAACGATATAATGAAGCACTTGAATCCATAGAGTTGGCCACTGCAAATATTCAGGAGGATAACCAAATCCGTACTGGAACACGTAGCAGCAAACTGGAAACATTGGCCCGAATGCGCGAAGATGTTCTGAAATTTATGGTGGCAGCCCAACCGGCTGAGCCACTTATTCCATGAAAAAATAAGAAAAGAAACCTGGCTACTTGAAACAATGACTACACAAGAAAATACCAGTATAAAACAGGTTAACTGCCCGACCTGTCAGAAAATCGTACCCTGGACTCAGGCACATACATTTCGTCCCTTTTGCTCCAAAAAATGTCAGTTAATTGATTTTGGCGAATGGGCCAACGAACGTAACAGAATTCCAGCAGAAGATGGACCTGAGGATTTTCGCCTGGATGATCTGGATATCAACTCTCAGGGGAATGTAGAAGGTTTGTGACAGCCTCGATAATGGCCTCGTTGGCAGCAGGAAAAGTATAACGGGGAAACTCCTCACTACCGATCCATGCCACCTCCTGTCCTTCGCATCCTTTGGCATTACCTGAATACACGTTGACATACCAAACATCGAGTAACACCTGCTTGTCGCCGTAATCATGTTCGATGCGCATGAGCCTGGCACATTCGCGCACTGTGATATTCACTTCTTCCGTAAGTTCGCGTTTCAGGGCATCCTGGACACTTTCGCCTTGCCTGACCTTACCCCCTGGAAATTCCCAAAGGCCACCCTGATACTGATTCTCCAGGCGTTTGGCAATGAGAATCTGGCGCTGGCGATTAACAATCACACCAACCGCAACATGAACAATTGTCATGCCTGCATCAGGTCCTGTATTAGGCATTGATTATATAACCTAAGTAATTGATATATATATTGTATGTATAGTTATTGATTGGTATAGTTACAGGAATAGTTACAGGAATAGCCCAAATGTCAGTTAAAACTAAATTCCCACGTTACATTAGAGAGCTAAAAGGCAGCCTCTATTACCAGAGGGATTTCCCAACCTCATTGCACCATATCCAGAAGACTTTCACCAAACCATTGAAGCTGAAAGCAACTAATTATACTGAGCCAGAGTTACAAAGAGCCATAGCATCAGCTACTGAGACTTTTGAGCTAAAGGTAAAGATGATGCAAAACACCAATGCCTCTGACTACTCTGAAGTTGAGTTGGATAAAGCAGCAGTTGAACTACTTCGATCTTTACATCTTAACCCCGGACAGTTCTTTGACACGCACACTGAAGAGGGCTTCATTGACTGGGCAGAAGAAACAATACCAGGCTTGGAAGATGCTTTTGAAGAAGGCAAAGATGCACAGTACTTTAATAGGAAACCAAAACTATCTGCCGAACAAGAAGCAGCACTGAGGGCCTACGAAGCACTGAAAAAACAATGGGCAAAGAAACCCAAGATGCTATCTGACATCTGGCAGGAATATCTCATCGAAAGTCCAATTGATCTGAACTCCACAGAAGGAAGGACAGTCCAGCGTAACTGGGAACGCTTACTTGCCTTCATAGGAGATCACCGAATAGATAGTATTAATGTACTTGAAGCTATCCATGAAGGCTTCAGACAGTTCTGGGATGAACGAAGGAGCAGAGGCGTGAAGGTTCAGAGTATTAGAAAGCAGTATGGCAGAGGCCTGGCTGCTCTCAGGCTTGCCAGTGAAAACTACCATCTGGGCTGGCAGATTAAGCCTAAGGGTTCAACAAAGAAAACTAAGCTAGACCCGGTTAAACGCAAGGTCACTCTAACAGAGTCAGAACAAATATTGCTTTTGAAATACTGCCTAGCAGACCATAAAACACCTGCGGTTAGTGCTTGTCTTGTCTTCATGATGCAGTCAGGTGCAATGGCTAGTGAGATTAAAAGGCTAGACCCTGAAGCAGTGCTGACTGAGCTGAAGAACCCCCTTCCAATGATTAGGATTGGCACAGATGACACTACAACTGTAAAGAATGACTCCAGGCGAAGATCTGTTCCTATAGTGCTTGGTAAGGACTATCTAATAGCGAACCTACCTAAGGCTATTGAATGGCTAAATGATGCAACTGGCAGTGCTCATGCACAAAGACTTAAAAGAGGTTTGAAAAGAGCAACAGGTAACTCAGGATTATCAGCTCATTGTTTGAGGCACACGCTAAGAGCTAACGCGAGCAGTAAAGGCGCTAACTCAGATCACGTAGCCTGTATTTGCGGATGGAGCGGTGCGCAAGGCGTTATTAGCAAAGATATGCGCAACTATGGCCTGGAAGCACTGACCAGGCACAAAGGCTTTCAAGATGTAACAGCCACTAGCAGAATGATTCACCAGCACTTGATTGACGCTATTGAGGAAGGTGATAGCAATGTGGTTCAGCTTAGGAAATGAGCAGCGAATAAATAATAATATTTTACCGCTAATAACAATAATACTTTATTTACATAATTTACCTCTATGAATATTTTTATACTTGATACAAACATTGAGACTTGCGCTAAATTTCACTGTGACCAGCATGTTGGCAAAATGGTGCTTGAAAGCACCCAGATACTTTGTACTGCGCTAAACAAGAAAGGTGTTGATACGCCATACAAGTCAACCCATGTCCAACATCCTTCAGTACTTTGGGCAGAGGAGTCACTGGAGAATTTCCGCTGGCTAGTAAAACTTGGCCATGCTCTGAATAAGGAATTTTGCTGGCGCTTTGATAGAAGCAGTGATCATGCATCAACAGCGGTATTGAGCAGTATTCAAGAAGCCTCGTTCGAGAGCAAAGGTTTAACAGAATTCCCACAAGCGATGCCTGATAAATATAAAGTGCCTGGCAATCCTGTGGCGGCTTATCGGGCTTTCTACATTGGTGAGAAATCTAGCTTCGCAACATGGAAGAAGCGAGAAACACCTGACTGGTATAAAACGGATAAATAGCTTTTCTTTTTGCTGACCTATGTCTTTTCTTTTGCCATTGAGTTTTTCAAATAACGAATTGCATTTAGACAATGCATCGTCATCCTTTTCTTTTAACTCAGCTATTAAATCTTCAGCATTTCTCATAAATCGAACCTAACTCGATCAGTGAATTCGAACCTTTGTTCTTCATGTGCCGTCTTGAAATAGAAGCCACTGACTGCACAGCTTAACCAGATCAATAACCTAGCCAAGAAAGGACTAGAGACAGTAACACTGCTCAAGCTATGCCACAAGAAAGGACTAGGGACGGTAACACTGCTCAGGCTCTGCCATACCCTTGAAGACTGCACAGCCCAGGATAGTACACAGGCTCTGAAGCGGTACAGGCTATCATTTGACTGACATCATTAAAGAATCGGTACAGCCCTGTATATTGAGGAGTGTGTGTGGCAGTAGCACCTCATTAGGCAATACTGGAGCAGTACAGGCAATGCTGTGGCGGTTCAGACCAAGGATTGAAGCATTAGCAGCTCCCTTTAGTGCTATTACCCTTTAGTTCATAACTCTTTGTTAACTATTTGATAATAGCCTTTAATTGATGGTCTATTTAGACTATTTAGGCTCTATAGAGACAAGAAGGAAGAGGATACAAGGGACTAATGGGTATAGGGAACCGTTAAGGAATAACTAGCAATATGACAGACAAGATACACTTCCTAAAGATAGAGTCCTACTCAGAACATCCTGAGGTAACTAAGGCTGCTGAGCTGCTTGTAGAGGCTTATATGAGCACTATGCAGCGCAGGAGAGATGCAGAGAGGTACATCCGTGATGCTAAGAAACTAGTAGCGTCATTGTGGTTAAAGGGTGATAAAGACCTGTTCAGGTTTACTACTAGAGCAGAGTACTTCTCTTCAAGTAAGCGTAAGCAGGTATGGATGACTAGCCGTACTTTAAAGCTGTTCAAGCAGATGAGAAAGCTAGGCTGGGTCAGGACAGTAAAAGGAGCTATTCCCCCCCAGGTATCTAAGAAGACTACAGGAGGCATGACCGCTATTTACTGCCGAACAAAGACCTTCAAAGACCTACTCAAGACATTAACAGTGATGGATATAGCTCCAAACCCTGATATGCCCAGAGTAGAGCTAAGAGACGAGGATGAAGTATTAATAGAGCTACCAGAAGCCTATCTTAAAAGTGGCAGTTACAGAGAAACGGTAGCTATTTTAGAGAATCATTATCAGCTACTTGAAGACTCTGACATACGATACTTAGATAACACAAAGATTCCTTTAGGGTTGCTCTACTTTGTTAGGAAGTTCCGTCCTGACTTTGAGCATGGCGGAAGAATCTATGCAGGCTTCCAAAATCTACCTAAACAGGTAAGGCTAGGTATCACAATGGAAGGTGAGAGTGTTGCCTCTCTGGATATAAGCCAGCTTCATCCCGCATTGATACTAAGGCTAACGCATCGTGCAGACTCTGAGCAGCCAGGAATGCTTCAAGACGCATTACCAGAAGTGTATACCATGCCTGACTATCCAGACTTGCCCAGAACTGTTCATAAAAAGCTAATAAGTACTATGATTAACGCTTCGTCTGAAGATAGCGCAGCAAGATCATTGATGAATCACTACTACTGGTGGGACATCATTAATGACGAATGGGTTGTTAAGGGATACAAAGGAAAGCAAAAGAGAGAAGGTGAAAAAGTCTTCTCAGGGAACAAGCCCCTGAAGCAAGCAGAAAAGTATCTAGAAACATTTAAGCTAAGACATCCCATGATGGCTGATGCTGTCTG
>JAQWPL010000007.1 GCA_029245395.1 Gammaproteobacteria bacterium
CAGAAGCGATGTATGGACTCCACCACCCTACCTAAGTAAGGTGGCGTCGACGAAAACTAAAGGAGTCCATACAATGAAAAAGTCTAACGTGATTGTTATCGATTTAGCAAAGAATGTTTTACAGGTCTGCAAAGTCAGCAAACACGGCGAACTGATTCAATTTGCGAACAATATTCAACTTTCATATATTTTCAGATATTTTTATGAATTTTCCTTCAGGTTTGTTTAATTTCAATAAGAAAGCAATTAACAACGCTAATTTTATAAATCCTCGAACGTCAGCTTTGGGTCGTAAGCAGACATTAAGAAATGGGCTCATTTTTTATCGAAATTGAGCTGTGATTGATCATTCTGTCTGTGCGCCCAACCACTTCCAGCCTTCCCACAGCCCCGGATCCTTTTCGATCATAGTAGCCAGCACTTCTAAATAACGGGTCATGGCAGTATCCACTGTCATGTCCTCGCCGCCATCACTGACCATTTTGATGACCAGTTTGAACCGATCGTCGCCATCCCATTCCAGGTAGGCGGCAACTATAGGGATATTTTTTTTCACAGCCAATTTCACGGTCCCCGTAGGGCAGGACAAGATAGTGCCAAGGAACGGCAGGTCCTTTCGGTTCTTATCATCGAACACTTCGGGAAAGTCGTTCGCGGTGATGACCAGGTGGTTTTTCTCGAACGCTCTGAGGATTGGCCTGACCTGGCTTTGAGGCTTGACCAAAATGATATCGCCGCCATTGAGCAGTCGCTCCGCGTGGGTGTATATACGATTCACACGACTACTGAAATTCTTGTAGCCATCACCGCCCCTGTCATCCATGGCGATGGTCGTGACAGGGAGGCCCGGCGTAGCCATCAGGTTACAGAACAACATGTTGAAATGATGATGGTAGGTCATCACCAGCACACCCTTCCCTTGAAGGTGAGCATCCTTAATGACATCTTCTCCGATCACTTCCAATTGGCATTGTTTGATCCAGTTAATGTCTTTGCCGGCATAGAAACTGCTTTGAAACCGGTGCACACCCAATAGAGCAAGATGTCGCTGCCAGGCCGCTGCAACTTTACTGTTATCAGTGAATATCCTGTTCAAGCCAGCCAGGTATACCGGTTTTTGCTTGCTGGTGAAGGGATGCAGGTGATGAATTGTTCTGGACGCCAACCGGTTGCCTGCGGCATAGGACAGGCACACCCGTAGCAGGAAGGTCCAGGCGAGCATGAGCTTGATTCGCAGTGTAGCCATCACACCCATGGTTAGTGTCCCTGTTCTCCAGTATCAAATCCCAACGCTTTTACGTAGGCAATATCTTCTTCAGAAAATATTGTAGTATCTTGATCCTTGAATCGACCGATGGAGTCGGGAGCATGAATCAATTCTAATAAGGAATCATGCAGTATATTCGCAGAATCAAATCCAAGAAAACTACACAACTCTAAAATGCCGCGTTCAGGATTGGAGCAAAAGTTGTCGTAATTGAGGAATAAAAAGTTCGTTCCCATAGGTTTGCCAATTTCCAGTACTCGTCTATGAGTGATGCACCAATATTTAAGGGAGAAATAGGGCGAAATGCTGCATTCATCACCAATGAAATGTTGTCCCCAGATATTGAGTTGATTCTGATTTTGACTAAAGGCCATATCCAGGCCGTTGCGCACTACATGAATATATTTCATGCTGTTAAATCGTGTTATGAGACGATCCAGGACAATATGTGAATTCGGCGCCTTCCACCCCCACAGTGAGTTCGGTGGCATTTTTTCCTTGTTAGATAATAAAGAGTCCGCTCTTTGTTTTAGCCAATCTACCGGATGTTGTATTCGATCTTTTGATGACAGATCATTGATGAGTTCAATTTGTTTATTGGTAAATTGCACATTCCCTGTCATCCCGGACAGAAAAATATCGACTAACTCGTCAAATTCCTCTTCAGATGAATTCAAAATTTCAGGGCGGGTAAAAAGCAGAGCAAACCAGAGGTTATCATTTGCTGCATTAAGATCGTGACCCAGGAAATACCCAAGTTTATTGACACATTGAGCAATAAGACGAGTTCCGCTCCCACCCACTCCTCCTATTACAATGGGAGAGTTGGTCGAGAGAGATAAATTTGAATGTGTCATTTATTAGGGCTTAATTCTTTATCGACTATTGACTCTAATGCGCTTTTACTCATTTATAACAAATAGCTACGCATCTTTCCTTATCCATGGGAGATTGCATAAAGTCTATTTTTGAAAATAATTTATCATGGTCTAAAAGAATTCGTTCAATCGCCTGCGGGGAAAACAAAAATGTTTGATCCTGCCCTGTTTGCAAGCTGACGCCGATAATAGGTAATGCGGCGTCAAAAGTAGTAGGCGCTGGTAATGTAGAATTAAACTTACTGTCGGATAAAGTCGGAAATTCTATAATTAGTTTTTCTGTGCAAAGTCCCGCGATCATTCTTAGTGCCTTGATGGGCTCTTTCAGGTGATGAATGACATTTAGCAGGAGAACAATGTCGAATTCTTCGTTGCCAGATTCATCATTCCCAGGCTCTTCATTAAGAGGCGAGTCGAAAATATTCTTATAAAGTATCTGAGATTTCGCTCCCGTCATTTGTTTAATTAAATTGGCTCCAATATACCTATGACGTTTAAGTTCAGTTCCAACGACTCTTAAGGCATTTCTTTTTTCAGCCTCAAAACAAAAATACCCATAGGCGCAACCTATATCCAATAACGATTTTCCTGAAAGGTCCTTGTCCAATAATGACAAACTGGGTGAGCGATCATCACCTTGTGTAAATTGATTGTTGGGAAGCTGGATTTGTTGGTATTCAAAATCATTGTTTTTAACGATTTCACTAATTTCTGCATCAGTATAGGAAACAGTTTTCTCGCTGTTTAAATATTTCGGAAGCTCAGCAACGGATGGTATTGCTGTATATTCAGAAGTTTCAGAGAGAATCATTTCAAAATCAATATGAAATTTATCAAGTAGGTTGATCCACTTATCATAAAAATCAGGAATATCTAATCGGCATAGAAGTTCGAATATTTTTTGTTGAGGGTAGGGGGTTCCTGGCTTTCTTAATCCTCCTTCAGCTTCTGTTTGCAGTAACACTCGTTTCGATAATATGGCTGGGTGAACAATAAGTAGATGTGCTTTGATCCTATCTTTATGACTTAATAATTCTGACAAGATCTTGTCGTCCAAAAATTCATTGTTGATATTGTCTGCATCATTATCAAAGGGTCTAATCAGGTTGTAGTGGACGATGCATTCCTGGTTAAGAATTTCATTGGTGCTCCCAGGCTCTATTTCATAAGCCATCAACAAAGGAAGGTCTTTCCATTCCCCCTTATTGATTTTATGTTCGATATAGGAGGACTTTCCTGAGCATGAAATTCCTAAAACCAGGTGTATATCACCAGTATTCATGTGCTTCGCCAAATAAAAATTATGAGAAATTCATTGAAAAATGAATATGGAAGAACTAACCAATAATTGCAACTAATTGTGACAGGCTATTTTTTCAAACATTGGAATAGTCCATTACGTGAGAATGGCTAGTGATCTTGCGGCCAGGGGTTACTATCAGTTTGTAGGCCTAAGCCGGCAGACTTAACATAGTTACTCCAAAAATTCGTATACGACAAAAGTAGTATTATCCCTGCCTTTAAAAGCTAGTTTACATTCTCCAAGGGAGGCTGGTATTGTCCAATCGACATTTTCCTCATAATCCAGTTCCAGGGTGCGACGCTCGCAACGCAAAAATATTTTATTCAGTCTCCCTTCGACATTGCTCACAGTAAAAATACGGCGTGATGGGTTGAAGGACCATTCGTCTTCTACAATCTTGGCCAGCAGGGGGAGTGGTTCAGGTGAGTCAAGCGCTGCTTGGGAAGTGGTTACCAGCTCAGACAGCTGGTCATCATTTACTATGCCGAATCTGTTTTGCAGTTCATCGTATGTTGCCAAGGTCAGGGCATGCTGCCTTAGACTGGCAGAAAGTAGCATTTTTTTTCGTAAAGCTCCTTCCAGAAATTGATCAGGTAAAAAATAGTATTCTTCCTCTCTGGGATTGATTGCTGTCATGGTGGCCAATTTTGCAGATTCCAGTGCAGCATACATATCATTCTGGCCCATCAGAATGTTTGTATTCATATCATGTAAAAGTGCGAAGTCAAAAACTGTAACAGCGTCCCGGCGCAAACTGTTTCTCACTTCCCTCAATGCTCTGTCGTGATCGTCGGCAACCATCAGGACGGATACTTCTTCGATGGCCTCTGTCACAACAGGTGTCAGGGTCAATTGAATAGGCTCCATGGCAGATGGATCGAATGCTGGTGTTGCCGATTCTGCGTCTTCATTCGGCTCTGATGGTGATTCCGCGTTACGACCACGGCCGCCCGGACCGTTTTCTGTCGCTGGTGCATTCGGGTTTATCCTGAGCGCAATAATATAATCATGGTTATAGTAATCAACAGCTTCGCCTGCCACTGTTGCAGGTTTGAAGGTCCATTCAATTACTGCATCACGCAATACATTTCTGACTAAACGATTCTCCAAAAATATTTCTGCTACTTCCAGGTCATCAACGGTGCCATCGGCCTTGACGGTAAAGCTGGCTTTTACGATAGTTTCGCCATCAAATGCCGGTGTAAAGCGACCTTCCATTGAAATAGGTTCAGGAGGAGTCAGTTCCTGGGAAAAGCTGGCAGAACTGAATGTTGCTAACAAGATGATCAGGCTAATGAAAAGTTTCTTTAAGATTTGCATAATCAGCCCTCACTTTATGAATTGGATATATGTAGATATTGTTAATTAAAAAGTCTAAAACGGAAAACGTAATCTGTCCAGAAATAAGAGAGGGTGCCAGGGTTGATTATTTTTTGGAAATAGAAATTAGGTGGTGTAGTGAATGGAGGCCGTCCAATCAATCCAGCCGTTTCTTGAATTTCAGCGCTGCAATCAACAAGCCTATTACCGTAAAACCAATCAAAAATAGTGCATCGTCTTGCACGTTCTCAATGCTGGCCCCGCGCAACACCACACCGCGAATTATGCGCAGAAAATGTGTTGTTGGTAATACTTCGGCAACCCACTGCGCTGCTTGTGGCATCCCTTCATAGGGAAACATGAATCCGGACAGCAAAATGGAAGGAAGGAGGATAAAGACGGTCATTTGCATAGCTTGCAACTGAGTCTGGGCGATGGTGGAAATGATCAGGCCCAAGGTGAGGCTGGCGGCAATGAACAACATGGTAGCCAAGACGATCTGGCTGATCTCTCCGTTGATTGGCACATTAAACACCAGATGCCCAAGTCCTAAAATGATGGTCATCTGGATCAGGCCAATGAGGATGTAGGGGATAATCTTGCCGAGCATAAGCTCCAGTGAATGCACTGGTGTTGTAATAAGCAGTTCCAGGTTGCCCCGTTCCCGTTCACGCACAATGGCTGTCGAGGTAAACAGGATCATGGTCATGGTGAGGATGATGGCCAATAGTCCCGGGACAATGTTCACCGCCGTGCGTTGTTCCGGATTGAAATACAGGGCCACTTCAAAGGTGGGCGCCGGCGGCAGGGCAGAACCGCGAGATAGTTCAGTCAGAGGCATGGTACGCAGGCCGCGTATTGTTGACGCAACGATAGTGTCAGAGCCATCCACCAGCCACTGCCCAAGGGCCCTAGGCTCCATATCACCCGCGGCACTGCTGGCGCAAGCGACCAGCTGACTTTGCGCCAAGCGCTGATCCAGGTCTCTAGGTAGTACTAACACGGCACGCACTTCACCGTTGGTGATACTTTGCTCGGCGGCCTGCACTGAGTCATAGACAGCGATGAAATTCACTACCTGGGTGGCGGCAACTGCCGCCGCAATACTCCGCGAGGCGAAAGTTTGAGACTCGTCATAGATTCCGGCCGGAATATTCCTCACGTTGGTGTTGATGGCGTAACCGAACAGCAGCAACTGGATCAGTGGAATCATCACCACCATGCCGAAAGTAAGCTTGTCCCGGGACAGTTGCTTGAACTCCTTGAAAGTGATGGCGCTGATACGCGAAAGAATACTCATAGCAGATCATCACTTGTGGTAGTCACGAACACGTCTTCCAGTGATGGCCTGACCAGTCGCATTTCATAGTCGTTTTGTGCAATGGCCGTTTGCTTGTGCAACCAGTCGATAGGATCGTCGATAGCATCGTCAACTAGCACACGCAGGCGTGCGCCTTGTTGTGCGGCGGAAATGATTTCCGGTAATTCAATTAGCGCCTGCTTTAGTTGGCGCAGACTCTCACCTCCGATCTCTACGACGTTGGCACCCATCTCATCCATCAGGGTCTGGGGAGCGCCGTCCGCCCGTTTTTTTCCATTGGCGAGGATGGCCAGGCCATGGCAACGTTCCGCTTCATCCATATAGTGGGACGACACGAGGATAGTGGTGCCCGCATCACTGAGGTCGAACAGCTTTTCCCAGAATTCGCGCCGGTTTTCGGGATCAACTGCAGAGGTGGGTTCATCAAGGAATAACAGTTCGGGGTTGTGGATAGTGGCTGCCGCCAGGCCCAGGCGCTGTTTTTGACCGCCACTCATGGTATCGGCCAGTTGTTTTTTCTGCGCTTCAAGTTCGTAGAGTGCTAGCAACTCAGCCACCCGGTTTTTTTCTTCGCGGCCACGCAACCCGTAAATTTTTGCCATGAAGCGTAGGTTTTCCTCCACAGTGAGATCCCCATAAAGGGAAAATTTCTGGGTCATATAACCGATGCGCAAGCGCAGGGCTTCGGCCTGAGCTGGCAAGTTAAAACCCAGCACATCAATGTCTCCCGAATCGGGCCTCAGCAATCCGGTCAGCAGGCGAATACTGGTGGATTTACCGGAGCCATTGGGACCCAGGAAGCCGTAGATACTGCCGCGAGGAATTTTCAGATCCAGATTGTCCACAGCGACCAGGGACCCAAAGCGACGGGTCAGGCCTGATGCTTCAATGGCCAGGTCTTGCATACTAAGTCCTACAAAAAAGCGCGATCAAGGCAGTTCGACTTGAGCCGGTAAACCGGAAGGCAGGTCGGCGGCCGATTCAGGTAGTTGTATCTCTGCGAGGTACATGAGACGGGCGCGTTCTTCCCGGTTCAGGGCGTAGTAAGGCGTGAAGGCGGGTTCTACCGAAATCCAGCGGACAGATCCGGTGACTGGCTGACCAATGCCATCGACCCTGACAACCAGTGAATCCCCGATACTGATTTGAACGCGTACAGGCTCTGGAATATAGACACGGGCAAAGGGCGGTCCTTCCGCCAGCAAGATAACCAGAGGAGCACCCATGTATACGCGCTCACCCTCATTCCAGGGCAGATTGTCCAGGATGCCGTCACGGGTGGCATGAACAGTCAGGTTCTCCAGATTCTGGCGTTCACGATCCAGCACAGACAAGGCGGCATTAAGCTGGGCTTCGGCAAGCCGGATATCTTCCACCCTGGTGCCGGCATTCAACAATAACAACTGATCCTCCGCTTCATTCATGGAGGCCTGACGGGCATCGCGACGGGTCTGGGCGGTTTCCAGTTCTGCTGCTGATGCGAGTTGCTGATCCACCAGGCGCTGGGTGCGCCGGATATCCTGGATGATTTCCTGCAGTGTAGCTCTGGCAGCTTCCACTCGAGCTTCTGCTGCCATGATCTCTTCCTCACGGGGGCCGTTGCGGAGTTTTTCCAGATTGGCCTCAAACTGCTGCACGTCAGCTTCGGCCTTGGCGACCACCGTCCGCTGTAGACTGTTATCCAACTCAACCAACAAGTCGCCGCGGGAAACCCGGCTGCCTTCCCGTATAGGTAGCGCCGTGATGACTTCAGCCGCCGTAGCAGAAAGGGTTATACGGTCGCGCTCAAGGGTACCAAGTGCCAGAGAGCCATCATCGCTGTTACTGCAACTGGTAAGCATCAAAGCGCTTATAAACAACAGCGAGGATTTATTAAACATTCTCATGATTAGTGATCCAATCTCTTTCCAAAACTTAAAACAGTTGGAGTCATGAGCGAAGGAGCAATAGCTATTACTCCATGAGTCCTGCACTTAAGCCCGGTTTTAGCGACACCCGCTTGATATCGCTTCCTTCGACCAGCTTCGCCCGGCGGAGATCGGCCTTTGGCCTCTTCCGCCCTACAAAAGTATCGGCGTTCTATCGTAGGGCGGAAGAGCGCAGCGATCTCCGCCGAGGCTGTATGAAACTTAGCTTACTGTTCTGCCAGAAGTCCTGCCCTTAAACTCAATAGCCAGTTTTTCACAGAATCCACATCTTCTTCAGAAACAATATGACTCAGGTTGGGCATACCACGGCCACCATAAGCACCTTCACGAACGATATTTTGAATGATGTCGTAGGTTGCTGGAGCAGCATAGCGCAAATCCACCAGGGCGCCGCCACTGGTACCGCCAAATCCATGGCATAACATGCAATGGGTAAGATACATATCTTCACCGTGAGCAATAACAGCAGGGTCATCGTTGTAGGGGATTTCAGTCAGTTCCGGTAATGGCTGCCCCTGAACCGGGATGATATTGCCGCCATTTAGACGGAAGGTCCAAAGCCGGCCTTCCGGCTTGTAGGCACCACTGAAACTGGGTCCAATCAATCCAGCAGAGCCACCCCAGCCTACCAACACAGAGATGTATTGCACGCCATCGAGTTCATAGGTCATTGGGGCGGCCATGATGCCCACACCCAGATCCACCTGCCAAACCAGCTCGCCAAAATCTGCGGTATAGGCTCGCATGAACCCGTCAGCGGCTCCCTGGAATACCAGGTTACCCGCAGTAGCAAGAGTGCCACCATTGAGAGTGAAGTCATATTCGCGAGTCCAGCGTGGCGCTCGCGCCACAGGATCCCAGGCCACAAGTACGCCGGGGGAATCATAAACCGGGCCTGTTCCGCCGGCATACTGATCATCGGGACGTACTGAACGGTCAGTCATTGTTCCCAGGCCAATACCAATATTCCATCCAGCTGGTTCGTACTGGTAATTCTCATCGACGGAAAAGGGGAAAGCGCCACCCTGCATGGTAGGTACATATAAAAGCCCTGTTTCCGGACTGAACGACATTGGATGCCAGTTATGGGCGCCTGATGGTCCCGGGGTCAGGAACGTAATCGCGTTGTCGTAACGAGCCTGAGGCGTTTCAATGGGGCGACCGCTTTCCAGATCGACACCGCTGGCCCAGGTGACCTCTGCATAGGGGTCGGCATAGATAAGATCACCAGTTTCCGCATCCAGGACATAGAAGAAACCATTCTTCGGTGCCTGCATCACCACTTTGCGGGGTAGGCCGTTGATGGCGATTTCCGTAACCATCATAGGTTGCACAGCGGTGTAGTCGAAATTATCCCCCGGCGTTGTTTGGTAATGCCAGACAACGCTACCGTCATCCACATCCAGGGCAACGATAGAGGAGAGATAAAGATTGTCACCGAAGCCATCACTGCGGTGTTCATGACTCCAGGGCGAACCATTGCCGGTGCCCACATAGACCAGGCGCAGCTCTGGATCGTAAATAATAGAGTCCCAGGGATTACCACCACCACCTTCAGTCCACCAATCGCCGGCCCAGGTTGCAGCCGCTGCTTCCATATCGGCATTTTCAAAACCGTCAGCAGGGTTGCCAGGTACTACCCAGAAGCGCCATTCGATTTCGCCATTATCCGGGTTGTAGGCAGTCAGATACCCCCGGGTTCCAAGTTCTGCGCCACCATTTCCAATCAGTACTTTTCCATCAGCAACACGGGGAGCGCCAGTAATCGTATAAGGTTTGCTTTGATCTACAGTGACTTCACTCCAGACTACTTCACCGGTGGCTGCATCAAGCGCTTCAAGGCGACCATCAATAATGCCAACAAAAATCTTGTCGCCATAGATAGCTACTCCTCGATTTACCACATCACAGCAAGCTTTCCAGCCTGTGGAGCGATCAACCTGGGGATCATAGCGCCACAGCTCCTCGCCAGTGCGGGCATCCACCGCGAAGACAACAGACCAGGAGCCTGAGGCGTACATGACGCCGTTATGGACCAAAGGAGTGGCTTCAAGCCCACGGAAAGTACCCGTGTCATAGGTCCATGCCACCCCCAGTTCGGCGACATTGGAGAAATTCACCTGATTCAAAGGGCTGTAACGCGTTTCGCCGTAATCGCGGCCGTAAGAAAGCCATTCTTCCGCATCATTGGCGGCATTGATCAGGGCATCATCGGTGACATTCGCAGCGACAGGAGCCGGTGCGGATGTGGCGGGAGACGCCGTGCCTTCTGTTGGTTGAGATGTTTCAGCCGATTCCTGGGAACAACCAGCCAAGACCAAAATGGCAGGCAGTAGAAGGAATACATAACGTCGAATACTGGTAAAAATCATGGCGCTTTTCCTATTAAAATATTCTTGTTTGCAGGCGGGCAAGTCTACAACAGCCGCAAGCTTCAAGCCACAAGCCACAAGTTTCAAGTCCCAAGTTGATTCAGTGAATCCTGGAGGTTTATGGGCTGTTATTTTGGCCGGGGTATTTCATTGCCAGTGTTCATTTATATGAATTGCTTGTGGCTTGAAGCTTGCGGCTGTTTTAACGTCGGAGGAGTTTTATCCATCTCCAGAAATTCAATAGTCCGGACAGTGAACTGGCCAGGTAAGTGAGGGCGCAGGCGGTAAGGATTTTGCGTGCCGCGAGGTAGTCGCTGTTACTGATGTACTGGCCCTCTTTGAGGATAGGCAGGGCACGGCCGAAACTGGCATCGAACTCCACCGGCAGGGTAACAAAATGCACGATGGTGTTGACTAGCATGCTCAGGATAACCACAAGGAACAAGGGTAATGCCAGCCGAGAGCCTGCGGGCGTGAAAGCTATCAAGGGCATGATGATCAGGGCAACACCACCGACTTTTTCCAGTTTCTGTGCAGTGCGTACCATGTTGGTTCGTGCGATCAGGGGCTTGTAGTTTTTTGCATCTTGCAGGGCATGGCCAAATTCATGGGCAGCGACGGTAACTGCAGTCAATGAGCGCGTATTAAAATTGTCTTTGGACAGCCTGACTGTTTTGTCGGTTGGATCGTAATGGTCGCCCAGTTCGGTACCTTCTACTTTGAGATAGGTTAGGTTGAATTTCTTGCGCAGATGTTTGACCAACTCTTCGCCGGTACCGGGAATATCCTCGCGATGACCACTGTACTTACTGAGAACATGCCTGGCCCAGTATTGGGGGCCAAGAATGAGCGCGAACAGCAGAATGCCAAGAATCAGATAAATCATAAGACTGCATAGTAGTAGGTTCTGAAAGGTTTTTTAATGTTATTTGCAAATCGGTCTGGATATGGCACCCTTGTTTTTCATTTACTTGGAACAAGTTTATGAATTGGGAAGCTGCAAGTGCAATCAGCGAAATTATTGGAGCCTTAGCGGTTGTCCTTTCCGTGATCTATCTTTCTTTTCAGATAAAAAGCAAACTGAAGAGTCCCGGCTTGCAGCAACCAGGGAGTTGTCGGCGCAAACACAGACGTTGATGGAAGTATTGTTGGCTAATCCTGAACTCATCGCACGTTATGGGAAGGACGTCCAGATGTATGAAGACTTGCCCAATGAAGAACGACTCTGGGCAGCTATGTTATTCCAGCGCATGTTTCGGGCTATGGAGCAGCAGCTCATGCATTCAAACAATTCCCATAAAGAGAAGGTGTATTTTGAGGCAGTTGAAAAAACCATTCTGGAGATGTTGTCTCTCCCGGGAGTTCAACAATGGTGAGAGAACAGCAACTATATGTTCAGTGAGATGCTTAGAGACTATGTTAAGCCGCAACTGGAAGTAGCTAAGGAGAAAGGCTATAACAGTTCCTTTAAAAACCCAAAAGAAATAGACTGAACTAGCTATAGTTTCTGAAAGCTGAAAACACGCCTGTCATGCCAGCATCAATTCTTTATATACCTCACGGTGGTGGCCCACTTCCGTTACTGGAAGATCCGGAGCACTGCGCCCTGATTCAGTTCTTAAAGGAAATACCCGAAAGATTTGAGAAGCCCGACGCCATCCTGGTCGTCAGCGCGCACTGGGAAAGCCCTGTGCCAGCAATTACCTACGGCGCGTCTCCAGAGCTGATCTATGACTATGGCGGTTTTCCTCCTGAATCCTATCAAATTAAATATCCTTCTCCAGGTAACCCGAAATTTGCACAAGAGCTGGCTGGCTTACTAGCAGCCAACGGATTACCAGTGCAACTGGATGACCAGCGCGGATTCGACCACGGCATGTTTGTTCCTTTAAAACTGATGTATCCGCAGGCGGATATTCCCTGTGTGCAACTGTCACTGCTAAATCACCTCAACGCCGGTGCTCATATTGCTTTGGGTAAGGCCCTGGCACCTCTACATAAAAGAAATATCCTGGTACTGGGTTCTGGAATGTCTTTTCACAATCTGCCCGCCATATTTACACCTGGATTGGTGGATGATCAGGACAACCTGGATTTTGAAAGGTGGTTGCAGGAAACCTGTACAGGGAAATTAAGTAATGCGGAAAGGGAAGAGCGATTGACCAATTGGCATCAGGCGCCTGCTGCACTTAAATGTCATCCGCGGCCAGAGCATCTACTGCCGTTGCATGTTTGTGCGGGGATTGCAGATGGGCCGGCAGAAATTGTGTTTAATAATTCGGTGATGGGGAAAATGGTGTCAGGGTATTTGTGGGAGTAATACAGTGACAAGTGATGAGTTACGAGTGGAAAGTGGAAAGTGGAACGAAAAAGGGGACGGAGAGATTTAAAAATAATCTCTCCGTCCCCTTTATCTGTGTTCTTTACGTGCTGTGCCCACTATTCCTTAAATACCCTGAATGATTGCTTTCGGTTAAAAGCAGACATTCAGAAAGAAAGTAAAAAACTTTTATTATCGACCCAGGACATCTTCTCGGGTGGTTTCAGCAACTGCCGCAACTTGCGCTATTAAATCATCAGCGACGCTCATTTCTTTTAAGGTTAGTCCCAAATTTTCTACGACCGCGTCAAAGTGACTATCATTCAGACCTTGTTTAACAAACTTGGCAAGAGCATTTCGCATACCCCGCCCAGAATAATTATTAGGTCCACCAAAAGCGACTGTAAGGAAGGCTTTTTGCTTACTAGCCTGCTGATCCATGTCCACGCCTTCAAAATAAGAATTAATTCGATCATCAGCCAATACTTTTGTATAAAAAATATCGACTGCAGCATCTACAGCGGCTTCACCACCAAGTTCTTCAAAAAGTGTTTCGCTCATATGTTTCTCCATTTTTATTGTTGGAATAGATCAGTTTCACATCAAAGATCAGTAGGGCAAATTATACTAATAGCAGATTAGTCTCATTGATTAGTATCAAGACATTTACGCTAAATTTATCTGCCCAAATAATTAAGGAATAAAAAAAGGCGCCCTGAGGCGCCTTTTTTTGTACTAATTTATTTAGTACTTATAACTTTCAGGTTTGAAAGGGCCTTCAATTGGAATGCCCAGGTATTCAGATTGCTCCTGAGTCATTTTGGTGATGACGCCGCCGAAACCTTTTACCATGCAAGCGGCCACTTCCTCATCCAGGGATTTTGGCAGAACCTCCACACTAAGACTGTCCTTTTTGAAGGTCTCATCCAGGTCCGCAAATTTGCGTTCCCAGAGGTACATCTGTGCCAATACCTGGTTGGAAAAAGAGCCATCCATGATGCGGGAAGGGTGACCAGTTGCGTTGCCAAGGTTAATCAGGCGGCCTTCAGATAACAGCAACAAGTAATCTTCATTGCCATCTGCATCTTTACCCCGGATAACACGGTGCACCTGGGGTTTCACTTCATCGAGTTCCCAGTTTTCACGCATATAAGCCGTGTTGATTTCGCTGTCAAAGTGACCGATGTTACATACAACAGCACCGGTCTTGAGCGCAGTGAGCATGTTCTTGTCGCACACATCAAAATTACCTGTTGTAGTAACGATCAAGTCAGTGTTGTCCATCAACAATGTATTAATACAGGCAGGCGTACCATCGTTAACACCACCGTTATAGGGTGAAACTACTTCGTAGCCGTCCATGCAGGCTTGCATGGCGCAGATCGGGTCGATTTCAGAAACTTTAACTATCATGCCTTCCTGGGACAGGGACTGAGCAGACCCTTTACCCACATCACCGTAACCAACTACTAAAGCTTTCTTACCGGATAGGAGCATGTCAGTGCCACGCTTGATGCCGTCATTCAGACTATGACGACAGCCGTACTTGTTATCATTCTTGGATTTGGTGACAGAGTCATTGACATTGATAGCCGGAACTTTCAGTTCACCTTTTGCCAACATGTCGATTAGCCTGTGTACGCCAGTAGTCGTCTCTTCGGTAATACCGTGAACTTTATCAAGCATTTTAGGGTATTTCTGATGCGCCATGGCTGTCAGGTCGCCGCCATCGTCCAGCAACATGTTGCAGTCCCAGGGCACTCCATCTTTCAGGATGGTTTGTTCGATACACCACTCGGCTTCTTCTTCTGTTTGGCCTTTCCAGGCATAAACAGCAACGCCTGCAGCAGCCATAGCTGCCGCCGCATGATCCTGAGTGGAAAAAATATTACAGGAAGACCAGCGCACTTCGGCGCCCAATGCCTCCAGGGTTTCAATCAGTACAGCAGTTTGAATAGTCATATGGATACAGCCGATAATTTTTGCATCTGCCAAAGGCTTGCTGTCACCGTACTTCTCTCTCAGTGTCATCAGGGAAGGCATTTCCGCTTCCGCTAATGTGATTTCCTTGCGGCCGAACTCAGCTAAACCTATGTCCGCGACTTTGTAATCTTCGTTGCTCATTGTGTTGTGCTTCCTATATTTAATTCAGATAAAAAACTGGGACAGAGCACGCCAGGCGCAGTCTGTCCCATTGCCAGGATAACTGGCTTGTTAGATTCCAGCGTCTGCTTTCAGGGCGTCAGCCTTATCAGTTTTCTCCCAAGTGAATTGCTCACGGCCAAAGTGACCATAGGCGGCAGTTTCACGATAGATCGGGCGCAACAGCTCTAGTTCTGCAATTAATCCTGCTGGTTTGCAGTTAAAGTGCTGGCGTACTAACTGGGTAATTTTGTTGTCATCTATTTTGCCGGTGCCGAAAGTGTCGACCAGTATGGAAGTGGGCTCGGCGACACCAATGGCATAAGAAAGCTGAACTTCACACTTGGATGAAATGCCTGCAGCGACAATGTTTTTGGCAATATAGCGGCCAAAATATGCAGCTGAACGATCCACTTTTGAAGGGTCTTTACCCGAGAATGCACCGCCACCATGACGGGCCATTCCACCGTAGGTATCGACAATGATTTTACGCCCGGTCAGTCCGCAGTCACCGTGGGGGCCGCCGACAATAAACTGGCCGGTGGGATTAATGTGGTACTTGGTATCACCGTCAAGCCATTCAGAAGGCAAAACAGGCTTGATAATTTCTTCCATGACGGCTTCGTGGAGCTGTTCCTGGGTGATGTCATCGGTGTGCTGTGTGGACAAAACCACAGCATCAATTGAATGTAATTTCCCATCCACATAACGGCAGGTTAGCTGACTTTTGGCATCAGGTAGCAGGAATGGCAGCTTGCCGCTTTTACGTACCTCAGCCTGCTTTGCCACCAATCTGTGTGCATAGGTAATAGGTGCAGGCATCAACACATCAGTTTCATCGTTGGCATAACCAAACATCAAACCCTGGTCACCGGCACCTTGTTCTTTATGTAAGCCTTCGCCTGCAGTAACACCCATGGAAATATCGGGTGATTGCTTGCCGATGGCATTTAAAACAGCACAATTGTTGCCATCAAAGCCGGCAGAAGTACCGTTGTACCCAATATCAAGAATGACACCGCGCACTATTTCTTCGACTTCAATGGTGGCTGTGGTAGTAACTTCGCCTGCAACAAGGGCCAGACCAGTATTAACCAGGGTTTCGACAGCTACCCTTGATTTAGGATCCTGCTCTAATAATGCGTCCAAAATGGCGTCAGAAATCTGATCCGATACTTTATCCGGATGGCCTTCAGAGACGGATTCTGATGTAAACAAAACTGCTTCTGTCATGCTGTCTTCCTTCTATTATTAATAAATTGGCAAAAAACTTGGCCAAAAGTTATGCGAATCTTGATACTGTTTGTACGCTGAAAAGACAGCAATACCAAAGATTCACCTTGTTATCTCTATTCAAAGATTTCACGGGGTTAGCTCCTGAACTGATTCCCCGGGCAGATTGCCCATCAAGCTGATACTCAAGAATAATTTTCCCAATCAGTCTATTTAAAAAATACGGTGGGCTAAATAGACACCTGATACGGAAATCTTGAAACCTGAAGTTTTAATTAATCAGACAGGAATTTCAGGAGCAGAAATGTATCACCCTGACGGCTATTAGGCAAATACCAAAGGGATGTCACTGGATGCTGAAAATACAGTGAAATTGGGAACATTTCACAGTTTTGCTTGTGGAAAAATTAGACTGACTAGGTGACAATAGTCAGCCTTGGAAACAAGAAACAAATCAGGGATTTATTCGTTGCTTCAGGTTCTCAATTACGACCTGTAATAACCGAATAATACATAGATTTTTACAATAAATTGGGGATCAGGAGAAGCAGTATGCCGGCTGAAAATTCCAGCGCCACCGGTAGTGAGCCCGTGTCAGCTAATAATAAAAGCAAGAAAGACAGTAGACCAACTAGCAGGAAAGAGTGCGCCAACGCCATCAGGGCGCTGAGCATGGATGCAGTCCAAAAAGCCGCTTCAGGTCATCCGGGTGCTCCTATGGGCATGGCGGATATTGCTGAAGTGTTGTGGAATGACTACCTGCAGCACAATCCAACCAATCCAAACTGGATCAACCGTGACCGTTTTGTGTTATCCAATGGCCATGGATCCATGCTGATTTATTCCCTGCTACATCTGACAGGGTATGACCTGCCCATGGAAGAGCTGCAAAAATTCCGGCAACTACACTCAAAAACACCCGGCCATCCGGAATATGGTTATACCCCTGGCGTTGAAACGACCACTGGCCCATTGGGTCAGGGTCTGGCTAATGGCGTCGGTATGGCAATTGCCGAGCGTACTCTGGCAGCTCAGTTCAACCAGGAAGGTTTTCCGGTAATCGATCACCATACCTATGTCTTTGCCGGTGACGGCTGCCTGATGGAGGGGGTTTCCCATGAAGTGTGTTCTCTGGCCGGTACACTGGGGCTAGGAAAGCTGATACTTTTTTACGATGACAATGGCATATCCATTGATGGTGAAGTCCAGGAGTGGTTTGCTGATGATACGCAGCAGCGCTTCCAGGCCTATCACTGGCAAACCTTGCAAGCGGACGGACATAATCCTGACGAAATCATCGCTGCCATCGACGCCGCCAAAGCCAATACGAAACAGCCCACACTGATTATCTGCAAAACCCAGATTGGATATGGCTCTCCCAACAAGGCTGGAACGGCAGCTACACACGGAGCGCCTTTGGGTGAAGAGGAAGTTCAGGCTACTCGGGATGCCCTCGGCTGGGCACATCCGCCGTTTGAAATTCCTGATGAAATTTACCAAAGCTGGGAATCTCGTGAAAAAGGCTATGCTGTTGAAACAACCTGGAAAGAGCTATTTATCCGCTACGAAGAGGAATATCCCGTGCAGGCTATGGAGTTGGTCCGGCGGGTCCGGGGCGAATTCCATGGTGAATTTGAATCCTATGCCGATACCTATATTGCACAGTGCAACGAAAAAGGTGAAGCAATTGCCACCCGTAAAGCTTCGCAAAATGCCATTGCCGCATTCGGTGAATTCCTGCCTGAGCTCATTGGTGGCTCTGCAGACCTGACCGGCTCCAACCTGACCAAATGGGATGGCAGTAAAGCAATTAGCGAAATGGCGAAGGGCAACTATATTTACTATGGCGTGCGTGAATTCGGCATGGCGGCTATTAACAATGGGATCGCCCTGCATGGCGGGTTTATTCCTTACAGCGGCACCTTCCTGATCTTCATGGAATATGCCCGAAATGCCGTGCGCATGGCGGCACTGATGCAGCAGCAAAGCATTTTTGTGTTTACTCACGATTCTATCGGGCAAGGTGAAGATGGCCCCACCCACCAAGCCGTTGAGCAGGTTTGCTCGCTGCGTGTGACCCCGAATATGTCGGTGTGGCGACCTGCTGATGCGGTAGAAACTGCCGTTGCCTGGAAAATGGCGCTACAGAATAAGACTGGACCAACTTCACTGGTATTGACCCGCCAGGGTGTACCTCATCTTGAGAGAACGCCTGAGCAGATTGAAAATATCGAAAAGGGTGGGTACATCCTGATTGATAGTGACGGCGAGCCAGAAGTAATTGTGATTGCCACTGGCTCAGAAGTCGGCATTAGCCTGGAAGCGGTGAAGATATTGCTGGCAGAAGGCAAAGCTGTGCGCCTGGTCTCCATGTCTTCAACTGATGTGTTTGATGCTCAGGATGAGGACTATAGAGAATCTGTCTTGCCTTCAGGGGTTAGAAATCGACTGGCTGTGGAAGCGGCGCAAGTGGATTACTGGCGCAAATATGTGGGACTCGATGGCAAAGTACAAGGCATGACAACTTTCGGTGAATCTGCACCGGGCAAAGTTGTCATGGAACACTTTGGCTTTACTGTAGAGAATATCGCCGAGCAAATCAGAAGCTTCTATTAATAGTTAATAGCTAAAAGTGAATAGCCAGCATTCTATTGGTTATCCGAATCAATTCTCATAGACAGCAGTTACCATGGCAATTTGTAGTGTTAAAGATTACTCCCTGAAAGACCAACGTGTGCTAATCCGGGAAGATCTGAATGTCCCGGTCAAGGACGGGAAGGTCACCAACAATACTCGTATTACTGCTGCTTTACCGACTATCGAATATGCACTGAAAGAAGGCGCCAGGGTCATCCTGATGTCTCATCTGGGTCGCCCGGAAGAGGGCGTCCCCATTAGTGATCAGTCTGAATTTTCCATGCAACCAGTTGCTGACAGACTGGGCGAATTATTGGGTCAGTCTGTCGAAATAATGTCTCCTGAGTTCTCCGCCGAAAACTCCCATGCTCTGCCACCTGGTTCCTGCGTGCTGCTGGAAAATGTCAGGATAAACGTGGGGGAAAAGAATGATGATGAATCCTTGTCACGCCACTATGCCAGCCTGTGTGATATTTTTGTGATGGATGCTTTTGGCACAGCTCATCGTGCCCAGGCAAGTACACACGGAGTGGCCAGGTACGCTGATAAAGCTTGCGGTGGGCCTTTACTCTTGGCGGAACTGGATGCTCTGGAAAAAGCGCTCTCAAATCCTGAACGTCCAATGCTTGCTATCGTCGGGGGCGCTAAGGTCTCCAGTAAACTGGAAGTCCTGAAAACCCTGGCAGATAAAGTGGACCAGCTAATTGTTGGCGGTGGTATTGCCAACACCTTTCTTGCTGCTGCTGGATATCCGATCGGCAAGTCTTTGATTGAAGCAGATTTGGTACCCACCGCAAAAGCATTGATGGAAACAACCGAAATTCCCCTCCCGGTCGATGTCATGGTGGCAAAAGAATTTACTGAAAATGCGCAGGCCACTTTGAAAGCTATTGATGAAGTCTCCGAGGACGACATGATTCTGGATATAGGCCCAGACACTTGCCGCCAGTTTGCCGAGATTATTTCCGGGATGAAAACAATTCTCTGGAACGGGCCAGTAGGCGTGTTTGAATTTGCAAATTTTGAAAAGGGAACTGAAACTGTTGCCAGAGCCAATGCTGCAGTTCAGGCTTTTACTATCGCTGGTGGCGGAGAAACTATTGCGGCAATCGACAAATACGGTGTTAGCGATGAGATATCCTACATTTCGACTGGCGGGGGTGCGTTTTTGGAATTTGTGCAAGGGAAGACTTTGCCTGCGGTTGCAATATTAGAAGAGCGGGGGAAATAGCTACCAGAAGCCAGTTGCAAGTAATGAGTAATAAGTTAAAAATCAGTTTCAAGAAATCAAGATAAAAGTTAAAAGTTAAAAGGAAAAGAAAATGGCGTTAATGAGCTTAAGACAATTGCTGGATCATGCAGCTGAACACAGTTACGGCGTGCCGGCATTCAATGTCAATAACCTGGAACAGATTCGGGCCATCATGGAAGGGGCGGATGAAGTTAATAGTCCGGTCATTCTGCAGGCCTCTGCGGGTGCTCGCAAATACGCCGGCTCTAATTTTCTCAAGCATTTGATCGAGGCCGCCATCGAGGAATTTCCTCACATACCTATTGTTATGCATCAGGATCACGGTGTATCGCCTGCTGTTTGCCAGCGCTCAATCCAGTTAGGGTTTTCATCTGTGATGATGGACGGGTCACTTGGTGAAGACGGCAAAACGCCCAAGGATTTTGAATACAACGTCAGTGTCACCCAGCGTGCGGTAGACATGGCCCACGCCTGTGGCGTCTCTGTGGAAGGGGAACTCGGCTGCCTTGGTTCTCTGGAATCCGGTATGGCTGGTGAGGAAGATGGTCACGGGGCTGAAGGACAGCTGACCATGGATCAACTGCTGACCGACCCGGATGAAGCGGTTCAATTCGTGGAGGCTACTCAGGTGGATGCCCTGGCCATTGCTTGTGGAACCAGCCATGGCGCCTATAAATTCAGCCGTCCACCCACTGGCGATATTCTGGCCATGGACACCATCAGAGAAATTCACAAGCGACTACCCAATACTCATCTTGTTATGCATGGGTCGTCTTCTGTTCCACAGGAATGGCTGGCAATCATTAATGAATTCGGTGGCGAAATTCCTGAAACCTATGGTGTGCCGGTTGAGGAAATTCAGGAAGGGATTCGCAATGGTGTGCGCAAGGTAAATATTGATACCGATCTGCGCCTGGCGTCCACTGGAGCTGCGCGTAAATTCTTGGCTGAAAACAAGTCCGAGTTCGATCCCCGTAAATTTTTGATACCTACTATTACTGCCATGAAAGACATTGTCACGGCGAGACTTGAAGCCTTTGGCACAGCCGGTCAGGCATCAAAAATCGGAAAAATCTATAACCTGGAAGAAATGTCGGCCCGTTATACGGGCGGAGATTACAAAGCTCAGGCCCATTAAGAATCAGTACGATCATTAGCTACTCACACCATTGTTGAGTAATGCTGTTTCCAGGAAACAGGCGTAATGGTTGGATCTGGTTTCCAGCCAACAGGAATATAGTTTGAATTCAGCACCGGAACAATCCGAAAAGATCAATCATTTTTACCGTTGGATCAGGAGTTACCTGGCTGATCTGTCGCGGGCGAAAGAGGGTGATTTAAGCCACGCCATCAATTTTGGTTACTGGGAAGAGGGTTGTGCCAATCTGTTTGATGCCCAATTAGCCTTTTTCAACCTGATCGTGGAATACCTTTCTCCCCTTAAAAAGGCTGACCATGGTGTGGAAGTGGGATGTGGTATTGGCGGTTATGCCATTCGCTTGCTGCAAACCTGTCCCGTAAAACTGACTTGCTATGATCTGCTGGATGAACATCTGGCAATTACCCGGGAATATGCCAGGGAAATGGATGTGGAAGACAGGCTGAGTACTATTCAGGGTAACTCCATGAACATGACCAGTATTGCCGATGACAGTCTGGATTTCATGTACTGCGTGGAATCGTCATTCCACTACGATGAAAAGCAGAAATTTTTCAATGAGGTCTGCCGGGTGTTAAAACCTGGTGCGACTTTTGTCTACGCGGACATTAGTTGCGAAGATGTTGCAAAGATTACCTTCAAGTCAGGTAATCATTTTTCGGGTCGTGACGAGTTGGATGAGTGCATCATCAGCGCAGGTCTGAATATTATTGAACACAGGGATATTGGCGATCAGGTGTATGTGCCGCTGCAGCGTTATACTCAATACTTCAATGATGAGTTATTACAGGAACCGGCCGGTACCGACAAGGCCAAGGTAGGTAAGTACTGGGATCTGGTGCTGAACAATTACACTAAACTTCACAAGCAAAACCTGATGGGTTACCAGGTGTACAAAATTCAGAAGTAAGTAATTCCCGCTTTTTTTATTCTGTTTTACAGTTGCTTATGTAGCCCTGATAGTCTCCACACCAGAGGTTTTTCCCAGCAGTAGTACATCCGCCGGTCGTTGGGCAAACAAGCCATTGGTCACCACTCCCACCACCTGATTCAGATCGTTTTCAAGTTGTCTTGGATCCACAATACTCATGTTGTGGACGTCGATAATGATATTGCCGTTATCAGTGATGACGCCTTCACGATAAACAGGATCACCACCGAGTTTCACGATCTGGCGGCCCACGTGGCTACGCGCCATAGGGATGACTTCTACTGGTAAGGGAAAGGCACCGAGTACATCTACCCATTTGCTTTCATCAGCAATGCAGACAAATTCCCTGGCGACAGCTGCGATTATTTTTTCACGAGTCAGGGCGGCACCACCGCCTTTAATCAGTTGCAGATATTCATTGGTTTCATCTGCGCCATCAATATAGACAGTAACTTCATCCACCGCGTTAAGTTCGTAGACTGGAATGCCATGGGATTTAAGGCGGCGGGCAGTTTCCTCAGAGCTGGCCACGGTGGCATTGACCTTCTGTTTGTCCTTTGCCAGTTCCTCGATAAACAGGTTGGCGGTAGAGCCGGTACCAACACCAATGACAGAGTCTTCAGTGAGGTATTTACGGATGTAATCAAAGGCGGCATTGGCGACTGCTTGCTTCAGTTCGTCCTGCGTCATACGAGGGGGTCTCTTATTCTTATTATTAGGATGTGGAGGTTAAGTCTAGCCGAGGCAAGACCTTGTGGCGAGGTGCTTCCCGGCAAAAAGTCAGAATTAATTAGGGGTTGCATTGGAATAATAAAAACCTTATAGTTCAGCCGCTTGTGAAATATATCTAATATTCTTTATGAATATAATAGGCTAACCTATTGAAAAGGTATTGATATGAAAAAGAGTCCTGATCTAATGGTAGTGCTGTTGATTGTTTTCGGTGCTGGCATCCTGATTAGCACAGTAGCCCAGAGTGCCTTGTTGTAAAACCTGGGTTCAACAATTCCTTGATTAACTGGCTACGTAGACCTGCCGGCCGGTAATAATCCCCCCCAGAGGCACATCCCAGTCCGATGCCTCAAGTTTCTCTACCCTCTGACATTCATGGGCTAGTCCAATAAGGACGGGGCCTGCAGCAGGATTTCCCCTGGTAAAAGCAAAGCTTCTGTCATAGTAGCCTTTGCCCATTCCCAGCCGGTTGCCATTCAAGTCAAAGGCAACTAAAGGCATCAAAACGGCCGTTAAATTTTCGGGTTCGATGGCTTTGGCGCAAATTTGGGGCTCCTGTAAGCCGAAAAAGTTGGTTACCAGTGGCATATCTGGCAAGTATTGCCGAAATTCAAGGGTGGTTGTGGGCTCGACAAGGACAGGTAAATAACAGGCTTTACCAGCATCAAGCAAGGCATTGAGCAGGTATCGCGTGCCAGCTTCACCGTCAGCATCCATGTACAGAGCTATATGACCTCCCAAAGTAAAATGCGTCTGGGTAAGTACGGTTTCTGCCAGCTGTTTTGCCGTGGTTTCCTGCTCACTGTCGGTCAAAGCACGACGCAGGCCTCGAACCTGATTTCTCAGCAGGTTTTTGTCCATATTGCTCTTTATATTTGATTCCAATTGATAGTAAGTACTAACTAAAATTCACAAGAATGCAGCTTGCTTAGCCTGGTGTTGACAGAAAGGTTCGTGAAACCTTTAAAAGAAAAGATCACTCCCCAAAATACCGCTGCCGAAATAGTCCTGAACCGAACGGTTCAGGTGGTGGCTCGTCCGACGTATTAGGCTTTCCGACAAGCGGACATGCACACAACGCCATTGGGCAAAACCTCCGGGTTTCGAATATCGGCTCAAGAACACATTCAACTGGCCAATACTCCAGGGAGTAGAGAAAAGATTATATGCCAATAATCAGCGCAATGGATGTTTTTTCTTAAAGGAGAAAAACAGGAGTGAGAGGGCAGATCAGATCGTCTAAAAAGACTTATATTAAGGGACTAAATTTCGATTTGTCGGCTGTTCTGCAGGGCCACTTCAACTTTTTCCTGCAGGGTCTGGATCTTGTCCACAAAGGAAGAGTCTGAATTTTCAGCATCCTGGCTTTGCTGAAGCAATTCATGGCAGATATTCAATGCGGCCATAACAGCTACCTTCTCATAGCCAAGCGTGGTTCCGCGGGATTTGACCTTACTCATCTGCTTATCGAGGTATTTGGCAGATTTTCTGAGGGCTTCTTCTTCAGAGGGAGGGCAGCTGATCTGGTAGTCTCTGCCCAGGATAGAAATGTTGACTGTGTCTGCTTCTTCGGCCATTGAGATACTAAACTATTAAACCTGTTCCAATGTTTTCAGACGTTGTAAAACTTTTTCCAAACGAGTGCGTGCCAACTGGTTTTTATCAGTGAGAGATTTAAGCTCATTTTCCCAGTTATGTTTGTCATCCCTGAGTATCTGATTCTCTTTTTTCATGCTGTCGCAAAGTTGAATCAAATCATCAACTTTGTCTTCTAACGTATTGAAACTAGTATCACTCATTGGTCATATTTTCCCTGAAAACTGACGGCAAGTCACTATAATGCCACCTCTGGACAGGGTCAACTCATGATTTCTGCCAAAGACCCGGAATCTGCTGGCAGCTCCTCACATCTTTCATGGTAAATGCTATTATTGCCGCCCACAGAGCAATGAATTCTGCACTATCTGGAGAACGCATGGCAGCCAATTATTCGATGACAGCAGAGCTGTTGGCTTCCCATGGCATCAGGCCGACAGTGGCCGAGATACACGGAGTGCTATGCGGGCAAATCTGTACCGGAGATGCCCCTTTTGACCCTGAACTTTGCATTGATATATTAGATATTCAGAGCGATATAGAAGAAGTGATTACTAACTTTATGAAAATGCTGGCAGAGGATATCACCACCCAGCTTCAGGCTCTGGATTATGCCTTTCACCCCTTATTACCAGACGATGAAGCCCCCCTGGCGGTCCGGCTGGTAGCATTAGCAAGTTGGTGTGACAGCTTTAATATCGGCTTTGCTGGTGCCTGGGTAAAAGATGATGCCGCCATGGCGCAGGAAACACGCGAAGTGCTTCAGGATTTTTCCCGCATAGCGCTGGTAAACAGGGATGACGAGGATCTCACTGAAAGTGAAAATGAATTGAATTACATCGAAGTGGTCGAATATGCCAGGATGGCGGCGATTACGGTATACACTCAAAACACAGATTACACGCCAGAACCGGATCATGATGATGGGCTACCAGCCGAACATGATATCCACTGATTTATTTTCAACCCTAACCGGAAACAGAAGCATCAATGCCTCAACCACGAATTAAAAAAACCGAGTATAAAAAACGCCGCCGCGAATTGATGGCCCATATGGAGCCAAATTCCATTGCTGTCATCTCTTCGGCCGATGAGATATTGCGCAATGGCGATTCCCATTATGCCTTTCGACAGAACAGCGACCTGTATTACCTGACTGGCTTCACAGAAGCCCAGAGTTGCCTGGTACTGATCCCCGGGCGCAAACAGGGCGAGTGCCTGTTGTTTTGTCAGGAAAAGGATTTGGTTAAAGAGTTATGGAACGGACGTCTGATGGGTCCAGAGCAGGCCGTGGAAACCCTGGGCCTTGATGATGCTTTTCCAATTTCTGATATTGACGACATCCTTCCTGGCCTGATCGAAGGTCGTGAGCGGGTTTACTACGCCATGGGTCGGGATGAGCAGTTTGACCACAAGGTTATGGAATGGGTAAAGGTCATTCGCAACAAAGTACGCAGTGGCGTGCATTCTCCCGGTGAATTCCTCGTGCTCGACCATTTACTGCATGAGATGAGGCTGGTGAAATCAAGTAACGAACTGAAGGTGATGCGCGAGTCCGGGCAAGTCGCCGTACGCGCTCACAAACGTGCGATGCAAGTGTGTAAACCGGGCATGTATGAGTATGAGCTGGAAGCGGAATACCTGTATGAATTCGCCCGCTCTGGATGCCGTGAACCTGCCTACAGTTCCATTGTCGCCAGTGGTGAAAATGCCTGCATTTTGCATTACAACGAGAATAATATGCAGATGAAAAAGGGTGACCTGGTACTGATCGATGCTGGTTGTGAATATCAATATTACGCCTCAGATATAACCCGCACTTTTCCTGTTGACGGCAAATTCAGTAAGGAACAAAAGGCCATCTACGAGTTGGTTCTTAAAGCCCAGGTGGAAGCCATCAAAGTGGTCAAACCCGGTAATCACTGGGACGACCCGCACAAGGTAACAGTCAAAGTCATTA
Organism: Gammaproteobacteria bacterium; assembly: GCA_029245395.1. GTDB lineage: Bacteria > Pseudomonadota > Gammaproteobacteria > Pseudomonadales > Pseudohongiellaceae > Eutrophocola. The sequence continues at coordinate 26,352 of JAQWPL010000007.1, forward strand.
CTGAAGGCCTGGTGAAACTGGGTCTGCTTAAAGGCAAAGTCGATACCCTCATCAAGAAAGGCGCTTATCGGGATTTCTACATGCACCGTGCCGGACACTGGATAGGAATGGATGTGCATGATGTTGGCGACTACAAGATAGATGGCAAGTGGCGCCTGCTGGAGTCCGGCATGGTTATGACAGTAGAGCCCGGTATCTACATCGCGCCAGGCAATAAGAAAGTCGACAAGAAATGGCGCGGAATCGGCGTACGTATCGAAGATGATGTCGCCGTCACAGAAGACGGCCATGACGTTCTGACTGATGGTCTGCCCAAAACTGTCAAGGATATCGAAGAATTTATGGCGGCAGCCTGATGAGTCTGTGCCAGGCTGACCACTATGACCTTGTCATTGTTGGTGCCGGCATGGTGGGTGCAAGCCTGGCTTGTATACTCGATAAAGCCTCTCTTGAAAGACCTTTGAAAATATTGCTGGTGGAGTCTGCACCAGTGCAATTGAATGCCCCCCCGGCTCAACCTTCCTTTGACGCTCGAAGCACTGTGCTTTCCTATGGCACGGTCGACTATTTGCGTAAACAAGCGTTTTGGCAGGCAATTGAGAATGACGCCCAGGCTATTACCCGTATCCATGTTTCCGACCAGGGTCGTTTAGGCTCGGCCTGGCTAAGTAATGAAGAGCAGGGCGTGGAAGCGCTTGGCTATGTCATCGAAAACCGTTTACTAGGCAGTCAGTTTAACCAGGTATTGTCGGCTGCTGACTCTATTGAACTGTGTCACTCAGTCAAAGTTTCTGCCCTTATTCCTACGGCTTCAGGTATGGCAGTAAAACTGGATAGCGGCAATGATCAGGAAGAAATTACTACTGAACTGGTAGTGCTGGCAGAGGGTGGCCGCTCGGGTCTGTGTGAACAACTAGGTATTCATCGAATTACTGAGTCCTACAATCAGTCTGCCATCATCGGCAACGTGGCCTTCACCAATTCGCACGACAATGTCGCTTATGAACGCTTCACACCAGATGGTCCGCTGGCACTTTTACCCTTGCCGGATATCGATGATGAACATCGTGCCGCCTTGGTGTGGACGCAAAAAAGTAGTGAGTCTGAAGCCCTGCTGAATTTGCCCGACACAGAATTTCTTAGCCTTCTGCAACAGGCATTTGGTAACAGGGTGGGAGAATTCATTCGGGTTGGACAGCGGCATAGTTATCCTTTGAGCCTGGTAAAGGCTGAAGAACAAGTCAGGCCTGGCCTGGTATTACTGGGCAATGTAGCGCATTCCCTGCATCCGGTAGCAGGTCAGGGATTCAATCTGGCGTATCGGGACACCATGCGCCTGGCCGGTTTGTTGATTGAAGCGGTGAACAGTGAGTCGCCACTGGGAACTATTGCCATGCTGCACCGTTACCAGCAAAGCGCTGAAAATGATCAGGACAAAACGGCTGCCTTCAGTCATTACATAACAAGGCTGTTTTCCACTGGCAACCCGGCAGCGGTCTGGGCACGTAAATTTGGCTTGTTCAGTATTGACCTTGTGCTGCCACTGCGCCGAGCTTTTGCCAGAAGAGCTATGGGGTTGAGCGACCAGCAGGTCAAACTGGATGTTGGTTAGACAATGACTGTTTTGAATCCATGGATATCCTGAACATTTCAGAGCAGATCCGAACTCTTGAAGAATCGTTATTGCATCAGGATTTTTCCAGTAGTCCTGAAGCGCTCGAAGCAATTATTTGTGATGATTTCAGGGAAGTTGATCCCAAGGGCAGGGAGTGTTCGCGAGATGATGTCATTTCCTGGCTGCTGCAGAAAGATCCGGCATCGTTTTGGGAGTTTTCTGAATTTGCCGTGCATCAGCTTGCAGACAACGTTGTGCTTGCGACTTACCATGCTAAGCAAATTCTGCCAGAGTCTTCTTCCTCAGGATCAAAACACTGCTCTATCTGGCAGGCAACTAACCCTGAAAAAATCTGGCAACTGTTTTTTCACCAGTCAACAAAAATCTCCAGTAAATAGAAGTAAGCTGAAAATTTCTTTACACAATCTTATTCTTACACTCGGTTAACTTTAATTTTTCGTTAATCCTTTTTTAATTGAATCTTTATATCCTTCCTTCCTACATAATAAAAGCACTGTCTGAAAACTTTTAAAGGCGAAATCATGGATAAATTTTATAAACAGTTGGTGATGATGGGAACTATGGCTGCAATCGTTCTGCCCCCTGTTGCTGTGCAGGCTGCAGACAAAGAATTACTGGATATTCTTCTGTCCAATGACGCGATAACCCAGGGACAATACGATGATCTGCTGGCAAAGGAAGCGTTGACAACTGAAGATGCTGAAGAAATTGTGGTCAGTTTAGGCGACGGCAGCGGGCTGAATATAAGTGCTGATAACGGTGAATGGGTAGTAGGTATTGGCGGCCGATTGCACCTGGAATATGCCCAGCATGAACATGATTCAAGCCTGGGTGCTTTACCAGTAAATGGAAGTACAACCCGTCGCGCCCGTCTTGAAATGGATGGCACCATCTGGGGTAAATGGGGCTGGGCTGCTGAATTCGACCTGGCTGAAAACAAGACCGCACTTAAAGATGTGAAGATGGGTTTCGAGGGTGAAAACTTTTCACTGTATGCCGGAAACCAGAAACAGCCTTATAGCCTCTCCCTGGAAATGAGCTCCAACGATATCCCTTTTCTTGAAAGGTCAGTTGATAACGCCTTGGTCTCTGAACTGACTGATCGTGCTATTGGGTTGCGCCTGGAAACCAGCGGTGACAACTGGTTCTTTGCTGGTGGTGTGTTTGGAGACGAAATCGGTACCGATATTCAGGGCGATGAAGGCTGGGCCTCCATGGGTCGCTTTGTCTACGCGCCGATTATTAGTGATAACACTGTAGTGCATCTTGGTATTAGAGGTGCGTTGCGCAATATTGCCGATCCTCTTACTTTTCGGATAAAGGACGAGACCACTGACTGGTCCAATTTTGATATCGTCAATACCGGGACTCTTAGCGACACTGAAGAAGTCACTATGTTCGGTCCGGAATTTGCTGTTGCAATGGGTCCATTCACCATGATGGGTGAATACAGCACGATGGAAGTGTCCAGGGCAGGAGCAGATGATCTGGAATTTGATGCCTGGCATGTGGGTGCAGCGCTGTCACTGACTGGAGAACATAGAGCATCTTTTTATCGGATTGATGCTGGTGAATTCAAGGGCGTAAGACCATCCATTCCTTTTGACCCGGACAATGGCCAATGGGGTGGTTTGGAACTGGTTGCCCGTTATGCCTCTATTGATCTCAATGACGGAACCTTCACCGGAGGTAATGAAGATGTGGTCAATGTAGGTATGAATTGGTATCTGAGTCGGAATATGCGTTATCTGTTTGACTGGACGCATATCGTGGACACGGATGAATCCAATACAGTCAGGATGTTTGCACCCGGGATGGATATATTCAGAATCAGGGCACAGTACAACTACTAAAATCGGATACAAGATACAGGATACAAAATGGATACAGGGTGGTTGGTTCAGGTAAGCGGAAAATTAAGGGAGTAATTCTTACATAGTGGTAATTTTGGCAAAATTAAAAATGTATTCCATGATCTTCGGTCTTCCAGAATCTTCATCCCTGTATCTTACCTCCTGTATCCGGTTTTTCGTCTTTACATCTATCCCGACTTCCTTCAGAATGCCGGCCCATGAAAAAACACATTCAATTAAACAAGTGGTGGTGGCCAAATTCTTTGGGCTGCCGTCTGTTTCAGAACATTTAATGCGGCAGGTGTAAATTTCCTAAAAAATTTACACCCTGTCATTGCTTGAAATAAAAAAAGGCCGCCCGGTAACCCAGGCGGCCTTTTTTCTTTTCAGCAAAAAATCCCAGAAAAACTAAGCCCGCCTTCAAGGTTAACCAGGCAGCAACACCAGGAGGAAGGGCTATGACCAATGTACGATCAACCAGGTATCTCACTGAGGGAGGCATCACTGTCTATCGGGCCAGTGTAAATGTGGATTACTGTAATGGCACTGAGGAAATCCAGGCGAAACTGGATACCTGCCAGGGGGCACTGTTCACTTCAGGCGTCGAATTTCCGGGGCGTTATACGCGTTGGGATGTTGGCTTTGTTAATCCGCCTCTGAAAATTCATGCCTGTGGCAGGCGCCTTGTTTTTACTGCACTGAACGGCCGCGGCGTTGTATTACTGAAATTTTTCGAAGACGTGGTATCAGGATGCGAAGCAGTAGGACAAGTTGAAGTAAGTGAGCAAGTCATCACGGCGGAACTAAAACCACCGCACAACATTGTTTTCGAGGAAGAGCGTAGCAGACAATTCACGGTATTTTCCCTGTTGCGGGATGTGATAGCTCTGTTCCGAAGTGGCGAAGATGCCTGCCTGGGTTTGTATGGCGCTTTTGGTTATGAACTGGCCTTCCAGTTTGAAGCCATCGCATTGCAACTTGAAAGGGATCCGCAGGCGAAGGATTTAGTGTTGTACTTGCCGGATGAAATCCTGGTGGTGGATCATCAGAAAGAAAGCGCCAGCCGACACAGTTATGACTTTGAATCCAATGGTCTGATGACACGACTGATGCACCGGGATGGGATTGAACAGAAATTTGAGCTATCGACAGAAGCAGTACCTTCAGGATCCTGTGACCATGCTCCGGGGGAATACGCTGAGACCGTGCACAAGGCGCTGAAATATTTTGCCAGGGGTGACCTGTTTGAAACTGTGCCCGGGCAGTTGTTTCGTGAAAAGTGCGTGGACTCGCCGGCAGATATTTTCCGTCGACTGAAAAAGCACAATCCTTCTCCTTATGGGGCCTTCATTAATCTTGGTGATGGCGAGTACTTGGTGGCCGCTTCACCGGAAATGTTTGTGCGAGTAGAGCAGCGGGAAACGGGTATGCGAGTAGAGACCTGTCCCATTTCAGGCACCATCGCTCGAGGCAGCAATGCCATTGAGGATGCCGATCAGATCCGTACTCTATTGAATTCCGCCAAGGATGAGGCGGAGCTGTCTATGTGCACGGACGTGGATCGCAATGACAAGTCCAGAATTTGTGAATCAGGCACAGTGAAAGTCATTGGTCGAAAGCAGATAGAGCTTTATTCAAGACTCATCCATACAGTCGACCATGTTGAAGGCATGCTCAGGCCGCAGTTCGATGCACTGGATGCATTTCTCTCTCATACCTGGGCAGTGACTGTAACAGGGGCTCCGAAACATGCGGCCGTGCAGTTCATCGAGGCCCATGAAAAATCACCCAGGCGGTGGTATGGAGGCTCATTGGGATTTCTCCGCTTTAACGGGGAGATCAATACCGGACTGACCCTGCGAACGATACGTATCGACAAGGGCGTTGCTGAAATCCGCGCAGGCGCTACGCTGTTGTTTGACTCGATTCCTGAAGACGAAGAAGCCGAGACAAGACTTAAGGCGTCAGCCTTAGTGTCGGCCATTCGTAATGATTATCCAGGCGCTGCCTCAGGAGATGTCAGCGAAGAAAGTACTCCATGCGGAATGAATAAAAAGGTATTGATGGTGGATCATCAGGATTCCTTCGTGCATACCCTTGCAGCCTATTTCAGGGAAACTGGAGCGAGCGTGAGTACTGTGCGACCAGACTCGGTGGCAGATGTGCTGTCCAGTTTAGGTCCTGACCTTGTAGTTTTGTCACCCGGGCCCGGAAAGCCAGGTGATTTCGGTCTCAATGACACACTGTCACTCTGCCTGAACGCAGGAATTCCTGTCTTTGGTGTCTGTCTGGGATTGCAAGGCATTGTGGAATATTTCGGCGGAGAATTGGGAACACTGGATTATCCAATGCATGGTAAAAGCAGTTGTATTGAAAAGACGCAAGGTAGTTTGTTTGACGGTATCCCATTGCCCATGACCATTGGGCGCTACCATTCATTGGTGGCGGATGTTGTGCCGTCCTGCATAAAAGTCACAGCGCGAACACCAGACGGTGTAGTGATGGCAATTGAACACAAAACATTACCGGTGAGTGCAGTGCAGTTTCATCCAGAATCCATTCTCAGTCTGGGCAATAACTGTGGCACGAAAATCATTCGCAACGTGATGCATCACGTTACAATGCTAAATACACACGAGAAGATTGCATGAAAGATACCCTGCTGTTTGACCGCTTTGGTTTACATGAAAATTTACTGAAAAGCCTTTCAGCGCTTGGGCTGGAAACTCCCACACCAATACAGGTAGCGGTGATTCCTGCCATTCGCTCGGGGCAGGATATTCAGGCAAGTTCTGAAACGGGCAGCGGGAAAAGCGTAGCTTTCTTGTTGCCTATCTTGCAGAGAATGTTGGAGGCTCCAGCACCGGATACGGCTACACGCTGCCTGGTAATTAGTCCGACACGGGAATTAGCACTGCAACTGGATAAACATTGCCGCGATCTGGTTAAATTTTCTCCTGTTAATTCTCTGGCTGTTGTTGGTGGCGAACTTTTGAAAGAACAAAAGGCGAAGCTAAGAAAGAATCCGGAGATTGTGGTGGGAACACCTGGCAGGTTGCTGGAGCATACCCAGAAGAAATCCCTGCTGCTTGAAGATCTGGAGTTTCTGGTGCTGGACGAAGCCGATCGCACACTCGACATGGGTTTTCAGGAGGAAATTCTGGAAATTGTCAGTCGTTGTAACAGTAACAGACAGACTATCTTGCTTTCAGCGACGCTGGAGCACTCAGGTTTGGGAGCGATTTCACAAGAGGTGCAAAAGCAGCCTCAGCGAATTGCCATTGGCACCCATCGCAGCGCCCATGCAATGATTACCCAGGAGATCATTCTTGCGGATGATCACGGGCATAAAAAGCAGCAATGCAACTGGTTGTTGGTTAATGAAAGTTTTAAGAAAGCGCTGGTTTTCACCAAAACCAGAGATCATGCTGAAGAGGTTGCCGCCTTTCTTATTAAGCAGGGCAGACCTGCAGCATGCCTGCATGGGGAAATGCAGCATGATGAACGCAAACAAGTGATGCATTTGTTTCGTGACGGCAAAGTTAAAGTACTCGTTGCCACGGATCTGGCTGCACGTGGTCTGGATATTCCGACTATGGACCTGGTTATCAATTTTGCCATGGCGCGCTCAGGTGATGACTATGTGCATCGTATTGGCCGTACCGGCAGAGCCGGTGAAAGTGGCAAGGCCATTTCTCTAATTGGGCCTCAAGAATGGAATTTGATGGAAAGTATCCAGCGCTATCTGAAACTGTCATTCACCACACGCGTTATCGAAGAACTACCCGCCAGGTTTTCAGGCCCGGCAAAAAAGAAAAAATCGGATAAGAAATCCCAGTCACGAAAGAAGGGTGATAACAAAGAGAAGCCAAAAGCGAAAGAACGTCACCGCAATCGCAAGAATATCGGTAAAAGGCGTACACCTACGGTAAGTAAGGAGCCTTCAGTCAATAAAGAGCCATCAGCAAATAAAAAGCCCTCAGCGAGTAAAGAGCCCTCAGCTGGTAAAGAGCCCTCAGCAGACAGAAGGCCTGCAAGTGCGAAGAAAAATAAAGGTGGGGGTGATGGCTTTGCTCCCCTGACCCGAAAATAGGACAGGGGACCAGGCAGGATTACCAGCTAATATTAGCAGCCAGCATGGTACTGAAACGTTCGATGGATTCTTCTTTCTCTCCGACTACAACCAGGGTGCCACCAGGCATGGCGCTGATCATACCGTCAAAACGCGAGTCAGAAATTTCTATGTCTTGCTCCACAGGGGTATTAGGCAGAACCATAATAGTCACCGGTCCAACATCTCCCTGCACAACCATGTGAACACCCTGAACACCGTTTTCAATATCCACCCAGCAGTCTTCGGTGACATTAATGTTCAGGTTTTCCATATCCGGAGATTGCATAAATTCACTGCCGATACGGCTATTCATGACAGTGTTTACTTCAGCCAGGGCTAAAGGGGTATCGTCGTTCAGGAATTCCAGTTCACTGTAGATATGACTGAAGACCATACCCTCCATGGGATTGGCTTCACTCTGCATGAAAATTGCGAGTACACCAATAGCGAGTACGAGGCCAGCGGCGTACTGAGCATTGCGACGCCAGAAGGAATCGTTGGCAGCGGCAACTTCAGTATCCGGGTGGAGCATGCCCTCGGGAATATCCAGAAGCGTCTGTTTCAAACCTTCAGGCGCAGACACGGCCTCAAGACTGGCTCTGAGGTCAGAATCAAGTTGTTTTAGCTCGACAACCAGATGCTGTCGTTCAGGTGAACTAGCAGCGGCTTCGAGAAACTCTGTAGAGTCATCATGCGGATTGGCATGGGCTCTTTCATTAAATTGTTGGTCTTTCATCATGTTTTTCCGGGTCAAATCGAAAAAAAACTTTTTAAAATCGTCGTTTTCTACTTTTAGCTACTTTCCTATCTACTTACCTGCCTACTACTTGCTGCTTCTTTTAAGCTAGATTTTTATCAAGTCAGTAGTCTTCAGACCTGGGATGGCGGGTTTTATTTCACACCTTAACTCTTATTAAACCCTATCAATCCTCATCATCACTTTCCAGCTTGTTCTTTAATTTATTTCTGGCTCGAAATAGTCGGGTCATTACAGTGTTATTGTTCAGATCCAGCATCTGTGCAATTTCTTCACCGCTAAATCCACCTATGACCTGAAGCAACAAGGGATCCCTGTATTCAGATTCCAATTCAGTGATGGCTTTCTGGAGCATTTCCCGCTCTAGTATCTGGTCAGGCTCCCGTTTGTCCGTATCAGGTACCGAATAATCGTCAATATCATCTGTGACAGGCCTTTTTTTCTCGTAAAGTCGGGCGTTTTCCCGCCTGAGAATAGTAAAAAGCCAAGCCTTGGCAGCACCAGGGTTTTGCAGGCTATCGAGAGCTCGCCATGCCCGAAGAAAAGTCTCCTGGGTCAGATCTTCGGCTACCTGTCTGCTTTTGCTTAACCAGTAGGCATAACGGAAAATGTCATTATAGAACGCATTGACAAGCTTCTCGTAGCGTTCCTTCTTCGTGCCAGTACCGTCTATCACCGGTTTGTTGTCGTTATCTTTCGAGGCCATCTTTATTAAATACTATTAAAAACAGAGTATCTTCCCCCTTTAAAAGAGCGAAGCATTATGGACGAAGGGGGGCAAACATAGCAAGGAAATGGCTTGGTTCGTCTGAATCCCGTACCATTAAAGACTCATTAATTTAAAGGCGATGCTTCGCTAGTCTTTACCAAATCTTAATGGATTGGTGCTACTCTTTTCCGCCATCCTTGGGTGAATTTCTGCTTGATACTGTAGGCCATGAGCAATAAAAAGATTGTCATAATTGAAGACGAACCAGATATTCTGGAAGTGCTGAGTTATAACCTCAAGCGCGAAGGATTTGAGGTGTTTTCAGCCATAAACGGAACGCTTGGATTATCCATTGTTGAAAAGGAATTGCCCGATCTCGTTCTCCTCGATCTGATGTTGCCGGGCATGGATGGCATAGAAATCTGCAGCACCGTTAAAGCTAATCCGGCCACCCAAAATACCCTGATCATCATGGTTACGGCAAAAGGGGAAGAGAGCGATATTGTGCTTGGTCTTGGTGTAGGGGCAGATGACTACATTTCCAAGCCCTTTAGCCCTAAAGAACTGGTTGCGCGCGTCAAAGCTGTTTTACGCAGGGGTGTCCTGGTAGAAACCACTTCCCAGACTGACAAAGTGGAAGTGGGTCAACTGGTTATTGATTCCACTAAATACGAAGTAATAATAGAAGGACGAGAAGTCAGACTGACAGCAACGGAATTCCGACTTCTGCATTATCTGGCCAGTAATCCTGGCAGGGTTTTCTCCCGTGAACAGCTGCTGAGCCGGGCAATGGGTGATGATGTTGTGGTGGTAGACCGAAATATCGATGTCCATATCCGCGGTATCCGCAAAAAAATGGACATGGAGCCGCCACTTATTGAAACGATCAGAGGGGTAGGATATCGATTGCGGGATACAGCTTAATCAATCTGAAACAATACATAATTAATCAGAGGTTCCTTTATAATGCTGTCCCCAAGTAAAGCCTCAGTTCTGATGGAATACTGAGAATCAATGTCTACACTTCTTAGGGGTTAGATAGAACGATGTTTCTCAAGTCACATTATTTTTGGCGTACCTATCTGGGGTATGTAGTTGTGGCGTTGATAGGCACTACCCTGTTTGCTGCCTCCTTGATAAAGAAGACGGAGCAACAAGTTCAGGAAAGTCTGGATACCTCTCTTTCTGTTTCTGCCGAATTGCTCAAAATTGCTATTTCTCCTGCCCTTCGAAATCTGAATTATCAGTTAATCAGAGAGACGTCTGAGACTATTGCAGGATTGTCTCAGTTACGCATTACTATAATTGATAATAATGGACTGATACTCGCCGATTCACATGAAAATCCTTTTGTTATGGATAATCATTTTAGGCGCCCCGAAGTCCAGCTAGCAGTCATAAATGGTATTGGCAGAGCGCAACGTTACAGTTTTACCTTGCAAGAAGATTTTCAGTACCTGGCTATACCAATGTATTCACAAAGTCAGCTTCTCGGTTTTGCCCGAGTGGCAAAATCATCTTCTTCGTTGGCCGCTGATATATCTCAGGCGCAGTTTTTACTATTGCGTAACTCTGCTTTTGCCACCTTCTTTATCCTGCTGCTTGCTTTTTATTTGGCCGCACGGCAGGCCAGTAAAGTAGCGGAACTTACTGCGGTGACAGAAGAAATATCCCGCGGGAATTTTACGCATAGAATTCCGGAGGGAAATAACGTTGGGTTAAAAAAAATGTCGGAAGCTATTAACCAGATGGCGCGTAGCTCAGCACAAAGTGTTACTGAAAATACGGCAGACAGTAATCGTCTGTCGACAATTTTCACTTGTATGGTGGAGGGTGTAATTGATATTGGAATGGATCAGAATATTCTTCATATCAATGAAGCCGCGGCGCGCATGTTATCCATCAATGAAAAATCATGTATTGGTAAACCCTTGTGGAAGGAAACTAGAAACCAGGAAATAATTAATGCACTGGATGAGGCTATCAAAACACATTCAGTAATCAATACTCAGGTGCAGCTAAGCAAGGATAAAATCCAGCAAACAGTCGAACTTTATGTGGCATCTCTGAGTGATGAAGATGACAAACCAATAGGAGCAGTTCTGGTTTTGCATGACATCACCGAACTAAAAAATCTGGAAAGAGTACGTACTGATTTTGTTGCCAATGCGTCTCATGAATTAAAAACGCCCATCACTGCAATCAGGGGTCTGACTGAAACGATCCTAGGTGATGAAGAAGTTGATGATGAAACGGTAACAAGATTTATCGGACGAGTGCATTCACAAAGTCTCAGGTTGTCCCAACTGGTGGGAGATTTGATGGCAATCTCCCGTCTTGAAAACAGCCAGGGAAATGAAGATTTCAGCAAAATAAATTTCACCGACCTGATTCGTCAGACAGTTCAGGAAGTGCAATCGACTGCAGATGAAAATGAACACAAGCTGGTCACTGAATTAACAGATGAAGGGTTGGAGGTTTACGGAGACCGACAGAATCTTCGCCAATTGGTGGATAACCTGATAGACAATGCCATGAAATATACAACTGATTCCGGCACAATTACGGTCAAGTTGCTTAAGGATGAACAAACGGCAGAGTTGCAAGTAAGCGACACCGGAATCGGCATTAGCCCAAAGTATCAGAGTCGTGTTTTTGAGCGATTCTACCGGGTTGATAAAGCCAGATCCCAAAGTCTGGGTGGAACAGGTCTGGGACTTTCGATAGTGAAAAATATTGCTGATAAACACAGTGGGTCTGTGAGTGTAAAAAGCAAGTTAGGTAGCGGATCAACCTTTATATTTCGGATTCCATTGGAAAAACCTGTTGGGGTTAAGTCTGATTAAAAACGGGACTGGATTTATCTGTGTTCCATCATTCGGATAAAGATCAACATATCCAGCCACCAATATTGCTGAAGATGTAATCTTTATGATAGAAGGTAAGTTAGTCAAACATTAAGATTAAATCTATGCGCCTTTTTATTGTCATCACACTCGTAATTTCACTGTTTGCCTGCACTTCTGTTTCACAGCAAGACAGTCCTGTCAGTGCGGCTCACATTATTGCTACTTATATAGCCATTGCACAGGCAAGCTACGAAGATTCGCTAATTACTGCGCGCACTCTTGATACAACAATAAATGCTTTCCTTGCCAGTCCTTCTGAACAAACATTGGCAGATGCTAGACAGGCATGGCTGGATGCCCGCATTCCCTACCAGCAGACAGAAGCTTATCGTTTTGGTAATTCTGTCGTCGATGAATGGGAAGGGCGGGTAAATGCCTGGCCATTGGATGAAGGGTTGATTGATTACACTGCAGCATCCTATGGAGAGGAATCGGATTTCAATTATTTTTACAGTGCTAACATTATTGGCAATAAAATAATTGATGCCGGCGGTATTATGGTCGATGCGGCGGTCATTTCACCCCAGCTGTTAGCTGAAGAGCTGCATGAACTTGATGGTGTGGAAGCCAATGTTGCCACCGGTTATCACGCGATTGAATTTTTACTCTGGGGCCAGGATCTGAATGGCACTAATCCAGGTGCCGGAGAGCGCTCCTGGACGGACTATTCAATTCAAAACTGCACCAACGGCAATTGTGATCGGCGCGGTGATTACCTGAAATCAGCATCTGTACTTCTGGTCAACGACCTGGAAGAAATGACTCAGAATTGGCTGCCAGGCGGTCAGGCTTACAATGATCTGATGGCCAAAGGCCCCCAGGGTGGACTGGCCACCATGCTTACAGGCATGGGTAGCTTGGCCTATGGCGAGCTTGCTGGAGAACGCATCCGCCTGGGAATGCTGCTCAATGACCCGGAAGAAGAGCATGACTGCTTTTCCGACAATACCCACAATTCCCATTATTACGATGCCCTTGGTATTAGTAATGTCTATCTGGGTGAATACCTGCGCATCAATGGCGAGTCAGTCTCAGGACCTTCGCTTGCGGATTTGATCCTTCAACAGGCCCCTGGAATTTCTGCGGAAATGTTTGCTCGTCTTGAAGAAACAGAATCTGCCATGTCGGCCATGGTGGAGTCAGCAGAGCAGGGTCAACCGTTTGATGTGCTCATTGGTCGGGACAATGCAGAAGGAGAGGTCATTATCGACCGTGCTGTCGATGCCCTAATGGAAGAAACCCGTACCATTGAAAAAATAATCAACGAACTCGCTTTGAATAATGTCAGTATCGAAGGATCAACCAGCCTTGACGATCCCACGGCTGTATTTTAAGCTTTTTTTCTTTTCTGTTTTATCAGCCTTGTCCGTTGAGGTACAAGCGCAGCCTGAGCTGGATTTTTATTCCGGCAAAGCTCTGTTCGAGAAAAACTGGATTCCTGCACCTGCTTCCACCACAGCCAGTGATGGCCTTGGCCCCTATTACAATGCCCGGTCTTGTAACCAGTGCCACCCGGATGGCGGCAGAGGCAGCAAAGAACAGTCATTGGTTGTGCACAGTAATGATCCGGTCTATGGCCAGCAGTTGCAGAAGTTCGCCATTCCTGGCATCCCTGTTGAAGCCCGTGTTGAATTTGATGCTGACCAGGAAGGCGGCTATCAAATAATCGAAATGCACTATGGTGATCTCGAGAATTCGGTACTGTCCCCGAGACTAGCCCCTTCACTGCACGGTCTGGCGTTGTTGGAATCCATTCCAGAGTCTGTCATCACCGCGTTAGCCGATGAAGAAGACAGTAACGCGGATAGTATCTCTGGCCGAGCCAATCTGGTTGCTGATGAAAATGGCAGCTTTGCCTTGGGTCGTTTTGGTTGGAAAGCAGGACAGACATCTTTAGTAAAACAAGTGGCCAGAGCGTTGAGCCTAGATCTTGGGCTTGGTAATCCTTTGCAACCATCACCTTATGGGGACTGCACCGAAGCCCAATCGCAATGTCTTGCAACACCTGATGGAAACTCCGCACACCACGATGACCTGGAAGCTGGTGAGACAGTTCTGTCGCTTCTTCTGTCTTATATAAGCGGCTTACCTGAACCATCACAAGAAAATGCGGATCATCCTACAGTGCGGCGCGGTCAAAAACTGTTCAATCAGACAGGTTGTGCTGACTGTCATCTTCCAGAAATAGCTTTTGGAGGTAGTGTGCTGCAACCCTATTCTGATTTATTGCTACATGACATGGGGCCTGGTCTGGCCGATGAGTTACGCGAAGGTATTGCTGCTGGCAGTGAATGGCGCACGCCGCCTTTATGGGGGTTGGGACAGCAAAATGGCGAATATCTGCATGATGGCAGGGCGGATACCCTGGAAACGGCCATTCTCTGGCACGATGGGGAAGCCGCCAAGGCAAAGCGTAAATATGAGCGCCTGACCGAGGCTCAGCGCAGTGATGTAAACACCTTCCTTGATAGTCTATAATGAGAACTATTCTCAATTAGAATATCCATCTATGAAATTTCGTTATGCTTTTATTGCGGCCGGTTTGACAGCAAACCTGCTGATAGCCCAGCCTGCCGATGAGTCCGCTGAAAACTGGACCGAGGTCAACCTGGCTGTCACAGACAGTCACGTCATCCCTGCCTACACCTCCTTGATGCAGGCAACGCAGGAACTTGAAACTATTGCAGACGCTTTTTGCCGCTCACCTGATGCAGAAGGTCTCGCCAGTTTTCAGGACAAATTCCATAGCAGTATGGATCCCTGGCAGCAGATACAACATATCCAGTTTGGTCCCATTACCTATTTCAACTGGAATTTCAGAATTCATTACTGGCCTGATGAGCAAGGTACGGGTGCTCGCCAGCTTGATGCCCTGATAGCAGCCGAAAACCAGAATATTTTGAGTAGTGACAACTTCGCCGTAGAGAGTGTCGCCGTGCAGGGTTATCCTGCACTGGAACGATTGCTTTTCGAAGCCGACAGTCTTACCTCGCTGCAGGGTAATCCCTATCGCTGCCAGGTGGCACAAACCATAACGCGAAACATTAGTGAAATTACCCGTGGCGTACAAACGCGTTGGGTGGATGAGTTCAGAACAACGGTGGCCAATGCTGATGAGCGCGGTTTTTTTGAAAGTGCAGAAGATGCCACAATAGATTTTCTGAAAGCCCAGGTAGAACCGGTAAGGCGCATCCAGCAGCAGAAACTGGAAGAGGTTTTGGGTGAAAGCGCAGGCCGGGAACGAGTTCAGCGAGCTGAATCATGGCGCTCAGATAGATCGTTGAGAAATATCCGGTTGAATATTTTGGCACTCGAAGGCCTGTTTAACGGAGCTGATGATTCGGGTGTTCAATTAAGCAGCGTCCTGCTGACCGAAGACGTAGCAACCATCAATAACGATTTCACTGAACTCAATGCTTCTCTTGCCGCCTTGCCAGATTCATTTGCTGAAACCCTGGAGGTAGATGGGGGTCGCGAAAATCTGGAGCAAGTCATTGCACAACTTGATACCCTTTTTGAAGCCTTGGAAGCGGCATTGAAAAACACAGACCTCTACCTTGGTTTTAATTCCCTGGACGGGGATTAGGTTTGAAAATAACGGCGGAGATCGGCCTCCGGCCTCTTCCGCCCTACGCTGAATTCAAATATTTTTTTTGGCGGAAGAGGTCAGCGATCTCCATCGGGAGAAACCAAAGAAGTTGAACAGTTAACCTTGTAGGACGGAAGAGCGTAGCGATCTCCGCCGGGCGAAGCTAAAATATTACCCTGTGATGAACATCGACCGACGACAATTCAACACCCTGGCTGCCGGCTTGTTAAGCTGGCCAACGGTTGTTGCTGCCAGTAATAAAAACACAGGAAAGCCGCTGTTTCTTAGCGCCGCTTCAGATGGGGATGACCGTCACTGGGTGATTGGCTTCAGCACTGAAACTGGCATAACAAAGCAGGTGTTCAAACATCAGTTGCCCGCCCGGGCCCATCATATTGCTGTGCATGAAGCGCTTGGTGTGTATCTGGTGATTGCCAGACGCCCAGGCAGATATCTATGGGCTGGTGATCTGGCGACAGGTAAACATCTAAATACCATTAATGTGCCAGATGACAGGCATCTTTATGGCCATGGTGTGTTTACAAATAACGGCAAAAATTTTTATACAACGGAAAATGCCTGGAAGTTAATCAACGGTGATAGCGGAAGAGTAGTTACATGGCAGGCTGACAGGCGTGGAGATACTTTCACTCTAGAAAGACTGGAAGAATATCCCAGTTACGGCACCGGGCCTCATGAACTGCTCCTGAAACCTGACCAGCAAACCCTTGTAGTTGCCAATGGCGGTATTCGTACCCATCCAGATCGTGGCAGGGAGAAATTGAATATTACTTCCATGCAGCCATCACTTGTCTACATGGATGCTGGCACGGGTGATCTGCAGGATCAGTATGTTCTGAAGGCGGATTACCACAAAGCCAGTATTCGTCACCTTGACCAGAATGCGTCCGGCCTGATTGCGATAGCCATGCAATATCAGGGTGAAGCTTTTGACCGCGCACCCCTGTTGGCACTGCATCAACAAGGTAAAGAGGGCAAAGGAATGCGTACTCTATGGGCGCCAGAACCGGTGCAGGGACAGATGTCCCAGTATGTAGGCTCTGTGCGCTTTGATAATTCCGGCAGATATATTGCTGCCTCTTGTCCGCGCGGCAACATGATTTCTTTTTGGGATACAAACAACGATTCGTTGGTTGGTACCGTGCGCTCCCGTGACGGTTGCGGCGTGTCTGCTGTTGATAACGGCTTTCTCTACACGGCCGGCACGGGCAGGATTGTCTGGTATGATCTTGCCACTGACCAGGTTGTCGATATGGGAAGTTCGCTTGAAGACAAAGTGTTCTGGGACAACCATCTGAGCATACTCAGTGTATAAGTTGCTTATGAATCCTGGAATACTATTTTCCCTATTTTTGGCTGGACTACCGCTTGTATCTATAGGGCAGGAAGCGCGGGGAGCTGAGATAGATCAAACCCGGCTGGAAGACCTTGGCCGCGCCCTGTTTTTCGATGTCAGTTTGTCACGTGACAAAACTCAGGGCTGTGCCACTTGCCATGACCCGGCACAGGCTTTTATCGATTGGCGTGATAATGGTGTCAGAAAAGCCGTGTCCATGGGCGGCGATTTTTCTTCTTTGGGCGACCGCAATGCTCCCTCAGCTTCCTATGCAGCACTAACACCCGAGTTTCATATCAATGACGAGGGCGACTATGTTGGCGGCATGTTCTGGGACGGTCGTGAATCAGATCTGAAAGGCCAGGCTGGCGGCCCCTTCCTGAACCCTCTGGAAATGCAAATGCCGGACAAGGCCAGCGTGGTGGATCGATTGCAGGAACACACGCTTTTTCCGTATGCCTTTAAATCACTGTTTGGTGAGGATGTCTTTGATAAAGTGGATATCGCCTTTCGCCGTATGACGGAAGCCATCGCCGCGTTTGAGCGCACGGAATTTTTCTCACCTTTTGATTCAAAATACGATCGATATTTACAAGGGGAGTATGAACCCACCGATGAAGAAGAGCTGGGCATAACCCTGTTTTTTTCTGAGCAATTCACTAACTGCAATCAGTGTCACCAAATAAAAACATTTGCCGAGAGCGAAGGCGAAACTTTTTCCAGTTACAAGTATTTCAATATTGGTACACCGGTGAATACAGAAGTAAGGCGTCTCAATGGGCTAGGTGTGGATCATATCGATTACGGCTTGCTGGAAAACCCCCTGGTGGATGATCCGGCTCAGGCAGGCAAATTCAAAACATCAACCCTACGCAATGTGGCACTTACTGCACCATATATGCATAACGGGGTATTCCACGACCTGAAAACCGTGGTGCAGTTTTACAACAAGTACAACGTACGCGGCCCAGTCGCGGATACTAATCCGGAAACTGGCGAGCCTTGGGGAGAACCTGAAGTCGCAGAAAATTTAGCTTTGGAAGAATTGGAATCAGGCGATGCGCTGGATGAACGCCGCATCAATGCCCTTGTGACATTCATGCATATGCTCACGGATAGGCGCTATGAGCATTTGGTTGAGTAACAAATCTTAAAGTCCGCTAAATCTACTTGTCCTAATGGCCCGATAAAAAAATTGCTCTTTAGTTTTTAAATTAAAATAACCAAGAATAAGCCTTTATGCCCAAATCCTCTCCCCGTAAATTGACTGTAATCAGTTCACACCAGATCACACCCAATATGAAACGTATCACTCTGGGTGGTTCTGCTCTTGAAGGGTTTCCTCCAAATCAGGAAAGCGCCTATATAAAGTTGCAAGTACCTGATGAAAGACAGGATTCACTGGTGACACGAACATACACTGTGCGCAACTACAGAGAAAATCTTAATGAGTTGGATGTCGATTTTTTCCTGCATGGTGACGGCGGGCCTGCTTCAGCCTGGGCTTCGCGTGCCCAGGCAGGTGATGAGATTGCTGTTGCCGGCCCCGGAGGTAAAAAGTTGCTGGACTTTTCAGCGGACTGGTTTGTGCTGGCTGGAGACATGACCGCACTTCCGGCTATTAGCGTAAATATAGAGCAATTGCCGGATCATGCGCGGGGCTATGCTGTTATTGAAATACTGCATGAAAGTGATATTCAGGCATTTCAAACTCCAGACGCATTTGAAATTCATTGGGTCATTAACCCAACACCTGAAAAAGAGAATACTCTTCTACTGGATAAAGTTATGCAATTGCCCTGGCTGGAAGGCAATCCTTCGATCTGGGCCGCTTGTGAATTTAGCAGTATGCGTGCTCTGCGCCGCTACTTTAAACAGGATAAAAATGTACCGAAAAAATCAGTTTATGTATCCAGTTACTGGAAATGTGGACTGAGTGAAGAACAACACAAAAAGATTAAACGCACAGACGCCGAAACAGCTGGCTGAGAATAGTATTAACAAGCAACAACTTTTCATTTGTGCCAGGCGAAAATGACCGCTTTTAGCTGAAACTAGATGTTAGTTTTCCAGTCTAAAACAGTATCAGACAATAAGGTCATAATACTGTTGAGTAAAACCAAGATGAAATCAGGAATCGTACTGTGCGTTGTAATGGCGCTACTGACAGGCTGCACTGCATCCAATGGCGAGTTGCCAGCGGACTTCCCGGCTGATATCCCTGTCATTAGCGGAGAAATCTATTCGGCACGTCGCACAACCTTTGAAGACGGCCCAGGATTCGCGGTCGCGGTACTCACTACACTGTCGTTCGAGGAGGTCTCCGCCTTTTACGCCGACGTTGTTGGCCCTTATGGGGACGGTTACGTGCTCGTCGAGACTGTCCGCAGCGACACACCGACGCGCTACGTGAGTATCGCTGTTCACCTGACGGGCAACTATCAACCCGGCTCTGGCTTTGTTGAGTTTTTTGAAGTTGGTCAATAAATATGAATGTCTGCTTTAGGCTAAAAGCGGATATTTAAAGCTAAAAAGGTCAAAGTAGCCTGAATTCAAGGCTTTAAATGAGTCTCTTCATTAACCTGTCCGATTCTATTAGACTGACTATCTAACTGAATTGACTATATAGTTTCAAGGTGACAAAGATGAAAGCAACAACGACTTTTTTACTGGCAATAGGCTTTCTGTTGTCTTTCAGCCTTTTTGCCCAACCTGAGACCATCGACCTTTCAACGCGCGGCCCCCAGGTAGGTGAAACCCTCCCCGAATTCAGTCTCCCCGATCAGAATGGAGATCTCTGGACCCAGGAATCCATACTTGGTGAAAATGGCACCATGCTGGTCTTCTTGCGTTCAGCCGATTGGTGACCCTACTGCAAAACGCAGCTCGTGGAGTTGCAACGTGATGTAGAAGCCCTGCGCGAAGCAGGCATTAACCTGGTGACTATCAGTTATGATTCCCAGGAAGCCATAAAACGTTTTTCCGATGCCTTTGGCATTAGTTTCACCATGTTGTCTGATGAAGGCTCAATTGTTATCGAGCGCTTCAATCTGCTGAATCCTGTACCGCAGTGGGGGATGGAATTTGGTGTAGACGACCCCGAAATGGCGGAAACCTTCCGCACCTATGTATCTGTGACTCGTCCCAATGAGCTCTTTGTCGGTATTTCCTTTCCCGGCACCTTTATTCTTGATACCAGTGGCATCGTGCAGGAGCGTCACTTCGAGGATTTCTATATTGAACGCAACACCATCGCCAGTGTGCTGCTGCGCCGAGGGGAAGATCTTGATCCCATTGAGGCGATGCAAGTCACTACTCCCCAGTTCAACCTGACCACTTATACCAGCAATACAGCCCTGGCTTTCGGCAACCGGTTTGCGTTGATGTTCGATATTGAGCCGCTGGAGGATATGCATGTTTATGCACCAGGAGCTGATGATTACCAGGTGGTAAGTTTGAATCTTGATCCAAACCCCTATATCCAGGAAATGGCAATGGATTACCAGGAGGCTGTGGATTATTACTTTGAGCCCTTCGATGAAACCATACCGGTTTATCTGCAACCGTTCTCTCTTATTCAGGAACTGGTGTTTGATGGTGATCCGTCTACTCAGCAAGCATTGCGCGGACAGGAGAGTATTACCCTCACTGGCAGCCTGGAATATCAGGCCTGTAGTTCTACCTTCTGTTATCCACCAGCATCCATTCCTTTGTTCTGGACCATGGAGCTTCGGGATCTGGTGTTCAGGCGACCGATGACAGAAGAGCAGTAGAATGAGTGAATTAAAAGTTAAAAGGGATTAAAAGAATTAAAAGAATTAAAAGGGGTCAGAGCCATTTGATAGTAAAGGGCCTGACCCTTTTTTTATACCAGTGTGAATCGTGCGATCTTCAAGCCTTTGCCCGCTTCACTTTCTTCAAATTCAGGCGCAACCGGCAGCCATTCTTCAAAGCTCGCACCCGGTAATTCATCCGTAAATACACTTTCCAGGAATCCCTCATCAAGGAAAGGGCTGTTCAGCGCAGCAATGACAGTAGCTCCTGAGTTACACAGTTTCGGTAACCGGCGTACAACGCTCTTGTAGTTTTTTTCGGCGTTAAAACTGCCACGCTGGTTCGTCGGGGGATCGATAATCACCAGATCATAGCGCCCAAACTGATGAACTCTGCCCCAGGACTTGAACAGGTTATGGGGAATATTATGAATCTCTTTAGTGCCCTGACCATTAAGCATGTGGTTATGCATGCCCCACTCAATACTGGGTTTGCTCATGTCCACATTAGTTACAGAACTGGCACCACCGGCGAGAGCAGCTACTGATAGAGCACAAGTATAGGCAAACAAGTTCAGCACGTTTTTGCCTTCACTGTTCGCCATTAACCACTCTCGCAACGGACCTGTGTCGAGAAATAAACCGGCATTTTGACGCCGGCCTGGATGGACTTCGAAGCGCAGCCCCTGGGCTTTAACAATAACTTTGTCGGGTACTTCACCAAACAACGTATCAGCAGGTGACTGGTTAATATAGCGGTGCTGGAAAACAATAGCACTAATTTGTCCTGTGCTGTCTGCTGCAAGAATCAATTCTTTAAGTGCTTCGGGATCGTCTACAGGTTGCCAGGCTGATACCAGTACTACTGGTTTGAACCAGTCGACACATAGATGCTCGAAGCCTGGGTAACTTTTGCCGCGACCATGAAAGAGTCGCCGGGCTTCCGGCTGAGGTTCAGCAAAAAATCCGGTGAGTTTTTTGGAGAGTGGGTTACTGATTGTCATCCGTGCCGTAATACTGGACGCCGATCTTGATGCGGTCGCGGCCCTTGGCCATGCGGTGGTTATTGGTGTCGCGTAGTGAATAGATGCAACCGCAGTATTCCTGTTGGTAGAAATTTTCACGTTTGCTGATTTCAATCATGCGTTGAGACCCGCCGCCTTTGCGCCAGTTGTAATCCCAGTATTCCATGCCTTCATAGCGGGCTGCGGCACGCTCTCCGCAGTCGTTGATTTGTTGCATATTTTTCCAGCGTGAAATGCCAAGGCAAGAAGAGATTATCGGATAATCGTGTTCCTGGGCATACAGGGCAGTGCGCTCGAAACGCATGTCAAAACATTGGGTGCAGCGCTCGCCGCGTTCGGGTTCCATCTCCAGGCCTTTGACGCGCTCGAACCAGTTGTCAGTGTCATAATCTGCATCGATGAATTCAATGTCGTGCTTCTCTGCAAAACTGATGTTTTCTTCCTTGCGCAGCTCATATTCCCGTTTCGGATGGATATTGGGATTATAGAAAAAGATACTGTAGTTGATGCCTGAAGCATGCAGAGCTTCCATGACTTCACCTGAACAGGGCGCACAACAGGAATGTAGCAGCAGCCGGTCAGCTCCGTCGGGGAGCTCCAACTGAGGTCTTTCTGGCGATTTTTCTGCCTGATTCATGGGTTTGGGCTGCACTTTTACCACTACATAGTCCTATAAATAGGGGCGCTACCTTATCATATCCGGAAAAATCAAAAAACCTGGAACCATTTGCTCCGGGAAGCGTTTAGATTACAGTGCACTAAAACATGTGGACATTAATTTGCAGAATTTCGACACCAACTTAGCGCTCTGTCAGGAAGGTGACGCACCGGCCTGGGAAGCATTGGTAAGGCATTACCAGGGTAGGGTATATGCCGTGGCCTGGTATTACCTGAAAAACAGGGATGATGCGGCACAGGATACATTTATCAAGGTCTATGCATAGTTGGATTCATTTCGCGGCAGCAGTGAGGCTTTTTTACCCTGGCTGCTGACAATTACACGAAACTGCTGCATTGACAGGATACGGAAAAATAATACGCGCCAACGCTACGAGGATGAGTTTTCTCAATCAATGCCCTTGGAAGATCAACAGGCAAACCCGGAAATTCAGTTACTTAGTGAAAAGTCTGTTTCCTTGTTTTATCACGCACTGGAAAAAATCAATCCGGTGAACAGGGATATAGTTCTGCTTAAGGATATTCAGGGGCTGAAGTTACAAGATGTGGCAAGAATACTGTCCCTGCCAGTTGGAACAATTAAATCCCGTTCCACGCGGGCACGGACCGAACTGAGTAAGTTGCTGACTGAGTTGAAAGGGCAGAACTAAGTAGCCTTATATAAAGTAATAATGAAATGAAATGTGATGACTTCAGAGAATTAATCGAACCGCTGCAAAATAGCGATCAAGGCAATGTGTTGCCTGAGATCCGCGAGCAGTGGGAAGCTCACCTGCATAGTTGCGATGCTTGCCTGGAAATTTTTGAGCAGCAGCTCACTACCCAGGCGGGTGATCAGTTTACCCAATCAGTGCTGCGGGCAACTTCCGAACCAGCTGCTGAGGTTGATCAGTTACTACAAGAACTTTCTATACAACTAAAGAGCATCGAACCACCGGAGGATTTTCTCGACTCTGTGCTAGCACAAACTGCCAGCATGCAGCACTCCAGACAGCAGTCCTGGCAAAGGTGGCAACGCTGGAAGCAAGTACTTATGCCACTGTTGTTGCGACCCTGTTTTGGGCATTGGTTTTTGGAATGCCTGGGGAAGATTTTATTTCTACACAGGAAATACAACAGTGGGTTGATCAGATTGCTGAAACCTTAACCCTGTAAAAATTTAGCTAAAATTTATTAGAGAAGCAAGAAAGAGGTAACACCCTATGAATACAACACCACAAACCGCTGACCAGTACGCAGGTCACCAGGAAAATAATATTCAACAAGCACAAAGTGCCCCGATGCAGGAAAACACTATGAACAGTATTCGCGATCCTCGCAGGAAATCATCATTCATCGCTGCTTTGCTCTCCTTCGTGCCAGGGCTGGGACAAGTCTATGTTGGTTATTACCGGCGAGGCTTTATTAATATCCTGGTATTTGGCTCCGTTTTTTCCCTCCTGTTAAGCACAGGAGGCGACTTGCCTTTCACGCCATTAGGGATAATGTTTCTGATATTTTTCGAGTTTTAAAACATTATCGATGCCAGTCGCCGGGCTACCTT
The DNA here is from genome assembly GCA_029245395.1 of Gammaproteobacteria bacterium. Taxonomy (GTDB): domain Bacteria; phylum Pseudomonadota; class Gammaproteobacteria; order Pseudomonadales; family Pseudohongiellaceae; genus Eutrophocola. The sequence continues at coordinate 50,295 of JAQWPL010000007.1, forward strand.
GTTCAATCTCAGTCTGGAAGGCATCGAGCAGATCGATCTGCCTGATGAGCTTACCAACAAGCCAATGGCAATTAATGGCAGTTACTTGTTCGGCGCAGTGTTAGTCATTGGGGGAGCTATAGCCTTATCCAATACACTGTTTGGTTTGACTCTGGAATGGCTGGAAGAATGATGGCCAGTGGCGCCAATTGGCTTTGGACTGTATCTGGTCTACCTGGCCTGGAAAGATAAGCAGGAAGAAAGTGGTGACGATAACAAGGATGTAGAAGAATAAAGGATAAAAGATATAGGAGCGGTTTTAACCGCGGAGAAATTAACAAATACCATTCGAGACTAAAGTCCTTCCTCCAGTGTGCAGGTAGGGACCAGAAGGAAGAGAAAGAGATCCAGGAATTTATTTGTATTTTCTTCTTTCCCAGACTTCTTTTACATAAACACCACCGTTTGGCTTGCGATACCTGGTGGTGTTTTCCCTATTCTTGGCGTCAATTTCTTCAGCAGAGAGCGACAGGTCAATCTCTGACTCCCAGTGTTCGCGTTTGAACGGAATGATTTGCGCATAGGGTGTACCGGCAGGAAGCAGACCAGCAGTTCCCTTGAGTACAAAAAATGGCATGGTGCCTGGTAAATGGACTTTGTCGTTATCAACAATGCCGCTCATGGTCAGGAAGGGGAGTTCATTACGATTCAGTGGCTGTGTATAAAGTGCACTGTAGCCATCCGGGAGTTCTACGGTCCAGTCAGGCCACCAGGCGAAATGTTTTACATGATAGCCCTGTGGATTTGGAAAGCGATCCAGGGGAACGCGCTCCACAAGAAAATTAGTATATTTTTGTTCCAGAACCCTGGCTTGGATGTTTCCTGAATTATCTTCGGCAAACTCAATATCACAGGGGGTTTTATAAGCATAGCCACTGCCCATAACATCAAACACGGCAGGGCATGCTTTCCAGGTTGCATACTTGCCACCACCATCGGGCATCTGCCAGGGCAAGCCAGTTGCCGGATCTTTGGCAAAACGGTCAGCTTTGCGAAACCAGTCCGGGATTGTTTTCAGTATGGGACCTGGTTTCGAGGCGCTGGTCTCATCAAGCCAGGGCCTGTTAGAGACGAATCTGATTTTTTTGGTATCCAATTTTCGGTTTAGCCTATATTGCTTTACTGGTATTTTCTTCTTTCCCAGACGTCCCTCAGGTAAACACCTCCATCCGGCTTGCGAAACCTGGCACTGTTTGCCTTATTCTTGGCATCCATAGCTTCGGGGGTAAGTGACACGTCAATTTCTGATTCCCAGTGTTCGCGCTTGAAAGGAATAATCTGCGCAATCGGTGTGCCGGCTGGAAGAATGCCGGTAATGCCCTTGAGAAAAAAGAACGGCATAGTGCCAGGAATATGATCCTTGTCGTTGTCGACAATGCCGTTGGTGGTGAGAAAGGGTAATTCAAAACGGTTAAGCGGATGCGTATAGAGTGCACTGTAGCCTTCCGGTAGTTCAACTGCCCAGTCAGGCCACCAGGCAAAATGCTTCAAGTGATAACCCTGGGGATAGACAAACTGGGGTATGGGTTCACGTTCGACGAGAAATTGTTCATGTTGTTGATCCAGTACCCGGCCAAGAATATTGCCCTGCTCATCCTCGGCAAACTCAAGATCGCAGGGTGTTTTATAGGTATAGCCACTGCCCAGGATGTCAAACACGGCGGGACAGGCCTTCCAGGTGGGAATTTTGCCGCCAATATCCGGCATTTCCCAGTACTGCCCTGTTGCCGGATCTTTACCGTAGCGATCAGCCTGACGGTACCACTCGGGAATGGTCTTTCCTATTGGTTCTGGTTTGGAGGGACTGTCCTCGTTAAGCCAGGGTTTGTTTGCAACAAATCTGATTTTTTTGGTGTCCACGTGTGAAATCGTCCTCTGCTTCATGTAACTGCTCGGTCAATGTGAGAGCAGTTGTCATATTTCATTCTAATACAGGTATGAAGAATAAAGGGGTAAACCCAAGCCGTCCAGCCTGAAAATATTTCAGGATGTTAGGGAGCAGTTTATTAAAACAATAAGGGGTTGATTAAAGAGGGTAGGCCAGTTTACTGCCATGATTTTGAAGTTGATAAAGTAAAACAGACTGCCTGTAAGGGAACAATATTGTACTCTTCAGTTTTCAGGTAGTACAAAAAGCGCAGATGAAATTCAAAAGCTATTTTTCTTATTATTTTCTGTTCAATGGGTCTTTGCTGTGCCACAGGTCAGCAATAATAATCTAAATCTGTTAAATGCTATTTGTTCAGCTGAGGATGTGAATATCCCACCTTCCCGCCTTCAGTCAGCAATCTTGTTATTTAACACTTCATGCAGTATTTCACTATTTAATTAAATCTCAGTATTTTTGTGAAATTCCTCTAACTTATGACTTTTATATTATCGGTTACCATTTTAAGATTTACAGGATCGTAAGTAATAGGAATCTTCGTGGCAAAACTGTTCAATCTTTCAGAGTAAAAGAAATTATTCTGCTCTTGTAAGGTTAGTGCAGATTGATGAATTTTCACTGATAAGTTGGAATTTCCCTTATTGTTTTTCCACGACTGGATCGCGCGGGGCTCTTTTGCAATGCCATCGCCATGATAGTGAATGATGAAATCATCCTCAGTTAAATCGAATGTCATATATTTCTTCAATGCCACTGTAAACGATACATGAGGGGCGTCTATTATTTCGTTAAGACGATTGACCATAAAATTCAGGGTGATGTTTCCCAACACGCAATCATGGTAACCGCCGCCAATATCGGCGCGCACACCAGGGAACCACACTTCCTCTGCTTTATCGCTGAAATTGGTCAGGGTTGGGACAAAAGGCTCTCTGCTTTCATCAATGGCCACAAGGTGCACGGCATGCTCAATGTTTTTAGCGAGGGTAAGGTCGCGAAACAGATTTATTTTTTGAAAGTTAAGCGGCCCCAGGTTTAAAGGGATGCCAAACGCACCAACGGTATCGAAGAGGCCTAGAAAGCTGATATTGATCGCTTTGCTATTTTCCTCCTCGCATTGGTATTTACAGAAAAATTGTTCCTTCTCTCCTGTGCTTTTATTTTTCGCTTCCTTTTAGTGCAGTGTGATTTTTTTTGGCATGCCATGTTCATTCAACTTGCTTGCCAGTAAGCGGGCGCTAGATGCGCCGCGGCTAAAACCGAAAATGCAGATGCGATCACCTGATCGGTAATGTTTGCAAATCGTTGCATAGGCATGGTCGCGGATATTTTTTTCGCCAGCACCAAAAATACCTTGATAGAAACCAAGCGCCTTGATGTTGTCTTCATCATTGCCAACACCGCGAAAATAAAACCCGACATTTTTTTTGTTGGTTCGAATATGAGGAATTTGTTTATCTTCTAACGTGCCGTAGAGGGAAGAGAACATTTTGTAGATATTGGTCACAGCGCCATCGTTGTTGCGACCATTTTCATCATTCCAGGTGCCATCCATGAAGACCAAAAGATTGCGCGGAGTTTCAGGGCCTTCAAGTTTGACAGAAATAGGTTTGGGCTTTTTCATGGGCATCTCCTTTCTTCTTATTTTCGTCCGCCGTTAAGGTCCTTGTCTGGCCTGGAGCGTAATATTGGCACGCTCGATCAAATAGGCCCTGATATCTTCAGCTCCCTGGGCATCCACAACATTGGCAAATGAGCCCATGCCATTCTGGCTCCGGATTCCGTCTATGACGATGGCGCTGAGCAGTTCAGGGCTGTCCAGTGCTGGGGATAAAATCAAATCGGGAAACAAACCACGTCTGCCCATCCCGCCGGCATTGCCTGGTGTTTCATGACATAGCCAGCAGGAATCCCCATACAGATCTTCACCACGGGCGATCTGTTCCGGGGAAGCTGTTGAAGCCGGGGGATTGAGTTCAGGCGGCGTATAGGAAATGGCCGTCGGGAATTGTTCATCACCACCAAGTCTGAAAACCAGCAGACGGGAATAATCCGGTGCGTAATAATTGGAATTGGAGCGACCGGCCACCACGGCAATATACTGCTCCCCGTCAATGGAATAGGTAACAGGCGCAGCTACGATACCAGTTTGGGTATCAATGGACGTCCACAACTCAGTGCCATCGGTAGCATCAAAGGCTGAAATTCCATCACGATTGCCCTTGAAGACCAGGCCGCCTCCGGTGGCAAGCATGCCGGCAGAAGATCCCGGTATGCGCCAGCCTTCTTGCTGTGTCACCGGATTCCAGGCAACCATATAATTTCCCCGAGGCATATCGGAAGTGGCATTGGGCCCCAAAGTAGCCGCTGCATTCCTGTCAACGCCGATGTTGGAGATCAGCGGATCGGGGTTAAAATTTTTGTCTTGGGCATAGACATACAAGCTGTCTGTCGAGGGCAGATAGACCATGCCTGTTCCAGGATGGTAAGCCATGGGGTGCCAGTTGTGCGCGCCGCCAGGTCCGGGCTGCACAGGAAAGGCCTGATCAGTCTGATCATAGCGTGCATCCGGATTCTCAATAGGACGACCAGTTTCCTGGTCGATACCGAAAGCCCAGTTCACAGTGGCAAAAGGCTGGGCAGAAAGAAATTCACCCGTGGTGGCATCCAGTACATAAAAGAAGCCGTTTTTCGGTGCCTGCATCACCACTTTTCGTTCCACCCCTTCAATCGGCAGTGTGGCGATCATGATCGGTTGCGTGGCCGTGTAATCCCAGGTTTCCCCGGGTGTGGTCTGGTAATGCCAGACATAGGAGCCATCATCGGGGTCAAGGGCAACAATGGAAGACAGAAACAAATTATCGCCACCGCCCGGGCTGCGAATTGCTTGATTCCAGGGCGAACCATTGCCTGTACCTATATAGAGAAGATCTAACTCCGGATCGTAGGACATGGAATCCCAGACAGTGCCGCCACCGCCCAGCGCCCACCATTCACCATTCCAGGTTTCGGCGGCCATACGCATGGTGTCACTCTCAAAGCCGTCGGCAGGATTGCCTGGCACCGTGTAAAAACGCCAGAGGATTTCACCGGTTTCAGTATCCATGGCAGTGACATAACCACGCACGCCATATTCGGCGCCGCCGTTACCGATGATCACTATACCTTTGACGATACGCGGAGCACCGGTAATGGTGTAGGACAATTCCCGGGTAATAAACGTATCGGTTTCCCAGACCTTGGTTCCGGTTGCCGCATCAATGGCAATCATGCGGCCATCAATGGTGCCGACAAACACTTTGCCATTCCACAGGGCTGCGCCCCGGTTTACCACGTCACAACAGGCGCGCACGCCCCAGTCACGAGGCACTTCACTGTCGAATTCCCAGAGTGGTTCTCCAGTTACTGCATCAAAAGCTCTGACATTGCTCCACGCGGTGGTGACATAGATAACACCGTCCACAACTAATGGCGTGCTTTCCTGGCCTCGGGCAATATTGAAATCGGCATACCAGGCAAGGCCGAGTTGCTCTACATTGTCTTTATTAATTCTGCTTAGGGGGCTGTAGTGTTGCTCGGAATAAGTACGGCCAGTGGCCATCCAGTTTTCCGGTTCCGAGTCTGCGGCTAACAGACGTTCAAAATCTACAGCAGCAGGCCCCTGGGAAGAGGAAGTAGCTTCAGTGATGATGGATTCAGGACTTTGTTCCTGTGAGGTCAGTGTTGAATCTTCACTGGGCGTGCAGGCACCAAGAAGTAAAGTTCCGGCTACAGCAAACAGAATTCTGATGTTCATTGTTAATCCCTTTTAATATCCAGGTTATCGAGAGTACCCTAATTACTCGGGGAAAATCCATGTGTTAGAAAGGGGAAATTTTGGGGAGGGGAATCAAAGTGGAATAAAAGTGGAATAAAGGGGGTGGGGCCAATTGATTGAGCTCTTCAATGAAATGGTTCTGACCCCATTATTCACTCTGGGGACCAAGATATCGCCCTTAATCCACACCTGTCGCCGCAAAGGTTTCTCGCGCAGTCTCTGTCGTCAGGAATTGCAAAAACTCTTGCGCCACTGACGTTGCACCCGACCGACTCAGAACAATGCCCTCGTAAGTGAGGTAGCTCTGTAATTCTTCAGGTAAGCGACCGATCAACTCGATGCCATTGCCTTCGTAGGGCCGGATTTCCGACAACAGGCCAAAACCAATCTCCATTCCCTGCCCTGCCATCATTCGACTCATGGTCTCGCCGGCGTTGCGGGGTCGAGCGCTTTTAGGGGTGACCTGGTCGCCGATACCTAATCCGACAAACATCCGGTCTACATTCTGGCCCGAGCCCGCGGTGTTATAAATCACGCCATTGGCATCCAGGGCCGTCTGTCGGAGCGCACTAACAGTTGAGATGTCGGGAATAGGAGCGCCTTCTCTAACAATGATGCCGATACCGACACGTGCTACATAAGTCTTCGCTGCTGCAGCATGGCCGTTGGCCACTGCCTGATCGATATTGCCGGTCGTTCCAATGACGATATCCGCCACTTCATCCGACTCCAGCAGCAGATTGAGTGCGCTCGTGCCCATAGCCTCCACGGCAACAGCGTTTCCAGTTGTGCGTTCAAATTCTTCAGCGAGCGTGTGGATAGCCTCTTCAACTGGATTGGCGATGACCACCAGGATCTGGGCAGATGCTGATCCAGCGCCCAGGAAAAGAAGTACGCCGATAAACAAGGATTGGATCCAAAGCTGAGGCAGTCGTTTAGTCATTCGTATTCTCTGTTGGGTAAGGTGAGAAAAAAGGTAGGGTTCACCAGAAGTAAAGGAAGTATTAAACCCCTTTAAAATACTTCTACAGCTTAGCCATATTCAGTTTATCTGCAACATTTCTTTGTCAGAGGAAGTTTACTGCCTGACTCTTACATATTTCTGCAGTTTTCGCGGTCGTGGTTCACCAGCATAAAGATTGCCTTCCCGGTCGGCAGCGACAAACTCTGCGCCATTACCGGCCGGTGAACGGGGGTCGCCCCAGGGGTAAAGAATAAATTCATTAACCCATCCTGTATCTGCATCACCTATCCTGATGCCCATTTCCCAGCCGGGATTTTCCAGATCGTCAGATTCAGAATCAGCCACAATGATGCGGTCATTTTCGTCAAAAAAGATGCCGCTGGGTCGGCCGAACTGGGTCCAAATGGCTAGAAAATTTCCTTCCTGGTCAAAAACCTGGATGCGGTTATTAGCCCTGTCTCCTATAAAAACCCGCCCCCGTGAATCAATGGCAATGGCATGCAGGGCGCGAAACTCACCAGGTCCATAGCCTGTTTGCCCCCAGGATTTTATGAAAGTGCCATCACTTGTATATTTCATGACCCGGTTATTGGTATCTGCGTTATGACCATCTGTAATAAAAATATCACCATTGTCAGCAATCGCCACATCACCGGGTCCATTAAAACTGTAATCAGAATTTCCGGGAATTCCAGGTGTTCCCAGGGTCATTAGCACTTCCCCGGTCCGGCTGAATTTGATCACCTGGTGTCCGCGGGTTCCTTCTGGTGTGTTTTGAGCAGTAACGGCATCTGTTACCCAGACATTACCTGCATTATCTACATCAAGGCCGTGTGGCCAGATAAACATCCCGCCACCAAAACTTTCAACGACTTCTCCATCAGGATTAAACTTCAAGACCACATCCAGATTTGAGTCCAGACACTCCCAGCCGAAATCTTCGACCCCTGCATCACACCTGATCAAAGCCCAGATATGTTCGCCATCGGGGTCGATTGCCACTTTGCCCACAGCCCCCATTTCTCTGCCATCCGGAAGCTGCGCCCAGTTATCAACCATGCGATAAGGATTGGGTAAGGCCTGGGCTAATGTTTCAACACCCAAGCCAACACTAAAACAAAAACTGATTAGTGCCAGATTTCTTTTCAAAGCGGAAGTACTCATCAATAGCTCTCTTTGTTTTTGACCTTGTAGTAGATTCCTTTTAGATTATTTTAGCGGCGAATAATCTGTCGAACTCATCATGAAAACCTGTCGTGGTTCCAGTGGCACGAAATATTTCAGGCGTAAGGTTTCCCAATCAGGATCGTCATTAAATGCCGTCCATACTTCTTCCCGATGGGCACGGTCACGATAGGCCAGCATCCAGATCAAGGTTCTGGGTCGTTCAACATCCTGCCAGGTGCCAATAATTTCAGCGCCGTGTTTGGTGAACAGTTCAATTTCCTCTTCGCGAAAACGCTGGTGTAGTTCATTGATACTTCCCTTGAATGGACCGACGCCATCACGAGTAGGATCAGCCGTGTACATGCGTATCTCAAAACAACGGGCGTTGGTTCCCACATTGGCACTGAACTCATCGCTCAATTGGTCTTTGGGCCCGCAAGCAGAAAGTGGTGCACTAGCCTGAGCCGCCTGAAGATCGTTGGTATTTACTATGCTTAAAACCAATGTGCCCAGCACAAGGCCTGAACAGAGTAATCCGGTGAATAGAAATCGTTTAGTCATGAGCTTTGTCCCTTTTGCTAGATGGATAAATAGTTAGATAATATAGTTGTATAAAAAGATGAATAAATTATTCCTGAAATAATTCCTGTGAGATGTAGGCTGAAACATCCCGAATTTGTGCGGTACTCAGGGCCAACTGGAATGCAGGCATGTCTTTTCCCTGGCCTGCGGTCACAGCAACAATAATTCCTGCGGGATTCCTGGCGATGTCTGCCAGTGCAACGCCACCAGCAGGTCCGCCCAGACCATCCTCGCCATGGCAGGGTAGGCAGGTTTGTCGATAAAGTAGCGCTCCGGCGTCGCTGTTTCTTGTAGCCTCACTTAATAGGGTTTGTGGAATCGCCTGAGTACCACCCAGAGAGAATGTGAACAATTTCGGCATGATCGGATTATCGCCGCCCAGACCAGTGCCCCCCATAAAAGCAATGTACTGAGTCTGATCGAGCATATAGGTAATTGGCGGGGCCATCCCTGCAGCCAGGCCGGAATCAATTTCCAGGAGCAGTTCACCCAAGTCAGCAGAATAAACCAACAATCTGCCATCATTAACAGTCTGAAATAACAGGTTGCTGGCTGTGGTTAACGTGCCGCCGCCGGATCTTCCACCTATGGGTCTGCGCCAGCGTTCTTCTTGCGCCACAGGATCCCAGGCCAGGAGCATATCGCCTTCTCCTTCGGGCCCTATGGATGCCGGTATTGTTGGATTAGCAACCAGAGCCGGGTCGGCGCGCCCTCGGCGGGGAACGCCGGTATTCATTTGTGCGGGATTAAACTCGAAGCCGGGATCTACTACGAAGGTTCGGTTGCCACCCATTGATGCCGGGATGTAGACCAACCCGGTATCCGGGTTGTAGGACATAGGTGACCAGTTATGCGCGCCGCCGTTTGAAGGGTAAATGGTGGCAGCACCATTGTCATGGTCGTAATGGGCATCGGGATTAATAATTGGCCGTCCGGTGACTTCGTCAATGCCGCTGGCCCAATTGAGGCGGGCAAAAGGTTCGGCAGAAATAAATTCTCCGGTGATGCGATCAAGCACATAGTAGAAGCCATTCTTGTTGGCCTGCATCAACACATTGCGTTCGCGACCATCAATCATCAGGTCAGTCAGAACAAAGCCCTGGGTGCTGTCATAGTCCCAGGAATCGCCGGGTGTGTTCTGGTAATACCATGACAGTTCGCCACTATCCGCGTTAACCGCCAGAATAGAACTGACATAGAGATTATCTTTGCCTTCTGATTGTCGTAATGATTCTGGCCATGGGCCGCCATTACCGGTACCCACAAACACCAGATTGGTGTCAGGGTCATACGCAATGGAGTCCCACACCGAACCGCCTCCGCCAAAGCGCCACCATTCGCCGTCCCAGGTTTGCGCAGCGACTCGCATAGCCTCATTTTCAAAGGGTTCTGCCGGATTGCCGGGCACGGTATAAAAGGTCCAGGCCAGTTCGCCCGTAAGCGCATCGAAAGCAGAGAAAAAGCCCCGAGTGGGAAATTCTCCGCCAGCGGCACCAATGATGACTTTGTCATTGGCAATTCGCGGAGCCATGGTGATGGTGTGGTTTTCTTGTGAGTAGGCCACCCGTGATTCCCAAATGGGCTGGCCAGTCTGCGCATCCAGGGCGACCAGTCTGCCGTCCAGGACAGGGGCAATGATCATACCTTCATACAACGCTACACCGCGTTGAACGATTCCGCAGCAGGTTTTGGATCTGACAGTAACCTGATTAACCTCCGGATCCCAGCGCCATAACTCATCACCAGTTCTGGCATCTACGGCAAACACGATGCTCCAGTTGGTGATCCCGTACAAAGCCCCATTCCAGACCAGGGGACTTGCCTCCTGTACTCCACCGCCGGGGCCCACATCATAGGACCAGGACAGGCCAAGCTGGTTTATATTATCGGCATTAATTTGATCAAGTGGACTGTAACGGGTTTCGGTCAGGTCCAGGCCATAGCTAAGCCACTCTTCACCAGAGGTGCCAGAGAGACCAGAATCACCAGATTCATCAGGAAGGTTCCGGGTGTCATCAACTACTTCCTGAACCTGTTCCCCACAGGAAATCAGAGACAAAGAGGCCAGTATTACCAGTGTTAATAGACGCGATGGTTTTTTAAACAAAACAGGGATAATTTTTATCATCAGATGATAATACTCTGGAAAAGGGCGTAAATGTAAAGGAAAAATAAGCGTTTGTTTCTGAATTATCACACCAGCTAACTATCTTCTGTAATCCTGTCAGGGTAACCCTGGCCCTATATGGGGCTGAATTAAACCGCTATTCCAGGCGATCTGTACAAATTTCATAGTCTTTTAAGGATGAATTCCAAAGGGCTCTGGATGCTTCTATTATGCAAGCTTATGATAGTATTGTGCGCCTGAATTTTGGGGAGTGATCTATAGCTAAAGCCGTGTTTTTACTTGTCCTTAACCGGTTTTTTATATGATTATTACGAAATTCGCGAAACAGTTTTAAAGTTATATTCAGGAATTATTCCAAGGTAGTTAATTTATGAAATATGTCAGTTTTTATCGACCCGATAGCAAGGAAATTAGTTTAGGAAGGCTGGACGGAGAGAAGCTTGTTGAACTTGTTTCTTCAGAAGGTAAGGGCATTGATCTGAAAACAGCCCTTTCCATGGATGTTCTGAATACGCTCGTGGATGGTGAACCATATAAATTAGAAGAGATTCAACTTCTGCCTGTTGTCCCTAATCCAGGTAAAATTTTATGTGTTGGGCTTAATTATGATAGCCACCGGAAAGAGGCAGGGCGAGAAGAAAAAGAGCATCCTGCAATTTTTACACGTTATGCGGATTCACTGATTGCACATGGTGATCCAATCATAAGGCCGCGTGTTTCAACCAAACTGGACTACGAAGGCGAGCTGGCAATGGTGATTGGTAAAGCAGGACGAAATATTCCTGAAGAGGAGGCGCTTGACTATGTGAGAGGGTATTCCTGTTTCAACGATGCCTCTATTCGTGACTGGCAAAAACATAATATCCAGTTTACCCCGGGTAAGAACTTTCCGGGCACCGGCGCCTTTGGTCCGTATCTGATTACCCCGGATGAAGTGGGGAATCTTGATGAACAGAGAGTTATTACACGGCTCAATGATGAGGTGCTCCAGGATCAGCCTATTTCTGACATGATCTGGCCAGTTGCGACCCTGATAAACTACATTTCGACCTTTACACCCCTATCTCCTGGCGATGTAATAGTAACCGGGACACCTGGAGGCGTTGGTTTCAAAAGAACACCTCCAATCTGGATGAGCCCCGGGGATGTGGTGGAAGTGTCTGTTGGTACTGTGGGGACGCTTGTTAATCCAATTCAGGATGAAGAGGTTGCTTAGTAAGCTGGAATCTGAAAGAGTTGCTTTTAGTTAATATGGAGTAGAAGGTTTGAAAATGTTCAGAATAATAATTTCAATAAACGTGTTTTTTTTTACTGTCGCCGGAGCAATGGCCCAGTCAGAAGCCCAGCCGCCTGCCGGGGTTACGCCACTTCCTGTAGATTTGTTTACCACGGAAAATTTTTATTTAGATGAGCAATCCTGGGCTGATCCGCGTTATACACGTTGTAATACTCCTCGGCAACTGACTGATATGTGGAATCGGGAAAGAGTCGGTGAATGGGGTGATTGCGAACATGACCGTAACATTGAAGATATTGTTAGCCCCTACAACTACGGGACTGCTGCCGAACATTATGCTGCATTGAATGCTTCGGCCCGGATTACAGAATATAGCCGCGCAAATTTACCGGAATGGGATGGCTGGTATCGACGGGGAGCCAGAGATGAGCAATGGATATATGGGCGAAACTTGCAAACCTCCACGATGCTGTCGTTATTGACCCCGGAATACCAAAGACGCATGACCCAGATGGCCTATCATGAGGCGGTAAGTAATTCGCCACAGTGGATGGCCGCGTTCTGTTATCCGGAAGGTATGATGCGTTGGTGGGCTGAATTTTCAATTGGTGAAATAGAAGTGCTGATGACACCAAATGTGGTTCAGCTCAGTGGCATGAATGGCACTAATTTTGTCCGTAAAGTGTTGATAGGTCGCGAGCATGTTCAGGAAGTTCCTCAGTGGTATGGGGAAAGCATTGGCTTTTGGGATGATGATGCACTGGTCATCTGGACAGCGAATGTACAAGGATGGACGTTGTCACATTCCATGTTCGAATTTAGTAACTCAATGGAAATTATTGAAATTATTAGCCCCGGCCCGGATGGTGGCTTGATTGTAGAAGCAACGTTTTATGATCCGGAAACTTTTACCCAGCCGTTACACACGGTGACACCCTGGAACAAGACGGCAGATATTGATGATCCTGAACGGCGTTTGACCTATGCGGAATGCCGTGTTCAAAGCACCATTATTAATGGCCCTGATGGCAGGCCAACGCAACTGACATTTTTTGATGAAGATTTTGTTGATTATTTTGGTCGCCCATGGGCGCAAAATTGGGAAAATAATTTCGAGCAGGACTTTGAGAGCCCTGGCGAATAGGGTCTGAACTTCGCTTTAATCAGGAACAGGAGAGAACATGAGCTTGTTACCAAAAATTAATTTAAAAAATTGTGCGATTGCCTGCGTTGTGGGCTTTATCTCTGTCGGCATGTTGTCGTCGGTTTATGCGCATCATTCCTTTGCAATGTACGATACCACTGCGGAAAAGACAGTGACCGGGAAATTGATTCGCTTTATTCCAGGTGCCAATCATGCACAAATATTGTTCACCTTGATCGATGATAAGGGTGAGCAGGTAGTTGACGAAAAAGGTGAGGATGTTGTCTGGGGTGTGGAATTAGGTCCGGCAGCGAGAATATCCAGGCAGGGCGTAACCGTAAAAAGTTTCCCCGTGGGAACAATATTGACGGCAACACTTCATCCGCTTAGAGATGGTCGTCCTTTTGGTGCCATGGCGGATGCTGGAATTGTCAAATGTGGGTCTGAGTTTCCAGCTGATGGTTGTAACGCAGAAACCGGTGAATCATTCCTTAGAAGTTCCCCGGTAAATGAAATTCCCATAACAAGGCAATAAGATTTATTTTCTTGCGTTTTAAATTCTGGCAAACGCATTCAAATTCAAGCTGGCAATTATTGGTAGATATTTCTGCTTTTGATGGCCCTGCAGTTCTATTTCAATTCAAGTGTTGGAGAAAATATTAATGAAGATGTTGCTGATTATTTTCGCTTTCTTTTCCTGTTTCGCAAATGCCCAGGACCTGGTAATTACCAATGCCCGGATTATTGATGGGTCTGGAAGGGTGATTGAATCAGGTTCTGTAGTCATTGATGATGGACGCATAGTGTCTGTTTCAGCAGGCACAGCGAATATTACTGGTGCGCAGGTGATAGATGCCGATGGAATGACAGTGATGCCAGGCTTTATTGATGCACATAGGCACATTATTTCCGGTGATGCAGATATATGGTTTGCTGAGCAGTCTACACAGCGCATGCAGGAGTATCTGGATGCTGGCTACACGACGTTAATGGATGGTGGGGGACGAATACCCGGCACTACTGAATTGAAAAGGCGTATTGATACTGGTGAATTGACTGGCCCACGCGTCATTACTTCAGCGCGAGCAGACCCTCTTCAATATAACACTGAAGCCTCTGCGCGGGCGCGGGTTCGGGAACTTGCAGAAGCCGGCGTTGAAATAATTAAAGCCAGTACAACACCAAATGAAAAAGACATAATGATTGTGTTGGTTGATGAAGCGCGGAAATATGATCTCGATGTGATGGTGCATGCGGTTACAGTGCCTGCCATGCTGGCGGCGGTAGAAGCCGGAGCAGGTAAGCTCGCGCATACACCCCATGACAGTTTTATGACAACAGAAGAAGCCAGAGTGGTGGCGCAGGCTAATATTGAAACCCTGTCTACGATTGGCTTTGCAGTGCCTACCTTTGATGTTTATAACGATGACAATATTCCCACCTTCCGGGACGGCAATCCCTGGCCTGCGGGTATTTTGGGGACCGGCTCAAATGCGGCAGGCGAGAAAGCGGTCAATGCGCGCACGCTATGGGACGCGGGTGTTGTTTATGGTTTTGGCACCGATACAAACTATTCTCCAGTACAAGGCTTATCCCACGAGCTCAGGGCACTCAATCTGATGTTTTCTCCAAGGGATATAATCAAGCTGATGGGTCCGAATACGGCTGCTTTTATTGATATGGAAGATGAAATAGGAACACTTGAGCCTGGCAAACAGGCAGACATCGTTTTTATAGATGGCGATCCGTTGGAATTGATCTTTAATCTGTTGAACGTAAGGCTGGTACTAAAAGGCGGCGAAATTGTCGCGGATCATCGTAATTAGAAACCAATTTACCTGACACGAAGTCGACTCTCTTCATCATTTCAGATGATGAGGAGCAGTGCCGGCAATTTCATATCGTTTTATTTTGGTTGGCTATTTCGGCCGATAGGAATCACGTGCCACTTTTGCAAAAGGAGCTGGTGCTACTATTGCACGCACTTCTTTTTGCATATGGCGCTCAACGGTCGGTTTTGTTGAGCCGCGGTCTTCTTCACCCCAGAACAGAGTGACTTCAGTACCAGGCTCACTGTTTTCTACGTCAATGCTTGCCAATGAAATCATGGCACGCTCGTTGTAGGTGTATCCAGTGTAAGTTGATACCCCGGTCATTTTTCCGTCTTTCATGACTCTGTCGAATGGCATCGTGGCATAGTTCGCCAGAGGCAAATCGAAATATTTAAATGCATCACCATCATGGCTTAAGGATTTGAACATGTCCGCAACATCTTCATCATTCCATACCAGAGTGACTTTTTTGCGCGGTTGATTATCAGCGATTTTTTCAAGCGCCTCCCTGCCTACGAAGTCATGGTCGAATTTGACGAAAGGGCCATAACCGAGATCATAGGGAGTCAGGTAGTAGTCAGAGATGTTGTCGGAGTAGTAACTGCCTCCGAGTGATGACATACCCTCATAACTGTCTGCAGGTAACCATTCCCGGTATGGCTTCATTTCTTCACCGGTGTAAATCGCCGGAACAGGGGAGGGGATCCAGCCTGATACCAGGGCGCTTGTAGAATAAGCTTTTGATCCAACCTGGCGAATACCATATTCCTGACCCGCTTCAAGTATGGCATTGCGTACCTTGTCGCCATCTTCCCAGGGACCCCATATTTCCCAACCAGGCTGTCCCACCATGCCATGCTTAATGGCACGAACTTCACACCCGTCCACGATAAACACATCCATATTAAAAAATTTGATATCCGGAGCAGGCTTGCCCGTGACTTTTTCCATAACAGTCACTGCGTGTGGACCCTGCACCTGATATCTATAGACTAGTCTTTGGCCTTTCTTGTTCACAAAAGACCTGTCATCCCTTACCGATGTTACGTCATAACCACCCTTTTCAATGTGGTATTGCACCCAGTTGTGGGAGGAAGGGCGCCCGACCAGGTTCATTTTGTTTTCGTCCAGATAAAAAAGAACGGCGTCACCAATGACAAAGCCATCCAGATTACAGGCAACAAACTGTTTGCCCTTGTTGGGGACAAAATTATTCACACTATTGATACCCAGATCAGAGATCAGTTTCACTACATCCGGCCCTTCAATATATAGATCTGTCATATGATGGGACTGATCAAAAAGAGCGCATGTCTCCTGCCAGGCACGCTGTTCATCGCGCCAGTTTGTAAATTCGGTAGGAACTACGGGGAAAGCATAGGGCCCGATTTGGGAATTACGCAACATGTTTGCTGCGTTGCCAGCAGCTTGTAAAGCCTCTTCCAGATTCTTGTAACTCATATTGCGGTAAATCTCCTGGTTCATACAAAAGGATTAATTAAACGGGTTATTACAATTGTGTATTTCAAAAAAGGGCACTAAGTTGCCCAGCTATTTTTTCTTCTTATCGATTTGGGAATGCTAGCTTATTAACGTTAGCTTCTTAATGAGGCCTGTCCCCATGAGTTCAGCGTTTTTGGTTCGTGCTCCCAGACCCCGATAGGACGATCAAGAGTAATTATCTCGAGCTCTGCTGAAATTTCCAGCCAGTTCCCCTCAGGGTCCCGGATCATAAAGAACAAATTATTGCCCGGCCCATGGCGTCCAGGGCCCCATTGCAAGGGGATGTCGTATTGGGCCATGTAATCCGCCCAGTCACGAATCAGATTCCAGTCACCTGCTTCAAAGCACTGGTGGTCCAGACGTTTTTCCCCGGCAGTAAAAATTGCCAGACTATGATGCTCACTATCCGTATTAAAAAAACAGGCACGCAGAACGCCTTCTTCATCCTCTACACGATCTGCTAACAGAAAACCCAGTGTGTCGGTGTAGAAACTTAGTAGTGCCTCTGGTTCATCCGAAGCAAACGCGAGATGCTGCATGCGTCCTGGCAAGCTCTCTTTAGAAGATAAATTATCATTTTGCGGAAATACCCCGAAAACAAACGTGTTGCCATCAGGGTCACGTAGTGAAAATGCACTCTCGTCAAAAACAGGGCTAGGGGATTGCTCGATGTTGCCGCCAGAAGCAGAAATTTTCTTTCGAAGTTGCGCAAGCTCCTCTTCATTTTTGCACGCGTATGCCGCAAACCCGAGTGTCCTGGACTTTCCTTCACCCAAAACAATGCACCGATCAGTGCCTGTACAGATATACAGTTCTCCACGGAGGGTAACTTCCATGTCCAGCGCTTTTTTGTAGAAAGCAGACAGTTCTGCAGGATTTGGAGTGAGCAGCATCGTATGATTCAGGCGTAAATCAGAAATTGTGCGTTGTTCCATAGTATTACTATCTTCTTGACAAATAAGCCGCTTTTAGCAATTTGGGGCCGGCTAGTATAAAGGGATTGAAAGACTCCTTACAAGTTAGCATCTTCCTATTTAACCTGCCTTTTGTTGTTACTGGTTTCACAGAGCAGTGGTGATTAAATATAAAAAAGGGCGGCCCAATCGGGCCACCCTTTAATATGAAACTTAAATCTTTTTACTTTTCTGATGCTAAAAGTTCTTTTAAAAACGATTAATAGCGCTGCATTTTCCGGTTAAATTATTAACCTGCAACTTCTGGTTCATTTTCCTCTTTAGCCAATAATCGCCTTGCTATGGAAACAAAACCCAGGGCAGTTGCTGGCATAACCACTGCGTAGACCAGACCTGCAACAGCCAGGTCAGGGCGTTGTAATATGTTAAAGGTGATCGCAAAAGAGAGTGCCAGATTTTGTACGCCGACTTCAAAGGTAATGGTAATGACCTGAGTTAATGGCAGCTTGAAAAGCTTCGCCAGGCCATAGCCCCCTGCCATAGTCAGAATATTCATCGTCACGACTAAACCGGCAACTGTGGCGATATTATCCAGTAGAACGTCGTAACTGGAAACAATACCCAGCAACAGGACCAGCATCATGATGTAAAGCACCACTTTGCGAATTGGTTCCACCGCCTTTTCACTAAAGGCATTAAAGAAATAGCGAATCAACATCCCTACCACCAGAGGGATCAGAGTGAAGGACATTAAATTTAGCAGCATATTTAAAACAGGCAGTTGCGCCATTTGTCCTTCCAGGGAAAAAACACGCAGCGCCAGATTGATCAATAATGGAATGGTAAATACCGTAATCACGCTGGTAACAGCGGAAAGTGTTACACAAAGCGGGACATCGGCTCGTGAAGCAAAGGTATAGGCATTTGCTGTCGTCCCGCTAGGACAAGCTGCCAATATCACCAGGCCAACAGCGATTGCGGGTGGGGCATTGAAGACCATTGCTAAAATGAAGGCTACCAGGGGTAAGCCGAATAATTGGGCGGCAAGGCCCACGCTAGCGGCCTTGGGAAATACAATCACACGCTTAAAATCAATCAGGGTAAGAGACAAGCCAAGTCCCATCATCACCAGGCGCAGAACCCAGGGTATGATTTCAGAATTAACAAAGGCAGCTTGTGTGCTTAACATTTCCAGTAGTTGCATTATTTATATTCCTGCTCGAAACTTGTTCTGGTTATTTATTGACCAAATGAAATATTTGCCTTACATATTTCAGG
Organism: Gammaproteobacteria bacterium; assembly: GCA_029245395.1. Classification (GTDB taxonomy): domain Bacteria; phylum Pseudomonadota; class Gammaproteobacteria; order Pseudomonadales; family Pseudohongiellaceae; genus Eutrophocola. Next base: position 68,788 of record JAQWPL010000007.1, read on the forward strand.
TCAATCAAATTCAGGGATTTGGAGGATAAACGCTCTATTTTTCAAAGTCTATTTCTGTTTCCAGAGCGCTGCTGAAATACGATTTAGCCGTTCTTAATTTAAAAGCTAATTAACTAGTTAATTCATCAATTAATTTATTGGTATTTCCATTGAATTGCCATAAGTATAGGTTAGAATTTCAGATAGATTTCACTATTCAGATTCTTCAGACAAGCATAACAGCGCTTATGTTTTGCGCTTATGTATTAGGTGGCTAAAAATGAAATTATTTCGACAGAAGGGATTCAAGTGTGCTGTTTTCCTTGTTCTTGCAGCAAGCAATATCTCTTCGGTATTTGCACAACTGCAACCCCCTGAAATTACAGGCCTTAGAGGCGCGCCCTTTACTTCACAAAATCCGCCTCCTGAACTGCAAAGTTATGGAGAAGGGCCGGAATGGGATGGCAGGCCCCCTGAGGGAATCGAACCCCTGGAAACAGACCTGTTTACCAGTACCGATTTTTACCAGGATAGTGAGTCGTGGCTAGATCCACGCTACTGGCGCTGCAATACCCCCAGGCAAATTACTGATATGCGCAGTGGCGGAGCAGGGACAGGGACCAGCGATCCCAGAATTGGCAGTAATCCTCCCTTTTCTGCCCGTTGGGGAGACTGTACTGCGGACTGGCCCAGGGAAAATATTGTCAGCCCTTATTCATTTACCAGTGCGCAGGCTCATTATGAAGCGCTGCTTGCTGATGCTGGCTCAAGAGGAGGGCCTACCAAGCATACTTATGAAACCATGCCAAAGTGGGATGGTGTTTACAGGGAATATCTTCCTGAAGGAAGGCGCGTGTGGAATTATATGCGGGCCAATCAAGCGTCCACTTTGCTGTCATTGCTAACGCCGGATTATCAACAACGTATGGTCCGCCAGCTCTATCACGAGGGAGTGAATGCGGCCCATCAGTGGTCTGCGTCGAATTGCTGGCCTGAAGGCTTCATGCGCCAATGGGCAACCGGGCCAACACCCGACAGAGTGATAGTAACGCCTGAAGTTGTCATGTTATTGGGTAGCAGTAGTGCGAATATCACCAGGACAGTACATCTGGATAGAGAGTTTCCTCTTGGTCTGGATATACCACAATGGTACGGCGATACCATTGGGTTCTGGGATGGCGATGCGCTTATTACTCGCACAGCAAATGTGCAGGCTTGGACTCAGCATTCAAGCTGGGAATTCAGCTATGAATTTGAGACCATCGAAATATTTACTCCCGTTAATGATGAGACCGGAAAACTTATCGGCCTGGATTGGGAAACCATTATTTACGATTCAGAAGCGCTGGCAGAACCCGTCAGAATTTTATGGCACAGAAGCTTTCGCGATGAATTGAAGACAGCCGGAAGGCTTGGCCATGTCGAATGCACCAGGCGTTTATATCCGGTAGATGGGTTTGCAACCCAGGTTGCACCGGGACAAGTTATTGAATATCAGGTGCCAGACATGTTTGATCGTCCATGGGCTAAAATTTGGAAAAACAATTTTGAACAGGATATGCAAGGACCGGATGAAGAGCTTGACCTGGGTTTCGATTAAACAAAAAATTAGTGGGATGATGGAGAATTGAAAATGGCGAACAAGAAAAATATTTTGGTAAAGGCTGGTTGGGTAATTAAATGCCTTGGGATTATGGCGCTTGGATTTGTGGCTATCCCTGTCAGTGCCCATCATTCCTACTCCATGTATGACGGCAGTTTATATAAAGTTTTTACCGGTGTAATCGTCCGTATTGTTCCAAACGCCGCGCATTTTGAGATGCATTTTGTTCCCTTGAATGAAGAACGAAATACACTGGTACGGGACGACGAAGGCGAACCACTGGTCTGGGTAGTACAGATGGAGAGTGCAGCAAGAGCAACACAACACGGGATTAACCGGGAAAGCTTTCCCCAGGGGACGGTGATGAGCATGGGAATTCATCCGCGACGGGATGGACGTCCTGCCGGTGACCGGGGAAATTCAGGCCTGTTTCAGTGTCCTAAAGGCATCTCCCCTGAGCCCGGCAAACATTGCGATTCGGTGCCAGGAAACATGGCCTTCGGAGAAGGTGTTATTCCTGCGGAGTAGGTCAAATAAATTGGGGTCAATAAATTGGGGTCAGAACAAGTTTCTTATATTAAGTATCAAAAGGGTCAGAACCATTAACGGCGGAGCCAGGATCAAATCATGTTGCTCTTTCCTATTACTGTTGTTTTGGAATTTTGGGGGCAGCATGAACAATGGGTCAGAGCCATTTGATCAAACCCCTTAATCGTTTTATTAATTAGTAATTACTAAGGGTTAGCCGAAGCATCCCGGACAAAGCTGTTGATTGAGCATCACCTGCATTCGCCGTGACGGTCAATCTTGATCCCGCAGGCAGGGTAATGGGTGATTCCAGAATGTAGGACGTGGGCCACTGTTCCGGGATATCCAAAGCAAGCAACAAGATTTCTACACGACCATTAGGGTGCCTTGCACTAATTTCCAGTGAATGGGTGCCAGCAGGGTATTCAGGCCAAAGGGCAATAACGGTAGTCTCATTTTCAAGTGTGGTCTCAGTCTGCAGACGGGTGCCGCGGCCCTGGCTTTCAACACTAATTTCCTGCACTTGCCTGGCCGTCGTTGTATTGGCGAAATGCAGGCCCAGGCTCCCATTCACAGTCATTCCTGAATTGCTTTCTGACATCAAGTAATCTGCTTGAATATGCTGCCCGGGCGCAAGGCGCACACCGCTGTCCTCGGAGAACTCACGATGGCCATACCAGGGTGTCCAGGTGGCCAGCCACTGACCACTATCCGCCACGCTGAACACCACTGCGTGGAGATTTCTGCGATCATCTGGTAAAAATTCCAGGCCGGAAAGAAAAGTTTCTTCCTGGATAAACGGATCTATTGTCACAAATGCCTGGAGTAATTCTGAGCCGTCCAGTGTCCCTACCAAGACATCATCGGGCGCCACCCGAACCACTCGACCCGGATCGCCAAGGCGCCAGGCAGCGGTATCAAAACTGGCGGTCACCGGCTCATCCTGAGCTCCGTCAGTACCTGGTAGATTGAAGAATACTTCTCCGGTATTGCGCGGACCCAGACCTTCCACCCAGGATACGATGAAACGCTTTTCCCGCAATGTCAGCTGATTCGTATTTTTAAAACTGCCGTAGCCCGACACAGCTGCCCAGGGCGGCATGTGTCTGGCCAGTACCTGATCATGGATGGCGTCGCGTTGTAGCCAGGTCTGTTGCCAGGTGGTTATGTCTTCCGCAGGTCCGCCGCTCATGTGACACATGGCACAATGAATATTCAGGATTCGCACGATTTCACGATCGAAAAGCACCGAGTTACTGGTGGCCGCATGGGGGAAAGTGAATGCGGACCAAGCCGCAGCAATCACTGCCAGGAACAGGATAGAAACTCTGGCAAGTTGCCTGTGCATTATTGTCTTTCCGCCACGGCGAAGGTAAAGGCAAAAGTGCGCAGTTCATCTTTCCAGCGCACCTGAGTAAAAGCCCGGTACAGTCCCCCATGAGGCATCAGACCATCAAAGGTGATGCGCGGACCGCCGCGCAGGCTTTCTGCATCCACTCCCATGGGAATCATGAACATCATGGGGCCGTTCTCTTCATCAAAACCCGCACTTAGATCCAAAGGGTGGGAATGCACATAATCCACCAGGTCAGCACTGAGAATCAGGGTATGGCCGAAGGCGCCAAGGTAAGTCTGCAAATCAGTGACCGGCTCACCGCTCATCGCATCGGTAAAAACGAAATTCAGGTGTCCGTATAAACCAGCAATAAAAGGCGCAGGATCGAAGGCCAGGGTGGCCGTAAGACCATCCACTGTTTTGCTTAATTGGGTATCGGGAGTCAGTGATGCACTGTCAGCCAGAATGTCGCCGTCATAACTGGCCGTGACCAGAGAGTGAGCAATGAACTGGCTGGTGCCTCCAACAGGGACAAAATCTGACAGCACTTTGTAATAACCCGATGCAGGCAAGGTCACATCAATGAACCACAATCCGCTGTCATCCATCACAGGGTGGATATGCTGAAACCAGTCCAGGTCCTGGCTCACTACAAACAAATGGAAGAATTGATCATGCACACGAATAAAATCGGTAACTGGTTCACCGCTCACAGGATGGAAAATCTGGAACTGCAGCGTCAGCGTATCTCCTGCTACAGGCACCGCCGGTACGGTATTGAACTCAAGCCGGTAATCACGGACATCAAAGGGATTGGACAACACCAGGCGCATGCCATCCCGAGGGCAGGTGCCCGCCCGGTTGGCGGTATAGTCGGAATGAATCGGACACATATAGACCTGCAACGCATTCAGGGGCGCAGCTGTATCCAGTGTTAGTGCATCCTGTCCGGAAGCCAGACCAGAGATGAGCCAACCTAGTAAAAGAGCAAGAACTGCTTGCCTCATCGATGGGGACTCGAGGCGTTGCTTTCATAGGTTCCGCTGCCTTCGCCCGGTAATTCATCAGCACGCGGTCCGGTATAGCGGGCAACATGCAAGCCGGTGTCACTGTCGGTCCAGTAGATAAGACCGTCTTTAAACACCGGGTAAGTACGGGCAATGCTGTGGGGCAGGGTGATGATATGACCTACTTCTCTTGGCATGTAAGGGTTGGATATATCGATGGCGCGGATGCCATGACCGTACCAACTGTTGAACACCAGGTTTTCAAACACCGTGGGGTTATGGTTCTGCTGCGATACGCGACGGAGTAACTCGCCGTTGGGTTCGGTAGCTGCCTGTGTCAGGCATTCATCCAGCTCGTTATCCGGAATGGCAAAGGCACCCACCATCACCGGTGTTGCTTCGACTTCTATGGAGACCATGCGTGCATGCATGATGGGACAGCCGCCAAAATTTTCATCAGTAATCCACACATAGGCAGGACGATCGGCGTCATTACCGCGCACCTGTGACGGACGATTCGGCACCATTACAGCGCTGTGAATACCGGTGGGCAGGGAGTTGTTGGGTGGATGTACATCCACCCGCGAGCGGGTCATCAATACCTGGTAGCGTACTGTTTTGGCTACATCAGAGGCATCCGAGGCTAAATAGGCTTTAAGGCCTGGATCATCATTGACCACCATGTGCAGGCAGTCATTGGCAATGTCATCAATCAGGGCCGTGTCAATCTGACCTCTTACCGAGGCCACTGTGGAGCGGTCACTACAACCGGCACTGCCTGCGATAAGTGCGGCATTGGTGCTGCTCGCAACGGCTGCAGAATTGAGGGTATAAAAGCCGGCATTGCCACCTGCCACGTAGACCCTTTCACCGTCATTGGACAGGGAAAGAGAGTGCAGCATATTGTTTTGCCGGTCATTGAAATTTCCCGGCCGTCCCCGGGCGTCAGTTAAATGACTGAAATCGGCAAAGCGTCCGTCTGCATATAAACCTGTGTCATCGGGGCGCTCATTAACCGGCGGGCCGCCCACGTCTTCCAGACTGAAGGTAGCCAGAACACTTGGGGCATCCAGCACAGCCCCGGTGTTTTCATCGGTGACTGCCATGGCATAAGCATCCGGCAGGCGCCGGGATGGATCTGCCGGATCGGGCAGACCGCCACCAGCAAACATGGCCATGTAGGCCAGCACGCGGCTGCTATTATTTGGATCGTGCCAAAGGAAAAACTCGTGAGAAGGACCGTTGAAATCAAACACCTGGCTTTTGCGAGTTGCCATACAAGTGTCTGGATCGATGGCAAAGGTTTCCATCACCCCTTCGGTGCGGGTAGTGGCATTGCGCACCAGCAACATACGATCCTGCCCGTTACTGTCGGCATACAACAGCGCGCGTAACTCGCGATCATCATAGCCCTGGTTGCCCACCTGGATCACAGGCAGCTCGCCGATCTTCATCGGTGCATTGCGCACAGGATTATCCTGGATGCGGAAGATATCCACGCCGCGCGCCACTCCGGCACCATTGCCATGGCCCAGAAACAGGCAACTACCTGCAATGCCCATGCCTCTGGCGTCACCTGCGCCTTCCAGGTCGCCTCCCTGCCAGGGACCATCGTTAGTATCGCGCCGCGAAGGCACAGTCACTACCCAGTGCAGGTTTTCAAAATTACGCGTCAGGTTCAGGTTACTTTCCAATCGGGAAAAACCGCTACGTGCCTGGCGTTCTGTGGAAAAGGCATTGATTCGCCCGCGCTGATCGACGCGCACGGACGGCATATCGCCGATAGGCGTATCAAAGGTACTGGGCTGACAACCGGCCGGATCCCCGGAAAAGTCCCGGCACTGTGCCTGCGCTGGACCGGCCATCACAAATAACAGGCCGCCCGCCAATACAAAACCAATCACTCCGTCACGCCAAGCCTTCAGTGTTAATCCGTTCATCTTGTCCCCTGCGATCTAATAAAAACGTTTGTTGCCGTAAAAATAGCACGAATATTCCTTTCTCTGCGATTTATGAAAAAAGTGTGAATTTTATTCAGGACCAAAAACGCTGATGGACATAGCGCTATTGCCGAATTACGCTACGTGCTCTGATAGATAGGGGAATTAACTTGGTGTTATCGAATAAAAGCCTTACCTGGATACTGTGTCAAAGCATGACACTTCTGATTGGATTGACCTCAGCAAACGCATTGCTGGCCCATCATCCGGTGGCGGCCAAATTTGACTTAACCAATCCTGTTTCTTTGACTGGTCGGATCACCGAAATCGACTGGGCCAATCCCCATGTACATCTGTTCATCCAGGTGGATGAAAATGCCGGTGCTGCCGGTAACTGGGCCGTGGAACTGGAAAGCACCATCGAGCTTGAACGGGGTGGGTGGACGGCAGACGACCTGTCTATCGGCGATATCGTGAATGTGCAGGGACCTGCAGCCCGGGACGGTAGCGAACAACTTTGGGGTCAGCGGGTTTCACGCTCACCGGATGGCCTGGTGCTGTTCACACTTAGTGAGCAAGCCGTGGACACCTGGTTAAGTGACCGCCCGGACGGACCGGTGCCACGCTGGCCTGATGGCCAACCAAGACTGGGGCCGCCACCAGGACAAACTGGCTACTGGATCAATACTGGATCAGGTTCTTTGGTAGAAGACGGCCAAAACATTGCCATGGATGCCGAAGGCGTACTGGCCAATATTCAGGATGCAGATCGCGTGGCACCCTTCCAGGATTGGGCGAAAGATTTATATGTCCTGCGCCAACGCAATGTTCTTCGAAATGATCCCCTGTATTTATTATGCATTCCCCCCGGCGGTCCCAGGCAGTTCCAATTGCCCTATGGCGTCCAGCTGGTAGAACAACGCAATCGTGATCGATTGTTTGTTTTGATGGGAAGCGGCAACCGTAACTGGCGTCTTATCTATACTGACGAGCGCAATGAAGTCAGTCAGCTATCTGGTAATGATGACAATCCTCTTTTTTATGGGCGTTCGCTGGCACGTTGGGATGACGATACCTTAGTGGTAAACAGCGGCGGTTTTAATGAAGGCTTCTGGTTTTCCAATGGCGGTTTGCCCCATTCCCGATTGTTACAACTTGAAGAGCAACTCACTCGCACCGACCTGAACACCCTGACGTATTCGGTCACAGTGAATGATCCTGGTACCTACACCCGTCCCTGGACCAGTAGCTGGGATCTGCAGTGGGTCCCCGGTGAAGAGATGCCGGAATACTATTGCCAGGATAACCGGCAGTAGGCGTTAAAAATCGAATCCAGAATGAAATGGCTTGTATGAAAGACACAGGCGCAGAGGCAAAGAGGCAAGAGAGATGAACATGAAAAGTAACAAAATCAACCCTACACCTTACGGGTTACATATTGCCCTGGTTTTCGCCCTGCTGATGGTTTCCCCGGCAGGATTTTCCCAGGATAGTGCGATAGCAGATCCGCGCCCGGTTCCGCGCGGTGAAGACGGTCATATCCATTTTGAACCCCCTCCTGGAGAGAGCGGCATCTGGGGCAGGCGCTCCGGCGGCAGTTTGGTCACCAACCCGGGTTCCTATGAAGCCGCGCGCACTACTGGGGCCCGCGTTCATATTGACGATATTCCTATACAGCCCTGGGCCAAGGCGCTAACCAATTACCGGCACGAAAAATTCCTGGCCAGCGAGCCTTATACCCGCTGCAAGCCTGCCGGCGGCCCGCGCCAGCTTATGTCACCCTACGGTTTGGAAATCGTGACCATTGCGGACCAGCAGCGTATTGTCATTCTGAATATCTCCAATGCCCAGAGCTACCGGATTATTTACACAGATGACAGGGATCACCCTGAAAACCTGCGGCCCTCTTATTTCGGTCACTCGGTGGGTCACTGGGAAGGTGACACCCTGGTGGTGGACACCGTAGGCATGAATGAAAAGTCCTGGATGAGCCGTGACGGCCTTCCCCATACCGACCGCTTGCACCTGGTCGAACGCTTTAGCCGCCCTGCCTTTGACACCGTAAATTATGAAGTGACCTTCGATGATCCCGGTGCGTACACAGCGCCCTGGGTCAGCGGTTTCGAGCTGGGCTGGCAGGAAGAGGATGAAATATTCGAATACATCTGTCAGGAAAACAATCTGTCGCCGGAGTCAATGTTGGGTGATGGCAGACTCAGCAAAATTACTCCGTAACCGGATTTGTAGGATATTACGCTGACAAAAAACTCGAATCAGGCTACCAGGACATGTTGATGACACATTTACGATCCACATTTTTATTTTTGCTGCTGACCGCTATCCCTGTTGTCCAGGCCCAGGAAGGCCACCCTCTGGTAGGCACCTGGCAAGGCTCCTGGAGTGAAAACAACAATTTCCTTACCATCATCATGAACTGGGACGGCCAGCGTATCAGCGGCATTGTTAATCCTGGCCCGGGATCCACTGAAATTGAAACAGGAAATCTCGACTCATCACGCTGGCACGTGGAATTGGAAATGCCCCTTACTGATGACATTGGCGACAGCGCGGACTTTTCAATTGAAGGCGAAATGATCAATGTCACATCCCGCACTCGCTCTATCAATGGAAACTGGCGCTATCGAGGTGACAGCGGTAGTTTTATTTTGACCCGCCAACGCGGCGCCTGAATAAAGCGCCTGGACGATTAAGAAGAAGTTCTCTTCTAATGGTCAGGGCCTCTCCTGCATTTTATTCATTCTGACCAGAGTTCAATTGACTCTATCTCCTTTGATTTAAGAGCATGCTCTTAATAATCAGCTATCATGAGTAAAGCAAAAAGTAACAATTCCAATAAAGGGTAAAAGTGTCAGTTGAATTAGTAACCAATCAAACCCCCATCAACATCCTGCAATCTGTATTTGGTTATAAATCCTTTCGCAATCAACAGGAAGCCGTCATTGAGCAAATAATTTCTGGCGGAGATGCGCTGGTATTAATGCCCACTGGTGGCGGGAAATCACTGTGTTATCAGGTGCCCGCATTATTGCTTGATGGTACTGCCATCGTTATCTCTCCCTTGATTGCCCTGATGCAGGATCAGGTGATGGCTTTGCGTCTGTTTGGTATCAAGGCGGCTTTTATAAATTCCAGCTTGAACGCTGAAGAAGTCAATGAAGTTGAAAATAGATTAATCGGTGGCGAGCTGGATTTATTATACGTAGCACCGGAACGCCTGATGATGTCGCGTATGCTTTCTCTCTTAGACCAGGAAAAAATTTCGTTGTTTGCCATTGATGAAGCTCATTGTGTTTCTCAGTGGGGTCATGATTTTCGGCCAGAATACATACAACTGTCGGTATTGCACGAACGCTTCCCCTCTGTCCCCCGCATTGCATTAACAGCAACTGCTGACGAGACTACCCGGACGGAAATTATTCAGCGGCTGGCACTGGATCAGGCGCGGGTTTTCAATGACGGTTTTGATCGTCCCAATATCCAATATCGTATCAATGAAAATCAGGGCAATGCTCGAGAGCAATTGTTACGTTTTATTCTCAATGAGCATGAAGGCGATACAGGTATTGTGTATTGCCTGTCCCGCAAACGGGTGGATCAGATTGCGCAGTGGCTTGAAGGCAAAGGTCTTAAGGCATTGGCCTATCATGCAGGCATGAGCAATGATGTACGGCAACACCATCAGGAACGGTTTTTACGTGAAGAAGGTGTGATTATCGTCGCTACAATCGCCTTTGGCATGGGTATTGATAAACCGGATGTGCGTTTTGTGGCCCACCTGAATTTACCGAAAAGTATAGAAGGATATTATCAGGAGACCGGTAGAGCCGGGCGCGATGGTTTGCCGGCAAACACCTGGATGTCCTATGGATTACAGGATGTGATTACCTTAAGGCAAATGCAGCATGGTTCCACCGGCGAGGAAAATTACAAACGTATTGAAGGGCACAAGCTGGATGCCATGCTTGGGCTTTGCGAAATTACTACTTGTCGGCGCCAGGCAATGCTGCGTTATTTTGGTGATGAAATGGGTGAGCCCTGTGGAAATTGTGATAACTGCATAACGCCACCACAAACCTGGGATGCCACCGAGGCCGCTCAAAAGGCGATTTCTTGCGTGCATCGCACCGGACAACGGTTTGGTGTGAAATATTTAGTGGATGTGTTGTTGGGTAAAGATGATGATCGCATAATCCAGTTTGATCATCACAGGGTGTCCACCTTCGGCATAGGCACTGAGTTGGATAACAAAGAATGGAGCACTTTGTATCGTCAACTCATAGCCAGTGGATTTTTAAGAGTAGATTTTGAAGGGCATGGCAGTGTAAAACTTACAGAGGCTGCGCGTCCGGTATTAAAGGGTGAGCAACGACTAACCCTGCGCAGAATGCTTAAAAGCAGCAAGACAAAATTACGCAAAACACGGGCATTTGCTGCCACTGCCAATAACGCTTTATGGGAGAGTTTGCGTCAACACCGCACAGAACTCGCAGAAGATCAGGGTGTGCCCGCTTATGTTATTTTCCATGATGCCACGTTAGCTGAAATGACCGAGCGTCAGCCGCAGACCCTGAAACAGTTAAGTAATATATCGGGTGTTGGAGAAAGTAAACTGGAAGCTTATGGAGAGAGCTTTCTGGATATTATATTGTCCCATTCAAAAGCCGATCCATTCATTGATAAAAGTGACACGGTTCAGGAAACTATCGAATTACACAATCAGAAATTAAGCCCTCAGGAAATAGCCGATAAGCGTGAGATGACGCTGTCCACCATATACAAACATCTCTCCCGGGGCATAGAAATGGGCGAGTTGAAAATTACAGATGTCCTGGCGCTTGAAGAAAATGAAATCAAAATCATTCAAAGTGTCTTTGAGGACTGCGAAGATGGAAAATTGAAATCCGTCTATGAAGAGCTCAACGGAGAATATGATTATGGTGTGTTGGGATGTGTTAAAGCGTCGCTGGGGAATTAATCTGTTATTAGTCGAGTTAGCGGGAATAACCGCCTTCAAGAAACAGCCTGGCATTTTCAGTGGTGCATGATACCTGAACAAAGTCTCGGTCCATGATCTTGGCCATGTGGTAATCGAATGTTACAGGTTCGGTTAAATAGACAGGGTCGGTTAGTGTCATCTGTATATCCAATGAAAGGCCGTTATTGCTGAGACTGAAACGTTCCACCAGGTGTTTCTGTGTGCTTGAATTGACACCGGCATGATTGCCCCAACGATTGGAAGAAAAATTACTGGTTTCTACGACCAGTTCATCATCTTCAAAATGCCCCACTGAATAGCCCCAAATTGAAGATTCTACGGAGTCTGGTGCATTATCAAGGTAAATTACGCGCGATCCTTTGCGCAGTTCATATTCAATGATAAAGGTATCTTCATCCTGGCGACTGATCCGGACAGGGTAGGGCAGCAAAGTAGCCCTTGGTGGCCCCTGATCCTCGCAATCCAGAGCAGGGTTTTGAACTTCATCATAATTATCCACCTGTTCCTGGGCGAGTTCATTGTATGGCCAGCCGGAGGGAGGGGCATAAGTCGGTCGCTCTCCTTGAAGGTCCCTGACCCATACGCCAGTGAAATCTGTTGATGGTTGCACCTCTTCTTCCTGGTTTTCGGTATTAAACCGTACTCCATCACCTCTTTCGGCCCATTCCAGTCCTGAATAATAGCGATTCGGGTTTCTATCACTGGCGCCTGACCAGGTGATACGGTCACCGGGTTTGAAGGAACCCTTTTCCCAACCCATGCGTTGCATGCCGGGTGGGTGCAGGAGCTCAATACTGTATTCAACAACATCACCCTCTTGGTTAGGGGCCATGACTTTCAGGTAGACATGAGGCATGGACCAGCTGTAGTCACTGACAACACCAGTGTGTTGCTTGATATTGTTTCGATCTATATTCGAATGGGAATGATGAGCGTGAGCTGCGATGGCAAGGGATAAGCCCAGGCTGATCATAAGTATTTGTTGTAGGAATTTGTGAGTAGTTTTTTTCATTTTAAACTGGTCTTTATAGAGTCGGTCGTTTAATGCATCACATGGAGCATACAAATTGTAATAATCATGTAATACTATACTAATTATACTTGTAATTACAAGTATATTATCAGACGTCATCATGAACCAGCATTTGGACCAATTAAAAGAAATTATTGATAGTTTTGTTTGTGGTAGTAGGAGGTGGCTTTGTCGAGTAGTTTTTCCAACTGTGTTATTTCTGCGTTGGTAAATACGGTAGATAAACTTTCATTATGCAGACTTCTTTCCTTGGTATATATTTTTGCTACTTGAATGCCTTTTTGCGTCAGGGTAAGCCATTTTATTCGTCTATCTTTTTTGTCACTTGCGGCTTTTATATAGCCTTTGCTTATCAGACTATTAATATAGCGGCTCATATTGCCAGGATCACCGCGTAATGTGGTTTGTACAAATTCAGTCTGACTACATTTGCCAACGGAATAAAGAAGGCTCAATACACGTAATTGGGTTATTTTTATATCTTTTGTTGGGTTGGTGTTGCGTTGGTTGTAATTGCTGATTTCTCTGGACAGTAATACCAGCTTGTAGGTCAGAAGTTTTCGTAAATCAAGTTTTTTCGACATAAGCGTTGAGTACAATGTTATAAATAGAATGGTGGATTTGAGCGATTTTGTGCAATCAGATATTTATATTTGCTAGTATCTCGGTATTCAATAATCGGAGGATGTTATTGCAGAGATTTAATACTTAATCATACCAGCTTAATTATTTCCCCCAAATTTAAACATGTAATAATTTGCTGTACTCCCGGAAAAATTAACCTTTTGTACATAATTGCTGGTAGAGAACACATATATTTTTGGATTCTGGTTAACTGTGGACAGAATATAACTATTTAAATACACCAAATATCAACAGTATTCTCAGTGATGTAGAGAATTCCGATACAATCTCTGGACGAAATGGATCGATCCATGTATTCTAGGAAACTAGTTGTAAATACAATTAATATTTTGAGGATGCCTTCATGAAACATTTACTTATGGCCCTGACTTCGTGGGCTTTCATTTTTTCCAGCTTTTACATTGGCGCACACCATTCCGCTGTTGTTTTTGATCTAACCGAGCCTGTTATTAAGAGCGGTAAGGTCACTGAATTTATTATGCGAAATCCACACATGGTCCTCACCATGGATGTTGTGAATGAAGAGGGGGTGACGGAAGAATGGGGTGTTGAAGGACAGGGAATTGCCGGAATGCAGGCAATGGGTTTTAACCGTAATACAGTAGCAGTGGGTGATGAGATAACAGTCAAAATGTATCCCATGAAATCAGGGAGGCCGGGCGGTTTGATTGAAGGCATGATCGGCGCTGACAATACAGCTTACAATATGGAGCCGAGTGCATCAGAGCCGGCACGTCAAGTCTATCCCGCATTGATGGAATGGATTCCAGCACCAGAAGGTGAAACCTGGCAGGATCGTGAGGAAAAGACACGTCCGTCAGAGTTGCCCATTGTTTCCAGTGGACTGGGTGCAGGTGACAGTACTGCGACAGGTGCCATGCCAGGCGCCCTGGACCCTGAAAATCTTGCAATGGATCGCGAACCTGCACCCTTCGACCTGACTGGTATGTGGCAGTTCCGGGGTGAAGAAGAATGGCGTCCCAATTATGGTTCATTCGAATTCAAGCCTAAGCCCACCTTAACCGCGAAAGCCCAGGCATTTATGGATGAATATATTGAAGCCAGCGCAAGGGGGGAGCGTTTTGGCGACCCAACTGCCCTGTGTTATCCACCTGGTATGCCTCGCTTCATGACGCGATACGGCTCTCTCATGATGCTGCAATATCCTACGGCTATCTACATGATGTCGCGGTTGAATAATGATTATCGAGTAATTTTCCTTGATGGCCGTGAACGTTTGCCGGAAAGCCAAATTGATCGCAATTGGCATGGCGAATCCCTTGGGCATTGGGAGGGCGATACTCTGGTTGTGGAAACGATAGGCTTCATCGGGGAAAATCATTTGATCCAGGCAGGTGTGCCAGCAGGTCAGCAGCTAAAAATAGTTGAGCGGTACCAGATGATCAATGACGGTAATACATTGGCAATCGAATTCACTTTCACTGATCCTGAAAACTGGGAAGGGGAGTGGAAGCACGTGAAATTCCGCGATCGTGTGTTACGTTCAGATGTGCGTGAAGCTAACTGTATCTACACTGACAACCTGTCCTTGCCAGGTATAGATTGATCGAGATCTGTTCCGGGACCAGGGAAATCCCTTTTTCCTGGCTCCGGAACTTTTATTCAGCAAGCGCTGTACTGAGTAGCGAACAAGACCGAGCGGCCTTCTTTGATACTAATCCTGAGAAAAATAAATAACCCAAAAGTCATTTCAGACACCCAGGTAATAACGCACATTCATTGTCCCGGTATCGGGCTCCCCGTCTTTGAAGCGCGGACGAAACAACACCTGTTGCAAATAATTTTGCAAACGAATTTCCATATTCCGGTTAACTTCTTCACTCTGTTCCAGAATTCGTACGTTTGTGGATTTCCCATAACGATTGATCTGGAAAGAAACGTCTATATAGCCGAAATACCTTACTGGCTCTTCCGGGCGGATTTTCAGTTTTTCTTTACTATTAGGAGGGGGTAGGTATACAGGCAGTACGACAGGGAATTCCGGGTACAAAATAGCACTCAATTTTTCGCTTTGTTCCGTGACTGTTTGGAAAGAGGCATAAATATCCTGGTATTGCCGTACGGCTTTGACCTTGCGTTCGAATAACAAATGCCAGTCGGCGGCTTCCAATATGGCGTTTGCTTGGGCAGCTTGTGTTATATCCGGGTCGTGAGTTAGATAGGCCAGTGTTCGTTCATGTGCAGCCTGCCCGAGTCTATATTCCTGCGACTCCATTAGTTCGATGGAGTTCGTGTCTAGTCTGGAACCGGTCTTGCTTTTTCTCCTGGTGAGATAAAAATCCGGTTCGTAGAGTATATTTTCACGGTGGATGCTCAAAAAGTAACTGGTCAGTAATTTGCGTTCCAAACTCAGTAAATCAGGATGTAGAGTATTCCCTTGCTGCAACAAAATAGTAATGGCATTGGTAAAAATTTGCTGGGCCTGGAAAAGATGAAATAGCGGTGTGTCCTGAATGTTTTTCTTCTCATAAATATAGTTATTTTTTAATGCAGAGGAAAAGAAGGAAAGAAAAAACAGGTTAATAACTAACTATATTAGTAAGTTATTAACACAGTCTGATAATTCTGTTTAAGGAAATTAGAATCATTAAAGAAAAATATAAGTGGCCATGCAAAAAAAAGGAAGTCGCCGTTTATTAGCGTCAAATCAATGTCTTTTGTCGCAGTTTGGGGTGTTTTCTTAACAGCATCCATTTCATCAGTGTTATTGCATGGATGCTTTCAGGGTAGATAAGTTTAGGGGTTTTGAATCAGGGACGAGTGCGTAAGAAGAGTTATTCATTCTAAGTAGCATCTGTATTTATTTCTTACTCTGACAGCACGCCACTTAGCAGCGCCGCAGTTGCCTGACGGTCTGTGACATCCTGTCTTCTTGCTCCAGGGCCAGTTCTGGCAGGAGCCAGGGCGGCATCCAGTGCGTTTAGCCCATCGATATCACGAAAGGTCGGGTCGGCGCCACGCTCAAGTAAATGCGCAACAACCTTTTCCCAGCCCAATTCAGCGGCTGCGAATAGAGCAGAGCGACCTTCGTTTTCCTTGCGCTGGATATAGGTGTCCAGTTTTGCTGTGAATGTACGGCTGTTCGTTACCCTTGCATTGATGTCTGCGCCTGCATCCAGCAAAACGTCGATGGTTTTGATCACCAAATCCTGGATATCGTCACCTTCACGGCCGCCCTGTCCACGTCCATTGCCGCTCATGCCTGCCGCATACATTAATGGCGTTAGTCTGAATACATTAATCAAATCTACTTCGGCGCCGTGGTCCAGCAGGGCCTGCATAGATTCGTGGTCATGGCTGAACGTTGCAATATGCAAGGCACTGGTGCCGCCGCGCATGTCGTAGTCGGCAAAACGGCCACGGCCGGGGCCATTGGGACGCATACGGGTCAACTGATGATTGACGTCAACCCCCATATCGAACAGTCGATTGACAACATCCATGGCGGTGTACATTTTATCGGTAGCAGTCGCAGGATTGAAAGAGTCACCGAAACCGCCGAAGCTTCTCGGAGAGAAAGAATTCATATCGATAGCAAGATAAAGTGGTGTGCGGCCATTCATGTCCCACACATCAACTCTTGCCCCTTGATCAATCAGGTACATGGCAATATCGAAGTTTTTATTGTCGAGGGCATTGATCAATGGGGTAACGCCATCCGGATTGGGATTATCAACGTCGGCACCCGCTTCAATAATGCCTACGGCGCAGCGTAAACAACCAGAGCGTGTGGCATAGAGTAATGCCGTGAGGCCACCGGTCGGACGGAACTGGGCGCGTGGTTCAGAAGTCATTTGTCGTGGCCAGTCGTCATGCACTGCACGTACTGAAATATTGGCATCATGGGCTAGCAGCAGTTCGGCAATGTCAGGATAGTTCTCGGCGGCTGCCCACATGAGTGCAGTTTGACCGCGGAAACTTTCTATTGCATTCACATCGGCGCCAGCATCGACCAGCATGGTGGCAATCTCCAGTGAACCAATATTGGAAGCCAGCATTAATGCGGTTTGGTTGTCCTGGTTGGGTGAGTCCGGATCAGCGCCGGCATCAAGCAGCATACGCACGAGTTCGACATTGCCAAGTTTGACTGTTTCAGTCAGCGGTGCGGAACCATAATTATTAGTGATATCAGCACTGGCGCCTGCATTCAACAATGCGCGCATCAATTCTTGATCAACTGTATAGGCTGCCCACAACAGTGCAGTAGAACCGTCAGGCTCTTCCGCATTGACATCAATACCGGATATGATCGCAACCATTGCATCGGCATGGCGCCCATCACGAATCAGGTCAATAAGGGACTCTTGTGCACTGGATACAATTGGCAATGCAGTTAACAGGAAAAGAATACTCATCCTGATCGAATTTAAATTTAATTGTTTAACCATAATCAAAATACTCAGGAAATTAAGATTTTTGTTCGCGAGTGAGGCGGAGGCGCGCGGAGAAACGGAGTTTACAAGCCAGTAAATGAGTATTCGAGCACGACTCCAACGAAGCTCGCGGACAAAAAGGCAATTTCAGAGAAAGTTTATACAACATTACCTCCGAAGTTGGTGTAGTGAGCCCATAATCCTTTTGCGGTGTCGTATAAAAATTTGTATGGATCGTCAAATGTGCGATCAATCTCGCCCATCACTCCAGTGTCGAGTATGTCTTGCGCACTACGCCCATTATTAACCAGTGTTGAACAACGCTCCCACAGATGCCACATCATGTCGCGTTCTGCCTGATATTCGGCCAGTGTCATCACCGGACCATAGGCAGGAACGATAAGTGTGTCAGCGTTAGCCACTTCCAGCAGATCATCCATCGCATCGACACGACCGCCAAGCCAACCGCCTGCATACCAATCCAGCGCTGGGTCCCGAAGGGGTGAGGCAACATCGCCGACAGCCAGTATGTTGGAATCTCGAAGGAAAACGTAGGTATCACCGCGTGTATGCGCTTCCAGTAGATAGCCAAATTCAATTGATTCTGCACCAGCTGTCATCTCTTCTTTGTCGCGGAAAGTGTGAGTAGGACGACCGATTACCGGGAGCGCCGAAAACCAACGCTCTTCAGCCGGAATGTAGTGATCCGATGAGAGCCACTGGCGCGTGATTTCATGTGAGTGAATAGCGGCACCAGCTTCTCCGAACAGGGCGTTGCCACCTGATTGATCGGTATGATAATGGGTGTTGATCAGAGTGTGCACAGTGCTGTCATCCAGACTTTCTTGAAGGGTCAACTGCACTGAAGGGGCCATTGTTGCCGAACCACTGTCGATTAGCACTTGGCCATTGTCTGTTTCTAATGCGAGGACATTGCCGGGCGCGCCGCTTACAAGGATGACTCTGTCGTTTAATGCTTCTGTTGGCAGAAGAGTGGGTGGCGCCTGCGTGACTTGTGCGGCGTCTTGAGCTTCCTGTACTTTCAGGTCTGGCTGTTCACGGGAACAACTTACCAGACTTCCAAGTAATGGCGCTGAGGCAAGACTGATACCAGCCCTCAGAATATTTCTACGTTCTTGCTTCTTTTTATACTGCTTCATAACGTGTTTGTACTTGTTCTTAAACCTCGGAGATGAGGCCGGTGCTGTTGCCAAAGCTTTCCTGAGGAATACCGAGTCTGTCCAGCATGGTCAGATGAATATTAGCCAGTGGAGTGCGCTCAGGAAGAATCAGGTTCTGGCCACCTTGATGGGCACCGCTGGCACCACCGACTAGAATTTCCGGCAAGGGATAATTGTCGTGCTGGTTGCTGTTACCCATATTGGAGCCATACAGGAACATTGAATGGTCAAGTATGCTGCCATCGCCATCTGGTGTATCGGCGAGTTTCTGTATGAACTTGGTAAATTGTTCCATGTGGTATCGCTGAATTCGAGTTAAATCTGCAATCCGCTCGGGGTCATTGGTGTGATGGCTGGTGGGATGGAAGCCGCCGGATACGTTGACCTGTTCATAGGTGCGGTCTGTACCTTCTGCAGCCATGACAAGTGTTGCGATACGGGTCAGGTCTGCCTGGTAAGCCAAGGCGATAAGGTCGAACATCATCGTAATCTGGTCATCAAAGTTTTCAAATTCACCAACCGGAGCAGCGGGTACATCGACACCTGATAGATCACGCTCACCAGCGAGCTGCACACGCCGTTCAATCTCTCGTACTGTATCAAGATAGTCTGACAATAACGCCCGATCGCCCGAGCCAAGATCCTTTTGCAAAGCCTGAGTACGATCGGCAATCATGTCCAGGATGCTGCTGTTCTTTGTTAGTATCGCTTCGCGCTCTGCCTCAGTGTCATATGGGCCCATGAGTTGGATGAAAACTTTGCGCGGATTAAACTCCATCGGCAATGGCTTGTTAGGGGCAGAAAATGAAGTTGTCACGGCGTAGAAACCGCCGTTACCAGCGGCAACCTGAATAGTGGTTTCAGTAGCCAACTCAAGCGAAGGTAATGCGGTTTCTTGCCCTAACTGCTGAGCGATTACCTGGTCCAGAGTTGTGGCCAGCTCAGGAATAGAGCCGGAACCGGGACGTACGCAGGAAAGCCAGGTGGCCGGATTCAGTGTATGCACGGAACCACCGGCAGCGTTATTTTCAATGTTCTCAAAGGTGGTGAGATAGTGCTTGAGCGAATCCATCGGCTCAAGGATATGACCGAGCTGGAAATTATCGCCAGAGCCACTGGAGGTCCAGGCATCGACCTCTTTACCAAATGGTGTGTTGTTCATGATCGTGCCATGGGGCAGATAGAAAAAGCCGGCACGTTTTTTCGGCATGGCTTCAACCTGAGCAAGCGCTGTGCCTGCCGGAACCATGGCATCAAGGAATGGCAGAGCCAGAGCAACACCGCCGCCACGTAATAGTTTGCGTCTGGAAAGATGCTTCTTAGTCAGAAAGTGCGCCATTATCTATCTCCCTTCGTTATTATTAGTTGCTACAGAATTATTTGTTGCTACAGAAGCCATCGTGTCCTGGTGTTCTTCGGGGCCCTGCATGCGGAATGCATCGTTGTTGACGATGCCAGTAATGATCGAGGCAAAGGTGTAATTGTCCTGAGCAGCTGCGCTAACAATTTTACGTACTTGCGGCATATCAAAATATTCGATTTCGCGATTCAAGGCATACATCATCAAGCGTTTGGTAATTGTTGTTGGCAATTGATCTTCGAGACTTAACAGATGTTCGCGCAGTTCAATCGGGCCATTGAGTTTTTTGCCGCTGGTCAACACTGTTGAGGCATCTATTACTGCATTCGCCAGCGGATCAACATCGCGCCAGCGTCCTGTAACATCAAAATTTTCCAGTGCCAATCCAGGTGGATCGATCAGACCATGGCAGGCCTGACAGGTTGGGTTCTCACGGTGCGCCTCTAGCCGGGCGCGCACAGTGGTAGGAGCCTCTCCTTCACGGATTGAAAGATCAACTTCCACGTTTGGTGGTGGCGGTGCAGGCGGAGTGCCCATGATACGGTCGAGTACCCAGGCGCCACGCAATACCGGTGAGGTGCGGTCACTGTATGAAGTTCGCAGTAATGTGGCTCCTTTGCCTAGAAGTCCCCAGCGATATTCGTTCTCGAGAGTTACCCGCCGAAATTGCGTACCCAGGACGCCTGAAATGCCATATTGGTTAGCAAGAGTGTTATTGAGAAATGTCCAGTCAGCGGTAAGCAGCTCATGTACAGGGCGATTTTCCAGCAGCACACTTGAAAGAAATAACCGAATTTCTGTTTCGAAATTGGTCCGCATGGCATTGCTAAAACCCTGGTCAATAGGCTGAATGGCGTTAAGCTCATCCAGATTCAGCCAGGCAAGGGCAAAGTTTTCGATCAATGACTGCGCGCGCGGGTCGGCGAGCATCCGTGTCACCTGTAATTCTATAGTGTCAGGATCAGATAGTTGCCCAGTCGCGGCCATTTCAAGCAATTCCACATCGGGGCCCTGACTCCAGAGAAAGAAGGACAAGCGTGAGGCCAATTCCAGATCGTTCAGTATTCTGGGTTCGTCTGTTTCTATTCTGAGAGATCGATAAAGAAAGTCCGGGCTGGAAAGTATTGCTGTCACCAGTTCGATCACGCCGGAATCAAAACCGCCTTCTTCTGCACGACCCAATTCATAGAAAGGCATCATCCATTCCAGGTCTTCATCGCTCACCGGACGGCGAAAGGCTTGGGTCGCCAGATTTCGGGCTATGTCTTCAGCACAGAAACGTTCTTCAGCCAACTCCGCTGGCTGACAAACAAATATCTTTTCGCGGCTTTCGCTAAGGGATAGACCGCTGGGGTTGAAGGGACCTTCGACTTCAACTCCGAGCCCGATTCTTGGCATGCCTGTAACTCTGCCACTGCCTGTGGCGTTATTGCTTGCCCCCCATGAGCGTTCAATAAAAGTTACGATGACTTCGTGCGTACCCACCTCAACATTGGCCGATAGATCGGCCAGTTTTGCCAGGATTACATCGCCACCGGCCACACCATCGCGAGTAGCAATAGCAAGATCTTCAGGCCCGCCGATTTCCACACGGTTAACTTCCACACCATCGACCAGGATGATCATAGTCGCTGCTGTTTCCATTCCGCGCGGATACAAGCCTGCATCTATATCCAGAATGTTGAAGCGATACTCTCCATCAGCCGGGAAGAAATGAGTGAAACTCATGCCGCCGCGTGTTCCCAGGGGAAAACCATCAATGTGATTGCGGGAGACATTGTCACCAAAGCCAAAGCCAATGTTGCGGTCGGGTAGTTCATGGAAAACGTTGGCGAATTTCGGTTGGGGCGCACCCACTGCCTGCGTAGCGACAAGTCGTGTAGCAGCGATATATTGTTCCAGGAATGAAGGTGATGAGCCAAGAGCATTGGCGATATTGTCGAAACCTTCAACCTCTATTTCACTGGGCAGAATCTGTTCCGGATCTATCTCCACGCCGATGAGGCCCTTTACCGTGGTCGCAAATTCGGTACGGTTGAGACGCTGAATTGGAACGTGTCCGATGTGGTGAGTAGTACTGGTGTCTATAGTAGTCTCAAGAAAGCTGACAAAAGCGTTTACTTCGTCCTGCTCAGGTTGCGGCTGTCCTGCTGGTGGCATGAGCCTGCCACGTAATTTGCCGATGGCTTTCTCCCACACCTCAGCTTCCTCGCTGACATGGTCAAGATCCATGAGGTCAAAGGCGACTCCACCAGAGAAGTCTTCAAGGTTATGACATTCCACACAATAGGTTTGAATCAGGGTGTTAGATGAATCATCGGCAACCTGTCCAAAGACAGCGTGTGATGCAAATGCCAGGCAGACCAAAGACATAAGGCTTTGGGTAAAAACTAAATTTTTTCCCTGCACAGTTAACCCACTGCTTGATATTCGCAGAGGCTGGTATCCAGTTTTTACTACCTTCTTGCCCATGAATTCTCCAACACTAAATTTCGTAGCTACAAAGCCTTCGAATTGTCCCATATTTAAGGGGAAAAGTGGGCAATCCAGCGGTGTCTATCCTGAAATTTTCACAATCCTTAAAACAGGGAGAGTTCCATAGCCCTTATTGGGCTGCCAGGTATCGTGAACATTGATTGGTTTGGCTTACAATCCTCTGCTGGAAAAGCCAGTGATGGTGTGTAAATCAGGATCTCTTATTCAAATTCTTTCTATATTAACTTACTGATATTTAACGTATTTATTATAATAATAGGGAGAATGTAAGGTAGATAAGGAGAAGGCTATGAATTTTTCCCTCAGTATTGATATTCAAGCATCCAGGGAAAGGGTATGGCAGGTCATTTCAGGGATTGATAATGCTGTTAATGTTATCTCCGGTATTGAAAAGTTAGACATCCTGGAACAGCCAGAAGATGGTCTGGTTGGCTTGAAGTGGGAAGAAACCCGAACCCTGTTTGGTAAAACTGCCACTGAAATCATGTGGGTTACCAATGCTGAGGAAAACAGCTATTATCAGACTCGCGCAGAAAGCCATGACTCTGTTTATATAACTCGCCTTTCTCTTGAAGAAAATAATGGCATGACGACATATACAATGAGATTTAGCGGGGAACCACAAACTTTTGGTGGTAAAGTCATGATGAAGCTCATGGGCTGGATGTTTGTGAAAGCTACGCGTGATTGCTTGCAACAGGATTTAGAAGATATCAAAGCCTATGCTGAACAGGATAATGCAACGAATGCTCTTTAAATTATTAAAACATTGTTTGATTTCCTTTCTTATACTTTTCCCTGCATGGATTGCCGCACAACAAAATTCGATAAGTGAACGTCTGCCTCTTGATGTGCTGGATGTCACCCCCCCGGGTGAACGCGTATCTGGAATGCCCGGGCAGATGCAAATAGTTAATCGCAGCTGTCGTCAATCCCCTGGCAATGAAGTGCGTCAACGTATAGTCGATATCGCTGTGCAAGAATGGGCCTTTTTCGGATCCAGCGTGATTGACATGACTAGCCAGGATGAACTGGAAAGAAATAATGGGCAGCGCCCACGATTTTGGCGCAGCAACTGGCAGAGTGAAGCAGAAGCCAGCCGCCTGGCAGATGATGTAGCCGGTTACTGGGCCGCCGCTCCCGATAGCAGTTGGATAGTAAATAAACAAAATCAGCGCTGGAAAGACTTAGGCATAACAGCAAGATGGCGCGACTTTTGGTCAGCGGCTTATATCTCCTGGGTTATGTGTGAAGCCGGACTTGGCAAACCTGAGCAGTTCCAGCGGGCAATTGCACACCATAGTTATATAGATCAAGCCATACGGGCCCGCGATGGAGTTGAGCCTGAAGCAGCTTATGTGGCTTATGATGTGGGGGAAGCAGAAATCCTTCCTGGGGATATGCTTTGTCGAGGTAGCAGGCCAGAATATAGAAATCTTGAGCAACGCCGGGGACAGATGGGACAGGGAGCAAGAACACATTGTGATGTTGTTATTGAGCTTGATACTGCAAATAATCAGATGAAGGTTATAGGAGGTAATGTCAGAGGGTCGGTAAGGATGAAATTGCTTCCAGGTGAGCAGGTCAGTTCAGGCCACTTTATGCCTGTTCCTTATGGTGGAAGGCAAATTTTTCTACATTTAAAAATGAGAAGTTAAGCGACAGGTAAAGATTCAATCTCTGATCCTAATAATTCAAATCTCCATGAGGACGACTTTATCTTTTAGTTAAAGAAAGAGGCAGTGTGCTGAAATCAAATTGGTCAGCCGCCGGAAGTTTTGAAAGGATTGCTCCTCAACAACATTCCAAATTTCAATTCACTCGTCCTGACTGACATCAAGGAAAAGGACGGCTCCCTTTTAAATAATCTGGAATTTCCGCTTTATTTCTTTTTGTTCATGAGCAATGGCCTTGCCGAAGGAAGAAAGCTGAATCTTGTCGGCGATAAAGACAGCATCAGCCATGTTTTTCGACTGCTCAGGCTTACTCTGCTAGGTCCCACTGAAAAGGAACTTGAGCATTGGGGTGCTCCCGGAAAGTTAAAAAGGGAATGGCTAGCGGCCTCCGAATGTCTGGCGCTCAAGGATGAGAATAACAAGATTCGGGGCGTTGAAGATTTTTTTAATGTTATTCCTTTTGAGGACGATAAAGCTCAAGTCGGTTCATTTGAAGTCACGCATACAGGGTTAGATCGTTACACGGTCTCAGTAGGTGCAGATTCAGTTGATATCGATATGAATGAGGATGTCAGCATCTTTCCTCCTTACCAAATGCAGTCAGATTTCATTCCCAGGGATCTGGTGAAACTTGGCCTGGAAATTCTCGGCAGTGCTTCTGGTTTTACCGCGAACGAACCGTGTACCGGGCTGGCACTTTGTTACAACGGCACCTACATGCTGATTGATTCCATCCCTTACCTGGACAAGCACCTGTATGCCAGGGGGATCTCCAAGAATTCTGTTTCTTCTGTTTTCCTTACCCATCTGCACGATGATCACTGCGCCATGTTTCCACTCATCCTGATGCCCCATAGAGTGGAAGTAATTACTACCAAGGAAATTTACGAGATGGCGATTTAGAAACTGAGCTGACATCTCAATTGGAAAGCCGATGTGATCAGGGAATATTTTGAGTTTGTGGAAGTAAAGCCTGGTGAAACACTGAAATATTTTGGTGTGGAAATAGAGCCTCACATTACAGTGCACAGCATCCCTACCATTGGCGGCACTTTTACTGTGAATCACAAGGGCCAAGAAAAACGCACCTGCATCATTGGTGATAACACCGGAATGAGCGCTATTAAGGACATGACCAAAACGGGGGTAATAAGCTCAGAGACCTATGACAATATTTGTAGGATTTATTCAGACCGTTTTGATCTGCTGGTCGCAGATGGCGGTGCTGGCGCTATTCATGGCAGCCCAGCCGATGCGCTGACTTCTGATTCTGATCGAGTGGTATTCGTACATGTGGAACACCTGGCACACCAGTTCACCACCACTTTCTCTCTGGCAAGCTCCGGTAAGCGCTATATAGTGGTGGAAGGCGATGAAACGATATACACCTCATTGATGAACCAGTATTTATCCACCTGGCTAGGCGAGCCATTTTCTGATCGTTGGGCAAGAACAATCCTGGCAGAGGAAGAAGTCCGCAAATACAACCGCGGCGACGTCATCATGGTGCGGGAAGAAAAATCCCGTGGCTATGTGTACCTGATCCTCACGGGGTATTGCGATGTAGTGGTCTACGATAATGATGAATTCCAGACAATCGCCAGTTTGCAGGCAGGAGAGATTATCGGTGAGATGGCCATAGTAACCGGCACATTGAAATGTAACGCCAGTGTTGTCGCCAGTTCTCCAGTGACAGTAATGGTATTTCCCGAAGATAGCTTCAATGAATTTTTTGTCAAGGAAGGTTATCGAGACAAGCTGATCAAACGCTGGAATATGCGATCTGCCCTGCGTAGATTGCCACCATTCCATGAATTGATATCTACCGTGCTGGAAAAGATTTCAGCGATTGCTGATGAAGTATTAATTCCTGCAGGCAAGACCTTTGATGTTGATGATGGCTCCTGGTACCTGTTTTATGAAGGCAGTGCGAAACTTGGTGACAAGGAATTATCCAAGGGTGATGAATTGGGCTACAGGCCCTTTTCGTCAGTTACAGCAGGGACTGTCACTGCGGAGTCAGAGAGTCGCCTGATAAAATTTCCCAAAGAGGAATTTTCACACTTGTTATCCGGCACACCACAACTAAATTACATGTTGCGTAAACACCGAGTAGAAAGTAATGATCCGGGAGTGGATTGGTTTTTGGGAGAGGTGGCTACCTACTAATAGAACGTCAATTAATTGGTCAGGGCGCATGGTGTGCGCCCTTTACAATCCGCATCACTTGCTAATATCAAAGCCTGCAAAATCTCTAACGCTATCTTCCTCAACGTCTACATTATTAACCTGTGCATTGGCCGGCCCCAGTTCAAGCCAGTCCAGTAATATCTTCAGGCTTGCTTCATCAGCCTCTGCTTCCAAGTACACACTGCCATCAGGCTGATTTCTGACAAACCCGGTTATGCCAAGCTGATTCGCTTGCGCCTTCGTTGAAGCCCGAAAAAATACCCCTTGAACCACGCCGCTTACGGTAATGTTGAAATGTTTCATTGACGTTTCAGGGTGTGGGCTCTGATGAATCTGTTTCGGCATCAGTCAATTTATCCAGTCTGCGTAGTTTTGGAAAAATCATACAGCCGCCAACGGCTACAACAAGCGCCATGCCTGCCCCGGCTAGCACCGTGGCGACAGGGCCAAACAAGGCGGCGACAGATCCAGACCTGAAGTCGCCCATCTCATTAGAAATACCAATAAAGAGCATGTTCACAGCACTGACCCGGCCGCGTAGTTCATCAGGTGTAGCAAGCTGAATCAGAGTGGAGCGGATGTTCACACTGATCATGTCGGATGCCCCATAGATCCAGAGAGCCACAAGACTAAGCCAGAGAGCAGTCGACAATGCGAAAATGAAAATGGATGCCGCAAAAATGCCCAGAGCGATGTACAGCAGGCGTCCGGCATTGCGCATAGCTGGAAGTTTGGCCAGCAATATTCCCATCATTACACCGCCCAGAGCGGGCATGGCGCGCATCAATCCAAGGCCTGTTGAATCCACGTTCAAGACATCAATGGCATAAACGGGCAGCAGCGCCATGACACTACCTGTCAGTACGATCAGCATATCAAGGGAAATGCTGGGCAGCACAATGGGATTTTTAAAGACAAAGTGAATCCCGCCAGACAGTTGTTTTAAACCTCGTTCAGTGGGTTTGTTAATCGGTAAAGTTGGCAGCAGCATATACAGAAAGGCGCCAGCGCCAGCAAATGCCACGAAATAGTAATAAGTTTCATAATCAACCCAGGCAATAAGTAGTCCGGCGACAAGCGGGCCTAATGTTTGCGCTGTTGTCCAGGTGGAACTGGTAATGGCTATTGCCCGTGACAGGAAATCCTTGCTGACAATATTAGGCAGGATGGCCGAAGAGGCCGGTGCATAAAAAGCGCGCACAGTACCGTGTATAAACACGAGGGTGAAGATCATCGGTTTATTGAGTTCACCCTCGTTCATGCTGAATCCGATGCCTAAATATACGCAGGCTTCCAGTAAGGCACACAACACCAGAATCAGTTTGCGAGGAAAATGATCCACAACCCAACCGCTGACTATAAATAGAAGCAGCATCGGAGTTATTTGCAGCAAGCCAACCAGAGCCAGGTCAAAGGGATTATTACTGTAAAGATACAGGTGCCAGCCCAAGGCAACAGACAGCATGGAACTGGCCACTGATACCAGGACGCGGGCGCTGAGGTAGGAATAAAAAACGCTTATTGGCATGGAGGCTTTTTTATCAGGGCGATTTGCCCATGGCATGAATAAAAAATGAAAATAAAAAATTTAGTCTGGACGTACAGTGGTTTATTTGACGGCAGTCACTTCCATCTCTAACAAGGCGCCCGGTGACGCCAGAGCGGTAACCCCAAGTAAACAACCGGTGTGCTGACAACCCCGTTGTTTTAGAGCAGTCGCCATATGATTATGGGCTTTGAGTATCTGTTCCATATCGATGGTAAAAATATTCAGCCGCATCACGTTGGAGAAATCCATGCCACCCTTGTAAAGGCAATGACCATTTTCATCACTGGCAGTTTGTCCCGCCAGGTAAAAAACTGATTCAGCATCGCTTACTTTGTTGCCATGGACAAATCCCAGGGCTTCCTGCCACGTCCAGGGATTGATGATTTCACGTTTCATCTATTTAATCTCATCGCCAAAGCAGTTGAACATTAAACTGTAGGGCGGAAGAGCGCAGCGATCTCCGCCGGGCGAAGCTAAAATATTTACGCATTTATGAACATCGATCGACGACACTTCAACACCCTCACTGTCGAAAAGGATCCGGATTCTTGGTGCCAGCTTTGTTACGGCCAGGAATACCTTCGTTATAAATTTCCCGGCGCGCGAACAACCACTCTCCATTAACTCTTTCCAGTTGATCTACATAATTACCAAACATGCCGAGAGTCATGGTGCCGCGGTCGGCATTGTTGTTGGCTTGAAACCAATAGGTAATGGCGGTGGCCTTGTTGCCGTCCACCTTGATGACCTGGTTCATGATGAAATGTCTTGAGGCTGCTTGCCAATCAGCTTTGGCTGCATCTCTGGCCGGGTTATATCGGCCGCTGGCCATAAACGCGCGGATAGCTTCCCGGCCTTCAATTATACCGCCGGCCCAGTCCATTACACCGTCTTCGGTGAATACTTCAGCGTAGGCATCAGCATCCATGAAGTCCATGGCGAGCAGATAACGCGCCTGCAGGTTTTCTATTTCAGCCTTATCGTCACCGAAGCTTGCAGCCAATGCAGGTTGTGTTGCCAGGCACAAAATAGTGAGCAGAAAAGATAAAGTAATTTTCATGATGATTTTCCCATTCAGATTAACGGTGATGTGTGTCAGGAGGTGGGTTCGTCCTCTTCGTTGATTTCTTTATTTTGGATTGTAAGTCGTCAGATGATTTGGGACCAATCGCCTCAACAGCTAGAGGAGACATTTGCAGTATAGCTTTCAGTTACTGAGCTGAACAAGTCATAAGATTTTCCTCCTTCTTGCGTTGCAGGGTCTGCTGCTTAATAACCT
>JAQWPL010000014.1 GCA_029245395.1 Gammaproteobacteria bacterium
GATATAAATCTTACATACAGTTCTATCGCACGTGAATATTTAATCAATGAAGGCATCCCTGCGGACCAGGTTATTAAAACTGGCAGCCCCATGTCAGAGGTACTTGATTACTATAAAAAAGGAATAGATAAATCTGCTGTATTAAAAACATTAGGTCTTAAAACGTATGAATATATTCTTGTCAGCTGTCATCGAGAAGAAAATATCGAAGACCCAATAAATCTCCAGGATTTTGCTGGGATGCTAAATGAACTTGCATCATCCAGAGGGCTTCCAATAATTGTCTCTACCCATCCCCGGACAAAAGCCAGGATTGATTCAGAGGCATTCGAATTTTCTGATTTGATCCAGTTCATGAAGCCTCTAGGCTTTACCGACTATATACATCTCCAGATCAACGCCAAAGTAGTTTTTTCTGATAGCGGTACGATCACAGAAGAATCTTCTATCTTGAATTTTCCCGCTTTAAATATACGCCAGGCACATGAACGACCTGAAGGGATGGAAGAAGGTGCGGTCATGCTCACTGGTATGAACTGGGAGCGAATTACTCAGGCTATGGACATTCTGGAAAACCAGCCTAGGGGGGAAAACAGACTTCTTAATCAGGTAGAAGATTATGTTGCCGATAACGTATCTGAAAAAGTGGTGAGGATAATCCACAGCTATACTGATTACATAAACAGAAAAGTATGGCGAAAATTCTGATTTGTTTAATTTTTAGCAACATTTCATGCATTCCTAAGGTAACTTGAAAAAAATTCTTCTAACTGGTGGCACCGGCTATATCGGCAGCCATATTGCCGTTCAGGCTATAACTGCAGGTCATGATGTCGTTCTATATGACAATTTTTGTAATAGTGATAGAAAAGTACTAGCTGCTCTTAATGAAATCACTGGAAAGAAGCTTTCTTGCGTGGAGGGTGATATCAGGAACACTGACCTTCTTTCCGATACCCTTTCAAAATACATGGTGACAGATGTTATTCACCTAGCAGGCTTGAAAAGTGTTGAGGAATCGGTAGAGAAGCCTGATTTATACATGGATAATAATGTAGAAGGTTCAAGAAGCCTTATCGCTGCAATGACTGCAAACGGAATTTTCAAAATTATATTCAGCAGCAGTGCAACGGTATATGGTGAACCTGAATACCTTCCACTTGACGAAAAACATCCACTGTCACCTGTTAACCCCTATGCAGACAGTAAATTACTTGTTGAACAACTTCTGGATGAGATCACACTTAAAAACAAGTCTTGGAAAGTCATCAATCTTCGTTATTTCAACCCTGTAGGTTCGCACCCATCTGGATTAATTGGTGACAATGCTAAAGCAATGAAAGCAAACCTGATGCCTATGATTGCTCGAGTTTTAAGTGGTGAACGCGATTTTCTTGAGATTTATGGTTCTGATTACGATACTCAAGATGGTACGTGTTTAAGGGATTATATCCATGTCTCTGACCTTGCAGCAGGGCATATTAAGGCGATTGATTACCTTGATAAAACCCAGGGTTGTACTGCAATCAACCTGGGTACAGGTGATGGTATCAGTGTCCTTGAAATGGTCAGAGCCTTTGAAAAAGTTACTGGTAAAGAATTACCAGTTAAGCTCTCTGAAAGGCGGGCTGGAGATGTTCCGATATCCTATGCAGATTGCACCAAGGCAAAAAAAGTCCTTGGTTGGAAAGCCGAGCATAGTGTAGAAGAAATGTGTCGAAGCACCTGGGACTGGTGCCAACAACTCGGCAGCCAATAAATGCAACTTGCACTGATCGCTGACGCTTACCCCCCCATGAAAACCTCCGGCGCGGTGCAGATTCGTGATCTTGTGGCAGAGTTGGAGAAACAAGGACATCTGATAACAGTTCTGCTCCCTGACTCCTCACTAAAATCACATTGGGAATTAAATGAAGGCGGTGGTGTAAAGGTACTCAGGTTGAAAGCACCTGAAACAAAAGATGTTAATTATTTTAGGCGCTTCATAGGAGAGTATTTACTCTCCTTTTTTATGTGCCGTAATCTACAAAAATCACCGTTGAAGAATAAGAAGTGGGATGGAATCATCTGGTATTCGCCATCTATATTTTTTGGCAGGCTGGTGAAAAAACTCAAAGCTGAATCTCGGTGTCCGGCTTATCTGATCTTAAGAGATATTTTCCCGGAATGGGCTGTAGACATGGGATTGCTAGGTAACGGGCTTATGTATCGTTATTTCAAAAAAGTGGAAAGATTCCAGTATCAACAAGCTGATGTTATTGGTGTGCAGACACCTTCCAATCTTCAGTACTTCAGTGAGCATCAACCAGGTCTGGGCGCTGAGATGGAAGTACTTAATAACTGGCTCGCTGATTCCAAACCTGGGGAATGTAGTATCAACTTAAAAGATACAGCACTGGCTGGTAGAAAAATCTTTGCCTATACGGGCAATATAGGTATAGCGCAGGCAATGGATATTTTGATTGACCTGGCGAACGAGCTTAAAGAAGACAGTAGTGTGGGATTCGTTTTTGTTGGCAGAGGAACTGCTGTTGAGCAGATCAAGAAAAGAGCCGTTGAATATAATTTAAATAACATTCTGTTTTATGATGAAATTAGTCCTGAAGAAATCCCAGGACTGCTTGCCCAATGCCATATAGGCCTGATTGCTCTGGATCCCAGGCACAGGAACGATAATATCCCCGGCAAATTCCTGGCCTACATGCAAGCGGGTCTACCAGTGCTGGCCAATATCAATGCTGGAAATGATCTTAAAGCAATCGTTGATGAATATCAGGTAGGGGGGGTTGAAGAAAACAACTCGCTTTCCAGCTTGACAGAAATGGCCAGGGATTTCTTAACAAACCTTGAGTCAGATAAAGCAATACAACAACGATGCCAGGATTTATCCAGTGCTAAATTTTCTCCAGCCTCGGCCGCCAGTCAAATAATTTCATCCCTCGAATCTGCAAGTGCATCTTCGTCCGAGAGTGTTCGTTAAGTACTTTTCCCTTCCCACCGCATTAGCACGACATATAGTCCGAATACTCCCATAAAGAGGTAAACGGCTAAATATTCTACTGCTGACATGCTATTAATCGCCAGTCCCACTAATCCAAAACAAATCCCCGCTGCATACAACAGCAAAACCACCCTAGCTTTAGACATCCCATGCATTGCCAATAAATGGTGCAAGTGATCTGTACCCGGCTCAAAAGGTGATTTCCCCGCCAAAGGCCTGGCTATAAACAGGTAAACTGTGTCCATTAATGGAATTGCCATGAACCAAAGGGCGACTGTCGCGTGAATCACCTTGTCCACGCCTCCCTGAGAACTTTCAATCAACAGCCATGCCAGGATAAATCCCAGCATAGTACTTCCTGAGTCCCCCAGATAAATCAGAGCCGGCTTTCCCGCCGGTGCCCTGAAATTAAGCAACAAAAACGCCACCAGACCTGCAATTGTAATTAGTGTAAAACTGTACAGTGCAGGATTGTTGCCATTGAAGCCGGCCGCAATAGCAATACCTCCCAGGCAAATCAATGCCAGCCCTCCGGACAGTCCGTCCATCCCGTCAATCATATTGATCGCATTAATGACGCCCACGGTGGCAAAAATAGTCATTATGGTGGAGTATCTACCCAGAAATAACTCATTCTCAGTAAATAAATTACCGAGTGTAATGAGCTGGTTATTGCCATAGTCACACATTAACCAAGCCGCTGTTATTTGGAAGCCCATTCGCACCACTGCTGGTAACGGGTAAAAATCATCTACCAGACCAATGACAAGAAGGATGCATGAAATCAGCAGAAGGGGCTGATATTGCATCATGACTTCAGGGCTCAGGAGTGAGCCGGCCATCAAACCAACGAAGATACCCAGACCGCCTATGAGAGGTGTTTCCTTACTATGGGTTTTTCGACCACCTGGAGTATCCACCAGGCCAAGTTTCCTGGCCAGCGGCCGCAGCAACAAAATGCTCACCAGTGAAACAATAAAAACCAAAGGAAGCGTAGTGTAATTCATTGATCGGGATGTCTACTAGTGAGCCTGGTGAAAGAGGCTTTCAAATCAAGGAAAAACATCATATATTTCAAAATGTTATGACTTTATAAAAGCAAAAGAAGCATTTTATCATTGTTCCCTGATGGTGCCCATGTCCATTTATCAGATGCCTGAGGCATCCTGAGTTCCTGTTTTTTGCCACGATTATTGCCGGTGTTTCGACTTGAAATGTGGATAAATTCTTAATGAGTTTAGCGGTCAATTCGGATAAACTTAGTCGCATTCGTAGTAGCTTCTTTTGACTGTCAGGGTATTCGCAATCAATGCGATTAAAAAGTATTAAACTTGCAGGATTCAAGTCGTTTGTAGACCCGACAACAGTTAACCTCCCCAGTAATCTTTGTGCCGTCGTTGGTCCTAACGGCTGTGGCAAATCCAACATCATTGACGCTGTCCGCTGGGTAATGGGTGAAAGCTCAGCCAGTAAGTTGCGTGGTGAAAATCTAACCGATGTCATCTTCAACGGTTCCGCCAACCGCAAACCAGTTGGTCAGGCTGCCGTCGAGCTGATCTTTGATAATTCCGATCACACAATTAAAGGGGAATATGCCGCTTTTAACGAAATCTCGATTCGGCGTGTTGTTAATAGTGAATCCCAGTCTACCTACATGCTTAATGGCACCAAGTGCCGGCGTAGGGATATTCAGGATATTTTTCTTGGTACAGGATTGGGACCCCGCAGTTATTCCATCATTGAGCAGGGCATGGTATCCAATCTCATTGAATCCAAACCGGAAGAGCTGCGTGTCTTCATAGAAGAAGCCGCAGGTATTTCAAAATATAAGGAACGGCGCCGGGAAACCGAAAATAGAATCAAGAGAACCCGGGTAAATCTTGAAAGACTCACTGATATCAGAGAAGAATTGCAACGCCAGCTTCAGCATTTGCAACGTCAGGCCAGAGCAGCAGAACGGTACAAGGATTACAAGCAAAAGGAACGAGATACCACAGCTAACCTGCAGGCTTTGCGATGGCAACGTCTGAATGAAACGGTGAGTAATGCTCAGCAACTGATTCGTGAATTTGAAGTAAAACTAGAAGCCTGTGTAGCCAAAACACGCTCTCTGGAAGCGGACATGGAAAAAACCCGCCAGGAAAACACGGAAGCCAGTGATGCGTACCAGGAAGTACAAAGCAGTTATTACTCATTGGGCAGTGAGATTTCCGGGATAGAGCAAAATATTGAATATCAGGGGCAGCGCAAGCAACAACTTGAACTGGACCTTGGCGAAATCAAGCAATCGCTTGAGCATTTCCAGAGTGAGTTAAAACAGGACCATACCAAGATTGTTGAATTGGAAACCGCTATCAAAGAACTGGAGCCAGAACTGGCATCAGTACAATCCAGGGAAAGTGACTCTACTGGATCTCTAGGGCTGGCAGAAGCAAAGATGCACGAATGGCAACAGGAGTGGGATCAGTTTAATGAGGACGCTTCTGAAACGTCCCAGAAGGCTGAGGTAGAGCAGGAAAGAATCAACCACCTGGAAAATATCGTTGAACGTGGCAAACAACGAAGAACTACTTTAAAACATGAACTTGAAAACCTCGAGTCTCCGGACGCGACAGATCTTGCAGGTCTGGAAGAAAATCTCAGGAAACTGATGGAGACTCAGGCGAGTCATGAAATTGACAGGCAATCGCTGAACGGGAAGATCGAGAAAGCCAGACAGTCTATTAAAGCCACAAATGATGAGCTTAATGAAAAGCGATCCAGTCTCCAGTCCATGCTGGGCCAAAATGCATCGCTTGAGGCATTACAAAAAGCAGCGCTGGGAAGAAACGATCAAAGCACTATAAGCTGGCTGGAAAAAAATAATCTTGCAGGAAAGCCCAGGCTTGGAGACAGCCTGCAGGTAGATGACCAGTGGGAAACTGCCATGGAGATGGTGCTGGGTGATAGCCTGCAAGCTGTATGTGTGGATAGCCTTGACGCTATAGGTGAGGTGCTCGGGGATTTTAGTGATGGCCATCTTCAGGTTATAGACACGGCATACACTGGCAATGCTTCTTCTGGCAATCAGTCACTTCAGGCAGTAGCTCTGGCAGAGAAGATTCGCTCAGCACAGAATCTTGGTGCGCTTCTTGATGGCATATATTGTGCGGATACTATCCAGGAAGCGTTGGCCCAACGGCAAAAACTTAACCCAGGCGAATCGTTAATTACTCCTCAGGGAGTTTGGCTGGGTCCTTCCTGGCTGAGAATCAGCAAAGACTTTGATGAGCAGGCCGGGGTTATTCAGCGTCAGCAGGAGCTGGATACTCTAAAAAGCACAATAACCAGCGCTGAAAATCAAGTTGACCAAATAGCTGAACGTTTGAGCAACGAAGAATCCTTGCTACAAACTCTGGAGGATGACCGCGATGGGTTGTTGGAAGAGCTCTCTGTAGTTAATCATCAGTTGACTGAAAAAAGTTCTGACAAATCAGCCAAGATGACCAAGATTGAACAGGCGGAAAAACGTCGTGAAACACTGACGACCGAAATTCAGGAATTGGATACTCAGCTTGAAACCGAAAAGGCAAATATCAGAGCGTCAAGAGAAAGCCTCGAAGGAATACTGGATAAGATGGAACAGCATACTGTCAGGCGGGAGGTGCTGATTGAAAGTCGTGATGAATACCGCAAGTCACTTGATGATATCCGTGAAAAAGCAGCCTTGGATAAGGACCAATCTCACCAGTTGGCCCTGAAGCATCAGACCCATACCGCACAGCTTGAATCGCTGCAACAGAATATGGAACGGCTCTCCAGTCAGGTGGATTCCTATGAAAACAGAGAAAAGCAGCTTGAAGACTACCTACAGCAAGCCGATGTTCCGATTCCGGCACTGAAAGTTGAGTTGGAACAGAAGCTGGCATCAAGAGCGAGCCTGGAAAACAGCCTCAGTACTGCCAAGACTAAAGTTGATGAGATTGATCTCCAGCAGCGAGAATTGGAATCAGCCAGAAACGCGTCTCAGGATGAATCTCAGCAAGTGAGAGATGAGCTTGCCAATAAGCGCTTAGGAATAGAAGGAGACACTGTTAAAAGGGAGGCTCTTGAACTGCAGCTCCAGGAAAATGATTATGACAAACAGCAGGTGCTGGAACAGATTGCGGCATTAATTGCGGAAAAAGAGGAAGAAATATCCGAGTTATCTTGTGAAGAAGAACTGGAAAAATTGGGCAACCGAATCAATCGTCTTGGCCCTATCAATCTTGCAGCCATTGATGAATATGACACCCAGTCAGAACGCAAGATCTATCTGGATGAGCAGAACGATGATTTGGAACGGGCGTTGAAAACCCTTCAAAATGCTATTCGCAAAATAGATAAGGAAACACGAACCCGATTCAAGGAAACTTTTGACAAAATAAACAAGGGTTTGCAGGAATTGTTTCCCAAAGTGTTTGGTGGAGGGCATGCCTACTTGAACATGGTTGGAGAAGATTTACTTGATACCGGTGTAGAAATCATGGCCAGACCACCTGGCAAGAAAAACAGCACAATTCATCTGCTGTCGGGTGGGGAGAAAGCGATGACTGCCATTGCGCTGGTATTTTCCATTTTCCACCTGAATCCATCACCTTTTTGTATGCTCGATGAGGTAGATGCACCTCTGGATGATGCTAATGTTAGTCGCTATGTGGATCTGGTGAAGGAAATGTCTGAGGTTGTACAGTTCATTTTCATTACACATAACCGCATCACCATGGAACATGCTCATCAGTTAATGGGAGTAACAATGCATGAACCAGGTGTATCCAGACTGGTTGCTGTAGATATTGATGAGGCTGCTGAAATGGTGGCAGTATAGGGGTGATTAGAGACATAGCTATGCCCTTAGTAGAGACGATAGTAGAGAAGAGAGCACTAAAAACAGAACTGTAACCACATCGGTTCACCTAGATGACAAAACTCAGGATGTAACGACCCGAGCAAAAGCATGAATATCAGAGACTGGTTAG
This sequence comes from Gammaproteobacteria bacterium, assembly GCA_029245395.1. Taxonomy (GTDB): domain Bacteria; phylum Pseudomonadota; class Gammaproteobacteria; order Pseudomonadales; family Pseudohongiellaceae; genus Eutrophocola. The sequence goes on from JAQWPL010000014.1 coordinate 7,999, forward strand.
CCATTATAGTCATCATTTTTATCGTGCTCATTTTGCTTGATGGCTTCAGGCGTAAATGGCTTGAGCGGAAAAATCGTATTGTCATGAAACTGGATAAAAATACTACACCAGTTGACGTTGAAGCGGTTGATGAGGCCCTGGTCAAATCAGAATTACCCTCTGGCGGCGCACGAACCGTACCACGCTCAGATAACACCACCAACCCGGAAAACCTCCCACACACTGAAGAAGTTCCTGTACTAATGGAATCAGTAAACCTGAACGAAGTGGAAATTGAGGAATATTCTGCGGGCCTGGAAAGTTCAGAAGAGTTAGCCGACTTGATGGAAGAAAAAGAAGAAGAGGAAGAAGCAACACCTTTTGAAGTGGATGATGGTGAAGACACCTGGCCTGAGGATGATGCAGAAATTATCAATGAATCAGAGTCTGTTGAAAATCAAGCATCTATTACTAGTCCTGAGAGTGATAGCAAGACTGAACATGAAGAACGAATTGAACCGACATTTGGAGACCAAGAGTTAACATTCAGTCGGGATGAACAAGGAGAGTTGGAGCTGGAGCATCATAATCTGATTGATCACGACATAGATGATGAGGACAATGAAGATGAACCAGCGCCGGCTGAAGAAGTTATTATTATCAACGTAATGGCTAAAGCAGACACGGCTTTGGAAGGTAGCAAGATGCTGCCCGTGCTGCTGAAATTTGGTCTGCGCCTGGGAGATATGAGTATTTTCCATCGTTATGCAGATTCTGATGGCAAGGGGCCTGTTATGTTCAGCATGGCAAACATGCTTAAACCTGGCACTTTTTCAATATCGGAAATGGAGTCTTTAGCCACTCCAGGCGTGAGCTTTTTCATGCAACTTCCCAATAAAATGGGAAATATGCAGTGCTTTGAGCAAATGCTGAAAACAGCCAAGGCTGTTGAAGAAGAATTGGATGCTGTGCTCAAGGATGAGAATCGTAGTGTATTTACGGGACAAACTATTGAACATAGCCGCCAGCGTATCCGTGATTTTGAACTTGAAATGCTTGCCAGAAAGTGAGCCTGGCATGATCTTCCCTGTCAGGTAATTCAACATGACAGCACCTACCCTAAATCTTATAGCGGAGCTGAAGAAGCTTCGTAAAGAGATTGAACATCACAGCCGCTTGTATTACCGCCATGATGCTCCAGAAATCCCTGATCAGGAATATGACTGTCTGTTTGACCGGTTGCTTGGAATAGAAAAGCAGTGGCCAGAGCTGATCTCAGTGGATTCTCCAAGCCAGCGTGTAGGCAGTGAACCCCTGAGTGGGTTTACTCAAATCAAGCATGAAATACCTATGCTTTCCCTGGACAAGGTGAACAGTGAGGAAGAATTACAACGCTTTGAAAGCCGGCTCCAGAAACGTCTGAATGCAGATTCAGCAATCAATTACAGTTGTGAGCCAAAAGTTGACGGTGTAGCGGTGAGTCTGTTGTATGAAAATGGATTGCTGGTTCGAGCTGCAACACGTGGAGATGGTTCTAAAGGCGAGGACATCACGCATAACGTTAAAACTATTTCAGATATTCCTTTGAGGCTGGAAGGACACGGTATACCTGGTCGTCTGGAAGTAAGAGGTGAAATATTCATTTCCAAATCAGGCTTTAAGCGGATGAATGCACTAGCTAAGTCAAATAGTGAAAAAACTTTTGTCAATCCAAGAAATGCTGCAGCAGGAACTCTACGCCAGCTTGATTCGCGCATCACGGCGAAGAGGCCTCTCACGATGTTTTGTTACAGTTACGGCGTCGTTGAACAGGGCGAGCTCCCGGATACCTTGACGAAGGTTTTTGACTGTTTCAACGACTGGGGACTGCCAGTTAACCCTGAAAGGGAGGCCAACACAGGTGTAGAAGCATGTTATGCCTATTGCCAGCAATTATTGGCTTCTCGTGATTCACTGGATTATGAAATAGACGGCGTAGTTATAAAGGTCAACCAATTTGGCCTGCAGGATACTCTGGGTATGAATGCCAGAACCCCGCGATGGGCGGTGGCTTACAAGTTTCCTGCCGAAGAAGTGGCGACTGTCCTCAATGACGTGGAATTCCAGGTGGGTAGAACAGGCACTATCACGCCAGTGGCCAGGCTTGAACCTGTCTTTGTTGGTGGGGTCACGGTGAGCAATGCCACGCTGCATAATATGGATGAAGTAGCCAGGCTAGGGGTGAAGATCGGTGATGCAGTCATTATCAGACGTGCCGGCGATGTGATTCCCAAAGTAGTGTCTGTTATACAAAGCAGGCGCCCCAAAAAAGCGCGATCAATCAAAATACCTGCCAAATGCCCGGTTTGCGATTCAGATATTGAACATGAGGAAGACGAAGTCCTCATGCGCTGTACAGGTGGACTGGTTTGCAGCGCGCAGCGCACCCAATCGATCATTCATTTTGCTTCACGTCAGGCCATGGATATTGACGGTCTGGGCAACAAGCTCATTGAGCAGCTGGTAGAAAAAGAACTCCTCAATTCGGTTGCTGATATTTACACCCTTGAACTGGAATCCTTGACGGGTTTGGAACGCATGGGAAGCAAATCGGCCGAAAACCTGCTCATCGCAATTCAAAACAGCAAAAATATTACGTTGAACCGGTTTCTGCTTTCACTGGGAATAAGAGAAGTTGGGGAAGCAACTGCTCAAGCGCTTGCTGCACATTTTGGGAACCTGGAAAAGGTTATGTCATCGACAGAAGAGGCTCTGGTGGATATCCCGGATATTGGTCAGGTAGTTGCTCTTCATATCAGGGCTTTCTTCGATGAGAGTCATAATATTGAGGTGATAAATAAACTACAGAAGGCAGGTGTAAAGCCGTCTGAAATAGCGCCCATTGAAAAAGAAACACTCCCGCTACATGGCCAGATTTATGTTGTGACCGGAACCCTGGACGCTATGAGCCGCGGTGAGGCCAAGGAAAGGCTGCAAAAGCTTGGCGCGAAAGTAGCGGGTAGTGTTTCAGCAAAGACTACCTGTGTTGTTGCTGGTCCTGGCGCAGGCTCCAAACTGACCAAGGCAGAAGCCCTGGGTATCCAGGTTATTGATGAAGTCGGGTTTTTGTCACTGCTCGAGCGGCATAACAAACCAGGCTAAAACCGTGTAAAGTAGCAGTTTATTGCCCCAATTATAGAAGGAGTGAGCTCGCATGCTTAGAGCAATTGCGCTAATGGGTATTCTGGTACTGACTTCTTGTGCCTCAACACCTCCGCAAAATACTACCAATATTTGCAGTATGTTTGAGGAGCGGCGCAGCTGGTACAAGGCGGCGGTGAAGTCTGAACGACGCTGGAAAACTCCCTTGACTGTCAGTATGGCAATTATTGAACAGGAGTCTTCTTTTAGCGCACGTGCCAGGCCGGAACGCACTAAACTACTGGGAATTATCCCCTGGACCAGGCCATCTTCTGCCTTTGGTTATGCACAGGTGCTGGATGGCACCTGGAATGAATACAAGGAATCGGCGGGAAACTGGGGAGCTAGGCGCTCAAGTTTCGCCGATGCCATAGACTTTGTTGGTTGGTATACCAGTAACTCCAATCGTTTAAATAGCATTGCCAGGGATGACGCTTACAATAATTACCTTGCCTATCATGAAGGCAATGGCGGTTTTACGCGGCGTACTTACAACAGCAAAGCCTGGCTTATAGATGTCAGCAGGCAGGTTCAGGCCAATGCCAATCTCTATTCTCGTCAATATTCCCAATGTGAGAACGATCTTAGCCGTAACTGGTTCATGAGGTTGTTCGTCTGAGCTGGTGGGGGAAGGTTATAGGGGGTGGGCTGGGATTCATGCTCGGTGGCCCTCTCGGTGCAATGTTTGGCGCCGCATTTGGGCATAATTTTGACCAGGGTGTAAATAAGCTCGGGAACCAACGAGGTTTTGCAGCTGGAATCGGCGAAAGTGTCGAACGTATCCAAACTGCCTTTTTCACCTGTACTTTTTCCGTGATGGGCCATATCGCCAAAGCAGATGGTGAGGTCTCCCAAATGGAGATTCATTTGGCGGAAGATATCATGCGGCAGCTGAACCTGAACCCTGAGCAGAAAAAGGGTGCCCAGCGTCTGTTTAATGAAGGTAAAAAACCAGATTTCCCACTGAATGACGTTTTGCATCAGTTTCGTATCGAGTGTCACCGCCGCCGTAACCTCATGCAAATGTTCATGGAGATCCAGGTGGCTATTGCTTTGTCAGACGGCACTTTGGACAAGGGCGAAAGCCGAGTTTTGGAATTGGCAGCCGATACTCTGGGTTTTTCAAGGCAGGAATATGACAGCATACTGCAGCGTATGCAGGCCCAACGGCATGCACATAGTGGGCAACAAAGTGGCATGGCACTTGATGATGCCTTTGATTTGCTGGGGATAACCAGTAAAGCCAATGACCAGGAAGTGAAAAAAGCCTACCGTCGACAAATGAATCAGCACCATCCTGACAAACTGGTATCAAAAGGGTTGCCAGAAGAAATGATGGTGCTGGCCAACGCAAAGGTTCAGGATATCAAGACAGCCTATGAAACTATCAAG
>JAQWPL010000016.1 GCA_029245395.1 Gammaproteobacteria bacterium
GCTGACTTTGCAGACCTGTAAAACATTCTTTGCTAAATCGATAACAATCACGTTAGACTTTTTCATTGTATGGACTCCTTTAGTTTTCGTCGACGCCACCTTACTTAGGTAGGGTGGTGGAGTCCATACATCGCTTCTGGCTGAAAGCTGCCACTCAAATAAAATAATTAGAAACTATGAACATGGATAGCGTTAATAAATAGGCAACTTTGACAGTTAATCTAGGGGTGATAGCAGGAATTCTATTGCTAGCAATAGAGTTAAACCAGAATAATAAGGTGTTAAGTTCTGAAGCAGAATACAACTACATGCAAGCGATAATCGCTCCTCGCGAAAAAATTGCTTATGACCTTGAATTTGCAGAGTTTAGGCTTAAAGAGGATTATCCAACTGAAGTCGATAAGTATCGATTTCGAGCCGTGCTCCAGATGAAAATTCTTACTTTGGAGTATGAATACAAACAGATGATTGATGGGAGCCTTGGAGATCACGATTCACTTAGAGAAAAGTGGCGAAATGATTTCCGGGATATGTACACCAATCAAGATTTGAGCAATTATGCTCTGGTTTGTGAAATATGGTCTTCATTTCGCTCATCTCTCTCTACTGACTTTGTAAAATTTTAGGAACAAGAAATTATTGGACCCGAGTGAGCGCTATTGGCCGTAAGCAGGCATAACAAATCTAATTCAATAACAAAGGAAGATCGAAGTGACAGAAAAAACATTATATGAACGCCTAGGTGGTTACGATGGGATAACAGCTTATGTTGAAAATTTGTTGCCTCGTTTGCAATCAGATTCACAATTAGGTCGATTTTGACAAAACCGTGGCGATGAAGGCGTCAACCGCGAGAAGCAATTGTTAATTGATTATTTATGCTCAAATGCTGGTGGGCCAATTTACTATACTGGCAGAAATATGGAATTATGACATAAGGGTATGCAAATAAGTGAAAGAGATTGGTCAGTATTTTTAGGGCATGCCGGAGATACGATGGCCGCATTAAACGTGCCTAAGCAAGAATGTGATGATGTAGTTGCATTTGTATTGAGCTTAAAAGGCGATATTGTCGAAGCATAGATAACAAATACTATTATTGCCTACTGCTGGCCGAAAGCAGACCTTAGAAATTAGAATATGAAAGAAACTAACTGGACAAAAAAGAGCGCTGGGGTGGATCAACGTATGCATAATTTGATTAATTGGCGGCCGTTTGTCGGCTGTGCTTTGAGTTTATTTTTTCTGGTTGGATGTGGTCAGGAAAACATGGAAACCGTAGATGCTGCAGCAGAAGTAGGTCAGACGGCTGCGCCTTTTGCAGAGCAAAGTATTGAACAGCAGGCAATTGATGCTCAAAACGATGACTTCGAATACGAAGCAGACCGCTTTGCCGACATCCGTATTATGCGTTACAGGATTCCTGGATGGGACAACTTTACCTTGCAGCAAAAGACACTTCTTTATTACCTGTCTCAGGCGGGCATGGCTGGTCGCGACATTTTGTGGGATCAGAACTACAAACATAACCTGCGCATCCGCAAGGTTATCGAGGTCATTGTGGGGCAATATTCCGGGGATAGAAGCACAGACGATTTTGCTGCCTTCATGTCTTGGGGGAAACAGGTCTGGTTTGCCAACGGTATACACCACCATTATTCCAACAATAAATTCACTCCGCTGTTTTCAGCAGAGTACTTCGCGGCACTGTTGAATGATACAGTAGGCGAAGCAGACCTCCCGTTGGATGAAGGTCAGAGTCTCGATGACCTGCTTGTTTTGCTGACGGCTGTGATCTTCGATCCTAGTGTAGATGCTAAAAAGGTCAATACGGCTGCAGATGTCGACAAGCTGGTCACTTCAGCAACGAATTTTTATGCCGGTGTCACCGAAGCAGAAGCTATGGCTTTCTATGCAGCGATAATTGATAGAGAGGATACCCAACCGGTGTCTTGGGGACTAAATTCCCAGTTGACCAAAAATGATAACGGTGAGGTTGTGGAACGGGTTTGGAAAGTAGGTGGTATGTATGGCGAAGCTCTGGCGCAGGTAGTTATTTGGCTTGAGCGCGCTATTACAGTAACTGAAACTGATGCTCAACGCGCTGCCCTGGAACTATTGGTTAAATATTATCGCAGTGGCGATCTGGCAGATTTTGATGATTACAATATCGCCTGGGTAGCGGATACCCAGTCCCCCATTGATGTTATCAATGGCTTTATCGAGGTGTATAACGATCCCCTTGGCTATCGCGGCTCTTTTGAGTCAGTGGTGTCTATCCGGGATGAGGAGGCTACTCGCCGCATTGGTGCTATAGGTCAGTATGCACAGCGATTCGAAGACAGCTCGCCCATCATGGATGAGCACAAAAAGTCGGAAGTAATCGGTATCACCGGCAAAGCCATCACTGTGGTCTCGGAAACCGGCGATGCCTCTCCAAGCACACCCATTGGTATCAACCTGCCAAACTCTAGCTGGATTCGCGAGTTTTATGGTTCCAAGTCGGTGAGCTTATCCAATATCACTGATGCCTATAGTGCAACAGAATCCGGTGCGCTGGAGGAGTTTGCCTTTTCCCAGGAAGAAATCGACCGTGGCAGGGAATATGCGGAACTGGGCGGGCACTTGTCCACAGATATGCATGAAGTAATCGGCCATGCCTCCGGTAAACTCAACCCGGGCGTGGGCACTACCAATGAAACACTCAAGCAGTATGCAAGCACCATGGAAGAGGGTCGTGCAGATCTTGTTGCGCTGTACTACATGATGGATCCCTTTCTGGTGGAGATTGGCGTTATGCCCAACCTGGACGTGGGGCGTTCCCGTTATGACAGTTATATTCGCAATGGCATGATGACCCAGCTATACCGCATTGAACCCGGCGAATTGATCGAGGAAGCGCACATGCGGAATCGAGCCGAGATTGCCCACTGGGTTTTTGAGCGTGGGAGCGAGGACAATGCCATCGAACGAGTACAACGTGAAGGCAAAACCTATTTTGTGATCAACGATTACCAGCGGTTAAGAGAACTATTCGGCGAACTGCTCCGAGAACATCAGCGCATCAAGTCAGAAGGAGATTTTGCCGCCGCCCAGTTTCTAATCGAAACCTACGGCACACAGGTAGATCCTGAACTGCATGCGGAAGTGCTGGAACGGTATGCGACACTCAATGTGGCGCCGTACTCTGGTTTTATCAATCCAAAGCTGATACCTGTGATGGAAAATGGCGAGATCGTGGACGTGCAGGTGGAATACCCGGACGATTTTGTGGCACAGATGCTGGAATATGGTGAAGAATATTCATTTTTAGGAATTGTGAATTAATACTGCATTCCCGCTTCTGGCTGAAAGCCGCCATTCAAGACTTCTTCTCACATATGATAGATTGGTGAGATTTTAGAAATGGCCCTTAATGAAGTAATATTTATACTTTCTCCAGCATACAACGTCTAATTACATAGGTTTTACCGCTTTATATCCTCACCTGGTGGTCATTTTACGGAGGTAATCATGAGTATTCATATTACTCACCTTTCACAGAAAAGGTATTTCCTATCTATTTTCCTTATTTTATTTCTACCAGCATTGCCTGTTTATTCCGCAGAACTATCCCTGGAAGAAGCTTTGGAGCAAGAAGTAGAAATAGAACAAATCACTATTACTGGCCGAAGAACAATGTCTAACGTGACTCGTCTAATAGAACGCGCTGAGGACGTTCAATTCGATTTGTTTAATGATTTAGTTGAGGATAAAGAATTTCAGATAATCTGTCGGAAACTAACCCAAACAGGCACTTTTATAAACGAGCGAGATTGTGAACCCAGATTTATGAAAACAGCTCGAAGAGAAGATGGGCTAGCTAGTAAGGCAGGTAATAGAATAACACTGACAGGAACCAATTATTCTAGTGCTGCCCCCTCATTTACGGGCACTAATAGATCTAATCGAGAATTAGATCAGCAAGAAGCAAAACAATTTGATCAACTTGATCAATTAATGATTGAGCTTGGCTCTGAAAACGAAGCTTTGGGCAACGCTATTCTTGAAGCTCATCGTCTGAGAGCAGTATTAAAAGAAATAACTAGGGAGCAATTTTGGGAGAAACGCTCCAGGAACTAAATTTTGGATTCAGATGTAAGTTTGAATGTCTGCTATTGGCCGTATTCGATCAATTGAAAACTGAATTAATAATGCTACACGCAAAAAGCTGGAATGAGATTCATCAATGACAATAAAGTTTTCCATTTTCCCAGATGAAGAATTGATGGTGGCCAAGTTTTCTGGCCATATATCTGATGGCGAATTAGTTGAGCAATACAGAAAGTACTATGAAAGTAATAAAGGAATAACCAGTTTTAATCAGCTTATACTTTTTGATGAAGCTACAGAGCTTTATCTTGAGATGGAGTCTTTTATTGAAGTGTCAAAAATGGCTGGCGAGTATCTGAAAAATTCTGAAAGATCCATAAAAACGGCTTTTGTTACTGAAAGACTTTGCATCAAATATTATCAGATACCTATAAATCCATTTCTGACGCAAAAGTACCGGCTGCATCCAGAAAAAGATTTAGTAATATAGACGCCGCTTTGCAGTGGCTGGAAATAAAATCAGACGCTAGCAATTTTGTAGAAAGTATTAAATCTGTATGAAAATAGGGGATTGCTTCAGTTCTAATGCAAGTCCAATAAGAGAGTACGAATCTATGCATAATATTAAAAGAACAAAAAGAAGAGCGTGTCATTTATTCAGCTGTTTATTGCTCATTTTGACTGCCAATATAACTACTCCTGGAATCTATGCAGCAGACCAGCCTGCATTTGAAGCGCTTCCTGACTGGAGCGGCACCTGGTCACGACGTGGTGGGACAGTGTTTGATAGTGGCACCTGGACCGTAAACGGTGTGCCAACCCATCCCAGTCAACCAGGAGCTGGTGTCAGTGCTCTAGGAGCCCGTGCCCATCCACCTTATAACGCCGAATGGGAAGCGATTTATCAGGAGCATCTTGATTTACGTGATGCAGGCCTATTTCCTGACCCGCTAACGCGCTGTATTAGTCACGGGTTTCCCCGTATTTTCAATGCGTTGGCGCCGGTTGAATTTGTTGTGCGGCCGGAGCAGACATGGATTCTTGCTGAGCATACCCGCGCCACCATGCGTATTTACACAGATGGCACGGAACATCCACCGCCTGAAGCGCGCTGGCATAATTTTTACGGTCACTCGGTTGGCCATTGGGAAGGAGAGCCCTCAGCCGGTAATCAGACCCTGGTATTTTCTACCGTCTCCCTGAAAAGCTGGCGCGATGGCGACAGCGTGCTGGATCGCAGTGGTTTGGTGTTAAGTGATCAGGCGCAAGCGTCTACGCGTATACGCCGCACTGAAGAAAACGGTGAGGAGTTACTGTTAGTGGAAATGACTCTGGAAGATCCTGTATCACTGACAGCGCCATGGGTTGTTGAAAAGCGTTTTTACAAGGATGCTCCCGGCACGATTATTTTTGATTACGAATGTAATGAATATAATCGCGCCATTGTTGATGAAGAAGGACGCAGCCTTATTCTTGATGAAGAAGGCAGGGTTCTCGAATACTAAATAGCGGAGCAAACAATCATGAAAAAACATTTTTTTATACTTTCCGTATCAGTTCTTATCGGCATTATCGGCCAAAGTGCGATGGCCCACCATTCTACAGTCGGTCAGATTGAGGAATTCAGTGTTGAAATAGAAGGTGTTGTGAAGGAATTTCAATTCAAGAATCCGCATTCCTGGATTCAGGTGATGGTAGCTGATGGCAATGGCGGGGAGACAGAATGGAGTGTGGAGTGGCTGATTCCTAATATCCTCATGCGCCAGGGCTATAACCCTTCAACTTTTCAGATAGGCGAGGTAGTAAGAGTGAAACTGCGCCAGCATGTGAGCGGTTCGCCCATGGGTGAGTTTGATGGTGCCCTTAAAGCCGACGGCGCTGTAGTTGGTCGTTGGGAATAAAATTAGGCGCTGGGAATAAAATTTAGAATTCGAAAGAAGTTTTTATTCCCAGGGCAGGTAAGTATCAGCGGCCTGTTCAGGGTCGCTGACCATAGGAACCTCACCAGGCTTCATATCGTTACGGGATAAAATAAAGGCGACAAGATTTGTCACCTCCTCCCTGGTCAGTGACATCAGATCATCCGGCGGCATTTTTTCCCACGTGTGTTGTAACAATTCACCAAGAGATTTTCCTTTCCAAATATTCCTGAAGGCCCTACCGATCAGCGGCGTACCAAACTGACCATTGCTGAGCCGGTTGCCATGGCAAGCCTGGCAGTTTAATTTGTATAGCGTTTCACCGGCATTAGCCTGGTCCAGGGTGAACTGGATTGATTCCTGTGCATTCAGTGCTCCGGAATTAGACAGTGCGAGGAAAATGATCAGCAGTGAAAAAAGTTTGGATCTGTAATAAGCCAGCATGTGATATATCAATTCTTAAGCCTGATTTTCAATGCGGGCAATAGTAATCAAGGCAGCAATAAAAAACCACTCAGGCGGCAGGGACGGATTTTTTCCGGTAAAGGGGAGAAATCAAGCGACGCCAGGCCAGCGCCAGTCCGGTCCACACCATGAACAGGCTGGTCAGTGACACCAGCCCAGCTATGGTCTGGCCAAGGATTCCCAGCGCTTCACCCGTGTGCAGATAACGGACAATGGAGCGAGTCTGGCTACCCCGTGACTGACTGGAGAATGGCTCCCAGTTTGTAACTTCACCTGTTTCCCGGCTCAGAACCAGAGCATGACGTTTATGGGGTTCACCACCATTACCTTGATCGATAACAAATCTGACTGTTCGGCTGTTCTCTTCGGGTAGTGTCAGGCTGATCTGGCGCCATCCACTAGATCTCTCACTACTCGATTGCTCGATATAGGAAGCGGCATTGATAAAAAGCTGATCAGAAGAATGGAATTCAGGAATAAACGGCACGCTTCCAACGTTTTCCTGTGCTGAAATGTTTCTGGTTGCAGGAGCAGGCCCCTGGCCTTGGGAAGGTGGTTCTTCACCATACACCTGATATAACAGATTGTTGGCCCAGGGGTAATAGAATACGGTGGCCGTTGTCACCACGAAGATCAGGGGGATAACTGACCAAATCCCGAACACATGATGCCAGTTGAAATCTCGCGCTTTGCTGTTACCGGCCGTGCCACGAAAAGCAAAGCGAATCCTGAACATGCCCCAATTCCAGATTTTGGGGAACCATAAATACAAACCGCTGATCAACAGAAACAGAAACATCAGATTGCTGGCGCTAGTAATTCCGCGGGCAAGATTGCGGTTATCACCAGTCACATTGAAGCGGCGGTGAATAGCCGTAGTGGTACTAAAAAAAGTTTCGAGGGCAGGGGAACTGGTTTCCATTTCCTCACCGGTATACGGATTCAGGTTGATTCCACCACCCCCACCACGACGACCGGGAGTAAAACTTACCGGAGCACCGGGATCATTGAGCACTACCAAAGTACTTGGAGTAAAGTCGCTGTGCTCTGTGAGGGCAATGAACTGAAGTTGCTCAAGCGATAACCTGGCTGTTTGTGCTGATTCAGGGACATAGTGCTGTTGTTCAGCCCAGGCCTCTATCTGTCTTTCATAGGTCAATACAACACCGGTGAAAGACATCATCAGAATGACGAGTCCGGCAAAAACGCCGCATCCCAGGTGAATCCAGAAAATAGTTTTACGAAACATTAGAGTAGGTCAAATATCTGTAATACGAGCGAAAGTGCAAAAAACGCTAAGCCGTTGAGTTATTAAGAATGATAGTCTAAATGATAAGCATTATCAAATAGAAAATAGCAGATAATTAGTGTATTTATATATTTAAAACAAAGACTTACGATGAAGTGAAAGTATTTCTGAATTCCAGGGAGTGGACATAGCGGAGTATCCACCAGGTGATTAGTAGACCTGAAAGTAGGTTGCCAATGGCAGCACCGATAAACATGCCAGAAATGTCAGCAATACTGGCACCAATCAGGGCAAGGGGAACATAGAAGATAAAAAAGCGCAAAAGGCTGGTGATCAATGCATTGCGTGGTGCGTGCAGGGCATTAAAACTTGAGGCGCTGAGTATCACCATACCCTGGAAGGCGTAACTGGCAGGCAGGATACGCAGAATCACAATGATGATTTCCTGAACAGCTATTTCATCTGAAAAAATCCGTGCTATCAAAGGAGCCGCAAGGGCCACCACAACGTAAAGCACCAGTTGTAAACCCATCACAAATTTCAGGGACATTTTTAATCCTTCCCGTACCCGGCCAAAAGCATGGGCACCAAAGTTCTGGCTAATGAAGGGAGGCAGGCTCATGGACATGCCCAGTACCACAATCATGACCAGAGCTTCTATGCGCATGACCACGCCAAAGGCAGCAACTGCTTCAGCCCCATACTTCGCCATGGTAGCGGTAAGCACTCCTGTGGCAAGAGGGGTAATCATATTGGCGATGGCCGCCGGGATGGTTATTTGCAATAGCTGCGCCCAGTCTTTTAATAATTTCTGCAGGCCTGGCCAGATAAATTTGAATAGCTGCTCTTTCACAGACAGGTAATACCAGATAAAAATATTGGCCAGCACCCAGGTAATGACGGTGGCTATCGCAGCACCCTGGATACCAAAGGCAGGGACAGGGCCGAATCCGAAAATAAAAATCGGATCCAGGATCGCATTAACAGCAGCACTGAGCATCATCAATTTACCCTGCAGTTTGGAATTGCCGACTGCACGCATGACGGCAGTCCCTGCAAACTGGACCATGAAAAGCGGAATTCCCAGATACCAGACAGAGACAAATTGCCTGATCAGTACGAGGGTTTCCGGAGTGGCGCCCATCAGGGTAAATACGGTGTTGATGGAGGCCAGAGCAGGAATAATCAGTAGTAATCCAACGCCAAAGCCAAGCAATATGGCAGCGAAGGTAATCTCCGCAGATTTATTATGATCTTTGGCGCCAATGGCCCGAGCCACCGTAGCTGAGGTGCCTATGGCCAGACCAACGCCCAGGTAGGTAAGCAGGATGGTGGCAGGAAAGGTGAAGCCTAGAGCAGCGAGTTCATTTGTGCCGAGCTGGCTGACAAACCAGGTATCCGCCAGGTAGAACAGGATTATGGCTACAGCACCCACTGTAGTGGGGACTGATGTTTTAAACAGAGTTGGTCCGACAGGATCAGCTACCAGATCAGGCTTCACGGTAGTACCAGGCTGACCTTTCAAGTAGGCGTTTTAACAAATTGTAATCCCGCGATCACTGATTAAGCAGATAATAATGAAGGAAACTGGATTCTAGCAGAGTCCATTGCAGGTACAACCAGATAGCTCCTGGTAAGACTATAAAGGGGATAACAGGCGCCGTTTGCTTAGGTGGTCGCACGCCGGACATGCTGTGTTTGGAAACGTGCGTTTAAACTGAATCTGCGATTAAAACGGCACTTCCCCATTTACGATAGTCCGTATCATCTCCCGTCGGTAACCATCATAGTCATTAAAGGCTTTGTGCAGGCACAGGCGGTTATCCCAGATAACCAACATATTGGCTTCCCAGCGCAAACGGCAGTTAAATTCTTCACGGGTATTGTGCCAGCCAAGGAAATCCAGCAGTGGTTTGGACTCTGCCTGGGTCATGCCTTCGATACCCATGCTGTAGGAAGTATCACAATAAAGGCTTTTCTTGCCGGTTTCCGGATGAGTACGCACAATGGGGTGGAAGCTGCCCTCAATCATTTTTTGTTGATCGACGGTAAGCTGCATATCACCCAAGGTGAGGTCATTCAGTTTTGGCTTGCCTGAATTCACGTTCTGCAAAACAAAAGCCGCTGACATGTGCACTTTAAGATCAGCTATGACTTCTTTCATTTTATCGCTGAGCAGCTCGTAGGCAATCTGAGCATCGCTCCACCAGGTGTCACCACCATAGGGAGGCACCTCAAGGGACTGTAGCAAGCTGATAGAAGGTGGCTGTTCCAGGAAAGGTGAATCTGTATGCCAGCCGTCGCCAAACACCCAGTCAACGACTGAGCTGGCTTCTTTCAGAACTCGCTGAACATTCGGATGGCCTTCCATGCCTTGCGTATAGGCGTCTGTGCCAAATTCGCCAAAGCGCAGAGTCAGGGATTCCTGATCATCGATGCTCATATTTTGCTGGTTGCGAAAATAGATCATTTTGTAGCGAAACAGGGCATCTTTCACCTGCTCAAACTGCTCATCGGTAATGTTGGCAATATCCACATTGAGGATTTCAGCTCCCATTACGCTTGAAAGCGGCACTGTCTTGATGGCTGTATAGCCGTTTTTCATATCGTCAAAATATTCAGGTGGGTAGAATTGCATAGTGAGTTCCCTGAAACAGAAAAAGGTTAAATATCTTGAAAAATTGCTGGATGAATCATACACAAGAGCTGGATGAATTTGTATTATTGCTCATCGATCGTGATTATGTGAACCCGGTTTTCTCTACAGGCCAGAATCATGAAAAAAAATCGCCATTGCACTTGCAGTCATTTTTGTCATTGTCATAGGAGCGGGCGTATTCCTGTTCAGTAATATGGACAAAATTGTCGAAGCCGGCATTGAAACTGCTGGTACCAGTACATTGGGTACTTCGGTTGAGGTGGGCAGTGTGGAGTTGGACCTGGTTGGGGGAACAGCCTCAATTTATGATTTCAGCATTGCCAACCCGGTAGGGTTCAGTAATGCCTCAATGGTCAGTTTTGAAGAGCTCAGCGTCAGTATTAATTTGCAGAACACCAGTGGCGATCAGATTCATATCAACAGTGTTGTGGCGCGCAGTCCCTTCGTGTTATATGAATCAGTAGAAGGCGAGACCAATGTGGATGCTGTCAGTGCTCGCTTTGACAGTGAAGCTGATGTTACGGAGGAATCTGACGACTCCGCTGCAATAAACCTGATAATTGACAGCATTGTCATTGAAGATATTCAGGCCACTCTGATTTCGGGGTTTTTGCCAGAGCCAGTAGATGTGGGTTTGGGAGATATTCTGTTAAATGACCTGGAAGGGTCACCTGATGACATTGCTGGTCAGATTATGACCCCAATTCTTGCGCAGGTTGGTTCCGCGGCAGCACAAGCGCTTGTGCAGGCGACGGCTGATATATTGTCGAATGCAACGGAAGGTGCGCAGGACGCTCTGGAAGGATTTGCTGACCAGGCATCCGAAGCTCTTGAGGGTGTAGGCAATTTGTTCAAGAGAGATTAGAAGCTACTACGTTAGCGCAAGGTCTGAACTCAATTAAGTTAGTTTGTCGAGATTGCCCTTTCTAAACTCGATAAAATAATCCAGTGACTGCGGATTACTCATGGCGTCGCGGTTGGCGGCTTTTTCTACTTCTTGCCCCATCAGAATTTTCCGTACGGGCACTTCCATTTTTTTGGCTGTCAGTGTGTAAGGAATTTCTTCCACCTGATAAATCTCATCGGGGCAATGCCGCGGCGTGTAATCAGTCTTCAATTTCTGGATAATTTTTTGTTTCAGTTCGTCGTCCAGAGATTGCCCTTCAGGCAACTTGACGAACAAGGGCATGAAGAATTGCTCACCAGGCAGGTCGAGGTTCACGATGATGGAGTCTTCCACTTCACCGAGGCCATCCACAGCACGGTAAATTTCCGAGGTGCCAATTCGAATACCATAGCGGTTCAGCGTGGCATCAGAACGGCCAAGGACGAAACAACCATCCTCTTCATTGATCATGAAGTAATCGCCCTGACGCCAGATGCCCGGGTATTCCTCGAAATAGGTTTCCTGATAGCGCTTATTGCCTTCATCTTTCCAGAAATACAATGGCATGGAAGGCATGGGTTGGGTGACTACGAATTCACCGACTTCATTGACCAGTGAATTGCCGTTGTCATCAAAGGCCTGCAGGTCTACGCCAAGATGAGGCATCTGGATGACACCCGCTTTTACCGGTAGACCCGGCATGGGGCCGCAGAAACCAGCACAGATGTCCG
Source organism: Gammaproteobacteria bacterium (assembly GCA_029245395.1). Classification (GTDB taxonomy): domain Bacteria; phylum Pseudomonadota; class Gammaproteobacteria; order Pseudomonadales; family Pseudohongiellaceae; genus Eutrophocola. Next base: position 12,002 of record JAQWPL010000016.1, read on the forward strand.
TGCCGCCGCTACCTGGTGCAACGTATAAGTTGCTTTTTACATTGTCGTAGAACCATTGGGTACATTCTGCTGAAACTACAGATCCTGCCAGCATGATGGATTCGAGTTTTTCAAAAGCAAATTTGTCTTTTGGAACAAGTCCCATATTTTGTTGCATTTGTTGCAGCGATGGGCTGGCACCAAACAACACGGCGCCAGCATCATCACACATCTTCCACAGTGCATCGGGTTCAGGATAAATTGGGTTGCCGTCGTAAAGTATCGGGCAGGCATCGTAAAGCAAGGTGCTAACGACAAAATTCCACATCATCCACCCGGTGGTGGTAAAAAAGAACAACCTGTCTTGTGGTTTTAAATTGTAATGCAGTACACCCAGCACAAAATGCTCAACTATGATGCCGCCATGGCTATGCACTATGGCTTTAGGCAGACCCGTTGTGCCAGATGAAAACAGGATCCACAGTGGATGATCAAAAGGCACTTGTTCAAATTCAAAATCATCTGCGTAGACCGGTTCTTTATCCATAAGCTCGTCCCAGAGAATGGCGTTTTCTACAGGAAGTTCTTTATCTTCCGGGTCCATGTAAGGAAAGTAGATAACGTTTTCAATGCTGGGCAGGGTTTCAACAATATTTTTGACTTCAGCCTTGCGATTAAATGGTTTGCCTTTGTAATGATAACCATCAACACAGAACAACACTTTAGGTTCAATCTGAGACAGACGATCAAGCACACTGTTAGTACCAAAGTCCGGTGAGCAGGACGACCATATAGCACCGACGCTACTGCAGGCGAGCAGGGCAGTGGTAGCCTGGGGGATATTGGTCATGTAGCTAGCAATTCTATCGCCCGGCTTGATGCCCATCTTCCTGAGCTCAGTTGCCAGGATGCGCACATTGCCGGCCAGCTCTGACCAATCCAATTCATTCAGCACTTGATCTTCTTTGGCATACAGCAGGGCTGTTTTGCCTGGCTTTTCGTTTCGCAGGATATGCTGTGCAAAATTGAGCTTTGATCCGGGAAACCACTGCGCACCGGGCATAGTGCGCTTGCCAAGCACAGCTTCAGGCGGGGTTGATGATTCTATGTTGAAATAGTCCCACACGGCTTGCCAGAAATCATCCAGATGATCCAGAGACCAGCGGCGCATCTGGTAAAGATCGTCAAATTCGGTATTGCGGTTTTCTTTCAACCATTGTCGGAAGTCGTGGAGATTGGTTTGTTCTACCCATTCCTGGGAAGGCTCCCAAAGTATTTCTCCTACACTAACCATAGAAACATCAGTCCTGTTTGTTATTATTGTGTACAGTCCGACAAGGTCGGAAATTCGAAGGCAGCAATATTAACATTCTCACCAGGCCTGGTCATTACCAAACCAGCTGATACAAGGACTATTCGACATCATGAGTTAATATGAACAGGCTTGCTCCTATTTGCCAACTAATTACTTTGCTAACTAGTTAGCAAAGTAATTAGCAAAGTAATTAGCAAAGTAAGTGCCAAGTGTCAGTAGCAGGGATTAATAGACATTCTAAACTGAGAGCAGTAACTTATCGTGGAAAAAAAATGGATGCATGTGACTGTCGGCGTCGTACTCGTTTCGATTCTTGTGGTTGGACTCACCTGGATAATCAGAGCAGTAAACTCGGATAAGTATATCCCCGATCTTGAAAATGAACTGGCAACCAGGGGACTTGAAGTAGCTCGACAGAATGGTTGTGTGGCCTGTCACACACTGGATGGCACTGTGGGCATCGGCCCTTCGTGGCTAGGCATGTATGGTAAAACGGAAACCATGGTGGATGGTTCTACTGTTGTCGTAGATGACGCCTATATCATTGAATCCATTGTCAGACCTGATGCTAGGCAGGTACAGGGATATGAAAATCTGATGGTGCGTTATTTTATTGATCAGGAAGATATCGATGCTCTGGTGGAGTTTACGCGCCAGTTGGTGGATTGAAATGTTAGCTGTAAGAAAAATCAGTGTCACGTGTTTTGCCATTCTCTGGTTATCAGCCTGCCAGCAGGAAGGTTCTGTTGAAATTACCTTCAGGGAAAACTTCCTTGCCAATCGTGCGACTGCACTGGAAACATTTTCACCTTGTGAAAGAGATGCCACTACGCAAATGGCTTCACTGGTTGCTGACAGCTTGTGCACACGTTTTTCTGTCCCTGAAAATTATGCTGACCCTGAATCCCGGCAAATAGAGCTGAAGGTCATGATTATCCCTTCACTCAGTGATTTACCCGAACCGGATCCTCTGTTCCTGTTGGCAGGTGGCCCGGGGCAAGCAGGGACTGATTTGGTTAGAGTTGCGCAGGTTTTTGGTCGGACCAGAACTGAACGTGACATTGTGATGGTTGATCAACGGGGTACTGGTGAGCTCAGTCCTTTTGATTGCCAGATGGATGAAGAAGAAGCAAAAGTGCTGGAAGTACAGGATCCTGATACAGAAGAAATACTGGCCATCCAGATGACGCTTTTCCGGGAGTGCCTGGCAGACACTGAAGCCGACCCTGAGTTTTACACCACTGATATCGCCATGCGCGATCTGGATGCTGTTCGGGATTTTCTTGGCTACAGCAAGGTGAATTTATGGGGCGCATCCTATGGTTCAAGGGCAGCTCTGGCTTACTTGCAAGCCTATCCTGAGAACACCCGAACAGTCATTATCGATGCCATTGCCCCGATTTCTCTCATTTTACCTCTCTATACTGAACGGGATGCCACCGCTTCCATGGAAAAACTCCTTGCAGACTGTGGGGTAAATGAATCCTGCAACACTGCCTATCCTGATCTTGAATCAAGCTTTAGGCAATTGTTGGATAGACTGGAAACACCAGAGCCGGTGACACTGGTGGATAGCCGAGATTTCTCGTCTATTGAAACCAGCCTTTCCAGGGATGAATTTCTTGGCTTCATTCGTCAGGTGCTTTACAGCCGCGAAGCACAACGCCTGGTTCCATTCATTATCAATCAGGCTCTAAACGGCAACTTCCAGCCTGTTATTGCTTTGTCTGGTCAATATGCAGAAGCGGACATTAATCAGGGGATGTTCCTTTCTGTGATTTGCAGCGAAGATTACTCACTGATTACTGAAGAGCTAAGTTCGGCAGAATCAGGCAACGATTATCTTCTGGACACTGAAATGTTTAATCGTTTTATCCTTGAAGCTTGTCAGTTCTGGCCAAAGCGCGAAGTGCCTGCGTCCTATTTCGAACCTGTGACAGAGGACAAGCCTGTACTGGTTTTTTCGGGAGCCTACGATCCCATTACTCCTCCTGTGTGGGGGGAGTTGGTGCATGAAAACCTGCCAGACTCGCTGCACCTGGTCCTTGATGGTTTTGGTCACGGCACACTGTTTACCCAATGCACTGCCGGCATCATGTTTGATTTTATTGAAGCAGGAACCCTGGACTCTCTGGAAACTGAATGCACTTCACAATTCGGCCGGCGTCCGTTTTTTGTTACACCGGGTGGGAGTTCTCTGATCAATGATTGAAGTTCAGGGACTGACAAAACGCTTCAAGGATATTGTCGCTGTCGATAGTGCGGCATTCAGTGCCCGCGATGGCGCCATCACAGGTTTGCTGGGGCACAACGGTGCCGGAAAAAGCACAACCTTGCGAGTGCTTTACGGATTACTGAAAGCCGACGCGGGTAAGGCTGTGATTGACAAGATTGATGTCATGAAAGACCCGTTGCAAGCCCAAAGCGTTATCGGTGTCATGACCGATGCCCACGGTTTGAATCCCAGATTGACCGCCAGGGAACATATTGAGTATTTCGCCCGGCTTCGAAAAATGACCCGCAGCGACATGAACAGGCGAACTGAGCTATTGATTGAAGCTCTGGATATGGGGGAGATAGCTGACCGTCGCGCTGAAGGGTTTTCCCAGGGCGAGAAGATGAAAGTGTGTTTGTCACGTTCGCTGGTCCATGATCCACAAAATCTGATCATGGATGAACCCACCAACGGACTGGATGTGATGACGACGCGAAGTGTTCGCGCCATTTTCCAAAACCTCAAAAAGCAGAATAAATGCATTCTGTTGTCATCCCACATCATGCAGGAAATCAGTGCGCTGTGTGATGAGATTGTCGTTATCGCAGAAGGTAAGGTGTTGATGCAAGGTTCTCTGGACGACCTGGCCAGATCTACGGGTGAAAAAGACCTGGAAGAAGCCTTCATGAAGATAACCAGGGATGGCCAATAAGATGATGTGGCCAATCATTGCCCGTAAAGAACTCAAAGACGCCTTGCGTGACCGTCGCGCGCTTGGTGCTATGTTGCTGTTTCCCTTCATGGGTCCTGTCATGATTTATTTCATGTTCAATATGATCATTGATATTGCAGATGAAGCCGGAGACGTTACCTTGCCGATAGTGGGTGCACAATACGCACAAGATCTGGTGGATTACCTGCAGCAAAGCGGCATTGATACTGAAATGGTTGAGTTGGAAACTCCAGCCGACCCTGAACAGGATTTTTATACCCAGGCACAACTGGATGAGATTCGCGAAGCGATCAGAAGTCGACGCTATGATTTTTTGTTGCTAATCCCGCCGGAGTTCGATGAGTTAATCAGCAGCTCCCGTCGCAGTAATATCGAATTGCATGTTGAAAGTACTCGTAGAACAGCAGCACCAAAAGCTGGCCGGGTGAGGAACCTGATCGAGGCCTGGGGTCGTGAAACTGCTGCCCTGAGATTGATCGCCAGAGGTGTAAACCCTGATGTCATCAATCCGGTGACGGTGGTAAGCATTGATGTGGCCAGTCAGCAGTCACGAGTGCAAAGCATTCTGTCCATGGTGCCATTTTTCGTCATCATGGCAGCCTTTATCTGCGGCATGGGTGTCGCCGTGGATGTCACGGCCGGAGAGCGTGAAAGAAAATCCCTGGAGCCGTTGCTGGTTAATCCCGTGCCTCGTTATGTCATCGTGATTGGTAAGTGGATGGCGGCCGTAATTTTTTCAGCCGTTGGTTTGGTATTGGTAACGATTCTGAATTTTTTCAGTTTGAGCCAGGTGCCGCTGGAAGAAGTAGGTATCGTCTTCAATATTGGGCGCCTGGAAATACTCGGCGTACTGGTCACCACTTTGCCACTGGCGTTGTTTGCTCCAGCCATACAGATTTTTATCGGTATCTTTGCCAAGTCCTTCAAGGACGCACAGGCTTATCTGTCTTTTCTTATGATGCTGCCCATGGTGCCGTTGTTCTACAATATGTTTAATACTCAAGATCGTGAATTCTGGATGAGTTTTGTCCCCATGCTCGGGCACCATATGTTGTTAACTGATGTAGTCAGGGGAGAGACTCCTGAAATCATCGATTTTCTAGTAGCTGGGTTCTCTCTACTGGGCTATTCAATGATTTTTGTCTACGGTGCAGCGCAACTTTTCAAACGTGAGCGCATCATTTTCTCCTGAGTGTCTTTTCCACTTTAGACTGTCACCATGGATGAATTGCGAAGTTGCTTCTGCTGAAAGGGCCGGTCTCAAGGAGTTGGCCCAAGCGTAGATATATCAAGCGGGATATATCCAGGGGATAGTTAGTAGATAGTTAACTGGCTTGCTGCAATTGGCCTTTCAGATAATCCAGCATGGTATTAACGTCACTGCAGGTAAAAGGATCATCAGCACAGTTATCTTGTTTGCCTGGCTCACTGAAAAGCTTTTCAATTTTACCGTCGTTGACCAGGACTGAATAACGCCAGGAGCGGTCGCCAAAGCCCAGGTTTTCCTTTTTCACCAGCATGTCCATGCCTTTGGTGAAGTGTGCATTACCGTCCGGTAACATTTTCACGTTTTTCACGCCCAGTTGTTTGGACCACTGGAACATGGAGAAGGCATCGTTCACGCTCAGGCAATAGACTTCATCAATGCCCTGCGCTTTCAATTCTTCATAATGCTTTTCATATCCTGGCAGGTGAGTACTGCTACAAGTAGGAGTGAATGCTCCGGGCAGGGCAAACAAGGCAACACGCTTTCCTTTGAATATGTCGTCTGTTGATAAATCCTGCCAGCGGAAAGGATTGTCACCGCCGACATTTTCATCACGGACGCGGGTTTTGAATGTCACTTCGGGAACAAGGTTTTTCATGGTTATCTCCAAACATTAAATTGGGTTTATGAGGGTATGGAGGACACTATAATGATTGTAGATATATAGGCAAAATATATTAATTCTATTATATTGATAGGGTTTGCCTATGATGAATTTATAAAGGGTTAAGAAAGAAAAAGAGTGAGATAGGGCGCACCACCGTGCGCCTTAATAAGTCAGGTATTGGCAGACAACACACAACCTTCATAGCCCAGGATTATTTTTTTCCTGGGCGCGCCCCAACGGTACTGGCCACTGTCGCCAATTTTTCTAACGACTCGGTGACAGGGAATCAGCCAGGCAATATTGTTGCGGGCGATGGCGGAGGCGCTTGCCCTTGTTGCTGAAGGTTTACCCATTAGATTGGCGACTTCTTCATAAGTAGTAATTTCGCCAAAAGGAATTTTCAATAAGGCTTGCCAGACCTGGATCTGGAAGTTGGTCCCCTTGAGTAACAAGGTAATTTGTTCCTTTTCAGTTTTGTTACCAGCGAATATTTTCCGGTGGTATTTTTCAGTTGCGGTAGGATCTTCTAGAAGCGTAGCCTGTCCCCAGTTGGCTTTCAGCTCAGCCATCACCTGTTTCTCATTATCATTAATAAAATTCAATTGGCAGATGCCTTTGTCAGTCGCTGCAATCAAGTAGGATCCAAAAGGAGAATCATGCATTCCGTAGTGGATAACCAGTCCCTTACCCATGCCTCGGTACTGGGCGGGCGACATGGCTTCTGTATTGATAAACAGCTCATGCATTCTGCCAGGTCCTGAAAGCCCGGCCTGGTAGCAGGCATCAAGTGGCTTCATGCCGCTGTCGAGCAGTGTTTTGATATATTCCTTGCTCAGGTATTGACTGAAGCGTTTGGGGCTGATACCCACCCAGCGGGTGAACATTTTCTGGAAATGGAATTCACTCAGCCCACTTCTGTCGGCAAGCGCTTTCAGGGAAGGCGGGGCATGGGCATTCTCTGCAAGGTGATACAGAGCCTCTTCCATGGTTTGGTATGCCGGGTGATGAGTCACTTTATGTTGGGTCATGAGTTAAAAGTAGACTGTTTAATGGGAAAAGAAAATCCGTTTCTTGCTATCCCCACTATTTCGCCTGTTGCCACAGTGATTGAAACATTGGCTTGTAAGGCCTAATAACGTTTAGAATCACACGCCATGTTGTCTTCATTTTCATTACGGCAGATAGTCGGTCTCTTTGCCGGTCCTCTGATGTTCTTCCTCGTGCTGACCATGCCTCTCCCTGAAGGCATGAGTGTGGAAGCATCACGTGTGGCCGCCATTGCACTATTAATGGCCTGCTTCTGGATGGCGGAAACTGTTCCCATACCCGCCACTGCCATGTTGCCCATTTTCCTGTTTCCACTGCTCGACGTCATGCCGACAGCAACTGTTACACTAGCCTACGGTAACCAGATTCTCTTTCTTTTCATGGGTGGCTTCCTTATTGCGGTTGCCATGCAAAGATGGCATCTGCATCGGCGTCTTGCCCTGAATGTCATCCTTAAAGTAGGTAGCAGCCCGAATCGTCTGGTGCTTGGCTTTATGCTGGCAACGTCACTGCTTTCCATGTGGATCAGTAATACCGCAACCTGCGTGATGATGACGCCAGTAGCCATTGCTGTAGTAGAGCAGACTCGCCAGGAACGAGGCGATGCAGCGAAGCTGGATAATTTCAATTTTGGTACAGCACTGATGCTGGGTATTGCTTATTCATCTTCTGCCGGTGGTGTGGCTACCCTGGTGGGTACTCCGCCCAATGCCATTCTTGTCGGTCTTGTCGATACCCTTTACAGCTACCAGATCAGTTTTGTGGACTGGATGAAACTGGGCATTCCTATTTCTGTGACCATGCTGGCTGTGATCTGGGTGGTATTGACTAAAGTCATGTACCCAATGGTGGATGCTGATGCCAAAAGTGATAAGGCGCGCCAACATATACAGGATCAACTGAATGATTTGGGGCGGATGACAGGCGAAGAAAAAAAGGTGGCTGTGGTATTTTTCCTGGTGGCATTGAGCTGGATATTACGCGGTCTGTTTACACCTGATTGGTTGAATTTTGTGACAGATCCGGCCATAGCCATGTGTGGTGCTTTTTTGCTGTTTATCATTCCTGCGGGCAAGGAAAAAGGGGGCTTCATTCTGGATTGGGATACAGCAAAGACAATACCCTGGGACATTATTATTCTAATGGGTGGCGGCTTTGCTCTGGCAGCTGGTTTCGGCGAATCCGGATTGACGGAATGGTTGGCCAACCAACTCTCTATCCTGCAAGGGATACATTACTTTATTCTGCTCATCGTGGTTGTGCTTTTTGTCACCTTCCTTACTGAGATGACATCCAATGCAGCTACAGCGACCCTCTTCATTCCGGTGATGGGCGCTCTGGCAGTTTCCATGGACCTGCATCCCTTTGCATTAATGGTCCCTGCTGCACTTGCTGCGTCATTTGCCTTCATGCTGCCTGTTGCCACCCCCCCCAATGCCATTGTGTTTGCCAGTCGGCAGATCACTATAGGGCAAATGGCAAAAACCGGCTTTGTTCTGAACATTGTCGGGGCGATTATTGTCAGCACCTTGAGCTACCTATTGCTTGATCAGTTGCAATAATCACTTGCAAGAACCGGTTCCAGATTTAAGCACTACCTAAAATTGGCGGTTTTGAGTAGACTTCAGGCAAATCTGAAACTCAAGGTATGGTGAAGTGGAAACCAGTAATCTTAAATTACAGAATTTTGTCATGGCATGCATGCTTGCAGCCCTGGTGTTTTATCTGCTCATCGTCGGGCAGACCATTTTACTGCCGCTCGTTATAGCCATTGTTTTCTGGTATCTGATCAACCTTATGTCTGGTGGCTTTGGCAGGATTATGCTCGGCGGTAACCCCTTGCCGACAATGGCTTGCTACATTCTTTCTTTCCTGACGTTTTTTGCCATCATCTGGGGAATCGTTGAGCTGATAGCTTCCAATATTGCCGGCGTAGTGCGTGTTGCCCCCATTTATCAGGCCAATCTGGAAGTGCGCTGGGAAAGTTTTCTTGCCTTTTTACGCATTGAACAGGAGCCGACTCTAGCCCAGCTAACCGAGGAGCTGGACCTGGCTCAGTTTATTACCGGCTTGGCTGCCTCCCTGACCAATATTGCTGCCAATATGGGTCTCATCATTATCTATGTGATTTTCCTGTTGCTGGAGCAGGGAAATTTCAGCGAAAAAGTAGCCTCGCTTGCCAATAGCCCGGACAAAGAAAAGCGGGTCACGCTGTTGCTTTCCAAAATCAATGAAGACGTCCAGAAATACATAAGCATTAAAATGCTCACCAGTTCAACAACCGGCATACTGAGTTATATATTCATGAAATTTGTCGGAGTGGATTTTGCGGAATTCTGGGCACTGTTGATTTTTCTGCTGAATTTCATACCAACCATCGGCTCCATTGTGGCGACTATATTCCCTTCGCTGATTACCCTGGTGCAATTTGATACCTACACCCCATTTATTGTAGTTTTTGTAGGTGTTACAGCCATTCAGGTTTGTGTGGGTAATATCCTGGAACCCAGACTCATGGGGAATTCTTTGAACCTGAGCCCATTAATTATTCTGCTAAATCTGTCCTTGTGGGGCTTGATTTGGGGGATACCCGGCATGTTCCTCTGTGTGCCTTTGCTGGTGATATCCATGATTGTCTTTTCCCATGTTCCGGCAACCAGACCCATTGCGATCATGTTGAGCCGTGATGGCAGAATCAGTGAGATTTACGAGGATTAAGAATAATTGCTTAAAAAATGCATATTTTTTCAAAATCGTTACAATAAGTAAAATTTTTCAATGATTTGCAACGAAAAGATAAACATCTTCAAGGGGAGAAGGTCATTATGCGTAACAGGTTTAAAGCCATAACCAAAAACCGAATTCGTCCTGCCACAACCCTGGCGGCATTAATCTCTGCCAGTCTGTTTGTCTCACCTGCGTATAGCCAGGGGCTCGTAGAAATTGACGTCACTGCACAACTGCGTGAAGAAAACATTCAGGATGTACCTGTTGCTGTATCAGCCCTATCCGGCACTACCCTTGAAGATAATTCCATCAAAGATGTTCAGGAGCTGATGTGGAGTGTCCCCAGTCTGGTGGTTGGCACAAACCAGAGCTCTGGAACAGGAAATTTTTCTATTAGAGGGGTAGGCACTGGTGCCCAAAACTTTGGCCTGGAATCTTCAGTAGGACTGTATATTGATGGTGTTTATCGTGCCAGACAGGCTTCCATGTTTAATCAACTGGTTGACCTTGAAGCTATAGAAATATTGCGTGGCCCACAGGGTACCTTATTCGGAAAAAACTCCGCTTCTGGCGCCCTTCTGGTGAGATCCGTTAAGCCTTCCCATGATCAAAATGCTTTTCTGGATTTTACCGCCGGGAATTACTCTATGGTGAATTTCAGTGGGGGTTTCAATTTCAGTCTAAGTGACACACTGGCTGCAAGAACGACTATTTTTTCCGGTGAAAGAGACGGCTATATAGAAGTCGATAATCTCGGCGATGAGATTAATGACAGATCCCGATGGGGAATAAGGCAGCAATTTTTGTATGAGCCTTCAGATGATTTTTCTGCTCGAGTAATTATTGATTATTCTGAAATTGATGAAATCTGCTGCGCCGCATTAACCTTGAAAGACAGTCTGGCGGCATCAGGGCGTACAGATAATGGAGCGCCAGTATTCGGCACAGATGCAATATTGACTGCTTTTGGAGGCACTATTTATCCGACAGGCAGTTTTGACAATGGCAGGCTTTCACTCAATGAGTTACCTTCCTCTCAGAACGAGGACAGTGGTATTTCTCTTGAAATCAACCGCAGTTTTGATAATTTCGATTTTGTCTCCGTAACAGCATTCCGCAGCTTTGATATTCGCGATGCCATCGATGCGGATTTTACCAATGTTGACCTGGCCAACCGGCTTCAGGATGCAGACCAGAATATGTGGTCACAGGAATTCAGGATAGCCAGTGCTCAGGATGAACGACTGCGTTATATAGCTGGTTTGTATTTTTACAAACAGGAACTGGAAAGCAGTGATTTTCTCTTTCTTGGCGGTCTGCTCCCCAACTATGCCGTAGCGGCATCACCTGACGTACTTGGTGCCTTGGTTGCAACACCACCTCAATTACTGGGTTTCATTAATCTGGCCTATGGTCAGAATTTTGGGCTGGCGTTTGCGCCACCCATAGTGCCCGGCAATACCATTCAGGATTTCAGTGATCAGGATCACCGTGCCAATGCTATTTTTGGCCGAATCGACTATGACATTACGGACAATCTGGAATTAAATATCGGGCTGCGCTATACCGATGAGTCCAAGGACATGCACAGCAGTTTTGCTGAATCAGTTCCGACACCAGGGCCTGCCGACGTGAATGTGGACGCCATTGCTGCTGCGCTTACCATTACAGGAGAGCAGGCAAAAGCCGCAGTTGGTGCACCTCCCGGAGATGGGACAGGCAACACATTTAATCCTGCACTTGCAGGACTGGATCCCACACCTTATTTGCCAGCTTTGAATGTACTCTATACACCAGGTTGGGCTAATTGCAGCGTTACCGTTCGTTTCTGCCCTCGACCCGACATCAATGCTGATCTGAATGACAGCAGGGTGACCGGTAACATCGGTCTGTCCTGGCGTGTGGATGATTCCAGCTTGATCTATGCGTCCTTTGGCACGGGTTATAAATCAGGTGGTACCAATACCGACCGCATTGGCTTGGGTTTCGATACCATTTTCGATTCAGAAGATACGGAAACTTTAGAGATTGGTATCAAGAAAGATTTTATTGATAACAATTTGCGCGTCAATCTCGCCTTCTACGATATGGAAGTACAAGACCTGCAAACCAATACCTTTACCGGCACAGCATTCAACTTGCAGAACGCAGGGCGAGTCGATGTCCAGGGCATTGAAGCAGAAATCTGGTGGAACCCAACAGATACGATCAACTTCTTCCTGGTCTATGCACATACCGATGGAATTTTTGAGGATTTTGACAAGGGCAACTGTCAGATATCGAATATTTTCCATACAGGTAATCCTGTAGAAGCCGCACAGTTTCTTACGCAGGGCTTCTGTGATCGCAGTGGCGACACAGTTGGTGGTGTTGCTGATAACCACTTCTCACTCAATGCTACCAAGACCTTTGAGTTTGGCAGTGGTAACGAATTACAGATAGGGGCAGAGTATGTAAGCTACTCCGATATGATTATGCACAATAACAATGACCCGTTTGCCGTGCAGGAAGGTCGGGAATTCCTGAACGTGAGAGCCATTGCTCGATTCAATAATGGTTTTGAAGCCATGCTTTGGGGCAGAAATGTGGCTGATGAGGAATGGTACGGCACAGTGTTCGATACGCCGCTACAGGATGGCAAGCTCAGTGCCTATCCCAGAGAGCCAAGAACTTTCGGACTGACATTACGCAAAATATTCTGATCTGGCTTTTTTTAAATAAAAATAAAAACCCGGCGTTCGCCGGGTTTTTATTTTTACTCTATAAATTTTCCGGAAAGAAGTACTAGAGAAAAAAGAAAAAGGGGGCAGAAAAAGGGGACAGATTTATTTAAGAAATGGAAATTCAAAAAATAAATCTGTCCCCTTTTTTTATTTCTGGTTACAAGTTTTCCGGAAAAAAATAGTTGTTAAAAAATCCAATGACCTGTTGTGCATATTGCTCGGGATACACTTCATCAAACTCGGCGTGACCAACACCATACTCCTGCCATAAATGTTTTGGCTCGCGAGCTGCAGCAAACAACAAGTCTCCGCTCTCCGGTGAAATCACCTCGTCATCCAGACTGTTGATAATAAACACAGGTCGTGGGCTGATTGCACCAATCCACAGTTTTGCATCTACCGCTTCAGTATCAATGCCCAGTTCAAGTTCTGCCCAGAACTGGATCAGGGGGGCGAAAGGGAAGGCGGGCAGACCGGTGTAATGGGTGACACTGGTGGCAATAGTGTCTTTTAGTGAAGAAAAAGCGCTATGGGCTACAACAGCTTTGATTGTGTCATGACTTGAGGCGTACTGAATCACCATTGACCCCCCCATGGAATCTCCCAGCATGCCGATTTTTTCGATATCAATGCCTGGGCGCTCAAGTGCGAATTGCATCCAGGCATCCAGGTCTTTCATTTCTTCGACACCAAAAGTAATTTTTTCACCGAGATTATTTTCGTGAGCTCTCACTGTACTGAGCAGGAGGCCATAGCCAGCACTGGCGAACATGGGAATTTCATCCATGAATCCTCCCCGATGGTATTTGTAACCGTGCTGCATAATGATGAGCGCACCGTTGCGGGAAGGGATATACCAGCCATCCAACACAACCCCGTCACTACTTGTCACCTGCACGTTTTCGAAATCAACGCCTGCATCAGCCGGTGTTGCATTTGGCAGGGAGCGTTCGCCGACAGGGTGAGTAATCATGTCACTGGCCTGAATTTTTGCCAGAAAGGTTATACCTGCAAAAAGGATTAACAAAATTGTCAGGATGACTTTAAAAATTTTCATTGTTGGTATTCAAGATGATTTTGGAAAAATGTTTCATGGTCATTATGCGCAGTGAGCAGGGATGTGCAAGCAAGCTTTCAGGGTGTGATTGTTGAAACAGGAAATTAGCTAGATGCTTGAAATGTCAGGACAAATAATAGCAATTTCCCCTATAGGGTATATAATTGCCGCCTTTTTAATCAGACTACCCAAAGCGCAAGAATACGCCGGTTTCCAGACATGAAAAGTGCTGAAATTCGCCAGGCTTTCCTGGATTATTTCAAAGAGCAGGGACATGAAATTGTCGCCAGCAGCTCGCTGGTGCCCGGTAATGATCCAACGTTGCTCTTCACCAATGCTGGCATGGTGCCGTTCAAAGAAGCCTTTCTTGGCCAGGAAAAGCGTATCAATAACCGCGCTACTTCATCACAGCGTTGTGTGCGCGCCGGCGGCAAACACAACGACCTGGAAAACGTAGGCTATACCGCCCGCCACCATACATTTTTTGAAATGCTGGGTAATTTCAGTTTCGGCGATTATTTCAAGCAAGATGCTATCCAGTATGCCTGGACGTTTCTGACTGAAAATCTGGGCTTGCCGCAAGAGAAACTCTGGATCACCGTGTTTGAGGATGATGATGAGGCCGCCGATATCTGGTTAAAGGAAATTGGTGTTAGCCCTGAGCGTTTTTCCCGCCTGGGAGAAAAAGACAATTTCTGGGCCATGGGAGATACCGGTCCTTGCGGCCCTTGTAGCGAAATATTTTATGATCATGGGGACGCTGTACCCGGTGGCCCGCCGGGCAGTGAAGATGAAGACGGTGACAGATATATCGAAATCTGGAATCTGGTGTTCATGCAATTTAACCGTAGTACCGACGGTAAAATGTCGCCACTGCCAAAACCATCGGTGGATACCGGGATGGGGCTGGAACGTATTGCCGCCGTCATGCAGGAGGTACACAGTAACTACGAAATCGATTTATTCCAGAACATTATCAAGGAAGCTGCAAGCATCGCAGGGTGCAAAGACCTTACTGATAAATCCCTGAATGTGATTTCAGACCATATCCGTTCATGCGCTTTCCTGATCACTGACGGAGTCATTCCGTCCAATGAAGGGCGGGGTTATGTGCTACGCCGAATTATTCGCCGTGCGATTCGCCATGGCCATAAGCTTGGTATCAGTGACCCATTTTTTCACAAGCTCGTTGCACCCCTGGCAGATGAGATGGGCGCAGCCTATCCGGAGTTGTTGAATAAACTATCTCAAGTAGAAGAAACGCTGTTGGCCGAAGAGGAACAGTTTTCCAGGACACTGGATAACGGCATGGGCATTCTTGAGAAAGCCATTACAGAACTTGATGGCAAAGAAATCCCGGGTGAAACGGTTTTTCGTCTTTATGACACGTATGGTTTCCCTGTAGATCTCACAGCCGATATCGCTCGCGAGCGTGGCTTGTCCCTGGATATGGATGGTTTTGATAGTGAAATGGAAAAGCAGAAAGCCCAGGGCAGATCATCAAGCCAGTTTGAAACAGTAGAGGCTCTGGATATCCAGATTGCAACCGCCACTGAATTTGTTGGTTATAACACTCTGGAATCTGCGGCAAAAGTGATGGGCCTGTTTCGTGACAATCAGCCTTTAGATAAGATTGAAGCTGGGGATAATGGCATTGTTATTCTTGACACCACCTCTTTTTATGCTGAGTCAGGAGGCCAGGTGGGAGACTGCGGAACGCTGTATTGTGAAGCAAGCAGCAATTTCTCTTTCAATGTCCGGGATACGCAAAAGCAAGGTGAGCATTTCCTGCATATCGGCAGCCTGGAAACGGGTTCGATTGCTGTAGGTGACGAGCTGTCTTGTAAAGTCGATAATAGCCTGCGTCAGCCAACAGTTCTGAACCACTCTGCAACTCATTTGATGCATGCTGCCCTCCGACAGGTATTGGGAGATCATGTAGAGCAAAAAGGCTCACTGGTCAGCCCTAAACACTTACGCTTTGATTTTTCCCATAACAAGCCTGTCAGTGAAATTGAGTTGCGTCAAATTGAAAATGCAGTCAATGCACAGATTCTTGAGAACGCAGAAGTGGGCAATGAAACCATGTCCATGGAGGCAGCGAAAGACAAAGGCGCCATGGCTCTGTTTGGTGAAAAATATGGAGATGAAGTGAGAGTCGTCAGCATGGGTGCCATGACTGGGCAGGGGAGTGAGTTTTCCATAGAACTTTGCGGTGGCACACATGTAACTCGAACCGGAGATATTGGCCTGTTCAAGATACTCCAGGAATCGGGTATTGCGGCTGGAGTGAGGCGCATAGAAGCCGTCACAGGTAAATCGGCATTGGCCCTGGTTCAGGATCAGGAAGACAGGTTAAAAGAAATTGCCAGTACTGTGAAAGCTGGCACTGATGCGGTAGTTGAAAGGGTGGCGCAGCTCAGTGTTGCCAACAGGCAATTGGAAAAAGAACTTACCCGGTTGAAGGCA
Organism: Gammaproteobacteria bacterium; assembly: GCA_029245395.1. Classification (GTDB taxonomy): domain Bacteria; phylum Pseudomonadota; class Gammaproteobacteria; order Pseudomonadales; family Pseudohongiellaceae; genus Eutrophocola. Next base: position 28,141 of record JAQWPL010000016.1, read on the forward strand.
AAATTAGCGAGTTCAGCAGGCACCGATATGGCCTCCGAAGCCGAGGATATCAATGGTGTAAAAGTGTTGGCGGCCGTAGTTGAAGGCGTGGACAGCAAGGCACTTCGTGATATGGCCGATCAGTTAAAAAACAAGCTTGGCACCGCCGTGGTGGTGTTAGGCACGGTCATTGACGGCAAAGTTAGTCTGGTGGCTGGTGTAACCAAAGATATTACTGACCGGGTTAAAGCTGGTGATGTGGTCAACGAAGTCGCTCAGAAAGTGGGTGGCAAAGGGGGTGGCAGACCCGATATGGCCATGGCTGGGGGTAATTCACCAGGGCAGTTGCATGAGGCAATATCTCATGCAAAACAATACGTTACGTCACTTTTGTAACATTTCATTTTCGCAATCCACGTTGCAAAAATAAACTAACAATGTTGTTGCAGATAGTGTTGGCAATCATTTTTCAGATAGTGTCAGATTCATGTTGATAGTTCAAAAGTACGGCGGAACTTCAGTGGGTTCCATCGACAAAATTCAGGCAGTCGCTAACAAAGTGGCAGCTTGCCGTGCCCAGGGTAACCAGGTAGTTGTCGTCGTCTCAGCCATGAGCGGCGTCACCAATAACCTGACGGCAATGGCTTTTGAACTTCAAAAGGAGCCGTCTCCACGGGAGATGGATATGCTGCTTTCTACTGGTGAGCAGACAACGATTGCACTGTTGAGCATGGCTTTGCAGAGTATTGGTTGTCCGGCAAGGTCGTACACCGGAGGACAGGTAAGGATACTCACTGACAGTGCGCACACTAAAGCGCGTATTCAGGACATTGATGAAGAAAAGATTCTCAATGATCTGGATCAGGGCGAAGTGGTGGTTGTTGCCGGTTTTCAGGGAGTTGATGAAAAAGGAAATATCACAACATTAGGAAGAGGTGGTTCGGATACCACGGCAGTAGCGCTCGCAGCAGCCCTAAAGGCTGATGAATGCCAGATCTATACCGACGTTGACGGTGTCTATACCACTGATCCCCGAGTTGTTGAAAACGCCAGAAGGCTGGACCGTATCACATTTGAAGAAATGTTAGAGATGGCCAGTCTTGGAGCAAAAGTTCTGCAGATCCGTTCTGTGGAGTTTGCTAGTAAATACAATGTGCCCTTGAGAGTACTGTCTTCCTTTGAAGACGGACCGGGCACGTTAATTGGCTCAGAGGACGAATCAATGATGGAGATGCCTTTAATATCTGGGATTGCATTTACCAGGGATGAGGCCAAATTAAGCGTTGTAGGAGTACCTGATGTTCCGGGTATGGCTTACAAGGTATTTGGTCCGATTAGTGATGCAAATATAGAAGTGGATGTCATCGTTCAGAATATTGGTGCAGATAATACCAATGACATTACCTTTACAGTGCAGAAAAAAGACGCGGATGCGGCTTCAAAGCTACTGGAAAGTATTGCCAATGATATGGGTGCCAGAGGAATCGAGGTTGACGACAAGGTATCGAAAGTGTCGCTGGTAGGTGTGGGTATGCGCTCACATGCTGGTATAGCCAGTCGTATGTTCGAGGCACTGTCGCAAGAGTCGATCAATATTCAACTGATAACCACTTCAGAAATAAAGATCTCCGTAATCATTGAAGAAAAACTCCTCGAGTCAGCAGTAAGGGCTCTGCATGTTGCTTTTGAACTGGATCAACAGTCCGAGTAAAGAAGCAAAAAAAGAGCTACATCACAGTGTTTTTATATGAATTATCAGACACTGTTTAGGAATAAATAGTTAGTCCTGATGATCAGGGAGTTTCTAAAAGAAATTCGAATGATCATGTTAATGTAAAGGGGTTTAGCAATGTTGATTTTAACTCGCCGCGTTGGCGAAACGTTGATGATTGGTGACGATGTGACTGTTACTGTCCTGGGAGTAAAAGGAAATCAAGTACGTATCGGTGTCAATGCACCGAAAGAAATTGCTGTCCACAGGGAAGAGATTTACGACAGAATTAAAAATGCAGAAAGCCAGGGTGGAGGCGGTGAAGACGATAGTAGAGGTGGTGAAGACGATAGTGTCGGGAACAGCTAAAATTTATCTAGGACGCTTAGGAAAAAAGTAGTTTTTGGCCTCTCTAGCCGGATTAATATTTAGTATTTTACCTATTAGAAGCTCCACCAATCCTGCAGGATTTGATATGATTGCGCGCTTGTTGGGAGAGGTGGCCGAGTGGTTGAAGGCGCGCCCCTGCTAAGGGCGTATAGGTTAACTCTTATCGAGGGTTCGAATCCCTCCCTCTCCGCCAAAATAAAAAGACCCGGCTTTTAGCCGGGTCTTTTCTTATTTTACCGATGCAATTCTTTCCAGTGAGTACTTTTGCTGAGTCCCAGCGAAATTTCCCTGCTACTAATTACCAGGCAATATAACTAGTTTGTCCTGGATTACCTCCTGAATCCCAGATTCTCCATTTATGAATGTTGTCCTGAAATAAAGGGAGCCAGCTCTGTATATACTGCGGGCAGAGTCAGTGTTGGATCCATCAAGGACATAAAGGTTCTGCCTATAAGGTATTCCTGCCCATTGGTTGCCAAATATTAAAGTAGAGAAAAAGTTGAGTTCACCAGGCAAACTAAACAAAGAACAACAGGGTAGGTACTGACTTGTTTCATAGGGCTGTAACTGGAAAGGGGCAAGGCTTGCAGCCTCAGTATCCAGGTCAAAGGGGTGAGACTGAAACACCTTGCCTTGTTGGCCCAAAACCATTGCACTTGGGCAAAGCAGAGCCAGGCAAAAAATAAATATACCGGCGCAAAGTAGCCCGGGCAGTGTCTGCATACTCAATTCTCCTGATACCTATAACGTCAGATAGTGTAAAAACTTTAGTTATGCTGATATACGCGGGTGCAAAATCAACGCTCAAGTGGATGATTTTTCGGCTTTTATCCTGTTTCCATTCCATCTGTATTTGACTTTGGATATGATGAACAATTGTTATCCAAACAGTATTACCGTATTTGTTATGACAAAAATAATTCGCTACGGCGCCTACGTCAGGGAAGTATCATTAAAGCAGCAGCAAATCAGCTTTAATCAACTTGCCCCGTCTATTGAAAAAGATCCCGAGGGCAATGATCTTCCTTATCATCCGCCCAAAATCCAGCTGCGTTCTCTGGACATTGTCCGGCTTATCAAGCCCTATATCAGTGTCCGGCTTAATGAGCAGATCAAGGCCGTGGTGCCACTGGCCATATACCTGGCACTGTTCCAGCTATTCATACTTAAGCAAAATGTCTCTGATCACTGGGTCATCACAGCCGGGATGATTTCAGTCATTATCGGGCTGATGTTATTTATGGAAGGTCTGAAAGTCGGGTTGATGCCCTTTGGTGAAACCATAGGCACAGTGCTCCCAAGCAAATCATCTCTACCGGTTGTACTGTTTATCGCCTTTCTACTGGGTATTGGAGTAACTTTTGCCGAACCAGCCATTGGTGCCCTGAAAGCAGCAGGCTCGATTGTTAGGGTCACAGAGGCGCCATATCTCTATGCCCTACTCAACGATTATTCCGGTTTGCTAGTCCTCATTGTGGGTATGGGTGTGGGTCTGGCTGCGGTTATAGGTACATTACGTTTTCTGTACAGCTGGAGCATGAAGCCGGTGATTTACTGCACCCTGATTCCTACTCTGGCGTTAACCATCTACGTGATGGGCAATCCTTTTCTGTCTAATGTACTCGGCCTGGCATGGGATTCCGGCGCTGTCACTACAGGGCCGGTTACAGTGCCTTTAGTATTATCGCTTGGTATCGGTATTGCCTCTTCAGCGGGCAAAGGTTCTTCATCCCTATCTGGCTTTGGTATTGTGACCCTGGCTTCTTTGTTCCCCATTATTGGTGTACTCGGTCTTGCAATATTCATTTATACGACAGTACCTGCGGTAGACATTATTGCCAATGCAGCCATGGCTGCTGAAGTGGCTGCGCCAGCCTGGCACGAGGTTACTCCCTGGTTGGAGATCAAAAGTGGTATCCAGGCCATTGTGCCGCTGGTCTTGTTTCTGCTTGCAGTACTCACTCTTTTGCTGAAGGAGCAGGTCAAAAATAAGCTCAATACTTTTTACGGAATTTTTCTTTGCGTACTGGGCATGGTGATTTTTAATGTAGGTCTCAGTTATGGTCTGGCAAAACTTGGCGGGCAATCCGGTGGCCTGGTCCCGGCAGCTTTCACCTTTATCGACTTCGTTGAAGATTCGCCCCTTTATTCCTACGGTTTCGGTATCTTCATTGCCCTGTCGTTTGCCTGGCTACTTGGTTTTGGTGCCACGTTGGCAGAGCCAGCTCTGAATGCTCTTGGCTCTACAGTGGAAAATCTCACCAATGGCGCATTTAAGAAATCCATGCTGATGTATTCGGTTGGTATCGGTGTTGCCTGTGGAATTAGTCTGGGGATACTGAAACTGGTCTTAAATATTCCTGTGGTATTGATACTGCTGCCTTTCTACTTTCTGGCTATCTTTCTTACCTATATTTCCACGGAAGACTTCGTCAATATTGCCTGGGACAGTGCCGGGGTGACTACTGGTCCAGTTACAGTGCCATTGGTATTAGCTATGGGGCTTGGGTTTGGTAATGCCATGGGGTCGCTGGATGGCTTCGGAATTTTGTCTCTGGCTTCTATATGTCCAATACTGGCCGTTTTATTAACAGGCATTTGGGTCCAGTGGAAGATCAAACGTAGGCACAAGAAAGATGAATCAGAAATGTCGCAGATAGATGTGGGAGTAGCCACCATATGAGTAAACGAGAGATTACTGTATTAACCGATGTCACCCTGATCACCTGCATCGTCCAGCGCGGTATTGCGGAGGATATAGTGCATGCCGCCCAGGAAGCTGGTGCGACTGGTGCCACTATCTATTATGCCCGTGGTGAGGGCGTCAGGGAGAGGCTGGGTATCCTGGCACTGGCTGTTGAAGCTGAAAAAGAAGTCATCATTGTGGCCGTAGCCGACGACCAGGCGGATCATATCTTTGAGCGTATGTTTATCGCCGGAGAACTGGACACACCGGGTATGGGTTTTATCTACATGACCAAGCTGGACAAGGCGGCAACCCATATACCCGAGGATGTCATGGATAAAATTCAAGCCGGTGATATCCAGACCGTTAATTAGCCTGCCGTAAAAACTATGAAATATTCAAACCAAAAACTCATCACGACAATCTTGCCCAAAGGAGTAGGGCGAGAACTGTTGCAAGGTTTACGAAAAGATCACGGTGTTAAAACAGGCAATATCAACATGGCCCGTGGTGCCGGAATGTATAAGCCCCTGGACAAAAGGGGCATAGGCGAACAAACAGAAAAGGAAATGCTTTCGGTGGTTGTCCCTGCGGAACAAGCAGATGACGTGTTTGCATACATCTATGAAACGGCAAAGATTAACGAGCCTCACCGCGGTATAATTCTCCAGTCAGATCTAATGTGTTCCTCCCTATATTCTCTGCCTACAGATCTGGCAGAGGAAAAAGAGTAGTACAACTCTTCAGTTTTTTCAGGCCAGATCTACATGGTGGTGAAACAGGGGCAGTCGCTCATCCAAACGATGGCTGGCCATGATAATTGTCGTACGTTGCTGGTTACTCAGATGCTCCAGGAAATACATGATCCGGTGACGGTTGATATCATCCAGCCCCTGGGTTGGTTCATCCAGAATTAACAGGGCAGGTTGCTTGACCAGGGCACGGGCCACCAGTACCAGACGTTGCTCACCGTAGCTGAGCTGTTTGAAAGGCACCGAGACGCTTTCATCAAGGCCAACCAGTGACAACCATTGTTTTGCATGATCAATCTGATGCTGGCTGGGATCATCATACAAACCAATGCTGTCAAAAAAGCCGCTCAGTGCGATATGCAGTGCCGAACCGGGTACACGATGATTCCTGTGCAATTCTGGTGAAACAATGCCAATCTGTTTTTTGACTTCCCAGATACTCTCCCCACTACCACGACGGTAACCAAGTACATCCAGCGTATTGCCGTAACACTGAGGATGATCGCCCGTAATCAAGTCGAGCAGAGTGGATTTACCTGAGCCATTAGGGCCGGTAAGCAGGGTATGGTCGCCTTGATTAATGTGCAGATCCAGATGGTCAAAGATGACGGTTTCTCCGTACTGAACTTTACCTTCCTGCAGTTTGACCAGGGGATCGGCCAAATCCTGGCAAGACAGGTCATCGGGCCAGGGCGGCAGGAACGCCGGATCAAAAGAAAGTAATGCATTGACGGCCGGATCAGCCATGACCGCCGCTTGCTCTCCCTGGATAATCATTTCTCCCCGCTCCATGACAGCTACATGAGTGTGCCAATCGCTGAGTTCGTCTGCCTTGTTGAAGAGAAACAGCAACCGGGTTTTATCTTGTTCCAGCAAATGGACAAAGAAAGCCTGCAGTTCAGCGCGGGAAGCAATATCGAGGCTATCGTAGGGCTCATCCAGGATAAGGAAGTCTGGCTTTGCCAGTATTTTCTGAGCAAGCAGAGCTTTCCGGCTTTCGCCACTACTTAGAAGCCGATAGCCACGGTCAAGAATTTTGTCCAGATTCAGGAAAGCCAGTTCCTCGGGGACATGACCCTCAAGCTCAAGTAGTTCCCGCACAGTAGTACCTGTATCCAGGCGATCCATAAAATCACTGTCATCGATTTTCAGCTCATGCTCATACAATGCCTGCTGGGCTTCAAAGGAAAGCACACCGATATTGGCAAGATCATGAGTCACGGAGCCTGTCTTGAGCAGGGATTCGCCCGTAATGACGCCGCTCAGCATTTTTTTACCGGACCCATTGCGTGCCAGTACTGCCCAGCATTGTTCAGGCTGCAATTCCCACTGGTCAATGTGCAGTTGGTCGGTTTTGATATCCTGGAGAAGCATGAAAAGGTGTTACATTCGCAGCAGTTGGAAAAGGCCGACCATTATACCGGGAAGCGCTACAAAGTGATTGAAATTACAGGAAATTACCGCTCTGAAATTGACTTGAAAAGGTAAATACCGGACAATTCACATCCTTCGAAAAGGGCTTCAGATTGACCTTAGTAGGGCGAAAGAACTAAGCGATGTTCGCCGGAAAGAGGCGATATGCAAGTCGCAAGCTACAAGCCACAAGTTAAAAAAAGATAAAAGATAGATAAAAGATAGATAAAAGATAGAAGATAGAAGATAAAATTTGCACTCGTAGCTCAGCTTGGACATAAAGAGAAGTGCTCGGCAGAGATAAAAGTAATATATTTAAGATAACAACTAATAAGCACTCGTAGCTCAGCTGGATAGAGTACTCGGCTACGAACCGAGCGGTCGAAGGTTCGAATCCTTCCGAGTGCGCCAAATACAAAACCCGCCTGCTGGCGGGTTTTTTATTTGGTGAACTTGGAGGTCAGAAGAGAACCTTTGGTTCGAAAGCTGCAAAGCAGCGCAGACGAACGTATTTTAGTGCGCACCGCAGGGGAGAGGAATTTGGCTTAGCCAAATTTCGAATCAATCCTTCCGAAAGGCGTGCGACTAGCACGCCTGATAATGCTAGTTTTCCTGATAGTTTCAAAACAAATGAAAATCAAGTTGCTCTGACCCCTTTGATGTATCAATCCTTCCGAGAGGGGTGCGTTAGCGTTCCCGGTAATCCACTTATACTTGAAAGTATCTCTGGTGGTTTTTATTTGGCGCACTTCAGTAATTACGGCAGAAGAAAGCCAGCTTAATTAAAAACGGAACGTGTAATTAAACTTCAGAGACAAATCGGCAATGGTAGATTCAAAGACATTGTCCTTATCTAAATCCTCGAAACCGTAATTTAATACCAGAAAAGCCTGCTGGCCGGCTTTGGGGATCCAGTGCAGGCGACTGTTTATGCCTAAATTCTCCGATACATTATCGTATTGAATGAGATTGGCCCAGGACAGGGTTGCTGAAAACGTTATCTGGGTGTTAATAGAAAACAGGCGTGTAGTGAAATTGCCCTGGGGAAGTTCAATTTTGTTCTCTGTGTATTGGGCTGTAAGTTGGAGATTACGATTTGGCCGCCAACTGGCATTTACCAATACCCGGTCTCTTTCACCATCAAAATATTCTCCCCAACGCCTATCCAGCCGTCCTGATAAGACTCGTTGATTCCCCAGGATTACTCCAATCATTGTCTCGTAAAATGAATACGACCCTGCCGGGATAACAATGGTACGGTCGCTATCTGAGGCACGAAATATTGTGAAATCCTTACGAAGATTCTCCTTGTTATCGATAAAGCGGCCAAAAAGAAAATCACCTTTATTGTCGAGAATGGCCCAGCGTACAGTTTTTACATCGGTGATGTAATCACCATCCTCAAGGGATAGTGATTTATAGAGGTCTATGTAACCGGCAACTGTACGCAGGAAACCACCTGGTGCAAAAAAATGCGTGTATTTGGTATCAACACTGTAATCCTCAATACCTGTTTGATTGACAAATCCTACTGCAGGGTCAAAGTTTTTTTCCACTTTTTTATAACGGTAAGACCCTTTCCAGCCCTGATTGCTGGGATAATTGATCACTACTCCGTAGGAGGCATCATCTCCGCTTTTGCCTTCAGTGTCGGATTGCTGGTAAAAAGCGGACGCTTCAACGGTTTTACCATTGGCCAGTCGGGTATTACGGTAGTTGAAATCTGCTCCTATCAAATTATTATCCAGATTGGACTGCGGGTCGCCATTTGTAGCAATTACGCCTACCTGGGATTCAGCCAATACATTTAATGAAGCCCGGCCAACAAAAATAGTGTCTGCAGCTACTCCTGATGCGATATCTTCGTCCTGGTTGATCAACAGAGAACCCAGATTCCAGTCCCCGATTCGACCACTGACTTTGGCACCAGCATTGATATCAACTGGCTCCCCGGAAAGACCCAGGCCAAGACGTCGGGAAAAAAATGGTCTGGCGTTCTGAGCGGCGGATGCTGGAATGGATGCGTTTCCTGAAGCACCCGCTACTGCGGCTGCCCCTAATTGGCCAAATTGAAAGATGTCGGAATCGCGAATGAAGAAATCACGTTTTTCCGGGAAAAACAGGCCAAAACGTGTCAGGTTAACCTGTCGACTGTCTACTTCAGTTGCGGAAAAATCCGTGTTAATGGTCAGCGAAGCATTAAGTTGTGAAGTGACCTTGTAATACAAGTCCACTTGCGGTTCAAAGGCTGAATCACTTTCATTGGCGGCCCCAAATCGGCGTATGGCGCGCGTTACTATTGAGGGGACAATGTCGAGCCCGCGGCCCTGGCGCAAATCCGAGAGACCCGTGATGGTACCCGCGACACCTGGGTTAACCTGTCGGTTGCGTGATACCCAGGCGATACTTTCCGTTTCACGCTTGATGGTGCGGTTGAAATTAATACCCCAGGCACTGGAGTCAGTACTAAATGAAATCGTCTGGAAGGGTATACGCATTTCGGCGATCCAGCCCTGCTCATCACGACTTGCACTAGCCTGCCAGATACCATTCCAGCTGCTTTCAACACCTGTTACATTCTGGTACAGGCCCTCTGCCCGAACGCCGTTGGAATTTACTTCAAAGCGGTATCCGTTACGTCGGTCCAGATAGGGATCGAGAATTACAGTAAAGACGTCATCAGCTCCCACGGCCTGTCCCTGCCGGAGAATGCTGGCTGCAATCTGATCAGGCAATTCATCCCAAAGCCTCGCAGCAATATAGAGAGCGTCTTCTGTATAGAAAATACGCACATCCGTGCGTTGACTAGGGTCGGCGTATTCCACTGGCTGATACTGGTGGAAATCATTGATTAGCGTAGCCCGGTCCCAGACATCCTCATCCATGACACCATCGATTTCCACTTCGGCTTCCAGATGGGGAATTTCACGGCTTTTTTCTTCACTGCTGCTTATTATTTGATTAACTGATTCCTGGGCAATCGTTATTGAAGAAAATAGCAAGGTAAGCGCGAGCAGCACTTTACGTAAGACAGTGCCCGCAGGCACTGAAAGCATGATGGAAATCAGTTCTTTGATCTTATTGGAGTGGCGCTTCATTCCAGCCGTATCCCTGTTTTTGTCATTATTATCAATGTGGAAATCCTGGGGTGATGGATAGAGGAATCAGCACGGTGTAAGTGACTAAACGAGTGTTTAGTGAAAGAATATATAACAGATAATGATTAATCCAGAGAGGAAAGAAGGAAATAAAAAGAATGAGATATATGTCTGCCGGAGAGCTTCGGGAGGCTCAGTATCAGGGATAGCTTGTTTCAGGACCAAATGAAAACACCTGATACTTCCAAGGTCGGATTAATCCTTATTCACTTTGATAAACCAGTTCTCCTCCCAAGTAGGTCTGCAATATCCTGGTATCGCGTATATCGTCGACGGCACTGTTTAGAATATCCCTGTCGATGACAACGAAATCTGCGAGTTTGCCAACTTCCAGACTGCCAAGATCCTGTTCCCGGGAAAGTGCATAGGCTGCATTTAGCGTATACATTTGTAATGCCTGTCGGATGTTTAGTCTTTCCTCAGGGTAAATAGCCTCATCGACATAGCGAGCCTCTCGTTTCATGGCGATCCACATGCCCAGAAACGGATTAAAGGGGTTTGTCGCGTTATTGGGATCCTCTGCCAGCCAGTGATCGGAGCCTCCCGCGACAACAACTCCCGCGTTAAAGAGTGATTGCAAAGGTTGAAAGTATCGTAGCCGATCATAGCCAAAATGACTAATCAGGGCATTAGCATCCAGGTATAACCAGAAGGGCTGCACATCAGCCACAATTTCCAGTTCGGCCATATTTTCAATAGCCCACTCGGACATGAAATTACTGTGTGTCACAGATGCGCGGCTGCCTTTCACCGGTACAGATTTTGCGGCTTCGACATAAGCCTCTACTACTTCGTTAACTGCACCGTCACCAACGGCGTGGGAGGTAAACTGTAGTCCTTCGTTGACTGCGGCTATTATCATTTCAGATAACCGCTCACTGGTATTAAACAGTTTTCCACGATATGCGGGATCGCTAATTTGATAGAGTTCATTAACTCCCCATGGTTTAAGCATATAAGAACTGCCACTCAAAATGCCGCCGTCAGAATAGGTTTTAATACCTATGAGTTGAATCAGTGGATCCTTTTCAATATGCAGCGGCAATTGTGCAATCCGCTTTATTTCATTTTTTATATCTGGGATGTCCTGACTGGAATCAAGAGTGTGGAATATTGATATCCTGGCAGTTGCATCGCCACTGTCGGCAATAGTTTTATAAAAATCTGCAACATCACCCGCTGTGTTTCGGTCGGTAATCGTTGTAAAGCCGACACTGTTATAGAGTCGTGTCATATTCGCATATTGTGAACGGCGATCCTGGTAGGCAGTGCTCATCTGCCTGCCTTCATCATCTATGTAACGCTGGTGGTTTTTAATGATGCCGGTAGGCTCACCGTCGTCGTCTCTGAGAATATCGTCAGAAAATTCAGGCTGGAAGTTCCTGTCAATACCCATGGCTGCCAAGGCCATGCTGTTTACTGAAACCACTGGAGAAACGTCAAAAGGGGCGAAAATTACCGGATGATTGGGTGCGGCATTATCCATTTCGGCGCGACTTGGATAGCGGTATTCTTGCAGACGTGTGGGAAAGACATCTCTTACCCAAATCCACTCGCCTTCCGGGATGACATTCGCGCGTGACGTTATGTACTCAAGTACATCGGCCACAGTTATCATAGACGGTATGGGATGATCAAATTCTGACATCGCTGGACTAAGGACATGCTGGTGGGTATCAATCAGGCCTGGCAAAATCATCTGATTGTTGAGATCGGTAACTATGGTTTGCTCACCACTTAAAGCAAGTATTTCTTCATTGCTCCCTGTGGCAAAAATCTTGCCATCGACTATAGCGATTGCCTGAACAATATTAAAATCACTATTTGCGGTAACAACCCGGGCGTTATGAAAAATAAGATCAGCGCTTTGTGAATTGTTCTCGCTGCATGCGGCGAGAACAAAAAAGAAACAGACCAAGAGTCCGATTCTAAGCACTTTATTCTACTCCCATGAACGTAGGTGTCGTTTCGCGCCTCAAAATCTTGCAGCCTTGCTCGGTTTGCAAGTATGTGTCGTGGTATTCACCCATAAAAATATTATAGGAAGTAATGGGCAATACCTTGCTGTCTTCAACCGGAGCCTGAAACATGGTGAAATAAATGATGCCGCTGGCTGTGCCGTCATAGTTGTCAGTGATATTGACAGTCGAAATCAGGAGCCGGGCAAAGGATTCCGATTCTCCTCCGGCAAGGCGGTCTAAAATTGCAGTTTTACCCTGGAAAGGCTCACCTTCCATAAAAAATACAGCTTCATCGGCAAAGAGCCTGCCATAAGCAGCAATATCACCATGATCCCTTGCTAGAGCATATTGATGATTAACGGTAATGCAATCCTGAATAAAGTCTGCTGTTGCTGTATGGCAAAGAAAAAAGCTCGTCGTTAAACTGAGAAATATTTTTGTTGGTAGTTGCCACATGATTAGTCTCCAGAACTTGTTTTTATAGTCTAAAATTTATAGTCTAAAATATATAGTCTAAAAGATGTCACAACCACGTATGCAGGTATAAAATTCAAGAAAACTTAAGAAGCCTTATGGTTGATTTGTGTAATTTATTTTCACTATATTACATAGAAATAACTGGAATGAAAGGTTATTCTTAATGTGCTGAAAATAACAGAATAATTCGATTTCGTAGTAAACCCTATGCCTATACTCACTGACTGTCTTGAGACCCACACCCCCAGAATCCTTGATATGCCTGCTGGCATTCCTTTTCCCTCAGACCCGGTTTCCTGGGCATTGGACATGCTTGAAACTGATGTTGTTTCTGCTGACATGCAATGCTTGGAGCAGGGTTCGGAAAACGACTCGATTCAAAAAATTTCTTTTTTCGATCAGAATGATCCGGAATGCTTCAACAGATTCAGCTCAGGCATTCATCAAGGCTTGCCGGTTCATGGCAACCTGGAATTGATTGACTATCGCGATGATGGTGGAACATTGCGCAAAAATGCGGAATGGGCATGGCAGGTCTTCAATGATGAATTCAAAATCGGGATGGCTGAAAAACACTCAATGGGATATTACCTTAAATCAAATTTATGGATGAGTTGTGGCGAGCACTGTTATAAAGCCCACTGTGACTTTGCAGACGGATTTCTGATGCATATCAAAGGTTCTAAACACGTACGCGTGTGGCCAGTTCCTGAACAATTTAAACAGAAGCTGATATACGACCACAGTGATTTCGAAGCGCGAATGGCTACAGAACCTCTCGATTTTGAATTGAAACCAGGGCAGATATTGTTTATTCCAGCCAGTGCGATGCATGAAGTTGTAGCACACGGTGAGCAGTCGGCAATTTCAGTAAGCTTTCATATGGGATCGCCATACCCCCTGGTTGTTCTGTGTGATCAGCTAAATAAATTAAAACCTGGCGTAGAGGTGTTTTTACCCCCGCATTTATCCAGAAATTTAAAATTCAATCTTTCTTTCTTTCAATTGTCTCGTTTTGCGCATTTCGGTGGGGGTGTCGATGGAAAAACTGTGCCACCGGAACTTTCTGAAGCATTATTGAGTTCGCTGAAATCCAAAAAGATAAATTCAGCAGAAATTAAAGAGTTACTGTCAGCTTGGTGGCAGCTGGCATTGAGCGAACCAATATATCCGGGTCCGTGGTGTTTGCCAGAATAATTACTGTATCTTGAGTAACCTGCTGGTTTGATGCAGAAATCCTCGATTACCTCTAAAATTGCACCATAGGCGCATGTTTCGTAGTTCTGGCAATAACCCACCATAAAGGTTTATCACATCCGGTTGATCCATTTAGGTGATTGATTTTTAATGGAAAAACACTCAGATATTCAATCACAGGCGGGCATCGGTTCTCAGGAAGGTCAAATCGACCTGGAGACTCAGAAAGAAATTCGCCACCTGAAAGACATTGTCACAGCCCTACGCCAGGAGCTGGATATATGTCATGCAGAGACGGAGCAGAAAGTGTCCGAGTCTGTGCGTGATTCCGGCAAGGAAATTATCCAATTAAAAGAAGTGGCTCAGTCTCTACGCGCAGAAATTGATAACCTTCTGCTGGAAAAAGAGCAGGCAGTACAGAAGGCCCATATGGAATCGAGTAATGAAATTGGCCAATTGAAAGAGACTATTCAGAACCAGCGTGAGGAAATGGAAGGCCTACAATTTGAGCGGGAAAACGAATTGCAACATAACAAGTCCATGTGGTCTTCAGAAGTAAATGAGTTATCCGATACTTCCAGGGTCTTGCGTGAGCAACTTGAGCAGATTCGTCTTGACGGGGAAACGCAAGTGCAGCGGGAAAAAGCAGAATCAAATAGTCAACACGGGCAATTGGAAAAAACCATTGCTTCGCTGCGTGAGGAACTGGGATTAAGCAATTTTAATCACCAGGAATCTCTGCGAGAAGCTAAACGCCAAAGTGAGAATGAAAATGTAGAATTGCGCGAAACCATTGCCCAGCTAAGAGCCCAACTGGAGAGTGTCGATGCCTAAGCGCCCGATGGAAGAAAAAACGGCGAACAAGCCGGCCAGGAAAACTTCACGAAAGAAGGCTCCTGCAAAAGCCTCCCACTCATTCCAGAATATTGCTCAGGCTCGTCCTGGATATCAGCCAGAAAGTCGCCAGGGCAGACAACCTGGATCACCAGCTTCAGGTCATTGTTGAAGAAGTCACCAAGGTAACGGATTCAGAACGGGGCAGTTTATTCCTCAATGATCCGCAGACAGATGAGTTGTACTCCCGGATAGCGCTTGGTGGTGTGGAAAGGGAAATCCGCTTCTTGAATAACACGGGTATTGCCGGTTGGGTTTTCACCCATGGCAAGGCTGAGATCGTCAAAAATGCCTATGATGATCCCCGTTTCAATCAGAGCATTGATCAGCAGAGTGGATTCCAAACCAGAAACATTCTTTGTGTACCGGTGCGTACGGTACGGGGTGAAATTATTGGTGTTGCCCAGACACTGAACAAACGCAAAGGCGGATTTACCAATGAAGACCTAACCTTGGTGGAAGCTATCAATAACCAGGTAGTCATTGTTCTGCAGGGCACCATGTATGTGGAACGAATGAATGCCCTACGGCAACAGGAAGCAGAGTTTTTACGAGTGGTGTCCGATGTCTCTTCAGAAATTAATCTGGGTCCGCTTTTGCAGATGATCATGGGCGCGATCACCAAGATGCTCAATGCTGACCGCTCTACACTTTTCTTTAGTGATGAGCGAACCGATGAGCTGTATACACAAATTGGGCAGGGATTGGGTGCTACTGAATTACGTTTCCCTAACAATGAGGGTATTGCAGGCAACGTGTTTACCAGTGGCCAGTCGGTCAATATTCCTTATGCGTATGCGGATTTGCGCTTTAACCCTGCTGTAGATAAGCAGACGGGCTATTTTACCCGTTCCATGTTGTGTTCCCCGGTCAGAAACAAGGACGGCAAGATTATCGGTGTCACCCAGGTACTGAACAAACTGGGTGGGCCATTTACTGATGAAGACAATCAACGTTTGACGGCATTTACCTCCCAGATTGCTATAGGGCTGGAAAACGCCAGTCTGTTCCAGCATGTGCAGCAGATGAAAAACTATAACGAAAGCATGCTGGAAAGTATGTCTAATGGCGTAGTTACCATGGATAACGACCGCGTCATTGTCACTTGTAATCAGGCTAGCCGGCGTATTTTGCAAACCCGCGAGGTCGATGTTTTGCAACACAATGCCAGCGAATTCTTTGGTGACAAAAATACCTGGATAGTCGAGAAAATCAATGAGGTGGAAGAAAGCCAGGAAGTGGAAATCATGCTGGATGCCACACTTGATTGCCGGGGAGAAGAGGTTTCTATTAATGCCACGATCCTGCCCCTGAAAGGCAAAGATGAGGAAAAACTGGGAACCATGATTCTACTGGATGACATCAGCTCGGAAGTACGCATAAAGTCCGCAATGTCCCGTTACATGGATCCGGGTCTGGCCGATAAACTGATGGGCGATGGTGGCGAACTATTGGGCGGTCAGGACAGTGTGGCCACAATCCTGTTTTCAGATATCCGTGGTTTCACTACGCTCAGTGAGAAGCTTGGCGCTCAGGGTATTGTGGAGCTATTGAATGACTATTTCACCCTGATGGTGGATGTAGTGACAGAAGAAGGAGGCATGCTCGATAAATTTATAGGGGATACTCTGATGGCGATATTCGGCACACCTTTCCCCCATGAGGCTGATCCGGATCGGGCGGTCAAGGCTGCCATTCGTATGATGACTGAGTTGGCTGGCTTTAACAAAGCTCAACTCAAAGTGGGTAAGGAGCCTGTTGATATCGGTATTGGTCTTAATACTGCCCGTGTGGTTTCAGGAAATATCGGTTCACCCAAACGCATGGATTACACCGTCATAGGCGACGGCGTGAATCTTGCAGCCAGGCTGGAAAGTGCTTGTAAACAGTACGGGTCACATATCCTGATCAGCCAACCCTGTTTGGACGAACTCAAGAGCAGTTACCGTCACCGCCTGATAGACAACGTGGTCGTGAAAGGAAAAACTGAACCTGTAGGTGTGTATGAACTGCTTGATTACCATACTGATGAATCCTTTCCTAATATGGTGGAAGCGCTTGGAGTTTTCAGAGATGGCATGGAATGCTATCAAACAGGTGATTGGGAAAAGGGCAAAACCATGTTTGCTAATGTGCTGAAGCTGAATCCTGAAGACAAGTGTTCAAAATTATATATTGAACGTTGTGACCACCTGATCAAGAATATGGACCCAAAGGAATGGGACGGCATCTGGGTGATGACGTCGAAGTAAGGTAGCTCTTCTTTGGTTATTGGCCAAAAAAATAACAACCGTTTCGGAATTACTCAATAATTCCTGAAAGAGTGCTTTACAGGGGCTTCGAGCGTTTCTGCATAAGCTGCAAAATATTACTGCTGAGAACGAAAGCCACAATCAGCAGGGCCAGGGACATTGAGAACCATTGTAAGGCATAGGAAAAATTACGCCCTGTATCCACATAGACAGTATCCCAGTGTCGGATAAAAATACCAGGTTGGTTCTCGTCCAGTCGCACTTCGTAAGGGAAAAAACTTTCTCCAAACAATGGAGCCAGTTCCAGAGTATTTAGAAAGCGTATTTCCAGCGGCCACTGTGGGTTGGACAGTTCAACTAGATTGGTTCTTGCGGCCTGTTTTGGCGTGGGGACAAACAGTTGGCCCTGGAGTGTGCGCGTACCTGTTATGGGCAGTACTTTTTCTTTCACACCCTCGTAAGTATTTGCATTAACCCAACCACGGCTAACAAAGATAATTTTGTCTGACGATTGCAGCTTGAATGGGGTGACTACTTCATAACCCAGAGTATTTTGGTAGGTCTGATAAATCAGGAACAGGTTTCTATCATTCATGAATTCTCCTGTCATGGACACATGCAGGTTTTGGATAGTCAGGGCGTCATTTTCAAGACCGGTCATCCCGACATCTTCAATAAGCGTGGCAAAACCCTCGCCCAGTGCGTTGTAGGTTTCCTGCAGATCAATCTTTTCCTGAGCGCGACTCATTTGCCAGATGCCAAGACGCACAAATCCTGAAAACACCACAAGGATAAACAGCGCAACTGCCCAGTTAAAACGAATTTCAAGTTCACCAATGGTGAATATTTTTGCTTTCATGAAGAATTATGAAGAACTAAAGAATTTCAAAGGCCGCCAATTATGCCACAAATAGGCTGGCGGATTAATGTGGTTTTGGGATGCGGGCAAAAAAGCCGACCGATATTCATCAGCTCAATCTAAAACTGGCTAATAAATGTCGACCTGGGAGGTGGGCTCGGTTTCTATACGTGAATTTTGTGAGTGACAATGCCGACAAACGTGATAGCGATACCGCCAACTGCAATAACTGCCAGTGCACTACAAATAATAAGTACCATGTCGAATACTCCAGTTTTAATGAGAATATTTCTAAGCTATGTAACTAGTGTAAAAATACAATGCGCACGCGGCATTGATGTAGATCAACGTAAGCGTGTGTTCTTTGGTTCCAGGAACCGATATTAAAGGGCTATGGGTTGAAAATTGAGAAGGGAAAATAAAAGGAAAATTGAAATGAAAAGGCCGGCAAAAACCGGCCCTTAAGTACTCTATAAAGGTGTAATTTCAGGAAGAAATGTAATGGACTATGGTTAAGCCGATAATCACGATTAATACGATGAAAGCAAATGCATCCACATCAGCATCGCTACCTTCTTCATATTGTTCCAGCTTGTCTTCTTCGCTAACCATGGCTAATTGTAATTACTCTTATAAGAGGAAAAGGTAAATTAATGGGTTTCTTCTGCGCCTCCTTCATTACTTTCCTCGTGAACCACATGGTTTCTTTCAGCAACTTCTGGACGACCCATGTAATCCACGCGAGTACCAAAAACATAAAAGCCTTCAGATATCATGAAACCGATCAAAAATAACAATAGCAGGGGAGGGCCCAAAATAGCGGTAATAAGTGCCATCCGCTCCCACATCATATGCATGAATACTGCAACAATAAAGCCTGCTTTCAGGAACATGAATGTGATAATCAAGGTCCAGCGCAACATGCCCTGGAAATCAAAATAATCCACCATATAGGAAAAAAAACTGAGCACGAACAGCAAAATCCAGACTTTCAGATATACACCTATTGGATGTTGCTGGCCACCTTCTTCCTGGGCCTGAACGGGTTGTTGTGTTTCAACGTTTTCCATAATTAAAAACCTTAACCGCTAAAATTTAAAAATTTGTAATTTAAAATAATTTATTAGTATATAAAAAGTTACCAAAGATAGAAAAAAGCAAAAATGAATACCCATACCAGATCAACAAAATGCCAGTAAAGACCGGTAATCTCAACAATGGAATAGTCACCTTTCACATCGTAGTGGCCTTTAAGCACCTTTGTCGCCACTACCAGCAGGTAGATCACACCACAAGATACGTGCAGGCCGTGGAATCCTGTGATCATAAAAAAGACAGAGCCAAATTGAGGCGCGCCCCATGGATTTTCCCAAGGACGAACGCCTTCAGAAATCAGTTTGGTCCACTCAAACGCCTGCATACCGACAAAACTAGCGCCAAAGGCTGCTGTAGCGCACATTAAAATGAAAATCTTTTTCTTGTCCTTGAAATGGGCATACCGTACGGCCAATGCCATGGTGCCTGAGCTGGTAATCAGGATAAAAGTCATGATGGCAATCAGGATCAGCGGGACATTGTTGCCGAATAACTCAAGGGCAAAAACTTCGCTGGGATAAGGCCAGGGTTCAGTAGTAGTTCGACGAACATTCATGTATCCAATCAGAAAGGAACTAAAGATAAAGGTGTCACTGACGAGGAATATCCACATCATCACCTTGCCCCAGGGTACATGGAAGGCTTCTTTATCGTCAGACCAGTCGTCGACTAGGCTATCGGGATGTTGCGAAAGGGTAAGTGAATCTCCACTCATAAAATCATCCTAAAATGTCAGGTATAAGACAAAAGTGCAAAAAGTACAAGCCAGACCAGGAGCAGAAAGTGCCAATATGCTGCGCACAATTCCACACTTAGCCTGATGGCTTTAACTTCGGTTCCGGACCAGACCTTGAAAGTAGATCGGGTCCATACCCACAGACCGCCAAGGATATGTAATCCATGTAGACCTGTCAGTAAATAGAAAAAGGAATTCGCTGGATTGCTGGCCAGAAAATAACCCGCATTGTTAAGTTCTTCCCAGGCGCTTACTTGGCCATAGATGAAAGCCATAGTGAAGGCACCCGCGACAACCATTCCCCATTTGACTTTATTCTGTTCGCTCAGCCTTGCCGCGCCTCGAGTCCATTGCATGACAATACTGCAGAAAAAAAGCAGCAGCGTGTTGATCCAGAGTAGTGTGGGCTCTGGCATGGGCCGCCAATCTTCCAGGTCCATGCGGATGTAGTAGGCAACAATAAAAAGCATGAAGACAACGAAAACCACTGCGAGGAACATACGCAGGGCGATCCGTTTGGGATGCAAGCCTTCCGCAATTTCTGTCCCCGTTAAACCGGGATCTTCACCCTGGTAATCCCATGGCTTGTCAAAGATGCTTTTTAAAAAACTCATCCATCGTGGCCTTTGTAGGGGGTGCCATCAATTGTTTCTACATCTTCTGCCGGCATATTCTGCGGCACAAAATCTGCTTTCACACCAGGAACACTGTACTCATAGGCCCAGCGATGAACGGTAGGTAGTTCTGCACCCCAGTTGCCATGGCAAGGCGGGTTATCCGGAGTCTGCCATTCCAGTGAAGTAGCTTCCCAAGGATTTGGATCG
This sequence comes from Gammaproteobacteria bacterium, assembly GCA_029245395.1. Lineage (GTDB taxonomy): Bacteria > Pseudomonadota > Gammaproteobacteria > Pseudomonadales > Pseudohongiellaceae > Eutrophocola. The sequence continues at coordinate 48,525 of JAQWPL010000016.1, forward strand.
GCTTTTTTGCCTTTCCAGAGACTAGTGATCATGTTGTATACGAAGATGAGCTGGAACAGGGCCACCCAAATTGCCGCTAACGTGATATTGGCATTCAGAGTTTGCGCTGAATCAGGCAAGAAATCTGTAGTACCCATGGTGTAGTAGCGACGTGGAAGCCCCATAATGCCAAGGTAATGCATGGGTAGGTAGATGGCATAAGTACCAAAAAAAGTTGCCCAGAAGTGGATCTTGCCCAAGGTGACATTGAACATTTTGCCAGTCACTTTGGGATACCAGTGGTAAAGCGCTGCAAACAATACCAGTACCGGCGAGACACCCATCACCATATGAAAATGAGCAATCACGAAATAGGTATCAGACAGTGGCAGGTCAACAGTCACATTCCCCAGGAAAATGCCTGTCAGTCCGCCGTGAATAAAAGTAAAGATAAAGCCGCAGGCAAACAACATTGGAACAGTAAGTCGGATATTGCCTTCCCACAGTGTCAGTACCCAGTTATAGACTTTGATGGCTGTTGGAACTGCAATAATCAGCGTAGTGAAGGCAAAGAAGAATCCGAAGTATGGATTCATGCCACTGACGTACATATGGTGCGCCCAAACAATGAAACTTAAACCACCGATAGCGATAATTGCCCAAACCATCATGCGGTATCCAAAAATATTTTTACGTGCATGGCAGCTGAGAATATCTGAGACCAGGCCGAATGCGGGAAGAGCAACGATATACACTTCAGGGTGCCCGAAAAACCAGAATAGATGCTGGAAAAGTACAGGGCTGCCGCCGGTGTGTTCCAGTGTTTCACCCAGAGATACCATGGCAGGCATGAAGAAGCTAGTACCCAGCATCTTGTCAAAAAACATCATCACGGCACTAACAAACAGGGCTGGAAAAGCAAACAGGCCCAGGATTGTGGCGACAAAAATACCCCACACTGACAGTGGCATGCGCATCATAGTCATGCCGCGGGTACGCGCCTGCAGAACTGTTGTGACATAATTCAGGCCGCCCATGGTGAAGGCAACAATAAACACAGCCAGAGAAGCTAGCATTAAAATGATGCCGCCATCTGAGCCAGGCGTGCCTTCAGTAATGGCTTGCGGAGGATAGAGGGTCCAGCCAGAACCAGCTGGACCGCCAGTTATAAAGAAACTGGCTATCAGGATAATTACCGATAACAAATAGACCCAGACACTGAGCATATTAAGGAAGGGAAAGACCATATCCCGAGCGCCAATCTGCAAAGGAATCAAGTAGTTACCGAAACCTCCAAGGAACAGGGCGGTAAGCAGGTATACCACCATGATCATGCCATGCATGGTCACATACTGGTAGTAATCAGCCGGGTCGATAAAGGCAAATGTGTCCGGAAACCCCAATTGCAGACGCATCAATACTGACAAGACCAAAGCTAACAGGCCAACGAGGATGGCAATGCCGCCATACTGGATAGCGATCACCTTGTGATCCTGACTCCAGATGTACTTGGTTATAAAACTTTGCGGATCATGCATCTCATCGGTTTGATCCGCTATGGGGATATAGGCCATTACTTTCTCCTAGTTCCAGCCAGTTAATTGCTGACCGGGTGCTAAATATCAAATTCTGTTAGTGCTTTTAATGCTAATTAATAAAGAATCACTGCAAAGTGTTGATATAGGCAACGACGTCATTAATTGCCTCATCATCAGCCAGGGCACTGACCATGTGGGTCATCTGGTAGCCTAGTTGATCTTCGGGGTGAGTGCCGCGTACCCCTTGCTTGAAATTCTGTAGCTGACGGACCAGATACCAGTCAGTCATTCCCGCTAATCGAGGAGCATGTACACCCCAACGACCTTGTCCTTCTTTACCGTGACAGACCGAGCACTTACCCTGGTACAAATCGGCACCAACGGCCAAATTGCCGATGACAGTTTCAGGTGCATTTACGTCTGGTAGGGTATCTATATAAGCTGTGACATTGTTGATGGCCTGATCATTGACCAGTATGGCTGCCATTGGTGCCATCTGAGCGCCATAGATGTCATCGGGATGGGTGCCGCGGGCACCAAGTTTGTAATATTCAATTTGCTGGCGAATATACCAGTCTTCCTGACCAGCTATTTTGGGCGAATTAAGCGCCACATTGCCTTCACCGTTCTGGCCATGACAAGCGGCACAGACTGCGTAGGTACCTTGTCCTGCCTGGGCATTACCAGCAGCCACCGCTTGAGTTTGGGCAAAAGTTGTCTGAGTGGCGAGCCAGGCATCATAATCTTCACGTTCTTCAACAACTACAGTACCGCGCATAACGAAGTGACCAAGACCACAAAACTCTTCGCAGAGAATGTCGTATCGACCTGCAACGGTAGGCTCCAGCCAGATGTAGGTGACTGTACCGGGCACCATATCCATTTTTACGCGGAACTGGGCGACGGCATAGTCATGCAATACATCCTTTGAACGCATGAGGATATGAACCGGCTCATTAAGAGGCAAATGCATCTCCTTGGCTTCAACAACAATATCATCCTGTGCGAAAGGATCATCCGGATTAACCCCAAGGGGATTGCTTGCAGAAACATATTCGTTGCCTGCCGTACCCATAACACCGTCTGCGCCTGGATACCGGTAGCTCCACTTCCATTGTTGCCCTACCACTTCTACTTCATGGGCATCTTCAGGCACGGTGACAAAATCAGCCCAAACCACCAGACCTGGTGCAAGCATGGCGGCAACACCAATGGCCGTAAAAACAGTAAGCCAGATTTCCAGCTTGTGATTTTCAGGCTCATAAACGGCCTTGCGATTTTTGTCATAGCGGTATTTGTAGATGCAATAAGCCATAAAGCCATTAAGAACCACAAAAACAAATCCTGTAACCCAGAATGTGATCAGGATGGTGTTATCAATAGAGCCCCAGTTGGAGGCAATATCAGTGAGCCACCAGGGACTCCAGAAGTGAAAGCCAACTGAGAAAATAACTAGAAATACAAGTGCGACTACGAATGCCATAACTTTCCGATCCTTAAAATTTCTGCCTATTTGGCTTCAAATGCCAGAGCAGTGTTGTTAGGTATTAAAAATCTATGAATTTTGTGTATGTTTGCGCCGATGCTTGTATTCAAAGTTTGCAGTATTAATAGCAGTCTTGAATTGTGTTGTGAACAGAGGTTGTGTTGAAGATAAATGGACATCGATCTCTTTAATAAATCACACTTCAAATGCCAACGCCAGCATAGCTTCTTAAATGCTTGCCAAGTATTTGTTTTATATGGTTAATATTTGTTTTAACGGCGTGTTTCCGGGTCCGTTTTAACAGTTGCCGTGACAGCGTTCAATCAGGGCGTGATATTAAAACATCGCCTACTCCAGAGCAAGGTATTTTGGGGTTTCAGAAGGGTTTTTTCTTTATTTATCAGCCTCTTTTCCAGGTTCCTGAATTACGCTGTCAGGATTGTTTAGATGGCTGGTGTCATTTGCATCAATGGGCTCGGATTGTTTAGTACTATCACCCTGTTCTCCGTTTAATTCGACTTTTAATTGGGCTTTACCTGCTGTCAGGGAAAATTTTGCCAGTACCAGCATGAATATAAGAATGACGAATTTGCCGAAGGCGTTTTCCACGGCTGTCACTGTGTCGGGAATTACCAGTGAATACATAGTGTCTAAAACGGTGAAGGCGCTGATGATATACAGTAAAAAGGCAAGGGCAATCTTTAGGTAGGCATAAAGCTTAGTCATGATAAATGTGTATTGAGGTTTTTAGCGAGTCCGCGATTCTAAACTCCCTGAGATTATTTTGCATTCTTACTGAAAAGCAATTTCGGTCAGGTTTACTGTTCGTTAATATTAAATAATGCAGGAAAGCTTATGCAGGGTCTTGGATAGTTAAGTTAATAGGCCATGAATACTTCTGAAAACCATACGCAGAGCCTGGAGAATATTGTTGCGTTCATTTTTACCAATTTGGATGAAACGCTGACTGTGGAAAGCCTGAGCCAGCATTGCAGGTTGTCGAAATTCCATTTTCACCGACAATTTCATGCCTATACAGGCATCAATGTAGGGCGCTTTATCCAACTGGCCAGGTTAAAGCGAGCATCGCTGCAACTGGTTTTCAACAGGCAGCGCCGTATTACGGATATCGCCATGGATGCAAGTTTTGATTATCCCGAATCCTTTGCCAGGGCCTTTCGCAGAAAATATAGGCAATCACCAACCCAATTTAGGCGTAAACCAGACTGGCAAACCTGGTGGATAGCGCATCATGAAAACAAAATACATCCCAAGAAGGAGTTCAACACCATGCATGTAGATATTATTGATTTCCCTGAAACCTTGGTTGCAGCCCTTGAGCACCATGGGCCGGAAAGCCAGACCTATAACACCAGTATGAAATTCATAGAGTGGCGTAAGGAAAATGGCGTTTCACCAGAAAAGGGGAACACTTATGGGATTCATTATACAGACCCAAAAAACACCTTTCCCGAAGACTTTCGCTTAGACATTTGTGTCTCTATAGAGAAAGAAGTTGGAGAAAATCCCCAGGGAGTGGTGAACAAGAGTATCCCTGCCTGCCGCTGTGCAATGGCCAGGCATACAGGTTCCAGGGACCATGTCATCGCAGCTAAATTCCTTGCCTATGAATGGTTGCCTGGTAGTGGAGAGGAAATGGGCGACTTTCCACTATTTTTCCATTACGTCAATGTCGGGCCGGGTGTGCGTGAGCAGGATATGATTACGGATGTATACATGCCTTTGAAAGACTAAGAGGGAAGAGGCAAGAGGCAAGAGGAAAAAGACAAGAGACAAGAGACAAGAGGCAAGAGACAAGAGACAAGAGACAAGAGACAAGAGACAAGAGACAAGAGACAAGAGGAAGGAGACAAGCTTCCAGTAAGGTTTGTTGTCTGTTAAATAGTGGAGACTCTGGGACCAAAGCCGATTATCAGCCAGTGTAGGTGTATAATAATTGCATCTTTCCTCTTGTCTCTTGCCTCTGTTAATTTGCGCCTCCCATGAAACTCAGCTCTTTGATTTTATTTCTTAGCCTGCTCGGCCTTGTCTCTGAAGGGCAATCCCATGGCAGTGTTGTCCCGGAAGGGGATTTGTGCATCATCAAGATTGGCTTTTATAGTGCCCATTTCAAAATTTACCAGCCCCTTACCCGTGAACATCAGGATTATTGTGAAGACCTGCCAGATACTGGTGAAACAATATTTGTTATGGAATACACCTATGGTGATTTGGGTGAAGTGCCGGTAGATTTTCGAGTAATTAAAGATGTTACCGGCATGGGGCGGTTTGCCCAGTTGCAGGATGTCGAGGCGCTGAGCAGTACAGACCTTGAAGCGGCCACTGTTTTGTACAGATTTCCTGATAAACAGCCGGATGTGTACGCTATCAATCACGACTTCACCGAGTCCGGAAATTACCTGGGTATTGTTACTGCCAGGCACCCGGATACCAATGAGTTATATACCGCTGTATTTCCCTTTGAAGTAGGTTATATCGGATATGGTTATATACCACTGTTTATCCTGCTGGCATTTTTTGTTCAGGGGGGTTACTGGTGGATGAACAGGGAAAAGAAATTGAAGGATAAAGGGATACAGGGATAAAAGAGACAAGAGACAAGAGACAAGAGACAAGGATAAACAATGTGTTAAAGATAAAAGTTTTGCCCGCCATACTCATGGTATTTTCATTGCTAGTGATTGAAGCCAATGCTCAGCAGGGTGAGGATCAAACCTGGGCTAGTAATAACAAACTTTTTACAGTCAGTGTAGAAAGTGAGTTAGACCCGATCGTCATTAATCAGATGCACAGCTGGACTCTCCAGTTACGGGATGCGCAGGGGCTTGCGGTGACAGGTGCAGACCTCTCCCTGGTAGGCGGTATGCCAGAGCACAACCATGGACTTGCTACAGCGCCAGTAATTGAGCCCGCTGGTGAAGGGTCTTACTCATTGCAGGGACTGCGTTTTCATATGATGGGATACTGGGAGCTTGAGTTCACTATCGAGCATGCCGGCATCAACGACATAGTCCTTATTACCCTGGAGCTATGAACAAATATCCCGCCAGTTTTTTCAGAATTGTTACTGGGACAGCCCTCTTCATCGTTGTCGTGGCGGGAAGCTGGCTCTTCCTCGCCTATAAACCTCCTACACCCTGGACTGATTCCGAAAGAGTATTAATACACTCGTTGTGGCTAGGTAATTTGCCGCCGCTTCCAGAAGATCTGAGTAATAGTGCTGCAAATGATCCCCGGGCAGCCACTCTCGGTCATTCCCTGTTCTTTGATACCAGGCTTAGTGTTAACGACGCCGTGTCGTGCGCAACTTGCCATCAACCTGAGAAACGCTTTAGTGATGGCCTGGAAAAGGGCAGGGCATTGGGTCAGTCCCGTCGCAATACGCCCAGCATTGTTGGTTTGGCATTTAGTCCCTGGCTGTATTGGGATGGGCGGCGTGACAGTCTGTGGTCACAGGCTTTATCGCCACTTGAGGACCCTAATGAGCAAGGCAGTAATCGTATGTACATTGTGCGTCTGGTAAGTGAAGATGTTTTCTACAACAACTTATATCAGGAAATATTTGGCAGCGTACCTGATTTTAGTGACCGTTCACGCTTTCCGGAAGCAGCTGGTCCAGATCTTCAGACAGACTGGAACAATGCCTGGGAACGCATGACAGTAGTCGACAGGGAACTGGTGAATACGACATTTGCCAATGTAGGCAAAGCCATTGCAGCCTATGAACAAATACTGCTGCCTTCACTTTCAAGATTCGATGAATACGCTGAACTTGTTTCCGCCAACTCAAAGGTGCCAAGTAGCCTATTTTCAAACGATGAAAAAAAAGGATTGCGTTTGTTTGTGGGAAAAGGGCGCTGTATGGAATGTCATAATGGTCCGCTGTTTACCAATTTTGAATTCCACAATACGGGTATTCTCTCTTTTCCTGGAGACTTACCGGATAGAGGTCGGATAGATGGTATTCATGAAGTCAGGGCGGACTTTTTTAATTGCCTTGGGGCGTACAGTGATGCGCAGCCTGGACAATGCCTGGAACTTACTTTTGCCAGAGACGGCGTAGAACTGATCGGTGCGATGAAGTCACCTTCTTTACGCAACCTGGAAGGAACAGCGCCCTATATGCACAAGGGGCAGTTAAATACACTTGCGGAAGTTCTTGACCATTACAACCAGGCACCCTTTGCAATGATCGGTCACAATGAGGCTGAAGAGCCTATTGGTCTAATGCCTTTTGAACTGAATCAATTGGAAGCCTTCCTCAATACCCTGACAGCACCTGTTGCCGTTGAAGCGCTTTGGCTGCAGCCCCCCGATAACAGATAATTTTTCTATTGCCCTCATAGTTGGGCGGATAGTTGGGCAGAGATTTTTTTGTTGGGACACACGACCCTGTGCCCCAACGTAATTTCAAAAACCGATTATTTAGCCAAAGGATCCGGCCTAACCTGGAAGTGGTACACAATACTTGTAGTGCCTTCCCCTGTTTCCATATGGAAGGGAGCACGGCCACTGAAAGTGGCCCATATACCACGGCCTTTCCAGCCCGCATCCGGGTCATCTATTCGACCATCCATCCACTTGGTATAAAAACCCAGTGGATAAGGAACGCTCATTCTGACAAATTCACCTTCATGCAATGCCAGTAGAGCTCCGCTCTGGTTGCCTGTATTGATAGGCGTATTTTCGCCCAATCCCAGGGTATTGTGCTGATCAACCCAGGTGAAATAGGAGCCTTCTGAAGAGCCGGGACGATCAAGGTTCTTAAACTGAGGCAATGGCTCAGTGTAGAAAGTCCAACCTTCAGGGCAGTGCTGACCTGTGGCTTCGGGGCCATTCATTGGGCCCTGACAGAGTCGGCGGTCAAAGCTGGCCATGTGCCCGCTGGCCATGGCAGTCCACATCACACCATTGCGGTCCACGTCACCGCCGCGCGGTGAAAAGCCCTCTATGGGATCGCCGTTTTCATCTAAAGGGGGTTGGTAAAATTCAACCAGTGCGGTTTCAGCAGGATTATCTCCAGGGACCAGACGGGCGACGCCGCCTGGATAGCCAAGAATGGAACCCCAAATGGAGCCGTCTGGTGCCGGGTTCACTGCATAGAATCCAAAACCAGGCAGGATCTGAGTATCTTTTGTTGCATCCGGGTCATCATTGGGCCCGACATAATCATCACGCACGCCATTACCATTGGTATCGATAATAAAGGGTGTCCAGCCCTGAGCCGCCTCGTAATCACCGGTTTCTAGATATTCACGAGTGTTGAGCCAGCCAATCACTTGACCACCACCGCTGGTCCATAGGGTATTGTCCTCATCTTCTGCAAACATCAGGTGATGGGTGCCAAAGCAGGTATCAATATGAGTGTATTCACCAGTTTCAGGATCATACATGCCAAGCTGACGTCCACCGGCAGTGGTTGGGTAGCCTTGTGCTGAAGGATGGTCGGAACCTTCCTGGCAGAATGCAGGATTCTCACGGTTACGTACTCTGGCAGTAATCCACACACGGCCATCCTGGTCGATCATGGGATTGTGAACATTGGCCGCTGAATCCCAGACAGTTTCATTGCCCCAGTAAGGAGATTCTGCAAGGGGCGGTCCTCCAACAGGCCCGGCTTCAGGGTCCATCATGGTCAGTGGAACCTGGTCTATGGTGTGATTGACGGGATCCAGTACGGGCAGGTAGTCAGCACTTTCTTCCAGTGCGCCATACAGTTTTCCATAACCGTTGATAGTCGGATTACGACGATCCGTGGACACCACATCATGCAAGTAAGCGGTTGGATCTGCCCAGTCCCATTGGGTGATAACAACATTGCGTTCCACACCTTGTGGGCGTTCTGGTACGGGAGGTAACTCGCCTGCTGCAATGCGATCGGTCCAGTCGCCGTACATTTTGGAAACATGTTCGATCCCCATGCTGGTCCATGTGCGCGTCATGAAACCCCCTGCCTGACCTGACTGAATACGTCGGCTCCAGGCGGCTGCGCTGGTGTCGAAACCATTAAACAGTGCAGGTAATTCACGAGTGGCTTTATTACCAATCTGGTGACAAACGATACAACCACCGTTGGTAACCAGGCGAACATAGTCTGCCTGATGCTCAATGCGCGAGCTGATGCCATTGCCAGTTGGTCCGGTACCTGGAAATTCTTCGGCCTCAGGAATCTCTAACAGGGAATACCAGTAACCGGCGGGATAATATTCTGCGGCGGCCGCCGCGTCCGGAGCTAGCACAGCTGCCAATTCAAGGCTGTCACCTGGTGCTGCAGATACTTTTCCTGAATCCACGAGACCATAGCCCCGCACCCAAATATCGAAAGACGCATCGGGCATATCAGGCAGTACATAGCGTCCCTGGTCGTCGGTGACTACTATGCGGGCAAAGCGTGTACCAAGGTCGTGGGTTTCTGCAATAACCCAGACACCAGCTTCCGGCCCATTGCTGCTGGTGACGGTTCCAGCGATGCTATTGTCTGATTCAGTACTGTTGGCTGAATTATCAATTGCCGCTGTCTGGTCCTGCTCCGTGGCGTTTTCCGCTGAACAGGACGCCAGGAAAGCTAAAAAGAGTATGATGAAGAGTGATTTGATCTGTGACATGGTGAATCCCTTTTGGTGGCCCGGACGCAAGAGACTAGCAAAAGGGTTGCCAAGTAACAATATAAGTGAACTGGCACCTGTTAAGATTTCCAAGGCTGCCTTGAAATTGCAGGACAATTGCTGGAATATTCAGCTAGTTTAGCTACTAACAAAGTTATTTTTTCCGGAGAATGGCATGAGAATTCAAAAAACCCTACTGCTTCTATTTGTGTTTGCATTAAATGCAGTGCTGGCTCAGGCTGGATTGCCAGGCATGCAGGTTAATGACAATTTGGCACCTAATCCTGTGGCGCCTATGTACCGCCAAACAGGTGAGCAATACAGAGCTTATGATTTTCCTGGCACGGGTGAATCTATCCCCTACAGATTGTATGTACCTGAGACGTGGACGCCAGATCAATCTCTGCCAGTTCTTATTACCTTGAGAGCAGGACCAAGTATCAACAACAATCACCGAAACGATAATGACCTGGTTCTGCAGGCCAGGCAGCGTGGCTATATCGTGATATCCCCGTTGGGGTACCGTGGATATGCGCAGCCCTATTACGGCAGTCCTTACCCTGTGGACCGACCAGCGGGCCCATCAACGCCTGCTGCGGGCTGGACCGAGGAAGAAGATCAGCGTGCAGAGCAAGATGTTGTCAACGTCCTGCATCTGGTTGCAGCGGAATACAATGCTGACACCACGCGAGTATTTGTTCACGGCCAGAACCCATCAGGCTCTTCAGCATTCCATTTTGCGGCGAAATATCCAGATGCAATCAGGGGTATCGTGGCCAGTGCGGGCCCAATCGTCACCGACAACTATCCTTTTAATAACCTGGTGGATAAGGTGGCCGTGATGCTGATCCATGGCACGGCAGACACAGCTAATACAGCCCAGGCCTCGCAAAGAGTCGTCAGGGAATTACAGGAAAATGGCATTGAAGCACAATATCATGATGTGCCAGACGGGGAGCACCTGACAGCCTATTTGACCTTTGCTTCCGAGGTATTTGATTTTCTGGATGCCCACTGATCGCCAGTATAAAAATAGAAAGTAAGTAAAAAATAGAATCAGGAAGTGTAAGTATGACTTTGAATGCCCGATTAACCGCGTTGTTATTGCTCTGTTTATTAGTTTTTAATGCCAACGCGCAGGAGGGTGAAGCGCAATACAACGCACGCTGTGCTTCCTGCCATGAAAACCCCGATCCAGAAACCAATACTCATGCGCCGGCGCGCAGCGACATGGTTCGATTTACGACAAATTCCATCTATGCAGCGATGATAAACGGACTGATGAGCGTCCAGGCCACAGGTATTTCAGATCCCGACATGCGAGCTATAGCAAGCTTTCTGACAGGTGCTGAGGTAGAAGATCTGGCTTTAGAAGTAACTGCAAATATGTGTGAAAGCAATCCTCCCATGGGCAATCCGGCTTTGAGTGTCGCATGGAATGGCTGGGGACCGGATGTGCGCAATGCCAGATATGTTGATGCCGGTATTACGGCAGACACTATTCCAGGTCTACGTTTGAAATGGGCCTATGGATTACCAGGAGAAGGGCAGGCCAGGGGGCAGGCAGCGGTGATGGCTGGCAGGCTTTTTGTCGGCAATGGAGCCGGAGCACTGTATTCGCTGGATGCTGAATCCGGCTGCACTTACTGGACTTACCTGCCTCGCAGTGGCATTCGCAGTGCTGTTTCGATTGCTCCGTATCGTTATGAAGATGGCAGGGACGGATATGCCGCTTATTTTGTCGATGCCCAGGCTAATGCCTATGCAGTAAATGCTCAAAACGGCGAAGTCTTATGGGTTAGAAAAATCGACGACCATCCAACTATTCGAGGCACCGGTGCGGTAACAGTGCACAAGGGGCGAGTGTATGTGCCCATGAGTGCTGTAGGGGAAGAATCCACTTCCGCCAATCCCGATTATGCCTGTTGTACTTTTCGCGGCAGTGTTAGTTCGCTCGATGCCCAGACAGGAGACTTGATCTGGAAATATTACACAGTGCCAGAGCCAATGCCTCGAGGTGTCAGTTCAACGGGTGTGCAATTGTTCGGTCCTGCCGGTGTTGGTATCTGGAGCGCACCCACAGTAGATGATGATCGCGGCCTGCTTTATGTAGCTACAGGCAATGCCTATGCTGATCCGGATCCTGGCACATCAGATGCCGTGATCGCCATTGATATGGCAACTGGAGAGGGCGTCTGGGTAAACCAGTTAATGCCGCTGGATGTCTGGATTATGGGCTGTAATGATGAGGCTAATGCGAATTGTCCGGAAGATGTTGGACCTGACTTTGATTTCTCAGCATCTCCGCTTTTAACAACCACACCTTCCGGCAGGGAATTGCTGGTGGTGCCGCAAAAATCGGGCATGGCTTTTGCCCTTGACCCCAATAATCAGGGTGAGTTGGTCTGGCAGTATCGAGCAGGCCCCGGCAGCCCGGTTGGCGGAGTCTGGGGCGCGGCAGCGGGAGACGGCAAAGCCTATGTTGCAGTAGGTGGTTATATTTTCACCGAGGGTGGTGGCATTCATGGCATCGATCTTGAAACCGGCCAACGTGACTGGTTCACACCCCCTCAGGATCTTTTGTGTAGTCAGGGTCCTGGCTGCAGTGCAACACAATCAGCCGCCGTGACGGCAGTACCCGGCGCCGTATTTTCAGGATCAGCGGATGGCGGTATGCGTGCTTATGACGCAGAAACTGGTGATGTGCTTTGGGTGTTCAATGCCAATCGAAGTTTTGATACGGTGAATGGGGTTGAAGCTAATGGAGGGTCCTTTGATGGGCCTGGGCCGGTGATAGCAGGAAATATGATGTATATCCTCTCCGGCAATGCCGGGTTTGTTGGGAGGCCTGGCAATGTTTTACTGGCTTTCTCAATTGAAGAAGACTGAAAATTTATTCCAACTTTATTATTTGATCTGCCTGTCAGGCTTCGCCACTAGGTGGCGCATATTATTTTTCTTTTAGATTGTCGATTTCGTCTGACAGAACACTGGAAGTGTGATTATCAGTCACAATTTTCTCTACTACCCTTAAGCGCTCTTCCAGAGCATTGGCTTTGTCATCCCTGTCAACGAGTTCTTCGGCTAACATGTGCTTAAACTCTTTGGAGCTGCCTTTTTTTGAATGCTTCAAGGAAGTTATTTTGTAAATCGTAGTGGCAATAACCAGAACGACCAAAAATCCCATTAACTCTTCCATAGCTATTGCCTCAGGTTATCAATTTCTTCTTTTAATGAATTGCTTTTGTGTTCATCCGTGACAATTCGTTCCAATACCTGGACACGCTTTTCCAGGTCATCGATTTTCTTTCTGCTGTGTCCAACTCTTCTTCGTGGACATCCAACATGCCTTCATTGGCTGCTTTTGATTAGTTATCAGATACCTAAAATCCCATAAATTGGTGAGTTTTACCAGCAGGGAAAAATCCATTAATAAAAAATGTAAATTCAGCGGGTTTAAGGATGAATTATTTACGCTGCTTTTTGTCCTATCTATAACTGGCAAGAATTATGTTTAGAAACCCACCTGCAGAATAATGTTTGAACAATGATCACAACAACCACATGGGTAAATCGATGGGTAGTGTAGCAATCCGGCGCGCCCATAGAGCTATGGCGTTCAATATTTTGATCTATGGATTGTTTTTACTGGTGTTAATTCCTTTGCCTTTAATTAATGATCAGCAATATGAACAGGACAGACAACAAGAAAAACAACAGGAAAAACAACAGATAGTTGCTTCGGAAGGCGGTGTTCAGAATTTGAACGTTACGTTGACTGAGCAAAGACCGATAACTAGTCTTTTGTCTCCTGCCATGCTGGAAGACATGCGGCCTTCTTCAGTCTCTAGCCAGGAAGTCGTTCCAGAACCATTTCCTGATGAGTTAAATTCAGATGCACTGTTACCAGACTTGATTGAAGAACAAACTCAGTTGCCTGAGAGGCTTGAAGATATCGTGCTCGAACCAACTGAAAATCTGGATCTGGGCGAGAATAATACAGATCGAGATTCCGACCTGGAAATTTCTCAAGTTATAAACAATTATGTAGTGAGCAGAATAGGGGAACTAAACAGAGGGTACGTGGAAGCCTGCATCCGTTATCGCAACCGATATGGCAGACGTAGCGAATGCCCTGAAAACGAGATGAGTAACTTGAGAGGCAATCAAAAGAGCAAGCAAATTGCCGATGGGGTTTTTGCCAATTTAAGACGTAAGGCAGAATCTGCGCACATGAGCAGATCTCTTGAAACGGCGAACACATTCCTTGAAAACATCATTGATGAGCTGAGCCCGGCAGCTGAAGAAGTCAGGGGACAGGCGAGTACGCGTTTATCCCTGAATAATCGTTACTTGTCATACCTGAACGGCAACACCAACCCTGCGGTAGCGGATGTCAATATGATGATGGGTTTTGTGAATGACTATGGCAGGACTGTAATGCCCACTCCTTATCAATTCAGGTGTAAGCAATGGCCAAGGCCCTGTAGTTATAAATTTACAGGTTTCACCGTGAAAAAACCTGAAACCAGGGAAGAGCGACCGAATGCGTTCAAAGAAACCACGCCTTTATTTATGCCATCAAAAAACTGAACTGTTTTACCGCTGCATTAACCGCGCAGGAGATAACTTTCACCGAGATCAATCTGGTCAGCCATACCACGCAACACAATTACATCCCCTGGCTGTAAAGCCATCTCTTGATTATCTTCAATAGACATAACCAATATGTCACGATGTATTTTCAGGATTGTTATGTCCAATGGCAATGTAAGACTCTGCAAAGTTTTGCCGCATGCAAAAGCATGTTCAGGCAAGCGCACGGCATGGATGATATTAGATCGGTTCTTCTCTTTGCCGAGAAAACCCAGACGCTCACCATGATAAAACCCGGTCATCATCTTATAGCGATCGCGTCGGGCCTTGTCGATAATGCTGTGGATCATGCGCGTGGGATAATCCACCATGAGCAACAAGTGGGAAACGAGAGTCAGGCTGGCTTCATGGGTTTCCGGTATTACTTCGTCCGCACCGGATGCAAGAAGCTGCTCAAGATTGGAATCATCTCTTGTTCTGACCAGTACAGGAACATCTGAATTAATTTGTTTGGCATGTTCAACAATTTTTGTAGCCAGCTCTGCATCATCAAAAGTAACCACAATAATTCGCGCGTCTGCTGCACTTGCTGCCTTGAGTATGTCCAATCTTGAACTGTCGCCATAAAAGATAGGCTCGTCTGCTGCGCTGGCTTCAAGGATTCGCACACTGTCAGTTTCAAGCACCAGGTAATCAATATTTAGCGGTCTGAGAAATCGGGCGACAGTCTGTCCGACACGACCAAACCCCAAAATGAGAATATGATTTTTCTTACTTTGTTCAAGGACAGAAAATTCTTCTTCAGTTTCCTCCAACGTCTTCCGGCCCATGCGCAGGTAGGCAAAGTTAACTATATTGGGCCCATGTTTGATCAGAATCGGTGTCAACATCATGCTGATGATGATCACTGTAATGAAATTGGAAGCTATACTTTCAGTGACCAATGAATTGCGCACAGAAAGCGCCAGCAAGGCGAACAGGAATTCACTGCCTTGTGCCAAAGATAATCCGGCTGTCACTGCCGAGTGCCAGGATTCTCCAAGTAATCTGATAATGCCTGAAATCAATAATGCTTTGATGAGCACGAGCATAAGACCTGCGATCAAAAGATATGGCCAGAATGTTGCCAGTGCTCGTAGATCTACCAGCATTCCTATGGTGATAAAAAACAGTCCCAACAGCAGGTCACGAAAAGGGCGAATATCGGCTTCCAACTGGTGGCGAAAGCGGGTGTCACCGAGCATCATGCCAGCAAGAAATGCGCCCAGTTCCATACTAAGGCCGATACTTGAAGTCAGCATACTCGAAAGTAGCACTATGACCAGTGCCGAAAGTACCAGTAGCTGGTCAGATTTTTGAGTGGAGATTTCCTGCAGCAAAAATGGCAGCAGATAACGACCAGCCAGGAAAAAAGCGATAAGCAGACCGATACCTTCAGCTACGGTCAACAATATTCCCTGGAATGAAAAACTGACCATCTGGTTACTTACCAGAGGCACAGCAATTAGTAGTAATACAGCGACTAGATCCTGGAACAGCAAAATGCCTATGGCAATTTCACCATGACGGGTTTTAAGCAAGCCCAGATTACTCAGTTCCCCGGAAACGATAGCGGTAGAAGAAAGTGACAAGCCTCCCGCCAGGATGATGGCCACATACGAGGGTAAGCCGAAAAAGCGCAGGGCCAGGAAAAAGACTAGTGAGCATGCGAGCACCTGTATGCTGCCCAGTTTGAATACTGTACTGCGCAGTGCAATCACGCGGGGTAATGAGAATTCAAGACCAAGAATAAACAACAGAAAAGTGAGCCCCAGTTCAGCAATGGCTGAAAGCTGTTCCGGATCTTCCACCAGTGCCAGACCATTTGGGCCAAACAGTGCGCCCGTCAGCACAAAGGCCATGAGTGAAGCTATACGTAGGCGATAAAACAAGGTGATCAGGACGATCGATGTTCCCAATAAGAGAAGAACCAGCATCAATATGGATGACGTATCGCCGTGCACGTGTAATAGACCTTTCCAGGAATTGTTCTGGACGCTTTATGTTTGTAAAACAGGGCTTTAGAGTATACCAGCCTCCAGTTTCTACTTACTGACCGTATTGCTAGATTTGTGTTTAAAATATAAACAATGAAGCAGGCTGAAAGCCGCCAAGCTACTGTTTACATGGAAAAAACGACATTTTTCCTGTAGAGTGCGCACACTGGAATTTTTACAGAAACCCAGTCAACTACCACTGAAGGAAATGTTTGAGTGAATTCCGGATCGTTAATATCAGAAGGTATCAATCTGATGTTGCTGGGCATGGGCACAGTATTTGTGTTCTTGGCCATACTGGTGATTGTGACGACTACCTTGTCCACACTGGTGCAAAAATATGGGGCTGTTCAACCCGCAGAGCTCATTCCCGGAGCAGCAGGGCAACTTGACGAAGCTACCCTGCTCGCCGTCATCAGCGCAGCCATACATGCGCATCGCTCGAAGCAGTAAACAAAAACACATTAGTTGTATTGCCACTGGTAACCGACAGGTGTGGTATTTCAGTTTGCATAGTTGCCTGCATGAAATGCTGGCTATGCAGACACATAAAACTAAAAATGGGTTATTCCAATGATTGTAGACAGAGTGCCGGTAGGCATAACAGAACTTGTATTGCGCGATGCACATCAGTCGTTGTTGGCCACACGCCTGCGCCTGGAAGACATGTTGCCCATCGCCGACAAGATTGACAAGGTGGGTTTCTGGTCAGTAGAGACCTGGGGTGGTGCTACCTTTGATTCCTGCATTCGTTACCTGGGTGAAGATCCCTGGTACCGCATTCGTGAACTGAAAAAAGCCATTCCTAATACTCGTCACCAAATGTTATTTCGGGCCCAGAATATTCTTGGCTATCGGCACTATGCCGATGACGTGGTAGAAAAATTTTGTGAGCGTGCCCATGTTAACGGAGTAGATGTATTCAGGGTGTTTGATGCCATGAATGACCCACGCAATATGGAAACGGCGATCAAGGGCGTCAACAAAGTGGGCGGCCATGCCCAGGGCACACTGTCTTTCACGGTTAGCCCAGTACATAACCTCGATACCTGGCTGACCCTGGCAAAACAACTTGAAGCCATGGGTGCTGATTCCATTTGTATTAAAGATATGGCCGGTTTACTCAAACCTTATGATGCCTATGAAATGGTAACTCGCCTGAAAACAGAAACTTCCTTGCCGGTGCACCTGCATGCCCATGCCACAACAGGTTTTTCGATTCCAACTCTGGTCAAGTCAATTGAAGCGGGCATCGATAATGTCGATACCGCTATTTCATCAATGAGTATGACCTACGGTCATACACCTACAGAAACCATTAACGCTATTTATGAAGGGCAGCCAGGTGATCCGGGTTTAGACTTGCCGCTGCTGGCCGAGATTGCAGAATATTTCCGTGTTGTGCGGAAAAAATATGCGAAGTTTGAAGGGGCCCTGAAAGGGGTTGATGCACGAATTCTTCTGGCCCAGGTACCCGGAGGCATGTTGACTAACATGGAAAGCCAACTGCGCGAGCAGAATGCGTCCGATAAATTGGGAGAGGTGTTGAAAGAAATCCCCAAGGTAAGGGAAGACCTAGGCAATATTGCTCTGGTGACACCAACTTCTCAGATTGTCGGCACACAGGCCGTCATTAATGTTCTCTCGGGTGAGCGTTATAAAAGCATCACCAAGGAAACCAGCGGAATACTGAAAGGCGAATATGGTGCCACTGCAATTCCGGTCAATAAGGAACTTCAGGATAAAGTATTGGAAGGGGCGGAACCTATAACCTGCCGTCCTGCGGATTTGCTGGAACCGGAATTGGAGAGGCTAACTAAAGAGTTACGTGAGAAAGCAAAAGAAGAAGGCTTTAAGCTGGAAAAAGGTAAACAGGAAATTGATGATGTTCTCACCTATGCCCTGTTCCCACAGATTGGTCTGAAGTTTTTGAAAAATCGTGACAATCCAGATGCCTTTGAACCGGCGCCCACTGGTGAAGAGCTGGCCCCGCAAGCAGTGGCTGCTGCACCTGGAGAGCCAAGCGTGTACTCGGTTAATGTCAACGGCCAGACCTATGTGGTTCAGGTCGCTGAAGGCGGCGACATTGAGCAAGTTCAAAAAACAGGTTCGAAGTCAGCCGTTAAACCGCCAGAGTCAGGGACAAAGGTAACCAAGGGTGAGCCATTGCTTGCCCCCCTGGCTGGCAATATCTTCAAGGTTAACGTCACTGTCGGGCAGAAAGTAGCAGAAGGTGAAGTACTGATCATTCTTGAAGCTATGAAGATGGAAACTGAAGTTAAAGCGCCGAGTGCGGGTACTGTGAGAAGCATTAAGGTAGCGGATGGAAATGCTGTCGCCGTCGGAGATGAATTGCTGTCCATCGGATAGTTTGGTGAATAGTTCGGTCAACCAATTCAGCCTTTTAAACCACATTGGAAAATCATTGAGTGGATAGCGTAATACAACTGCTTCAGGACTCGGGTGCCTATCAGCTTGCTGGCGGCCAGTTTGTCATGATCCTGATTGGCTTGCTGCTGATTTACCTTGCCATTAGTAAGGGTTTTGAACCGCTGCTACTGCTACCCATTGGCATGGGAGCGATTCTAGTTAATATTCCCGGTGCTGGATTTCTGGCAGAGCCAATTTATGATTCAGCCGGTCATATGGACTCGCCCGGCGGCTTGCTTTATTACATTTATGAAGCAGGGATAGCCACTGGCATTTTTCCCCTGATTATATTCATGGGCGTGGGCGCCATGACTGATTTCGGCCCTTTGCTGGCCAATCCTCGGACCCTGTTTCTTGGTGCCGCTGCCCAGTTTGGCATATTCACCACAGTACTTGGTGCGCTGGCCTTAACATCCACCGGGCTTATGGATTTTTCTCTGGCCGATGCGGCGGCTATTGGCATAATTGGTGGTGCAGACGGACCCACGGCGATATTTGTTGCCAGCCGCCTGGCTCCGGACTTGTTGGGTGCCATAGCTGTGGCGGCCTATTCCTATATGGCGCTGGTGCCCATGATTCAGCCACCCATCATGAAAGCCCTGACGACCCAAAAAGAACGTGAGATTCTCATGCAGCAGCTGCGTCCAGTTTCGCAGCGGGAAAAAATTATATTTCCACTGAGCTTATTGGTATTGGTGGCGTTGTTCTTGCCCACAGCAGCACCGTTGTTGGGGATGTTTTGCTTCGGTAACCTGATGAAAGAGAGCGGTGTTGTGGAACGGCTCAGTGATACGGCGCAAAATGCCCTGATCAATATCACCACCATATTCCTGGGCCTGGGTGTGGGGTCTAAACTCAATTCCGAAGATTTCCTTAACGTGGAAACACTAGGCATTCTCTTGTTGGGTATTGTTGCCTTCGCAATCGGCACAGCCACCGGCATATTGATGGCTAAACTGATGAACAAATTTGGCAATATCCCCATCAACCCCTTGATTGGTGCCGCAGGAGTTTCCGCTGTCCCCATGGCAGCCCGAGTTGCTAACAAGGTGGGTCTGGAAGCAAATCCACAGAACTTCCTGCTAATGCATGCCATGGGTCCGAATGTGGCAGGTGTTATCGGCTCAGCAGTGGCGGCCGGGGTGATGATTAGCTACTTGGGTTAACAGATGCAAGAGGCAAGAGGCAAGAGACAAGAGACAAGAGACAAGAGACAAGAGACAAGAGGAGTACCGATAGTTATGGTGCTAAATACTGGATTTAATAAAATTTAGATAAGCAGTTTGACAAGAAAACCACGCACTTTACGATAGTGTGCATCCTGTATCCGTTTTATTCAGTTCAAATTCATTTCCAAAACCGTATGATGAACTCCAAAGAGGGCAATATCATGGGTAAATTTTCATTACTGCTGGGCTCGACGGTTTGTGTGCTTCTTTCTATCTCGATGGTTCAGGCTGAGTCCACCATGCGTTGTGGAAGAGACCTTGTCACCAGAGGAGACAACCAGGGAGAAGTCCTGGTTAAGTGTGGAGAGCCAATTTACGCCACTGAGCGAAAAATTTACCGCTCTGGCATTCCCAATAGTCATTTCAGGTCTCTTTCTTTAGGTAATGGTTATTCCGCCGATATCACCAGACGTGAATTGATCCATCACAATCGCTCGGTGGTAGAAGTCCCTGTGGAAGTGTGGACCTTCAATTTTGGCCGCCGCTATTTTATGCGCGAAGTGACCTTTGTGGACGGCCGTATTAGTAACATAAAAACTCTCGGCTACGGCCGCTAATTCGAACCTGTTGGTCCGGAAGCTGCAGGATCGCGGATGCGGCGATTGAATTCCATCTCATCAATGGGGGCAAAAATCTGCTCCATCAATTCACCGTTGAGAGTGTCAGGTGACTGCAGGTTGAAAATTTTGGTGTCGCTGGTCCAGGGTTCGCGGTACAGATCCGGGTCATTTACTGTAATGGTCATTTCCAGAGTATCGCCAACGCGACGCCAGCGTTCCTCAATCAAGGCAAAGTCAGAAAATTGATTACCCCATTCGTCCATCCAGGCACGGCCATCTAGTCCAACGGTTTTTACCACCAGCGTATCGTTTTCCCATTCACCCACTGAATAACCATACCAGTAAGGACCGGCCACAATCACATCGGGTACATCGCGACCATCAATCCAGATAGTGCGCCAGTGTTTGCCCCACTCGAAAATCTGTACAACCCTGTTATCAAACTGGATAAACTCCCATGGACGGCCATAGATCAGGGTGCGGTACAGCCCGGGTGGGTTGGCATCACCCAAAGGGTCATTGCCTAAGGCAGGCATGGTCTGACGGGGACCCTTGCCGGGAACATTATTATCAAACTGTGACTGGCCTGCTGTGGTAAACGGTAGTTTTCCGGCAGACCACTGGGACATGGGATACCCCTGAGCACCAGAACCGCGCAGGAAAACGCCATTCAGATCAGGTTGTGCCAGGGAGACTAATGGAGTCAGGAGACCGATCAGTGTTATCAAGGCTATAGATTTTCGCATGCTCATTCTCCTTCAGATAATGCAGATACGGGTGGTTCACCGTTAATTAATACTTCACAGTTGAACAGACATTCCCCCACGGACGCACCGGTACGTGATGGATGGACGCGAAACTCGACAACATCGCCCACCCTGAAAGTGGCGCGGGTCCAGCCGCTGGAACGTGACATAAGCACGGGACTTGCCAGCTCTATAGCGTAATTGGTGATAGACCCTGCTTCATCCTCGATATCCAGGAATAGACCGGAATGGGGATTACGCCAGCGAAATTCAGTGACAGTACCGGTCACTGTTATAAATTGATTCTGGTCATAGGATACAGCTGTCCCATGGTGAGAATAGGTGAGTGGGATAGGCAATAACAGAAACAAGCAGCAAAAAACGGATTGCGGTAGATGACGGGCAGTAGGTGCTTTCAATTTCTTCATGTCGATGCTCCTGGGACTTTATTCAATGGAGTATAGGTCCAGTAGTTCTTCCATGACAACCGGTTTGAAACTGGTCACAAAAACCGGGTTATCCTGCATGGGTATAAATATGGTAAGTTTTCAGCATTAATTGACAGGGGGAGACTATGGCAGACAATTTCGGGAAGGGAAAAACAGGTAATACTGAAGGATCATCGGGCATCAGCCGTCGCAAAGTACTAAGCTCTGCAGTTTCTGCTACTTCAGTCAGTTTGATACCACTGGTTACTACTTCTTGTACCACACCGATTCAACCTTCCGGTCTAGTGCTTTCTGCTGAGGCGCAGCCCCTCCTTGAAGCCTTTGTCGACCGACTCATTCCTGCGGATGAAAACGGCCCAGGTGCACTTGCAGCTGGTGCTGTGTTTTATATCAATAATTCTATGGCTGACTGGAACAGTCAGGAAACCGATGTGCTGGTCGAAGGCCTGTTTGCTCTGACAAGGGCAGCACGGCGGCGCTTTGACCGCGAATTCACTCTTTTGTCTGACAGTAACAAAGATGCACTGCTCAGGGATATGGAAGACGGGCAGATTGATGGTTTTGATAATTCCGCGCAAATTTTTAGTCGGTTGCATCGATTAACCCTGGAAGGCATGTTCAGTGACCCGTATTACGGAGGCAACCAGAATTATGCTGGTTGGGATCTGATCGGCTATCCCGGTGCGGTGATGGCAAGTTCTCCTGACATGCAACGTATGGGGGGCAGGCTACCACCTCTGCACACTTCTGCGTATGGGAGTGATTTCGATGGCGAATAACTTACCAGAAGTGGATGTCGTCGTGGTTGGCCTTGGTGGCGCCGGTGGCGTAGCAGTTTTGCCATTGGCACGGGCAGGGCTCAATGTTCTTGGCCTTGAAGCTGGTACCTGGATGAATCCCACGCAAGACTATAAAGCAGATGAAGTGCATAACAATGTCCGTGCGCTGGTGACTACCGGAAGCAAAGTGGGCAATGAAATCCCTACAGTTCGCAATGCTCCTTCTGAAACTGCAGTTCAACAGGCTCGGCATCCCATGATGAATGCGGTAGGGGGCACAACTATTCATTATCATGCCCAGAGCTGGCGTCTGAATCCCTGGGATTTCCAGGTGCGCAGTGCCACTATCGAACGCTACGGAGACGGTTACCTGCCAGAGGGCAGTACCGTGGAAGACTGGCCGGTCAGCTACGCAGAGATGGAACCCTATTATGATCACGTGGAATACGAAGTTGGTGTGAGTGGTGTTGCAGGCAATATCCAGGGTCAGATCAATCCGGAAGGCAATATCTTTGAGGGGCCACGCCAGCGTGGTTACCCGATGCCACCACTAAGAAGTTGTGATTTTCTGGATCACATGTTGGAAGCGGGCAAGGAAACTGGATTTCATCCCTATCGTGGGCCCGCAGCAATCAATTCCCAGCCTTATGACGGACGCCCCGGGTGTGTGTATCACGGTTACTGCGACAGGGGTGGTTGCCATGTAAGAGCAAAAAACTCCACAGATGTGTCGACTATTCCCAAAGCACTAGCCACAGGTAATCTCGTGGTGCGAGATAATGCCAATGTGCGTCGCATAGAAGTCGACAACACTGGAAAGGTAACAGGTGTCACATATAGTCGAGATGGTGAGGAATTCTTCCAGCCGGCAAGGGCAGTACTGCTGGGCTGTTATACCTATGAGAATATTCGCACATTGCTGCTTTCACGCTCGTCTTTTTACCCCAATGGCTTGGGCAATAATCGGGGTCAGGTAGGCCAACATTATTTCGGCCACTGGGATATCCAGGGCGGCACTCTGGTGACAGCCTTGTTCCCCTTCGATATCAATATTTGGTACGGCGCCATTGCCCAGGGAGTGATGGTGGATGATTGGGCCGATGACAATTTCGATCATTCAGGGTTGGGATTCATCGGCGGAGCCAGTCTGCATGTGTATACCGAAAAACATCCCATCGGCGCCGCCGGTATGGGAACCTTTGGCAAAGTTGAAAGGCGTTGGGGCTCTGATTGGAAAGCCTTTATCAAGGAAAATGCTGGCCGCACACAGACTGCCTACATCCAGACCAACACCTTTCCTTATACCCATACCTGGGCAGATCTTGACCCCACAGTCAGGGATCCTTATGGAGATCCGGTACTACGTATTACCAATGGCCCGAAACGCAATGAACCCATGGCCGCTGCCCATGCCGCCGACAGAATGGAAGAATGGTTCCGCAAAGCGGGAGCCTCCGATATTGTGAATACCGGTGGCGGTAGAGGCCCGGGCCTGTCTACTCATGCCCATGGCGGCACTCGCATGGGCACAAACCCTGATACTAATGTTTGCGATCCATGGGGTTTTTCTTTTGAAGCCAAAAATTTGGGTATCCTGGGTGGCTCGGTTATGGGCACGGCTGGCGCCAGAAACCCGACACAGACTATCCAGGCTTTGGCCTGGCGCACAGCAGAGCATTTGGTAGAGGCATGGGACGACATCACGGCCTGATAGCATTTAGATTATTTCTCGCCGCTTTGTGTGTCGGCTCCCTGACGGCGCAAGGGGCAGAAGACGCACAGGAATATTACGAACCAGGGATAGTCTTGCCCACTGGGGAAGGGCGGGAACACATTCTGAGAGCCTGCACCCGTTGTCACACCCTGGAAGGGGTGCCAGCGTACAGCAAATATTGGGGGTATGAGCGTTGGTTGCCCATGGTGGAAAATATGGTTCAGCATGGATCGCGATTGAACGAAGAAGAAAAAATTATTGTCGCCCGGTATCTGGGGAAGTATTTTGGGACGGACTGAAAAAGCACAAGAGACAAGAGACAAGATAAAAGATAAAAGGAGATATGGCATGAGATTCAAGTTAATAGTTCTTACATTATTCTTTGTGTTGAGTGATGCCGCATTTGCGCAGCAATCCGTAGTGATACAAACAAATTCCCGGGATGAAGTGATTCATCTTATTGATACCAATACGCGGGAAATAGTCGGGCAGATCGATGGCATTCCTGTCAACCATGGTGCGGCGGCGGCGCCTGATGGTAGTGAATTGTATTTTTCTAGTGAAGCCAAATTCACGTTGGATGTGGTGAACAGCGCCACATTGGAAATCGAAGCAGAAATTGGCTTGAGTGGGCGCCCCAACAATATTTCCATTGGCAGGGACGGACGTTATGTCTATGTAGGTATCATGCAGGAGCCAGGTGGCATTGATGTCATCGACACCCGGTCACGGGAAAATACGTATCATATCGATACAGGCTCACGCGTTCACAACACCTATGTTACTCCTGATGGTCTGTACGTAGTCGCTGGCACTTTTGGAGGAGAGGGTAACCTGGATGTGTTCAGTACAGACACCTGGGAGCGCGCCTTTCAATTATATCCGCCCACAACGTCCAATGCCCTGGACGGCATTCGCCCCATGGCCTTTAATACTCACCCTGATGGATCAACAAAGAATATCTATGTGCAGATTTCCAATATCCATGGTTTTGCTGTGGTTGATTTTAATAAGCGCATAGAAATTGGCCGCGTGATTCTGCCTGATGTACCGCTGGAAGAAAGAGATCCGCCCCCTTACAACGCTGCTCCTGCCCACGGTATTGGTGTGGCTCCTGATGGGGAAACTCTATGGGTGTGTAGCCGCTGGAATGGTATTGTGTATGCCTATTCACTACCTGATATGGCCTACCTCGGTGGTGTCAAAGTGGGCAGCCATCCGGACTGGATCACCTTTAGCCCTGACAGTAAATATGCTTATTCGGCGAATGGCGCCAGTGATGATGTATCAGTGATTGATATAGAAAGGCTGGTCGAGATTGAAAGAATTAAAGTGGGTAGTGCGCCGAAAAGAAATATTACGGCGGTGTTGGACCGTTAGTAGTTATAAATGCAGCATGAATTCTAAAATAGCTGTTAGGTGTCTAACCGCTGTTCAATATTATGCTTAGATAGTAAGAGGGACTGATGTGAAAGAAAAACTACAAGAATATGTATCTATAGCGGAAATCGTTAGTGCTATCGCAATTTTAGACTTTTAACTTCAGGAGAAAGCCATGATGACAATAGAAATACTTACTGAACTCCTGGGTTGGGTATAAATTATCAATATCGCCATACTTCTGCTCTCAACATTGGCTTTGATTTCAATGCGTGGTGTTATTACCAGAATTCATTCCAGTTTATTTGGTCTGGATGAAAAGGATTTGGGAAGAGCTTATTTCCAATACCTTGCGCAATATAAAATCGTCATCATTGTGTTTAATATTACGCCATATTTAGCGCTGACAATTATGGCCTGATTCAGGTATTTGTTTAGAACAACCTCGCAGGACCTTGAATATGTTCCACATCCTGATTATTCTCATTGCACACATACTCCATAAGATCCCAGTCTTCATTCAGTGAGGCTTCGAAGCGGATCGTGAAGGGTTGTGCATAGGCTTTGGGATCAATCACAGTCGTGATGTTTTCCAAAGTGGCATAATCGATACGCGTATAGCGTTCGATAGTATGTAATTCGGTTGAGTGTGGATTGCCAAGAAAATCGAACCAGGTCAGGTCGTTAAATCCCACTGTATCTATGACCAGCGTGTCGTCCTCCCACCAGCCAATAGAGTGCCCGTACCAGGTAGGGTCGAGTTCTTCAGCGGGAGGATGGTCACGCCCGTCCATAAATATTTGCCGATAACTTTGCACATTACCCTCGAATATAAAATAGAGATGTGTGGCTGGTCCATAAGATGGCGTCTGCAAGATGCGCCAGGGGTAGGGGGCTATACGCGGTAC
The DNA here is from genome assembly GCA_029245395.1 of Gammaproteobacteria bacterium. Lineage (GTDB taxonomy): Bacteria > Pseudomonadota > Gammaproteobacteria > Pseudomonadales > Pseudohongiellaceae > Eutrophocola. The sequence goes on from JAQWPL010000016.1 coordinate 74,981, forward strand.
ACCTGTTGGCAGACAGTTGGCTTCGGGATCTTCGGCCGCCAGCCGACCTGCTTTGATGACGGCATAGTCTTCGGTCAACAGCATGGTTTCGCCAGGCATGAGCCCGCCTGCAATATCTCCTACAGGGCCGCCACCAGACCACAAGCCACTAAAATCCGAACTGCCATCTGGATGAAGAGGAACAGGCCGACTTTCTTCCTCCTGGGCGAAAACTGTAGAGGAAATGATCAGTGATAGAAGAAGGGTAATTTTTTTCATGATTAGAAATCATCTGCCGCGTTACGACCAAAAACCTGTTTTCCGTCTTTCAGGATAATGCTTGCCGCATTGGCCATATCGGCACCGCTACGTGCCATGGAACCATTGACAGTTACTTCATCGCCGATTTGCAGGTCATTGCGTGACCAACCGGCTCGCTTGAGAAAATTCGGACTGCCCATTTCTATATTCCAGTTGTTGATTGTGCCGCTGGCGTCTGTGACATCTACGTAAAAACGGGCATGGGGATTGGTCCATTCCACTTTGGTGACCTTGCCGAGTAAAATAATGGGCTGATTGATGTCGTATTGCGCCGCAAAGGAATGATGTGCAGATACAGAGAATCCTGAGATTGCCAAAGCCAGTGCCAGGATGATGGATAAGCCGGTCTTCATTTGTAACCCCAGGAGATCGAACAAGAAAATTTAATGAAGAAATAGTAATCCGAGTGGACAGAGGTGTAAACCAAAATTATTGGATGCTTGTATTTGCAATTCTTAATCCAGGATTAGTTTTGACTGGGTTACTATATCTATGTGAGACCTGATACTCCTTATTCAAGTCTGAGTTTAACTTCACCCACACCAAGATCAATTTCCAGCGGCTGATCACCATCTCCCTGGGCACGGATGCTCTGGGAAATAAAAACCGAATCATCGGCCAGAATCTCACCGACCCGAATATTGGCATCCCCGACACCAACGTTGATGTTGATCCGACCGACATTGGCTTCCGGAGCTATTACAGTTACATCACCAACCCCCAATTCGATATCAAGGTCAGTTGCCCCGATCTCGAGTTTGAGTTCACCTACACCCATTTCGATGATGGTTCTGGCCACGGTTGGCATTTCAATGACCCATTCGGCCTTGGTGTTTTCCTCTTCAAAGGAGAGAAAGAGTGTGTCACCCCGTTCCTTCACTTCAAGATCCATATTGTCTACGTTTACCTTGCGGCGGAAAATTCCGTGCCGGTTGCCTTCAATATCCATCACAATGCGCATTTCACTGCCTTCAACCGGAATGATTTCAATACGGCCGACGTTATTACTGAATTCCACTTCCTCGACTTGGTCAAGGTCAAAGATGTGGTAACGAGTAACCTCGTCATCGGCCTTTACTGAAGTGACCAGTAAGGTCATCAAGCCAACCCCGCAACTCATTAATACCAGCTTTCTTATAAATATCTGACTATCCAACATGTTTGACTCCTGTAGCCTTCTTGTTTGGCAAATTATTTATAGTTTTTCCATGGCTTCTAGTCTCAGTAGAGTTTTAATGCCATGGTATGTACTTAATCTCTATAATCTATGTGTTAGCAATCGTCGTGCCAACGTTAAATTCACAATAAAATCAATAAGATAACTATTCGTTGGGCAAATTCACCAATAGTTGATTTGGGGTATTTCACTAATGTTCGGTAAAAAATACTAACTGGTAACTGTCAGTGCTTAGTGGGTATTATTAGAGACGTCACCAAAGCAAAAAAGACAGAATTCTGTCTGTAGCTCAGATGAGAAAGCTGGTGAGAAAAGGGGACATTCATGACGGCAATCAGGCTAGCGGCATTCTCGCCAGGCAGACCTGTCATTTCAGGATTGTCATTGCTTGTTGCAGGTTTCCTGGTGTCTTGTCAGCAGGAAACAACCGACACAGTCACAGAAAATCAAACTCGGCCAGTTTCTGCTTTCTCCGACATTTATTCCTTGGCCCTGGATAACATGGGTGCACAGGAGATGACCCGAATTGAATACAGTGGCAATGGCTGGGAAGCCTGCCTGGGACAACCCTGGCATATAGATGAAGGCTGGGCACGCTGGTCCATTGCGGATTACAACCGGGTTATAGATTACGCCACTTTCAATTCCACTCAAACAGCCCTGCGGCAGTCTGGGTTGGATCCCGATAAATTGGGTGGCTGCGGTGCGCAACCCCTGGCTGCTGCCCAGAACCAGCAAATTTCTGTGAATTCTGACTCGTCCTGGGAAAAACAATTACAGGTACACTTGACCCCACTAGGATTTTTGCATCTGGCAAATGATTTTGGCGGGCAGGTGGAATTAAATAATGACGGACTTAGTGTGAATGTGAGTGACATTAATGTGGATGATGTTTCTTATCGGATGGTAGGTAGTTTTGGCGATGACTATTTGCTAGATCATGTCGCTACCTGGATAGACAACACTGTCTATGGCGACATGATTTTTGAAGTGGAATTTTCAGAGTGGCAAGATTTTGCAGGTGTGAAGTTTCCGACAAGAATAGTGCAGAAGCAGGGCGGGTATTCAACGCATGACCTCACTGTCACCTCTGTCATCCCCAGCAGTGAGGCCAGTGCTGAGCCGCCGCCTGGAAATGGGGGGCGCTTTGGTGGTGGACAGCAGGCTGACTTGCCACCCTATGAAGCCATCGGTGATGGCATCTATGCTCTGCATGGCGCCTACCAGTCTGTGGTGATGGAGTTTGATGCATTTTCAGTTGTCCTGGACGGTTTGCAAAATGACACTCGTGCTCAGGAAATCATTGCACTGACGAAAGAACTCATTCCTGACAAACCTATTGGTTATGTCCTGACATCACACAACCATTTTGATCATGCCAGCGGTTTGAGGGATTTTGTTGCCGAAGGTGCCACTATTATTACCCATGAAATAAACCAGGAGTTTTTTGAGAGCGCCCTTGCAAACCCAAGGACACTGAGAACAGAAAGCGATTTATCAGAGGGTATGCCAGTATCAGTGCTTGGCGTCGGTGGTTTTTTTGTTCTGGATGATGGCAGTCAGCGACTTGAGATTTATAAATTGAATGACAGTCTGCATGCTGATGATGTCCTGATTGCCTATATCCCTTCGATAAAGACTATCGTGGAGGCGGACTTGATGCAGCCCTGGATTAATCCTGTTTTTGGGGGTGGGGATCATCCATTCCTGATATGGTTTGCGGATGAACTGGAACGCATTGGAATAGAGTATGAACAGTTTGTGCCAATTCACAGACCGTCGACACCGCCTTTAATGACCAGGATGGAATTGTTGGAAGCAGTTGGAAGAAATTAGGATACAGGGATGCAGGGACATAAAGATAAAAGATAAAAGATAAAAGATAAAAGATAAAAGATAAAAGATAAAAGATAAAAGATAAAAGATAAAAGATAAAAGATAAAAAAGGATATTAAACGTGATACGAAAAATAGTATTGACAGGATTGAGTTTGTTATTTGCTTCTTTTGCAATAGCCCAAGCAGATAACGAAGTGGCGATCGAAGCCACCGCCAGTTTTACCGAAACGCAGATGGCTGCTGGATTGGCTGCCTACCAGACCAACTGCTCTCAGGGTTGTCACCAGAATGATCTTCAAGGCGGTGGTCCGATCGCCGCATTGAGTGGTCCTGCTTTTACCAGTGTCTGGAATAACCGGTCAGTGGCCGACCTGATCGAATCCATGCAATCCGCAATGCCGCCCACTAATGCAGGCGGTCTGCCGCAACAAACCTATATTGATCTGGCTGCCTTTATCTTGTCAGCCAATGGTGGAGCGCCTGCGGAATTGTCATTACAACTGGCTTCAGCTGCATTGGTCAGCCAGTTCACTACAGCGGGTTCACCAGCCAATTTTCAGGCACCTTTAGCAGGTGCCGAGCAGGAAGGCCCCACCGGCGTGACTATCGCCGGGACTGTACCTGGGTATAGAGATGTTACAGAAGCCATGTTGCGTAATCCTGACCCGGCTGACTGGCTGGTACACCGAGGCAATCAGCAAGCCTGGAGTTATAGCGCGTTGGACCAGGTTGATCGCAGCAATGTGGACGGCTTGCAACTGCAGTGGGTATGGGCGTTGGGTGAAGATGCGAATAGTCAGCAATCGCCTGTTGTCCACGATGGCATTATGTATTTGTTCAAACCCGGCAATGTAATCCAGGCGCTGGATGCCGCATCAGGGGATTTGATCTGGGAGAATAGTTTGGGTGGTAGAGCCGGCACCATGCGCGGTATTAGCATCTGGGAAGACAGAATTATTGCCAATACACCGGATGCACGCATTGTTGCCCTGGAAGCGCGCACTGGTGAAGAAATCTGGAGTGCGGTAATCGGAGAAGGTTTCGGTAATTCCAGCGGGCCGTTAGTCGCAGACGGCAAAGTGTTCACTGGCATGGGCAATTGCCTGCGGTTCCGGGCAGAAAAATGTTATGTCAGTGCCTGGAGTGCAGTAGATGGCGGCTTCCTCTGGAAATTTGAGACGATTGCCCGAGAAGGTACAGAAGGTGGCGATACCTGGGGTGGCGTTGATGACATGTTCCGTGCCGGTAATGATCCCTGGATTACGCCGACCTATGATGCTGAACTGAACACCGTTTACATCGGCGTTTCACAACCCAAACCCTGGATGGCGGTAAGCCGGGGCATGACGGTATTCGATGATGCTCTGTATTCCAATTCCACTCTAGCGCTGGATGCCGATACGGGTGAATTGCGCTGGTATTACCAGCATGTGCCGGGCGAGGTGTTTGACCTGGATGAAACCTTTGAACGTATGCTGGTGGATATCGATGATGAGAAGGTGGTTTTCTCGGTGGGCAAGCACGGCATTTTATGGAAACTCAATCGCGAGACAGGACAATACCTTGACCATGCCGAAACTATTTTACAAACCGCCTTTGATTATTTCGATCCCGAAACAGGGCGGCCGCAATACCGGGCAGATGTGATTGAATCTGGTTTAGGCGACTGGCTTGAAGTGTGTCCGTCATCGGCAGGCGGCAAAAACTGGCATGCCATGAGCTACCACCCGGGCACTGAAAGCATTGTTATTCCTTTGAGTCAGAGTTGTCTGCGTCAGCGCGCCAGAGAAATAGATTTTGTTGAAGGTGGTGGGGGTGCCGCTGTGAATCGTGAATGGTTCCCCATGCCTGGTACTGATGGTAACGTTGGTAAATTGGCGGCCTATGATGTAAGAACGCTGGAAGAGTTGTGGACTTTTGAACAGCCGGCATCTTTTTTAACCGGGGTTCTCACCACAGGTGGCAATTTGGCATTTGCCGGTGATCTGGATCGGCGCTTTCGGGCTTTCGATGTGGAAAGTGGCGAAGTGCTGTGGGAGACAAGGTTGGGTACATCGGTGCAAGGCTTCCCCATTACCTTTTCTGTTAATGGCAGGCAATATATTGCTATGTCTGCGGGTTTGGGTGGTGGCAGTCCACGTATTGTTCCTTCACGTCTGACACCGGAATTTCATTACCCTGACAGTGGCAATGCCTTGTATGTTTTTGCCTTGCCGGAATAACACAATAAAAATTGATGTTTTGTAGGGACGCACGGTGCGCGTCCCTACAAAGAATTTCTAATAACAAAATAATCCTGACTTTATGAAACTCTCTGCCTTTGGTGAAAAATACACCGGACGTTCCGGTATTGTCGATTTGATGACAGATCTTGGAGAAGCCCTGCATACCAATCCGGATATTATTTCCATGGGGGGCGGCAATCCTTCGCGAATTCCTGAAGCAGAAGCCCTGTACAGAAAACATCTGCTTAGTTTGGTGGAGTCATCAGACGGGGTTTACAATACACTGGGCAAATACCAGCCCCCCCAAGGGGATGAAAAACTCCTGGAACAATTGGCATCATTGCTGCGCAATGAATATGACTGGCCGGTGTCATCTAAAAATGTGGCCATCAGTAATGGTGGTCAATCGGCCTTTTATGTTTTATCTAACCTCTTGGCGGGAAGGTTTTCTGACGGATCCATCAAACAGATTCAGTTTCCGCTTGTTCCCGAATATTTGGGGTATACCGATTCCGGACTTGAAAAGAACTTTTTTACTGCAACACGGCCTACTATCGATATTCTTGATGATCATGTATTTAAATACCGTGTGGATTTTGACAATTTGAAAGTGACAGAATCAACGGCAGCCTTTTGTGTTTCAAGGCCAACCAATCCCACAGGCAATGTGTTAACTGATGAAGAAGTCAGACAGCTGGATGCTATAGCTGTAGCCAATGATATTCCCATGATCATCGACGGTGCTTATGGGACTCCGTTTCCAAATATTATTTTTGATGAAGTCAGCCCCCATTGGAATAACAATACGATTTTGCTGTTAAGCCTGTCGAAGTTGGGATTGCCTGGTGTCAGAACAGGCTTCATAGTTGCCAGTGAAGAAATCATTCAGGCCTATGCAGCAGCAAACACCATACTGAACCTGGCGTGTGGTAATGTCGGGCCCGCAATAGCTGGCAAACTGTTTGAAGATAGAGAAGTGTTCGAACTCAGTAAAAAGGTCATTATGCCTTTTTATCGTGATAAGGCCTTTAACACCATGGACAAGTTTATTCTTGCCATGGATGACCTGCCTTTTTATGTGCATAAACCGGAAGGGGCTATTTTTCTTTGGCTCTGGTTTAAAGACCTGCCTGTCAGTTCGGCACGTTTGTACGAAATTCTCAAGGATGCCGGAGTGCTCATCATTCCTGGCAATGATTCCTTTGCTGGTCTGGATAAGGATTGGGCCCACGCCCATGAATGTATTCGGGTGTCCTATGCGCAGGATGAAGAGCAGGTTTCAAAAGGTGTGGAGATTATTGCTCGGGAAGTCAGGAAGCTTTATAAATAGAGACGAGAGACAAGAGACAAGAGACAAGAGACAAGTAGAAAGAGGGAAGATCATTATTGGGTTTCTTGTTATTCTTATAGGGTTAAGCAATTACTCATTTATTTAATTTTTAGTTTTGGGGGATGTTGTTCATGCAGAAATATTTACGCTTGGTTTTGAGGTGCATCCCTTGCTCCTTACTCTTTGCTCTTTGCTCTTTGTCGTTTGCTCAAGAGCATAGCTATGCTCCCAGCGACATAGAAAATGGTCGTGGCCTCTATCAGGCCAATTGCCTGGGTTGCCATGGAAACGATGGTGATTTAGTCGAGGGCGCTAACTTAAGCACCGGGCGATTTCGCCGTGCCAGTGCCGATGAAGACCTGATCAGGTTAATCCGTGAAGGGATACCCAACACACTGATGATTCCGAAAACCAATCTCTCCTATGGTGATACCCGGGCGATTGTGGCTTTTTTACGGGCATTACCAACAGGCGGAGCATTTGTAGCTGATAACAGGGAAGTGGTTATTGGTGATGCGGCAAGAGGAGAAGCCTTGTTTTTCTCCAACCAGACCCAGTGCAGTGTCTGCCACGGGGTAAATGGTGGCGGCAACCTGTTAAGCCCTGACCTGGGTAATATCGGTGCCACAAGAACCTCTGCATCGCTGGAAGACGCTATCATTGATCCTCTGTCGGAAGTCAGGAGGGGGCAGCGTTTTTACCGGGTCACTGATCTTGAGGGCAATACTGTGAATGGCTTGCTTTTGAATCAGGATACTCATTCTGTCCAGTTGTTGAGAGAAGGAGAGAGGCTTGCAGCTTTCCTTAAAGAAGAGCTTGAGTCCCATGGCTTCATTCCATCACCAATGCCATCCTATCTGGATGTGTTGTCGCCGGACGAAGTATCAGACCTGGTGGCCTTTATGATTTCGCTACAGCAGGAACAACCATGAAAAGAATAATTCATATTTTCGTTTGCACTCTTGGTTTCATTATTTGTTTGCCTTCATTTGCACAAATTAGTACACAAATTAGTCCAGAGCGCTTGTTAAATGCAGATCAGGAACCTGAAAACTGGCTGCTCTACGGCGGCGACTATGACAGTCAAAGACATACCGACCTTGATGAGATAACTCGGGAAAATGCCGATGAGCTCGAATTGAAATGGGTGTGGCAGAATCGGGCACGCGATGGAGCAGAGCAAAAGTTTGAAGCCACGCCTCTGGTAGTCGACGGAATTTTGTATACCGTAGGGGCGCCCAATAATGTGGTGGCTATTGATGCAATCACCGGACGTCTGTTCTGGATTTACAACTATGTGCCATCTCTTGAGGCGAGGCTTTGCTGCGGACGCGTAAACCGGGGTCTGGCCATTCACGGTAACAGTCTTTTCATGGGCACCATTGACGGCAAGTTGGTGAAACTGGATTCGCGCAGCGGAGACCCGGAATGGATCATAGATATTGCGCCGCCAGAATTTGGTTACGCGCTGACACTGGCGCCACTGATAATCGACAATAAGGTTATAGTCGGTCCTGCCGGAGGTGAATACGGTATTCGCGGGTTTATAGCGGCCTATGATGTGGATAGTGGCGAGGAACTGTGGCGTTTCAATACAGTGCCAGGCCCTGGTGAACCTGGTTTTGAATCCTGGGAAGACCCCGAACAGGAAGCCTGGAAAATTGGTGGCGGTTCCATTTGGCAGACTGGTTCCTATGATGCGGAACTGAATCTGACTTATTGGGGCGTAGGCAATCCAGGTCCAGACTGGAATGGGGATTCCCGTCCTGGTGACAATTTATACACGGAATCAGTCGTCGCTCTGAATCCTGATACAGGTGAGATCGCCTGGCATTATCAGTTTACTCCTCATGATGAAATGGATTACGACGCCACACAGGCGGCAGTGCTTGCCGACATGGTATGGCAGGGTGAAGAGCGCAAAGTCATGTTGTGGGCCAATCGCAACGGTGTGTTCTATGTGCTTGATCGTGCAACTGGTGAATTCCTGTTGGGGGAGCCCTTTGTGTCAGTGAACTGGCTCAGTGGTTTTGATGACAATGGCAGACCCATTCGAGCGTTGTATCCCACCGAAGAAGGCACCTTCATCATGCCCAATAACCAGGGTGCAACAAACTGGTTCGCCCCTTCCTATTCGCCAGTCACAGAATTGATGTATGTGCCCAGCTGGCTGGATACCTTTTCTGTCTATACCAAACGACCGGTGGTATACACGCCGGGCCAGCAATATGTTGGTGCATTTCCCACCATGGCTTTACCGGCCCTGGGCGTGAATGCTGTCAATCAACGTCTACCGGAAGAAGGCTTGGGTGCCATTCAGGCCATTAATCCCCAGAACGGCGAAATAGTTTGGCGCCATATGATGAGTAACGTGACAGATAGTGGTGTGCTCAGTACTGCAAGTAATCTTGTTTTCGCAGGCGGCAGGGAAGGTCATTTCTATGCGCTTGATGCCGAGACTGGTGAAGAATTGTGGCGGGCATCACTGGGTGGACAAATCGCATCCGGGCCGATGAGTTACGCCATTGATGGGAAACAGTATGTGGCGATTTCGGCAGGAGCAGGATTGTTTGTATTTGGCCTGCGAGATTAAGTAAACCATAACAAAGGAAAGTCAGTTTGAGAAAAATATTAATAGCTCTCCTGATTTTTGCCTGTAGCCATGTTTTTGCAGACCAGGAAGATCCACGTCTGGAAGATCTGTTTGATTCACTGAAGTCTGAAAACGATATGTTTCAGGCAGCAGGTATTGCAGAGCGCATCTGGCAGATCTGGCTAGAACATGAAGATTTGCAAGCAAGCGGTCTGATGTTGCGTGGTATTCAGCAGATGAATGCCAATGACCTGTATGGTGCGCTTGAAACCTTCGATCGTCTAATCGCCCAGAAACCTGATTTCGCCGAAGCCTGGAACAAACGCGCGACGATTTATTGGGTAATGGGTAACTACGATGCCTCATTGAAAGATATCGAAGACGTGTTGAAACTCGAACCCTTTCACTTTGGCGCTCTGTCTGGTCGGGGATTGGTGTACATGGACAGGGGAGATTATTTTCTGGCCAGAGGTTCGTTCCTCACACTGCTCGAAGTTTACCCGGCTATGCCCGGGGTGAAAGAAAATATCCTGATGTTGGATCAGCTGATTCGCAATAATGTGATTTGATCCTGTGTAGCAGGGGCGCACCGTTCCTCACCAAATCTGGTGGCATCATCAACCCTATCGATGCTATAATTAATCTATAAAATACATTAATAAAATTATATAACTAATTGAAATAAATAATTATTATTTAATTATATTGCCAATTTCTGAAGACTTCTTATTACGCTTCTCAATAACACTATTTATCTGAGCAAAAAAAACCCGGTAAAAATTACCGGGGTTTTTTTATCAGCAAAACATTACATAGGTGGGGTAGCTTCTTCCTTGCCTAAATGTAAATGGGCTACTTTTCTGGGGGCAGTTTCTTCGAGGAACAAGGCTACGATAAAGCCAAGCGCCAGACCACATACAGCGAAGTAGATTGCTGCCCTCAAGCCGTATTCAGTTGCTAGGCCACCGGCAATGATAGGACTAATGCCGCCACCTATGAATTCACCAGCAAAGATGACAAAGCCTGCCATGGATGCCAGCATGCCGGGAGGGGCTGCTTCAGCTGCTACAGGACCTGCCAGAATTGCCAAAGCGGCAAAGTTAAACAGGGAAGAGAAGAACAGAAGAATCCACAACACTGTGGTGCTTTCGGGGCCGGCTTGCGAAAAGGTGAGCAAGAAAACCGCTGCCAGAATATAGGAAGCCAGAGTCGTCATTTTGCGGCCAATAATATCCGACAGTGCCGGCATGGCGAACTGGCCAATACAACCACCCACTCCGACCGCAGAGAAGACATAACTGGCGGTGACAGCATCAAGTCCAAGTCCGCCGGCTACATCTGGCGCCGTGAGATAAGCAAAGAGAAGGGCTGCAATAACAAAGATGCCTCCCATGGCGCAGATCAACGTAAGTGGTGCTACTTTGGCGTTACGGTGTCCAAACATGCTTAAAACAGACTTCATCGACAATTCTGGGGTTGGTTCTCCACCTTCCTTTTCAGCAACCTGTTTGAGAGGTTCGCGGATGACATACCACATGATGACCGCAATGATTACTCCGGGTGCACCGACCAACATGAAGACAACAGGCCAATCGTAGCTTTCCAAAAGCCGTGCAGCGATGATCGGACCCAGAGCCAATCCAAAAAGGGAAATCATGCATTGGAAAATACCGTTGTTCAGACCCCGGCGTGATGGTTTGGAAGCTTCGAAGGCAACTGCAACACCAGTGGAGGCAACCGGACCTTCCGCAAAACCCATAATCACGCGAACAATGACCAGAAAGGTAATGGAGGTGGCCAGTCCACTGAAGGCAGACATTAGAGAGAAAATCAGGATAGCCGGAACCAGTACTGCACGACGTCCGAGTTTGTCCGCCATATATCCCATGACAAATGCCGAAATTCCCCAGGCCATGCCAAGGTATCCAGCCAGCATACCCCCGTCTTCCGGCGTCAGACCCAGATCCACACCCATGGTGGAGTTGGGTGATTGCAGAATCACGGGAAGAATAAAGCGATCAAGGCCGACAAGACCAAAGGTCAAACTTAACAGCAGGATGATTTTCCACTCGTAATTGGTATCCCAATTACTGGAATCATTTTGAGACATACAAGATCCCCTCTTGATTAAATTTTGTTGTGAATGGTGTTTTTATTATTTCAGGGTCTGGACCCTGTTTTTGCAACAATTTCGCACTTTTTTTGCAGCAATGAGTAAATCATAGTTTAGGCACAAAGACACTTATTTATTGCGGCGTTTAAGCTTAAAATAGCCCCTCATTTTTGGTGCCGAGCTAGTACCTTACATATCCTTTTTTATGTAATTCACCTAAGTTTCAATTAGACGGGTTAATAAATTTAACATGACTTCAGATTTGAATATCCCCATTTGTTTTCAAAAGCTTCTGCAATCAAGACTCTTTGTGGTTGTACTACTGCTGGCTGGCTGGAATCTCGCTATTGCCCAGTCCACACTGGAAGCACAGGCAGATTTTAATGTGTCCTCGGGCAGTTTGTGCTTTCCAGTATTGCTGCAGGATGATGGCGCACTGTACGACGTTTGCTTACAACTGGAAGCAGAGGGTCCAGGCTTTCGATTTTCCCTGCAAAGCGCAGCAGTACGAGGTGAAACCCTTCCCGGTATTGCCACTTACAGCCAGCTGAGTGGTTTGACGCTTCCCATTGTACATTTTACTAATGGCAGCTTGTTTGCCCAGGTGACTTTTAATGCCTCACTGGACAGCAGTTCAGGTGATGTTGTGTTCATTGTCACAGGAGGTGAAGAAATTGGGCTACAGGCAGATCATTCCATTGCCAGGATCTGGAATGACGTTTTGCTGGATGGCATTCGCAATGATTTTGCGAGGCCCACCGTACATTCTCGCAACCTGTTTCATGCATCAGCCTTGATGTACGACGCCTGGGCTGTTTTTGACGATACGGCTGAAACGTATTTGCTGGGAAAAACATTGAATGGGTTTACCTGTGACTATGCTGGGATGCCTCTACTCGACGATGTAGCAGCAGCAAGAAAAGAAGCCATAAGTTTTGGGGCTTATCGTCTGCTTAATCACCGCTTTGCCAAAGCGCCTGGTGCAGAAGAAATCAGCGTCAGATTTGATCAGACACTGCTTGCCCTTGGTTTCGATAAGGGTTTTGTTTCTACTGACTATTCAGCAGGAAATGCAGCCGCCCTGGGGAACTACCTTGCGCAATGTCTGATTGATTACGGATTGCAGGATGGTGCGAATGAAAGTAATGATTATTCACCGCTTGAGTACGTATCGGTCAATGAGCCGATGATACCGTCTGATAAGGGCAACCCGACCTTAACCAATCCCGACCGATGGCAGCCCTTGTCCTTTGAGGAATTCAGGGATCAAAGTGGTAATTTATTCTTTGGTAACACGCCGGAATTTGTCGGGCCTGAGTGGGGTATGGTTTATCCTTTCTCACTTAAAGGAGAAGACCTGACTATCTACCAACGCGATGGTGCTGACTGGTGGGTATACCATGATCCGGATTCGCCACCCTATATTGATACACAGATTCTTGGTCTGCCTATAGGTGAGTTTTATAAGTGGGGTTTTCAACTGGTCTCTCAGTGGTCATCTCACCTGGACCCGGATGATGGTGTACTTTGGGATATTTCCCCGATGAGTATCGGTAATGTTCAGGAACTCCCAACCACGTTATCGGATTACAAGAATTATTATAAGAAGCAGGGCGGAGATTCGTCTCTTGGTCGTGAAATAAATCCCTACACAGGTGACCCCTATGAACCCCAGCTGGTTCCCCGCGGAGATTATGCCCGGGTACTTGCTGAATTCTGGGCCGATGGGCCGGAGTCAGAAACGCCACCGGGGCACTGGTTTACTATTTTGAATAGTGTCAGTGACAGCCCGCTGCTGGAAAAGCGTTTCAAAGGGGAAGGGGAAGTGCTTGATGATCTGGAGTGGGATATAAAAGCCTATTTCGCTCTTGGTGGCGCCATGCATGATTCTGCAGTTACCGCCTGGGGAATCAAAGGCTGGTATGACTATATCAGACCTATTTCAGCCATCCGTTATATGGCAGACCAAGGCCAAAGTAGTAATTCCAACGATCCAGATTATGATCTGGAGGGCATCCAGTTGATCCCTGGATTTATCGAAAAGGTTCAGATAACTGATCCACTGGCCGGTGACCATGATGAGAATGTTGGCAAAATTAAGCTCTATGCATGGCGTGGTCCAGATTTTGTGAAAAATCCGGCAATAAAATATGCGGCGGTTGGCTGGATACTGGCTGAAGAATGGTGGCCATACCAGCGACCCACTTTCGTAACGCCGCCGTTTGCCGGTTATGTTTCCGGGCACAGTACCTTTTCCCGTGCGGCAGCCCATGTGATGACGATGCTTACCGGAGATGAATACTTTCCTGGCGGCTTGGGGGAGTTCCACGCACCGAAAAATGAGTTCCTGGTATTTGAAGAAGGACCCAGTGTTGATGTGGTGCTGCAATGGGCGACATACCAGGATGCTTCTGATCAGACCAGTCTGTCACGCATTTGGGGTGGGATTCATCCGCCGGCTGATGATATTCCAGGGCGCCTGATCGGAGACACAATAGGTCCAGAGGCTTTTTCATTTGCAGAGCAGTATTTCAGTGGCACAGTATCTCCCTGATAACAGCTGATTCTCTTTTTAATAAACTACCTAAGTAAAAGGCGTTATAGAGACCTTCAGGGTGAGTCGGGATATTTTCCCGGCGTTTTTTCAGTAATTAATTCTTTATATTTCACCTTAAGCATATAGTTTAACTATATGATATATAGCTAATAAATATATTATAAATTAATTGTCATGCCGTAACTGATAAATTGCCCGTGAAAAGTGATGTACCTCACAATTATGGAATCATTTTCTGTTGTAGATCACATAAACTTAATAAATCACTGGATCATAAGGTATATGCAATATTATGGTTCCATTGAAAACAGAAGTGATCCCCAGAAAGCCTGTAGTTGGGCCGATTTGCTCATAGAAAATAATTAAATGCTTGCCGCCAGTTGAATGCTAGAAGGCAGGGAGAGAAAATGAAAAGCCACATTTTTAGTCATCCACTAACACTTTGCCTGGCCACATTATTGTTGCTGACAGGATTGCCCGTGTTAGCACAGGACGAAGAAGTTATTGGACGAATTCTCATAGTCTCAGGAACAGTAGAAGCTGAATCTCCTGAAGGTGACAGGCGCGAGTTACTCCGTCGTTCGGAGGTTTATGCACAAGACACTATCCATACTGGCGCAAATAGTGCGACTCAGATTCGCATGGTGGACTCAGCCCAGATAGCCTTGAAAGAAAATACCGAGTTTCGCTTCGAGGATTACAGTTTTGATGGTGAAGGTGGGGCTGGTGATCAGGCCATTATGAATCTGGTTCGCGGCGGCTTCAGGACTATTGATGGGTTTATCGGCGGTAGTGAAGCCGATGAGTATCGGGTTGATACCCAGTATGCCTCTATAGGTGTCAGGGGAACTACCCACGAAGCAGTAATCGATGAAGTGCTGGATGCCTTGTTTACCGGTGTTTATGACGGTGGAACCACGGTCTCCAACGATGAGGGCGATCTGATTTTGGGGGTTGGAGCAGGATTCGATTTCAGCCGTACTGCCCGGGATCAGGCACCACAAGGCTTGCAAGAAATTCCAGGCCAACTTGGCAATATTAATCTAAATACTAATGTTGGCGACGAAGACGAAGAACAGGACGATGAACAGGGCGATTCAGATTCTGAAGACGGCGCTGACAATGAAGGTGATACAGCCCAGGATAATAACGACAATCAGGATGAAACTGCCGCCAATGACGCAGGCGCTGAAGATGAAGGCCAAACAGTAGCTGCCGGACCCGCAAATCAAAATTCAGATAACGCCGGGGAAGAAGTAGCAGCAGTGGCAGCACCTCAACCTCCACCGGGTAATGGTGGAAATGGAAATAACGGTAATGGTGGAAATGGCAATAATAATGGGAACGACAATGATAACTCACGGCAGGCCTTGGGCCTTAATACCGCTGTTGAAGCACCAGCAGTTGAGACTCCAGCAGCAGCCTTAGGTACATCAAGCACAAATGTTGATGTGCAAATTAATCCGGCAAACAACTTGCAAGAACAAGATATTGAAGATGAAGGTGTAGAGGTTGCAAACTTTATTGACAGGGATGGTGATGGAATCCCTGATGATATAGATCCTGACTTTATTGATACAGATGGCGATGGCGTTGTTGATGCTCTAGACGCTGATCCTATTGATCCTAATCTAAGTGTTGATGAAGATAATGACCTAATTGATGACAGTATTGATCCCGATTTTATTGATTCTGATGGTGATGGCATTGTCGACGCATTGGACCCAGACCTGATTGACAGTGATGGCGATGGCATTGTAGATGCACTGGACCCAGATCTGATTGACAGTGATGGCGATGGCATTGTAGATGCACTGGACCCAGATCTAATTGATACAGACGGCGATGGAATTGTGGATGCCCTGGATCCAGACCCTTTCAATGCTGAAAATACTGATGACGACGGCGATGATAACCGGGGCCATGGCAACGATGAAGATGGCGTTGATGAAGATAATCCTGGCAATGGCAATGGCAATGGAAATGGCAATGGAAATGGCAATGGAAACGGCAACGGCAACGGCAACGGAAACGGAAACGGAAACGGCAGTAATAATGACGACGACTCCGATGATTCAGATGGCGTAGCTGATGATGAAGATGACGGTGCTGATGACGATGCGGCCGATGATGATGCTACCGATGACGGAACAGATGATACGGATGACAGCCCCGGTAACTCCGGAAACAGTGGCAACGGAAATGGCAACGGTAACAGCAATTCCGATGACGATGCGACCGATGATGATGCTACCGATGACGGAACAGATGATACGGATGACAGCCCCGGTAACTCCGGAAACAGTGGCAACGGAAATGGCAATGGAAATAAGGATGATGATTGCGCCATAGTCCTTGAGAATTGTGAAGCTGCTTCCACTGAAGATGATAGCAGCGGAAATGGAAATGGAAATGGAAATGGAAATGGAAACGGAAACAATAATGACGCAGACGATGATGAAGGCAATGGAAACGGTAATGGCAATGGAAACGGAAACGGAAATCGAAATGGAAATGGAAATGGTCTGAAACAGTCTGCAGATAGTACCGTCAAGGATCTTGTTGAAGCCTATGCCGCTGTCATTCAGGCTGCAGAAGGACAGATAGCAATAGCCGAGGATAATGAGAATGCTTATCTGATAGTTAAGGTTCCTGATAGCGAAAACATCGGTCTTGAAGCCTCTGCCAGCTTTGGCGATTTAACTATTGACTGGGGATATTGGAGCCTGCCAGGATTGCTTGATGGTGAACTTGAAATCAGTCGCGAGGACTTCCAGCGGGTTTATGTCGCTGTGGTTAAACCGGCTGACATGGATGACCTGAAATCAACGTCAGGCAATTGGTCATACAATTCGGTACCCAACCAGTTTACTGGCGGTGGTTCAGGCGGCACATTGACAGGACTTGATGTTGGCTTTGATGTAGACCTGAATTCAGGCCTGGTCAGCAACGGTAGTTTCAATGCGGATGTGGGTTATGGTGCACAAACCTGGTCAATGAATTTCTCAGGAAGTGTTAATGGTGCAACAGCCACAATGAATAATTTCACTGATACTGTTGTCATTAGTCCTGCGGGCATCACCAATGGTATCCAGGGTGAATTGGGAGGAGTGTTTACCGGAACTGGAAATGTTAATGGATTTGTGACTGGTTTTTCACTGACCAATGGCCTAGGAGGCGCTCTTGGTGGTCTGGGTCTGCTGGAAGGATCGCCAGATTAACCTAAGGCAACAAACATTAGTCTACATAAAAACACCCGCTAACTAGCGGGTGTTTTTGTATTTGGGAGAGGGAAGTCAAATATTAGCCTGACAACTCCAACATGACAGGGCAGTGATCAGAGCCAAGGACCTGATCATAGATATCTGCCTTATGTATCCTGTCGGCAAGGGACGCTGAAGATAGAAAATAATCAATGCGCCAGCCAACATTATTGCCGCGAGCGCCCGCTCTATAACTCCACCAACTGTATTTAATGGTCTCTGGATACAGGTGCCTGAATGTATCGATAAACCCGCCTGCCACCAGATTATCCAAGCCGTCAATTTCCTTCTGAGTATAACCGGCAGTTTTGTTGTAATTGGGTTTTGGGCGGGCCAGGTCTATTTCTTTATGGGCAACATTCAGGTCACCACATACGATTACAGGTTTGCTTTTTTCCAGGCTTTGCAGATAGGCAAGGAAATCCTTATCCCATTGCTGGCGGTATTCCAGGCGCCTTAATCCATTACCAGAATTGGGTGTGTAAACAGTAACCAGAAAAAATTCCGGGTATTGCGCGCAAATAACCCGGCCCTCTTCATCGTGTTGTGTAATGCCGATATCAGAAGTAACAGAGAGGGGTTCGGTCTTTGTTAAAATCGCGGTACCCGAATAGCCTTTGCGCACAGCCGAGTTAGGATAAATAAAATAGCCACCAAGTTCCTGCAAAGCCGTGAGGACCTGATCGTCCTGTGCCTTGGTTTCCTGCAGGCAAATGACATCGCATTTAAGGCTTTCAATTTTAGGAATAAAATCCTTGCTAACAGCAGCGCGAATGCCATTAACGTTCCATGAGAGGAATCGCATGCT
Organism: Gammaproteobacteria bacterium; assembly: GCA_029245395.1. Lineage (GTDB taxonomy): Bacteria > Pseudomonadota > Gammaproteobacteria > Pseudomonadales > Pseudohongiellaceae > Eutrophocola. The sequence goes on from JAQWPL010000016.1 coordinate 93,185, forward strand.
TACAATCCTGATTAACTGAACATGTTTTGGGAATGCTGAATGAAAAAAGTATTGCGGTCTATGGTATCCAGAACCACTTCCCGAGTGTTATCACCGGCCCTCAGGGTGAGAGGAATCTTGCTGCCAGCCGGCCCATAGTGCCAGATCGTCCTGAAAAATCCTGCCGTGGAAGAAACGGGCTGACTGGCAACAGAAAGAATTATATCGCCAGTGCGAATGCCTGCCATAGCCGCAGGGGCGCCCATGTAGAGTCCTACCACACATAATTCTGATTCATGTTCTTCGACTAAAGCGCCAAGCCAGGGTCTGCGAGAGCCTGGTTTCTGTCCATGCTTGCTCATGTAATCCAGATAAGGCATGACAAGATCGGTTGGAATGAACAGGTTACCTGGAACAATATCGCCAGTTGGCCCTTTAAGACCTAGCGCCAGAGAGCCTATTCCGCAAAGTTTGCCTTCCCGGTTAATCAGACCTGCACCGGACCAATGTTCACAAAGAGGGATGGTATAAAAAGCATCTTCCAGTAAATATTCCCAGCGGCCTGCATACTCTTCCCTGGCAAAGATCGCCGCTTCCATAGCTTTGTTGCTTTCACTGGTCAATATCTCTATTCGATCACCAATGTTGACGGTGTCAGCAGAATCAGTATCGAGGTAGGCCGTGCCAAGAGAGACAGAAGGCCGAATCAGGGCGAGTCCTGAGTCGTAATCCTGGGCCAAAACAATCCCTTCGGCTGTCTGCCCTTTGCGGTTGGATATCCAGACTTCACTGGCTTCCATAATGGAATAACCCACAGTCAGCATCAGTCCATCGGGGCTAATCTGAATGGCGTTACTTTCCCGCTCTGTGCCCAATAGCTCTGCAGTCATGGCAGTCTCAGGTACCAGACTGCGGACCGACATTACGGCTTCATTGCGGGGTCTTTCAAAGGGGATGATGGTTGCTGACATGAGTAAAATAGATTAATTAAGACTGGTATTTATAGTATTAAATTTGGGAGGAAAAGTCAGAAGTAATCTGCAGTGGGGAGCGTTCCTGGGGTGTGATAATATTGCGCCCCTTCAAGACCTGTGTCCTCTTCAATTAGCCCCGGTGGCACAGCTGGATAGCGCGGCCCCCTCCTAAGGGGCAGGTCGCAGGTTCGAATCCTGCCCGGGGCGCCAATTAGTCTTTTCTATTCATCTACTCACGAACTACACGACAACATCGAACACCCGGCTCGTGTCCGTGCCCATTCCGGACGTTTCCCGGCAAGATGTTCTTTCCCATCCTGAAGGGTATAGGGTTTCTTCAAAACCTCCTGCAATTCATGAATCATGAAATGGTCGCCTTGTTCTGATTTGTCTATGGCCTGCTGTGCCAGATAGTTGCGTAACACATACAATGGATTGACGCCGTTCATTGCTTCTGAACGTAAGTGGTCTGGTCTGTTTTCCTGCTGTAGCCTGTCCAGGTATTTTTGACCCCAGGTGACCATGCCATTCCGGGCATTATCGGGCAGTTCATCCGAGTAAAATGCTGGCCTGACTACTTCTATGATGGATTCAGAAGCCTGGCTTTTTTCCATCTCGCAAAGGTGGCGGAAAAACAGGGTCATGTCTGTTTCTGTGAGACTAAAGGTTTGAATCAATTCCAGGCATAGCGCTTCGTCTTCTGAATTATTTTTTTCCAGACCGAGTTTGCCGCGCATCATGTCAAGCCAGCCTTTTTCATAATAAGTCTGGTATTCCTTGAGTATGTCTTCTAATGGTTCCGCATCTTCGACCAATGGATAAATGGCATTGGCAAACTGCACCAGGTTCCACAGAGCAATCATAGGCTGGTTGCCAAAGCGGTATCGACGTCCCTCGGCATCTGTTGTATTGGGAGTCCAGTCGGGATCGTAATTTTCCAGCCAACCATAGGGGCCATAATCAATAGTAAGGCCGGCTATAGACATGTTGTCTGTGTTCATCACTCCGTGTACAAAACCCACCCGCATCCAGTGAATTACCATGTCAGCAGTTTTCAGACAGACATCATGGAACCAGTCCAGGTAGGTTGCTTTGCCAGGATTGTCGCTACCGGGCAAATGGGGAAAATCCTTTTTAATAGTGTAGTTTGCAAGAGAACGTAGTATGTCTGTTTCCTTGCGCGCGGTAAGAATTTCAAAACTGCCAAAGCGGGTAAAAGTAGGGGAGACCCTGCACACCACAGCACCAGGCTCCTTTTTGGGGTGGCCATCATAAAACATATCTCGTACTACGGATTCACCAGTAGCTATCAAGCAAAGCGCGCGCGTGGTTGGAATACCAAGATGATGCATGGCTTCACTACATAAGTATTCACGCACCGAGGAGCGCAACACAGCCAGACCATCAGCAGATCTGGAGTAAGGTGTTGGGCCCGATCCTTTCAACTGCAAGGTCCATTGTTGCCCATCGGGAGCGTTCACATCGCCGAGGTTTATAGCGCGACCATCGCCCAGTTGCCCTGCCCAATTCCCAAATTGATGACCACCATAGCAACAGGAATAAGGCTGCATGTTTTCAAGCAGCTCAGTTCCGCTGAATACTCGAGTAAAAAGTTCGCTCTCACATTCCTCAGGTTTAAGGCCAAGTTGCAGTGCCATTTCTTTTGAGCAGGCAATCAAAGACGCTTTGGGAAACGCTTCAGGCTGCACATGGGAATAGCAGGCTTTGGGCACCTGACGGGTGTAGTTTTCTAAAATGGGATCCCCTGGCAGGGTATTGATGAAGCTGGTGTCGATTTCCAGGGTTTCAAGGGTTTTCAGATCAAGAGCTTTATTCATAGTTCTGCTATTCTAGCTTGCCACGCACTGGAGACGAAATAAGTCCTGATGTAAGACCTAATGGTTGAAATAGGGCATTCACGTACAATTGGCTAACGCCTGATACCTTTTTATTGGGTAATTAATACAGTCAAACCGGGTCTTCTGGTTAAACTGTTTAACGGAAAACTGCATGCTGGATACAAAACCACTTTTACTGGAAAGCGACTTTCCACTTATTACCCGTTCCAGACTGGAAACCCTGCAGGTTAATCTGGGCTATTTATGCAATCTGAGTTGTACCCATTGCCATGTCAATGCCGGGCCCAAGCGAACAGAATTAATGAGTAGGAAAGTGGTGGATATGGTGCTGGATTTCATTCGTGCCAATGATCTCAAGATTCTTGATCTGACTGGCGGTGCGCCGGAAATGAATCCGCACTTTAAATATCTCGTGAAAGAGTCCAGGGCCATAGGCCTTGAAGTCATTGACCGTTGCAACCTCATGATTCTGCTTGAGCCAGGTTATGAGGATTTGGCGCAATTTCTGACAGACAATGAAGTAGTCATTACCGCCTCCTTGCCTTGCTACGTTGAAGAAAACGTGGAAAAACAGCGTGGTAAGGGAATTTTTGACGGCAGTATCAAGGCATTGCAGTTGCTCAATAGCCTGGGCTATGGAAAGCAGAAAAATCTCCAGCTCAATCTTGTATACAACCCCATTGATCTCAACCTGCCGCCTCCACAAATCGGGTTGGAAGCGGATTACAAACGAATCCTGAAAGAAAAATTCGATATTGAATTTAATCAGCTGTTCACCATCACCAATATGCCAATCAGTCGCTTCGGTGGTATGTTGCTGGCTAAAGGCTTGTATGTGAAATACATGGGTATTCTCAGGGATAATTATTCGGCTGAAAACCTTGAAACTGTTATGTGTCGTACTCTGCTGAGCGTTGATTATCAGGGCTATGTGTATGACTGTGATTTCAATCAAATGCTGGAAATGCCGTTATTGGCGAGCAGCAAGCCCAAACCTCACCTTAAAGATCTTCTAGATGAAAACCTTGAAGGCAGCATTATTGCTGTTGGAGAACATTGTTATGGTTGCACAGCCGGCCAAGGCAGCAGCTGCGGCGGAGCCCTCAACGACTGACAACCTGATCAGTATTATCATTCCAGTTCTGAATGACGCAGATGCCTTGAAAAAACTGCTTCCCGATTTGCAGAAAGACAGGTTACTGGGTCATGAAGTGCTGATAGTAGACGGTGGGAGTGTGGATGGCTCAGTCACCTATGCAAGCGCCCTGGCAGACAGGGTGTTGATGACCGGGACTGGTCGCGGCAGGCAAATGAACCTGGGTGCGGAACAAGCACAACACTCGATCCTGCTCTTCCTTCATGCCGATTCAAAATTACCAACAAACGCGTTAGCAAGCATTTCTAAAATACTGGAAGAGCCGGCCCGACATTGGGGCAGGTTCGATGTAATTCTGGACGCTAATGGCATTATGTATAGAGTAATTGAAAGCATGATGAATTTGCGCAGCAGAATTACAGCTGTGGCTACAGGGGATCAGGGTATATTTGTCCGCCGATTGAGTTTTCATGAAGCGGGCAGTTTTGATGCGATCCCTATTATGGAGGATATTGCACTCAGCAAGGCTTTGCGCAAACAGTCCAGGCCAGCCTGTCTTTCAGCAAAAATCATTACATCCGCTCGACGCTGGCAGCAACAAGGGACGATGAAAACCATTCTACAGATGTGGTTGCTACGATTTGCTTACTTCATGGGAATTAAGCCGGACAAACTGGCCCATTTTTATAGGTCACCTGAAAAATCTGTCAGGGAGGATAAGGTGTAAGCGTATGCCGGGGAATAATGAAATTAATAGTCTGGAAAAATCACGAGTCTTAATCCTGTTTGCCAAAGCGCCAGAAGCTGGAAAAGTAAAAACCAGATTGGTACCTGCACTTGGAGAAGAGGGCGCCTTAGGGTTGTATCAAAAATTACTGGAATATCAGCTTGCAGTAGTTCAGGACTATACTGGCGCAGTGACTGAGCTACATGTTGATGGTAATCCTGCCCATCCCGGGTTCGACAATTTTTCTGGAAGTATCCTGAAGCAGACCGGAAATAACCTTGGGGAACGTATGCACTATGCTCTGAATAGTGCGCTTGCTACTCACACTTCAGCGGTTTTAATTGGTAGTGATTGTCCAGGTATCGACTATCACTATCTGGACAGCGCTTTCACTGCTCTGGAGAATGGATTCAACGCCGTACTCGGACCTGCAGAAGATGGAGGCTATGTTCTTATTGGCTTGCGCAGTGATGTTTCAGAAAAAAGTACTGATTTATTCCAGGATATCAGTTGGGGTACAGACACGGTTTCAGCGCAAACCCGCAACCTGTTTCAGAAGTTGGGCCTGACATGGAAAGAATTGCCTGTATTGCAGGACCTTGATGAACCATCTGATCTGGAAAAATTGGGCAGGGAGTTCAAATTTCTGCAGGGGTAAATACAGGTTGATCGTTAACGATAGCTGCTTTTAATTCAAGACTGATTGTATTACTACCAGGTTCTTCCTGGATCAGTTTTATCAATAGGTAATCCCAAGCTGGTGCTAACCAGATAACAGTACTGCGGTCACTGCCCGGTTCACGGATTCGTTCCAGCCTTAACGTGTTGAATGTGCCAGGCAAAGTATCTACTAATTCTTCCCCCCTTACCCGGTAATGAATTTCTTCCAGTTCCCCTTTATAAATGCCAGGAAAAATGATGTCTTTTTTGCCTGCTATTAATTGCCGGCGAATTTCCAGATACGCTGATAAATTGTCAGTCTCACTTCCTTCAAGGGGAATATTAATTACCTGGTTATCACTATGGACTATGGAACTTCTTTGTTTCCAGTCAAAAGTAATTTGTCGACTTCGCCCACCTAAACCAGTCTGCAGAAATTCATAGTATTCTGGTCTGGCCTGGCCATTTTCGTCGTTTAAAGTAATTTCGCTGGTTTCCCTGATTGTGCTGAGAGTTTGCCCCAGAAGCTTGAGTTCGATGGAAGAATGCAAAACAATAATGTCAGTATCTTCCTTTGTTAACTTACGCTCTGCACTTGCACGAAAACCACCATACCTGGCGACATAGTCCGCACTGAATTGAGCAGGAGAGTCCGAATATTCAGCAATAACCGTTGTAGGGAGAAACCCCGGAATAGCTAAAATAAACATGAGCCAACGCCAGGTGCTTTTACAGCCAGATATTCGTCTGTCGATTTTGTGAAACTGTATTCTGAAATTTATTGTCATACTATTTAGAAAGCAAAGTGGCTCAAGGGTTCCCGATAATAGAATACTGCATTGCATTGCGTGGTTGTTCCTTTCGATATCAGTTATGATTGTAGCTTATGAAGTTCATTGATTTTACAGTAAAAAATCACTTTTCCGGGCCTGTCAGCACGGTAATTTTCCGGTTCTACTTTCTCTTGTCATTACTGTTGTTTTCACTGCTGTTCTTGGTGCCAATTGTTGTTTCTGTTCCTGCCTTTGCCATCGAGGTAGAAGGTTTATACCAGGGCTCAGTGCCAGTTTCATCCCGAGACAATGAAAGGGAGAGAAATAGGGCTTTTAATGAGGCATTTCGGCAGGTGCTTTTGAAAGTGACCGGTAACCTTGATGTTTTCTCACAACCTCAAATTCGTCAAGCCATAACTAATGCTGACGAATATGTTGATACTTGGTCGTATGCCACACTGCCAACAACTTCATCCGATGATTCGATAGCTACAGAGCAAGCCCCGGATGAAGAGCTAAATGTCACCTTTTTTGAACCAGAAGTGCTGCGTCTACTCGATAGTGCCGAGATTTCTTTGTGGCCGGATAATCGCCCTTATACATTAATCTGGCTTGTTATCCAGGATGAGTTGGGACAAAGGGAGTTACTGGGCTCAAGTGTTCAGGAGTATGAAGATATTCTGACTTTGCTGAAAACTGAAGCTGACATCAGGGGATTGCCTATACTGTTGCCAGTACTGGATATTGAAGACATGCGCGCTGTTTCAGCTGATGATGTCTGGGACATGAATGGGGAGAAACTGATACAGGCTTCTTCCAGATATCCGAGTGAGAGTGTACTGGTCGTCAGAATGTTCAGAGCGTTGGGAGGTGAAGTTTTGGGGGAAAGTAATTATCTTTTCAGAGACCAGGTGCTGTCACTTGAGTCTTTTGAAGAGTCAGCAGAAGATTTTCTGAAATCCAGCATTTCCATGGCAGCAAATGAGCTGTCTGGCTATTATGCAGTACTGCTTTCGGGAACAGACAGCGAAATTAAAGTTAACCTCACGGTTGAGGGTATACATGACGCTGAGGATTATGCAGGCCTGCTGAATTATGTCGGCCGATTGACTAACGTAAATGCTTTCCAGATTACTTCAGTAGACAATGAAAGCATCGAGCTGATTCTTTCGACTGGGGGTCAATTACGACAACTGGTGGAAACAATCGCGCTCAATCGAAATCTGTTACCTGTAAGTGAGTTGGTCAGGGAAAATAACCAGGTTTATATGAGCTACCAATGGAACCAGTAAATCAAGATAGAAAAGTAGATAGAAAAGTAGATAGAAAAGCAGGGTCGCAGAGTAGATAACCAATGAATTTTTCACCCCAGTTACCTTTTGATTTTTCTGTTTCTGAAAATTTTACTTTTACCAATTTTCTTACTTCTGGAAAAAATGCTGAGTTGGTTAGCCTTCTGGAAGAGTTTGAGTCATACCAGGAAGTTGTGGCATTTATATGGGGGAAAAAGGGCGCAGGTAAAAGTCATCTTCTTCAAGCCATTTGTCATGCCAATGAAGAAAAGGAATCACTGCAGGCTTTATATTTGCCTATGCAAAAAATCAGGGTATTTGGACCTGAAGTTTTCAAAAGTCTTCATCACATGGATCTTATATGCCTGGATGATTTCGATTGCATTGTGGGAGAACAGGACTGGGAAGAAAGTCTGTTTGAATTCTTCAACCGTTGCCGAGAAGAAGGTGTAAAACTGCTTGTGTCTTCTGAGAATTCTCCTCGAGGTTTGAATTTTGAGCTTCAGGACCTGGCCTCAAGGATGTCATGGGGGGTTATTTACCAACTACATGAACTCAATGATGATGAAAAACTGGCTGCACTTCATCGTCGTGCGGAAGAAAGACATTTACCTTTATCGGCCGAAGTCATGCAGTACATATACACCAGGCATTCTCGTGACTTGCAGAGTTTGCTGGAAGTGGTGGACAAGCTGGATCAGTTATCCCTATCTGAAAAGCGCCGGTTGACTATTCCCTTTGTCAGGAAAGTGATGGGCTGGCAATAAGATTACTTTCCAGCTTCACTTGCTCAGCATGGGCATGCATTCCTGGCAGTGCAGATACATGGCATTGGGATCGTTAAATTTCAGCAAAGCCTGCAAATCATTATTCAGCGTAGAATAAAAATCAGACAAGATATTAGTTGGTGTTACAAACACCTGTTGTCTTGTTTGGAAGACTTTGATCAATACATTATTGGTCAAATCCTGGATCAGTTGTTGCCCGGGAGACAAAGGTTGTTCAACCATTTGCGCACTATATTCACTTAGTCCCGCAAGAGATGCGGCGGAAGCTATAGCCTCATCCAGGTTACCGAGGTTGTCAACAAGCCCGAGGGTGTGGGCGTCTTCTCCAGACCATACTCTACCCTGGGCAATTGCATCCACTTCTTCAAGGCTCAAGTTCCGGGCATTAGCAACCAGATTTATAAAACGGTTGTAGCCATCTTCCAGCATGGACTGCAGGACATTTTCTGCAAGTTCCGGCAGTTCACGGCCAATATTCAGGGCCCCTGCCAGATCAGTAGTGCCAAGGCCATCGGTATTCAAACCCAGTTTGTCAAAACTGTTTTCAAAAGTAGGGTAGAGGCCAAAAATACCTATAGATCCAGTAATGGTACTTGGGCTTGCCCAGATTTCATCAGCGGGCGTAGCAATCCAGTATCCACCAGAAGCAGCTACGCTACCCATGGAGACTACGAGTGGTTTGCCGGCATCCTGAAGCATTTCAAGTTCACTACGAATAACCTCTGATGCGAAAGCACTGCCACCACCACTGTCGATACGCAGCACGAGGGCCTTGATCGTGTCATCTTCACGGGCGCGACGAATAAGTTCCTGTAGTGAATCACCGCCTATTTCCCCGGCATTGCGGGGGCCATCATAAATAGTTCCGCTGGCAACGATAAGCCCTATCTTGCCACTATTCTCCTGCAAGGTATTGAGCTGATCATTACGGGCAGCAAGGTAGTTTTCCAGGGCGATATAGAGAAAATCCTCGTCGTTATCGGCAGCACCTATTTCATTTTTCAGGTAGTCATTTGCCTCACCCCTGTCCAGAAGCTGATCTACCAGATTACGATCAAGGACCAAGCTGGCCATGTCGCCATTAAATTCTGCCAAGTGTTGATCAAGTGTATTGATGAAGTCATTGATAAATTCCGGTTCAATGCCTCGTGCTATCGCTACGCCAGAAACATAGTGTTGCCAAAGATCCCCCAGCCATTCCTGGTTCGCTTCACGAGCAGCGCTGGACATGTCGTTACGCTCAAAGGGCTCCACGGCTGACTTGTACTCGCCTACCCGAAAAATATGTACATTGATGCCAAGCTTATCCAAGGCATCTTTATAATAAGTCTGATAAGTGCTGAAACCTTCAATATTGACGCTGCCCATGGGATTCAAAATAATTTCATCGGCATGAGAGGCAAGGTAATACTGTCCCTGAGAGTAGTTATCCGCATAAGCGTAAACTTTCTTGCCACTTTGCCTGAAAGTGGTCAGGGCGATGCCGATTTCCTGTAATTTGCTGAAACCTGAAGGTTGCAGGTTGGATAGTGACAGGACAATGGAAGAGATATCTTCATCATTTCCAGCAAGTTCAATAGCATTCAGAACATCACGCAGTAATATTTCATTGTTGAGATCAGTGCCCACTGAATCTGCTACTAGTGCATCCAGTGGGTTTATATAAGTGAGCTGATCTACAAGGGCGCCTTTGGGATTCAGAAGCAGGGCACTTCCTTTTTCCACAATCACTGCTGGCTGACCAATAAAAGAGCCTACCAAAATCAGAAGTAGAACAATAAATAACAGGTTCAGTATCACCGAGCGGAATCCGCGGTAGACCTTGGTAAGTCCGGCAAAAAACTTGCCTAATGTGCTGGCTGGGGTTGTCATGAGATGAAGATACCGTTGTTAGGTAAGTCTAGTAAATAAAGAATTGCTTATAGGGTAGTCGAAATCAGCCAGTAATGCGCGAGGATCTGATAAAAATAATAGCGGCAAAGAAGATGACCAGACAAATTAAGGTTTCTGACATGCCCAAAAAATACCAACCGGGTGTAAATAACAAGAGGATGCCTTGTACCAGGAAAAAAAGATCGGCAAAGCACAACCACTGGAATGACCTGGATTGACCGCGTAACAGGCCAGGAATGGTCGGCAATAGAGGGATAAGCAGGACTAATACCATAAAGGGGTTGAAGGACTGACTGCGAAAACTGATGGCAAAAAGCAGAAGTATTAAACAACCTAGCGCGAGCAGGACGCAGTACCTGCTCAATTTTGCGATTCGGTTCGACGTCATTAAGTGCTTAATTTCAGGGCTATGGTAGCAAGGCGCTTGCCCAGAGCCTGGCACAGAATTTTTTCATGTTCTGACAGTGGTAGGTCACTTGCAGCGCCAGCTAAATGCGTGGGGCCGTAGGGTGTTCCACCGCTGGTTGTTTCATTCAATTCCTTTTCTGTATAAGGAAGACCGCAGAACATCATGCCATGATGGAGCAAGGGCAGTAGCATACTAATTAAAGTTGTTTCCTGACCTCCATGGAGGCTTGCTGTAGAAGTAAAAACGCCTGCAGGTTTATCTACCAAAGAGCCGCTGAGCCATTGAGCAGCAGTGCCATCAAGGAAATATTTCATAGGTGCCGCCATGTTGCCAAAGCGTGTGGGGCTGCCCAAAGCCAGACCGCTGCAATGAATCAGGTCTTCTTCGCTGCAATAGACAGCGCCTTCAACTGGTACCTCTGGTTCTGTTGCCTCTGATACTGCAGATACTTTAGGTACTGTCCTGATTCTTGCCTGAATCCCATTCGCTGATTCAACACCTCTGGCAATATGTTGAGCCATGTCTGAAACAGAGCCATGCAAAGAATAATAAAGGACCAGAATATAAGGTTCACTCATGATGTAATTTCTGTGTGATGTAGTTAAATAAGATCCAACGCATTTTCAGGTGGTCTGCCGAGCACCGCGCGATCTCCAGCAACCACGATAGGACGTTCAATGAGCTTGGGTTCAGCAAGCATCGCGTCAATCAATTGGTCTTCACTCAGGGAGTCGTCTGCCAGGTTTCCTGTCTTGTAGGCCTCTTCTGAAGAGCGCAACAGCTGACGGGCACTGATTCCCAGCTTGATTAACAGGGTTTGTAATTCCGGCTTTGACGGAGGTGTCTCAAGATACAAAATAATCTCTGGTGAAATACTATTTTCCTTTAATAATTCAAGGGTTTGTCGAGATTTGGAACAACGTGGATTGTGGTAAATTGTGATGTCTGCCATGGTACTTCCAGCCTGGAAAAGGCACTATAGTAGACATCCTGTTTATTTTAAACAAGGCAAGTGATGACTTCGAAAGACATTAACATATTGGAAGATTGGCAATGGATGAAGCCCGATGTGATATGGCGCTTCCTGGGTTTTGTCTGGGAAGAGTTTCATGGCAACCATGGAACGGAAAATGCCAAATCACTGACGTATATGTCGCTATTTGCAGTAGTGCCATTACTGACCATGATTCTGGCGATCCTGTCTGCTTTTCCCTCTTTTCAAATTTTTGGCACCCAGATACAGGACATGCTGCTTAACAATCTTCTACCATCTTCGAGTAGTGAGCTTGAGAGTTATTTGTCTGATTTCACTGAAAAGGCAAAAAATCTGACCTGGATAGGGGCCTTAATGTTGCTCGGTTCTGCCTATCTTATGTTGGTCAACGTGGAAAGAAGTTTTAACAGGATCTGGAATGTGAACCTGCCGAGAAAGGGAATTGGTAGTTTCCTGTTGTATTGGAGCATTCTTAGTCTAAGTCCTTTACTGCTTGGCGTGGGATTTGCCATTAGCTCTTACATTACTTCGCTCACATTGTTTGATAAATTCACGGAAGTCTCGGATGTAGTTGGTGCAGGAAGTGTGGTGTTAAATGCCTTTCCAACGATATTGAGCGCAACGGCGTTCACATTAATTTATCTGGCTGTTCCAAATTGTAGTGTGAGATTCAAACACGCTCTGGTGGGCGGCATCGTGGTGGCCTTGCTGTTTATCCTGATGAAATGGATATTTACGGGTTTTATTTCTGCTGCGAGTATTGAATTTGTCTACGGCACATTTGCTGCATTGCCGATTTTCCTCATGTGGTTGTATGCCTGCTGGGTTGTTATCCTTTTTGGGGCCAATCTGGTCAAGTCGATACCGCATTTCAGAACCAGTACTATTCGACAACAGTTGCATCCTACGTTGCTGGTTCTGGCTTTGCTGCATAACTTTTGGTGCAATCATCAGAAGGGTAGCAGTGTAAGCATCAGCACACTGATTGATGAAAATTGGCCTTTTAAAGACGATCAACTGGATAATTGCCTGGGGCTATTACTCACAGAAAATTTCATCAGGGAATGCGGCGAAAATGAATATATCCTTAACCGTGATCTCGACACCATGACGTTGTGGGATATACAAAATGTCATGCCCTGGAAGATGCCGGTAGGTGAAGATTTCAGGAAATCTATTCCCGCGGCTGTGGCAGAACATTTGCCAGATATTGAGACATTGCAAAAGGCCTTTGCTGGAGTTGAAGAGGCGTCTCGGGAAGAGTTTTCCACAACTATTGCCGGGCATTTTCACAATGCCAGGAAGAAAGCGAATTCAGCCTAGTTAGCCGTGACTTTGTTTGTCATGTAAGAGATAACATCTGAAACGGCTATATCCTGGGTATCGGAGTCGCTACGATGCTTATATTCGATAGTATCATTTTCCAGTCCCCGGTCTGATACCACCAATCGATGCGGAATACCTATTAGTTCCATGTCAGCAAATTTGACACCCGGGCTGGTTTTCTTGTCTCTGTCATCCAGGAGCACATCAAAACCTGCATCTTGCAACTGGGTATGAAGAGATTCGCTGACTTCAATGACTTGCTCGGATTTATGGGCATTCAATGGAATGATCACTACGTGAAAAGGGGCAATGTTGTCAGGCCAGATGATGCCTTTATCGTCATGGCATTGTTCAATGACTGCAGCAACGATACGGCTGACTCCTATACCATAACAGCCCATTTCCATGACTGTACTTTTACCATTTTCATTCAGAACAGTGGCTTTCATTGCGGCACTGTATTTATTACCCAATTGGAAAATATGACCAACTTCGATACCGCGCTTGATTGAAAGAGTTCCTTTGCCATCCGGACTTGGGTCTCCTTCAACAACTTTCCTCAAGTCTTCAATAGCATCGATTCGGCCATCTCTTTCCCAATTGGCGCCAGTGAAATGATGTCCATCCTGATTGGCGCCACAGACAAAATCTGAAAGTGCGGCGGCATCCCGGTCTACGACCACTCTTACAGGACTATTTACCGGCCCAATGGAGCCAGGGTCGCAGTTTATTGTCGATTTAACTTGAGCATCTGTGGCAAAGACCAGAGGAGAGGCAACGCCAGTAATTTTTCCGGCTTTCACTTCATTGAGTTGATGATCACCTCGTAGTACAAGGGCTACGAGAGTGTCCTCATCTTCACCAAGCACAATCAGTGTTTTTACAGTGCCGTCGTTAGTGACCTGCAAAAACTCACTTACCTGATCGATAGTCCGTGCATCGGGTGTAGGAACAAGTGCCAGCTCTGCGTTTGGCGCTGACCTATCACTTGTTGGAACGCCGGCAGTAGCCAAATCCAGGTTAGCCGCATAATCACCCTGATCACTGAATACGATTTCATCTTCACCGGAATCAGCCAGCACATGGAATTCATGGGATTTGCTCCCACCAATATTGCCTGAATCTGCCTCAACGGCCCGAAAACTGAACCCCAGTCGGTTGAAAATCATTGAGTAAGTGTCATACATCAGTTGATAGGTTTCATTGAGTGAGGCCTGGTCGATGTGAAAGGAATAGGCGTCCTTCATGATGAATTCCCGGGCGCGCATGACACCAAAACGAGGGCGGCGTTCATCCCGGAATTTAGTCTGAATCTGGTATATGTTCATTGGCAGCTGTTTGTAGCTGCTGATCTCATCCCTTACCAAGTCAGTAATGACTTCTTCATGGGTGGGGCCCAGGCAAAAATCTCGATCATGTCTATCCTTGAACCGCTGCAATTCATCACCCATCACATCCCAGCGGCCGGACTCCTCCCATAATTCAGCGGGCTGTACTACAGGCATGGAAATCTCGAGGGCACCAGATCTGTCCATTTCCTCTCTGATGACCTGAGTGACTTTATGAAGCACTCGTAGACCCATAGGCAACCAGTTGTACAAACCAGAAGCCAGCTTGCGGATAAAGCCTGCTTTCAGCATCAATTGGTGGCTGATAACCACAGCGTCGGCTGGGGTTTCTTTGGCAGTAGCTAAGAGGTATTTAGAAGTTCGCATGATGGTAATAGTACCCTTACTGCTCCACAAATAGAAAAGCAGCCTACTGGCTGCTTTCCTGAAGGACTACTGTAAATGAGGTAATTTACAGGGCAAATTCTTTCAGTTTTTTCAGTGGCAAAACCTTAACTCGCGTTGTTGCCGGCTTTTTCGGAATATCCATAAACTCACCAGGACGAAACGGATTGGGCACATTCTTGCGTGCCGGACGAGCAGGGCGTTTGACAGCCTTGATCTTCAGCAAACCAGGAAGTGTGAATTCGCCAACACCTCTCTTTTTAATATGCCTTTCAATCAATTCACCTAATTCATCGAGAACTGACGAAACTTCTTTCCTGGTCAGACCAGTGTTGCCAGATAGTGTGTTTAGGATCTGGGTTTTAGTAAATTTATCCTGGATCGCAGCTGTCTTCTTAGCGGGAGCTTTTTTAGCTGCAGGTTTTGTGGCTGCCATACTGTGTACTCTCTTGAATTCTTTTTCTGGTTATTGATACCCCGAAAATACCGGGAACTTCATTTTAACTTTTAATTTTTAGCTTTTAATTATAACTACAGTGCGATAATCAGTATTTGTGTCTCATTTTTAGTTTCTGTAGAGCTTCTTCTATTTCTGCTTCTACTTCTACTATTCCAAATAGCTTTAGTCTGGCAAATGCCAGTGAGAGTTAATTACTCTGACTAAAGCTGATCTGATAGCAAGAAAAAATTCTGGCAGCGACTGTGAATAATTGAGAAAAAAATTACTGCTGTTCAGTGCTCAAATGCGCCCGTTTTTACCGAACTAAACGAGGTGCTATTTATAGCGGAATCGCTACTTGCGGGCAAGGGCTTTCTTTAAAGATTTGTCTGTTTTACCCATATTTTTCCGAATGTTTTAAGTAATGAAAAATTTTCGCGAAAAATCGACTTATAAATACACCAGGAAGCACCATTTTAGTTCGCTGATCCCGGCATAATTAAACCTGACCGGGAATGCCAGAGTAATCTTAAATGAGTTACAATACGCGCCTTTTTGTGGGGCGTGCTGTGATGAATTGTGGCTCGACAATCTATTAATATGGTTGATAAAGATGCCTATCTACGAATATCGTTGCGAGTCTTGTGGCAAAGAACTCGAAAAGATCCAGAAATTCAGTGATCAGCCACTCAAAGACTGTCCGGAGTGTGGCAAACCTTCACTGAAAAAACTGGTTTCTGCTGGCAGCTTCCGTCTAAAGGGAACAGGCTGGTATGAAACGGATTTCAAGACCAAGAAAAAACCTGAAGTCAGCGATGACAAGGGTGAAAACAAGATTAAAGGCGATCAATCGGGAACCAGTGAGACTAAAGGTAGCTCTTCGGGAGATGGGCAAAAAGAAAAGTCTTCGACATCGACGGAAAGTAGAAAAAATTCAAACTCTTCTGATAAGGGCAGTAAAAAAGAAGAATAAATCACGCTATACCCAGGATTGGATGTAGCACACAGGAATTAATTATGCGCACTCATTATTGTGGCGAACTGAATGAAAGCCACATAGATCAAACTGTTTCACTTTGCGGCTGGGTTCATCGCCGGCGTGACCATGGTGGGGTGATTTTTCTGGATCTTCGTGATCGGGATGGTATCACCCAGGTAGTTTATGACCCGGATACAGTGGAAAGTTTTGCAACAGCAGAACAGGTACGTAACGAGTTTGTGGTTCGGGTACAAGGCAGGGTGCGAACTCGTCCGGAAGGAACTGAAAACCAGGAAATGCTGACCGGTAAAATTGAAGTGCTTGGAAAGGAATTGGAAATACTTAATGCGGCTGATACACCACCTTTCCAATTGGATGAGCATATGGAGGTTTCAGAGGATGTGCGTCTGAGAAGTCGATTCATAGACTTGCGTAGGCCTGAAATGCTGAACCGTATGAGAAAACGCTCAGCAATTTCCAGCAGCATCCGGCGTTTTCTGGATGAGAACGGATTCCTTGATATCGAGACACCTATTCTGACCAGAGCCACACCGGAAGGTGCCCGTGACTATCTGGTACCCAGTCGTACTCATCCGGGTGAGTTTTTTGCGCTGCCCCAATCGCCACAATTATTTAAACAACTGTTAATGGTTGCTGGTATGGACAGATATTACCAGATAGCCAAATGCTTCAGAGATGAAGACCTGCGAGCGGACCGCCAGCCTGAATTTACCCAGATTGACATGGAAACCTCGTTTCTCAATGAAGACGAAATCATGGAAATCTCGGAAAAAATGATCCGCGAAGTTTTCAAGCAACATCTGGATGTTGAGTTGCCTTCATTCCCAAGGATGACCTATATGGAAGCGGTGGAAAAATACGGTGTTGATCGACCGGACCTGCGTATTCCCATGCAACTTGTGGATATCGCTGATCTGATGAAAGACGTGGAGTTCAAGGTCTTTAATAGTCCTGCAAACGATCCGTCCAGCAGGGTGGTTGTATTGAAAGTGGATGGTGGCGCGGAATTGTCACGTAAACAAATTGATGGTTACACGGAATTTGTCGGTATCTATGGAGCAAAGGGACTAGCCTGGATCAAGGTAAATGACATTGCAGCAGGAATAGAAGGGCTGCAGTCACCCATACTCAAATTCATGCCTGATGAGGTTGTGCAAAATGTCCTGGAGAGAACCTCTGCTACATCTGGCGACATTCTCTTTTTTGGGGCGGACAAGGCATCAATTGTTAATGATGCCATCGGCGCACTGCGAGTAAAATTGGGTGAAGATCTTAATATGCTGGAGACTGAATGGGCACCAGTGTGGGTGATTGATTTCCCGATGTTTCATGTGGATGACAAGGACGGCTCTTTCAACTCGGTCCATCACCCATTCACGTCACCCTCGTGCACATCAGAGGAACTGGAAGCGGATCCGGCGAGGGCTCTTTCCAGGGCGTATGACATGGTGCTCAATGGCACTGAACTTGGCGGAGGATCTATCCGTATCAACAAACCGGATTTACAGCAGGCTGTCTTCAGGGTGTTGGGCATTAGCGTCGAAGAAGCTGAAGAAAAATTCGGATTTCTTCTAAATGCCCTCAGGTTTGGCTGTCCACCCCATGGGGGTATTGCATTTGGTCTTGATCGTCTGGTGATGATGATGACTGGAACACAATCAATCAGGGATGTTATAGCTTTCCCGAAAACACAGTCTGCCAGTTGCCTGCTCACTGATGCGCCAGGAACAGTCGACAACAAGCAGTTACGAGAACTCAATATTCGCCTTAGGGAGCAACCTAAAGCGGACCCCGAAGTACAATCAGGGCAATCGAAGGGCGAAGAGAGACAGGGTGAAGAAGGACGGCCGCAGGGCGAGTAAGCGGCTTTACCCGTGACAACAGAGTTAAATTTAGGTGCAACAAACAGGGTGAATCATGGCAGGGCACAGTAAATGGGCAAATATCAAACATCGCAAGGCAGGTCAGGACGCCAAACGAGGGAAGATTTTTACCAAGCTGATTCGTGAGCTTACCGTAGCCGCTCGCCAGGGTGGCGGTAATATCGCAGACAATCCGAAATTGAGAGGAATTGTTGATAAGGCCTTGAGTGCCAATATGACCAGAGACACCATTGACCGTGCCGTAGAACGAGGTGCTGGCACGGCGGAGAGCGACACCCTGGAAGAGCTGGTTTACGAAGGGTACGGTCACAATGGTGTGGCCATTCTGCTGGAAACTCTGACAGATAATAAAAACAGGACAGTCGCTGAGGTCAGGCATTGTTTTACCAAATTCGGCGGCAACCTGGGCACCAATGGCTCAGTTGCGTATTTGTTT
The DNA here is from genome assembly GCA_029245395.1 of Gammaproteobacteria bacterium. Lineage (GTDB taxonomy): Bacteria > Pseudomonadota > Gammaproteobacteria > Pseudomonadales > Pseudohongiellaceae > Eutrophocola. The sequence continues at coordinate 111,446 of JAQWPL010000016.1, forward strand.
AACAGAACTGGTGTGATCACCTATGCTGATGGTGTAGACGAAGACAAATTGTTGGAAGTAGCACTGGAGGCAGGGGCTGAAGACATCAATAATAACGCTGATGGCAGCGTGGATGTGTATACCACCTTTGAAAATTTCGGCCAGATCAAGGATGCACTCGATAGTGCTGGCCTGGAATCTGCGAATGCAGAAGTTACCATGCTGGCAACCACTGAAGTGGAGCTGGATCAGGAAGGTGCAGAAAAACTCATGCAGCTCGTTGAGCAGCTGGATGATCTGGATGATGTCCAGAACGTCTACTCAAATGCCAGTATTTCGGATGCCACCATGCAGCAACTGGGTGAAGCATCCTGACCCTGTCTGTACTACACTATCTTATCGCTAAGAGTAATGACCGGCAGGAGAATTGATGAGCGTCATACTAGGGATCGATCCGGGATCGCGCTTCTGCGGATATGGTCTTATAAAGGCACGCGGTAACAAGCTGGAATATCTCTGCAGCGGAGTTATCAAAACCGGCACAAAATCCTTTCCTGAGCGCCTTCACATTATTTTTACCAATATTGTCGAGATAATCGAAGAGAACAATCCCGATGATGTGGCAGTGGAAGAAGTGTTCATGGGTAAGAATGCGGCTTCGGCTTTGAAACTTGGCCAGGCCAGGGGAGCAGCAATAGTTGCCTGTACGCAATTCAATCTGAATGTGGCTGAATATTCAGCCAGGACAATCAAGTTGGCATTAGTAGGCAAAGGCCAGGCAGAGAAAAAACAGGTGCAGCATATCGTAAAAACCTTGCTTGGGCTTAGTAAGGTACCAGCAGAAGATGCTGCGGATGCACTTGCAGTAGCTATTTGCCATGCCAACACAGAAAATACATTGATACGCATGGCTGGTGTGAAATCCGGACGGCGAGGCAGATACCAGCCAAAGGAATGAATAACTTGGGCAAGTTTATAGCAGCAGGATTAAAGTCACTATGATAGGCAGAATCACTGGAGTACTACTTGAGAAAGACAACCAACTGGCATTGATAGATGTTGGTGGTATTGGCTATGAGGTGGAAGTTCCGCTCAACACTTTCTTCAAGCTTCCCAAGCCTGGTGAAACTCTTACACTTCACACCCATTTTGTCGTACGAGAAGATGCTCAGTTGCTCTATGGATTCATTGAAGAGATAGAACGGGCATTATTTCGCGTTCTCATTAGAATCAATGGCGTCGGTCCCAAAATGGCTATTGCGATGCTTTCAGGTATGGAAGTCAGTGAATTCATCAGTTGTGTACAAAGGGATGATGTAAATGCCCTAGTAAAAATGCCTGGTGTGGGTAAAAAAACCGCAGAGCGGCTGATTATTGAGCTCAAGGATAAGGTTAGTAATTGGCAGGAACCGGTAACCATGGGCACAAGTGCAACGGTGAGTAAGGGCAGTAGTCTGGAGGAGGCGGAAAATGCGCTGATTTCGCTGGGATACAAACCGCAAGAAGCAGGTCGTGCGGTAATTGCGGCAGCAAAAATACTTGAAGAAAACAGTCAAGTCCCTGATAGTGAAAGTCTTATCAGGACAGCCCTGAAGAATGTAAGTTAAGCGGAAAAACAAGAACTTTCAAATGCGAGAAGAAGACAGAATCATTTCAGCTGATGACCTGAGCGGTGAAGAGTTTCAGGACAATGCCATCCGACCGGCCACACTTATGGATTATGTGGGTCAGGAAATGGTGAAAGAGCAAATGGAAATATTTATCAGCGCCGCTCTAAAACGCGGAGAAGCGCTTGATCACACGTTGATATTTGGCCCTCCAGGTCTTGGTAAGACTACTTTGTCCCATATTATTGCCAATGAAATGGGCGTTGCCATGAAAAGTACTGCTGGACCAGTTCTGGAGAAGGCAGGTGACCTTGCTGCCATGCTGACCAACCTGGAACAAGGTGATGTGCTGTTTATCGATGAAATCCACCGTTTGAGTCCGGCAATCGAAGAAATTCTTTACCCGGCGATGGAAGATTACCAGCTGGATATCATGATTGGTGAGGGACCTTCGGCGCGTTCCCTGAAACTGGAATTACCTCCATTCACCCTGGTAGGTGCTACAACACGAGCGGGACTGCTGACTTCACCCCTGCGCGATCGCTTTGGGATTGTGCAGCGTCTTGAGTTTTATTCCATACCGGAACTCAGTGCTATTGTTAAACGTTCGGCCTCAATCATGGAAATTTCATGTGATGAGGATGGCGCAAATGAAATTGCTCGCCGTGCCAGAGGAACTCCTAGGATCGCAAACCGTCTATTACGTAGGGTCCGTGATTATTCCGAAGTCAGAAGTGACGGCAAAATAGGCGGAGAAATAGCGGCGGTGGCACTTGATATGCTGAGTATTGACAAAAATGGCTTTGATCATATGGACAGGCGCATGCTCATGACTATGATCGAGAAGTTTGACGGCGGTCCGGTCGGCGTCGATAGTATAGCTGCGGCCATTAGTGAAGAGCGCGGCACCGTTGAAGATATTCTTGAACCTTTCTTGATACAGCAGGGTTTTATTCAGCGCACACCAAGAGGAAGAATGGTCACCCAGTTTGCCTATCGACATTTTGGTTTAAATCCTGATGCGGCACCTGAGGATTTATTTGCAAATGACGATCAAGGTCCGGATGACAAATAATGTGTATGTAGTCATCTTTTGAAATAAAAAAAGAGATAGTGAAAAGAGATAGTGAAAAGAGATTATGAAAAGAGAGTATCCAGTGAGAACAACACACGAGGTATCAGATGGGTGATTCGCTGAGTTTATGGAATTTGGTAATGAATGCCAGCTGGATTGGGAAGCTAGTCATGTTCAGCTTGTTATTAATTTCCATCATGTCTTGGATCATTATTGTCCAGAAATGGATCGTCCTCTCGGATGCGGAAAAAGAAGTGTTTGGATTTGAAAAGCGCTTCTGGTCTGGAATGGATTTGAGTCAGTTGTATCGGGATGGCTCCAGCAAACAAAAAAACAATACCAGTGTGATCGGTATGGAAACCTTGTTCAGGTCAGGATTCAAAGAATTTACCCGTTTACGCCAACAGCCTGGAATTGAATCCGATGCTGTCATGGAAGGTGCTCAACGATCCATGAGGGTAGCACTGGCCCGAGAAGAAAAAGTTCTGGAAAAAAATTTGCCGATTCTGGCAACGGTGGCGTCTATTTCTGTCTACTTGGGATTGTTTGGTACTGTCTGGGGCATTATGAACACTTTCGTCAGTTTAGCCGGTCAAAGTCAGGCAAGCATTGCAGTTGTTGCCCCTGGCATAGCGGAAGCCTTGCTAGCAACAGAAATGGGTCTGTTTGCAGCAATCCCCGCTGCGATTGGGTACAACCGTTACGCTTCAAAAGTAGATACAGTGATACATAGTTATGAAACGTTTATGGATGAATTTTCAAGTATCCTGCATCGCCAGGCCCATACAAAAAGGGTTCAGGAATAAGTGGTAATTGCCGTTAATGCCGTAATTAAAAGGTAAGTCAAAATGGAAAGACGTCGACGCCGAAAACAAATGGCCGAAATCAACGTAGTACCGTTGATCGATGTCATGCTGGTACTGTTAATCGTGTTCATGATTACTGCACCGCTAATAACCCAGGGCGTTAGGGTGGGTTTGCCACAAGCAGATGCAGAGCCGGTTGAGAGCAATGATGAGTTAACCCTGGTTGTCTCCATTAATGAAGAAGGAAGTTACTTCATTAGCCTTGGCGAGGAGGAAGATCCACAACCTGTTCCCCTGGAAAAAATCCAGGAAGATGTCAATAAAATTCTTAGTCAGAATCCAGAAGTGCCGATTTTCCTGGAGGCAGATGCTTCAGTAAATTACGGATTAGTGATGAGCCTGATGGCAGCATTGGCAGATGCCGGGTCAAACAATGTTCGTCTGATCACCCAACCGCCGACGGCAGAAAACTGATCCATGAATTTTAAGTCGAAATAGATTATTAGCCTGCCATGAATAAATTTCATCCAATGGCAATTTTGTTGAAAGCTGAAGGTTACCCGCCAGCCGTTATTGCCTCTGTTTTGATGCATGCCTGTTTGTTGGTTTTTATTTTTGGCAGGAGTGTGGAATCTTCAAATTTTGTTGCCATAGAGGATCCTGTCATCATGACCGCCTCGGCAATTGATATAAACCCACAGCGCCTGCGCAGGCTGAAAAGACTTGAATTGGAAAGGCTTGCCGATTCCCGAAGCCGTGAAGAGGCCGAGGCCAGAGAAAGGGAAAGGGAAAGGGAAAGAGAACTACAGCAACAAGCACAGCGCGAAAGAGATGCCCAGGAAAGACAACTACAGGAAGAAACAGAAAGGCTTCGTCAGGAAGACCTGAACAGACAACGGGAAGAAGCTGCAAGGCAGCAATTGGCGGAAGAAACCAGGAGCAGGGAAGAAGAAGCCCGATTGCAAGAACTGGAACGCATGGCACGTGAACAGTCAGACAGGGATGCTCAGGCTAACCAGCTTGTAGGTGAGCAACTCATTATTGCTGAATACGCTACTATTATTCGTCGAACTATTAGCCAGAACTGGCAAATTCCTCCCAGTGCCAGGAATGGGATGACGGCTGTTGTGCAACTTCAGATTGTCCCTACGGGTGAAGTCGTTGGGGCGATTATTGTAGAAAACAGTGGTAATTCTGCTTTTGACCGCTCTGCTTTACAGGCTGTTGAAAGAGTAGAGCGCTTTCCTGAATTGCAGGATCTTCAAATTGGCGTTTTTGAGCGTAATTTCAGAACATTTAGCCTATTATTCAGGCCAGAGGATCTATTGCGATGAGATATAGAGAATATAAGGGTTGTAAAGCAAGGACACAGATCAGGACTATTCTCCTTTCGGCCTGCATGCTGTCGACTGTTGTGTACGGGCAGCTACAAATAGTGATTACCCAGGGTGTTGATAACCCTGTGCAAATAGCCATTGTCCCATTTGCATGGGATGGATTTGGCGTTCTGGAAGATAATGTACCGGGTGTTGTCACTTCCAATCTCAGAAACAGTGGTGAATTTGCCCCGATTGCTGAAGAGAACATGCTTAGTACACCTAATGAAGAGGAAGAGGTTTTTTTTCGTGATTGGCGATTCCTTGGTGCAGATTATTTATTGATTGGAAAAATTTCCGAAACCATCAGTAACGGCGCATTGCAGGTGCAATATGAATTTTTTGATGTGTTGCGCGAAGAGCGTTTACTGGGAGAAGTTCTGAATGGAGGGCGATCTCAATTGCGGGATGTGGCGCATTCGATCAGTGACAAAATATTTGAGCAGGTCACCGGTGTCAGAGGGGCATTTGCCACTAAAATCCTCTATGTGACTTCACAGCGTATCAGTGATGAGGTGACTAATTACCAGTTAAATCTGTCTGACGCAGATGGCGGCCGTCCACAGGTATTGCTTAGCTCCCAGGAGCCCATCATGTCACCATCTTGGTCACCCGATGGAAGCAGTATTGCTTATGTCTCCTTTGAATCGACCCGTCCCCGAATTTACATACAGGAACTCAGTACAGGTGCAAGGGAGCAGATGACAGATTTTCCAGGTATTAACAGCTCGCCAGTTTTTTCACCAGATGGTACAAAACTGGCACTGGTGCTATCCAAGGATGGAAATCCGGATCTTTATGTCATGGATTTGCGCACTCGTGATTTGCGCAGAATTACCAACCATTTTGCCATAGACACCGAACCAAGTTGGACGCCAGACGGTGAATCCCTTATTTTCACTTCAGAGCGCGGTGGTAACAGTCGCCCTCAGTTATACCAGGTTTCCCTGGATACTGGCTGGGTTGAACGGCTTACCTTTGAGGGGACCTACAATTCCAAAGGGGCGATGCTGCCGGATGGTTCAAATCTGTTGTTGGTGCACCGTTTTAACACTACAGATGAATACCATCTGGCCATCATGAATATTGACAGAGGGACTATCCGCACATTGACGGAAACTTCTCTGGATGAATCCCCTAGTATCGCGCCCAATGCAAGTATGGTGATATATGCCTCAAAAGCCGGAAACAGGGGGATTTTAAACGCAGTTTCCATTGACGGACGCGTTAAGTTCCAGCTACCATCCGCGCAAGGTGATGTCAGGGAGCCAGCTTGGTCTCCCTTTTTGGATTAATACTTTATTTTTTTTGTAATATCTTAATTAAAGTGTTGTTTTACTGAACAAAATTAGTGAAAATTAGCGGGTTTCAGCCCCCGGACTTAGAATTGGCAAATATTGCCTGTATTGGCATCGTGATCAACGAATAATAAACGCATAGTGAATGATAGGAGTAGGTATGCAAACTGATAAAGTATTCAAACTGGGCATGGCAGTGCTGTTAACCCTGACACTGGCAGCATGTGCATCCACCGACACCGAAGATTCTGACGGCATGGGTGATTCAAACAATTCTAGTTCCTCAGATAATGGTGGAAATGGTGGAAATGGTGGGAATGGTGGTGCTACTACCTCAGGCACAGGATCTAACGCAGGTCTGACACCTTCACAAATACGTGAACGTGACCAAGCCATGGACACGAATGTGTTTTATTTCGAGTTTGACCGTTCAGACCTGAGTGCAGAAGCTCGAGCAGCTCTGGTACATCATGCCAATTACCTGAAAGCAAATTCTTCTGCGCGTTATCGCCTGGAAGGCCATGCAGATGAGCGTGGTACTCGGGAATACAACCTAGCTTTGGGTGAACGTCGCTCACAAGCAGTTGAACGCTACCTGCAGGTGCAGGGTGTTTCTTCCGGTCAGCTGGAAACCATTAGTTATGGTGAAGAAAATCCTGTGGATTCAGGATCAAGTGATTCAGCCTATTCAAGAAATCGTCGGGTTGAAATCCACTAGGTATCGGTAATACAACAACAGAATAAATTAAGCCGGGTTCGCCCGGCTTTATTTTTTGGGGTGACGAATAAATGCAGAGAACAAAGTTACTTTTGATCAATCCAGCTGTCTTGTTGGGATGTATTTATTTTCAGGTTGCCATTGCGCAGGTTCCTGTAACAGTTGTGGACGCAGGGGCAGGGGAGTCGCAATCTGTTACGCAACAAACACAAAGCAATAACCAGAATGAAATTATGGTGAATATGTATCTGCAATTGGAATCACTGCAAGCAGAGATACAGAATCTTCGCGGACTTGTTGAAGTACAGTCTAATTTAATCAGGCGCATGCAGATGGAACAGCGTGACCGATACCTGGATACAGATTCGCGCATTGGAGAGTTATACAACCAGGTTCAGGCTTTTCATGGTGGCCAGGCAATTCCATCTCAACCTTCACAGTTACCCGAAGGGCAGTTGAGTGAGGAAAACCCAGCGATACAAGTCGGGACTGTGCCGAACATATCTGAAATCGCTCCAGGCACTCCTTCAATAATCACTCCATTTTCAACACAGGCACCTGTTGTAACTAATGTTCCTCAAAATGAACAGGCATTGTACCGACAGGCATTGAATCTGTTGCTGGAAGATGAAGCTTACCAGGATTCAATTACCCTTTTTCAGCAGTATATTGATGTTTACCCTGCTGGGCGCTATCTCACCAATGCACTCTACTGGCAAGGTGCCGCCTTCGAGCTTACTGGAAGCTATAACCAGGCAATTGTTGTGCTACAGCGCCTGATCAACGAATTTCCGGAAGACCCGAAAGCACCAACTGCCTTGCTTAGGCTGGGCACCGTGTATCGGGAAATGGGAAATACAGGTCAAGCAGCAGTAACGTGGCAACAAATCAGCCAAGCTTATCCAGACAGCACGTCAGAAATAGAAATAGCCAGTGAGTATCTCGTTGAAATTGGTAATTAAATTCTAATTCTTATTTTATTGTTCACCTTTCCTAAAAAATCCAAAATTTTTGATCAAAAATACTCATGGGCGCTAAGCTCCGTATCACAGAAATATTTTATTCTCTCCAGGGTGAGACAAGTACGGTCGGTGTCCCGACAGTATTTATACGTCTGACAGGCTGCCCTCTGCGCTGTCAATATTGTGATACTGCCTATGCTTTCAGTGGTGGTGTTATTTATGAGCTGGAAAATATTCTGCAGGAAATCAAATCCTACAATACAAAATACATAACTGTTACTGGTGGTGAGCCACTTGCTCAGGAAGATTGTCATGTCTTATTGACGTCTCTGTGTGATCTTGGCTACAAAGTTTCACTTGAAACCAGTGGTGCGATGGATATCTCAAGAGTTGATAGTCGTGTGGTAAAGATTTTAGATATTAAAACTCCAGGCTCGGCTGAAATGCATAGAAACCTGGAAAGTAATATTGAATTTTTGCAGGCACAGGACCAGGTAAAATTTGTTATTTGTACTAAAGAAGATTATCTGTGGGCACAGGAAAAATTGACGCATTATGCTTTGTTAGAAAAAGTTGACGAAGTATTATTTTCGCCTAGCAAACAGGAGCTTGAGCCAAAGCAACTTGCTGAGTGGATATTGAAAGATCAGCTACAGGTAAGAATGCAGGTTCAATTGCATAAATATCTCTGGGGGGATCAGCCGGGTCATTGAAGATGGGTGAAATTGACATTCCCAGAGCAGTAGTACTTTTATCAGGAGGTCTGGATTCCACAACATGCCTGGCCATTGCTCAGGCAACTGGCTATGAATGTTATGGGCTTAGTTTTGATTATGGTCAGCGTCACCGCGTAGAGCTGGAGTCTGCCCAGAAGTTAGCTTTGCAAGCAGAGCTGGCTGATTACAAAGTTATCCCTGTCGATATGCGTGGAATAGGCGGCTCGGCATTGACTGACAACAGCATTGACGTTCCAGAGAGTGAGAGTGAAGGCATTCCAGTTACCTATGTGCCGGCCCGTAACACAGTATTTCTCGCATACGCACTTGGTTGGGCTGAAGTGCTATCGGCTAAAGTTATTTTTATTGGTATAAATGCATTGGATTATTCCGGTTATCCTGATTGTAGGCCTGAATATGTTGCAGCTTTTCAGGCGATGGCAAATCTGGCTACCAAACAGGCTGTGGAAGGGGAGGCAATCAGTATTGAAACGCCGCTGATAAACCTCACAAAAGCAGAAATTATCAACCGAGGATCCGAGTTGGGCGTCGATTACAGTCTGACTGTATCCTGCTACCAGGCAGATACAAAGGGGAGGGCATGCGGCCTATGTGAAAGTTGCCGGTTAAGGAAGAAGGGATTTGAAGAGGCAGAGCTTGCTGATCCTACCTTGTATGTTTAAAAAATTAATTACCAGAATGTTAATAAAAAAGGCTGCCATTAGGCAGCCTTTATATTTGGTGGGGCGTGTTGGGGTCGAACCAACGGCCAAGGGCTTAAAAGGCCCCTGCTCTACCACTGAGCTAACGCCCCAAATATTGTTTTTTCAATCAGAATTGCTTTGACTGATAAAGCGTTAAAACCAAAATTCTGGCCTCTAAAAAGAAGGCGCACATACTACCCATCTGACGGAAAATAGCAAGTGTGAATGGGGGGGGTAAAGAAGAATCAGCAGGTTATGGTAGTATTTAATTTATTGTGAATTCAACTCTGCACTTATGACAATCCTGAATCCTAATACTGAATCCGAATACGCTGCTGAAAGGACATTTGTAAAATCCTATCTTGATAGGGTACCTGTAAGTTCTGCCATATCTGATGCTCAGGCCGATGTGCTCAAGGTAAAAATCAAGCAGCTGCTTGCTGAACGTAATGCAGTATTGGTTGCTCATTACTACACAAATGCACAACTGCAATCGCTTGCCGAAGAATCCGGCGGCTTTGTTGCAGATTCACTGGAAATGGCACGCTTTGGGAATCAGACTGATGCCGAGACCATCGTGGTAGCTGGCGTTAAATTCATGGGCGAAACTGCGAAGATTCTCAATCCTGAAAAAACTATTCTCATGCCTACTCTGGAAGCCACTTGCTCTCTTGACCTGGGTTGTCCTTCAGAATCTTTTTCAGCTTTTTGTGATGACCATCCCAGGCATGAAGTGGTGGTCTATGCCAATACGTCTGCAGAAGTTAAAGCCCGTGCAGACTGGGTAGTTACCTCAGCGATCGCTCTGGATCTTGTTGAACATCTTGCCTCTCAAGGTAAGCCGGTAATCTGGGCGCCCGATAAACATCTAGGTAATTATATTCAGAAACAAACTGGTGCTGAAGATATGCTTATTTGGGATGGTGCCTGTATTGTCCATGAAGAGTTCAAGACAAGGGCTCTGGAACAAATGCTACATTTGCATCCTGAAGCCGCCATTCTGGCACATCCTGAATCACCGATGGCAATCCTTGAACAGGCTGAAGTTGTAGGTTCAACAACGCAGATTATCAAAGCTGCCTGCGAACGTCCTGAAGGTAAGTTTATAGTTGCCACAGATGCGGGGATTTTTTACAAGATGAAACAACTGGCGCCGGAGAAGGAATTCATTTTGGCACCAACAGCAGGAGAAGGGGCCACCTGCCGAAGTTGTGCCAGTTGCCCCTGGATGGGAATGAATACTCTGGAAAATCTCCATGAAACTCTGCTCAATAATCTCAACGAAGTCAGAGTAGATCCGGTTTTATGCAGGAAAGCCATGCTGCCTTTGCAGCGCATGCTGGACTTTCGTCAATCCCAAACCGCTTGAGCTCTACCTAACGGTAATACCTGTTTACCAGATCGCGAATATAGTCCAGTCGTTGCTGGATTTTGGCTCGTACCAATCTGTCATTTTCCTGCTCCATGGCCAGACTGAATTGGTTGCGCGCCCGTGTGAAATCACCCACAGTAATATAATATTCACCACGTGACTGATGAACTTTGGCAATATTGCCCGCTTGCCCCTGAATTTCAGCTAGTTGAAACCAAAGCTCGGGGTCATTCGGCCGATTCAAGGCATGCGTTTCCAGAAATTCTGCGGCATCGTTGAAGCGTCCAGTTTCAACAAGTGTCATGGCATAGGCCATTGAAAGGGGATGATTATTGGGATTGATGTCCAGATTGTCTTCAAGAATTTCAATCGCTCTGCTGTAACGTTCTGCTTCACGGGCTATATCAGCTTGAAGCATGACATAGGAGATACGGTTTGGATCCTTTCTTAACAACTCGTCAAGGGATTCAGAGGCTTGAACAAATTGACCGTTTTTGAGCAGTCCCAGCGCCATCCCATACCTTGCAGCATCTTCCTCAACGCCATTTAATTGAGGCAGGTTGCGCTCAATTTCAGACAGGGCGGCGTCTGTATTGTTGGCGTAGTAGATCTCAACACGATATTTCATTAACAAAAATTCAATGTTTTGAATATGCTCGACAGCGGGCAGGGCGTTAGTACGGTTTTTACTATCTGCAATACGGTTTTCATCCAGCGGGTGAGTGGACAAAAATTCAGGCAATCTGCGTGAAATGCTTTTCATCCGCATCATTTGCTCAAACATTCCCGCCATATCATTGGGATCGAAGCCGGAATTGTATAGTGTACGAATGCCTACCCTGTCGGCCTCTTGCTCATTACTTCTGCTGTAACGTAGCTGATTTTCCTGGCCGATTGCCTGATTAGTTACCAAGGCTGCCTGGCCGGCGTCACCACCAACAGTAGATGCAATTATCAGGCTGGCCAGTAATCTGGCTAAAGATGGTAAGGTATTACGCTGAGCTTGTTGTAAAGATCGGGCATAATGGCGTTGGCTAATATGAGCCAGCTCGTGAGAAATTACAGAGGCAAATTGACCCTCGTTTTCGGCATGCATGAATAGTCCTGCATTAACACCGACTATTCCGCCTGGCGCGGCAAAGGCGTTCAGAATTTCGCTGTCAATCAGTACAAAGTCCAGGCGATGGTCGCTGAGCTCACTGTTGACTGCCAGTTTGTAAGTAAGGCTGGTGATGTACTCCATGATCAAGGGGTCATTCATCATGGGAGTTTCGCGACGAATCTGACGTAAAAATTCCCGGCCAAATTCATATTCTTGCTGCGTGGAGATGGTTCCGGAAACAGAGTCACCCAGTACTGGCAGTTTGACCTGCGCAACTGGCTGGGGTGAAACCACTAATAAACATGCCGCACAGACGACCGTCAATGCAGTGTGTCGCATTAATCTCGATGACAATGAATAGTCAGGAATTTTTATCATGCTTAACAGGAACATGTCTTCCTTTTAGACCAGATATAATACACTTTATTCCCTTTGATAACTCGGTTTTTGCAGGCACGCTTGCTAAAATGGATGAATGCAAACTAAAGTAGATGTAGAGCTGGATTTGTGTGGACTCACCTGTCCTTTACCTTTGCTGAAAACCAAACAATCTCTAAACAAGATGATTGCAGGACAGGTCGTGAAAGTGGTTGCTACTGATCCCGGATCTGAAAGAGATTTTCAGGTGTTTGCTGAACAAAGTGGTAATCGCTTGCTGGAATTTACAAAAGACGGTAAGAAATTTTTTTATTGGATTCAAAAAAGCTGACTCTGTCATGGGTAATCCTGCGGGTAAGCGTCAATCAGGGATAGTCGTATGTTAAAAGTATTCAGCGGGTTATACGATCGCTATTTTTCGGAAGAAGAAGCGATAATTTTTACTCTGCTGCTGTTAGCTGGCGCTCTCATTATGCTGACGATGGGAGGAGTGATTGCTCCTTTGCTGTGGAGTTTGGTAATAACTTTTATTTTACAGGGGCTGGTTAATTCACTGGATAAACTGAATGTCCCTCATAAAGTTGCGGTCTACCTTGTGTACCTGTTGTTTCTTGGAATTACTCTGATTATTTTCTTTGTTTTCCTGCCTTTTAGCTGGAGCCGCCTGACATTGTTTGTTAACGAGCTGCCCAACATGATCAACCAGTTGCGTACCTTATTTCTGCTTCTTCCACAGAATTACCCTGAGTTGTTTACAGAAATTCAGGTAGAGGTATGGCTTGCCAGTATGCAAGGTGAGATTGGTCAACTAGGACAGATTGTACTGTCTTATTCTGTCTCCAGTATTACCCGATTTGTAACACTGGTGGTTTACATGGTTCTGGTACCCATCATGGTGTTTTTCATGCTCAAGGATTCGAAAAAACTTTTGAACTTCATTGAAAAATGGTTGCCCGAAAAACGGCCCATCATGGCCCAGGTTTGGCATGAAATGAATAGTCAGTTGGGTAACTATATCCGTGGTAAAGCTGTTGAAATTCTCATTGTCGGCATAGTCAGTTATGCGCTGTTTTTATTGTTAGGCTTGAATTACCCGTTGATATTATCAGTACTAGTAGGTTTATCGGTGATTGTTCCCTATGTAGGTGCAACAGTGGTAACTATCCCGGTGTTCCTGGTTGGGTTTTTTCAGTGGGGATTTGGTGGGGATCTGTTACAAGTGTTAATCGCTTATACTATTTTGCAGCTCATAGACGGCAATATCCTGGTCCCGTTGATATTTTCGGAAACAGTAAATTTACATCCAATTTCCATCATTACCGCCGTTCTGGTTTTTGGAGGATTATGGGGTTTCTGGGGGGTGTTTTTTGCCATACCCCTGGCAACATTTATCAAAGCTGTTATCCGGGCTTGGCCAATAAGCTCCTCCCCAGAACCAATTTGATTCGACTGATTCCCTGGATGTACAGGCAGTATTAAGTTGCCACAGGTTAAGCTAAAATCACTCGCTTTAATATCGGACTGAACAGAACTGTCCGGTAAAAATCTTGTCAAACTGCAATGATGGGATATTTATTTTAAAACCTTGTATTTCAAACAGTTAAGAAATAACAGTTAACCTCGCGGAAATCATCGCACGGCGTATTTCAGATATGATTAAAGGCAGTATTGTCGCAATAGCCACACCCATGCATGAGGATGGCAGCCTGGATTTGGTTGCACTTTCCTCCCTGTTACAGTGGCATGTGGAAAAAGGCACTGATGGAATCGTGGCTGTTGGTACTACAGGTGAATCTCCAACGCTCAGTGTAGAGGAAGACTGTACGGTTATCAGTCACGTGGTACAGGAAATCAATGGCAGGGTGCCAGTTATCGCAGGTACTGGTGCCAATTCCACAACGGAAGCGATCGAATTAACAAAGGCAGCAAAAAAAGCAGGGGCGGATGCCTGCTTGCTGGTGACTCCCTATTACAATAAACCCAACCAGCGTGGTCTGGTTGCGCACTATACAAAAATTGCTGAAAGTGTAGATATCCCGCAAATTCTTTACAATGTACCAAGCAGAACAGCCTGTGACATGCTGCCTGATACCATTCAAATTTTGTCTGAAGTGCCAAATATTGTAGGGGTCAAGGAAGCAACAGGGGATATCGGCAGGGGTAAAGAAGTGATGCAGTTATGCGGTGATGATTTTGCTGTGTATTCCGGTGATGATGCCACTTCTCTGGAACTGATCCTGGCGGGTGCTGTAGGCACTATTTCAGTAACTGCCAATGTGGCTCCCGATCAGGTACATGAAATGTGTAGACTTGCCATGGCAGGAGAAAACGAGGCTGCCGGAAAAATTAATGACAAAATTGCCTGTCTGCATGAATTGCTTTTTCTTGAGGCAAATCCAATGCCGGTGAAATGGGCTTTAAAAGAGATGGGTTTGATTGGACCTGGTATCAGGCTGCCGATGGTGGAACTGGATGCCATGTACCATGAACAATTACAGCAGGCTTTACACGCATCAGGTGCGATACAGGATTAAGCAGTGATTTTAATATTTAAAAAAATAATTGTTACAAGAAGACCCTTTGACAAGTTCAAGGTTACAATTTTGTCAGTGGTACTTTTCCTGCACGGTTGTTCCGTGCTGCCTTCAGTTCCAATTCCTGGTCTGGATTATTTGGCCGGAGAAGAAGGGCTGCTTAGAGATCGCCAGGCTGACTATCTCGACGCCGAAGTGCTTCCTCCAACTCAAGTTCCCTCTAATTATGACAGTTTTATCATTGATGACCTTATGGTGATTCCTGACATTCAAGGAGATGAAAGCCAGGCTTTTCTGCAAGCACCAAGACCCAGATCTTTCAGTGGTCGTGCCGAAAGAGGTGTGGTTATCCAACGAATGAGTGAACAAAGCTGGATTGTGGTTGATGTCAGTCCAAGTGAAGTGTGGCCAAGAATACGTGATTACTGGACAAGCAACAGCATACAGATAGCCATTGAAAACCCTACAAGAGGAGTGCTGGATACAGGTTGGTTCATACTTGACGGCAATGTTCTGACAAAAGAAAAAATGCAAGTATCCGTAGAACCTGGTTTTCAAAATGACAGTGCAGAAATTCGCCTTTTGCATGTGTCAGCCGCGCAAGCGATCCCAACTATAGGTCAGGTGAACTGGCCGGAAAGCTCCAGTGATCCGGAAGTGGAATTTGATTTCCTGACAGATTTGTCCAATTACCTTGCTGATGTGGCCGATCTATACCAGGCGTCGTCTGTTTCTTTTCTCGCGGAAAACATAGACAGCAGGGGCAAGGCTTCTCTGATAAGCACGCCCGGAGGTAAGGAATTATTGAGGCTGGAAGCAGATTATGACCGTAGTTGGGCTGCAGTTGGCCGGGCATTAGAGCGAGCTGATGTGGAGATCGTTGCCCAAAGTTTAGAGATGGGTGTTTACGAAGTGGATTATGTTATTACTTCTGACGATGAAGAAGATGAACCCGGCTTTTTCACAAAAATTATTACATTAAACGGGCTCTTTAACCGCAGTGACCCGCCGCAATTTTACCCACTTAAAATTCAATTGCTGGAACTTAACGGTGAAGTTGAAGTACTTGTTGAGTCTTTGGAACTCCTGCCACAACCCTCTGGAGAGTCCAGTGAAGCGGAAAACTCCCTGTTGCAGCTTATCCGTAATAATCTAGCCTGATAGATATCACAAGCCCACTTTATAAGCGGGAAAATCCGTTGTTTTGGAGAGTTTGATGGAAAAACGCGAAGAGCTTTTTTCGGGTAAAGCCAAATCTGTATTTAAAACAGATGACCCTGATTTGTTCGTACTTCAGTTCAGAGATGATACGTCCGCTTTTGATGGCGTCAAAGTAGAAAAATTAAAAGACAAAGGTAAAGTAAATAACCTTTTCAATGCCTTTATCATGGAAAAACTAGAACAGGCTGGAATTAAGACACATTTCGTTAAAAAACTTTCTGGTACAGAATCTCTTGTGAAGAACCTGGACATGTTGCCAGTGGAATGTGTGGTAAGAAACCTTGCAGCCGGAAGTATCTGCAAGCGTTACGGTATTGAAGAAGGCCTTGAAATCAATCCTCCAACTTTTGAATTTTTCCTCAAAAATGACGCACTGCATGACCCCATGATCAATGATTATCATATCGTTTCATTTGGTTGGGCAGACCCAACTCACATAGAAGAAATGAAAAAGCAGACATTCAAAGTTAATGAAGTACTTAAAGATTTGTTTAAGAACGGCAATATGCTGTTAGTGGATTACAAACTGGAATTTGGCCTTTGTAACGATGAATTATTACTTGGTGATGAATTCAGTCCAGATGGCTGCAGAATCTGGGATGCAGAGACCAGAAATAAAATGGACAAAGACCGCTTTCGGCAGGATCTGGGTGATGTGATCGAAACCTACAAGGAAGTAGGGGCAAGACTGGGTATCAGCTTTGACTGATATGCATACCTTGATGAGCTCAGTCTATTCGTAAAACTAATATAACTGGCGCAAAGCAATCATGACGACAGGCACTTTGATAATTATTATCCTGTTATCTGTGCTGATAGGCCTGGCTGGTTATTCCATTTATCTGTTAACCAGAGACAAGGGTGAATCAGATGATGTCCTCAGGGAGCGCCTTCAATCCCGTCAGCTGGAAATTCAGAAACTTCAGGATCAAGTTCAAAACGTTCAGGGTGAGTTTCAGGAGGCAAATGAAAGAAACGCCTCACTACGTGAAACTGTGTCGCGCCGCGAAACCCAGTTGTCTGAAGAGCGCAGTCAGAATCAGGAAAAAATCCAGTTACTGGAAAATGCCCGGGAAAAAATGAGTCTGGAGTTCAAAAATCTGGCAAATGAAATACTGGAAAAGAAGGGCAAAGATTTCACAGAGAATAATCGGGAAAATATTGAAAACATCCTCAAACCTCTGCGGGAAAAGATTCAGCAATTTGAGAAAAAAGTAGAAGACACCTATAACAGGGAATCCAATGAGCGTTTCTCGCTACAAAAAGAAATAAAAAACCTTCAGGATATGAACAGCCGATTGAGCACAGATGCGCTCAATCTCACCAATGCCTTGAAAGGAGAAAGTAAAACCCAGGGTACGTGGGGTGAATTTGTCCTTGAAAGATTACTTGAGCAGTCAGGTTTGCGTAAGGGCAGGGAATACGAAGTCCAGGTAAGCTTACGAACGGAAGAAGGTAGCAAGAAGCAACAACCGGATGTGATTATTCATTTGCCGGAAAACAAAGATGTCATTATCGACTCTAAAGTAAGCCTGACAGCTTATGAAAGATATTATTCGGAATCTGATGAGGCTAAAAAGGCCGAAGCATTAAAACAGCATATCCTGTCTATTCGTACTCACATCAGATCACTTTCAGAGAAGAATTATCAAAATCTCGAGGGAGTAAGAACGCTGGATTTTATAATGATGTTCCTGCCGGTAGAGTCAGCGTTTGCCTTGGCAGTTCAGCATGACCAGTCACTATTTACTGAAGCTTTTGAAAGAAATATTGCTCTTGTTGGACCCACCACTTTGATGGCAACACTTCGCACTATTCAAAATATCTGGCGATATGAAGATCAGAACAAGCATGCCATGGAAATTGCGGGAAGGGCAGGCAAACTTTATGACAAGTTTGTGGGTTTTACAGAAGATCTTGATAAAATTGGTGCTCATCTCAATCAAACACAAATATCTTACGATAACGCACATAAAAAACTGACAACCGGCCACGGCAATCTGGTCTCTAACGTGGAGAAATTGAAAATACTAGGTGCCAAGGCGAGCAAGTCATTACCAGGTAGTCTGATAGATGAATCGTTTGATCAGGATCATTTAGCTGACAGTGAAGAAGACGCTTCCTGAGGAAAGCAGTGCCATGAGTGAGCTGTCTGCTATCAATAATTTTCTGTTGTGTCCAACACCTGTAGCCTGGGTGGATTGGGCGCTGGAAAATGAAACCTTATTATTGATAGATCATGCCAATTGTGAAAAAAAGGCAGCAGCAAGTGCCATGAATCTTATGTACCGGTATGTGGACAAACCGGATCTTCTAAAGAAAATGTCCCAACTTGCCAGGGAAGAATTATTGCATTTTGAGCAGGTAGTGGCTCTGATGCAGGAAAAAAGTATTCACTACCATCACCTGTCTTCATCTCGCTATGCGGCTTCAATGCGTACAGAAATACGTACACATGAGCCAGTTCGACTCATTGACACTCTGATTATCGGCGCCTTTGTAGAGGCGCGTTCATGTGAACGTTTTGCGGCACTGGCCCCTTTTCTTGATGCACAAATAAGCAAATTTTATAACTCACTTCTACGTTCTGAATCCCGGCATTTTATGGATTACCTTTCCTTGGCCAGGCAATATAACGATGAAGATATCGGAAAAAAAACCAGTAAAAATACCAATAAAAGTACCAAAGAAAGCTTCAATGAGAGAGTTAGCTATTTTGCCAAACTGGAAGCAGAACTAATTAGCTCTGTAGATGAAGCATTCCGCTTTCATAGCGGAATTCCAGCGTAAGGACAACTCAGTTTATACAGTTGGCTGGTCGATTCAGGGAGTTTCCGATTTTTTCTTCGAGCTCATTCAATTGTCTGCATGGCAGCTGATTATTTCCCTGAAGCGCAACAAAACGCAGGATTGGCAATGGTAGCAGTGTGTTTATATCAGTGATGCGGTTGTTGCGAATACTCAAAACTCTAAGATTTCTCAAATTGCGCAGAGGGCTTAAATCAGTGATGCTGTTATCACTGAGTTCCAGTTGTTCCAGATTTGGCAGAGCATTGATTCCTACAAGACTCTGAACACCAGAGGATGGACATGCAAGCAAAGTAATATTTTCAGGGTCTTCATGGTCAGCACTGATAAATTGCTGATTCAGGCAACCCTGGAGGCTGGTATCGCTGAGCAAGGATGGAGGCGCCCTACCTGTAGGTGTGTAAAGCACATTATCGTTTAGTACCAGTCGATAACTTGTACTGCAGGACGTCAATATAAGGCTGGAAGCCATCAAGACAAGGACTGATGTTAATTGGTTTTTTTGCACTATTTTTTTTACTATTTTTTGTACTATAAAGAGTCTAAATAAAGGCATGTTACTGTCCGTGTTAAGCCTGTAATTGAGTCGGGGATAGTAGTATTTCAAACTGAGTCCCGGTAGT
The DNA here is from genome assembly GCA_029245395.1 of Gammaproteobacteria bacterium. Taxonomy (GTDB): domain Bacteria; phylum Pseudomonadota; class Gammaproteobacteria; order Pseudomonadales; family Pseudohongiellaceae; genus Eutrophocola. The sequence goes on from JAQWPL010000016.1 coordinate 130,725, forward strand.
ATGGCTGGCTTCTGAAGGCGATATTGTCGGCGGAATTTTTAACTGAGTAAAGGAAACAAACTATGAAATTATTATCAATGGCTGGCAGATACTTTGCAATGGCAGCTATCTTCCTGGGTACTCCACTTATGGCTCAGGAAATTGACCTTGAATCTGATGCAGGCAAAGCTGGCTACAGTATGGGCGTAAATATTGGGATGAATATTGCTGGCCAAATGCCCATGGACGAATTGAATGTTGAGTCATTGCTACGGGGTATCAGCGATGGAATCAATGGCGAGTTGCAGATGAGTGAAGAAGAAGTTATGGCCGCTTTACAGGCCTTTTCACTTGCCCAACAAAACAAAATGAACGCCGAGGTTGCGGCGGCACAGGAGGCAGGTATGAATTTCCTTGTGGATAACGGACAGCGCGCCGAAGTCACTACCACCGCTTCTGGCTTGCAGTATGAAATACTTGAGGAAGGTGAAGCCGGTGCGAGTATGCCAACTGCTTCTGACACAGTGACTGTACATTATCATGGCACCCTTGTAGACGGGACGGTTTTTGACAGTTCTGTTGAGCGAGGTGACCCAACTTCGTTTCCTCTGAATGGCGTCATTCCTGGCTGGACTGAAGGGGTACAGCTTATGAAAGTAGGGGATAAATTTCGTTTCTTTATTCCACCACAATTGGCTTATGGCGAGACAGGTGCTGGCGGTGTCATTGGCCCCAATGCCACGCTGATATTTGATGTTGAATTGTTGGAAATTCAGTAGCTTTGGTTACTTGTATGCTCTTTCGTAAACACGCAGTAACATGAGTACGCAGGAACTGAATAATGGCCTGATGAATTACATTCAGGCCTCACCCACTCCTTATCATGCCGTATCCAACATGGTTTCTGAACTGGAAGCGGCAGATTTCACCAGCCTGGTAGAAGGCGACCACTGGAAACTGGAACAGGGTAAGGGGTATTTTGTTACCCGGTCGGAATCTTCCATTATTGCATTCAAAACGGGTAGCAATGACCTGGCAGATACCGGCTTTCACATGACCGGTGCGCACACCGACAGTCCCTGTCTGAAAATCAAACCACAACCTGAGATAAATCGGCATCAGTATTCCCAACTGGGTGTAGAAGTCTATGGCGGCGTACTTCTCAACCCCTGGTTTGACAGGGATCTTTCCATGGCAGGTCGGGTAGATTACAGGGACAAGCAAGGCGTGTTGTGTTTTGTACTGGTTAATTTTGAACAAGCAGTTGCCGTCATTCCAAGTCTGGCCATTCATCTGGACCTTGAAGCTAATAAACAACGTTCCATCAATGCGCAAACTTATCTGCCAGTTGTTTTGTCACAGACTTTTGACCAGGAGAAATTCAGCTTCCGGGAAATGTTACTGACGCACATCACAGAGTCTCTTAACATAAAAGATGTTGACCAGGTTTTATCCTGGGATATGCGTTTGTATGATGTCCAGGCACCGGCTCTTGTTGGCATGAACCAGGAATTCATTTCCAGTGCCAGACTGGATAACCTGCTTAGTTGCTACGTGGGATTGCAGAGTTTGCTTGCCAGTAATGATGATTATGGCAGTTTACTGATTTGTAGCGACCATGAAGAAGTTGGCAGTGTTTCAGCAAGCGGTGCAAAAAGTCCTTTCCTGGAATCTGTGCTGGACAGAATCACTGAAGCAATATCTTCCACAGGAGCAGAAGCCAAACGTCGAATGTTGGACAACTCATTTTTTATTTCTGTGGATAATGCTCACGGAATACATCCCAACTTTCCGGATAAACATGATGATAAACATGGTCCCCTCCTGAATAAGGGGCCAGTCATTAAGATTAACAGCAACCAGCGTTATGCTACTTCTACTGAAACCTCGGCTTTTTTCCGACATCTATGTGCATCTCAAGAAATACCAGTGCAATCATTTGTAGTTAGAAATGACATGAGCTGTGGTTCGACTATTGGTCCAATCGTAGCTGGAGAACTCGGTGTTAAAACTCTGGATATTGGGGTGCCGACTTTTGCCATGCATTCCATTAGAGAAATGGCTGGTAGCCGTGATCCTGTATATCTGGAAACAGCGCTAACAGTTTTCTACAATCGCTAGGTTTTAATCTTAGTCCATCTGCTGTTTTTTGAGGCGGCGTATCAGGTAACGTAAGGGATGGATTGAAGCGATTTCTTCCTGAGCCAGCGAAAGGCTTTCATCATTAATAATTGACGCCAGGTATTCCCCTGCCAGGGGAGTGGTAGTTAATCCGGTGGAACCGTGGCCGACATTGATATAAAGACCAGGTAAATAGACAGGGCCTTCCTGGATTACTTTTCTGGCGTTTCGCTGTAGATCTGAGTACAGATGTTCGCAGGCTTGAGTATCTTCCACGGGTCCAATCAAAGGCTGGAAATCTTTCGTCGTACAGCGTGTCCCTATTCTTGAGATGGATTCAATTTGAGTTGCAGTCATTTTTTTATGCAGTGCTGGTGAGAGTTTTTCCAGCAAAGACAAGTTTTTTTGTGTTAACAGCTTGCTACTATTTGACTGATATCTTCCCTGGGCATAACTGCCACCAATCGTCAGCATGCGCTTGTTATCCTTCTCCCATGGAATGAGATAGCCCTTATGACAGAGTGCTATTGCTGGTATTGAAATAGCCTCTGGAATTTCAAAAGTATCTGTTTGACCGTGGTTATAGGAAAAGGGGTAGTCAGGAAGGCATCTGATTCTGGAGGCATCCATGTTGTTACACATTACCAGAATGTCATATTCAGAAGTTTCTTTTTCGCCATTGGCTAACAAAGTGACACACCAACGGTTGGTTTTTCTTTTAAAATCCAACACCCCGTGACTGGTAAATAACTGGATATTTTTGTGCCTGATCCATGCATGACATAAGGCTGCAGGATCAAGGCTGCCTGCGTCAGGGAAATAGAAGCCAGGATTTTCAGGCACAAATTTTGCTATTTCATTTATTTCTAAGGCGTCTACTGTAAGTACATGCGCTTCATCATAGAGCTGACGTTGCATGATTATTGCCATGGTGTCCTGTTCTTGTTGGGACCTGGTTAGCCGGAAGATTCCCTCTGGCTTCCAGTTAAAATCTGCACCATCTGATAATGAACTGTAATGTCGTAGTGCAAAAAGATAGGCATTAAACCGAAAGCGCATTGCGGGTGTTAGGCGCTGTGCAGGATTCAAATGCACGAGACTTCGCGGATTACCGGAAGTGCCATTGGCAATCTCTGCGTTTTTTTCAATGAGATCTACTGTATATCCTCGGCGAGCCAAGGCGTGAGCGGTCGCGCATCCTGCTATACCGGCACCTATGATGGCAATCTTTCTGCCCTTACCCATAGGCATCTGTGAAGTTGAATTCCAGGGAAAAGTCCAGGCTGCCTTTCTGTTTGCCGCGGTTATTGGAGTAAACCTACCAGCCAACATATGCCTTTTCTGACCATAACCTTTAGATTTGGTTACGTGAAAACCTGTGCTTTCCAGGTTTCTTTTGACAAACCCTGCGGAGGTATAAGTGGCAAAAGTAGTGCCTGGTTTGCTCAAAGCAGCGATCGATTCACAAAGTTTTTTGTCCCACATTGCCGCGTTTTTATCAGGGGCAAAGCCATCCAGAAACCAGGCATCAACATGGCCTTGATGAAAGTAAATCGTGCCAAGCGTAGATGCCGCATCACCATAGAGCAGGTCAAGCTGAATGTTATGCTCATTTATCTGGAAGGAAATCCGGTGAACGGTTTTTCCATTTTGTGGGTAGGAGTCGAGCAGCTTCTCTGCATAAGGCTGAAATGTGTCTGCTAACCCTTTTGTGAATCGTTGTAAGTCTGCTTTTAATACAGGGTGGAGTTCACAAGCGAGGTAAAATAACGTTGAGCCAGGCGTTGCCAGGCGGGAGAAGCAGTCGCAAGCGAGCAAAAAATTGAGTCCAAAACCAAAGCCGCATTCTCCGATGACAAAGCGTTTTTCGCCTGTGTCTGCGGATTTTTTCAGTCTTTCTTCAAGAGAGTTGCCCTGGATAAATACATGTTGGCTTTCCGGGACAGCATCAACATTCGCGTAGATATCACCATACTGAGCAGATCGCGGGAACTTATCGCTGCTCCATTCGATACTGGCGTTAGTCAATCGGGTGGTGTCGATGTCTGCTACTCCAGGTTTCCGAATTGCCGATAGGCAAGTATAGTCGCCGAACACATAGGCAAGGTAGGGTCTATCAGTTAAAATAGCGTCTTTTTTCAGGCCTTTCATTCATGCTAGAAGTAAATAACCACCTCCAGAATATCAAGGATTGCCAGGAACGCCTGATGGTGCTCAGGGGGTATCTTTGACTTTGACCAGAAGCAGGAAAGACTAACAGAGGTTGAGCTGGAACTGGGCGTTTCCTCTGTTTGGGAAAACCCTGAATATGCCCAGGCCCTTGGTAAAGAACGCTCCAATCTTGAGAAGGTAGTCCTTACCATTAGCAACCTGGAAAAAGCCTTCGAAGAAAGCTGTGAGCTGATCGAACTTGCGCGTGAAGAAAACGATGAAAGCCTGCTCAATGAGGCTTTGTCAGAACTTGGTGATGCAGGAAAGCAGTTGGAAGCCCTTGAATTTCGGCGGATGTTTTCTGGCGCAATGGATAGCCACAGTGCGTATCTTGATATACAGGCGGGCTCCGGAGGAACTGAAGCCCAGGATTGGGCGGAAATGATGCTCAGGATGTACTTACGCTGGGGTGAACAAAAGGATTTCAAGACAGAACTGGTAGAAGTTTCACCAGGTGATGTTGCCGGCATAAAAAGTGCTACATTGTTTTTTGAAGGGGAATTTGCTTTTGGCTGGCTGCGAACCGAAACAGGAGTTCATCGCCTCGTAAGAAAATCACCTTTTGATTCCGGTAATCGCCGTCATACCTCGTTTGCATCGGTATTTGTGTCTCCGGAAGTGGATGATGATATAGAAATCGACCTGGATATGAGCAAGGTCAGAGTGGATACTTATCGTGCCAGTGGTGCCGGGGGGCAGCATGTCAACAAGACCGATTCTGCCGTCAGACTTACTCATGAACCATCAGGGATTGTAGTTCAGTGTCAGAATCAGCGCTCGCAGCACAAGAACAAGGATATGGCTATCAAGCAATTGAAAGCTAAACTATATGAACTTGAAGAATTGAAGAAGAAAGAAAGTCTTAAGGAAATAGAAGAAGAAAAGGCCGATATTGGTTGGGGCAGCCAGATACGCTCTTATGTGCTCGACGCATCGCGCATAAAAGATCTTCGTACAAATATAGAATCCAGTAATACTGGTGCTGTTCTGGATGGCGATTTGGATAAATTTATGCAGGCCAGTTTAAAAATGGGATTGTAAAAAAATTAATAGCATAGAGAACTAAAGCAATTGGAAATCCTATGAGTGAAAAACAGCAGCAGCCAGAATCTCCAGAAGATGAAAACAGGTTAATAGCGCAACGTCGTGAAAAACTGAATGTCATCAGGGAAAAACGCAATGCGTTCCCAAATGATTTTCGCCGCCAGGACCTGGCAGTGGATCTGCATGCTACCCATGGAGAGAGCGACAAGGAAACTTTGGCGGGCAAAGAGATTGCGGCCTGTGTGGGTGGAAGGATAATCCGACAACGTGGACCATTTATTGTCATTCAGGATGCCGGTGGACAAATCCAGTTGTACTTGAAAATCAAGGAACTTCCTGATGATGCGCAAGCTGAAATCAAGAGCTGGGATTTGGGTGACATCATTGGCGCTACTGGTAAGGTTTTCAGAACAGATAAAGGTGAGCTGAGTGTCCGTGTGGAATCAGTGCGCCTGTTGACCAAATCCTTGCGCCCGTTACCTGACAAGTTCAAGGGACTGACAGACACAGAGATGCGCTACCGGCAGCGTTATGTGGATTTGATTGCGAACGAGGAATCCAGGACAACCTTTGTCTTGCGCTCTAAAATTGTCAACGCCATTCGTAGTTTCATGAATGCCCGTGACTTCATGGAAGTCGAGACCCCCATGATGCAGGTTATTCCTGGTGGTGCCGTAGCGCGCCCGTTTATTACTCACCATAACTCTCTGGGTCAGGACATGTATTTGCGCATAGCACCTGAGTTATACCTGAAAAGGTTGGTAGTTGGCGGTTTTGAAAGGGTGTATGAGTTGAATAGAAATTTCCGCAATGAGGGGCTCTCCACTCGTCATAACCCCGAATTTACCATGCTCGAGTTCTATCAGGCTTATGCAGATTACCGGGACATGATGGCCTTTACTGAAGAGATGCTACGCAGTGTTGCCATGGAAGTCATCGGCTCAGGGATAGTGAGTTATGAAGGGGAAGAGATCAATTTTGAAAAGCCCTTTGCTTGCTTGCCCCTACTGGATGCCATATTGGAATATACTGAAGGACTATCCAGGGAGCAGCTAACAGATTTCGATAGTGCAAAGAACATAGCGGAAGGGATGGGAATCGAGGTTAAGAAAAACTGGGGAGTGGGAAAAGTTCAACTGGAAATTTTTGAGGAAAAAGTTGAAGAATCTCTGCACCAGCCTACATTTATTACCGAATACCCGACTGAAGTTTCACCCTTGGCCAGACGCAGTGACGATAATCCGGACATCAGCGATCGCTTTGAACTGTTTATTGCTGGTCGTGAAATTGCCAATGGTTTTTCAGAGCTTAATGATTCTGAAGATCAGGCTGAACGCTTCCGGGCCCAGGTGGCTGAAAAAGATGATGGTGATGATGAGGCGATGCACTTTGATCAGGATTACATTACGGCATTGGAATACGGTATGCCGCCAACGGCAGGGGAAGGCATCGGTATTGACAGACTTGTCATGTTGTTTACAAATTCTCCATCTATCAGAGATGTACTCCTGTTTCCCCATATGCGCCCCCAGCATGAGTAAAATGCCAATTACCAATCAGCATGAGTGTGTCGGATAAAACTATAGAAACCGAAAGGGCTGTTCAGCTCAATCCTGCATGGCTTGCCCACCTGGAAGGGGAGTTTAGCCAGGACTATATGCAAAGTCTGCGTCAATTCCTGCGCAATGAGAAAAGCCAGGGCAAACAGATTTATCCACCGGGTGAACAGATCTTTAGTGCGCTGAACACTACCCCCCTTGACCAGGTGAAGGTAGTGATATTAGGGCAGGACCCTTACCATGGATCAGGGCAGGCTCATGGGCTGTGTTTTTCTGTGCTCCCTGGAGTGGTTGTACCTCCCTCTCTGAAGAATATATTCAAGGAATTAAAAGCCGACCTTGGCGTTCCAACTCCATCTCACGGATACCTGGAAAGCTGGGCGCAGCAGGGAGTTTTACTACTTAATGCTGTGTTGACTGTGGAAAAATCCATGGCGGCATCACACCAGGGCAAGGGCTGGGAGCAATTTACAGACAAAGTGGTGGAGGTTGTTAATCAAAGCAAAGAACAGGTCGTGTTTTTATTATGGGGCAGCTATGCCCAGAAAAAAGGGCAGATAATCGATCGCAAGCGCCATCATGTCATGCAATCTACTCACCCATCACCTTTATCCGCTCATCGTGGGTTCCTGGGCTGCCGACATTTTTCTCAGGCTAATCAGTATCTCGAAAAGACAGGCCAGCAACCCATAGATTGGTCGCTGCCTGAACTGTAGGATAGAAATTCAAGCCGCTTTTGCCAAAACTGTAATTAAGGGAGCAAGGTTACCTGTTATCTAAGAATTCAATCGCCAGTATAAACACACCCGCTAGTACAGGTTTCACTGATGACTAATTTGGATAAAGCAGGAAGCACGACGCTGATTCGAGTCCAAAGCCAGCGAGCAATATTTTCACTGGTAGGGTTGTCAAGACCATCTATATCATTCAGATAATAATGGTCGAGTTGCTCGATGATGGGTTCTACTACAGCGGTGATATCTGAAAAATCCATGATCCAACCAAGTTCCTCATCTGGTTCACCCGTGATATGCACTTCTACTGAATAGGAGTGGCCATGTAAGCGTGCACATTTGTGCCCCTCAGGAACATGAGGTAAACGATGTGCTGCTTCAAAGGTAAATTTCTTGAAAATTTCCATGCTAACGGCTGCCAAAAAAGGGGGCGTGATGTTAACGACTGGGCACTGTTATGTACAGTGCTTTCGCTTATAATGCGGAAAAAGTACGTTAATACAGCCTGATGAAAATCTTTTCCCTGACAATCAAGTTTCTGAAAAGACTCAAATTTGAGCTTCTTAAGGGCTCAAGGCTGCCAGTTTTTCTCGGGCTGCTGGGCACAGTCCTCACGATTATGCTCTATAACACCAGTAGCCCCCTGCTTAATAACATCCAGAGCCGTATTGACAATCTGGTCTATGACCAACGTTTTGAATTCATGTTGGAACCACCGCCTTCTACAGAGCACACCATTGTTATTCTGAATGTTGACCAAAGGAGTCTTGAGACATTAGGCCAATGGCCATGGTCGCGCTTTGATCTTGGCGACATTGTTGATCAATTAACCAAATACGGAGCCCTTGTAATCGGCTGGGATTTTATTTTCCCGGAATATGAGCGCAATGTAGCAGTTGAATTAAAGGATCAAATTGCCGGTGGCAGGGGGCAAGGTCTTGAAGATCTTTTGCCCAGGCTGGATGCAGTGCGGGATATTATCGACGGTGACAGGTATTTCGGAGATATGATGCAGCAGACAGATGTCGTGCTGGGATTCTCATTCAAACCCAACGAAGTCCTGAATTACGGAACGTTGCCTAGTCCAATAATTAAAATCGATAATACACTTTCCAACAGTCTGGCTATTGCCAATATGCAAGGGTACGAAGGCAATGTGGATGTGTTACAAAACTCCGCCAGGGGTGCTGGCTTTTTTGACAACCTTCCGGATATTGATGGAGTGATCCGGCGTTCTCCCCTTATCCTTCAGTATCAGGGTAATCTGTATCCATCCTTAGCTCTTGAAATGGCGAGGCTGTACTTTTTTGAAGAAAATTTTAGCCTGGAAACAGAACCTGTGCCCGGCACTTTAAGGCGTGAAATCACCGGGATCAAAATGGGTCAGGTGTTTATTCCTACTGATCGCTTCGGTCAGGTAATAGTGCCTTATATTGGCGAATCACAACTGGGCCAGGCAGGTACTTATCCATATATCAGTGTCGTAGATCTTATGAACGATGCGTTGACTGAAGCCGAAGAAGCTGACCTGTTCAATAGTCTGGTGCTTGTTGGTGCAACTGCAACCGGCATGTTCGATTTGCGAGCCACACCTTTGGAAAACATATACCCGGGAGTTGAGGTGCACGCCAACATACTCAATGCCATATTGAATTCAGCTCCGACATTCACTGTGGAATCCACGGAGGCTCAAACAGAAAGTGAGAGTGGGCTTGGAGCGATGATTTCCGGGTTAACGTCGACACAAAGGGACCCATTCCCTTCCAAGCCAGACTGGGAAGAAGGAGCGGTGATATCCATCCTCATCGTTTCCGGAATGTTCCTTTCTTTTGTTTATCCCCTCCTGGGGCCTGCTTTGCTGATGTTATCAAGTTTGACTTTCATGATGGGCATCACTGCCCTGAATTTCAAACTCTGGGGCGATTACAACCTGGATATATCTCTCGTTATTATCCTGTTTCTGGTCGTGCTGATTACGGCGATATATCTCACCTATGGTTTCCTTATGGAAGGCCTGAACAAGCGCGCTATCAAAGGCATGTTTGACCAATATGTGCCACCTGCGCATATTGATGCCATGCTTGATGATCCTGATAACTATAACTTCGACGGTGAAAGTAAAGAGCTCAGTGTATTGTTCGCGGATATCAGGAATTTCACTACCATTTCTGAAAGTCTTAGCGCTGTCCAGTTAAAAAAAATGCTCAATGAATTTTTTACTCCCATTACTGGCATCATATTTGATCAGCACGGCACCATTGATAAATATGTAGGGGATATGGTGATGGCTTTCTGGGGTGCTCCTATTGATGATGAGAATCACAGACAACATGCCGTTGAAGGGGCGCTACAAATGCTGGAGAAAGTGGAAGAGTTGAAACCGCACTTTGAGTCACAAGGGCTGCCTGAAGTAGCTATTGGTGTGGGCATCAACTCCGGGTTAATGAATGTCGGTGATATGGGTTCTACCTACCGACGCTCCTATACAGTACTGGGAGATGCAGTAAACCTGGGATCACGTCTGGAAATGATTACCAAGGTTTATGGAGTAAAATTGTTGATTGGTGAACAGACTTACGACCACCTGGATGGTTATCTATGCCGCCTCGTCGACAAAGTGCAGGTAAAAGGCAAAGAGCAATCCATTCGTGTATACGAGCCACTGTGTCAGAAAAAAGACGCCTCCGAAGAAATGATTGCCAAGGTCGATGTTTATGAGCGGGCCCATAAAAAGTACGTGGAACAGAACTGGGATGAGGCAGACAAGATGTTCAGGGAATTGAGTGAAAATGAGCCTGATACTAAACTGTATCAGGTCTATCTGGAGCGAATTTCAACGCTCAGAAACGAAGAATTGGCAGAAGACTGGGACGGCACTTTCCGCTTCACAACCAAGTAAGTAAGGGTTAGATAGTACCGAAATGCCCCTTATCTGAGCTTTATTGACATGCCCCGATAACCGGGTAAAATGCCCAGCCTTAGCGCTTTGGGTGAATAGCTCAGTTGGGAGAGCGTCGCCCTTACAAGGCGAATGTCGGGGGTTCAAATCCCTCTTCACCCACCAAAGTGCGCTATTATCTCCACACATTCTAAGGACCGGTAGTTCAGCTGGTTAGAATGCCGGCCTGTCACGCCGGAGGTCGCGGGTTCGAGTCCCGTCCGGTCCGCCAT
>JAQWPL010000028.1 GCA_029245395.1 Gammaproteobacteria bacterium
TAAATACCGCAGCGAAGCAGGCCATCCTCGCCAGTTTGGCGGAGTCTCTTCACCGATAAATTCCACGGTTGAGTTATGGGATGGCACTGTAGCCACTGGCCCTTCAGGTTTGCGTAACCAATTGCTCAAGTATTCGCCGCAATTTGTTCGCTTTGCCGTAGAAAAACTGATGACCTATGGTGTCGGTCGTGGTACAGAATACTACGATATGCCCGTAATCCGGCAAATCGTTGACGATGCTGAAAGTGATAATTACAGATTTTCATCGTTAGTTTTGGGCGTTGTAAACAGCCCACAGTTTCAAATGAGAATGAAAATAACGGAAAACCTGGAAGAATTGGCAGGCAATTAGCCTACCAGTAGCCTAACAGAACCTTACTAGGGGAAATGATATGAAATTTTTAACAAAGAAATTCTTGCCGCGCAGGACATTCCTGAAGTCAGCGGGTGCTACCGTTGCAATACCCTTTCTTGAGGCGATGGTACCTGCCATGAGTCAGGCGGCCTCGGCAGCGACAGCAAAACGCTTTGTAGGAGTCTGGCATCCTCATGGTGCGGCTCCCGGTTATTGGAGTCCGACCACAGAAGGCGCAGATTTTGAGTTTTCCTACACCACCAAGCCTTTGGAAAATCTTAGAAAATATACTACTTTGATTAGCGGGCTGGATATTTCAACATGCTTTTCGACAGAAGAAGAACCGGGTGGCAACCATGCCCGAGGTGCTGCAATCTTTTCAGGAGCGCGCCCCCGACGTAATGCAGTTAGCCCATACCTGGGTGTATCCATAGACCAATTAATTGCAGAGGAATTTGGCCGTGACACAATTCTTTCCTCCCTGCAGTTAGGTGTGGAAGATGCTGGCAACTACGGCAACTGCAACTGGGGATACAACTGTGCATACACCAATTCTATGTCCTGGATTTCCCCAACTCAGCCGCTGCCTACAGAAATCAATCCCAGGGTAGCGTTTGAACGACTGTTCGGCACTGGCGGCAGTATAGAAGAAAGGCGCCGTGGCAGAATTCTGGATGCTTCCATACTGGATTCAGTGGCAGAAAAAATTCCGGAACTGAAACGGGAGCTTGGTGCTGGAGACCAGAACCGTCTGGATACCTACCTGGATAATGTTCGTGAACTTGAGCGCCGTATCCAAATCGCCCTGAACAATTCGGTGGAAGAGCCCACCGAGGAAGTTCCATTTGGTGTTCCACAGAGCAAGGATTTACATTTCCGCCTGATGTTCGACCTCCTGGCCCTGGCGTTTGAAGGCGATATCACGCGATCGGCAACTATGATGCTAGGCCGCGATTTGAGTGGTTTCAGCTATCCGGAATCTGGCTCTACTGGCGCCTGGCACGGTTCATCCCATCATGGTGACAAGCCAGACAATATTGCCAATTACGCGAAAATGAACCGCTACCATTACAGCATTGTTGCTGAATTCCTGGAAAAACTGCGTAACATCCCTGAAGGAGATGGCAATGTTCTGGACAATTCATTGTTGTATATGGGTAGCAACATGGGGAATTCACATCGGCATGCCCATGAAAAAATACCAGTGACACTTGTAGGCGGGATTGGCGGTCTCTCTAAAGGCAACCGCCACATCTTGTTCCCGGACAATACCGAGGATCATTCCAACATGCTCCTGAGTGTGTTGCATATGTACGGAATTGAGAGGGACAGTATTGGTACCAGTACACACCCACTGCCGATTGTTTAAAAAATGGAACGAGCGAGATCTATAATGACAAGACTGTTATCTGTTTTACTGCTTATCCTGATCTGCGATGCGGCAGTTGCCCAGATCAGAGCGCCAACCTGGCCAGATATCCCTCTGCCTGGCGGTTCGATCAGAGATGTTATCCTCGATAACTGTACGTCCTGCCATGGCATAGATGATTATGCTTTTTACTCACTGGACAGAAATGGTTGGGATGGCCTGCTGGATGAAAAACATACTGGTACTAACAGTGTAGAAGTATCATCAACTGAAAAAATAATGTTGCTTGATTACCTGGCCAGTAATTTTGGCACTGAATCTATTGCTTTTCCAAGGGATTATGTCGCACCGGAAATTGATGAGTTTTTCACCGATGCGGATGCCCGTATCTTCATGGAAGTGCGCTGCATTTCCTGTCACACACTGGATCCTGTCTTTAGTACGCGACTCAGTGAAGAAGGCTGGCGTGTGTTGTTGGTGACAGAGCGGGAAAAAGGCGCCGTACTTGACGATGAAGAGCTTGAACGGTTAACGGAGTGGCTGGGCAGGGCTCGCGGTGTCAATCTGTTTGAGTAGCGAATAATCAATAATTAATTAACTAACATAATCGAGGCATAAAACGATGCGTCTCAATCACTTTTTAAAAACAGTACTGTTGTCCCTTTTTGTAGCTGTATTTCCAGTGCAGGCTTCAGACATAGCTGATGCCATGGAAGCAGGGGATTTCAGCAGGGTCCAGGAACTCATTCGTGAAGGGGTTGATGTTAATGAACCCCAGGTAGATGGAGCTACGGCTTTGCATTGGGCATCGCAGTGGAATGATGTGCAATCGGCACGGCAACTAATCCGTGCCGGTGGTGAAGTAAATGTAGCCAATCGAACAAATGCGACACCATTACAACTAGCGGCCATTAATGGCAGTGCCGACATGCTGTCTATTTTGCTGGAGGCTGGTGCAAATCCAAATGCTACAGTCACATTTACCCAGGATACTCCGCTTATGCTGGCGGCTAAAACCGGCATCCCCGATGCGGTAGAAGTCCTGATCGACCATGGTGCTGATGTGAATGCCATGGAGACCTGGGGCCGTACCACATCACTTATGTGGGCAGTGGCTGAAGGTCATACTGAAGTAGCGGCATTATTGATTGAAGAAGGTGCAGATATTGAAGCGCGCACAGTGTTCATTCCGCCCGATACCACCCGGGGATTTGAAGGGCCGCCTCCAAGAGACAGAGAAGATACCGAAATAGGCGCTGTTCAACATGCCAGTGGTGAAATGACAACACTACATTTTGCTGCCCGCGATGGTTATTTAGACACTGTAGAATTATTGCTGGATGCAGGGGTTGATATTGATGCTCGAGTGGCAGATGGTAAGGATGCACTCGGCCTGGCTATTTTTAATGGCCATTATGATGTTGCCTCAGTACTTATTGACAATGGGGCAGATGTAAACCAGGCAGATGCTCGCGGATTTACACCACTTTTTTGGGCTGTTGATAGACGTAATATGGAAACCGCCCCTAACTTTCCCTGGGTTGTTACAGAAGACCCTCTTCCGTTGGTAAGAAAGTTGCTTGATGCCGGTGCCGATCCTAACTATCTGGTCAATGATACTCCACGAGCCAGAATGCGGGGCGGCAATCCTCGAATTGTGTTTGCTACTGCAATCATGCGAGCCGCATTTTCCGGTGACCTGGAGCTCACAGAGTTATTACTGGAATACGGCGCTGATTCCACAATCAAGTCCAGTGATAATGAGACGACACTTAGTGCTGCCGCTGGTGTCGGATTTATTCATGGTTATCATTTTCAGCATCCTTATGATGTGCGACTGGAAGTCATCAAGCTGTTGATCGAAGAAGAAGGGCTTGATGTGAACTGGCATGATGACTATGGCATTACGCCGTTGATGGTGGCGGGAAACCTGGGAGATGTCCCTATAATCCAGTACCTGATTGACCAGGGAGCGGATCTTGGTGACTTTGATCTGGGTAAAAAGAACGACGGCGCCTTCGGAGCAAGTATTGAGCCGTTGATGCCAATTGATTACGCCATCGGCGTAGGCACTTTTCGACCCAACAATGCCATTGTCTTTAATGAACCAGCTGTTGAGCTCATGCAGAGAGAAATGGAAGCTCGAGGCATTGCTCATAATACTTCAGAATGCACCCTGCGCGGGTTTACCTGCTCTTTCATTGATATGGATCCACGAGCCGTGACACCCAAGCGTATTTCGGATGCCAGGGAATTGCAGACAGGCCACCAGGTTGAAAGCCTGACGTCGACTACAGGTCTGCAAGTTGTAGAGGATGACTGTCTCAGCGTGGAGCTGGATTTTGGTGGTGATGATCTAGGTTCTGTGTCCGAGATTTGTCAGGAAACAGTAGAGAACTAAAACTAGGTTTAATCTAAAAAAATAATAAAGGGCCAGTGCCAATTGATTTGAAAGGAATCAATTGGCACTGGCCCTTTTTTATTTGCGGGTAAAGCGGTGACGGTGACTCTACATTGGCCGAATATTTTCCGTGTCAGTTGGATCAATAAAACTTTCGATCGCTTTTGGTAAATCTCATTCAATGAATCGTTAAAGGATATTTGGTGCGGACGAGGGTTGAAGTTTAAAGGATTCCAGACAATCATCGAAGCAGACTAAACATGCTTTAAGTATTAATCTTTCGAAGGAATGTCTCCTGAGGCTCGAAGCTAGGGAGTCAGGAATTAAAAGTTAAACTAATTAGCCAAGAAATATTTGGTGCGGACGGGGGTTGAAATCAGGAAATTCCAGACCTCTTTCGAAGCAAGCTAACCATGTAACACACAAATGCTACTCAGAGGAATGTCTCCTGAGGCTCGAAGCTAGGGAGTCAGGAATTAAAAGTTAAACTAATTAGCCAAGAAATATTTGGTGCGGACGGGGTGAGTAAT
>JAQWPL010000012.1 GCA_029245395.1 Gammaproteobacteria bacterium
TAAATACCGCAGCGAAGCAGGCCATCCTCGCCAGTTTGGCGGAGTCTCTTCACCGATAAATTCCACGGTTGAGTTATGGGATGGCACTGTAGCCACTGGCCCTTCAGGTTTGCGTAACCAATTGCTCAAGTATTCGCCGCAGTTTGTACGCTTTGCAGCGGAGAAGTTGATGACTTACGGCGTGGGCAGAGGCACGGAATACTCTGATATGCCTGTCATCAGAGATATCGTGGAAGACTCAGCACGTGATGATTACAGCTTTTCGTCCCTGGTCCTGGGTGTTGTCAACAGTCCGCAGTTTCAGATGCGGATAAAGGTTGCCACTGACGATGAACTAGCGAGCAGGTAGAGCAGCTCCTTCAGTCTCGAAGTGCAGCAATCACGACCTGCGGAGATACTGGTTTACGCCAAGAATCATTTCATTCCTGATTTTTGCAATGGAAGTCAGGAAAACCCTGCAGTCGTTTTAAATTTTTCGTGCATGACTTTTGAGGGTGGATATAGCTCCTTAACTCTTTCTACCTTTTCCGGATCATTGATCCAGTTATCCATGTCCCGATCACAGGATGGCAGAGGGGCTAAATTGTCCAAGATTCATAATTTCCCCACTAATTCAAAATTTGCAGTTGGGAGTTTTTTGCGGTTATAAGGTTGTTGCTTTGAAAGTGTTGGCTCGCCGGCTAACCCGGACTTATACTCACCCGATACCTCAATCATGGAGCCTTGCCATGTTCTACCGTCTAACCAGTAAATTACTTGTAGGAATGCTTTCGAGTGTCTTTGCAGTCTATCTTGTCGTCGCCCCACTCAGCGCCTCTGCTCAGGGTAATGTAAATTATGCAGTAGATGACTCTTGGGCGGATATTCCCGGTGGGGACTGGAATGGTTCTACTTCATGGGTGGCAGTTGATGGCAAGGGGCTTGTACTGGTTATGGTGCGCAGTGCGCCATACTTTCGATTGTTCAACAGGAACGGTGAATTTATCCGCGCCTGGGGAGAAGAGGGCACATATAACAATGCCCATAGTGTCACTTTCGATAATGACGGTAATGTCTGGGCTACAGGTGCTGCAAGGCATGTGGTGCATAAATACAGTATTGAGGGAGATTTGTTGATGACGCTGGGAGCTGAAGATGAAGCAGGTGATAACGCCTCCCGCTCGTTATTCAACCAACCCAACCATGTGTTTGTGGCAGACAACGGTGATATCTACGTCTCCGACGGTTACCAAAATTCCCGCATCATTCACTTTACTGGCAATGGTGATTTTGTCCGCGTCATTGGAGGTGAGCTTGGCGGTGGGAATGAGCAATTCGATATTCCCCATGGTGTTGCTCTGGACTCAATGGGAAGAATTTTGGTCAACGACAGTGGTAACCAGCGAATTTCTGTTTTTGATTCATCAGGTAAGTTTCTGGAAGCCTGGCCCTTTTTATCGAGAGGTGGGATTGTGGTGATGGCAGACGATACAGCCTATGTCAGTGATGTGAATGCCGGTGCAGTTAACATTCTAAGAGATGGCAAATTAGTAGATTCAATCACTGTAGATGCCCGTCCCCATGGCCTGGCGGTTGATACAGATGGCACGGTCTATGTGTCAGATGCAAGGGGACGCAAGGTTATAAAAATTACTCGGCAGTAATTGGCGAAAATTTAAGAAAAAATTCTAAAATTCAGACACCCACTTCTTCAGTTTTCGGGGTTTCGTCTTTCACGGCCTGAGTGCCGTGCATTTTTTTCTGAATGACAGCACTGATCTGTGGATTGGTCACCACTTCGTAGAATTTTTCATCGATGTCATGCGGTTGGATAGAATCATTTTTCCATAAGCCCACCTGACCTTCCCTGATTACCAGAGTACGCTTTCTTTCCGTCTTGTCCGGATACTCGCCGTAATAAAACACTTCGGTTTTTCCTGCAATCTGCCCTGTGATACGTGTCAGCACAATTTCATTTTTTAGTTTCGCAAAGCCTTCGTTGTCCAGGAGAACGCCATTAACGTTGTAGCGTATCTGTTCCTGACCTTTTTCTCCTTTTGAATGGTCATCAGAGGCTATTTCCATGACTTCTACATTGAAAGGATGATCCTTGATCACAGCACGTAATTTCCAGGAGCAGGAGGACATGCGGTCGGCATCACCAATCGCCGAAGAAATCATGATTTGTGTATCCCCGTCATAGAGGAAGCGTGGGGCGTAGTCGGCATAGCAGACACCGATACCCAATTCGATGGGCGGCAGGTCCATTTCCTTGGAATACTTATTGTTGGCACTGACAATAGACAGCATGGCCTTGGCCATACCACAGGCATGGGCGACTGAATGGCAATGCTGGGGATCCTTTTCAAATTCAAGAAAACTCAGGATTGCGGCATCGCCTTCTATGAATACTTTATTGGCTCCGTAGGTTTCCAAAACCTTATTAATAGGGCCAAAAAAACGCAGGCTGAAATACGAAGCCGGATTGTGTTCCTTCCTTTCCAGCTCATCTGTCACTGTGGTGGAGCCACGTACATCCGCTTTCAGAATGGAATGATGAACAATCCGGTTTTCATCATCAGTTATCTCATTGGCAATGGGCATCTGGTACAAGGTGCCAGCCTGAGATGAGAGCTTGAGCTGCTCTTCATCCGTTAGCAACGAAAAACGGTTAAACACCCGATGTGCAAACCGGTAATATTTCAGATGCTGGCGGTATTGGGCCATTACGGTTAAGAGTTTGATAATGACATCGGAGGCATTGTTTTCGAGTTCCTCTTTGACTTCCTTTGCCGTATCGCGCATGGACTTAACTTCTGTCTTGGTAAATTCATAGTCCCTGTTAAGGCGCTTCTGAAAATTCTTGAAATTAATTTCACCACCAAGGTATTTGCTTAAAACTAGAGGGTCCATAATCTGCGCTAGCTGACGGTTAAAAATTTTACGCGTGTGGTTGGAGGCGGTTAGCTGCTGTAACAAGTTTTTGCTTTGCAGAATCTTGTTAAATTCATTGATGATCTTGTCCGGCCGTTTGCGGTGGCCGCGGAACTGCCACCACGCTTTCAGCCCCTGTTCTTTTTTAATGCTTCTGGTGAGTTCGTCGAGCTGCTCTCGATTGAACAGGTGGGAAAAATTAGCAGGGACTTCCATCCAGGAAAAAATTTCCGAGATAATATTTTTCATGTTCGGTGACGGGCCCAGCAGATGCTTACAGACTTTCAGCCCACCAAGGTCATCATAAATTTCCAGTTGTTCATTGGGTTTTACTTCATCCACCAGTGCACTGACTTCGACTTCGGGCAACATTTCCCTGCACAGGGCCTCCATATGATTATTAAGATCAGGAAACTCTGAAGTATCACTGCTTTTATTCCAGAGCAGATATTTTTCGATTAGAAAATTATCCGCATCCAGGCTCGCAGTCAGCAACATCGGATTGAAAAGGATGTCTATATATATTTCGTCACCCGGATTAAGGTACTGCCGCCGTAATGCCTGCAGATCATGGGATTCAAATTGCCTCAGCATGACAAAGAAATGACGGTTAATGGCATAAAGAATGGTGTGGTAATGCTTGCTGAGTCAGAAGACCTGATCCTGCACACCCAGCGCCTTACCGGAGCTTTTCGATCTCAGTTCGGTCAGGCGCGCTCGCGCATCCTTGATGAAATCATCCAGTGCTGACTTGGTGCCATCAAGTATGTGCCGGTAAGCGGCAAACTGGAGAAAAGTGACTTCCTCGGGTTTAAGGTCAGTCTTCACCCGATTGATCAGAACAGTCATCATATCCACGTAACTGTCCTGAAACAGCTTCTTGTCCTTGTCGTTTTTCAGACGTTGCTGCTTCTGGGAAGTTTCCAGGGTCAAGTAACCGTTTAAAAGCTTTTTAAAATCCGCCCGAAATTTGGGGCTGAGCTTAGCGTCGATATGGTAATTATCAACGCCACGCGGCAGCTCGGTAATATTGAGCAGTAGTGGCTCCGGCGTTTTAAGTTCTGAGAGATACTCTTCAAGCATTAAGCAGGTACCAAATGAATAGTGATCTGAATTATTTTCGAACTAATAAGTACAAGTGCAGAGGCTGATTGTACAAATACATGGTGTATATAATAAAGAATAATAATTTTTAAGCTAATTTTGTACCTTTTCCTTTATAAACCAGTCGCCTGCGTTACGCAGGTTGTCTTCACCGAATTCCTTTAAGACAAAATCGAGAATCAGGTCCAGAATCAGTTCATGAAAACGGGCTATTTGTGGTACAGCAGGACAGCCCCTGGTTTTATCAATCACGAAATGAGGCTGGATATGTTGCGGGTCATTGATTTTATTGACCGTCAGGAAATGCTGGAAAAAGTTTTCATTATCCCAGTCAGCCGGATCAGGCAAAGATTTGCTATAGCGTTGGTGAGCATTTGCCAGATTATTAAGTTGTCCGTTGGAAACAGAAGCAAACAGGATGAATTTTTCACTCACATCCAGAGGATCCATATGACTTCCGCAAGAGGCAGATAAGTTTACAGCGCTAAAATGATTGAAAGCATTGCGTATACTGGCAGTAAAGCCTTTTGCTATGTTTTCAACCGGATTGTTGCACTTTTGCGCGGCGGACGATCTTTTGTAATTCCATATTTTGTGCATGATTAGCAAGGCATCGCTCACTTCATTAACTGCTCCTGCCTTGCACTTCTGCGCCCAGGTGTTGATTTGTTCAGTAACAATGTCTTTTACATGGGCGAATAATTCTTCTTCAATCTGCTGAATGACAATTGGCAGACTCAGGGCAAGGTTTCGGTCCGAGTTATTCAAATCCATTTTGTTGCAATACTCAGGAGTATTTTCACGCATAAAGTTAAGTAGATCAGGCATCAAATAATGCCGGTATAAGCTGTGCTCAATATCACCCTGTTTAATAAAGGAAGTAATCAAGGGAATATCTTGATTTGCTTTTCTTCCGCTGGGGAAATCAATAACATCCTGCCAGCCTTCTGTTTTCAAAATATTGAACTCTTGAACTGATAATTTGGGGTAGTGATGCATGGCATCTTTTCTGTAGGACCTGAGAGAAGAAATATGCTGAAAAGTTATTTTATCTAGCAATGCTTTTATCAGCGCTGGCAATTCAATAGCAGAACAAGACTTTCCCCAGCTCGATTTTTTAAATCGATCGATTCCATCTTTATTTAAAACCCAGTTGGCAATCATTGCTATGTGCCAGATGCATTCAGCATTGTGCAGGCCCATATCAAGAAATTCGCGGTTAGCAGGAGTTCTAAATTTTTCTATAAGCTGCTTATGCAAAAAGCCATTGGAACTCAACCAACTGATTTCATCTGCCATTTCTTCTCTAGCGTCGGATTGCAGCACATCACTGGAATTATTCAGCAGGTTAAGTGCTGTCGTGAATTTATTGAGTTCAGTTATAAAAGAGGCTGATGCATTAGCATTAAGCGTAATTTTTTCCAGCTCTTGATCATTGAGTAGTTGTTCAGGTTCATCCCCCGTAGGATTCAGTGTGTATTCGGCCAGTATGGCTGACATAGATTTTCTAACAAATTCGACCTGATCCTGTTCATCCACAGAGGCGCAATCTTGCATAAGCTCTTCTAATTGTTGGAACAGAGTATTCATGATTAAAAAATACTATCCGGTGAAGTAAGACAGAATTTCAATGACAATGATAACCAGCAATATGGAAGAGCCTATGTCCGAACGAGTGAGGCTGTTTTTCTCTTCAGATCGATCGCTTTTTGTCGGTGTGCCAAAAGATTGCCTTTGAAAAGGAAATGTTTGCAATGTTGTTACTGGTTGGTTAATCCGAGTATCTGATCCACCATCGCCCTGGCATCTGATGTGGTCAGATTGGGATGAGGTGTCATCTGCACATCTCCCCAATTACCCACTCCGCCAGACAGGATACTATCAACCAACATAGTCATGGCATCAGCTTCATATTTTGCTGCAATATCTATAAAAGAGGGGCCTACAAATCCTTCATTTACTTTATGACAAACCAGGCAGTCGCTTGAGCTGAACAGTTCAGGCGTTGATAACCCCAGTTGAGTCAGATCAAGATGTAGTGTTTCCAGCTCTTGAGCAGCAGAAGCATTCGGGGCGATTTTCAGAATGACTCCATCGGAGTGATCCACGACCATATAAAGCAGGTCATCAGGCCCCTGGGTAACGTAACGAATGCGCTGGCCAAGTTCGCTGAACATGGATTCCCTGCGGGTTTCTCCGTTTTCATTAAAAACCACACGTTCCAGGTGTCCAGTGCCTGCGATCCTACCTACCATCATGGAAGTGACAAACAGATTGTTCTTCCAGTTGGGGAAGGCATCCCCGGTATAGAAAGTCATACCAGCCACTGTTATGGACGGTACCCAAAACACCTCGGGGCGCTCGGTTCCTTCCACCCAGGGAATGTCATTGAAATGCGTGCCGTCATAATCACGCCCATATGTAACCTCGGGCCAGCCATAGTTGCCGCCGGGTCTGAGGATATTGACCTCATCGCCACCCTGGGGCCCGTTTTCGAGTTCCCACACGGCGCCGGTGTCCGGATGTACGGCAAAATCCATCACTGAGCGATTGCCCCAGGAGAAGATTTCCGGCAATACGCCTTCATTTGCATAAAAGGGATTATCTGGCGGCGCAGTGCCGTCATCGTTGATGCGCAGGGTTTTGCCAATGTGAGAATCCAGGCGCTGGGGGGCCTCGCGCTCAAGGCGGTGGGATGAACCGAAGATATAAGTACCATCAGGCAAGAACATACCCCGTGTTGAGGCGCCGCCAATATGGGAAGCCCAGGCGTCAGCTTCGAATACTTCTTCAATATCGACTACTCGGTCGCCATCCCAGCGTCCCCTGGCAACGGCAGTTGTGAGCCAGAGGCCGTCACTACCATCCGGATGTACATCCTGCTTGACCCAGGTGAAATAGAGCAACCCATTGTCTTCAAACTGAGGATGCAGGTTGAGATCAAATAACTGCTGAAGAGATAAAACAGACTTAAGGTCACCTGCTGGTTCGGTTATCAATTCGCCATTGCGGTACAGCCTGACAAAACCCGTACGACGCTCAGTAACCAGAATGTCGCCCAGAGTATTTGTTTCTGAAGCAGTGCCAGGAATAAACACCATACCGATAGGCTCATTAATACCCCGTGTGACAACCGAAACTTCCAGGTTGCCCTGCTCAAAGGTATCAAAACTCCAAGGACCGTTGCCTAAGGGCGCGGGGAAAAATTGAGCTAACGATATCAGTGGTATCACTGAAAGAATTGAAAAAACGAAAAGCCTTGAGCCGATAATAAGGTTTTTCATGTTTGAGCCTCTGATGTTTCGGTAACCAAATAGTTATTTAAATAGTTATTCGGGTGAGTTGGCTTCGCTTACCTGCCTGACCAGCGTGTCCAGGAATATCTGTTCAAAATCGTTGACATGTTCCACGTAGCCTTCAGGATCGTTGAAAGGATTAGGATCACCTGGGCCACGATTTTGCAGCTTTGCAAACTTTTCATCGAGGCCATAAAAAATCCCATGGGAGCTGACCCAGACTTCGGCGGGAATTTCTTTTGCCTTTTGGTATGTCTGCTGGATATCGCTGGCAATTTCCGGGTATTGCTCGTTGCCGACATAGCGAAGAAACTGACCGTTGAGGCTGCACTCAATAAAGCCGTTATAAGAATGACCATTTTCTTCCAGGGTAAGACTCCAGGCAAGACAGCCCCGAGTGTGTCCCGACTGCACGTGGGCTGTTAACGTAGAACCGCCAAGTGATACTGAATCGCCATCATCGATGAGTCGATCAATGGGCTGTTCTTTGCCGCCAGGGGTGTCAAAGGCTTCGTGATATGGAAGCTCCAGCCTACCAACGACCACTTCAGCGCCCGTCATTTCCTTGACCAATGCATCGCCTTCTATATGGTCAGGATGCGCATGTCCGCTGATCAGTATTTTAATGTCACTGAAATCAAAGCCCAGCTCCTCTACCGCGGCTTTAATAACCGGCACTGAAGATTCATAGTTACTGCTGTGCAGAATATGGCCTTCAGGTGTGGTGATAAGAAAGGAGGAAAGTTGTGAAGTTCCCACATAATAGAGATTGTCCATTACCTTGTGGGGAGGGTGAGGATCATTCCAGCCCGGGGGTTGTGCCTGGACCGGAATGAAAACAAGGGTGAACAGCAGGCTGGCAGCAAGTCTCCCAGATATAAATCTCATTATCAGTACTCTCGATAGGGCAGGGATTGTTTATTCCCTACTAATCGCGGCGGCTGCCGCCCAGTTCAAGGGTTCGGCCATCCGGAAACTCAATACCCCGGGAATTCATCCTGAAAGAACCATCTTTGGCTTGATAGCCGGTTACTTCAATGGCCGTGCCAGGAGGTAGGGAATCCCTGTCCCAGCCCAGACGCATCAATACATTTGGAGATCCACCTTCGACACGCCATTCTTCAATTTCACCGTTTTCATTCTCTACTTCGAACACAAGCCAGGAATGGGGATTAACCCACATCATTTCTTTGACTACCCCTAAATTAGTAACCTCGTTATTGGCATCAAATTCTGCGTAAAAAGAATGATGAGCAACTGCCGGTAAGGCGGCTGCCAATAGCAGGCTTCCCACTAAAGTTTTAAATAGCTTGTTCATGTTCTGGTCCTCGGTCAAAAATATTGTTACAAAATTCGTTTTCTTCAGTTGATGATATTGGGTTATTGCGCCGGATCATCAAGTCCCAGTAAATCCCAGTAAAGAAGGTTGTCTGCAAAGGGCACACACTTATGCTCATAGGTCTGGGCATTGTCTTCTATTAAACGGTACAAAGGCATTTCGATAGTCCATGCTTCTGAGAAAGTTTGGGGGTCTTCCATAGTTGCTTCATACCAGATGTGATCAGCACTCAGAAGAGTAAACCGCTCGGTCACCACAAGCTGATTGCTGTAATGATTGCCTGCTCTGTCGAGCCAGGTCATGCCATTCTGGTTGAGAGTGGTGACTACTAATGAGTCTCCCTCCCAAACGCCATTAGATTTGCCCATCCAGGCGTCCAGTGGCAGGCCGGTGGTTTCTTCAAGGTGAATAACGCGCTGGGATGCAGCGAAAGGATAGACCATGAACAGATCGTCATCTTGGCCACCCTGAAAAATCTGAAAAGGGATTTCATGGTAAGTCGCTCGGGGTATTCCCAGCATGAAACATTTAGCTTCAGGATCTTCCTGGGGCCAGTTGTCACGGTTTGTATCTCTTTGAGCCAGAGCGTCCGGCAGGTAAGGAATAGAGCCGCCGTCTTTGAGTACACTTTTTCCTGCCGGGATTGCCGCAATGGCACCCATTTGCCAGAAATCATCCAATGCTTGTGCTGAATGGGCTTCCAGATTCCAGTGGGCCGTATTAAGCGCTTTCCAGACACCGTTCAGATTTGGTCGATCATCAAGCGTTGGGATAGCAGTCTGCGGGTCTGGCTCGGCCTGATTCTGTATTTCACTGATCTGGGAAGGTTGTTCCTGTTGGCTGCATGCCACCAGTACAAACACTCCCAGGATGATCACCCCAAAATTCCGAAGTCCCATCAAACCGCTCCCTTTGCAATTATTTTATTGTTAAATGGATAGCCTGAGGTTAGCACAATCGCCCTGAAAGAGTGAAATATGGGTCGATCATATTGTCGCGTTTTGACCTGTATCAATTGCCAAGGCGCAGAATGCACATCGAGTAAAAAATGAGGTACGATACCTGATCGTAAGTAATAGTAGATTCAAGGGGACCTTTAATGAATATCCGGACTTTGGCTTTGGGATTCATTGGACTGACATTATTATTGGGGCAGGAATATTCGCCGAGTGCACAGGCAGCTGAAGAAGCATATTCAGTTCCAATGACACCCTGGGGTGAACCTGACCTGCGTGGTACCTGGCCGATCAATCACCTGATCGGAACTCCCCTGGTACGTAATACCGACTATGGCCTTAATCGCTTCATGTCCGAAGAAGATTTTGCAGAAAGACAGGCAAGTGTTGAATCAAGGGATGAGCGCTTCCAGGGTGGTCCGATTCCTGTTGCCGATGCTGCCGGCAGGGCGATGCGCCAGACATCACTGATCATCGATCCTCCGGATGGCCAATATCCAACGCTGACTGATTATGGACTGGAAATGCAATCCTCGATGCGCGGCTCCTATCATCCAACCCAGACTGTCTTCGATACTATTGGCGACTTCAGTGCCTGGGATCGCTGTATTACCCGCGGTATGCCGGTCTCCATGCTAGCTCGCAACTACAACAATGGCGTTCGCTTATTTCAGTCACCAGGTTATGTCGTCATTGAGCTGGAAATGGCCCATGAAGCGCGCATCATTCCTACCAATGGCCGGCCACCTCTCGATTCAGACATCAAGCACTGGCTGGGCGAACCCCGTGGTCATTGGGAAGGCAATACTCTGGTGGTGGAGACTACTAATTTTAACGGCAGGACTGGTAAAACCAGCGCCGGAAACCCTGGTTCTCCAAGGCCTTTGCAACCTACTACCACCAATCAACGCATTATTGAACGTTTTACCCGAGTTGCAGATGACGAGATTGAATACGAGATGGTGATAGAGGATCCCGAAGTATTTACGGCTGGTTCCTATACAGTGGCCTACCCGATGTACCTGGATAACGATTACGATATCTTCGAGTATGCCTGTCATGAAGGCAATACCACGGTACGTTATTACACCGAGACCTCTCGTTATGAACGCCAGCAGGCAGGCGCGCAGTAAACAGGACTATTTGATTTACTGAATATTTTTAGTGACAAAAGTGTTGTAAGCCTCAGTGACTTCCTGCATCTCAATAAACAGTTGGTCGCTCTGTTCTCCAGGGCTTTCCTCCTTAAGCATATCGAAAGTATTCGTGATGGCTCTGCGAATCGTCGCCAAGGTCATCGATATTTCCTGGTTTTTTCTGATAGAAGGGTCCAGGTAATATTGCATGTTGGGCACCTCTACTGTTTCACAAATTTGAGTTACAGTGCCGTTGGCCAGTCTGACTAAACGGCATTTTTGGGTCATGGTGGTCCGCTGCTGGCCGGTACTATAATCACTTAGTGGCTTTTCTAAAATATTCATGGCCAGAGCTATATTTGACCTGGCCTCACCAAGATAGAGAGTGGCAAGGTTTAGGTCTTTACCTTCATAATCATCCAAGGATTCCAGTTGACGAATTTCATTGCTGTAGAGATCGGCGGCTTCCTCGGTCTTGTCTCTAAATCCTCCGAGCATATCTTCAGAGGCCGCTTTGATTTTCCATGTGCCCAGTTGTATCAGAGCTTCTACACGCCGACGGTCACCTGCCGGAAAATTCCGGCGGTTGATATGAAATATAAGGTGGGCATTGGTGTCCACAGCCTGCCAGTCACTCCTGGCTACACTGGTTTCCAGTAGAACCTGTAGTATAGGCAATTGCTGGAGGCTGTTGAGACCTGTACTGATGCGTATGATTTGTAGCGCCTGGTCATAAGTCTCGGCCGCTTTGTCAAAATCACCCAGAGAAAAACTGGTAGCGGCAAGGTTCAGATAGGCTTCAGACAGTTCGTTGCTGTAAGCATTCTGCCCTGAATTGTTTTCTAATTCGTTGATTATCTGCTCGTAACTATCCCTGTCGAGCAGAGCCTGCTCATGGGCCTTTTCATCAAATTCATCAAATTCATCAATTGCTTCTGATTCTGATTCAACATCAATTAGCTCAGGGTGTTCCGCTGATTCATCATCCAATTGGCTAACCTGGCTAAACGAATGCAATGGTGAAGCCGACCCCAAGAGTAACAAGCAGGTGGATAAAACAAGGCGTAGACGTTGTAGCAGGCACATGGCTATGTTCTCGTTCACAGGATGGTAAACAACAACTAATTAGGGATTGTTCAATATAATACAATAATTCCTAATTTATGCTTTTGTTGACCCCAGGAAACTGAATTTATTACGAATAGTGGGTTATTTGCAAATACATGTCGTGTTGAAGCGTTATTTTTTTATACACTTGGCGTCTTACCCAAATTAATCAAAAGGAGAGTGGAAATGCATGTTGCCCTCATAGGTGCAAGCGGAAATATCGGTACCAAGATAACAGGTGAATTATTAAGCAGAGGGCATACGGTCACTGCTATCGCCAGAAATTCTGAAAAGATAGATTTACAGGAAGGTGCCTGCTCGGTCGCCGGGGATATGCTTCAGCCAGACCAACTGGCTGAGTCACTTAAAGGACATGATGCTGTCATCTCGGCTGCACCTTTTGTCACCAACGAATCAGAAAAGTTGTTTGCTGCTGTTCGAGGCTCAGGAGTAAAGCGTTACCTTATGGTTGGAGGCGCTGCTTCCCTGTTTAATGAAAAAGGCGAAAAAGTCTGGGATACATTACAAGGGGCAGGTATTCCGGATGAAGTCATGGCTAATATCGGAGAAGGCATTCGGGCTTTTGAATTGCTGCAGCAAGAAGACCAGCTCGATTGGACTTTTTTCTCACCGGCAGTGATGATCGGGCCTGGAGAAAAAACGGGAAAGTTTCGTCTTGGTAAAGACAATGTCGTTGCCGATGATAACGGCGAAAGCAAAATATCCTATGATGACTACGCTATTGCCATGGTGGATGAATTAGAACAGGCTAATAGTGTCAAAAGTCGATTTACTATCGGATATTAGGGTTGCTTTCATAGGGTTTATCGCAAGAAAGCTGATCAGTGGCAATTCAGCAGGGGATAGGCGCTCTATAACCGATTGTATTTATTAATATATTCTATGGGAACGAGCTTTCTTTCAATTATCGAAAGATTTACTTCCAATCAGATTTTAAGCTTGCTAGATTCAGCATTCCAATTCATTAAGATTTGGAAGCTTTTTTATATTAAATAATTAAATGGGGGTTTGATATGCAGCATAAACATCACCTGCGTAAGAAAAGCCTTGCCCTGGTAGTGTCAGCCGTTTCGACGATGCTGGCAGGCGGGGTAAGTACAAGTGCTATCGCACAAGACGATACACTGGAAGAAATTGTAGTAACAGGTTCACGTATTGTTCGACGTGACCTTTCTGCGCCAAGTCCAATTGTTACTATAGGTACTGAAGAAATTGAGAATTCTGCTGCTACCTCCGTAGAATACGTGCTCAATCAGATGCCGCAGTTCGTACCAGCGGCTACAGAGTTTACTAACGGTATCCAGACTACTGCCAGTAATTCACCCGGCGCTGCAACCCTGAATCTCAGGGGTATGGGTACCAACCGCAACCTTGTACTGATCAATGGCAAACGTGGACAGCCAGCTAATGCATCCCTGACTGTTGATATCAATACCATTCCGTCTTCAGCCATTCAGAATGTGGAAGTCATTACCGGTGGTGCTTCGGCCGTATATGGTCCTGATGCCATGGCCGGTGTGGTTAACTTCATCCTGAAAACTGATTTTGAAGGCTTGGAATTCGACTACCAGATGGGTGAAACGGCCGAAGGCGATGGCGGGGATGAACGTTTCAGCATGCTGATGGGCGTGAACTCCGCTGATGGCCGCGGCAATATCATGGTCGGCATTGACTGGACCAAGCGCCAGAAAATCATGCAGAAGGACAGGGATTTCTTTGTTAATGGCTGGAAGGATACCAGCAATCCGGGTGGCCAGTTTATGGCACCCTCGGCCTTTGCAGGCAACGCCAACCGCAACCCGGCCTCCCAGGAAGCGATGGATGCCCTGTTTCCGGGAGTTGCACCGGGCACTGTTGGTACAGCCACTGATATTTATTTCAATGCAGACGGCAGTCCTTTCATCGTGGCAGGTGGTCTTGGTTATAACGGCCCGATTAACGATTTCAGCGACGGTTGTGGCGACTACTGCGGGATGAAGATCCTGGATAACGGCAATCTTGATTCAACCGGTCGTGTTTTGGGCAGCGTTTTGCGCACACCGCTGGAAAGACATTCTGTCTTTGTTAGAGGCAATTACGACGTCACTGACAACGTTTCTGCGTTTATGCAGATGAACTATGCCAATATCGACGTTCTCACTACCGGAGGTGTGCCACCGGCAATTACCGTATGGCAGGCTCCATTGGTGCCCCGTGATGGTCGGGCACTGCCAGCAGTGCTTGAAACATTGCTGGACTCACGTGCTGATCCTGACGCTGGTTGGCCCCTGTTCCACGTATTAGGCTATAACGGTAACATCCAGGCCAGCAATGTCAGTAATGTGTGGCAATTCCAGCTTGGTCTGGAAGGTGATCTGCGTGATGGCGACTGGAGCTGGGAAGCCTACGGTTCCCGTGGTGATACCTTTATTGAAGTCACTAATAACAGGATGCCCGGTCTGGCTCGTTACCAGTCCCTGGTATATGCCCCTAATTTTGGCAAGGTCACCAGGTATAGCCCTGGTACGGTCAATGGTGTTGGCGCAGGTTCTGGTTATAGCCTGACCTGTACCTCTGGTCTTCCTGTATTTGAAAAATTCACCCCCAGTGCGGATTGTCTGGACAGTATAGACACCAAATTAGTCCACCGTACTCGTTTGACCCAGGAAATTCTCGAAGCCAACCTGCAGGGTGGGTTGGGGGACTGGTTTGAACTGCCCGCTGGTGAAGTGCGTTTCGCACTAGGTGCGTCCTATCGTGGTAACACTTATGAATACAACCCAGGCAATCCATCAGGCGACATTCGCGATAATCCTGTGGGTTTATTTGCTTCTGCTCCAACAGCTGGCAAGATCAGTGTAGGTGAGTTCTACGGTGAGTTGCTGGTGCCTGTTCTTGATGGACTGAACCTGGAACTGGGCTATCGTTATTCTGATTTCAGTACTGCAGGTGGTCAGGATACCTACAAGTCAATGTTCACCTGGGATGCATTTGATACCGGCGTGACTTTCCGTGGCGGTTACCAGTTTGCCACTCGTGCACCGAACATTGCCGAGTTGTTTACAGCACCAACCCAGCAAGTGGTATTTCACCCGGATCAGGATAACTGTTCGGTAACTACCAGGGCTGCCTGGGGTAACGTACCAGGAAACCCTGATCGTGCGAAGGTGATTGATCTCTGTCGTGCTATTATTGGTAACAGTACTTCCGGTTTTGACGAGCAGACCTATTCCATCACCGGCATTGATGGTCCTGAAGGCTTCCACAGGCAGAACCCCCCGTTCTTCCCGCTGGAAATTGCTATTTTGCAGGGTAATCCAAATGTCGGACCGGAAGAAGGTGAAACCTATAGCTTCGGTGCAGTAATAACCGATCCATTTGGTATAGAAGGCCTGACCGTTACGGCAGACTATTACGACATATCCCTGGAAGGAGCGATTTCGCCTGTCTCTGTACAGATTGTTTACAACAACTGTTTCAACTTTGATGGTGCATCCAACCCTACCTACGATATAAATAATGGTGCATGTCAGAGGATTCGTCGTAATGCAGTCACCGGTGACCGTTCACAGGTAGATACTCCCTTTGACAACCTGGGTACCCAGGAAACCAAGGGTATTGACATGAATGTCAATTACTCTATGGATATCGGACCGGGTACCTTGTCTATGAATAGCAACATGAACTTCCTCGATACCTATGAGTATGAACCTGCTCCGGGTGCTGGAATTATTGATGCGAAAGGCACTCTTGATCGCGGTGGTCTGTTTGACTACCAGGCATTGACTCGTTTCAATTATTTCTGGAATAACTTCAATGTTGGTCTGAGTTGGCGTCATCTGGCTGATGCGGAATCTGCAGCAAAAGCGCAGAGCCCGACCACGACTGTCCAGGGACCTGGGTCTTACGATGTCTTTAACTTAAATGGTGGTTGGAACTTCGGTGAAAACTACAGCCTGAGGTTTGGTGTAGACAACCTGTTCGATGAGGATCCTGAATTGACAACGGCGGATCCGGGAGTCGACAGTAATTCCAACGTTACTAGTGCAGGGTTGTATGACCTGTTGGGACGTCGGTATTACATAGGTGTCAAAGCCAGCTTTTAATTTATTAGAAGTTAGACTCAAAAATAAAGCAGCCGGTAGTTACCGGCTGCTTTTTTTTGGTCTAGAAAAAATTGCTGTAGCTACTGCGCTCTCCAACTCTTCGTTAAAAAAGAAAGCCCGCGTCGTCACGTACTACAGTACTATCCTAACGTGCTTTCTTTTTTGCCTCGATTTGTCTTCGCTCATGACGCTACCAAAATTCAAACTCTATTTAGCGAACTATGTTCGCCAAGCAGACGAAGTCTGCCGATAATAGCTTCGCGCAGGTAGCGTAGCGAGCGAAGATCAGGCGAGGAAAAAGGGGTTTTTGAGCGAGGCGTTTACAAGTAGTAAATAACGAGTCTCGGGAATGCCTTTTGACGAAGCATGGCCGAGCGCAGTAGCTACTGCATTTTTAAGTAAATATTACAAAACATACTTAACTTCGAGGTTGCGGATAAATTGGGAGATAATCCACTTCTCGCCAGAAGTTGTGGGTCTTCCGGAATGTTGAGTGCGCACATCTGATGAGCCATCAGACAGCGCATTAACAAAGTAAATGCCATCTCCGGTCTTACCCTTGTAGCTGATATCCAGTGTGGTGAAGAGGGTTTCGCCCCCTTCATATTCCTCATTCAGATAAATCAGAAAAGTGATAATACGCTGACCTTTGTCTCTGATTTCCTGTTCATAATTGCTTAGCTCGGGATTCACAAAATCATAATGCGCTGATATTTCCTCGCCAGGCTGATAATTAAGTATGGCTGTGCCTTCCATCTGCACCATAGGGATACCACAGGCAGCGCTCATCTTTTGCTGGATCAAAAAATGCAGCAGTTCGTTTTCAACCAGGTTGAATTCTGCAATGGAATTAGTGCGTGTTTCTGATTGATAGTTACGCTGGTTCTCTGCATCGTAAACCAGCGCTGGTTTCAGGCGTTTTTTGGAAAGTCGAATCAGCCAGTGACACACTGGAGGCGGCAGCATGCCAGGAAATATCTTTACCAGAGGATCTTCATTTAATGCCTGCCCCTCATTTGCTGAAAGCCAACTTTCCAGATTGATACTGCCAGACAAATTCTCCCAGTGTTGGGTATCGTCATTGTCGATCAGGGCAGAATAGTTAGCGGACTCTGGAGGGTTACTTAGAAGGATTAACTGTTCTCTGGCAGATGAAGAGCCAAGCGTTGCAGCACGAGTGAGCGTCTTCAGTGCCTGAGGCCAGTCTTTTTGTTGGTAAATCCCAGTCGCCTGAAACACCGCGACTAGCGAGACAGCTTCGGCTATATCAGCCTGAGCCGCCTCCAGGATAAACTCGGCGCCTTCTTTAGGTAAATAAGGGGAACGATCTCCTACCAAAAGCCGCTTACCTAATTTAGTTTTGGCAAGTTGATTGCCATCCATAGTTGCTCTGGCCAGTACATTGATGGCTTCGTCATGGTTGCCCTGAGCATCTAATTGTTCTGCCTCGGCCAGAACAGACTCCAAGTTTTCTTTTGTCATCTCACAATACCTGGGGGTTCAGTGATCCAATTTAAGGTTCAAATGAAATGTCATAGAGCATTTCATCAGAAATACAGCCAACAGCACATTCTCATTATACTTTTGAAAGCTTGTCCTGTATCGGGCTTTCTATTACTCTTGCATCCTTCATTGAGAGGAGTCATTTGATGAAAACAAGTTCACAACTACTATTTTCTGGCATTACTGCTTTATGCTTTTGTCCAATTTTAATCGCTCAGGAGCAGGCTGATTTTCTTGCCTGCGCTGATTTTAGTGACAGACTTGAAAGGGTCATTTGCCTTGAAGAAACACTTGATGACGCTGTAGCTAATAGAAATTCGTCTGTTCCCGAGGTTGCTCAAATTGAAGATGTACAAGAGGAGGCTAGTGCAGAAGCAGTTAGCGATTTTGGCAGAGTGGTTAGTGACAGTGAAGATGTCAGTGAGGACGCTAGCGAAAGTGCCACTGGGAGATCACGCTTCAGATTGCCGGTAATAGGGAATATTTTTCGAAGGGATAGTAACGAGGAAACTCAGAACGAAGAAACGGTTGAGCGTGAAAGTGCATCAGGAGAAACAGAATCAGTGAGTGAGGAATCTCGTTTCAGAATACCTGTTATTGGTAATATTTTCAGACGTAATCGGAATGAACCTGATGGTGAAATATATATACCGGGAAACGTGGAGCCAGAATCTGAAAAGGTTGCTGAAGACAGGGTGGAGAATTTTGGTCTGGAGCAGAATGCCAGGATTGTTGTAAATGCTGAAGGCTTCGATGAGCTTTTTGATGTTGTCACTGATCTGGAAATGGTCAGACCCAATATGGTTTTAATCACGCTTGCCAGTGGTCAGGTCTGGCGCCAGATACACGCTAAACGATTTAACCTTCGAAAAGGAGATGAAGTACGTATTTATTCCTCAGCGTGGGGTGAAGATTATCGACTCGTAACGGAAAGGTTAAACGGCTTTATTCAGATTGGCAGAGTGAAGTAAAAATTAATAAGAAGAATCAATCCTGAATAAATTTAGTAATCGTGCAAACCTGTTCAGGCGCATGAAGAATCCATCAATAAATGACAGGCTTATTCGAAACTGAATATATCTGCTTCAGTTTCTGGTTTGTCCATGTCTACTTCAAAATAATCTTCCCAGAGCTGGTTCCACGGACGGCCGTACATGTCAGGTATTTCATAATCAATGACATCCCCGGGATTGACAGGGGTTGCAATGCCATCAACAGGGAAGATGGTTTGGATGCATTCCACAAAAGCATAAGGTGTTGCGTCAGAGTCATCAAAGTCATTTTGTTTGATGTAGTTCCTGATAATTCTGACAGGTTCAACGAGGGCTTCAGGATCATAAAAAATAGCTTCGTGATTCAGGCCGACAAAGTTGCCATTATCATCCCGGTTGGGTGAATAAATTTCGATGGTTTGCAGCATGTTTGAGTGATCAGGGGCCGCATGAGTTTTCCAGCCCTGGATATTTGAAGTCCAGGTAATGAGGGCATCCCCATCCCAGAAGCCAATAGTTTCGCCATACCAGCGCGGCACATCCGCACCTAACCTTGGCACCAGCCCATCCATGTTGAAATCACGGCCGATATGGATATTGATAATAAAATTTCTCGCAACACCGGCAAGAATTTGCACCATGTTGGGGGTCACCATGATGTAGTTTTCCCAGATAGCGGCTTCATGCCAGCGCCGCATAAATCCTTCAGGCCAGCAGTACTGGGAAGGCCACTGGGCTGCGTTTGTATTGGCATGGTGGAAGGCTTCCTGGACAAACCGGGTTTGATACTCCTCGGTTAACAGGGACAGTATGGTCGGTATTTGGTTATGGCGTGCACGGTACCAATAATAGTTATCCGGAGTGCGCCCCGGGTGCATATAGATGCCATTCATTTCACCGGGTACTGTGGCATAGGTATGCTCGGTTGGTCCGCCCCGTTGTCTTGTTTCCTCCATCAGCGCTTCATAATGAGACTGGGCTGAATCAAATGAGTAGGGGCTGACGATAGCCTCTCTGGGGTAATCCCTGTCGCAATGCCCCCATGCGGCTGAACCAGGGGGATTCTCGCCTATCAGTGTTCCGCGATTTCCGCCCCAGATGTCTTCCAGAGCACCGGAGGTATTACAGCGGAAGTAGCGGGGGTCCAACCACAGGTCGCGGTCGGCATAAAAATCATCTGAGGTAAAAAGATCCCTTTCCAGGGGTTCAATACCGGAAGGCGTTTCACCAGGTTCTGCAGAGCCAGTAAAACCTCGTGGTCTCTGGTTGAAAGGACCTGCCGCTCCCATCACCCGCATGGTGGCACCGGCGAATTCATATTCATTAATATCTGCGGCAAGAGGTGCGCCTCTGCCTACACTGACGAAATCAATTTGTGCAGTTTGCTGTGCAAAGACTGATAAACAGGTAAAGGAAAGACTGGTAATAATTATGAAACGCTTACTAATAAATTTTTTCATGCATGTTCCCGGCTTTACCCAAATTTTGATCAAGTGGACTACATAATTAATCTGCCGCTGTGACTCTACCTACTTCCTCACCATCAGGTGTGCGCAGCGCCGTGACATAACCGCCATCATTCCCGTTGCGCATCGGTGCAATTCGGATAGTAACGGTGTCTTCCACAGTAAACATATCCGGCATAAGTCCCTGGCGGCGCATATTGTTACGGCTGTGCCCTTCAAATTCGATATCCCGTGTACCGCGGGCATCATCTGTGACTTCCAGAATCAGGCGCATGTGAGGATTGGCAAAACGGACTTCCTCTACTTTTCCGGTTACCAGCACGGTGTTCCCGAAATCAAATTGGGCGGCTGAATGATGAGCTATAGCAATAGTGCTTAAGCTACTTGCGAATATGGTTGCAATAATTGTTACTAAATAATTCTTCACGCTAGTACCTCTGAATTAATTGTATTTCGTAGTTAACTAATATTAGTTATAAATGATAGAAAATATTACTCCTGAATCATTTCCAGGCCAGCTTCTTCATAAAGCACTTCCATTTCATCCAGCCATACAGGTTCAGTGCATTCGTAAGTCAGTACATGGTAATCGGATAGTTCCTGCCAACGTTTGGTGGTTACCAGTGGTTCTTCTAACCACAAAGGATCTGTCATGGTCATATCTGCCGCTAAAACTCTGGTTCCATCTGTTAAAGATTCGTCAAAGTAATATTCTTCTCGAATAGTGGCTTGATTGCTGTGAGGATAGCGGGAATCCACCTGAGTCTTCAGTCGGGTAGTTTCGACAATGAGCCGATCCCCTTCCCAGTGCGCTGAAGAATAACCGTTTCTTTCCGCGAAAAAGTCATCTGGATTCTGAGCTTCATCGTCAATGTAGAGGCGCCTGATTTCATTGTGCGCTTCATAAATCACAAACAACTGTTCAGGACGCTGCAGAATTTCCATGGGATAGCCGCCCGAGCCAAGCATTGAACCTGGCATGCCGCCTCCGACGCAGGAATTTCCAGCACCATGATTGGTGCCTTCAGTGACAGAAATAAAATCCTGTCTCGCCTGTTCAGCAGCAGGCACCAGATTCAGTTCCCCGCCCATAAATCGGCTGGGGCCCCCTGCAGCTCCAGGATTACCCCGATAGGTTGTCCATGCTCCGGAGAAATCCGGTGGGTTACTTGCGGCAGTAGAAATCGCGGGTACCAGTAATAGGCCGCTAATAATGAATGGCAGAATTCCTGTACGAATCGAAAATAAGTGTATTGGCATAACGCCCCCTGATTAGAAAATTATTGAAATGCCAGAAGGTCCATTATAGGCACATAGTGAATAAAAGCGGAAAGCGAAGTTGTAAACAATTTAGGAAATAAGGTGGAAGCTGAAGTGAAACTCCTCTTTACAGGAAGATGCCTGTGAAGAGGAGTTTTGAAATTACTTAACGCAATTGTTAAGAATGGATTTAGTTGCCTTCAGGCCACACGAAATCCGGACGCAGTCCTTCATGCACTGGTCGACCATCACTGGGTTCTGGAGCGCCTGAAGCTGGATCATAAAAAGCGTGATAGGAAGCATCAGGGAAATCGGAGTAACCCATTATATTGGGCACAGCTACTCTGATACGACCGACTTTATCATCCAGCATTATGGGAGTGCCACACTCAGCACAGACACATAAATCTAGCGGGCCGTCTGGGTTTGCGCTGTTAAAGGGCATTCTGTTGAGACCATCTTCGTTATCAACAGACAGATCGCCGTGATTGAAAAAGGCAACGTGTGTAGTGTCCTGGCCAGTTACATTTTTGCAGACTGAACAGTGACAGGTGTGGTTATCAATAGGATCGTTATCTGATTGGGTGTGTACGTGTTCGCACCCGCCTTCATATTTAGCCATTTTGTTATCCCTTCTTAAATAGTAGTTCATTATTGTTAGTACACGAAAAGTATATGAACCTTATGCTCAACGTGGCAACTCATTGTGTATGATTTTTCACAACAAGCATGAATAAACTTTTCAATTTACCTTCAATGATAGGAATAAACTTTTAGTACTCAGTAGGTTAGGCATGTGTCACTGCATGAGAATTAGTCACACTTATTATTTTTTAATGTTTTTTCGATTCAGACTTTCTGGATTATCCTGATCCATGCTATTTAAAGTGGACGCATCCACACCACCCGTTTATCCTTGCTCGTCTTAATTTGCAACATACATAGAAAATTATAGAAAACTGAAATAAGTAATTCTATTTAAAAACAAGGAATCTCAATGAAAACACTTTCCAGATTAGCAGCAGTTCTCACTTTAATCTCTGCATCCATGTTTGCCTTAGCTGCAGAACCTGAATATGTCACTGTCGAAATGGAGATAGATATCGATAAATCGGCAGCAGAGGTCTGGGAAGCTGTAGGTGATTATTGTGCCATTGGCGAATGGAGCACTCTGGATTGTGAAATTACTTCAGGTGATGGCGGCCTTGGCACTGTCCGGGCATTACTTGGTGGTCGAATTATTGAAATTCTGGTGGCACAAACAGAATTGTCTTATGGCTATACGCAGCCGGCACCGGAAGGCCAGTTTTATGATCTCTATCATGGTTTCATGGAAGCACGACCCGTATCTGCCAATACCTCAAAAATGCTCTACACCCTGGTTTTTGATGCGTCAAACATGGAAAACCAGGAAGCAGTAGAGGCAGATATGGCGCGACGCCGAACTCTGTTCGAGGGAATGCTGGTTAATATGAAGAATATGGCTGAAGCCAGATAAAAGGCATTATTGGAAAAGGCGGTTTTATAGCGCTTTATTTAAAACATACTTTAAAAATTTGTAATTCAAGGGGATATCATGATCCGTTTTCGCTTATTGATCTTATTACTTGCAGTTGGCCTCACTGGCTGTTCTCAATCTGACAATGAAACAGCTCAGACAGCTGATGCTGCAGACGGAAATTCCTCTGCTCAAGTAGAGGGTTCCTCTATTTTTGCCGCTGATGTTTCTTATGACAGGCTCCTGAATGCAGACAGTGAGCCTTCCCAGTGGATGATGAAAGGAGGCACCTACGAGGAGCGTTATTACAGTGCTCTTGATGAAATCAACCGGGATAATGTTGGCGAGCTGAATCTTGCCTGGTACGCCGATTACGATGTAAACCTGAGCCAGCAGGGCACGCCACTGTATGTGGATGGCGTCATTTATGTCTCTACCGCATGGAGTATGGTCAATGCTTTTGATGCCAGAACTGGCGAGTTGATCTGGCATTATGATCCTCAGACCCCCAGAGAAATTGTTACCAAGGTATGCTGCGGCATTGTGAACAGGGGAATCGCTGCCTTTGAGGGCAAAATTTACCTGGGCACCCTGGATGGTTATGTTGTCGCCATCAATGCCGATACCGGTGAAGAAGAATGGCGCAAACTGACGGTTGACCCCAGCGGCCCTTACACCATTACCAGTGCTCCACGCATCATCAAGGGTCAGGTAGTGATCGGAAATTCCGGCGCTGAGAAAAGTGCCCGTGGTTATCTGGGTGCTTATGATGCTGTAACCGGTGAAGATCGCTGGCGTGTTTATACCGTGCCTGGCAATCCCGAGCTAGGCTTTGAATCCTCCCAAATGGAAATAGCGGCTGAAACCTGGAGCGGCAATTGGTGGGAGCTTGGAGGTGGAGGTACTGTATGGGATGCGGTTGTCTATGATGAAGTTAATGACCTGATAATTTTTGGTACCGGTAATGGTACTCCCTGGGATCAGCGTGTCCGTGATCCTGAAGGAGGAGATAATTTATTTGTAGCGTCCTTATTGGCTGTGGATGCAGATACAGGTGAATACATCTGGCATTACCAGACTACTCCGGGAGATACCTGGGATTACGATGCCATGAGCCCGATGATGTTGCTGGACCTGGAGGTCGATGGCGTTGAGCGCCATGTTGTGGCGCAGCCAAACAAGAACGGCTTTTTCTACATGCTGGATGCTGGTACCGGTGAATTGTTGCGGGGTTATCCGTTTACCGAAGTGAACTGGGCCACTGGCATTGATATGGACACTGGCCGACCTATTGAAGTCCCGGAAGCGCGTTATGACCGTGAGAATATTTTCAATCTGGCACCAGGGGTTCAGGGCGGGCATGGCTGGCACTCCAATGGCTGGAATCCTGAAACTGGTTATGTCTATATTGCAACCCAGCGCGCGTACTTTGCCATGCAAAGTCTGGAAGAGTTTACGCCCAACTTCGAACCTACCGGTAACAATCTGGCCATCGATATGAGTGCCAACTTTACCTATTACCGGGACAATCCTGATGCACCCCGCGAGTTTGTCGGGTATGTTTCTGCCTGGGACCCGGTTAGTGGAGAAGAGATGTGGCGCAGTGAAGAAAATTCAGGCCCCACAGGCTCTGTGATTACAACGGGTGGTGGATTAGTATTTTCTGGCGGTGGAAATAATACGAATGAGTTTCGTGCCTATGACACGGTGACCGGGGAAAAACTCTGGTCATTCGATACCCAGACCGGCATGGTGGCAGCACCCATTACTTATGAACTGGATGGCAGGCAGTATCTTGCTGCCAGCGTAGGCATCAATCAGGCCGGAAATTATTTTGCACCCAACTACTCAAGGCTTCTGGTCTTTGCCCTCGGTGGTGAATCCAGCCTGCCACAGGCGTTGACCTTTTCGCCAAGGGAACTGAGTCCTCCGGAACTGGCTGCAAGCCCGGAAGTGGTTGAGTTGGGTGGCGATTTATACGGTCAGCATTGCTCTGTCTGTCATGGCACTGGCGGGCAGATGCGCGGCGCCAACTTCCCTAATTTATTGGTTACACCTTTACTGCATAGCCAACTAGGTTTCGACCAGGTAGTTATTGATGGCATCCGTGCAGACAAGGGTATGGTGTCATTTGCTGAACGTGTGGATGCGGATGGCAGTGATGCCATTCGTTGGTTCCTGGTTGCACAGGCCATTGAACGGATGAATGCGACTCCTCTGGCACCGCCTGAAGATGTGGATACAACAGAAGATGTACATATAGATGAAGAAGAAGAATAACTGAAGCTTCATGATCTTAAAGAAACCGGACTAGCAGATTGTTATTCCGGTTTTTTTATTCTGTGTGAACGCTCTTTGCAGAGATCAAATTAACTCTCCATCAATCTTTAAATCAATGACTTGATTCGGTTTTTACTATAGCCATGCCCGGTATTTCCGGGTGGACAAACACGCCTAACTACCGCAGAATTTCCCTTTCCTAACCGGTTTTCACAATTGTTGGTCAATTGGCCTTTAAAATTGCTGGAAATGACTGATTTATAAAAGATTTTTATCATGTTGAAGAAACTTCAAAGAATAGTGCTGCCAAGCATCATGTGCATCGCAATAATGCAGGTGCATTCTGTTTTTGCTGCCAGCTCTGACAATCAATGGCATATTATCGAAAACTACTGCTACGAGTGCCACAACGATGAAGATTGGGCAGGCAGTGTGGCATTTAATCTGATGTCATCCGATGAAGTTCCTCATGAAGCAGAAATATTCGAAGAAGCCATCCGCCGCTTGAGTGGCGGCCACATGCCACCCCCCGGTGCCGACCGACCTGAAGAAAGTGAACTCAAGGAGCTTGTAGCCTGGCTGGAAAATACCATTGATGAAGAGGCTGGAACCCCTCCTGCAGGTAATGTCCCCTTACGTCGTCTTAACCGTCGTGAATATGAAAACGCAATCAGGGATTTACTGGCTATGGAAGTTGATGCGGGAGCTTTGTTGCCAGAGGATGATCTGGAAGGGGGGTTTGATAATAATGCGGCTGCACTTCAGGTTTCTCCCACCTTTATTGACCAGTATCTGAATGCAGCCAGAACTATTTCACATAATGCCATCGGAGACCTCAGGCCGATCCCCATCATGGAAACCTTTGGCAGTGAGGCCGATATGATCATCTCACTGCCGGCCAGGGGCACACCCGGTACCGGTGTCCAACAAAACCATATGGCAGGCATGCCTTTTGGCACCCGCGGTGGAATGAGTATTCGTTATAACTTCATGGCTGACGGTGAGTATGAACTGAATATCGGCGACCTGGCGCTTGGAAGGGAAGTGCCTAACATGGAGTTTAAAAATACAGTAATAGCCTTGCTGGACGGTAAAGAGATTTTCCGCACCGAGCTCGGAGGGGATGAAGATCACGAAGCCATCGACCAGGAACAGGCCGATGCAGTATCAAGAATCAACCTGCGACTGAAACGTATCCGATTTAATGCCACGGCTGGGCAGCACATTATTACAGTGACCTTTCTGCACCGCAGCTTTGCAGAAAGTGATGAGAGGAGACCAACATTAGCATTGGAAGGTGGTCAGAGCAGGATACATAAAGTGCATGCTCTGCAGGTTCGTGGGCCACTGAAAGTGATTGGCATGAGTGAGTCTGAACCGCGCAAACGGATTTTTGTCTGCTACCCGAGGGAAATTGCCGAAGAAAATGCCTGTGCTACTGAAATCATCATCAATTTGGCGGAACGTGCGTTTCGTCGTCCCCTGGAACAGGAGGATGTAGATAGCCTGGTAGGTTTCTTTGAAAGCAGTCGCCTGTCCCAGGAATTTGAACCCAGCATCAAGGAGGCAGTCAGTGCCATTCTGGTCAGCCCCCATTTCATTTACCGAGCCGAAGTGGGAGCGGAAGAGGGAGAAAGTGTTTTATTGTCAGACCTGGAGCTTGCTTCACGCCTTTCTTTTTTCCTTTGGAGTAGTTTGCCCGATGAAGAATTATTAACTCTGGCTAATGAAAACAGGCTTAATGACCTTGATGTACTAAAAGACCAGATTTCCCGGATGCTTGCAGACCAACGAGCGCTTACATTAGTAGAAGATTTTGCCTTTCAGTGGTTGAACCTTGCCAAACTGGACGAAATTACGCCGAATGGCGGCTTGTTCAGATACGCCAGCCGCTTCCTGGATCCCAGGCCCATGTTCAAGCAGGAATTGAGCCTGTTCATAGACAGTATCCTGCGCAGTGACCAGTCTGTGGTGAGGCTGCTGGATTCAGATTACACTTTTCTCAACGAACGACTGGCTGCCCATTACGGTATAGAAAACGTCAAAGGCAGCGCCTTTCGAAAAGTGAGCCTCGAAGATGAATATCGTAAGGGCCTGCTCGGTAAAGGTGCCATCTTGATGCTTACAGCGAATCCCAACAGGACATCTCCTGTATTAAGGGGGGCCTGGATACTTGAGAGAATCCTGGCTTCACCGCCACCGCCACCGCCACCCAATGTAGAAGCAGATTTATCGCAGAAACCGGGACAGGCACCGCAGACGCTGCGTGAAAGACTGGAACAGCACCGGGAAAATCCCAGTTGTTATTCTTGCCATGGCGTTCTTGATCCGCTGGGATTTGCACTGGAAAATTTTAATACTGTTGGACAGTTCCAGGAATATGATCTGGATACGCTTTCATTGATTGACGCATCTGGTGTCCTTCCAGATGGTACCAAGATCACCAGTCCTGGAGATTTAGTTACAGCACTGGTGACTCGCTCTGATGAGTTTGTACAGTCACTGACTGAGCACCTGATGACCTATGCCCTGGGCAGACTGGTCGATTATCGGGATATGCCTTCGGTAAGAAAAATTGTCCGAGCATCGGAGAATGATGATTATCGTTTTGATTCGATCGTTTTTAATATTGTAAGTAGTGATGCTTTTCGTATGCGTGAGAGTATGCTCAGCGTAAGTGAAGCAGAAAATTCACAACAGGCATCACTGTAATTAAATTGTAAATTGAAAGAAACAGGAAAAGACCATGTTTATCAGCAAAAAACATCTTTCACGTAGAACATTC
This sequence comes from Gammaproteobacteria bacterium, assembly GCA_029245395.1. GTDB lineage: Bacteria > Pseudomonadota > Gammaproteobacteria > Pseudomonadales > Pseudohongiellaceae > Eutrophocola. Next base: position 27,742 of record JAQWPL010000012.1, read on the forward strand.
TTGAGAGGGACTGGAGCTTCTGTTGCCCTGCCGATGCTGGATGCCATGACTCCTGCCCTGGCACAGCCTGTAAACGGCTATCCACGTCTCGGATTTATCTATTTCCCCCATGGTGCCGTGAATCACGAGTGGACGCCGAAACAGACTGGCACCGATTTCGATTACTCGAACATCCTTAAGCCATTGGAGTCGCTCCACGATTATGCCACCGTGGTTACAGGCCTGCGTAACAAAGCCGCCGAAAATGGGCCAGCCCCCCATTCCATCACTGAGCAAACCTGGTTGTCCTGTGTGGCTCCCGGGGACCGGGACAGAGGTGCCGCAGGCATTAAAGGTATGACAGCTGACCAGATTGCTGCCAGGATAATTGGTGAGACTACACCGCTACCTTCACTGGAATTATGTGGTGAGCCAGGTGGCGCGATCAACTATCGAACCCCCCAGCAGACTCTACCGTTGGAAAGCAATCCCCGCAAAGTCTTCTACACGATGTTCGGTCAGGGTGACACATACGATGAACGTATTCAGATTCTGGACCAATCCCGCAGCCTGTTGGATTATGTCCGTGAATCCACTGCCAGCCTGAATCGCAAACTGAGTGCGGCTGATCAAATACGCGTGTCCGATTACCTGGAATCTGTCCGTGAAGTGGAAAGCCGTATTCAGAAACTGGAAGAGGGTGCCCGTGAACTTACTGGCCTGCCGGATGCACCCCTTGGACCACCTGATGACTTTACCGAACTGCTGGACATCCAGTTTGAAATGATTGCTCTGGCCTTCCAAAATGACCAGACCCGCATTGCGTCCATGCGGATGATAAAGGAAGCCAGTATGCGAGTATTTGACAATCTGGGCATAGCTGAATCCTTCCACCCGCTGTCACATCACCAGGAAGATCCCGTCAAGTGGGACCAGCTGGTTCGCATCCAGCGTCATCAGACCGAGCGCGCGGTCAGGTTTGCCCAGCGCTTAAAAGACATGGAAGATGTCGAGGGCAATATACTTGATAACTCCATCATTCTGTTTGGCAGCAACATGGGCAACAGCGATGTGCATGGCGCCGACCAACTACCTTCTGCGCTTATTGGCCATGGCGGTGGCATCAAGGGTGGGCAGCACCTGCATTATCCGCAGGATACTCCCCATGCCCGGCTTCTCCATACGATGCTGGATCGTGCCGGTGTTCAATTAGATGAATTTGCTGACAGCACAGGGCCCTTTGTGGAAATTTGATATGACCTTATTCCGAATTACAAGCAAGGTGGCTATCACAATTCTTGCATTGGCTGGCGCGACGTTAACGAGCGCCCAGAATTTTGAAGCCCTGAAAGTACCCTCTCCCCTGGGAGAAATTGTTCGTAATCTAAATGTCGATGAGCGCGGTCCTGATGGCAGCACGTCCCTGCAGTGGGCTGTCTATGATCAGGACATTGAAAAGGTACGCGATCTGATACGGGCAGGTGCTGATGTTAATGCTGTAAACAACTTCGGTGCCAATGCCATGCAACTGGCAGCAGAAGTAGCCCACGCTGAGATGATTGAAATGTTACTTGATGCTGGCGCTGATCCTGACTCAGCAAACCCGGAAGGCCAAACTGCGCTGATGCTGATAGCACGAGCCGGTGATGTGGATGCTGCCAGGATGCTGATAAGGAGTGGAGCGACCATTGGGGCCCGCGAGGGCTGGGGTCAGCAGACTGCTCTGATGTGGGCTTCGGCCCGTCGTCATCCGGCGATGATGGATCTGCTTATTAGTGAAGGTGCGGATATCAATGCCATTTCGGCCGTCCGTGATTACAATAGCCATGTCACCGCTGAGGGCCGTGCAAAACGTCTGGACAGCGGTGGACTGTCACCGCTGCTGTATTCAACTCGAGAAAATTGTAAATCCTGTGTTGAAGTGCTTCTTGTTCATGGAGTAGATTTGGATAAGCCAGATCCTGACGGAGTATCTCCATTACTGCTTGCCATTATTAACACCAATTGGGATATAGCGAAAATACTAATTGAGGCAGGTGCCGATGTTGAGCAGTGGGACAAGTTCGGCCAGTCTCCTCTCCTGGCCGTGGCAGGTAGCCGGAATCAATCCGGTCTGAAAGTGGATGGAATCCTTAATGAAACCCATGGCTTGACCATTACCAAGATGTTATTGGATACAGGGGCCAACCCGAATATGCAGTTATTTTACCGACCTGCCGGTGCGCGAGGAGGGCCGCTTTCCAGAGGGACTACCCCCTTGATCCGTGCTGCCAGCAATGGTGATGTAGAGTTGATGAAAGTGTTGATGGAATACGGTGCCGAAGCGGATCTGCCCCAGGCTGACTTGCAAACACCGGTTTCTGTCTTGGCCGGTGCCAGGAATAACAAGGCGACTCTGGTAGAGGGTCTGGCATTGCTGGTGAAAGCTGGGGTGGATCTGAATGTAATGGCGGTGCCTCATCATCTGCAGAGGGCCCGTGGCGGAACGCCTTTGCATTATGCCGTTCGTGGGAGGAATGACCAGGTGGTTAAAGCGTTGGTAGAAGCCGGTGCGGATATAGATGGCAAAGATATTGACGGTCTGACTGCACTGGATTATGCAGAGTCTCGTGGGGCAATTACTTTCACGGGCACACGTCAACCACCGAATACAGAAATGGCTGAACTGCTGCGCAGCCTTGGTGCCAGTGAAGAGTTGGATATAACACCATTTTGGCCCAATGTTGGACCACCGTTCTTTTATCCCTGGAATATCTTTCCTCTGGACCCGGCAACAGAGCGTCATGCCCTGGTGCCTGGCTCCATTGACCATCAGTAAGGCTTTTAGATGAAACACTCCTGTTCACGACGCCACTTCCTGGACGTCACTGCGAGTACTTTGAGTACTGCAGCAATTTCAAGCATGCTCCCCACACTCACTTCAGCTCAGCAGGAAGTGGCAGATATTACTCTTGTTGAATTGAGCCACGCCTGGGTTTTCCAAGGCGCGGGATGTAATGTTTTTGCTCTTCCAGGTGTGAATGAGGACGGCTTATTGATGATTGACGGTGGCCTCGAAGCACATTCTGACAAGCTGCTGGAAGCTGTTTTTAATACCATCGGCCAGGATCGAATTCATACCTTGGTCAATACCCATTGGCATCCAGAACAAACGGGTTCAAATGAGCGTCTGGGCGCAGAAGGCGCGGTCATCATTGCTCATGAAAAAACCAAAATGTTTCTGGAAAATTCCGTGATGTCTTCAATGTATGAAGGCCGTTATGGACCCCAGGCTTCTACAGGACTGCCCAGCAGGATTTTTCGTGAAGGTGGCACCATGAAATTTGCCGGGCAAGAAATAATGTATGGCTACTTGCCGGCTGCTCACTCTGACAGTGATATCTGGTTGTATTTCCCTATGCTGGATACCCTGGTAGCAGGTGGACCAGTTACAGCAGGGGAGTGGCCTGTTCTGGATATCCGCCATGGTTCCTGGATGGGGGGTTTGCTAAAAGCGTATGAAACGCTCGCCCAGGTTGTCAGTGCTGATACCGTGGTAGTCCCTGCTCATGGACCGATACTCAGTGGTACGGATATCCTGAGAATGCGCGCCATGTACACTAACTTGCATCTGGATCTGGCCGAACAACTCAATCTCGGCATGGGCCCGGATAATATTATCAATATGGGATTGCTGGATGACTACATCGACGATTTCGGTGATCCTACCCGCTTTCTCGATCATGCCCATCGTAGCCTGCAATTGGCTTATGTACCGGATTGATTTGTCAGGCCGGTTTATTCACTGAAAAGAAATTTTTTATCCCCGGTCATCAGTACCGTACTTCCTGTAATACTGAGTTTGATTAAGGATACTTTGTGAATTCTAATGAACTCTGTTTACTATGAAAGTCAGACATTTATACTGCGCGTCATTAATTTATGTTGTTTCTGCTGCTTCTAAATGACCATTCAAAACATCAAGAATTTCTCATTCAAATGTCAGGCGCTGTCCACACCAGGAAGCTTGATCTTTTTTGCCTGTTTATTGTTTCTCCTTCCAAGTCTGGATGTAATTGCTCAGCAGGCTGAATTCACCCAAAGCGAAGAAAGAAAACGGATATCCATCGCCAGAGTTGATAGTGAGCCCGATATTGATGGCGTGCTTGATGAGGCTTTCTGGCAGCAGGCCACTGTTCTTTCTGACATGCATCAATTTCAGCCAGTGGATCATGCAGAGCCTAGTGAAAGAAGTGAATTTTACCTTGCCTACAATGAGCGCTTTTTATACGTGGGAGCCCGCTTGTATGACAGCGATCCCTCAGGGATCAGTGCCAGACAATTGGTTCAGGGGCAAAATATGCAGTTTGATGATGCCTTTGAATTCATTCTTGATACTTTCAACAATGGCCGAACTGGCTACCATTTTCAGGTCAATCCCAATGGTATTCGCCGTGAAGGAGTGTATGACCAGCCCAATAATCTGAACCGGGATTGGACAGGAATCTGGTTAGTGGAAAGCCGCATCGATGATGAAGGCTGGACAGCTGAAGTCGCCATTCCTTTCAATACGCTGAATTTTGACCCGGGTACTGAGGAATGGGGTTTTACCATTGCCCGCACCATAGCCAGAAAGCGCGAAGAACTAGCTTGGTCCTCTTTTAATCGAAATATCAATCCAACCACAACAGGATTGATCACCGGTATCCGTGATATCCGTCAGGGCGTGGGTCTGGATATCATTCCTTCAATTGCCATGGCAAACAGTGAAGATCATCTTGTTGGCACTAAAGATGATCGAGTTGATCCGTCCCTGAATGTGTTTTATAAAATCACCCCTAACCTGACAGGTGCGGTTACTTTGAACACGGACTTTTCCGCTACGGAAGTGGACAATCGCCAGGTAAACCTGAGCCGCTTCTCCCTGTTCTTCCCGGAGAAGCGTGATTTCTTTTTACAGGACGTGGATATTTTCAGTTTTGGTGGTCTTGGGGGTGGTGGTAATTTCAACAACAATCAGAATGGCATTCCCTTTTATTCACGCCGATTGGGTTTAAGCCGGTCGGGCCAGGCTGTTGACATAGATGCCGGTGTCAAATTGACCGGCAGAGTCGGGCAATGGAATGTCGGCGCCCTTGCGGTGCAACAGGGGGACAGTTCAGGTCTGGACGGTCAACAGGTTTTTGTCGGCAGGGCAGCCATTAATATTCTCTCAGAATCCAGTGTTGGCGCCATAGTGACACAAGGTGATCCCAACAGTGAAACAGACAATACTCTGGCAGGGATGGATTTTCGCTACCAGAATACGCGTTTTTCGGAACGCTATAGCTTGCGTGGTAATGCCTGGTACCAGCAATCCGATACAGATGGCAGAGTTGGTGATGACAAGGCCTATGGTGTGCGAGTAAATTTCGACACACAGAGTAATGGACTTGGTGGTAATGCGGGTTATTCCTATATTGGCGAAGACTTTAATCCTGCCTTGGGTTTTGCCAACCAGCGTGGTATTGAATCTTTCAGTTTGATGGGCAGATACAGGTACAATTTCCGTGATCATCCATTACTCAGGACCTATAACCTGTTCAGCCGATTTACTCAGGATCGGGATTTAGCCACTGGTAATCTGGTGAGTGAAAACATCTTTGGGCGCATTTTAAATTTCAATACGCATCGGGGTGACCAGTTTGGTATAGGATTTGCGAGAAATCGGGAAGGGCTGGACGAGGATTTTGAAATCAGACCCGGCATTGTTATCCCCGCTGGCAAGTACAGCTTTACCAACCTCAATGCCCAGCTTCAATTTGCCAACCAGCGTAATTTTGCACCATCCATTCAGGTAAATATTGGCGACTTCTATGAGGGTAAAAGAAGTCAATTCCAGGCAGGAGTTCAGTGGCGACCAGATGAACATTTATTCATGAATGTTAGCTATAACTACCAGGACGTTGAGTTGCCCCAGGGTGAATTTGTCGTGCGCATAGTCAGTGCCAATGTTAACTATGCTTTTAATTCAAAGTGGTCCTGGGTTAATTTGGTTCAGTATGACAATGTATCCAGCTCAGTGGGTCTCAATAGTCGCCTGCGCTGGAATCCCCAGGCAGGAGAAGATCTGTTTGTAGTCGTCAACTATAATTTCGATTCGGAAGGAACCTTTGACCGACTTAGCACGGAAAAATCCGAAATCGCTCTGAAATATACAAAAACATTCCGTTTCTAGTTTAATTTCCCTATTATCATTTTCAGCTTCCTTTTGATCCGGGCCTTAGCACCGGTAGACTATTCCTGTTTATGCTGAAAATATTTTCCAAATCTGATGTTGGATTGATCAGAGATAATAATGAAGATTTCTACTTCACTGATTCCGGGTGCGGCCTCATCATTGTTGCAGACGGGGCAGGTGGTCATGATCATGGGGAAATAGCCAGCAGGCTGGCGGTAGAAAGCTGCTACCAATACCTGACCCGTGAAGATTATCTGGAAGACACTTCAGACATCACCCAGACGCTTATTGACAGTATCATCTTTGCCAACCAGCAGGTGATCGAGTATAAAAAAATGCACATGCCAGAAAGCAACATGGGCACAACACTGTCTTGTGTGCATGTTGGAGAAAAAGAAATCAATTTTGCCTGGATGGGTGATTCCAGAATTTATTTGATTGATCCTGGCAAAGACAAAATATCCCAGTTGAGCATAGATCACACCTTGTACCAGGAAATGGTAAACCGAGGTGAAATTGGCCAGAGTTTCAAAAAACATATCCTGAGCCGCATGTTGGGCAACAATGCTTATTCAAGACCGGATGGGGATAAGCTACCTTTAACGCCCGGGAATATAATCCTGGTATGCACAGATGGGTACAGCGACCTGATCAGTGAAGAAAAAACTTTGGATGCAGTAAAAGCATTCGGGAATTCACTTGAAGCTATCGCCGATGCCTTGATTGAGCTTGCCAAGGGAGAAAGTGGCAGGGATAACATTACCGTTTCACTGGCCCTGACTGAATAGAGATATTTTTTTAGTTTCTGTTATCCCTGGCGGCGAGTTTCCTGAAGTAATCGAATCATTTCTCCCATGGTCTGAACTCGTTCGGCAGGGTCTTTTTTAAGGCTTTGCATAGTTACCTTTTCCAATAATTCCGGTATCGGGTATCGGACTAAAGTGGAAGGAGCTTCTGGAATTTCTTCAAGCGTGCTTCTGACTAGCTGATCCATTGTTTCACCCTGAGCAGCAGTTCTACCAGCCAATATTTCATAAATGATAGCTGCAAGGCTGTAAACATCTGTTCTGCCGTCAATTGCAGGATCCCTGTTAATCTGTTCAGGCGACATGTAGGAGACTGTGCCCTGTAACTTTGCCTGACCAGTGATGCCAACATCATCGGTTTCCGGGGCAGAGGTACTTTCTGGTAGCTGTTCCTGGGCTCCCTTTTTATCCCACACTTTGGCCAACCCCCAATCCATGAGAATAACTTCCCCGAAGGGGCCGACCAGGATATTTTCCGGCTTGATATCCCTGTGCAAGACGCCGTGCGAGTGAGCATATTCCAGAGCATGTCCGACATCGATGACAACATCCAATAGTTGTGTGAGGTCATAGCGTTCTCTGTAATCCAGGATTTCACGCAGGGTATAACCATGCACGAGTTTCATGGTGAAGTAGTAATTGCCGCGTTTATCCCTGCCTATTTCATAAGTGGGAATCGTGCTGGGATGTTGCAACATAGCTGATACCCGCGCTTCACGCAGCAGGCGCTGTTGTTCTATGGGGTCATCAACAAATTCAGGTTTTAACGTCTTGTAACAGACGAAGCGCCCCAAATGCATATCCTTGCAGGACTTGATCAGGGACTTGCCACCTTTGGCTATGGTGCTGAAAAACGCGTAACGCAAGTTCGGGTCTAATTTTTCAGGAAGCGCTTTGTCTGTATCTTCTTTGTAGACTTGGGCATATTCCTTGACTGGTAATTCTGGAAACTGGGGCATAGGTTAGGAATTGTTTGCTATTAGAGTAGCTGGCTGGGCGTATTTTGACAGAACACCGAGCATGTGTCTCCAGTCCGCTGTGCACCAGTTTTGAGCAATATTGCCAGATAGTGGTGCATAAATAAGAGTAAAGCAGCTAAGATTGTTTGCTGTCGGTGACAGTAAATTATTCTGCATCTAGCCTGGACAATAATTTGAAATGCCGTAACTACGGCCTTTTTTAGTGGATATTTCACTTTTTTACAGAGAATTGCTGAGGTACACTTGTGCACTTTTCTGCACTGTTATGTGACAAAGAAAAGGCAGGTATGCTAATTGCATAACGAGCAACTTAACCTATAAAAAAAATTAGGAGTAATGTAGACCATGAAATCCAAGTTGGAATATATCTGGCTCGACGGTTATAAGCCGACCCAGAGCCTGCGAAGTAAGACCCTGGTTCGTGAAGATTTTGACGGAACCCTGGAAAAATGTCCGATGTGGTCATTTGACGGCAGTTCAACCGAACAGGCAGACGGCAGTGATTCAGATTGCGTGCTTAAACCTGTCGCTGTTTATCCTGATCCTGATCGTACCAATGGCTATCTGGTCATGAATGAAGTACTGAATGCTGATGGTACTCCCCATATCAGTAACAGCCGCGCCCTAATTGATGATGACGATGATGATTTCTGGTTCGGTTTCGAGCAGGAATATTTCCTCTGGGATCCTGACACCAATTTACCCCCTGGCTTTCCACACTCCGGGTTTCCGCGTCCGCAGGGTCCGTATTACTGTTCAGTAGGTGCGCTTAATTGTTTTGGCCGGCCTATTATGGACGAACATCTGGATCATTGCCTGGATGCCGGCATCAATGTGGAAGGCACTAATGGAGAGGTTGCAGCTGGACAGTGGGAGTTCCAGGTTTTTTCCAAAGGTGCAGCTGATGCTGGTGATCAGACCTGGGTTGCGCGGTATATTCTTGAAAGAACCGCTGAAAAATATGGCTTGGCCATTGAGTGGCATCCCAAACCATTGGGTCATACTGACTGGAATGGCTCCGGCATGCATGCCAACTTTTCAAATGGTGTGATGAGAGAGTCAGGGAAAGAAGAAATTTTCACCAAGATCTGTGAAGAATTCGGCAAAAACATCGAGCGTCATATCAGTGTTTACGGTGCCGAAAATGATCAGCGTCTTACGGGTGCACATGAAACCCAGTCAATCGATACTTTCAGTTATGGTGTCTCTGACCGTGGTGCTTCCATCCGTATTCCGATTGGTACTGTTGATGATGGCTGGAAAGGCCGCCTGGAAGACCGTCGTCCGGCTTCCAATGCCTGTCCCTATGCCGTAGCCGCCGCTATTATCAAGACCACCAAAGAATCTGGTGTTTGATTAGTTAGATAGTGCAGCTAAGCGTTGCAGAAAAGGGCTGGATATTAATTCCAGCCTTTTTTTGATTTGAAAAATACTTTCCCCCTGCCTGACGGCGCTATTGGTCAGGGTGAGTGATAAAGAGGAGCTGATTGGCGTCGATATTTTCCAGGGTTTTTTCCACGCCTGAAGGCCAGACGACTCTGACCTGGTCGATGCTATTTGCCGTACCAACGCCAAAGTAGGCTTCCACCGGGTTTTGAGACATGTAATTACTGCCTACGCGCAGTTCCCGCATTTGGGTAATGCCGTTGCTGGTAAGGTAAATCCTTGCTCCCGCAGCTTCTGAATTAAACGCTTCTCCCTCCAGTTGGATATGGAGATAGTCACTGTTATTACCTCCATCGTTTCGGAACAAGGCAGGGGGCTGACGATTATTGGCGACAAAAATATCTATGTCACCATCCCTGTCATAATCAAAACAAACAATACCGCGACCCTGATCGCTGTCTATCAGATCAAGCTCTATAGAGCGTTCAAGGAAACCGCCGTTCTGATCGGATATGAAAAGTTGTGAAGGGTCTACAACGAAGGGAGAGACACTGGCATGTCCACCACCGCTGTAGCCATTTACATGAAATAAATCCTGCCAGCCGTCATTATTAAAATCTGCAAAACAGGCGCCCCAGCCCCAGAAACCGATTCTTGTGCCTGTCTCATCAGTAACATCAGAAAAATTACCAGCCCCATCGTTCTGATAAAAACGATTGCCGGTAATGCCCCATGGATATGATTCGGTTGTCCTGAAGTCATAAATGCTGGTGACAAACCAGTCCAGATCACCGTCATTATCATAATCACCGACGGCACCGCCCATGCCATTTTCATCACTGATCACTTCTGTGGTTGCCAGAGTAAAAGTGCCATCCTGATTGTTAACAAACACCTGGCTGGAGCCGTAATCACCTGAGATCAGCAAATCAAGCCAGCCATCATTATCGATATCGGCGAAATTTGTGGTGAAATCCGCTGTGGTGTTATTCGGTATGCCAGCCATCTGGCTGATATCAGTAAATGTGCCATCCCCGTTATTACGCCACAAATAGCCTTGTTCATCGGTAAAGAGCCAATGATTTATCCACAGATCCAGATCGCCGTCCTTGTCGTAATCGGCAAAAGTGGCACCGTAACTTAATGACATTTCAGTAATTCCCGATGACTCGGTGGCATTTGTGAAAGTGCCATTACCCTGATTGTGGAAAAGAGTGACCTGGGTGCCGTTCATGCCAGTGACAATCAGGTCAAGCCAACCATCACCGTCATAATCAGCGAAAGTCGCCGCAGAACTTTCCTGATTTGTTAGATTGACTCCGGCTTCAGCAGCGGTTTCCTCAAACATGCCATTTCCAAGGTTTCGATAGAGCAAATTGGCGCCGATGGTGCCGCGAACCACATACAAATCCACCCAGCCATCCCGGTCGTAATCGCCAGCAGCAACGCCAGCGGCATTGGTTCGACGATCATGAGAAGGGCCAGTATTCGAAATGGCAAACCCGTGACTGTAATCAATACCAGCAGACTGACTTACTTCGGTAAATTGCCAGGTATTCGGAATGACTGAAATAAATGCGCTGCTGCGAATGATTTCCTGATTTTCAATTTCCACTTCAAAAGTGACTTCGTAGTCACCCACACCCAATGCTGGAAGTGTGATGATGCGGATGTCATTGAAGCGCAGGGCAGGTCCGGAGGCTGCGGGCAATCGACTTTCCACGGCTTCAAAACGGGCGGGATAAAAGTAGGAAAACATGCCGGAGATGGAATCGGCATATAAGTAATAGTCCGTTTGATTTTTCAAATGTGCCCCTGGATTCAGGCTGATGGATAAAGTGATTGCTTCACCCTCTGCGATAACCAGATTGCTAGTGCTGTTAGCCGTCACCGAAATTTCCATCCCTGGACTGGATGCATCATTGCGGTCAGAGCCCTGTACAAATTCTTCCAGGTTTGAATAGCCATCACTATCGGGATCTTCTGTATCCAGGTTCAGCTCATCGAAAATTGCCAGGACACTTGAAGCCTGTGGTGGTGCGCCAGTAATGGCTGTCACTGTGCTGTCGATAGTGCCGGCATCCTCACAGGCTGGTGGTTCGCTTCCCTGGACGCTTTCATTCAGCCAGGTATCAACGGAATCCTCTACTGAGTAAATATTCAGTGCATAGTCCAGCCGAACGCGCGGGATTGCAGAAAAGAAGGGGCCGAAATTACAAGTTTCAAGCTCAACTTCAACAAGATCTATGCAAGCCACTGCTCCTGTATTGTCAAGGGATGTGGCTTTGATGGATGAATGCAATTGCTCGTGGGAACTATGAATTTCACCATTGGAATCTGCAATCAGTAACTGTTTGCGGTCTGTCAGTATTGGTAGTTGTGGGTTTTTACCATCACATATCAAAGCGACAGCGTTTATGTCGGATAAGATGAGGTTAGTTTGAGCATTGGCAAGAGGAATTCCTAAAAACAGCATACACCCTGCATAATAAATGCACTTATTAAAATAACTAAATGAGCTCGTTGTAACTATCATGATCTACTTATAGCTGGGTAAGGCTGCTCTATTCCTTACATTTAAAAAAGGCCCTTTGGATGTCATTTAACAATCCTTTAACAAAAAACCGGACAAAGACTTACTTTGCATATTTTTTCCATGAATATTGCCTAGACTCGACCCCGTAAAACGTTGAACAGGTATTTACCTCAGGGCGGTCACTATGTTTTCATGGCGAGCCAGCCTACAACATTCACTACTCATTGCAAATGAGAGGAAGACATGAACATGGTCAGAAATATTTTACCAGTTTTATTGCTACTGACGGGTTTTCCTGTTCAGGCGCAACCGCCCCAATTTCAGGTTCCCCAGTTGCCGGAAGGGGACGGTAAACAGCTGATAGAAATAGCTTGTTACAGCTGCCATAGCTCATTCAATATTGTAGGTTCAGCGGGTTATGACACGGTGGATGAATGGAAGCATGTCTTCGACACCATGGTTGATTTATCTGATGCTCAGGCAACGACTATTGCCAGTTACCTCGCCGAGCATTTTCCTGCCGATGCATCCCGAATGCCAACTCTGGTACCCGGAGCGGCGGAAATTGAAATCAGGGAGTGGGTTGTCCCAACTTTGGGTCAACGGTCAAGAGATCCTATTGAAGCACCGGATGGTTCCATTTGGTGGACTGGAATGTGGGCAAGCTTGGTAGGACGTCTGGATCCAGTTACGGGGGATATGCAGGAATTCAAATTACCCCTTGCTGCAAGGCCGCACAGTATTGTGCCTGATGAAGCAGGCAATATCTGGTATACGGGCAACAGTAATGGAACTATAGGCAAGCTTGATCCACAAACCGGATTAATCACTGAATACCAAACATCGGCACGAGACCCACACTCAGCAGCTTTTCATCCTAATGGCAGTCTGTATTTCACGGCTCAGGGTGCTGGAATGCTGGGTCGCCTGGATCCTGAAACTGGTGAATTGACAGAAGTTCAGTCCGAACCTCGACCCTATGGAATTCAGGTGGCAGCAAACGGCACTGTGTGGGTAGCTTTCAATGGCGCCAATAAAATTGGTGCCCTGGATCCAGAAACCATGGCTATCAGGTATTACGATATTCCTAACGAGGCTTCCCGCGTCAGACGGCTTGGCCTGGATAGCTCAGGTATTGTCTGGTTTGTTAATTCCACCCAGGGAAAAATTGGTCGGTTGGATCCCTCAAGTGGGGAGATCCGGCAGTGGGATTCACCCAGTGGTCCGACTTCACATCCCTATGCACTGGCAGTGATTGATGACAAAGTCTGGTACAACGAATCCGGGATGCGACCTGATGCGTTGGTCAGGTTTGATCCGGAAAATGAAGCCTTCCAGAGCTGGGCTATTCCTTCTGGTGTAGGCATCGTACGGAACATGTGGGTTACTAAAGAGGGGAATCTTTTGATCCATCAGAGCAGTTCAAACCGGATTGGCCTCGTAGAAATAAAATAAACCGGTCTTAATTCGAAGTGCTGGGCTATCTTCTGATTATTGAGGGAGCTGGATAAGGAACTGATTGAACGTATCGGCGTTTGGTAAGTTTGGATTCATTTCCAGTGCGCGGCGCATATAAGGTTCAGCAGCGGGAATATTACCCGTATTGATGTAAAAAATAGCCTGATTGCCTTCCACAGAGGCAAGTTCACCGAAATATTCCTTGAATTTATTGTAGTAAAACGTAGTCCTTTCAAAATCTTCCACATTAATCGACATGGAATGCAATAAGTTGTACGAGTTTGAATGCATGCTTAAAAGGCTTTCAGAATCATCTTTCATGGAGTCATACAGGTTTTTGAGATTTTCCGTTTCCCCTTTGCGCATATATATTTCCATCAAAAAATACTGTCCTATATAGGCGCCTTCAGGTTGGGATTCAATAGTCATTCTGGCCCAGTATTCAGATTCTTCAAATTGACCCAGGTTCAGAAAATTCTCTGCAGCCAGCAAGGTATTAGCAGCAGAATTCGGCCAGTATTCGATCAGAGGAGGGATAACATCACGGGCAAGCTGCATCTGTCCTGCTTGGTTAAGCACCTGAGTAACACTCCTGCCACCCGTAATGTAAGCCTGGTTGAAAATAGGGTTAGCTGTTTCCCACTGTACATTAGTTAATTCCCTGGCAACGATACGGTTTAACTGGTGGATGTCGCGCATCCAGGCCAGATCATTAATCAGAAGAAAGGCAAAAATTAATCCGGATAAACCGGCAGCTGCTTTGTTAAAAACAGGTTCTAAAGTGATAGTTCTGAGATTGTTCTCAATATCCTCCGAGCCTCTGATAATAAGTGCCATGAAGAAAGGCATGATGACGTAGGGAACTGGTAGCTGGTAGGGAAAACTGACTTGTGCATTCATCATGCTGCCTGTCACAACGATGGTTAACAAAGCAAATAAGATTCTTTTTTGACCTTCACATCGCGATATTAATTTAAACAGTAGAGTGCACATGGTGATGATGATGCCCAATAGAAACAGCATACCTAAAGCACCAAGTTCAACCGCCAGCTCCAACACATCATTATGCGCTCGCTGTACTCCCATGATATTGTAATTGGCGTATCCACCGATATTGTAGTTGTGGAAAAAACTGCCAAGGCCAGTACCCATTATTGGGTTATCCCTGATCATTTCACCGACTGCGGTCCAGATTAAATAGCGGTGCTCTCCCTCTGCTGCTGACGAACCGATGGAAGTGGCAATAGAGGAGATCTCAGATGCTGCCAATGTCCAGAACGGCTGAAAACCGTTTTGATTGAAGTTGATGAGAATCAAAAACAGTCCAAATGCGGCTAGGCTGGCGATGGATTTTTCCCTGCTCCAGAACAGCCAGGTTGTGCGGTATTTCTTGTCAAAAACAATAAAAATAGAAACCAGAAAAATTTCAAGAAGGCAGGACAGCCATACAGCGCGTGTCCTGGTGTAAAAGGCGTAGGCAAAAACTATTGCCATAGCAAGGGCGTAAAACCAGGTTTTGCCTTTTGTTTGTTTTTCCTTGAATAAAAAATACAACGGCAGGAGGCCGGTGAGTACCATCACTTGTCCGGCCATATTACCGTTGCCGAAAGTGGATGAAGGAAAAGAGGTTTGTGGCACCACATTCACATTAAACAAATACTGGGCGATGCCGATTGCAGCTGTGATCAGCCCACCCAGAATAGACAGATGTATTACGGTGCTCAGGTTTTTTTCATTCTGGATGATTTGCACACCCAGCAGAAACATGACAAAACCTGCATACCACTTATTCCATTTATAGACCCAGAAATCCGGATTGGCAGCCCATAAAAGTGACAGAGTACCTGCGAGAAACAAAAGACCAAACGCTATCCGCCCAGGAGAAAAAATCAGAATGGCTGTTTTATTATTTCGCTGTAGCCACAGCCAGAGAAGTAGCAAGCCAGATAAATAAATCTGCGAGGTATAGGATTTTAGCTCCATTGGTGTGGCCACAGGAGGATAGGACCAGGCACCAACCAGACAAATAACCGGAATGATGACTGCAATCCAGAATGCTGGAATCACCGGTTTTTTAATGGCAATTTTTGGTGTTGATAAATGAGCTGTTTTTGGAGTTGTTCTTGAGGTTGAAGGCGCAGGCGCAGCACCTGACTGGCCAGATTGTCTGTTTTTCTTTTTTCTATGCTTTTTGCCCATCTACCAAAGAGATACCAAGACTTCAAAGGAGTGGGATTATAGCCTGAGAGAGAACAGCTCGCATGCACAATCTGAGCTTATATGGACTTTACTGGCAAAGGCTTTTATTCTCTTGGATGAATATTCAACCTGGGGGTAATGTAATGGGGAAGCATATGCGCAGGACAGCTATTCTCTTGATGGTGAGTATGCTGGTTTCTACTATGGTGCAGGCACAATCTGCAGCTGAAAGGCGTGAACAATTGAGCCGGATGATACCCCAGCATCCCGGTCAGTTGGGTGCACTTGCTCCCGAGAATCTGGCTCTTGAGCGACCGGAACCTCCATTCGATCTGACCGGCACCTGGTTTGTTGATCTTAGTGAAGGGTTTGCCAATTTCATGTATGGCCCCCCGTACCCTGAATTTATTGGGCAGACGAAACTGGATTTTGAGGAAGGTCAGCGTGCGCAGGCAGAAGGTCGCCCTTATCGTGATGCTATAGGCCAATGTTTTCCTGCAGGTATTCCAATGATCATGACAAGAGTCTGGCCGATTGCCATGATCCAGTTGCCCACAGCTATTTACATGGTGTCAAATTTCAACAATAGTTTCCGCCAGATATTTTTGGATGGCAGGGAATATACAGATCCTGATTTTGTGATCTATTCCTACAACGGCGAATCACTGGGGCACTGGGAAGGTGATGAATTGGTGGTCAATTCACGCTATGTTGAAACTTACAACCATTTCATTGATCGTGGAATTCCTATCTCTGAAGACTTTAGAATGCAAGAGAGGATTCGTTTACTTGAAGATGGCGAAGTGCTTGAAATAGAACATATCATGACAGACCCAAATGGCTGGGAAGGCGAGTGGCGCAACACCAAGAGTTGGTTGCGAGTGGATTCCACGGATATTGGTGAAGTTGAATGCCTGCCTGACCTGAATGATAATTTGCCAAGTACTCAGGCTGGTCAAGCCGGTTTGTCCCGATAGCATTAAAGTAAGATTACTCAGGAAAAAGCCATGAAAACACCCTCACTCTTTAACAAAATTATACTTAGCGTCATTTCTGCTGCAGCATTAATGGCTATACCAGTTTCTGCCCACCATTCAACGTCTGCATTCGATGCCGAAAGTGTTGTCATCATAGAAGGAGAGGTCACTCAGGTCAGATGGATCAATCCTCATGCTTCTTTCAAATTAAGTGGTACGGCAGAAGGCGGGCCTGATGGTTTATGGACAATTGAAATGACAGCGCCGAATGTACTTATTAATCAGGGTTGGAGGCGCAGCTCTATTACTGTTGGCGACAAAGTCACCGTTTTTGCCAATCCCTTGCATAACGCTATTATCTTGAATGACGGTAGTCAGGGAGGCCTTTATGTAGGCATTGTACTCAAGGATAGCGCCACCCTTGGCAGAACGGATGGACAGGGCGCTGGATCTGATCGCTAGTTAATTGATAGTTGACTGATAGATGAATGTGCTTGAAAGAAGTCCTTAAATAATTCGATCTGAGAAACCGGAGTAATGCTCCGGTTTTTTATGATACCTATGTCTAGCAAAATCCCTTTTATCCGTTTCAATAATTTGGCTTCAGCCAGTGAGCTGGAATTACTCGATAGCGCTTGTCGGGATTGGGATTTTTTTACCTGAACAACCATGGCATAGAATTTTCATTGCTCCGGGATTTAGAAAGCGAAATGAGGCAGTTCTTTCAATTATCCACTGGGGAAAAAAAGAAAATAGAGAGATCCAGAAAAAATCCCTGGGTACTATGACAGGGAATTGACAAAACAGACCAGGGACTGGAAAGAACTATTGGATATTGGGCTTGGCAAGTCGGCTGGTCCTTTTATCAATCATCGTCCCCAGTGGCCGTCACATAACAACAGTTTCAAGCATGTTGCTGAAGCAGCCTATCGTTGTTTTGAAGAAGTAGCTTTTGCTCTGCTTGATGCCTGCGCTTCAAACCTTGGAGTGTCTGAACAGGAATTGCGCAGAGCTTTCTCACCGGAGCACACCAGCTATTTACGCCTGAATCATTATCCACCATGTGCCAAACCTGCTTTACCTGATGGCCTTTCAATCACGGAATCAGGCAATCTTGGCATCAATTATCATTCAGACGCCGGCGTTATAACGGTACTTTATATCAGTGATCAGCCAGGGCTAGAAGTATATAAAAACGGCAAATGGAACCCGGTCAATCATGTGCCCGACTGTCTGCTCATTAATTTGGGAGATATGATGCAGGTATGGTCTAACGACCGGTATCCTGCTCCGGTTCACCGCGTTGTCGTAAATACACATGCTGAACGATTTAGTGTGCCTTTTTTCTTCAATCCATCCTATCAGGCCGATATAGCACCTCTTGTGGATACTTCTGATAAACCCGGTTATCAGAGTATCAACTGGGGCGACTACCGGTTTCTAAGAGCTGAGGGAGATTACGATAGTTATGGGGAGGAAGTGCAGATTGACCAGTACGGGATTTCAAAACCTTGAAAATTTTAAGTAAAAAAAAGCGCCACAAAAGTGGCGCTTTTTGTTTCCTTTACACTGAATACTTAAAATTTGAATTTCATTTTTTATGCATAACCTCTTTCATCATGTGCAGCCAGATCAAGTCCTAGATGTTCATCTTCTTCATTGACCCGTAATCCCATAGTCATATCTACAATCTTAAGGATTATGGCAGTGAATATTCCTGTGTAGAAAATAGTAAAGAGAACGCCTTTGGTTTGTATCCAAAGTTGCAAACCAATACTGTTATCGCCAAGCCCGGAGCCACCAAAGGAAGCTGCGGTGAAGATTCCGGTCAGGATTGCACCGACGATACCACCAATGGCGTGCACACCAAATACATCCAGTGAGTCATCATATCCCATGGCTCGCTTCAGGCTGGTAGCAGCAAAAAAGCAGCAGATACCAGCAGCTATGCCTATATATAAGGCGCCTTCAGGCCCAACAGTTCCTGATGCAGGGGTAATGGCGACCAGGCCCGCAACTGCACCTGAAGCAATACCCAGGACCGAAGGTTTACCATGAGTAATCCATTCAACTATCATCCAGGTGATTGCTGCTGTGGCAGTGGCCACCTGAGTCACTAACATAGCCATACCAGCGCCAGTACCGGCTGAAACCGCTGAGCCAGCATTGAATCCAAACCAACCAACCCAAAGTAATGCAGCACCGATGATGGTATAGGTCAGGTTATGCGGAGGCATAGCCATTGTTGGATAGCCTTTTCTCTTACCAAGCATGATACAGGCGACCAGGCCTGCGATACCTGCATTGATGTGAACAACTGTGCCGCCGGCAAAATCCAGTACGCCCCAGTCCCACAATAATGCACCATCTCCTGACCACACCATATGTACCATGGGGACATAACAAATAGCGAACCAGGCAGTCATAAACACAAGCATGGAAGAGAACTTCATACGCTCTGCAAAGGCTCCAACAATCAATGCCGGTGTAATGATGGCAAAAGTCATTTGGAATGTGGCAAAGACTGATTCCGGAATAGTTCCAGACATGGAGTCAAAAGTAATTTCTGACATGAATGCGTTCCCCAATCCACCAACGATTGAAGACATGTTGACAACACCTGCTTCCATTCCCGTAGTATCGAAAGCCATGCTGTAGCCAAAGACCACCCACAGTATTGTCATTAAGCCTGTGATAGCAAAACACTGCATGAACACAGACAATACGTTTTTACTGCGTACCATTCCTGCATAAAACAAACTCAATCCTGGTATTGTCATCATTAATACCAGTACTGTGGCAGTTATCATCCAGGCTGTATCACCAGTATCCAGTTCTTGTGCAAATGCGATACTTGGCAGTAACGCAACCATTGAAATAATTGCGCCATAAACACTTATCTTTTTAATCGAATTTTTAAATCCAAAAATATTCTTTAATTTACTATTCATATTAAGCACTCCTGAAAGCTTGGTACCATTTATTTATTAAATTGCGTCGTCACCTGTTTCGCCAGTTCTGATACGAATAGACTGTTCAATTGCAGACACAAAAATCTTTCCATCACCAATCTTTCCAGTGTTGGCAGCCTTAGATATTGCTTCGATAGTCTGTTCAAGAGCGCTGTCATTCACTACTACTTCAACTTTTAGTTTGGGGAGGAAATCAACGACATATTCCGCACCACGATAAAGTTCTGTATGGCCTTTTTGCCGACCAAACCCTTTTACTTCGGTGACAGTTATTCCCTGAACTCCAATTTCTGACAGGGCCTCCCTGACGTCATCAAGCTTGAAAGGCTTGATAATCGCATTGATCATTTTCATTTGATTCTCCTAGTATGTCGTTCTGACAGGTTGGTGCAGTTAGTGTTGCGCCAGGATCTGCCGGGAAAAATTTCCATAGTTCGATTCAACTCAATAAATGAGGGTGAATTAAATTCACCTGCATATGGACACAAAAAGCTGTGATAACACTTTTAAGTAAGTAGCAAGTGCCATGCCAGAAAATAAAATATATAAAATACAGATAGTTAGCTTGAACTAGACAAATTATTAAAGAAACCAAGGGTCGGATCGCACCAAAAAAGTGCAAGGTGCTTTGAAATTGCACTGTCTTGCAACCGAAATGGGAAATAGCAACTCAACATGAGGGATAACTCTGCTATTAATGCTTATTCCAGGAAATAAAGGACTACAAGAAGCTTGGGATGGCTAATAAGGATATGGTTCTGCAATTTTCAACACCCTGAAAAAACAATAATAATAACAATTAGATTCGTTCAGCCTTCTGATTGGCTTGTCTCATCTTTATATTTCTTTTATGCTCAATCATAGTGCGCAAATTACAGAATAATCACTAAATTAAGCCTACAAACACCGTTGCTTTGTACAGATGGCATCGGTAATTAAAATAATAATTCAGGGGGAATTATGCTTCATAAACTTTTTGGAAAAGGCATTATTTGGATAGGTTTGTTACTTATGCCGGTGGTTTCCCTGGCCCAGGATGTGGATGGTGGTGATACTGCCTGGATAATGACCTCCACGGCTCTGGTCCTGTTCATGACCATTCCCGGACTTTCACTCTTTTATGGAGGGTTAGTCAGAGTACGAAATGTCTTGTCGGTTCTCATGCAGTGCTTTTCCATTACTTGTGTTGCTACGCTGGTTTGGTTGGTTTGCGGTTATAGCCTCGCTTTCAGTGAAGGTAATGCCTTTATTGGAGGATTTGGCAATATTATGTTTGCCAACGTGTTTGAAGAGACAGTATCTGGCACTATTCCTGAATCCAGTTTTGCCCTGTTTCAACTGACATTCGCCATTATCACTCCAGCACTTATATTCGGTGGTTTTGCTGAGCGGGTAAAATATAGTGGTGTCATGTTTTTCAGCGTCCTTTGGTTAATTCTGGTCTATGCACCTATTACCCACTGGGTCTGGGCTGAGGGTGGCTGGCTCTTTGAAGCGGGCTTGCTAGACTTCGCTGGTGGTACTGTTGTGCATATTACTGCCGGTATTGCGGCACTAGTTTGTGCCAAAGTGATAGGTACCCGTACTGGGTTCGGCAAAACTCCCATGCCACCCCATAACATGACCATGACTGTGACTGGCGCCGGTATGCTTTGGGTTGGCTGGTTCGGATTTAATGGTGGTAGTGCTCTGGCAGCAGATGGCAATGCATCCATGGCCATGCTGGTGACACATATTTCAGCAGCAGCTGGCTCACTTGCCTGGATACTGATGGAAAAAATTAAATACGGTAAGCCATCAGTCCTTGGTATCGTTACCGGCATGGTGGCAGGTCTGGGCACTATTACCCCTGCCTCTGGGTTTGTAGGTCCTGGCGGCGCTCTTATAATTGGATTATCGGCAGGCACCATTTGCTTCTTTGCTACCGGGTATCTCAAGAATGTCCTTGGTGTAGATGACTCTCTGGATGTATTTCCGGTCCACGGAGTTGGCGGCATGCTGGGGACTTTTCTGGCAGGCTTTTTTGCCTCGACTGGCCTGGGAGTACTCAGCGGTCAGGGCTATGCAGAGGGTGTCACTATGGGCAGCCAGTTAACAGTTCAGTTAACAGGTATTGGAGCGACAGTAGCCTATACTGCCATTATGACTTTTATAATCCTCAAGATAGTAGATGCAGTAACAGGATTAAGGGTCAGTGAAGAAGACGAGGCCACAGGTCTTGATATTATCCTACATGATGAAAAAGGCTATGATTTGTAATAGCACTTAAGAATTACTTTAGCCGGTTTTATTACCGGCACTGAATTGACTAAAATCCGGATAGCAGTGCTTTCCGGATTTTTTTTACCAAAAGAACATGAAATGACATCAATACTGCACCCACTGATAAACAAGCTGGCCGATGGCCAATACCATTCCGGTACTCAGCTTGGCATGGAATTGAATGTCAGCAGAGCGGCTATCTGTAAAGTCATGAAACAGATCAATGGGCTTGGGCTTGATGTCCACTCGGTCAGGGGAAAGGGGTATAGATTGCATGATCCTGTTCTATTGCTGGACTCTGAAAAGATTGCGGCAGCGATCCCGTTGGATCGTCTCGGCAAATTGCAGGAATTGGTCATACTAGACTCCATCGATTCCACTAATTCTTATGCCATGAGGGAAATTCAGGCAGGGCATGGAATTCCTGAATCTGGAAAATATTTGGTTTATCTGGCTGAGCAACAGACACGTGGTAAAGGCCGAAGGGGGAGGGAATGGGTAAGCCCCTTTGGTCAGAATATTTATCTGACCATGGTCAGGAATGTAGATAACGGCGCAATGAAAACGGAAGGAATCAGCCTGATAGTAGGTTTGGCTCTCGTCAGGGCGCTGGAGGCACTTGGACTATCAAGCTTGAAGGTTAAATGGCCTAACGATGTGCTTTTTGACAACATGAAGCTTGGCGGAATTTTACTGGAAATAACTGGAGATATCGGTGGAGTTTGTCAGTTAATTATAGGTGTAGGTATCAATCTTCACTGTCAGCCTGAACAGATGCAAAATATTTCCCAACCCTGGACTGATTTAAATCGGATTACTGGAAAGAACACAGACCGTAACCTGCTTGCGGGGAATGTAGTTATGAATATTATGCAGGCCCTTTCCGAATTTGAAACACATGGTTTACAAGGGTTCCTTGATGAGTGGCAACAATACGATGCCATACTCGATAAAGAGGTCGAACTCATTTCCGGCGATAACAGCCAGTTTGGAAAAGCCAGGGGTATCTCCAAATCAGGTGCCTTGTTGTTTGAGGTCGATGGAATTACACAAGAGGTGCAGGGCGGAGAAATCTCTCTGAGGAGAGCAGTTAACCCATGATTCTTGAACTTGATGCCGGCAATACAAGAATCAAGTGGCGACTTGTTAATGAGGCTGATGCAAATACACTTGCAAGCAATTATGCCGACGATCTTGATGATGACTCGACAGGGGCTGGGCTGTTTACCCAGATAGGTGCTCATTCATTGGATAACATAAAGCGTATTCGGGTGGCCAATGTCAGAGGAGAGAAATTCCAGGAAAAGTTAATCCATCGACTATCTGAAAACTGGCAGTTGCAGCCGGAATTTGCACAAGTTCAAAAGCACTGCCATGGCGTAACAAATTCTTACCAGGATCCTCAGAGCATGGGTGTGGATCGCTGGCTTGCTATGCTGTCGGCTTATGCCAGGTCAGAATCTGCCTGTTGCATCCTCGATTGCGGTAGTGCGATGACTTTTGACTGGATCGATACTGATGGCAATCACATGGGCGGGTTTATTGTGCCTGGATTGAAATTGATGCAGGACAGTCTTGCAAGGAAATCACCTGTGCTGGATGTCATCCTTGATGACTGGAGTGAGCCAGCACTTGGCAATTGTACGAATTCTGCAATTAGTCAGGGAATTCATGCCATGGTGACGGGGTTTCTCCGGGAATGTTGGGAGCTTTCGAATGAGAAGACAACTGAAGCTGAATGGTTTCTGACGGGCGGTAATGCCGGCTTGATCAGTGAGCAGCTTAATTGGTCGCATAAACTGGAAAGTGATCTTGTTCTGGACGGTTTATCCCTTGCGCTTCCATGATGTGGGCTTTTCCATGTTCCTGCTTCCTATATATAGGTATATATAGTTATATAGACAAAAAATCAGGCATATAAAGAAAACAAATGCACACATTTATTACCTTGCTGATTCTGACCAACCTGGCTTATTTTGGCTGGAACCTCTCGCGGCCCCAGGAATCCCGGCAAACCATGGTCAGGGAGCCCTCTGTCCAGGCCTCCCGAACTTTGCAGTTATTGAGCGAAACTCAGGTTGAGAACACCAGCGCCGCTGTTGAACCTGCTATCTGTATATCGCTAGGTGTATTCAACAATACAGAAGAAAGTGATTTTCTGGTTTCGGCCCTGCTGGAACGCGGCCTGGAAGCAAGTCCAGAACTGTTGCCTAGCGCCGAAAATATGAGTTACCGTGTCTATATGCCGCCCTTTAATTCAGATATTGCTGAACGTCAGACGCTTGAAGAGCTACAGAACAGCAATATAGATAGCTTCATCATAACTACTGGTGAACAGGCAGGGGGAATTTCACTGGGTGTTTTTTCGCTGGAAAACCTGGCCCTCGGGCATCAGGAGAATCTGGCCGGGCAGGGATTTGCTACTTCCATCCAGGAAATTGCCACATCCAGCAATGAGATCTGGGTCACTATTCAGGGCTTGTCGCAGGCTCTGCTGGAGGGCTCAGATTTACTGGATTTACTGTCAGAAGTGCTGGAACTGGAAGTCATAGAAAAACCTTGCGAAACGTTTGCATCACGCCCTTGATTCCCATAAAATGCCGCCTCTGTGTAAGAGTCAGGGTGCTGTAATTTGTCTGATACTTTGTTGGAGGGGTTCCCGAGTGGTCAAAGGGATCAGACTGTAAATCTGACGCGTAAGCTTCGGTGGTTCAAATCCACCCCCCTCCACCAGTCAGTTTTTTAACGAACTCTGGTAGCAACGGTAGACAGAAAACAGTGGACGAAGAGCTCCTCTATGGAAGTTTTTGATCCTCTGTTTTTTGGTTTTCAAGCCTGGTAGGCGAGCGATTTAGAAGGATTTGCGGGTAAGGATTTGCGGGTATAGTTCAGTGGTAGAACCCCAGCCTTCCAAGCTGATGATGCGGGTTCGATTCCCGCTACCCGCTCCAGATGTTTCTGGCCTGAATCTAGAGTGTTAGATCAGGAAGAGGCTGAAAGAGCAATGGGGCAGGGCTTGGATCACTGGATGAGCCGCAGCTAACGACTCTTTATTGTGACTCTTTATAACCACATTTTATAAAGACGATAGAAAGAGACTTTGCTCGCATAGCTCAGGTGGTAGAGCGCATCATTGGTAATGATGAGGTCCCCGGTTCGACTCCGGGTGTGAGCACCAGAATCTGGCACACAGTAAATAGCAGGTAGCCATTAGATGTACATAATTAATGTGCCTAGTGGATATCAATACAAATAAATTAATTAAGTAAGTTTTAAAATCGGAGGCTTAATTCGATGTCCAAGGAAAAATTCGAAAGAAATAAACTACACGTGAATGTTGGTACTATCGGTCACGTTGACCATGGTAAAACAACATTAACGGCTGCGTTGACCAGAGTGTGTGCCGAAGAATTTGGTGGTGAAGTCAGGGATTTCAGCCAGATTGATAATGCACCGGAAGAGAGAGAGCGTGGTATTACTATTGCTACCTCACATGTTGAGTATGACTCTGAAGTTCGTCACTATGCCCACGTTGACTGCCCGGGACATGCCGACTATGTGAAAAACATGATTACAGGTGCTGCCCAAATGGACGGCGCTATTCTGGTTTGTTCTGCAGCAGACGGCCCCATGCCGCAGACTCGTGAGCACATCCTCCTGAGTCGCCAAGTTGGTGTTCCCTATATTGTAGTGTTCATGAACAAAGCTGACATGGTAGATGATGATGAATTGTTGGAACTGGTAGAAATGGAAATTCGTGAATTACTTGACCAGTACGAATTCCCAGGTGACGACACACCAATCATCATTGGTTCAGCCTTGCTGGCACTCGAAGGCAAAGATGACAATGAGATGGGTACTACAGCGGTTAAGAAGCTTGTAAATGCCCTGGATACTTATATTCCTGAGCCTGAGCGCGATATAGACAAGCCATTTCTGATGGCGATCGAGGACGTCTTCTCTATTTCCGGTCGTGGTACTGTGGTAACCGGTCGTATTAGCCGCGGTATAGTTAAAGTCGGTGAAGAAATTGAAATCGTTGGCATTAAAGACACACAGAAAACTGTTTGTACTGGTGTTGAAATGTTCCGCAAACTGCTAGACGAAGGCCGTGCTGGTGAAAACGTAGGTGTTCTATTGCGTGGTACCAAGCGTGAAGATGTTGAACGCGGTCAGGTACTGGCAGCACCAGGTACAATTACACCTCACACCAAGTTTGAAGGCGAAGTTTACGTACTGTCTAAAGATGAAGGTGGCCGTCATACTCCTTTTTTCAAGGGCTATCGTCCTCAGTTCTACTTTGAAACTACTGACGTTACCGGTGCTGTTGAACTGCCAGAAGGTGTTGAGATGGTAATGCCAGGGGACAACATCAAAATGGCTGTAGAACTGATTGCACCTATTGCGATGGAAGAAGGCCAGCGTTTTGCGGTTCGTGAAGGTGGGCGAACTGTTGGTGCCGGTGTTGTTGCAAAGATTATCGAATAAACAAAGCAAGACTTTTTTAAGTAAGCCGAGGTTGCGATTAGCCCCCTCGGCTTAGTCGTCTTTAAAAGAAATTGTTTGTTTGCTGCCTTGGAAAGGTTTACTTGAATTTCCGGGCAATTGATTTAGGCCAGTAGCTCAATTGGCAGAGCGGCGGTCTCCAAAACCGCAGGTTGGGGGTTCGATTCCCTCCTGGCCTGCCATATAGGCAGGATGTCCGGCAAAGAGCGTAGGCGAAAGTACAGATTCAATTTATGAATGACAAAGTAAACAATGCTGAATATAAACTGGATTCTCTGAAATGGGCGGTGGTGGCATTGCTGGTTGGCGCAGGTGTTTACGGCAACAGCTACTTTGCTGCTGAATCCATGCTTTATCGGGTAATTGGCTTGCTTGTTCTGGCTGGTGTAGCTGGCTGGATAGCAACCCAGACGAGCAAAGGTAGTGCATTAGTAACTCTATGCATGGAAGCCAGGACTGAAATACGTAAAGTAGTCTGGCCAACAAGAGCTGAAACTACCCAAACTACGATGATAGTAGTTGTAGTAGTAATCATAGTCGCCATCATATTGTGGGGACTAGACACACTGTTAAGCTGGCTGATATCCCTAGTTATAGGGTGATAGGTGTGAATGGTTTGGCGAACGAAGTAACAGAAGGCACAATTATGTCAGAATCGGAAAACGAAAAGCGCTGGTATGTTGTACATGCTTATTCCGGTTATGAGCGCAAAGTAAAATTGGCGCTTGAGGAAAGAATAGACCTGTCTGGATTGCAAGATTTTTTCGGTGAAGTGCTTGTTCCTACTGAAGAAGTGCTTGAAATGCGTGGTGGCCAGAAAAGAAAGAGTGAACGAAAGTTCTTTCCTGGATACGTACTACTACAGATGATGCTAAATGATGATACCTGGCATCTGGTGAAGGATACTCCCAGGGTCATGGGTTTTATCGGCGGGACCGCTGAAAGACCAGCACCAATTAGCCAAAAAGAAGTTGATGAAATCATGAACAGGCTGGAGGAAACGGTTGATAAGCCGTCCCATAAAACTGTTTATGAGCCTGGTGAACTGGTTCGTGTTACTGATGGACCATTTAATGATTTCACAGGCACGGTGGAAGAAGTGAATTACGAGAAAAGCCGAGTACGAGTAGCTGTTTCCATTTTTGGCCGGTCGACACCGGTTGAGCTTGAGTTTTCTCAAGTGGAGAAGGGTTAGAAATAGCTGCCAGAAGCGGCTTCGAGAGATTTAGGTGGGTATGTCTGTTAAAGGAGATACCTGAAATTAAAGTCGTTGGCATTTATACATAAAGTCAGCGCCAGGGGAGCAGGAATTCAGGTTTCTGCGCATGTACCCGATTAGGAGGCCATCATGGCAAAGAAAGTTTTAGCTTATATCAAGCTGCAAGTTGGTGCCGCCAAAGCCAACCCAAGTCCTCCCGTTGGTCCAGCATTGGGCCAGCACGGTGTCAATATTATGGAATTCTGTAAGGCCTTCAATGCTGAAACACAAGGCGTTGAACCTGGCCTGCCAATACCTGTAGTAATCACCGTTTATGCCGACCGAAGTTTTACGTTTATTACCAAAACACCTCCGGCTTCAGTATTGCTGCTCAAAGCGGCTGGCTTGAAGAAAGGCAGTGGTCGTCCCAATACTGAGAAAGTTGGCAAGCTAAATCGTGCCCAGCTTGAGGAAGTCGCAAATGTAAAAATGCCTGATCTGACAGCTTCAGATATGGATGCGGCCGTAAGAACCCTGGCTGGAAGCGCCCGCAGTGCCGGTATCGAAACCGAGGGGGTGGTGTAATGGCTAAATTAAACAAACGTGCAAAATTAATTGCAGAAAAACTAGAGGCAGGTAAAGCCTACAGCATTGATGAAGCTGTCTCACTTATCAATGAACTGTCTACTGTCAAATTTAAAGAATCCATTGATGTCAGCATCAATCTTGGCATTGATGCAAGAAAATCAGACCAAGCGGTTCGTGGAGCAACAACCATGCCGCATGGTACTGGTAAAGATGTCCGTGTTGCTGTTTTTGCCCAAGGTGAAAATGCTGAAATAGCCAAAGCAGCGGGTGCCGATGTGGTTGGTTTTGAAGATCTGGCTGAGAGCATCAAGGGCGGCAACCTGGATTTTGATGTGGTGATCGCTACTCCAGATGCCATGCGAGTAGTTGGCCAATTGGGCACTATCCTTGGACCAAAAGGGCTTATGCCAAATCCGAAAGTGGGCACAGTTACACCTGATGTAGAAACTGCAGTAAAAAATACCAAGTCTGGACAGGTGCGTTACCGGACAGATAAGAACGGTATTATCCACGGCGGTATTGGCAAAGTGGGATTTGAAGTCAATGCAGTAAAGGGCAACCTTGAAGCTTTGCTGGTTGATCTGAAGAAAGCCAAGCCTGCATCTGCCAAAGGTAATTTTGTGAAGAAAGTTGTACTTTCATCCACTATGGGCCCAGGTGTTCTTGTAGATCAGTCATCACTGGAATTTTAACTTTATTTTAGCTTGGTGATGTTGCAATACGCATCACCTGGCTTTGTCTGCCCTGTTTTTATAGAAGGGTGACAACAACAGACTTTGGGGTGTTGCAGGGATTTTTTCCTGCAGGACTATCAAAGACCGTAGGGGCAGAGTAGCTGAAGTATGGTACGTGCTGCAAACTAGCAGTATCTACCGCACAAAAGCCGCCAAGCTTAATATCCTACGCAGATGGTGTAACCCGTACGGCAGCATTCAGGCCGGATCACTTCACCAGATAAAGAAGGTCTGTTCTGCGTTATGAGAACAGTAATTTAAACCTTAGGAGTAACTATAAAGTGGCTATAAGACTGAATGAAAAGCAGCAGATTGTTGCTGAAGTCAACGAAGCTGCTAAAAGTGCTTTATCCGCAGTGATTGCCGATTACCACGGTACCACTGTAGAGGAAATGACCGCACTTCGAAAAACTGCTCGTGAAAACAATGTCTACCTGCGTGTTGTCAGGAATACCTTGTTAAGGCGCGCGGTTGAAGGCACTGAATATGAGTGTCTGAATGAAGCGTTGGTTGGTCCGACAATTCTTGCTTTTTCTCAGGATGATCCTGGCGCGGCAGCTCGCGTTCTTAAGGATTTTGCAAAAGAAAATGAAGAGTTCGAAGTTAAAGCACTCGCTGTTAGTGGAAACCTGTTGCCTGCCTCACAGATCGATGCGTTGGCTAAATTGCCAACCTATGATCAGGCAATTGCAATGCTTATGAGTGTGATACTTGCACCGGTGACCAAATTGGCTCGTACCGTTATTGAAGTACCGTCCAAAGTGACAAGGGGTGTTGCTGCGGTGCGCGACCAGAAACAGGAAGCGGCTTAATCCGAAAGAACCCAGGTTTCTATCGGACTATTTAACAATTTAACTATTTACTAAAGGAGATATGAGTAATGGCTCTATCTAAAGAAGAAATCCTCGATGGTATTGCTGATTTGTCAGTAATGGACGTTGTTGAACTGGTTTCAGCA
This sequence comes from Gammaproteobacteria bacterium, assembly GCA_029245395.1. Taxonomy (GTDB): domain Bacteria; phylum Pseudomonadota; class Gammaproteobacteria; order Pseudomonadales; family Pseudohongiellaceae; genus Eutrophocola. The sequence continues at coordinate 57,480 of JAQWPL010000012.1, forward strand.
ATGGAAGAAAAATTTGGCGTTTCTGCTGCAGCTGCTGTCGCAGTAGCGGCTGCACCTGCTGCTGGTGAAGGTGGCGAAGCTGCTGCTGAGCAAAGTGAATTTGATGTCATTTTGACTGCTGTTGGTGAAAAGAAAGTAAATGTCATTAAGGCAGTACGTGGCATCACAGGCCTTGGTCTGAAAGAAGCAAAAGATCTGGTAGATGGCGCGCCGTCTCCCATAAAAGAAGGTGCAAATAAAGAAGAAGCTGAAGACTGCAAGAAGCAGTTGGAAGAAGCCGGCGCAACTGTCGAGCTTAAGTAACTTGCACTGCTTTTCAGGCACACTACTGAAAAGGTGGTATTCCAATTGGAATGCCGCCTTTTTGTGCTTGGAATTATTACCTGTTTGAAACAGGTTGAGTGGTAAAGAAAGCTCCGATGTATCGGAGAACTTAAACAAAATCACTTGTTAGGGACTGCTGATGGCATATTCATATACTGAGAAAAAACGTATCCGTAAGGACTTTGGTAAATTGCAAAGCCCGATGGATATTCCTTATCTGCTGGCTATACAGATAGATTCTTATAAACAGTTTACACAGACGGATGTTTCTCCTGACGAGAGACTGGAACAGGGACTGCACGCTGCATTTAAATCCGTGTTCCCGATTGTCAGCTATTCCGGCAAAGCATTGCTGGAATATGTTAGCTATAGGTTGGGCAAACCAGAATTTGATGTGAGTGAATGTCAACTGCGTGGAGCTACCTATGCAGTATCTCTAAGAGTAAAAGTCCGCTTGATCATTTATGAAAAGGAATCCACAGCCAAAGTCATTAAGGACATCAAGGAACAAGAAGTCTATATGGGTGAAATCCCCTTGATGACTGACAGCGGCACTTTTGTCATCAACGGCACAGAGCGTGTGGTGGTTTCTCAGTTGCACCGCTCGCCTGGCGTATTCTTTGACCATGACAAGGGTAAAACACACAGTTCCGGTAAGTTGCTGTATTCAGCACGAATTATTCCTTACCGTGGATCCTGGTTGGATGTGGAATTTGATCCCAAGGATATGGTGTATGTTCGTATTGACCGACGTCGCAAACTGCCTGCCTCTATACTGATGCGTGCATTGGAATTTAGCACTCAGGATATTCTTGAGATGTTTTATGAAAATAACACCTATTACATAGACAAGGACGGCAATTTCTCTGTCGAGCTGGTGCCTTCACGTCTACGTGGCGCTGTATTGAATTTTGATATTAAAAATAAGCGAACAGTTCTTGTTAAGACTGGGGCCAGAATTACAGCCCGCCACATCCGTGAAATGGAAAAAGCCAAGCTTTCCACCTTGGATGTACCTGGCGAATTTGTGCTTGGTGATGCTCTTGCCAAGGACATTTTTGATACTGAAACTGGCGAAGTCCTGTTCCCGTGTAATGCAGAAATTACCGAAGAAATGATCGAAGGTCTGGTCACAGCTGGCGTCACAACATTCGAAACCATATATACCAATGAATTGGATTGTGGGCCTTTCATCTCCGATACGTTGCGAATTGATCCGACTACAAATCGCCTGGAAGCTCTTGTGGAAATCTATCGCATGATGCGCCCGGGTGAGCCGCCGACAAAAGAGTCCGCGGAAAACCTGTTCGGTAACCTGTTTTTCTCTCCCGAGCGTTATGACCTTTCAGCTGTTGGTCGGATGAAATTCAACCGTCGCTTGGGACGTCCTGACTCTGAAGGCGATGGCGTCTTGAGCAAAGAAGACATTGTTGATGTGATCAAGACCCTGGTAGATATCCGTAACGGATTTGGGACCGTTGATGATATTGATCACCTGGGAAACCGCCGTATTCGTAGCGTCGGTGAAATGGCTGAAAATCAGTTCCGTGTCGGCCTGGTACGTGTTGAGAGAGCTGTTAAAGAGCGCTTGTCAATGGCGGACAGTGAAGGCTTGATGCCACAAGATATGATCAATGCCAAACCAGTTGCAGCAGCAATCAAGGAATATTTTGGATCCAGCCAGTTGTCTCAGTTCATGGATCAGAATAATCCATTGTCTGAGGTGACCCACAAACGTCGTATCTCTGCTCTCGGTCCTGGTGGTCTGACCCGTGAACGCGCAGGTTTTGAGGTTCGCGATGTACATCCTACTCACTATGGTCGTGTCTGTCCTATTGAGACGCCTGAAGGTCCGAACATAGGCCTGATAAACTCCTTGGCTACCTATTCTCGTACCAATGAATACGGTTTTCTGGAAAGCCCGGTACGCAAAGTGGTGAAGGGCGTGGTAACTGATGAAATTCAATACCTGTCTGCCATTGAAGAAAGTGGCTATGTAATTGCCCAGGCAAGCGCTGAGTTGAACAAAAAAAATAAGTTTGTTGATGGGCTTGTTAACGTAAGACACAAGAATGAATTCTCACTGATGAATTCAGATCAGGTGGATTACATGGATGTGTCCCCCCAACAAGTGGTATCTGTTGCTGCATCTTTGATTCCTTTCCTGGAACACGATGATGCCAACCGTGCACTGATGGGCTCCAATATGCAGCGCCAGGCTGTACCTACACTAATATCGGAAAAGCCGATTGTTGGTACCGGCATGGAGCGAAACGTTGCACGCGACTCGGGTGTTTGTGTTATTGCCAAACGTGGTGGTGTCATAGATAGCGTGGATGCTGCACGTATCATCCTGCGCGTTAACGATGCAGAAACCGAAGCTGGCGAAGCTGGTGTCGATATCTACAATCTGATCAAGTACACCCGTTCCAACCAGAATACCTGCATTAGCCAGCGTCCGCTGGTGAAAGAAGGCGATACTGTAGGTGCGGGCGATATTGTCGCCGACGGCCCATCAATTGATATTGGTGAACTGGCTCTGGGCCAGAATATGCGTATCGCGTTCATGCCTTGGAACGGTTATAACTTTGAAGACTCTATCCTCATTTCAGAACGAGTAGTAAAAGAGGACAGATTTACTTCCATTCATATCCAGGAGCTGACCTGTATTGCTCGGGATACCAAACTGGGTTCTGAGGAAATAACTGCTGATATCCCTAATGTGGGTGAAACCGCACTGGGACGATTGGATGAATCAGGTATTGTTCACATCGGTGCTGAAGTCGATGCAGGCGATATTCTGGTTGGCAAAGTAACACCTAAAGGTGAAACCCAGCTTACCCCTGAAGAAAAATTACTGCGCGCCATTTTTGGTGAGAAAGCTTCTGATGTGAAAGACACATCACTGCGTGTTCCAAGTAGCGTCAAAGGTACCATTATTGATGTTCAGGTTTTCACTCGTGATGGTCTGGAAAAAGACCAGCGTGCGCTTGAGATCGAAGAGGAGCAACTGTCGAAAGTCAGGAAAGACATTGAGGATGAGTTCCGCATTGTTGAAGAAGCTACCTTCCAGCGTTTGCGTAAGGCTCTTCTGGGTAAAGCAGTCTCTGGTGGCCCCAAACTGAAAAAGGGCGATCGTTTAACTGCAGATTACCTGGATGCTTTAAAGCAGGATGACTGGTTCAAACTGCGTCTGGTCGATGATGACATGAGCAGCGCCCTGGAAAAAGCAGGTGTTCAGCTCAAGGAACGTCGTGTTGATCTGGACGAGCGCTATGAAGACAAAAAACGCAAACTTACCCAGGGCGATAACCTGGCCCCAGGTGTACTTAAAATTGTAAAAGTGTATTTGGCAATAAAACGTCGTATTCAGCCTGGTGACAAAATGGCCGGCCGTCATGGTAACAAGGGTGTGATTTCAGTCATTATGCCTGTAGAAGACATGCCCTATGATGAGCAAGGAAACCCAATTGATATCGTCCTGAATCCGCTGGGCGTCCCTTCCCGAATGAACGTAGGGCAGATTCTGGAAACGCATCTTGGCGCAGCTTCTAAAGGGCTTGGCGCCAAAATCAATTCCATGGTTCAGACTGAACAGAAAGTGGCTGATATCCGTAAATTCCTGGATCAGATCTACAACGGTATCGGTGATTCTCGTCGAACTGAAGATCTCAAGACCCTGACAGATGAAGAAATTTACGAGCTAGCTGAAAACCTGAAAGATGGTGTGCCTATGGCAACACCAGTGTTTGATGGAGCTAGCGAAGCTGATATCAAGGAAATGTTGAAACTGGCTGATATGAATGAAGATGGTCAGGTTGGCTTGTTTGACGGTCGTACGGGTGATGCCTTCGATCGCAAGGTTACTGTCGGCATCATGTACATGCTCAAACTCAACCACTTGGTGGATGACAAGATGCATGCTCGTTCAACTGGCTCCTACAGTCTGGTTACTCAGCAACCGCTGGGTGGTAAGGCTCAGTTCGGCGGCCAGCGTTTCGGTGAAATGGAAGTGTGGGCACTGGAAGCCTATGGCGCCGCCTATACATTGCAGGAAATGTTGACTGTGAAATCAGATGATGTAAACGGCAGAACCAAAATGTACAAAAATATAGTTGATGGTGATGACCGCATGGAAGCCGGTATGCCCGAATCCTTTAATGTACTTGTTAAAGAGATTCGATCTTTGGGCATCGATATAGAACTGGAAGTCGAGAATTAATCTGGAAACTATTTCATTTAACAACGAAATTAAATCCGGATAACTTATCAACCCTATTAGGGTAGAGGAAGAAACAGAATGAAAGACTTATTAGGTTTATTGAAGTCACAAACACAGATCGAAGACTTTGATTCAATTCGTATAGGATTGGCATCACCGCAACTGATTCGTTCCTGGTCATTCGGGGAAGTAAAAAAGCCCGAGACAATTAACTACCGTACTTTCAAACCGGAACGTGATGGATTGTTCTGTGCCAAGATCTTTGGCCCAGTGAAAGACTATGAATGTCTCTGTGGAAAGTACAAGCGCCTGAAACATCGTGGTGTTATCTGCGAAAAGTGCGGCGTTGAAGTTGCACTGAGTAAAGTGCGCCGAGAGCGCATGGGTCATATTGAATTGGCCAGCCCGGTAGCTCATATCTGGTTCCTGAAATCACTACCTTCGCGTATTGGCCTATTGCTGGACATGACCCTGCGTGATATCGAAAGGGTGTTGTACTTTGAATCTTTTGTGGTTACTGATCCTGGTATGACGACACTTGAAAAAGGTCAGCTTCTGTCGGACGAGCAGTATTACGAATCTCTGGAAGAGTTTGGTGACGATTTTGAAGCAAAAATGGGAGCTGAAGCTGTTCAGGTTTTGATGGCTGATATGAATGTGGAAGATGAAGCCAGTCGCATACGTGAGGAAATTCCACAGACCAATTCTGAAACCAAACTGAAGAAGCTATCAAAGCGTCTTAAATTGCTCGATGGTTTTGTTAATTCAGGTAATAAGCCGGAATGGATGGTGCTAAATGTACTGCCCGTGCTGCCACCGGATTTGCGTCCGCTAGTACCGCTGGATGGCGGCCGTTTCGCCACCTCTGACCTGAATGATCTGTACCGCCGTGTGATTAACAGGAATAACCGTCTGAAGAGACTGCTGGACCTGAATGCACCTGACATTATTGTGCGCAACGAAAAACGTATGTTGCAGGAATCAGTGGATGCACTATTGGACAACGGCCGTCGCGGACGTGCCATTACCGGCTCCAATAAACGTCCTTTGAAATCACTTGCCGACATGATCAAGGGTAAGCAGGGTCGTTTTCGCCAGAACCTTCTCGGCAAGCGTGTCGACTACTCAGGCCGTTCCGTTATTGTGGTAGGTCCGACTCTGAGACTGCACCAGGCTGGTCTTCCCAAGAAAATGGCTCTGGAGCTGTTCAAGCCATTTATCCTGGGCAAACTGATACTGCGTGGTGTGGCAACTACCATTAAAGCTGCCAAAAAGATGGTTGAAAAGGAAACTCCAGAGGTTTGGGATATTCTCGCTGAAGTTATTCGTGAGCATCCAATCCTGTTGAATCGTGCGCCAACATTGCATCGTCTGGGCATTCAGGCATTCGAGCCTGTGTTGATTGAAGGCAAGGCAATTCAACTGCACCCGCTTGTGTGTGCCGCCTACAACGCGGACTTTGACGGTGACCAGATGGCGGTACATGTTCCGCTGACACTGGAAGCACAACTGGAAGCACGCTCCTTGATGATGTCTACCAACAACATCCTCTCACCTGCTTCCGGTGAACCGATCATCGTACCTTCTCAGGACGTTGTACTGGGTCTTTATTACATGACCCGTGAGCGTGTAAATGCGCCCGGTGAAGGCATGGTGTTTGCAGACTTGAATGAAGTGCTCAAAGCATTTAATACAAGAACTGCTCATCTTCAGGCCAAAATCAAAGTGCGCCTGACAGAAGTTCTGTTAGATGAAAACAAAGAAAGACATGAAAACACCGAAATTTTTGAGACCACTGTTGGTCGTGTCATTCTGTTCAGCATCGTACCGGATGGGCTGCCTTTCAGTCATGTTAATCAGAAAATGTCGAAGAAGCAGATCTCACACATTATTAATATGTGCTATCGAAATGTTGGTTTGAAAGAAACTGTCATTTTCGCCGACCAACTGATGTACATGGGTTACCGCTATTCCACATGGTCAGGTTGCTCCATTGGCGTGAATGATTTTGTCATCCCTGATGAAAAAGCCAAGCTGATTGGTGAAGCAGAAGCTGAAGTGGCTGAAATAGAATCCCAGTTTGCTTCAGGTCTGGTTACCCAGGGTGAGAAGTACAACAAGGTGATTGATATCTGGTCCAGAGCTAACGATTTGGTTGCCAAATCCATGATGGACGGATTGTCTACTGAGAAAGTAATCAACCGTGAGGGCGAAGAAGTAGATCAGGAATCATTTAACTCTGTGTATGTGTATTCTGATTCCGGCGCCAGGGGCTCCCCTGCCCAGATCCGTCAGCTGGCGGGTATGCGTGGATTAATGGCTAAGCCCGATGGCTCCATTATTGAAACGCCAATCACTGCAAACTTCCGTGAAGGGCTAAACGTATTACAGTACTTTATCTCTACTCACGGCGCTCGCAAAGGTTTGGCAGATACCGCACTGAAAACGGCCAACTCCGGGTACCTGACTCGCCGTCTGGTAGATATCAGTCAGGATCTAGTGATCAAGATAGAAGACTGCGGGACTGAAAATGGACTCAATGCCAGCCCGGTTATTGAAGGTGGCGATATTATTGCACCTTTGGGCGAACTGGTATTGGGACGGGTACTAGCCCAAGACGCGCTGGATCAAGACGGTAAAACCATCATTGAAGCTGGCGTCATGATTGATGAGAAGTTGGTGGAAGGGTTGGAAGCAGCCGGCGTGGATGAAGTTGTAGCGCGTTCTGCCATTACCTGTGAAGCGAAATTCGGGATCTGCCGTAAGTGTTATGGCCGAGACCTGGCACGTGGTCATCTTGCCAATATCGGTGAGGCAGTAGGTGTTGTTGCCGCACAATCTATTGGTGAACCAGGTACGCAGCTGACTATGCGTACTTTCCATATCGGTGGAGCCGCTTCGCGAGCAACAGCTTCAGATAATGTGCAGGTTAAAACTGAAGGAACTATCCATCTGCATAACATGAAAACAGTGGAAAGAATCAGTGGCGAGCTTGTGGTTGTAAGTCGTTCCGGCGAGCTGTTAGTGAACGATAACAATGGCCGTGAAAGAGAACGCTATAAATTGCCCTATGGAGCAATTATTCGGGGTTCAGATAATTCTCAAGTTCAGGTAGGCGACATCATTGCCACCTGGGATCCCCATACTCACCCAATCGTTGTTGAAGTTGCTGGTAAGGTGAAGTTTGAAGCCATGGAAGAGGGACAGAGCGTCAAACGTCAGACTGACGAGATAACAGGCCTGACCAATATTACTGTTATGGATGTCAGCGAACGTCCTTCAGGTGGCAAGGATACCCGTCCAGCTATTACGCTGATAGATAGCAAAGACAAGGAATTATTCCTGCCGGGAACGAATGTCCCTGCGCATTACTTCCTGCCAGCCAAAGCGATTGTCGGTGTGGAAGACGGTGCATCGGTCAATATTGGTGACGTTATTGCCCGTATTCCTCAGGAAGGTACCAAAACCCGTGATATTACAGGTGGTTTGCCACGTGTGGCGGATTTGTTTGAAGCGCGTAAACCGAAAGAGCCGGCCATTTTGGCGGAAATTTCAGGGACGGTCAGCTTTGGCAAGGAAACCAAAGGCAAGCGCCGTCTTGTGATAACACCCCTTGATGGTGTAAATCCAATTGATGGCAGCAGTCATTACGAAGTGCTGATTCCAAAATGGCGTCAGATGACTGTGTTTGAAGGCGAACATATCGAGAAGGGTGAAGTTGTTTCTGATGGCCCACCTAACCCGCACGATATCCTGCGCCTGAAAGGAGTAACGGCTCTTGCTAATTACATTGTTAATGAAGTACAGGATGTGTACAGGTTGCAGGGTGTTCGTATCAATGACAAGCATATTGAAGTCATTGTCCGTCAGATGCTGCGCAAAACTGAAATCAGTGATATGGGTGATTCCAGCTTCATCAAGGGAGAGCAGGTGGAATACAGGCGTGTATTGAGGGATAACGAGAAACTTGTGGAACAAGGCAAAGATCCAGCCAAATATGAGCGTATCTTGCTGGGTATCACCAAGGCATCACTGGCTACAGAATCCTTCATTTCTGCAGCCTCTTTCCAGGAAACCACTCGTGTACTTACCGAGGCAGCGGTTACCGGAAAACGGGATTACCTACAGGGTCTGAAGGAAAATGTAGTAGTAGGGCGCCTTATTCCGGCTGGTACTGGGCTTACATACCATGCAAACCGTAAACGCCAGGCAGAAGCAAAACTGGCAGAGTCTGAAGCACCTTCAGCGTTTGAGTTGGAAGCTGCTTTGAGTGAGGCGCTGGCGGAGTCTGAAAGTAACGCTGCCTTGAAGGAAGCTGCGCAGGAAGCAGGAGAAGAATAGAGACAAGATGCAAGATACAGGATGCAAGAGGACCGTTTTGATCCCTGCATCCTGCATCTTGAATCCTGTCTCCGATTAAGTTGACTAGGTGAAGCGCGATCATTACAATCGCGCCTCTTAAATTAACGCAGACAGTAATACCGGAGCAATTGATGGCGACTGTTAACCAACTGGTTCGCAAGCCCAGAAAAAGCAAGTTAGAAAAAAGTGACGTGCCAGCCCTGCAGGGTTGTCCCCAGCGTCGCGGTGTGTGCACACGTGTCTACACCACGACACCAAAGAAACCGAATTCAGCGCTGCGCAAAGTTTGCCGTGTACGCCTTACCAACGGTTTTGAGGTTACTTCTTATATCGGTGGTGAGGGCCATAACCTGCAGGAGCATTCCGTGATACTGATCAGGGGCGGCAGGGTAAAGGATTTGCCTGGTGTACGTTACCACACAGTACGCGGAAGCCTGGATACCTCTGGTGTCGCAGACAGGAAACAGGGTCGTTCCAAGTACGGGACTAAACGACCTAAATAGGAAAACAAAACACTAACGAGTGTACGGTTGTACGCTCGCTAAATTTTAATTTACACATATTTTATTCCAGTAAGGCCGGATATGATTCCGGATAACCCTGAAGCGAGGAAAGCATGCCAAGAAGACGCGTTGTAGCTAAGCGGGAAGTCCTTCCCGATCCCAAGTTCGGAAACAAAACTCTTGCCAAGTTCATGAACCATGTAATGGTTGATGGAAAAAAATCTGTTGCCGAAAAAATTGTTTACGGTGCTTTGGCAGTGGTCACTGAGAAATCCGGTAAGGATGCACTTGAATCCTTTGAAGCTGCATTGGATAACATTGCGCCTTTAGTGGAAGTTAAATCCCGTCGTGTAGGTGGTGCCACTTATCAGGTACCAGTGGAAGTTCGACCGGACCGTCGTCATGCTTTGGCAATGCGTTGGTTAGTGGATCATTCCCGTTCGCGTGGGGAGAAATCCATGGCACTTCGCCTTGCTGGAGAAATCATGGATGCCGCCGAAGGCCGTGGTAGTGCGGTTAAGAAGCGTGAAGATGTTCATCGTATGGCTGAAGCAAACCGTGCTTTCTCACATTACCGATTTTAAATTCAGAAAAATCAAGTCAGAAATATTCCAAACCTGAGCATATTGAGAGCTTTGTAGTGGCCAGAAAAACACCCATTGACCGTTATCGCAACATAGGCATCGTTGCGCACGTTGATGCTGGTAAAACCACCACCACCGAGCGAGTACTTTTTTACACCGGTATTTCACACAAAATCGGTGAGGTCCATGACGGCGCTGCAGTCATGGACTGGATGGAGCAGGAGCAGGAGCGCGGAATTACCATTACTTCTGCAGCAACAACCTGTTTCTGGAGTGGGATGAACAAACAGTTCGATGAGCATCGCATTAACATCATTGATACCCCGGGACATGTGGACTTCACCATTGAAGTAGAACGATCACTGCGTGTGTTGGATGGTGCTGTTGTTGTTCTTTGCGGTAGTTCTGGAGTTCAGCCACAGACTGAAACTGTCTGGCGTCAGGCCAACAGATACGAAGTGCCTCGCATGGTTTTTGTCAATAAAATGGATCGTGCCGGCGCAGATTTTCTGAAAGTTGTTGAGCAGATGAAGGAGCGTCTGGGGGCCAACCCAGTGCCTATTCAATTAGCGATCGGTGCTGAAGAAAATTTCAAAGGTGTCGTCGACCTGATCAAGATGAAACGCATTATCTGGAGTGAAGAAGATCAGGGCGTTACTTTTGAATATGGAGACATACCAGAAGACATGATGCCTGAATGCGAAAAATGGCGTGCCGATCTGATTGAAAGTGCGGCTGAAGCCAATGATGAGTTTATGGAGAAGTACCTGGAAGGTGGCGAACTGACTGAGGAAGAGATCAAGCAAGGGCTACGTGAACGCACCCTGGCCAATGAGATTGTGCCGACACTGTGTGGTTCAGCATTCAAGAACAAGGGCGTGCAGGCGGTTCTGGATGCAGTAATTGAATATATGCCTGCGCCTATTGAAGTAAAGGCGATAGAAGGTATTCTGGACGACGGAGAAACTATTGAAGCTCGAGAAGCGAATGACGATGAACCTTTTGCGGCTCTTGCTTTCAAAATTGCGACTGACCCCTTCGTTGGCACATTAACTTTTTTCCGTGTGTATTCCGGAACACTGAATTCTGGTGACACTATCTACAACCCGCTCAAACATAAAAAAGAGCGCGTTGGTCGTATGGTGCAAATGCATGCCAACTCCCGGGAAGAAATCAAGGAAGTATTGGCTGGTGACATTGCTGCAGCCATTGGCTTGAAAGATGTTACTACTGGTGAAACCCTCTGTGATCTCAACAAACAGATTACACTGGAAAAAATGGACTTCCCTGAGCCCGTTATTTCAGTGGCAGTAGAGCCGAAAACCAAGGTGGATCAGGAAAAAATGGGTATTGCCTTGGGTAAACTTGCCCAGGAAGACCCTTCTTTTCGTGTTGAAACCGATGAAGAATCAGGTCAAACCATTATTTCAGGTATGGGTGAGCTCCATCTGGATGTGCTCGTAGACCGAATGCGTCGTGAATTCAGTGTTGAGGCCAATATTGGTAAACCCCAGGTGGCTTATCGTGAAACTATTCGTAAGTCAGTAGAAATTGAAGGCAAACATATTAAACAGTCTGGCGGTCGTGGTCAGTACGGACATGTCTGGTTGCGTTTGGAACCGGTTCCTGCAGATTCCGAGTATGAATTTGTGAATGAAATTGTCGGTGGAACAATACCCAGAGAATATATTCCTGCTGTTGATAAAGGTGTTCAGGAGCAGATGAAAAATGGCTGTTTGGCAGGTTATCCTCTGCTGGCCATGAAAGTGACTCTGTATGACGGTTCATTCCATGATGTTGATTCCAGTGAGATGGCCTTTAAAATAGCCGGATCCATGGCGCTCAAGAAAGGGGCTCTGGAAGCCGATGCGGCCTTACTGGAGCCGATTATGAAAGTCGAGGTAGTTACTCCGGAAGAATATATGGGTGATGTCATGGGCGACCTGAACCGTCGCCGCGGTATTGTCCAGGGTATGGAAGATACCGCTTCTGGCAAAGTAATTAATGCCGAGGTACCGCTTGCGGAGATGTTCGGTTATTCCACGGATTTACGCTCAGCTACTCAGGGTCGCGCCACCTATACCATGGAATTCAACAAATATGCGGAAGTGCCGTCTGCTATTGCGAAAGCTATTGTCGAAAAGGGCTCTGCTGGCTAGAAAACAGGGCTTTTTTCTTCTAAGTCTCGAAATTTGCTGTTGAACAGCTTTGGAATGATCTAAAAGGGGTAGTTTGTCCCCTTTATTGACTAAAATAATCATCCGGAACCCTTGACTCTACGGGGGGTTCAAGCGTAATATTCGGTCTCTTTTTTCGCGGTGAAATCGATTGTTTCGGTTTCACCGTTTTACAATGTTCTTTAACAATTATTGACGTGGGGAGTAGTTGGTCGCATGCAGAACCAGCGTATCAGAATCAGGCTGAAAGCCTTTGATCACCGATTGATAGACCAGTCTACACAAGAATTGGTGAATACCGCGAAACGTACCGGTGCCTATGTTAGAGGGCCTATTCCTCTGCCTACCCGGAAAGAGCGCTATACGATACTAGTTTCACCTCATGTTAATAAGGACGCCCGTGACCAGTACGAAATTCGTACGCACAAGCGTCTACTGGACATTGTTGAGCCCACTGAGAAGTTCGTGGAAGCTCTAATGCAACTGAATTTGGCTGCAGGTGTGGAAGTTCAGATCAGTTTAGGTAGTGCCGGCGGCGACTAGTTTATTGTCCCGGTAAGTGTCTGCAACCTTATTTGCTGGCACTCTAAATACACAAAACAGCTGACGAACCGGCAATTCCGGAAAAGCAGCATACATAACATGGTGTAACGCGAAAGCGGCCATAGTGGGTTAAAGCCCCTTACACGATGAGGTTTAAAAAATGTCGATTGGTTTAGTCGGTCGAAAAAGCGGTATGACCCGCGTTTTCACTGAATCCGGGTCCTCTATACCCGTCACAGTGGTAGAAGTTCTGCCCAATAGGGTCACACAGGTGAAAACTGTCGATACAGACGGTTACAGTGCTGTGCAGATTACTACTGGCTCTGTTAAAAGCTCACACTTGTCCAAATCTGAAGCAGGTCTCTATGCCAAATCTGGTATTGAAGCCGGTCGAGGTTTGTGGGAATTTCGTGCTGAAACCGCTGATCTAGCTGGTTTAGCCGGGGCGGACGGAGAAGAAGGAAAAGAAGTTGCTCCGGGCTTTGAGTTCACTGTTGAATCCTTTGCAGAAGGCCAAATTGTGGATGTAACCGGCACTTCCAAAGGTAAGGGGTTTCAGGGAGTGATCAAGCGTTATAATTTCCAGATGCAGGATGCCACCCATGGCAACTCCTTATCCCATAGAGCACCAGGCTCTATCGGCCAGTGTCAGACTCCTGGCAGAGTTTGGAAAGGCAAGAAAATGGCAGGCCACATGGGTAGTGAAAGAGTTACCACACAGGGCCTTGAAGTAGTAAAAATCGACACAGAAAACAATCTCATCCTTATCAAGGGCGCAGTTCCAGGAGCCACTGGATCAGATGTCTTTATTTCACCAACCGTTAAATCAACAACGTCTTCTCAGGGGTAAGCAATGGATTTAAATATTGCATCGCCTGGTAAGAAGGCGGCAAAAAAAGTTTCTGTCTCTGACGATACCTTCGCTAGAGAATTCAACGAAAGCCTGGTGCACCAGGTAGTAGTCACCTACATGGCTGGTGCGCGTCAGGGAACAGTAAAACAAAAAACACGCTCTGAAGTTTCCGGCGGCGGTAAGAAGCCCTGGCGTCAGAAAGGTACTGGTCGCGCACGTGCTGGTACGAGTCGTGGTCCGCTTTGGCGTTCTGGTGGCGTGACCTTTGCTGCAAGACCACAGGATCATTCGAAAAAAATTAACAAGAAAATGTATCGCGGAGCTTTGCGCTGCATCCTTTCTGAACTGGTTCGTCAGGACCGCCTTCTTGTCGTAGATGATTTCACAGTCGAATCCCACAAAACCAGGGGGCTCATCGAAAAACTTTCCGCCCTTGACCTGCAGAATGTACTAATTGTTAGTGATGAAGTAGATCAGAACTTGTTTCTGGCTGCGCGCAATCTTCACAAGGTAGATGTTCTGGATGCGGCCGGTGTAGATCCTGTCAGTCTGATTGGTTTTGAAAAGGTGCTCATGACTTTGCCGGCACTGAAAAAAGTAGAGGGGATGCTGGCATGAACCAGGAAAGATTGTTGACTATTGTGCTGGGCCCTCATGTTTCAGAGAAGAGCTCGATTATTTCAGAAGAAAACAACCAAGTGACTTTCAGGGTAGCCAGAGATGCGACCAAGTCTGAAATTAAACAGGCTGTTGAAAGCCTTTTTAACGTGGAAGTGAAAGGAGTCAAGGTTTTAAACGTAAAGGGCAAGAGAAAGCGCACGGCGCGCGGCAATTTCCGCTCACGTCCAACTTGGAAAAAAGCCTATGTCAGGCTGGAGCAGGGTCATGAAATTGACTTTGCAGAACTGGGTTAATCTGGAAATAACGATCAGAGAATTTAACGAATTAAGAGTAGATGATAATGGCAGTTGTTAAAACAAAACCAACATCCCCCGGCCGCCGCTTTGTCGTCAAGGTTGTTAATCCTGAGCTGCACAAAGGTGCGCCCTATGCGCCACTGACGGAAGCCCAGTCAAAGAATGGTGGTCGTAATAATGCGGGACGCATAACCCGTAGGCATTGCGGTGGTGGACACAAACAGAAATACCGCATCATCGACTTCAAACGCGACAAGGATAATATCCCGGCGGTTGTGGAAAGGCTCGAATACGATCCTAACCGCAGTGCCAACATTGCCCTGCTGAAATACGCTGATGGTGAACGACGTTACATCATTGCACCAGGAAAAGTGGCAGCCGGTGATGAATTAATTTCAGGCGAAAATACGCCGATGAAACCAGGCAACTGCCTGCCATTAAGAAATATACCCATGGGTAGCACCGTCCACTGTGTGGAAATGAAACCCAGCAAAGGCGCACAGTTGGCCAGATCTGCCGGCACTTCTGTGCAGCTTGTTGCACGGGAAGGTCAGTATGCAACATTGCGCCTGCGCTCAGGTGAGATGCGTAAGGTATTGGCAGATTGTCGAGCCGTATTGGGAGAAGTATCCAATAGTGAGCACAGTCTGCGATCGCTGGGTAAAGCAGGTGCCAAGCGTTGGCGTGGTGTTCGCCCGACTGTACGTGGTGTTGCCATGAACCCGGTTGATCATCCGCATGGTGGAGGTGAAGGCCGTACCTCCGGTGGGCGTCACCCTGTATCACCCTGGGGCACTCCAACCAAGGGATACAAGACACGTACTAATAAACGAACAGACAAACTGATAGTCCGTCGTCGCCGCGCCAGCAGATAAACGCTGGGTTAATGCAATATAAGACTAAGGACTGAGGAACTAGAAAGTGCCAAGATCGTTAAAAAAAGGACCGTTCATTGATCTTCACCTGTTGAAGAAAGTGCAGGCTGCCCAGGAAAAAAATGACAGAAGGCCAATCAAGACCTGGTCTCGTCGTTCCATGGTTTCTCCTGAAATGCTCGGACTGACCATAGCCGTACACAATGGACGTCAGCACGTTCCGGTTATGATTTCTGAAGATATGGTAGGGCACAAACTGGGTGAATTTGTTGGCACTCGCACTTACCGCGGGCATACGTCCGATAAAAAAGCGACCTAAAATTCAGGTAAACGGTAGAGAGTGACAGGATACAGAGGTAAGCATGATGGAAGTTTCAGCAAAACATAGTTCAGCCAAGTTATCGGCCCAAAAGGCCAGGCTGGTTGCTGACCAGATTCGTGGCAAAGGTGTTGAGGAAGCTCTCGAGCTTCTTAGTTACAGCCCTAAAAAGGGTGCTGCCATTATCAAGAAGGTATTGAATTCAGCAATTGCGAACGCCGAACATAATGAAGGTGTTGATATTGATGAATTGAAAGTGTCCTGCATTCATGTGGATGAGGCGATGACATTGAAAAGAATTAGTCCTCGCGCAAAGGGGAGAGCTGATCGTATTTTGAAACGCTCATGTCACATTACAGTAAAAGTCGCTGACGACAGTTGATAGAGATACAGAAGCCTCAAAAATGCAGTGAAGGTAATCTTTTGCATTACACGGCAGGCTAAAGGCTTAGGTTAAAAAGAGAGGATATATGGGTCAGAAAGTACACCCGACAGGAATTCGACTAGGTATTGTTAAAAAGCATACCTCTATCTGGTATGCAGATGGCAGAGATTACGCCAAGTATTTACTTGAAGATATGGCGGTGCGTGAGCTAGTGAAAAAGAGGCTGGCATCGGCTTCTGTTTCCAGAGTTGAAATCGAACGTCCTGCCCAGACAGCTAAAGTGACTATATATACCGCCAGGCCAGGTATCGTTATTGGTAAAAAAGGCGAAGATGTTGAAAAGCTGCGGGCTTTGCTGACTGAAAAAATGGGTGTACCAGTACAAATAAATATTGAAGAAATCCGCAAACCGGATCTGGACGCTCAGCTCGTTGCTGATAGTGTGGCTCAGCAGTTGGAGCGTCGCGTTATGTTCCGTCGTGCTATGAAACGCGCCATGCAGAATTCCATGCGCCAGGGAGCACAAGGTATAAAGGTGCAAGTGAGTGGTCGTCTTGGTGGTGCTGAAATTGCCCGATCCGAGCGTTATCACGAAGGTCGAGTACCATTGCACACCTTGCGTGCAGATATTGATTATGCAACCAGTGAGGCGCTGACTACGTACGGCATCATTGGCGTGAAAGTATGGATCTTCAAAGGCGAAGTTTTTAATACTGAAGAAGTTTTGGCTACTGAGCCAGAAAAGAATTCTTAAGGGGTAGTTCAGGATGTTACAACCAAAGCGAACCAAATTTCGCAAGCAGATGAAGGGTCGCAACCGTGGCCTGGCTCATCGCGGAAGCAGCATCAGTTTTGGCGAATATGGTTTAAAGGCGCTCGGGCGCGGTCGGCTGACTGCTAGACAGATTGAATCTGCACGTCGTGCTCTGACACGTCATGTAAAACGTGGTGGAAAAATCTGGATTCGAGTATTTCCTGACAAACCAATTACCCAGAAGCCGCTTGAAGTGCGTCAGGGCAAAGGTAAGGGTAATGTTGAATACTGGGTAGCTCAGATTCAGCCAGGCAGAGTGTTGTTTGAAATTGAAGGCGTCAGTGAAGAGCTCGCTTTAGAAGCATTTGCTCTGGCGGCAGCAAAACTTCCTTTCCGTACCAAGTTTGAGAAAAGGGTGGTGATGTAATGGCCAAGTATGAAGCCAGCGAATTGCGGGAAAAATCCGTAAGCGAATTGAATGAAATTTTGATTGAACTGTTCAAAGATCAGTTCAATCACCGCATGCAGAAAGCTACTGGCCAACTTGGTCAGACACACCTGCCTGCTGTAGTAAGAAAAGATATTGCCAGGGTTAAAACCCTGCTTAATGAAAAGAAAGTTAATTAACAGGTTTTTTGAAACATGACCGAAACCGTCGAAACAAATGTAAATGAAAGCGCCCCGGTAACAGAGTCGGTAGCAGATGAGAAAACTGCACGAACTGCTACAGGCAAAGTAGTTAGCAATAAAATGGACAAGTCCATCACTGTGCTAGTGCAAAGGCGTGTAAAACATCCTGTGTATGGCAAGTATATGACCAAGTCATCCAAGCTGCATGCACATGATGAAAGCAACGAGTGCCAGGAAGGCGATATTGTGACTATCAAGGAAGTCAGACCCATTTCCAAGACCAAGACATGGGCATTAGTGTCGGTGGATGAAAAAGCACCCCAGATGTAAGTAGGGTTACTGGAAAAATACAGATTTAAATACAGAATTAGCAGGTATAACGATTAGGACGTAAAGTCCGGAGAAGTAAGATGATTCAAGTACAGTCCTATTTGGATGTGGCAGATAACAGCGGTGCCAGGCGTGTAATGTGCATTAAAGTGCTTGGTGGTTCTCATCGCCGTTATGCCAGAATTGGCGACGTGATCAAGGTTTCCGTCAAAGAGGCTATTCCAAGAGGCAAAGTGAAAAAGGGCCAGGTACTAACTGCTTTAGTGGTTCGTACCAAGAGCGGTGTACGCCGCCAGGATGGATCTTTGATTAAATTTGATGACAATGCGGCAATTCTTCTTAATGCTCAGGATGCGCCAATCGGTACTCGAGTATTTGGTCCTGTGACCAGAGAATTGCGCACCGAAAAATTTATGAGAATTATTTCGCTGGCACCGGAAGTGCTTTAAAAGAAATCAGGCAGCCAGAAAAAGAAAGACGAGACAGCAACAATGCAAAAATTGAAACGAGAAGACGAAGTAATTGTTATTGCCGGTAAGGATAAGGGCAAGCGAGGCAAGATCACTCGTATCATGGGTGACGGCCGTTTGATTATTTCTGGAATAAATATGATGAAACGTCATACCAAGCCCAACCCAAATATGGGTCGCCAGGGCGGAATTATTGAAAAAGAAGCCGGAATTCAGGCTTCAAATGTGGCTATTTTTAATCCGAAAACTGAAAAAGCAGATCGGGTAGGAATTCACATGGATGACGATGGCAACAAGGTTAGGATTTTCAAATCTGACAGTTCAACTGTCGATTAAAAAGGTTTATTGGATTTAAAAAATTTTTCAGACAAATTAGAAAAGAATCAGAAGAGAAAGATCATGGCGCGTTTAAGAGACGTTTACAAAAATGAAGTGGTTCAGGAGCTGACTAATCAGTTTTCCTATCAGAATCCTATGGAAGTGCCAAAAATCACCAAGGTGGTTTTGAATATTGGCAGTGGCGAATTCAGTGACAAGAAAATTCTTGATAATGCCATGGGTGATTTAACCCTGATTAGCGGACAAAAACCTATTGTCAATAATGCTCGCAAATCTATTGCAGGATTCAAGTTGCGTGAAGGCTGGCCTGTGGGCTGCAAAGTTACATTGCGTGGCGAGCGTATGTATGAATTCCTGGATCGATTGGTTGCTATTGCAATACCACGTATTCGTGACTTCCGTGGGTTGAGCCCGAAATCATTTGATGGTCGTGGTAACTATGCAATGGGTGTAACCGAGCAGATTATATTTCCGGAAATTGATTACGACAAGATTGATACCCTGCGTGGGATGGATATTACAATTACAACAACTGCCAGGACCAATGATGAAGGTAGAGCTTTGTTGAAAGCCATGCAGTTTCCATTTCGTGCTGATACATCTCAACAGGCAGCCAGCGCCTGAAATAATTAGTTAAGATTTAAAACAGAGAGCAAATAAACATGGCAAAAGCTTCAATGATTGCAAGGGAAAACAAGCGCAGCAAACTTGTTGCCAAGTACGCAGAAAAACGTGCTGCACTAAAAGCTGTTATCAATAGCCAGAAAGCATCTGACGAAGAAAAGTGGGACGCGCAGGTAAAACTGCAGAAACTTCCCCGGGATGCGAGCCCGACTCGTCAGCGCAATCGTTGTCAGGTAACGGGTCGTCCACATGGTGTTTACCGTAAGTTCGGTCTGTGCCGAAACAAATTAAGGGAGCATGCCATGAAAGGTGATGTGCCCGGTCTGACCAAAGCTAGTTGGTAAGACGCTAAGATAACGATATCAGAGAAAAAGAAAAGAGAAGAATAGAAGAGACAAAATATGAGTATGTCAGACCCAATTTCAGATTTGTTGACACGTATCAGGAATGCCCAGATGGCAGGCCTGCCCAACGTGGAGTGCCCGTCATCAAAGATCAAACTGTCCATACTGAATGTGTTGAAGCAGGAAGGTTATATTACTGCGTATAGCGTCAATGATGATCTGGTTAAACCGGATCTGAGCATTGAACTGAAATACTACAATGGCAAGCCTGTTATTGAACAATTGCACCGCGGCAGTCGTCCTGGTCTGCGTTTATATACAGGCAAAGATGCATTGCCCGAGGTTGAAGCAGGTCTTGGTATTTGCGTAGTTTCTACCAATAAAGGTGTGATGACTGGCAAGGAAGCGAAACAAGCCGGTATTGGCGGAGAAGTTCTCTGTACCGTATTTTAATTGATTAGTTCGAATTCGATTTAAAGAGCAGGCATATGTCCAGAATAGCAAACAGTCCAGTTGATCTGCCCAGTGGCGTGGAAGTTAATATCGCCAATGGCATGGTTTCTGTGAAAGGTAGTATCGGCTCACTTGAACTGCAGCTTCATGAGCTGGTGAATATAGTCAATGAAGACAACCAGCTGAAGCTTTCTGCAAAAAAGGAAAGCAAAGAGGCAGTGGCAATGACTGGCACATTCCGTTCGCTAGTTAACAATATGGTTGAAGGTGTCAGTAATGGTTTTGAAAAGAAACTTGAACTGATCGGCGTTGGATACAGAGCCAAAGCTCAGGGTAATACACTGAATATTACTGTTGGATATTCGCACCCTATAGATTATACGCTCCCTGAAGGTATAACGGCTGATACTCCAAGTCAGACTGAAATTGTTATTAAGGGAGCGGACAAGCAATTGGTAGGTCAGGTTGCTGCTGAAATTAGATCGTTCAGGCCGCCAGAGCCTTATAAAGGTAAAGGTATTCGCTACGCAGATGAACGTGTGTTCAGAAAGGAAGCGAAAAAGAAATAAGTAATAAGTAATTGAACGAAGAAATAATTAAAGAAAGAAGTAATTAACAGAATAAAGAGACAAAACTATGAACGAGAAGAAAAAATCTCGTCTGAGACGTGCCAAAAGAACACGGGCAAAGATTAGCGAACTGCGGGTTAACCGCCTTTGCGTATTCAGAAGTCCTCGGCATATTTATGCCCAGGTAATCTCACCTGATCATTTGGTGTTGGCTACAGCTTCTTCTTTGGGTGAAAAGAAATCCGGTAACGTGGATTCAGCTACTCAGGTAGGCAAAGCTATTGCAGAGAAGGCAAAGGCTGCCGGAATCACATCAGTAGCTTTTGACCGCAGTGGTTACCAGTACCATGGACGCATCAAAGCACTTGCTGATGCTGCACGTGAAAATGGTTTGGAATTTTAAAGAAACGGATCAGATAAATGGCATATAAACACGAACAGAATAAGAACGACGAAGGGATGCAAGAGAAGCTGATCCAGGTAAACCGTGTGGCCAAAGTGGTCAAAGGTGGCAGGATTTTTGGTTTCACTGCATTGACTGCGGTTGGTGATGGCAAAGGCCGTGTTGGTTTTGGTCGCGGTAAGGCCCGTGAAGTGCCATTAGCGATCCAGAAGGCTATGGAAGCTGCACGTCGCAATATGATCAGTGTAAAACTGGATGGCGATACGTTGCAGTACGCGATCAGGGCTAAGCACGGAGCTTCCAAGATATATATGCAACCGGCCTCTGAAGGTACTGGTGTTATTGCCGGAGGTGCCATGCGAGCTATTTTGGAACTGGCAGGAGTTCATAACGTGCTTGCTAAATGCTATGGCTCCACTAATCCGGTAAACGTTGTCCGGGCAACTTTCAAAGGACTGCAGCACATGCGTTCGCCGGAAGATATTGCGGCCAAGCGTGGTAAAACAGTTGAAGAAATAGTTGGGTAAAGCAGACAAGTAGAGAATTCTCATGGCAGATAAAACAGTAAAAGTAACTTTGTTAAAAAGTCCTATTGGTGCTTTGAAAACGCACAAGGCATGTCTGACCGGGCTTGGGCTTAGAAAAGTGCGGCATACAGTTGAGGTGGAAGACACACCCTCTGTTCGCGGCATGATTAACAAAGTGTCCCATATGGTGGAAGTGGCTGAAGCGTAAGCACTTTTTATAAACAGCAAATAAAATAGAATTTAAGTAAAAGTGAAAACCATGCAATTAAATACATTGGCTCCAGTACCTGGTTCTGTTCAGGAAAAGAAACGTGTTGGTCGTGGTATCGGCAGTGGATTCGGTAAAACCTGTGGCCGCGGTCATAAGGGTCAGAAATCCCGTTCTGGCGGTAATGTGCGACCCGGGTTTGAAGGTGGTCAAATGCCCCTGCAAAAGCGAGTGCCTAAATTCGGCTTTTATTCGCGCATAGGCAGCACCACATCTGAAGTTCGTACCAGCGAACTGAACAAGGTCGAAGATGGAATTATCAACCTTGTAAGCCTGGAAAAAGCGAATGTAATTGATCGCAATACCAAACGGGTAAAAATCATGCTTTCAGGGGATGTCACCAAGGCAGTCACAGTTGAAGGGCTTGGTGTGACCAAGGGCGCAAAAGCGGCAATAGAAGCAGCAGGCGGCAAAATAATAGAAGCCGAAGTTCCAACGCCGGGCAAAAAGACCAAGAAAAAAGCAGCGGAAAAGACTGAAAGTAAGCCCGCTAAAAAAGCAGCTCCTAAAGTTAAAGAAGCTGCCAAGGAAGAAGTTACCAAAGACGAAGTACCGGCAGAAGACAGTGAAAACAACGAAAATTAATTCGTAAAGATACGATTATGGCGACACCAGGAATGAAACCGGGTAAAGGCGATGGTCTGGCTGAATTAAAAGCTAGGCTTTTCTTCGTCCTGTTCGCTATTTTTGTTTATCGTATTGGTACTCATATTCCGGTACCAGGCATCAACCCGGATCAGTTGCAGGCTCTTTTTAACCAAAACCAGGGAACATTCCTGGGGTTGTTCAATGCATTTTCCGGCGGTGCTATTGAGCGCATGAGTATTCTTGCGCTTGGGGTCATACCTTATATTACGTCGTCCATTATTATGAACCTTCTCACCGCTACGACTCCCAAACTCGAGCAACTGAAAAAAGAAGGTGAATCAGGTCGTCGCAAAATCAGTCAGTACACCCGTTATGGAGCACTGCTCTTTGCATCCGTCCAGGCGGTTGCAATTACCACAGGTCTTTTGGCACCAATTGCATTTAACCCGAATTTCAGCTTTTTCTTTACAGCATTCGTATCTCTGGTTACTGGCGCTATGTTCATGATGTGGCTGGGTGAGCAAATTACAGAACGCGGTGTTGGTAACGGAATATCTCTGTTAATTTTTGCCGGGATCGTCGCTGGATTACCTTCAGCTATCGGCCAGTCTCTGGAGCAGGCCGCTGAAGGCCAGATCCAGCCATTGGCATTATTTGTTGTCGCCGTTCTAGCGGCTGTGGTTATTGGTGTTGTCGTCTTTGTAGAACGGGCGCAACGCAGAATTACTGTAAATTATGCACCTCGTCAGCAAGGGAAAAAAATGTATCAGGGCCAGTCCAGTCATTTACCCCTGAAATTGAATATGGCTGGTGTGATACCTGCGATTTTTGCCAGTAGCTTTTTGTTATTTCCAGCGTCCCTGGGCCAATGGTTTGGCCAGAACGAAGGTATGCAATGGATGGCAGACCTTGCTTTGATTCTGGGGCCAGGCCAACCGCTTTACGTATTGGTATTTGCAGCTTTGATTATTGCTTTCTGCTTTTTTTACACCTCACTGCAATTTAATCCTAGAGATATTGCTGACAACCTGAAGCGATCAGGAGCATTTATACCTGGAATTCGTCCCGGTGAGCAGACAGCAAACTACGTGGATAGTGTGATGACTCGCCTTACCATGTTCGGCGCAATTTACATCACTCTGATTTGTTTGCTGCCACAGTTTTTACAAGTAGGGGCTGGTGTGCCATTTCAACTGGGCGGGACTTCCCTGTTGATCGTAGTGGTTGTTTGCATGGATTTCATGTCACAGATTCAGTCTCATCTGATGTCCCATCAGTACGAATCATTGATGAAGAAATCTAACATCGGTTCGTTCAAGCGCTAAAAACGAATTGGACAAGTATTGGAGTAAATTATGAAAGTTAGAGCGTCAGTTAAAAAAATATGCCGCAACTGCAAAATTATCAAGCGGGGCGGAGTGTTAAGAGTTATATGCAAAGAACCCCGTCACAAGCAGAGGCAGGGGTAGTTGAGGATCGATGTGACTGCTTTTTGGTTGATTTCCAGGGATGCTGACGCTAAGCTAGCGCGCCTTTTCGGACAGCCAGATGCTGATCAGAATTTTAGCATTTAGAAAATGTAAGTAGTTTAAAAGATAACCAGAGCAATACAGCGAAAGCTGAAAAGTAAAAAGATAATTGGAGTTAACCTATGGCCCGTATTGCCGGAGTCAACATACCAGACAATAAGCATATCGCTATTTCGTTGCGCTATGTATATGGGATTGGAGCCACTATTGCAGATTCACTGTGTGAATCCACTGGTATTGATCGATCCACTAAAGTCAGTGATCTCAGTGAAGAACAGCTTGATTCGATTCGTAATGAGATCAACAAACTGACTGTTGAAGGTGATCTGCGCCGTGAAATTAGTATGAACATCAAGCGATTGATGGACCTGGGAACTTACCGTGGTATTCGTCATCGCCGTAGTTTGCCGGTAAACGGACAAAGAACCAAAACTAATGCAAGGACTCGTAAAGGTCCTCGCAAGCCTATAAGAAAATAGGTAAAGGGCGAGAATTAAGACTAAGGTCGAACGAAGTTCGTTCTTAAGTAATAAAGACAGCGTTTAAAAATACAGGTAATAACTTAATGGCAAATCCTACAACAGGTCGTAAAAAAGCAAGAGTAGCCGTCAGTGATGGCGTGGCTCATATTCATGCGTCCTTTAACAACACCATTATTACCATCACTGACCGACAGGGTAATGCCCTGGCCTGGGCTACCTCTGGTGGTTCCGGCTTCCGTGGTTCAAGAAAAAGCACACCATTTGCTGCGCAGGTCGCTGCAGAGCGTGCTGGTAATGCAGCGATTGAGGGTTATAGCCTGAAAAATATTGATGTCAGGGTAAATGGTCCAGGACCAGGCCGTGAATCTGCTGTAAGGGCTTTAAACTCCTGTGGTCTAACAATCAGTAATATTACGGATGTTACGCCTATTCCGCATAACGGATGTAGACCCCCGAAACGTCGCAGAGTGTAATAAAAAGTTTAATAAAAAGTTTAATTATAAATTTTAAAGATTAAAGAAACTGGAAACCAGGTTATGGCTCGATATATTGGCCCCAAGTGTAAATTATCCAGAAGGGAAGGTACTGATCTTTTCCTGAAAAGTGGCGTGCGCGCTCTTGATGATAAATGTAAAGCGGAAACAATTCCCGGACAGCATGGCAATCGCCGTTCGCGCTTGTCTGATTATGGTGTACAGCTGCGTGAAAAGCAGAAAGTGCGTCGTATGTATGGCGTTCTGGAAAAACAGTTCCGGAACTACTATAAGGAAGCAGCCAGGCTGAAAGGTGCAACGGGTGAAAACCTTCTGCAACTGCTTGAATCCAGATTAGACAACGTGGTTTATCGTATTGGATTTGGTTCTACTCGTGCTGAAGCGAGACAGTTGGTTTCCCATAAAGCTATTAAAGTAAACGACCAGACAGTAAACATTGCTTCATACCAGGTCAGTGAAGGTGATGTCGTTTCCATTCGTCAAAAATCCAAAGAGCAACTGCGTATCAAATCCGCACTTGATCAGGCTGCTTCACGCGCTCCTGTTGAATGGATTGATGTAAATGTGGACAAGCTGGAAGGTGTTTTCAAGAACAAACCGGATCGAACCGAATTGTCATCCGAAATTAACGAAAGCTTGATTGTAGAGCTTTACTCGAAATAACGTTCAGTCATTACCAGGTCTGAGAGGATATCCATGCAAATATCGTTAACCGATTTTCTGACACCTCAAATTATTCAAGTAGAAGAATTTGATAAATGTCATTCAAAAGTAGTACTGGAGCCGCTGGAAAGGGGCTTTGGACATACACTAGGCAATGCCCTGCGCAGAATTCTCCTTTCTTCTATGCCAGGATGTGCTGTAGAGGAAGTGGAGATTGATGGTGTTGTTCACGAGTACAGCACTATCGAAGGCGTTCAGGAAGATGTTATTGAAATCATCCTTAACCTGAAGGGACTGGCTGTCATACTCAACGGTAAGGATGAAGTTGTTCTGAACCTGAGTAAAAGCGGCAAAGGTCCTGTAATAGCAGGCGACATTACGCTTGAGCAGGATGTTGAGATTGTGAATCCAGAGCACTTGATTTGTAACCTTAATGAAAATGGCTCAATCAACATGCACATCAGGATTGGTGTTGGTCGTGGCTATGTGCCAGTTGATGCCAGGCTTGATTCTGAAGAGGAAACCCGCTCAGTGGGTAAATTAATGCTGGATGCTTCCTATACACCAGTTAACAGGATTAGTTACTCTGTGGAAAACGCCCGTGTTGAACAGCGTACTGACCTGGATAAGCTGATCCTTGAACTTGAAACCAATGGCACTATAGATCCGGAAGAAGCTATTCGTCAGGCGGCAACTATTATGCAGTATCAAATGAACGTATTTGTAGACCTGCAAAATGATGCAATCAAAGAGCCTGAAGAGCAGGAAGACAAGATTGACCCAATACTGCTACGTCCGGTGGATGATCTAGAGTTAACAGTTCGGTCAGCTAACTGTCTGAAAGCAGAAAATATTTACTACATTGGTGACCTGATCCAGCGCACCGAAGTGGAACTGCTTAAAACGCCAAACCTAGGCAAGAAGTCACTGACTGAAATCAAGGATGTACTTGCGTCCAAAGGTTTGTCACTTGGTTTACGGCTAGAAAACTGGCCTCCGTCATCACTAAAAGGTGATGAAAGAGTAGTTTAGGAGCTATTACTCCTAAGAGAAGCAAGAAAGAATAAAGAAAGAAAAAATTAATATAGATTTAGTTTTTAATAGGTAATTATCATGCGTCACCGTCATTCTGGACGTCAACTGAACAGGAACGCCAGTCATCGTAAAGCGATGTTTCGCAACATGACTTCTTCCCTGGTTGAACATGAAATCATCAAGACTACTTTGGCGAAAGCCAAGGAGTTGCGTGGATACGCCGAGCCTCTAATCACACTGTCCAAGAATGACAGTGTGGCGAATCGCAGGCTGGCATTTGACCGTCTCCGTAACAAGGAAACAGTAGGGAAATTGTTTACCGAACTGGGGCCACGTTACACAGAGCGTCCAGGTGGGTATCTCCGAATTATCAAATGCGGCTTGCGCACCGTAGACAAAGCACCGATGGCCTATGTGGAACTGGTTGATCGTCCTGAGGAAGATTTCGATTACGATTATGTCGAAGAAGCATAATCATTAACATGCATTTAAAAAAAGCCGTGTTCACGGCTTTTTTTATACTCCAATTTTACCCAATCAAAATATAGTCGAGAGAAAACCATGATCAATTCCTTTCATCCTCCCAAGCGAATTTTAATGGGACCAGGTCCTTCAGATGTTAACCCCAGGGTTACTGCTGCTATGGGCGCACCCACTATTGGTCATCTGGACCCTGCGTTTGTCGGACTAATGGATGAGATCAAGGAATTACTGCAATACGCATTCCAGACCAGCAACCAACTGACAATTCCTGTTTCGGCGCCTGGTTCCGCTGGTATGGAGAGCTGTTTTGTTAATCTTTTGGAACCCGGTGACAAAGTGGTCGTTTGCCAAAATGGCGTCTTTGGTGGCCGTATGAAAGAGAATGTGGAACGCTGTGGCGCGACCGCAATTATGGTCGAAGACGAATGGGGTAAGCCGATTGACCCGAACAAAGTGGAAGAGGCTTTGAAGGCAAATCCTGATGCCAAAATGTTGGCTACAGTCCATGCAGAGACTTCTACTGGTGCTCGCAGTGATGTAAAAACTCTGACGGCACTGGCCCATGATCATGACTGCCTGTCCCTTGTGGACAGTGTAACCGGGCTGGGCGGCATTGAACTGGACGTGGATGGTTGGGGTATTGATGCCATTTATTCAGGCACACAGAAATGCCTGTCCTGTCCTCCTGGAATTTCGCCTGTAAGTTTTGGTGAAAGGGCAGTTGAGGTAATCAGTAACCGCAAGACCAAAGTTCAAAGCTGGTTTCTGGATATGAACCTGGTCATGGGCTACTGGGATGGCTCGGGCGGCAGAACCTATCACCACACAGCGCCAGTAAACAGTATGTATGGACTCCACGAATCACTGGTCATGCTGAAAGAAGAAGGGTTGGAAAATGCCTGGGCGCGTCATGCCTTGAATCACAAAGCATTTGCTGCAGGTGTTGAAGCCATGGGCCTCAGTTTTGTGGTGGAGGTTGATTATAGACTGCCCCAACTGAATTCAGTCACAATCCCGGAAGGGGTGGAAGAGGCCAAGGTACGGGCCGCTCTGCTAAATGACTATAACCTGGAAATCGGTGCAGGTTTGGGCGCTTTGGCCGGCAAGGTTTGGCGTATCGGCCTGATGGGAGAAAGTAGCTGTAAAACCAATGTGCTGCTTTGCCTGGGTGCGCTGGATGCCGTGTTGACCGATATGAGTGCGCCAATCAACAGCGGTAAGGCGGTTTCTGCGGCACAGGCTATTTACAGCGCTTAATCTTTTTTAGGGCGCCCAGCCGTGCGTCCTTTATCGAATACTTGACACCTTGCATTCGCAGGAGTGACACTTGATCCCCCTTAATTAAAGAAAAGGTTTGGGATCCATGATATTTCCACAAATTAAAAAACTTTTTATATCTTCGCTTCTGATATTTGTATCAATAACACTGTATGCCCAATCAGCTAACGATATTCTGGCCCCGTTCAAAGTTGGCACCTTTGGTATAGATGACCGCCAGGTTGTTGGTCTTGTACTGCGCGACTCCCTGATCGTTGAACTGGATGCCGCCAACCAGGGTCTGGAGCAGGGTGGAGTAGTACCTGAAATCTCAATGCCAGCAAATATGATTGAGCTCATTGAACGCTATGAATATGGTCTTAAGCGCCGGCTTTATGAAATCGTTAATGACCTGGTGCTGAGTGGGCAGCTTGACAGCGATCGACCAGCCTTTATTCATTCCCTGGAAGAAGTGGACACGCTTCCGCCTATTATGTATCCCGGCAAGATTATGAATGCCGCAGTGAATTTCTATACCCATGTGAATGAAACCGGTACTCCCGAAGAAGTTGCCGCATCTCGCCGTGATCGACGAGAGAATCGTGGTGCGCCTTATCTGTTTTTAAAACCCACACGGGGTGCTGTGATCGGAGATGGCGATTCAGTCATGTTGCCATCTGGCCGTAGCCAAATTGACTGGGAAGTGGAATTGGGCACCGTGATCGGCACAACTTCCAAGTATGTGTCAGCTGAAAATGCCCGGGATCATATTTTTGGTTTCATGGTGACTATGGACATCAGCGACCGAGGCGGCAGGCCGCCCGGTGGATTTCAGGGAGTGGACTGGTTTGTCGGTAAAGGCCATGACACCTTTGCTCCCATGGGACCCTGGATTGTACCGAAGGAATTTTATGGCGATCCCATGGAAATCCTGCGTCAGACATTGACTGTCGGTGGAGAACAAATGCAGGAAGGCACAGCGGGTGACATGATCCATTCTCTCTACGAGTTGTTGGAATATGCTTCTTCCCTGGTGACCCTCTTTCCGGGTGATGTCCTGAATAATGGTACCTCCGGTGGTGTAGGCATGGGAACTGCTGTACGCGGAGAACAGCGCTTTCTCCAGTCAGGGGAAGTCATCGAGGCCAGCATCGACGGCATTGGCACTTTACGCGTCAATGTGGAAGCCGAAGCTGCCAGACCCCAGGGTACAGGAGCACAACTGCCAGCAGATGCCAGTTACCGGTAGCTGTAATAACTTTTTATTGGTTTGGAATTTTAAATAAGGGCGTACGGCCGTGCGCCCATTTCACAAGTAATTAAAATTTTCTAGCTCTCAACCAGAAATGGACCATCCACACAGAGCCGGCGGCCATCAGTTGAATTGCAGGCGCCACAAATGCCAACGCCGCACTTGGTCATGTAATCAATTGCATTAAAAATCTGCTCATCCCGGCAAAATTCTTTTTGGACTGCTACAGCGGCATGCACCATGGGCTCCGGGCCGCAGTTGTAAAATACCAGGGTATCCAGTTCTGTTTGCTCCATGCCGACCAGGCGTTGTCGGAGTAATTGCGTCACTACGCCATGATAGCCCTCACTGCCATCATCAGTCGCGATATGGGTTGGGGCAATGGCCTGGCATTCATCGATAAAATACAGGCGCTCTTTACTGCGCGCTCCAAAGAAGATCTCTGTATTGGGGAAATCCCTGGCGATCTGATAAACCGCAGCAAGCCCGGTGCCGCCGCTGACAGCCATAATTTTTGATCCTTTAGGTGGGGACACGGCAATACCATAAGGTCCGCGAACATAGGCTTCAGTTCCAGGCTCCAGGCTCATGAGGGCTTCGGTGAATTGACCCAGGTTAATGACAGCCAGGGTAAAAGGATCATCAGTAAGAGCAGAGAAGGGCTTTTCACCGAGACCAGGTATCCAGAGAAAAATGAATTCGCCAGCTTTTACAGGTACTTTGCGATTAAAGGTGAGGATGCAAATGTCATCACAGATGCGGTGGTTACGCACCAGTGTAACGGGTGAGAAATCCATATCCACATCATAGCGGACCAGTGACTCAGCTTTGTTAGACCCTTCTTCCAGATCCTGACTCAGTACCCTGAAGTAGTCAGCGATTTCATCAGTGGTCATACCAATAAGTGCGGAACCTATGCCAAATATAGTGGCACCTGCTTCTTCAATCATATGTACATTTTCAGCACTGGACACACCACCACAGGCGATAACAGGAATATCAAGGTGCTTGATCTGGTTCAGACATTCCAGAGCCCGGGGAAAAATGTCTTTGCCGGAAACACCACCAACTTCATTGCTCAACACAGGATGACCATGCTGTGTTTTCTTTTCGGGGCCTGTTGTATTGATAGCGCAGAGGGCATCGGCTCCACCGGCTATAGCTGCTTCGGCTATTTCTGCAAAATTCGGTACATTGGGTGTCAACTTGGGAATCACAGGCACATCCACTGCCGCTTTGACGGCTGCGGTAATTTCCCTGACCAGTTCCGGATCCTGGCCCATGGCCATGCCGACTCCTTTGGCATGCGGGCAAGACAGGTTCAGTTCCAGGCCGTCGCCATGAGGTGCCAGTATTTTAGCCACCTCCACGTATTCTTCGACGCTGCTGCCAAAAATCGAAATCAGCAGGAATCGGTCTTTGGGAATTATCAGTTCAGCCATCATCTCTGCGGATTTCAACGCGCCAGGGTTGGTTAGGCCCACGGCATTGACGAAACAACCCGGTGCATACTGGGACAGGATGGGTTCACGATATCCCAGGCGTGGCTCCATACAAATGCTCTTGGTCGTCAGAACACCGACTTCGGGAATTTGGTCAAAAAAGCGTTGGATGATAGGAGCGGCACAAGTAACAATGCCGGAAGGGATGGTGAAGGGGCCGGAGAGGGATTTACCCAGGAATTCTGTCTTCAAAATTTCAATTTCTTGTTAGCGCTGAATCGCGGGGGACATTTTAGCTTTCCTCAGCCCGGATTTCGAGCGCTATCCTTGTGTCTGTAATATTTAATTGCTGAAAGTCATGACTTTGACATACATAGAACTACAATGTATTGTGCCTCAATGTATGAAAAAACACCCGAGATCAATATTCACATGATGCCGAAAGGGACTGAAAATCCCTGGATGATTCATGAATATTAATAAAGATCTCATGGCTGCCTCGGCAACCCCCCTGGTGTTGGCGATTCTGGCTGAAGGCGATAGTTACGGGTATGCCATCATCAAGCGGGTTAAGGACTTGTCTGACGGCCAACTGCAATGGACTGATGGTATGCTTTACCCGGTGCTGCACCGCCTGGAAAGACTGGATTTTATCAAGGCGCGCTGGGGCAAATCGGAAACAGGGCGTAAACGTAAATATTACCGGCTTACTACATTGGGAAAAAACCAGCTTGGTGAGCATCGCCAGCAATGGCATGCGGTAGACCAAGCCTTACGCATGGTGTGGAAATTTGGCGGTAAGGATCTAATTGCTGGTTAGCTGGTTATTAATAGAACCATGACAGATTCCGAAGTAGATATTGAACAGCAAATTGACGAATGGCGTCTCTACCTGGAACAGCGCAGAGAATTGGCCCAGGAAGATATAGCTGAATTGGAAGATCACCTTCGCGGCCAGATCGGGGAGCTTTCAGCTAACGGGTTGAGTCCTGACGAAGCCTTTTTGGTTGCCATAAAGCGTCTCGGCAAACAGGACGCGATATCCAGGGAATTTGCTCTGGAACATACCGACAGGTTGTGGAAGCAGTTGGTTCTGGCCGGTGGGGCTCAACCAGAAAAGGTTCTGGATAATGAATTGCTGACCGTGCTGGCACTGGCTGTTGCAGCTGCGATCTCTCTGAAAATCTGGGACCTGACTGGTCTGTTTCCTTTCGAGTCCGAGCAAATGTTTTATTTGCGCAACGCACCATTGTTTGTCGTGCCCTGGGTGTGCGGGTATTTCTACTGGAAGCGGCAACTCAACAAGACTCACCTTTGGCGGCTCGCACTACCCATGCTGGTTGCACTGTTGATTTCCAATAGTTATCCCTATGTCCCTGAGAGCAGTATCTTCATTCTAAGTGTCCTGCACTTGCCTATCGCCCTGTGGTTACTTGTTGGTTTTGCCTATACCGGTGACCGCTGGGCCAGCGACAATGGGCGCATGGATTTCGTGCGCTTTTCCGGTGAAATGGGTATTTACTATGTGTTGATTGCTCTGGGTGGATGGGTTTTTATTGGTCTGACCTTTGTCCTGTTCTCATCCATCGGTATGGACCCCGAATATATGGTGGGATTCTGGATTGTACCCAGTGGTGTAACGGGAGCCTTCATCGTTGCAGCCTGGTTGGTGGAAGCCAAGCAGGGTGTCATTGAAAACATTGTCCCTGTTCTCACCCATGTCTTCACACCACTGTTTACCTTGTTGCTTGCTGCATTCCTGGTGACCATGCTGGTGACAGGACAGGGCATCGACATGGACCGGGAAGTGCTGATTGCTTATGACATCTTGCTGGTTTTGGTTCTAGGGCTGTTGTTGTACTCTCTGTCTTCCAGGAATCCTCAGGCACCACCGGGTTTATTCGATATTCTGCAACTGGCTCTGGTGTGCTGTGCCTTATTGGCGGACATGCTGGCACTGGGGGCCATCGCGGGACGTATCACCGAGTTCGGCTTCAGTCCCAACCGGGTGGCAGCATTGGGGGAAAACCTTATCCTTCTGGTCAACCTGCTGTGGTCGGCTATCTTCTATTACCGCTTTCTGAAAGGTCGCAATGATTTCTCTGTTCTGATTCGTTGGCAGATGGCTTATTTGCCGGTCTATGCAGGTTGGGCTGCGATTGTAGTTGTTGTGTTCCCTCCGTTGTTTTCTTTCCTGTAATATTACAGTTTACATTTTCACTTAATGCCGGTGCATCCTGCGTGCACCGTTACAGGAATATCATGTCAATTCGACTTGGAATTTTTCTGCCCGTCTTTTTATTGTTGGTTCAGATCACTCAGGCAGCAGCACCAGCCAATGACAAAATCGTGGTTGCCCATCGCGGTGCCAGTGGTTATCTGCCTGAGCATACCCTGGAGGCCAAGGTGCTGGCTCATGCCATGGGTGCGGATTACATTGAATCGGATGTCTTGATGACGAGCGATGACGCCCTGGTGGTTTTGCACGACCTCTATCTAGACCAAAACACCGATGTAGCAGAAGTTTATCCCGGCCGTGGTAGAGACGACGGTAGATACTATGTTATTGATTTTACGCTGAATGAGTTAAGACAACTCAGGGTATCAGCACGCAGCCGCCGTCAAAATGGGTCTGTAACACCTATCTACCCTAACAGGTTCCCTCTGGGCACTGGTGGCTTTGGTATACATACAATACAAGAAGAAATTGAATTGATTCAGGGGCTTAATAAAACTCTCGGCAGGGAAGCTGGTATTTATGTGGAAATTAAACGCCCGTGGTTTCATCATCAGGAAGGTAAAGATCAGTCGGCGGCTATCCTGCAAGTATTAAAGGACTATGGCTATACCGACAAAGACGATAAGGTTTTCCTGCAGACATTTGATTTTAATGAGCTCAAACGCGTGCGTGAAGAACTTATGCCTGCTCTTGGCATGGATATTCAGTTGGCACAACTTATTGCCAATAACGAGGGGTTGGAAACCTATGAATTAGTAGAAGGGCAATGGCGGCCTTATGATTACAGCTGGATGCATACAGAAACGGGTATGGAAGAATTATCCCAATACGCCAATGGTGTTGGCCCTGCCATGGGCATGATAGTGAGCAATGAATCAACCCGGGATAACCTGCTAATTTCTCCTCTTGTCGAGCGCGCGCATGCTTCTGGTCTTGTTGTGCACCCTTATACCTTTCGTCGCGATTCAGGCCAGGTTCCCGACTATGCAGAATCCTTTGAACGCCTGCTGGAAATATTTTATTTCGAAGCAGATGTGGATGGATTAAAAACTGATTTTCCTGATGTGGCATTGAAAGTGATACAGGAAAGGCAATAGGGTCTTATATAAATACTGAGCCATTACAATGTTATATAGTCTGAAGGAAGTGATTCACATACAAAGACTTACCATTTTTATTTATTAGGAGATTGCTATAAACGATCTGTACTGGAAATCTCTCGCTGTATTTTTTTACTGCTGCGTACTGCTCTATATCGGTTACCGTGCGTCAAAGCGCATGCACGATATTCGCGACTATTATGCGGGCGGCAAGAATCTGGGGTTTATAAATGTCGCTTTTTCAGCTCGCGCTACCGGAGAGTCTGCCTGGCTATTATTAGGTTTAACAGGTACCGGCTTTGCTGTGGGGCTTCAGGGACTGTGGATAGTTCTGGGGGAATTATTAGGTGTGGGTATCGCCTGGCTATGGATGGCAAAACCTTTCAAGCGGCTCACTGATCAGTACGACAGTGTCACTATTCCTGACTACCTGGAATCGCGCTTTCGGGACAACAGTCAATGGCTACGGCTCATCGCTGCCGGAGTCCTGATAATCTTTGTACCCATTTATGCGGGTTCTCAAGTTTTTGCCACAGGTAAGGCCTTTAATTCCTTTCTGGATATAAACCACTATCTTGGTGCCACTATCGGTTTTTTGGTGGTGATGCTTTATATCACCAAGGGCGGATTCATTGCAGTGGTTTGGTCGGATGTGTTCCAGGGTTTGTTGATGGTCACCGGTTTGGTGTTGTTACCCATTATTGGGTTAATGGAAGCGGGGGGAATAACATCCATACTGGATACACTGGGAGCTGCTTTTCCCGGCCATTTAACCCTGACGGCAGGACAGGGATGGACGAACCTGGCAATTTTCCAGACCATAGGCTTTGCCGCTATTGGCATTGGCTTCCTGGGGTCGCCCCAGGTTTTTGTGCGTTTTATTTCAATTCGTGATGAAGACCAGATCAACAAGGGCGCCGCTGTCGCGCTAGTCTGGACACTGCTTGCTGATACCGGCGCCGTAATGCTCGGCCTGGTGGGCAGGGCACTGTTCACTGATGCTGATCTGGGATTCGATTCAGACAATATTCTGCCGGTCATGTCCCAGGCCCTGCTGCTGCCATTCTTCGCAGGTGTCTATATCGCCATGGTGCTTTCAGCCATCATGTCGACCATCGATTCCCTACTGGTAGTGGCATCAAGTTCTGCAGTGCGAGACTACTGGCAAAAAACCAGACATCCTGAGATGAGTGATGGCATGCTTATGAAATTGAGTCAGCAAGTCACCCTGATTCTCGCCCTGATTTCCTTCGGCATCGGCATGGGCATTCTGCTCTACGATATTGAAAACGGCGTGTTCTGGATCATTATTTTTGGTTGGTCTGGCATCGCCGCCACATTCTGCCCCGTCATTATCCTCAGCCTGTGTTGGTCAAAACTTACGGCCCTCGGGGCCAAATGCGCCATGGTGGCTGGTTTTCTTGGAACCATTCTGTTCAAGTTTGCCGTACCACCGCTGCTGTCTGCAGCTGGCTGGCAAAGGGGCGTGGAATATCTCAACGCGCTGGATGTTTTGTTTCCGGCATTTGTTGTCTCTGGTTTGGTGGCAGTCGTTATCAGTTATTTTGATACCGAAGGAAAGAAAAACCTTGAGAGCATTTCTCTTTAGTAGTAATTAATTTTTAACTGAGTGTAATAAATGAAAGCGTCCGATCTGTTTGTCCAGTGTCTTGAAGAAGAAGGCATCGAATATATTTTTGGTGTGCCCGGTGAAGAAAACGCGGACTTCATGATGTCTCTGGAGAAGTCAGAGAAAATCAGGTTCGTGCTTACCCGGCATGAACAGGGCGCGGCGTTCATGGCAGAAATCTACGGCCGACTGACGGGGAATCCAGCAGGCTGTTTGGGCACGCTGGGGCCGGGTGCCACAAACCTGATTACCGGCGTTGCCGACAGCAATATGGACCGCGCCCCTATGCTGGTATTAACCGGTCAGGGTGCTACGCATCGTCTGCACAAGGAGTCTCACCAGGTGATGGATGTGGTTGAAATGTTTAAGGCCGTGACCAAATGGGCTGAATCTGTTCGTCATCCGGATACCATTCCAGAAATGATTCGTAAAGCGATTCGCCTGGCGCGCACTGAAAAACCCGGTGCAGTGCATATTGAGTTACCTGAAGATCTTGCTAAACAGGACACTGATGCCAAACCAATAAGCCCCCGACGCTTTCGACGTCCTGTACCTGATGACAAGATTACTGATGTAGCCTTTGAATTGCTTCTGCAAGCTAAAAAACCAGTCATCATTGCTGGTAATGGCTGTATCAGAAGGCGGGCTGCTAAACAGTTACGTAAGTTTTGCGAAAAAACCGGGATAGGCGTTATCAGTACCTTCATGGCCAAAGGCGCGGTGGATATGGACAGTGATTTTTGTTTGTTCACCGTAGGGCTTGGTTCGAAGGACAGGATGAATCTTGTCATTGATGAAGCAGACCTTGTACTTGCCCTGGGTTTTGACATGGTGGAATACCATCCAGGTTTATGGAATCCCAATGGCGATAAACGCATTATTCATGCTGATTTTTTGCCGGCTGAAATAGATCAAAACTATCATCCTGAAGTGGAAGTGGTAGGTGATCTGGCGCACTTTTTATGGATGCTTAATGAAAGACTGGATAGCAAAGGGCAACCTGAGTACGACCTGAAACATCAGACTGAAGCGCGTAATGACATGATGGAAGATTTGGGTGAATACGCCAATGACAATCAGGAGGGGGCTATTCGACCGCAAAAAGCCCTTTGGGATTGCCGACAGGCCCTTGGCCCCCATGATGTCCTGCTTTCCGATGTGGGCGCTCATAAAATGTGGATAGCGCGGCATTACCATTGCCATGAACCCAATACATGCCTTATTCCCAATGGTTTTTGTTCCATGGGCTTTGCCTTGCCAGGCGCCATCGCTGCCTCCCTGGTAGCCCCTGAAAACCGTGTTCTTGGCATTGCCGGCGATGCCGGCTTTTTGATGAATGTGCAGGAAATGGAAACCGCAAAAAGGCTGAACAGTAATCTGGTCATGCTGGTATGGGAAGATCACGAATATGGATTGATTGCCTGGAAACAGGAGACCGAATTTGGTCACCATACGGACCTGTCTTTTGGAAACCCCGACTGGATGATGTTGGCCGCCAGTTTTGGTTGGCATGGCCACCGCTGTGATAACAGTGTGGATTTGCTGGACACCTTGGAAAAGGCGCTAGCCGAGGATGGGCCAAGTCTTGTTGTTATACCTATTGATTACCGGGAAAATTCGCTACTCACAAAAAAGCTGGGACAAATCACAGCCAGTTTGTAAGGGCACTATTCTCTGGAAAATACAGGGGGCTTATGACAACTGGATTGTGCTAAATACTTGACCAGGCGTTATTTCTTTCAGGCACCTGTGATCATGCAGACAATAGGCTTTGCTGCAGGCTGGATCACACTTGAATTCACCCTGAATCAGGTTACTGACATTTCCCAACGGTCCCCAGATTGCCTTGTTAGTCGGGCCAAAAATGACACTACCTTTGATGCCCAGTGCAGAACCAAGATGAAAGGGTCCGCTGTCATTGCCAATCATGAAATGACAACTGGACAGAAATATCGCCAGTTCTTTTAGCGACAAGGTATTACACAGATCCACCACTTTTCCCTCTGACTTTTCATCATCCAGGTCTTGAATAATCTTCTGGTTAATTCTCTGGTCGCTTTGTCCGGCGCCAAGCAGAACTGGCTGCATGCCGGCGTTGAGCAGCAACCGGCAAAGTGCGGTGAAATGATCCAGTGGCCATTGTTTGTAGTCCTTGGTGGCACCTGCATGCAGGGCAATGATGGGTCTGGAATAATCGATTCCATTGGAAAGTAATTTGGTCTGTAGCGCGTCATCTGCTGAAGGAAGATTTAGTTTTAGATACGAAGAGGCTGTAGGTTGCGGCAAGCCCAATGCAGCAAACACTTCAAAATAACTGTTCCAGCGATGTTCCTGACCGACCGGTCTATTTTCAAAAACAATGGGTATTACATGATCATAGCCTGAGCTGTGTCGCGCCGGACTACAGCCCAGTTTAAATGTTGCACCGGACATTCTGGTCAGGTTACTGGTTGCCGAATCTTCTTCAATGTTGAATGCCAGATCGGCTTTGAATTGGCGTATCTGTTTCAGGCAGTTCAGGTAGAAGGAGGGTTTGGTAAAAACGTTGGCCTGGTTTATTTCTCGTCTTGGAAAATAAATCAAACTTTCTGGCGGAAAACTGTGTTCACACAATTCGTGAAAACTGTCATCCATGACAATTCGAAAGGCTATACCCTGATCCTGGCAATAATTAGCCCATGACTGCATCAAGCCACCTGCGATAAGCAAGTTACCCAGGTACTTGGTCGGATTGACCAGTAGTACACGTTGCGGTTGTTCTGGGATTAATTTATTTGTCATCCTGATAAAGTGCCACCAGTTCCCCTACATTGGCAATTGAAATATGCGGCCAGGTGGACTTATCTCTTTCATCAAAGGCATTTGGGCCACCTGTGCCGGTATGTACATAGATGGACAGCGCGCCATTATTTATAGCCATAGGCACTTCCAGATCAGGATCGTCACCCACAACTGCAATTTCATTGACAGGGATACCCAGATGTCGTGCTGCACTTTCAATGGCGATAGATGAAGGTTTGCCCAGCACAATGGCCTCTTTGCCGGTGAGGGGTTTCAGCGCTGCAGCCAGGGCGCAGGAGGTACCGATGCCCGGGCCGTTGGCTGTGGCAAAAAAGGGCACATCCGATGCGGTGTACAGTTCTGCGCCATCACGCACAGCCAGCCAGGCATTTTCAATATCTTTAAAACCGAATTCCCGATACCAGCCAATAAAAACTGCATCTACAGGGCCGGGATCTTCTATGCTGGACAGAACAACGTCCAATCCCAGGTCAACCAAAGGCTCCCAGACTCCTGGACAGCCCAACACCATAATGCGTTTATAACCTTTCTGAACAAAATATTCAGCAGCAACACTGCTTGGAGTCATCATGGTGTTGTCATTCATGGGGATACCCACTTCGCTTAAAACTTTCACATAGTCCTTGGGAGATCGGGCGGTACCATTGGTCATGACCACGTAGGGGATATTTTTCTTGATTAGAAGGGAAATGAATTCCGCTGCGCCTGGCAGTATGTTCATGTTATTGTTTTTTTTATCGCCAAGAATCAGGGTGCCATCCATGTCAAAAACCAAGCCCTTGATTCGCCTGAGTCGTTCATTATGCTGGGAAGTCATTTAAAGCCTGGATTCTCTTGAAAATAAAGTTTGGTACTATACTTTGTTAAAATTGCTTTTTCACCAGCAAAACTGCAGTACAGGCTTAAGCACCCTGGGCTTTTTGTATCTACAAGCCAATTTACTTGCAAAATTGCCGCCATTGACCATATTGGGTGGCATTCTACGGAGAGGAACATAAATGAAATGCTCTAGAATAGACAAGTGAACGTAACAGGGAATCTGGTAGTAGTAGTCATTTTATTAATTGCCAATGGCTTTTTCGTGGCGGCGGAGTTCGCCCTCGTAAAAGCCAGGGGTTTTCGTATCGAAACTCTGGCCAATAGCGGCAGTGCTGCTGCAAAACTGACTATGGGTATTCAAGCCAATCTTGAATCTTATCTTGCGGCATGCCAACTTGGCATCACTATGGCATCCTTGGGTCTCGGTTGGGTAGGTGAGCCTGCAGTTGCTGCTTTGCTGGAGCCTCTTTTTCACTGGGCTGGTGTGCCGGATGCGTTTTTGCATACTACTGCATTTATTGTTGGCTTCTTGATTTTCTCCTCGCTGCATATCGTCGTAGGTGAACAAGTGCCGAAAACTTTTGCCATTCGCAAGGCAGAAATGGTGTCAATCTGGATTGCCTATCCCCTGCATCTGACCTACCTGATGGTGTACCCCCTCAACTGGGTACTGAACTGGGCATCCGGTTCTTTGCTATCGCTTTTTGGTGTGGAAGAGGCAACCCACGCAGAAGTTTACAGTAACGAGGAATTCAAGGGCATGGTGGCGACATCCAAGGAACATGGCACGCTGGAACACGATAAGGCCACGATGCTGAAAAATCTGTTTGATTTTGACCAACGCCATATCGGTCGAGTAATGCTACCCCATAATTCTGTGGATGTACTGGATATCAGTGACGATCCAGCCGAGAATCTCAGGAAAATCAGGGAAACTGGTCATTCCCGTTTCCCGGTTCTTGATAGTTCCACTGATGACATTATTGGACTGCTACTGACCAAAGATCTCTATGTGGCACTGCTGGATGGAGAGCAGGAGCCCTGGAAAGAGATTCGTCGGTTTTGCCGGCCACCTCTGGTTGTACCGGAATCACAAAGAGTGTCTACCTTGTTTGAGCAAATGCGAGACATGCGTGCCCACATGTCATTTGTGGTTGATGAATACGGAAAATTTGTAGGTATCATTACTCTTGAAGACCTGTTGGAAGAAATAGTCGGCGAAATAGAAGATGAAACTGATAGCTCTGAATCCATGGTTCCCATCATCAAACTCGAAGAAAGGAAATGGGAAGCTGACGGCCTGGCCTCCCTGAGCGATATCGAGCGTTTTATTGGTATCGATATTTCAGATGAAATTGAAGCAAACAGCCTGTCTGGCCTGATAATGAATCAGTTGGAACGCATGCCGGAAGCCGGCGATTTTATTGAAATTGACAATTTCAGGTTGACCGTTATCGAAATCGAAGACCTGCGCGTGGGTCAGGTCGATATTAAAAAACTAGCGGAAGACGAAGAAGAGCAGACTGATTCGTAGACAAATAATTGCTTGAATCAATTATTATTCCTTTTCTACTTTGCGCCTTTTTATCAATAGTAATTACTGTGGAACGGCAGAATTATGAAACTGGATAATTACCCATTCCCCGTTACGAAGAGCGACAGCCATGCTTACTCGCAGCGGTGTGCCGCTGTCCTGGCCTTGTTGTACTACTTCCCACATACCTGAAATCAACACCAGTTCATCAGAAATGACTTTCGCGGAATAATCTCTTGCCCGAGCGATAGTCTGCCCAGGTTCATTAAGGCCAACAGGTTCAAAATACTGACGTACTCCTGCGGGTACAGTCACCAGTGATGATGAACCGGTTCCCCAGAACAGGGCGTCTTCAGAAAACAGGCTGAGTACGGTTTCTATATCAGTATTGGTCATCGCAACCAGAAATTGTTCGAAGACAGCCGAGGCGCCCGCTTCGGTATCCGATTGTGCGGACAGAGGGTTGGAAATAATCAGCATGAGAGCTAATACATAGAGTGACCTTTTCATGGGAATGTTTCCTTGATGTTATGCGGGCTATGGTATCACTGAAAATTTTTATCTTTTATGTTCTAGTTTTCCGGATCAGGAAGATTTTCTCTTTAGTTCGAGCTTGAAATTTGGTTGTGTTACTGAAAAGTGAGAAGGCGAGCCTTTTTCTTTCAATCCCTTTAACAGTTTCTTGATAGTTTCAACTTCCGGGTTGTAATACAACTGATGAGGCGCTCGGTTCTTCATGCTGTCGATCAGATCGTGTGGCATCACAGCGCGCAGTAAAAACTCCTCATCGGACATATTTTTCGGAAAGCTTGCGCGTCTTTCTTTCAATGTCATTTTGGCCGGTTCCTGTTCGATTTCCTTTGTTCGTGGCAGTGCCATTATTTTATCCAGCACATTTTGGTCTACTGGCGCGGTCGGTCGTCCGAAGCGTCCAAGCACATAGCGAATGGCCTGGTCAGGAATCTGTTCATAACGCTCATTGCCCATAACATTGAACATGGCCTGAGTGGTGACAATCTGGGGGAAGGGCGTGACCATGATGGGTGAGCCAAGATCGGCGCGCACCTGTTCAACTTCGGCCATAACTTCATCAAACCGGTGTTCCAGTTTCAACTCTGCCAGCTGCCTGCGCGTGGTGGTGAGTACGCCGCCGGCTATCTGATGCTTGAGATAAGAGGCGTCATAGGCCTGTGGCTGGCCCACCGATAGTCCTTCAGCTTTCGCCAAGGCAAAGTAATAATTTTCCAGTTGTTTGACCGCCTTCTCATCTGCATCCACTTCGTAGCCGTGGGTTTTAAGGTTGGCAATGGTCTGTGATGCGCAGGGTAGTGAAGAGCCATGGGCCAATGGGCCAATGGCCACATGCAAGGCATCGATACCCAGTTCTGCACCGACAATATAGTTAAATTGAGACAGACCAATGGTGCAATGGGAATGCAATTCCAGAGGCAGGTTACCGATTTCCTTTTTAACTGCCGGAATCAGTGTGCGGGCACGCTCCGGTGTGAGCAGACCTGAAGGATCTTTAATATACAACAGATCGAAATCGCCAGAAGCGGCAATTTGTCGTGCACAGTTTGCATAAAAAGTATCATCGTGAACGTCACTGAGGGTGTAGGTTAGTGCGCCCATGTTTTCAGCGTCACCTTCCTCTTTGACGATGCGTGCCACTTGCATGAGTGCGTCCATGTCATGCATGGGGTCGAGCAGGACGAAACGGCCGATACCGTTTTTCATTAGTGTGCGATAAGCCAGACGCATAAAGTCGTGGTCTGCGGTTTCCCAGGAAATAAACCGGAAGCCAGTAGAAATGAATTGCAGCGGTATGTTTGGCAATGCACGTTTCATTAAACGGATGCGTTCCCAGGGATCATCCTGGTGGGAACGAATGGCCATGGACATGTGAGTGCTTGAGGTGAAATCAATTGCTCGGAAACCCACCCGTTCCATAAGGGGAGCCGCCTGCATGATCTGGTTGGTTCCCAGGCCTGTCATGCTCCACAGACTCTGGTTGCCGTCACGAATGCTGACATCTACCAGCTTTAGTTCAGCCATTTTTAGCCTCCAGCTTCCAGTCTCCAGCTGCCAGATGCGAAGGCAGAAATCCCGTATCAACTCCGCCTTTTACAAAAGCGGGTTCGTTCAGAATGGCGCGGTGTAGCATAACGTTACTGGCAACACCTTCGATCTGGCAACGGGCAAGGGTTGACTGCAACTGCTTTACGGCTTCCTGTCTATCTTCTCCCCAGACGATTAATTTACCCAATAAGGAATCATAATAAGGCGGCACAATACTGCCACTTTCTATGTGAGTGTCGATCCGAATTCCCGGGCCGGCAGGGAAAATAGCCTGCGTTATTGTGCCAGGACATGGCAGGAAATCATTACTGCAATCCTCGGCATTGAGTCGGCATTCAATGGCGTGGCCATGAAATGTGACATCCTCTTGATTGATTCCAAGCGGCCTGCCTTCGGCAATGCGAATCTGCTGGGCTACAAGGTCGAGACCGGTAATAGCTTCTGTCACCGGATGCTCCACCTGGATGCGGGCATTCATTTCCAGAAAATAAAATGTTTCTTTGTTGGTATCCACCAGAAATTCCACGGTGCCAGCGCCGCGATAGGCCAGGTGCTTACCAAAATCTACCGCAGCAGTTTCCATCGCGTCTCGCAGTGCCGTTGATAATTCCGGTGCCGGTGCTTCTTCCACAAGCTTCTGGTAACGACGCTGGATGGAACAGTCCCGGGTGCCCAAGTGAATGACAGTGTTGCCATCACCCAAAATCTGGACTTCCACATGCCGGCCACTGGTGACATAGGTTTCAAGATACAGACGTTTGTCGTTGAAGGCATTTTCCGCTTCGGCTTGCGCAAGGGATAACGTCGATGCCAGTGATGTTGCATCATGGACAATCTGCATGCCGCGACCGCCACCGCCGCCGACCGCTTTGACCAGCACTGGAAAACCGATGTCGCTTGCCAATGTTTCTGCGCTGTTTGTATCGCTGACCGGCCCACCCGGCACAATGGGCAGGCAGGCTGCCACGGCATTGTCGCGGGCTTTGAGTTTGTCGCCGATGGCATTAAGTTGATTAATGGTGGGCCCGATAAAAAGTATGCCGGCTTTTTCGCAGGCGCTGGCCAGTCCGGCATTTTCAGACAAAAAGCCATAGCCTGGATGGATGGCATCGGCCGAACACTGAACGGCGGCCT
Organism: Gammaproteobacteria bacterium; assembly: GCA_029245395.1. GTDB lineage: Bacteria > Pseudomonadota > Gammaproteobacteria > Pseudomonadales > Pseudohongiellaceae > Eutrophocola. The sequence goes on from JAQWPL010000012.1 coordinate 101,817, forward strand.
GCACGACTTTGTCGATATTCAGATAACTTTGCAGAGAAGATGGAGGGCCAATATTCACCACTTGATTTGCCAATTGTGCGGGGACTGAAACCATGTCTGCGTCAGACGCGGCAAGCACGGTCTTGATACCCATTTTTTGGCAGGTGCGGATAATGCGCAGGGCGATCTCTCCCCGGTTGGCAATAAGCAGACGGTGTATGGTCATGGTTATCCGCTCAGCCTGCCGGTTTCACACGCATGAGCAACTGACTCTTTTCAACAAACTGTGCATCCTGTGCATGGAGTTCAGTGATTACCCCCTGCTGACCGGCGGGGACGGAGTTCATCAGCTTCATCACTTCGATGATGGCAATGACGGTATCAGGTTTAACCTTGCTGCCTTTTTCCACAAAAGGGTCTGCGCCTGGGTTAGGGGAGCGATAGAATGTGCCCACCATGGGTGCCCGAATATCAATTAATCCTGCTTCTGAGGCTTCTGGCTCTTTTTCTTTTTCATTCTCAATGGATATTCCTGTTCTAACTCTCGCCGTTAGCTCCTTCTTGATCCTGGGAGCTGTCTTGGTTTCTTGCGTCCAATTTTTTCCGTCGTCTGTACGCTGTAACGTCAAGGTGAAATTCTCTGTCTCGAGTGTCATGTCGGTGTAGCCGTTGTCATCCAGCAGGCGCAGAATTTCCTGAACATCTTCATGGGAAAGGCTCATTATTTTTTCTGGCCTCCCAAAACATTAAAAATATGATCAAATGGTCTTGCTGCGGGTTTGGCGACCGGTTCTTTGTCCTTGGTTGCCCACACAGTCTCAGGTCGGCTTTGCAGAAGCAATAAATTGCCTTCCTGATCAATGGCCCATTCGATGTCCTGGGGAATCCCGTAATGTTTTTCAACGCGCCTTGCCACCGAGGTGAGCTCGCTTAGCTCCTCTTCGCTGATACTGGTAATTTTTCTGCGTTCTTCAGTGACAGGCATTTCGGAAATGCCGCCACTTGCTTCCGGAAGATGCTCTATATGTTTTTCAGCAATATTCCTGGATGTGGTTTCACCGGTGATTTTATTGATAACGAATTTGTCCGGGGTCACTTCGCCACTGACAATACTTGAGCCCAGCCCCCAACTGCTTTCAATAGTAATTACAGACTTGTCACCAGTCGTGGGGCTGCGTGTGAACATGACACCGGAGCAGCGGGAGTTGACCATCGTTTGCACCACCACAGCCATGGCCAGTTGGTCTTCCGGCAGGCCAAGTTTGAGGCGGTAGGCAACTGATTCGGGGTTGTACATGCTGGCCCAGCATTTGCGCACAGAATCCATTAGCTGATCATGGCCTATCTGCCACAGGTAAGTATCCTGTAAACCGGCAAAACTGGCCTCTTCACTGTCTTCACTGGTGGCGCTGGATCGCACGGCCACGGGAATGTTGTCACCTAGCGTGTTGTAAGCATCACAGATGGTTTGTTGTAGTTCAGGCAATAGTGGGGATTGTTCTAACAGTGTCCGCATTTCACTGCATACATAATTAAAGGTCTTGTGATTATTCGGGTCAAGAGCCGCTATTTTTTTACGAATACCATGCTCGGCATCCAGTATGTCCAGAAAGGCAGAAAAGGCATCAGTGGTAACAACATAACCATCGGGAACTTGAATCTGTGCATTACACAATTCACCCAGGCTGCCGCCTTTACCACCAACGCGAGGACGATCGTTGAGCGAGATGTCTTTGAACCATAAAATTGTGTTGCCTGAAGTCATTAATATTTTGTGTTTCAGTTGTTCTTGCTGGTAAGGGAAGTGGGGAAATAAAGATAAAGGATAAAAGATAAAGGTCAGTATTTAGTAGTTAGCCGACATCATTTTTTTCTTATATTTTGAGGCAGAAAAGAAAAACCAAACAAGTAGTAGGCTCAGATTCTCACCTTTATCCTTTATCCTTTATCCAATTAAAAAATACATAAGTCGGCATAGCATAGCGATTGCTGATCCTGGTTACTCAAGTATCGTAACAACTCCACTGTCCCCGTCCACTCTAATTCTTTGTCCGGTTTTGATACGTTTAGTGGCTTCTCCAGTTCCGACGACTGCTGGCATACCGTATTCCCTGGCTACGATGGCCATATGAGACATAGTGCCGCCGATGTCGGAAACCGCTGCTTTGATCTTGCTGAATAGCGGGCTCCAGCTGGGATGCGTTATCGGGCAAACGAGAATATCGCCTTCATTGATTTCACCGAAATCGCTGATGCCACGCAGTACCTTGGCCACGCCTTCGACTACACCTGAGGAAGCAGCATAACCTAACAATTCGTTTTCATTTTCCACGGAGGGTGCTGCCCATGTGTGTAGGGTTTCAGTAGTGATACCCCAGAGCATCTGTAGGGCAGGGTCTTCTATATTGTCCGGCATTGGGCCAATTGCTGGCGGTGCCTCCCATTCCTTTAATACTTCCAGCATACGTTTGCGTTCAGCAATGATAGGTGGCCAGTAACCCTGGTTCACCGGCCTGGAGCCTGCAGCCCAGCTGTTCATCAGATTGCCCAGGGTGAGATTTACTTCGGTGTGGTGCATATGGAAGATATCTTCGCTTGCTTCAACGATGCCATGCATCTCCAGAAGGTCGCCGAATTCCCTTATCTTGTTGAAGAAGCTGGTAGTGAGCCAGTGCTCGCAATAAAACTTGTGATCTTCCACATAAGGAAAGACCAGATGACTTACTGCCAGCATCTGATCAAAGGCAGCTCTATCCTCATCCGTATTCAGCAGCTCGCGGTATTCATGGATGATACGCCTTCGTTCTTCTTTCAGCTGTGCGGTCGGTCGGTCCAGACTTGTACCCTTCTTGATGAGTTCAATATAGTGAGGCAGCGCGGAGAGTGGGACGGACAAATCATCATTCCAGCTGCGTTCATAATGGTAGAAACCATCACCAGTGGAAATGTTGAACCAGGGGTCTCTGGATTCGGCGAGAGCATCCAGCCATTGTTTGCCGGCATCGCCTTTGGCTTCAACAGCGGGCAAGATTACATCTGGATTACCGTCGGTCCTGAAAACATCTTCTATCCCCAGTTCAACAGCCAGTTTAGCCAGTTTTTTTAATTCATCATCAGGCCGAAACATGAGCACATCAATTCCCGCCACCATGCGTGCGACAGTCTGGTCGGCGATTTCAGGGAATGCCTGTTTGCAGAACTGGAAGAAGACTACATAGGCACCGTAGCCAAGCATGAGCATTTCAAAATGGTGCTGCCACATGATGGAATATTTTTCGAGGACTTCATTAAAGGTCTCACGCACGTAATGGTTCTGGGCGATCCCTTTTGCCTCTTTCACTACGGCTTCATCTTCGAATTCCGGTAGTTCGGGAATCTGTATGTCGTTCATCTCTTTGATGAGCTGGCCCATACGTTTTTCCCACTGAACGAATATGTCATCCCAGTTTTCGTAATAGTGTCCGGCTCGCTCCTGGAACATGGCGAGGCGCTTGCCGATTTCATCAGGATCATCCACCGTGTTGGCGGTGATATAAATGCGTCCGTTTATGCAGCGGTAATCGATACCCATCGCTGTAGGAAAGGTAAAGACGCGAGTGACATAAGCCCCCATGGCGTGATACGCCGATTCAGCTGTGATCATGTCAAAAGCTGACATGGGTTCAGAAAAATGCATTGAGTTGTAAAACCAGAAGCGCTCGTCGTCTTCAGGTTGTACTTTGGTGAAATAGGGGTACATCTCTCCCCAGTTTTCGGCACCAGGGGCGTCTTCAATTTCGCTTGGCAAGGGAAATGGGTTCTTACTGTCACTCATTGGCCATTCTCCGGACTTATCAGTCCATGAATATATTATTTAACACATTGATTTTATGATCTATTTTACCCTGCCGCTGTGCAAGGCCGGATAGACAATAATCTCCTGTCTGGGAAAAAAAGGGAAGAGTTAGTCAAATTATTTACACGAGAAATCTGAATCGTATGAAATGATGGATCGTTGATATCACAAACAACTATTCAGGCTCTTTGTCGTCCTGGGTTGGGGGTGAGTCCTTTCGATATAAATCCAGAATATGATCGAATGCTTCCTTCAGAGTCATTTCCCGAAAATCGGAAAACTCACCGGCATCCATAAAGACTCCATGATCTTTACAAACTTCATAACGGATATGTGGCTGTTTTGGATCACTCATTGACACCATGGTCTTCAAGCAACGAGGACAATCAATTTGAGTGATTTCGTTGAAAATTCTGCCGACGCTGGCATCACCGTCATCAATGGACAAAGAAGTCCATTCATCTTTCAGTTTTTCAGCTTCGCCGCTGTCAAACCAAAGTCCAGAGCAGCGCTCACACTTATCTATGACCACTTCACCTGACTGGGTTAGCACTTTTTGCTCCAGCATCCCGCTATGGCATTTAGGGCACTGCAAAACGACTCTCCATATTTTTGTATCAGGTTAAAAGTGTATAGGCAGTGGAATTAGATTGCTAATATTGGTTACAGTTAAAACTAATAATCAGGAATGAAGATATTCCCTTGTGACAGGAACAACGCCATGTTGCTTGGACAGTTGGCACTGATAGACTACAAGATTGGCAAATTCAAAACTCATATCGCAAACCGCCATGTAGAATTCCCACATCCGGTAAAACCCCTCATCCTTAAGCTCCAGAATTTCAGATCTGTGTTCCTGAAACCTTTTCAACCATTCCCTGAGGGTCCAGGCGTAATGCAATCGCCAGACTTCTACATCGGTCAGCATCAATTGTCCTTTTTCGATCTCCTTTGCCGTTTGGGACAGGGTTGGAATTCTGCCGCCGGGAAAAATATAACGCTCTATCCAGGGATTGGTTGGTAAGGCCAGTTTCTTGTTGCCGATAGTATGTATAAGAGCTGTGCCGTCATCGATTAACATTTCATTGATCCTGGAAAAGTATTCATCTAAGTGTTTGATACCCACGTGCTCCAGCATGCCGACACTGACAATTCTTTCATACTGCGCTTTGTGCTCCCGGTAATCGGCAAGTAAAAACTCGGTTTTGTCTGCAATCCCCCGGGATTCGGCTTCTTTTTTGGCAACGCGCAATTGCTCATTGGATAATGTGATACCAGTGACATGGACATCATGATGAGTCGCCAGATGAAATGCCAGACTGCCCCAGCCACAACCTACGTCGAGTACTCTCATTCCTGGTTTTAACAGCAGTTTACGGGCGATCAATTCTGCCTTGTTTTGCTGAGCCTGTTGAAGTGACTCGTTTTCATTCCTGAAGAAGGCGCAGGAATAATACATTTCCTTGTCCAAAAACTTTCTGAAAATGGCTTCATCCGTATCGTAGTGATGGGCTATGTTTTTGTAACTGCGGGCTATCTTGTTATATTGCTGCAAGAGTTTCAGAAAGGGTGAATACCATTTGCGTGAAACTTGTATGGAAAAATTAGTACGCAGTAAACCCAACAGTAATCTCAGGTCTTCATCGCCTGTATCCCATCCGCCTTCCATATAGGTCTGGCCCAATTCAAATTCTCAGTCCCTGGCAACCCGGATAATGGCTTTTTCATCGAGTATATACCAGTCAGCCTCCAGGCGACTTTCGCCGAAGGTATGCGTACTGCCGTCTGGTAAATGCAGATGGAGTATGCCTTGTTTAACGCCTTTCTTTAGCAGTTTCAGATACATAATTTAATGCTGTTCTAGTAGATTGTGTTGTTGTTTAAGCAGATTCTTCACCTGTGAGTTCGGATTTGAAAAACTCTTTCTTACCCCAAAATAGCCCGGCCAGGGCAAAGGGTGCCTGAACTATATGGTTAATTTCTGCCTGCAGGCTTGGTGCAGCCAGTTCTTCAATGAACGGCATGCCAGCCCAATAGGGCAAGTAATAACCAAGCAGTAGTACCTGGCAAATCCACCAGGTGACAGGCTGGCGTACTTTCGTGTCGGCAAAAAAACAAACAGGACTACTATCAAGGTGGCAATATCGCCAAAGGCTTCATGCAAGGCTTGATACCAGGAATGCGCTTGACCTCCACCGAATTCAGCCTGAACAAGATAAGCCGGATCGCCGATGTGATTAAAGGTGGCTAGCAGGCTGGTCAACCCGTAAAGAAATCCGAAAACCAGGAGTGCCCTGGTGATGTTTAATTGTGTCATCATTTTCATCCTCCTGACTGGGATGGGTAGCAACAGGGTGTGAAGCTATTCCCTGATATACTTTTCCAGGACTGCTTCGATGAAGCGTGGAAACAGTCCTGGCAATTGCTCTTGTGCCAGTTTGACAGACTAGAATAACTACAGATTAACAAATGATCAGGGTTTTAAAAAATCAACTTTGCCTATGATGACTTTTATAAGACAGCCATTATTCCATTTTCTTCTCGCCGGGCTACTGATTTTTATTGTCTATGGGCTCATCAGCCCTGAGCCTGCGGATACCGGGCCTGCTGACAAAGTAATTAGGGTGGACAGAACCGCCTTGCTGAATTTCATGCAATTCAGAGCGCAGGCCTTTCAACCGGCTCTGTTCAGTGAGCAACTCGATAGCATGAGCGTAGAGGAAGTCGAACAGTTGATCGCAGAATATGTCAGGGAAGAAGCCCTGCACCGGGAAGCTCTTGTGATGGGTATGGATCAGGGCGACTACATTATTCGCCAGCGCCTTGTGCAAAAAGTGGAATTCTTGCTTGAAAATATGGTGAGTCAGGCACTGGAGCCTGAGTCTGGTGAGATTGAAGCCTTCTATGAAGTATGGAGAGAGGAATACAAGGTAGATGAGGTATACACGTTCACCCATATTTTTTTCGATGGTGAAGACAGAGGGTGGGACAATGCTGAAGCGGATGCAGTTAGCCTGTTAGGAAGCTCACAAATCTCAAGTATCGCTTTCAATGATGCCTCTGCGTATGGCGATCGTTACCCTTTTCTGCAAAATTACGTAGAACGTACACGGGATTTTGTAATAAATAATTTTACTGATGCCTTTGTTGCCGCGCTTGATGCCTTGCCACCATCAGATAGTTCGTGGCAGGGCCCGTATGAATCACGGTACGGCTTTCACCTTGTCATGCTTAGTGAGCGCACTGAGGCCACTATTCCCGAACTGGAGCAGATACGTGACAGGGTAATAGATGACTGGCGCTATGAGACGATGATAAATAAAAGGAGAGAAGCCGAGGACCAGGTCGTGGCGGGTTATGAGGTTCGTATTGATATGATGAACGAAGAATGATGAGGAAAAAGGAAAGTGTGAATGATTAAAAGCATGCTTTTAATCTTCCTGATGTTTGTGAAAGGAATAGTATTGGCCCATGACGCCAGGCCAGTCGTTGTTGCTATTAATGAGCAGTTCCCCGGTGTCTTCCAGTATTCCCTCACAGTCCCTGAAACGGTAGAGCCTGATAATCTGCCGACTGTTACCTGGCCGGAAGGGTGTGAAGAACAAAGCAGCGTTACTGGTACTGGCAGTCGCAACGGGTCTGTACTGTGCTCCAGAGGTTTAACCGGTAAATTCCTTACCGTTGTTTATCCGTTTTTCAATCCATCCCTGGCCACTTTTTTCCGGATGACGACACTGGATGGTTTAGCCAGGACCGCCATGCTGACTCCCACACAACCTCAATGGCAAGTGCCTGAAGAACCAACAACCGGAAATGTGGCAAAGCAATACTTTGCCCTGGGGGTAGAGCACATTCTTGGCGGCCTGGATCATTTATTGTTTGTTCTGGGACTGCTTGTGATTGCTCGCACTCTCAAACGCATTCTGTGGACAGTCACAGGCTTCACTGTCGCTCATTCCATTACCCTGAGTTTGTCGTCCCTGGAATTAGTATCAATTCCCATCGTACCCGTTGAGGCGGCCATTGCTCTGTCTATAGTATTTCTGGCCTATGAAATAAGCCGGGAACAACATGACAGCCTGACTTACCAGTATCCGCTTATCGTTTCCTTTGGCTTTGGTTTATTGCATGGCCTGGGTTTCGCCAGCGCCCTTGGTGAGATTGGACTTATTCAGAATGAAATCCTGGTGTCTTTGTTATTTTTTAATCTTGGCGTGGAAGCAGGGCAGATTGCCTTTATATTGCTGGTGACTACAACCATCTGGAGTCTGCAGAAATTTCTCAGGCACCGGTCTAAGGTCTCGAAAGTATCGGCAGTTTTGACAGACCAACGTATGGACTTGATGGCAGCTTATGTGATCGGCATCCCTGCCGCTTATTGGCTGATAGATCGGGTAACAGTATTTCTGTTCTAGAGATTAAAGAAGAGATTATTTTATTCCGATGAGAATATCTCCGGTCACTGCCGAAATATCCACATTGCCGGCACCGCCATTGAGACTGATATTAATCTGTGAATACTGCCCAATACTTGCTGTTTCAGGTAGTCACGGTACTGTTTCTGAGGCAAGGAATCCCGTATTATTCCGCCTTCGTTTCTGCACGGTCATATAGATTCGAGACATTTAGCACTGATTCGAGGTAATTAACATCAAGTCATTTAAAGAAAAAACTGTTTTCATCACTGGAGGAGCCTCCGGTATAGGTGTTGGCATGGCAAAAGCCTTTGCCGAACAGGGCATGAATCTGGCCCTGGCTGATATTGATGGGGAAAGACTGAATCATACTGAACAAGAACTGAAGCAATCAGGTGTCCGGATAAAAACTTTCGTTGTAGATGTGACTGACAAGGAAGCAGTCAGCCAGGCAGTCACTGATGCCTTTGAGTGCTTCGGCAACATTCACATTGTATGTGCCAATGCAGGCGTTGCCGGGACAATGGTCCCTCTGGATCAGGCAAAAGTCGAAGATTGGGACTGGATCCTAGACGTCAACCTGAAAGGCTCGGCTTATGTCATACAGGCGGCGCTACCGTTTGTAATGAAACATCCCGGTGACGCCCATATCGTAATCACCAGCTCAATCAGCGGACTGCGAGTCTATGAGCCCAGTCGTGGTCAAGGTATGTACAACACGACCAAATATGGTTTGGTGGGACTGGGTGAAGCGTTGAAAGTAGATATGGCCCCCCATGACATCGGCGTTTCAATTCTGTGCTCAGGTGTAGTGAATACGGATTTATCCCATTCAGGGAAATACAGACCGCAAAAATATGGCGGTGCCATTGAAACTAACGACAATCATGAATTGGCCAAAGCGGCAGGGGCAGGAACAGATCCGGTGCAGTTTGGCCGATGGGTCATCAATGCCATTAAACAGAACCAGCTTTATGTCATTACTCATCCCGAAGATAGAGAACTGGTAGAGGCGCGCATGAAGAACATCATGGCAGCCTTCGACAACTCGGATTATCTGACTGAGATCTGAGCAGGGTCTGACAACTCCTTTTACAATCCTTCCAGACTGTTGTTTACAAGTAGCTGTAAACTGCCGTCGTGATGGAAACCGGCCAATTCCGCTTCAGGACAATTGAGCGGTGGATAACTACCGAAATTTTCTTCCACCCAGGGATCAGGATCGTAACTGATCAGTGATAGCACATCATGGCTGCTTGTCTGTTCGTCTATAGTTGCTACCAGGTCCTCTATAGACACATGCATGGCGGGTAGGGTCCAGGTTCGCCGAGTGTTCTGTTCCAAAGTAGCTGCATGTAATAGGTTATCTACACAGCATGCTACTGACATAAGCCAGGACTTGGCCTGGGGTGAAACCGGGCATGTGAAGGCTTCGCCATTGCTTAAATTACGAATTAAATCACTGAAGAAAATTGAAATCGCCCCATTGGGCTCTGGCGGTCTTGCCACAATCCCGGGCAGTCGCACAGAGCAGCCTTTGATCCAGCCTCTTCTTATAAAGTCTGCAACGAGGGTTTCACCGATCACCTTTTGCCCGCCATAACTCAGGTTGGGTGTGGGCGATGTATCGTCATTCACTTCGGGCAATGGAGGCTTGCCAAAAACGGCGATTGAACTGGCAAAGACCATAGTTGGTTTGTTGTCTTGGTCTTTTAGTTTTTCAAGCAAGGCCATAGTGCCGTGCACATTGACCTCAACACCAAGTGCATAATTATTTTCTGCCAGACCGCTGGGTACGCTGGCAAGGTGAAATACCAGGTCGACTGTTTCGTTCATGGCGGCTGCAAGCAATTCCAGTTCGGTAAAACTGCCTGACACTTTTTTGACCAGTGGGTTATCAGGAATCTGGTCCAGAACCAGGTCCATCACTGTGATACGGGAAGGTGACAATAAGCAGGACTCTGCCAGCAGTTTTTTAACGAGGTGTCTGCCAATAAAACCATTGGCACCGGTGATAAGGATATGCATGAGTTTGACGTTTCTATATAAATTTAATTTTATTCAGGATCCTGTTGCACGAACGTGCTTTCCTATCTCTCAAACGGCAAAAAACTTTAAGGGTTGATGACGGTACGAAAGCCGATATGAGAAGTTCCCAGGCCTTTACTTTGTGCCTGACGTGCTTCCGGTCTGTATCGCATACAGTAGTTTGGCGCACACAGGTAAGAGCCGCCCTTTATGACTGCAACCGGTTCGCCAGGCTGATTAGGATCATAGCCTTCAGGGAAACTTTCCTTGTCCTGAAAAGCGTGATTGACGAAGTAGGGTGAGGCAGTCCATTCCCAGACATTGCCAATCAGGTCATACAGTGCCAGTTCATTGGGCGCATAACAGCCAACAGGTGCAGTAGCCGTGAAACCATCCTGGGTGTCATGCTGAAACGGGAACAGGCCCTGCCAGGTATTGGACTGGAAATTTCCCTTGCTGTCGCGTTGCTGGCTGGATTGGGCGGCATATTCAAATTGCGCTTCGGTAGGCAGTGCATGACCTTTCCACTGGGCATAGGCCTGGGCATCCTCAAAGGCTATGTGCACAACAGGATGCTTGTCACGTCCCTCAATAGAAGTATCTGGGCCTTCAGGGTGTTGCCAGTCCACTTCTTCCATGAACATCCACCATCCGGCAAAGGGATTCACAGGGACGTCACTGACGTGGGGAGTAAAGACGGCAGAGCCGGGAATATGCTCGCCAGTGGCGGGATTTTCTATGCCACGTTCAGCAAGAGTGAGGTAACCTGTGGCAGCGACGAAGTCGTTGAACTGTTCATTAGTCACTTCATGTTGGGACATCCAGAAACCATCCACGCTTACTTCAAATGAGGGGCCTTCCTCGAAATAGGTATCCTCAGCGCCCATGATAAAATTGCCGCCTTCAATCCTGACCATTCCAGGATAAGGAGAATCAGGTAGTGCAATTACCTGACATTGGCTGACAAGACTGCTGGTACCAATGCCGGGAATTCCGACTCTGGCGACGGACCAGCCAAGGGCTACGACGATGACAAGACCGCTCAGGCCCAGGGCCAGGAAAAAGGTTTTATTCCGGGAAGACATAAATGACCCCATTTTCTTCTTCATAGCGTTCCCAGAGTGCAATCATTTCTGTCAGCTTGTCAGGGCGCTCAATGCTCAGGTCATTCTGTTCACTGATGTCATTGGACAGATTGAATAGCATCCAGCGAGCATCATCACCCTGGGTGACATCCCACACAATTTTCCAGTCACCCTGGCGCACGCCGCGCTGTCCGAACAGCTCCCAGCCCATGTAGTTATCTTCAGTATGAATTTCAGCGGTTTCACCTGTTATCAGCGGCAGCATTGACTTGCCTTTCACTGGCTCGATTTCTGCCCCCCGGTAACTGATGCCGGGATGACTGGTGCCGGCCAGAGCCAGGAAAGTGGGCAGAACATCCATGACTGTGCTGAAGCCGCCATTACTGGTTCCCGCTTCTACCAATCCGGAATGATGTACAAAAGCAGGTACGTGTATGCCGCCTTCAAAGCCGGTAAATTTGTGACGGCGCCAGGGTGCTGCGCTGGCCGTGGCCCAGTTGGCGCCATACATGACATAGGAGTTGGCGGCACCCAGGTTGTCCAGGCTGTGGTCATAGGCAGTACCTATATGTTGGGCAATATTCGGAGTAAGGTCGCGGCGGCTGGATTCAGCACCGTTGTCAGACATGAACATAATGAAGGTATTGTCGAACTCGCCAATGCCTTTCAGATAATTAATCACCTTACCGACATAGGTATCCAGGTCGCTGACCATGGCGGTATAGATTTCCATACGCCGCGCCGCTAAGGCTTTTTCTTCATCGGGTTGGTCTGCCCAGCGTGGGTTGAAAACATCCATGGGCATGGGTTCGGCATTTTCCGAAATATGGCCGAGTTCCTTCAGACGTTCGAAGCGGCTCAGGTACAGGGCTTCGTAGCCCTCATCGTACCAGCCGCGAAACCTGTCAATGGAAGCCTTGGGCGCCTGCAATGGCCAGTGGGGAGCGGTGTAGGCCAGGTAGGCGAAGAATGGATTACCGTCATCAATGTCTCCATCAATATACTCCAGCATTTTTTCGGTATAAAAACGAGTGGTGTAAAAATCATCTTCGACCTGGACCAGTTCATCGCCATCCCGGTAATTTGCTGGCTGAGGGCCGCGCCAATCCCAGCCACCAAGATGGGCTGCGCCATCCAGTGACACAAATGACTTCTGGAAGCCCCGAGCACGGGGACCGTTTTCCACATCCATGCCCAGGTGCCATTTGCCGGTCATATAAGTGTTGTAGCCAGCATCACTCATCAGGTCAGCCAGGCTGGCCACGCGGTCATTAAGGTAGCCCACATACCCGGGCTGGTTCATGTGTTCCTCACGGGAGGGCCCGGTCATAACACCGAGTCCAGCCAGATGATTGTCTGTGCCTGACATTAGCATGGCGCGGGTAGGAGAGCAGGTCATGCTGGTATAGAAATCGGTGAGCAACATGCCATTGGCGGCAAGCGAATCCAGATAAGGTGTGGGTATTTCACTTCCGTTAAAACCCAGATCAGCATATCCCAGGTCATCGGCGACAATTAGCAGGATATTTGGGCGGTTTTCTTGTTGAGACTCTTCAGCACCCGCCTCGACAGTGTTATCGCTTTGTTGGCTGCATGCCGAAAGCAATAGCAGAAAGAGCGACAGAATGGAAAACAGAAAGTAGGTACGGCGTTTGGTAGAAAACGACATAGTCCCCCCGGATGAATTTTCTTGGTTGTTCTATTCAGATGTTCTATCTAGTCGCTCTATCTAGTAATTCCTATTATTAAGAGTTCGATAGATATTAAGAGTTCGATAGAAATACTAATCGGTCAGGATTTCTTAACCAAATTGTCGAAATCTGAGACCAGTCTAAATGTTCTTACCAGTTCTTCAACAAATAGTTTTTGCCCGATGAGAACTGGGCCTGACCTATTGAATAACGTGTTATTGATAGTACTTTGCACCACTTGAAATGCAAAATAAATATTGGCTTCTTCCTGTTCAGACAAAGTCCTGTTGTTCTCAAGGTAAAGCCAACCAATAAATCGCTTGCTGGAAGCAAAAAAGTGCTCTTTAAAAGGTTCCCAGAAATCAGCATCCTTGGAGCTTTTAAGAAGTACCGTACGCCAGAATTGACGGTGTTCCCAATAGTAATTGATCATGTTTTCAATCAAGTCTTCAACCAGGGCTTCACTCGAGATATTGGTATACAGCTCTACGAGAGTGTTTGTACGGCTGATTAAATGCGCCTGAATCAAGGCATCAAAAAATTGATCCTTGCTGTGGAACCTGGCATAGAAAGCCCCTACTGAGTAACCGGCTTCCTTGGCTAACTCTGCCACGGAGATATTTTCCAGATCTTTTTTCTCCAGAAGCCTGAAGCCTGTATCTACCAGGGCTTGGTAGGTTACTTGGCCGCGTTGTTGCTTGATCTTTCTACCGTGGACTTTTTGTTCAATACTCATAATTATAGAATAAGAATTCTGTTTATATTGGATTCAGATTTTGAATTCCACATACGTCCTGAAAATTGTAAGGATAACCAATTTACTCCAAACTGGCAGTCATTGTCGACTTTAAACCATGAGTTTCTATTAAATAACATAAAATATTGAAATATAAGGTAATTTTTATTTTTCACGCTAATATTTCCATGTTATTCCTGAGGAAATACCTTGGTATCCCACAGTAGGGTTATATACTGGAACCAGGCTATTAAAAATGGTTGTGAATATTTCTCTTGAATAAATTAAAAGAATATATATTCTTAAAAATGACTGGAAGCATTTCCTGCAGTTATTAAGGAGTTTGTATATTTAACCGGTTCGCAATGGAGTCCTTTTGGTCTACTCGTGATAATGGTTGGCGGTATTCCTGTTATTGAAGGATGACCGTTTAAGGAATTATAAATTTCCTTGAAACGTAGGGTTGTTTTTTATGTCACATTCCCCTGAGTATCCGAAAGCCGGGTTTTTCCAGCTTTCGGTGCTCTTTAGACTAACTCAACAAAGTACATATTTTCGTTTCCATTCCTCAAGCAGGCAGGGCTGTTCTCCCGTATTGGGTATCCCTTGAAAAAACGGCTGATACGGTCTACCTTCTTACCCTGATCTTTCCATAACCAATATCAATAGCCAGAATTAACCATGACTGAGACTACAGTTAGCCAGGACAATGTCGGTCCTGCCGCTGGAAACAGCAATACCATTTTCGGCCATCCTCGCGGCCTGGTTATCCTGTTTTTTACCGAAATGTGGGAACGCTTTTCCTACTACGGCATGCGTGGGTTGTTAATTTTTTACCTGACCCAGCATTTTCTATTTTCCGATGAGCGCTCAACCATCATGTATGGTGCATACACCGCACTGGTCTATGTGATGACTATCATAGGTGGCTCACTGGCGGATAAATACCTGGGCTCCAGAAAGGCCGTGACATTTGGTGCAATTTTGCTGGTACTAGGTCATTTCGGGATGGCCTTCGAGGGCAATGGTTCGCGCCAGATCATGTCGTTGGATGGTGGGGAATACCAGTTAACTCTTGATGGCAGGGGGGGTGACGCCAACCAAATAATTATTTCTGATCAGGGAGTTTCCCGGATAAGTTTCAGTGAGGGAGCTACCAATCTGTTGATTGCCGATCCAGCAGCTGTTGGCTTGCCAGCAATTATTCCTACCAACAGTTATACCTTGCGTGTGGAAACCGAGCAGTTCTATCTGAATATCCTTTACCTGTCCCTGGGGCTGATCATTGCCGGAGTGGGTTTTCTCAAGGCCAATATTTCTACTATTGTTGGTGCGCTCTACGGTTATGGGGATGCTCGCCGTGATTCCGGTTTCACTATTTTCTACATGGGCATCAACCTTGGCGCATTCCTCTCATCTATTACTTGCGGTATTTTGGGTATTGTCTACGGCTGGAAGTACGGCTTTGGCCTGGCTGGTATTGGCATGTCCCTGGGGTTGGTGGTATTTCTGAAATACCAGGATTGGCTTGAAGGCAAAGCGGAACCTCCTAGTGAAGAAAAACTGAAAGAGAAAGTGATCGGCCCGCTAAACATAGAGCATATGTGCTATCTCACTGGTTTGGGTATTATCGCCCTGTCACTTTTTCTGATGATGAATTCCCACCTCGTGGATCAAAGTTATGTGGGCATCCTTGGCATCCTGGTATTTATGTTTCTTATCAGTTATGCCTTTATGCGTTGTCAGGGTGAGGAACGCGACAGGATGCTGGCAGGTATCTATTTTATCCTGGCGCAAATTCCGTTCTGGGCCCTGTTCGAACAAGCAGGCTCATCCTTGAATCTCTTTACCGGACGCCTGGTGGAAAGAACCATGTTCGGGTGGTCCGTACCTGCGCCGGTATTTCAATCTCTGAACGCCATGTTCATTGTCATATTTGCGCCGTTACTGGCATGGCTGTGGGTATCTCTGGACAGGCGCAAACTTAATCCCTCAACGCCGGTGAAATTCGCCATGGGCGTATTCCTGGCTGGCCTGGGCTTTTTGTCTTTAGTGGCAGGCATGAAAATGTCTGGTGAAACAGGTATGACCGCTGTGTATTTTATTTTCCTGATTTACTGGATTCATACCATTGGTGAATTGATGGTGTCACCAGTAGGTTTATCTGCAGTCACCAAACTTGCGCCGGCCCATGCTGTGGGAATGACCATGGGCGCCTGGTTTCTTTTTAGTGGGTTGTCCAACTACCTGGCAGGGGTGATTGCATCGACTACCGGGGCTGAGACTATCGGTGGTCAGTTGGCAGATGCCGCTACAGCCAAAGCTACCTATATAGAGATCTATACCCAAGTGGGTTATATCGCTATGGGCATTGCCATTTTCATGTTGGTCATTTCCCCGTTCATCAAGCGTATGATGCATAACGCCTGACGTGAAGCAGTAACTTCCATCAATAAATCATCAGGGTTTTTTCCGGAAAAACCCGTGCATCTTCCAATCTGCTGCGAGATACTTGGCGGTCATTTAGATAAAACACCCGGTATTACCGGCGTCTTTCTAACTCCAAATAATTAGTATAGGAAATCGTTATGTCCAAGTTCAGAATATCCATCATTGCTTCGATGACCTTTTTGCTGGTTGCATGCGGTGGAAGTGAGGAGTCAACTTCTTCTGCAGCACCCGCTTCTTCTGCGACTTCAGAGTCGGCATTTGGCAGAATTGACCAGGAACGGCTGAATAATGCCAGCAATGAACCGGAGCAGTGGCTCACCTATGGCGGTACGTACAATGAACAGCGCTACTCCTCACTGGATCAGATCAACACAGAAAATATCAATGAACTGGGTCTGGCCTGGTACCTGGATATTCGTGCCAATCAGGGTCAGCAGTCCACACCACTTTATGTAGACGGAGTTCTCTATCTCACTGAATCCTGGGGACAGGTGGATGCCATCGATGCCTCTACCGGAGAAACACACTGGCGCTTTGATCCGGAAGTAGCAGGAAATGTGGCTGGTAAAGGTTGCTGTGGTGTTAACAATCGCGGCGCTGCGGTCTATCAGGGTAAGGTTTTTGTTACTGCCTATGACGGGCGCATGTTTGCACTCGATGCAGAAACCGGTGATGTGCTTTGGGAAACACAGACGGTGAATGATGAACTTAACTATACCTCTACTGGCGCCGTTCGTGTTGCCAATGGCAAAGTGTTTATTGGCAATGGTGGTGCAGAATTTCGTACCCGCGGCTATGTCTCTGCCCTGGATACAGAAACAGGAGAAATTCTTTGGCGTTTTTATACAGTGCCAGGTAATCCGGAACTGGGATTTGAAAACGAAGCCATGCGTATGGCAGCAGATACCTGGAACGGTAGCTGGTGGGAACTAGGTGGCGGTGGTTCCACCTGGGACGGAATAACCTATGATCCTGAAACCAACCTGTTGATGTTTGGTGTTGGCAATGGTGCGCCTTGGAATCCTCTGGTACGTAGCCCAGGTGGGGGTGACAATCTGTTCCTGAATTCCATAGTAGCTGTTGATGCCGACACAGGTGAATATGTCTGGCACCACCAACAAATTCCCTATGAAGAATGGGATTTCGATTCCGTTCAACAAATTACCATTGCAGACCTCGAAGTTGATGGTGAGATGCGTCATGTTGCCATGCAGGCAGCGAAGAGTGGTTACTACTACATGCTGGATGCTTACACAGGGGAATTACTGCGGGCGAACAATTTCGTCCCTGTTAACTGGACCTCAGGGTATGACATGGCGACGGGCAAGCCTATTATTAATCCGGCCGCACAGTACACACAACAAGAAGCCGGCACAATCATTCAGCCTGGCCCGGCGGGTGCCCATGGTGCGGCGCCCATGTCCTACAGTCCCGACACTGGCCTGCTATATATTCCTGCCATGGAAAGCAGCATGGCCTTTGCCAATGCCCCGGAAAATATCGAGGGCCGTTTCAACCTGGGTATGGAATACAGAGGTCATGATTATGCTTACGATGATCCTGAAAACACTATCCAGCGAGGCAATAGCACCAAACTGGTTGCGTGGGATCCTGTAGCTGCGGAAGAAGTCTGGGTCATCGAAGAAATTGCCGTGGGCGGTACATTGTCGACTGCAGGTGGTTTGTTGGTGAAAGGCAATGGCAATGATCAAACCCTTGGTTTTTATAACGCCGAAGATGGCAGTGAATTGAATGTACTGGACACGCAGGCAAGAACATTTGCCGGTGCTATTACTTACCTGCTTGAAGGTGAACAGTACATTGCCCAGGTAGTAGGTGGGCCTTCTTTCCAGGGCTATTACGCACCGACCTATGCTCGACTGCTGGTATACAAGTTGGGTGGTACTGAAGCGCTTCCGGAAAAAGTTGAGTTTACCCAACGCCCCTATGCGCCACCTGAAGAAACGGCGGGGGAAGCCCTGATTGCACGTGGCGGTGAAATCTACAATGAAAATTGCGCCTTGTGTCATGACGCAGGTCGCAGTGTCTTTCCTGATCTGCGTCGTTCACCCATGCTGCATTCAGCTGACGGATTCAATAATATTGTCCTGGAAGGCGCTCTGGCAGACAGAGGCATGACATCATTTGCCGCCATGCTCAACGAGGAAGAGTCCGAAGCCATCAGGCATTATGTTATTTCTGAAGCGCATATTGCCATGAACACCCCGAGCCCCTTCGGACCTCCTGCAGAAGACGTAGCCCCCGAAGATGTAGATGAAGTAGAGGAAGCCACGCAAGATAATTAACTAATTGAATAATTTGTAGAGGCACACAGCCGTGCGCCTCTACACTTTATTAATACCTACCTGTAGCTACTGCGCTCGCTATCGCTTCGTTAAAATATTTTTCCTCGACCTGCCTTCGTCAGCCAAATTGAACTTAATGAAATCTCCTGATCCAATCCCTGGTAGCTTATGACTTGTATCTATTTTTCCCTTGTCATATCCTAAATCGACCAGATTAAGGAGGCAGACATGAATACTTTAAAAACAGCAGTAAAACTACTTTGCGGCCTAGTTTTGGTTTCTGTCGCTACGATTTCCTCAGCACATCACGGTTGGACCTGGTACGGTAATGAGCCCTTTGAATTAACAGCTACTGTAACGGACAAGCATTTCGGCAATCCTCATGATCGGCTGACGCTGATGGATGCAGAGGGTAATGAATGGGACGTCCTTTTGAGTCCTCCCGGTCGCAGTCGGCGTGCTGGTTTCACTGGCGCTGAAGTGGAAGTAGGGGATACGGTTACCGCCTTTGGTCATCGGCGTAGTGAAGGCAATAATTTTGAAATGAAAACCGAACGGATACAAGTGGGGGAAAATTTGTACAACCTGTACCCCAACAGAAGTTGAGTACTGTTTAACAAGCCCGGGTACTAATCCGGGCTTTTTGTTTTCTGAATAACTACTGAAAACAATAGCTGACACTTAAATAAAAACAAAAGGTAAACCTTATGGACGTTTCAACAATCGTTATCCTGATTATCATCGGAGTACTGATCTTCTGGATAGTCGGTATTTATAACAAGCTGGTGACCCTGAAAAACCGGTACCAGAATGCGTTTTCCCAAATTGAAGTGCAATTAAAAAGACGTTATGACCTGATTCCCAATTTAATAGAAACAGCAAAGGGCTATATCAAGCATGAGCGTGAAACCCTGGAAGCGGTAGTTAATGCCAGGAACCAGGCAATTAGTGGTCTGGAAAAAGCGGCCGCCGATCCTGGCAGCCCAGCAGCCATGCTGGATCTGGGGCAAGCAGAAGGCATGCTGGCAGGAGCGTTAAGGGGGCTGAATGTCGTCGTGGAAGCTTATCCTGATTTGAAAGCCAATGAGAACATGATGCAGTTGTCAGAGGAACTCACCACTACGGAAAACAAAGTGGCGTTTTCACGACAAGCTTTCAACGATGCTGTGACTGAATACAACACGTACAAACAAACTTTTCCGCCGGTGGTGTTGGCCAATACATTCGGACATTCCGCTGATGCCAGCCTGTTGGAGTTTGAAGATAGTGAGGCGATACAAGAAGCGCCCAAGGTTTCATTTTAAATTTAACTTCAAGACAATTTTAATTTAATACCAATGAATTTCTTTGCCTTACAGGATCAGGCCAGAAGCAACACCCGCAAACTTGTCTTCTTGTTTGGTGCTGCGGTGCTTACTTTGGTTCTTATTACCTCGGCACTGGTGGTCGGCCTGATGTTTTATGCCGAACAGCAGGAAATGGGGTTGACCACTGACTTCCTGACTTCGACTATTTTTCTACAGGTTAGCCTGGTTGTTATTGCCGTAGTAGGCCTTGGCACCCTGTATAGGCTTGGGCAGCTGCGCGGTGGCGGTAAAACCGTGGCAGAAGCCATGGGCGGACGCCTGCTTAACACCATCACGCGGGATACTGATGAGCGAAAAATTCTGAATGTAGTAGAGGAAATGGCCATTGCTTCAGGTACTCCTGTACCTCAGGTTTATTTAATGGAAGAAGAATCCATCAACGCCTTCGCTGCCGGTTATCGCCCCCGTGATGCTGTCATCGGTATTACCAGAGGATGTATCAGGGAGCTTAGTCGAGATGAGTTGCAGGGAGTTGTTGCCCATGAATTCAGTCATATCTTTAATGGCGACATGCGTCTGAATATCCGGCTCATTGGATTGTTGTACGGCATTATGGTGATTGGTTTGATTGGCTATCACATGCTTCGCGGTGGCCGTTACAGTGGATCTTCACGGTCTGGCAAAAAGGGGGGCGGAGGTATTCTCATGCTCGGCCTGGGTCTTATGGTGGTCGGATACGGCGGCACCTTTTTTGGCAATATGATCAAATCCGCGGTCAGCCGGCAGCGTGAATATCTGGCTGATGCCACTGCTGTTCAATTCACACGAAACCCGGAAGGCATTGGCGGGGCCCTGAAAAAGATTGGTGGCTACACGGCAGGGACAGAAATCACCAGCAAGGATGCCTCGGAAATCAGTCATATGTTGTTCTGCAATGGGATTAAAGCTGGATTCACCAGCCTGTTTGCTACTCACCCACCTTTGTCCGACCGGATCGCGCGTATCGATCCGCAGTGGAAGGGCGGTGAAACTAATTTACATGCCAATGCAAAGGAAATCGAAACCGACGCAGGTGTATCTCATTTCGCTAATACAGGCAGTGAGCAAAGTAGTTATCAAAATGCTGAAGGCCTTCATGGTACTCAGGGTGCAAGTGCATTGGAAAATATTGGCAATCCCGGAGTCGATAATTTTTCTCAGGCTGCTGCAACCATATCCGGGTTTTCTGCAACAGTAATGGAAGACGCACACAACATCATGAGTGCATCGCAGATCATTTACAGTTTGATGATGGCTTTATCTGATGCGCAAACCAGTGACCGACAAATGCAAATACTCCGGGAAAAACTGGAAGATAATGATTACCGGGCGCTGGAAAAAATTCGGGAAGAAGTATCTAGCGTAGCCAGAGCTAACTATCTCACTCTGGTAGACCTGTGCATGCCGAGCCTGAAACAACTTTCACCAGTTCAGTACAGGGACTTCATGAGCCAGATAAGTCTGCTGATTATGGCTGATAAGGAGATATCCCTGTTTGAATGGTGCCTGTTCAAAATATTGCGTTATACACTGGACGACCGGCCTGATCGCAGGATGAAATCCTTTGCTCTTAAAACACTTTATAAAGAGTGTGAAGTGCTGCTTTCTGTGCTCGCCTTTGCAGGCCATTCGAATGAACAGGAAGCCGAGGCGGCTTTTATGACAGCAAAGGAATATCTGGAATTGAACATGAGCATGCAGTTTCAGCACAACCTGGGTGCTAACACAGGCAAACTGGAAAAAGCCCTGGATAAACTGAACAACCTGAGACCATTGGAAAAGCCGAAATTACTTAAGGCAATGGTGGCCTGCATCAATGCGGATGGACAGGTGACAGTGGAAGAGAGTGAGTTGTTGAGAGCTGTGGGTAGTTTGCTGGATTGCCCTATCCCGCCATTGTTGCCAGAGCAGAGGTTTATTTAGACAAAAAAACTGGAATAGTCCGTGTCTTCAGCTTATTCCTCTGGAATTGTGAAGCGTTATTCAAGCGTCCTCATCAAATAGTCCAGTTTTAAAACCGTCTATGCTAAGCAAGTTTTTTTCTTTCCAATAGTTTTGAATACCTTCTTCACCTTTATTTTCACTCCAGGTATCAAGCGCTCTTCGTTCGGAAACAAAATCCATCAGTGGAACGGCGAAGCCACAAGAAGTTTGTACAAGATCGATGTCCATAAGATAAAACTGGCGCGTTCCCAAATGTTCAGGAAACATGTCCAGGTACTTACTCCAATCAGTGTCTCTGGGATGGATGACCTGTGCTGAACCATAAAGGCGCAAGATCATTGGTTTCTTTTCAAAGGAACAAAACATCAGAGTCATACGCTTGTTTTGCAACAGATGTGCGGCTGTTTCATTGCCACTACCAGTGAGGTTTTGCCAGACCACCTGTTTCGCAGATAACACCTTTAGGCTATTCGTTCCTTTCGGAGAGACATTAACACTCCCCACAGAACTGGCAGTACCAGTAAAGAAGATATGCTGCCCTTCGATGAATTGAACAAGTCCATCAGTTAGCTCTGGAAATTTCTCAGCCATGGGACTACTCCGTAGATTAGTCGGGATCTAAAAAAGTTAGGGTAAGTTAGTGATGTTGTGAATGGTACAGCGGTATTAAATTAGCCGGTTAGTGACATATAAAAAATAACACAATAAGTAATTTTGAAAATCATATGTGCAAATTGATCCTGATGCAGAGTAATCCATTTCTCACTTTTGCAGAAATCAATTAACCAGTGACTTAAAAACTCCAGAACTGCAAACAGATAGTTACCAGTAATCAGAATGATAATACCGGAGTGGGTGAGGGCGTGGGCAGTAAGCCAGTAATACCACTGGGGGAATTCTTCACCATATTGCTCGCGCAGATTACTGTGCCGGCTTTTTCCGGAGGCCATTGGACCCGGCTGCAGGACATAATCGCCAATACAATGTCCGATCACCAGCGTGAAGAATAATATTAAGACTTCCATGGGTTACATCCAATAAAAAGGCGTTATTCAGTTTTATATTCCCTTTCAGACTCATTATTCACACTAAGTGCGCGTGTTTCAAACCAAATCCGTATGACAGGAATTTTTCATATATTCAGGAAAGATTCATTTACTGCCTGCTATTGTTTGCCCATATTCCAAAGAAGGCACCGAAAATGAAAAAATCGCTCTCCCAGATTACCCCGGTATTACTTGGTGCATTGGCAACTGGAATAGTACTGAGTCTGCCTGTGCAAGCGAAAACATCTTATCATGATGCGCAAATTATTGAATCTACACCGATTTATAGGGTAATTGAGACTCCTGTTCCCTCCCGGCAGTGCTGGGAAGAAGTGGTTCGTTCCAGTAGTCGTCACCATTACCGTTCCCACACTCCGGGTCTCCTTGGGGCGGTAATTGGTGGCGCAATTGGCAATGCCCTGGGCAACCATAAGAGCAGTCAAAGAGTGGGAACTGTTGTCGGTGCTATGCTTGGGGGCTCTATCGCTCGGGATATGGTGGAATCCCGGTACAGCCCGGATGTGCGGCTGGATACAGTCGAGCGATGTAAAACGGATTACAGCTACCAGCAGGAAGAGAAATTAGTTGGTTATGATGTGCTGTATCGCTACAATGGGGCCGATTACACGGTAAGAATGCCCAATAATCCCGGCCCTTCAGTACGTGTCAGGGTCAGTGTTGAACCGGTCATTTGAAGATTTTTGAATCAATTTCCGGAATGAAAAGGGCAAGACGCGGCAAGATTGATGAGCAACCAAATATTTTCGAGATTCCAGTGAAGCTGACTCAGACAAAACACCTCCTCACCCTGTTCCTGGCCATTGTATTCATGCCAGTTTTTGTTACGGCTGCAGAAAACGAAAGAGAAGGTATTGAAATTCAAGCTCAGCGCGCTTTACGACAGGATTCAGGTGTTAATAATCTGGCACCGCAGCCCAATATTTCCCGCAGGCAGGCTTTAGACCTTGCCGGTGATCGCTACGAAGGGAGTGTGTTAGGTATTGTGCTGGACTCTTCCAGTAATAACTGGCGCGTACGCATGGATAGCGATGGCACTGTGTTCAATGTCTTTATCAATGCCAATTCCGGTAATGTAAGCGATTCATCAGATTAGGCTTCTCCTCTTTAGTAAAAAATAAGTATAAAACCTCATGCGACTCCTTATTGTCGAAGACGAAGACCTGCTCCGGGCTCAATTGGTCAAGGCCCTGGAAGATGCTGATTATGTGGTTGATTCCTCCGGAGACGGTGAAACTGGTCTCTACCAGGCGCGGGAATATGACTACGATGCGGCCATTATTGATCTTGGCCTGCCCAAATTGAATGGCATCGAGTTAATCAGGACAATTCGCTCTGACGGCATGACATTCCCCATACTCATTCTTACCGCTCGGGATAACTGGACTGACAAAGTGGAAGGCCTGGATTCCGGTGCAGACGACTATGTGGTTAAACCTTTCCAAATCGAAGAAATTAAGGCCAGGCTGAATGCTCTGCTTAGAAGGGCAGCAGGGTTTGCCAGGCCTACCCTGGATTTTACTGGGCTCAGTCTGGATACCACCGCCAAACGCCTCATCGTGAATCAAAATGAGGTGGAACTGACGGCGTACGAGTACAAGGTTCTTGAATACTTAATGCTACATCCGGGCAAAGTGGTTTCTAAAACCGAACTGACTGAGCATTTGTATGATCAGGATTATGATCGTGACAGTAATGTCCTTGAAGTTTTCATTCGCCGGCTGCGTCAGAAACTTGACCCCGATGAAACCCTGAAACCTATCGATACCATTCGCGGTCAGGGCTACCGATTTAATGTCCCCCCCTCTAGCAGCTAAAAGTCGCTATTCTTTACAGACACGTCTAGTCCTGGCGTTTGGCATTCTATTGATTCTTTTCCTCGGCCTGGCAGGCTTTGTGCTTGATCGCGCGTTCAAGGAAAGTGTGGCCGCTGCTGTAGAAGAAAGGCTTCAATTACAGATTAACGCCTTGATAGGTGTTGCCGAACCAGATGAAGATGGGTTTTTTCTACCTGGTCTGCAAGAGGCTCGCTTTTCACAGATCAATTCTGGCCTGTATGGCTTCATACTCGATACGGCCGGCAATGAAGTCTGGCGTAGCCCTTCTGCACTGGATCTGACCCTTGAGCAGGCGGGGTTCATGTACCAGCATGTTGAAGCTGGACAAACCATGTTTGGCACCATGGAATCCCAGGAGCAGGGCCGACTATCTTTCGCCAGCTACGGGACATTTTGGCCCTCTTTTGAAGAAGATCTTGATGCAGAATTTTCTTTTGTCGTCATGGAAACCGTGGAGCCAACAACAGCTGAAATTCGCGAATTTCAATCTAATCTGTATGTCTGGTTTGGTGGACTGGCTCTGTTTTTGTCCATCGCGCAGTTGCTGCTTCTGCGTTGGGGAATGAAACCCTTGCAGCAACTGGCCACTGAAGTGTCAAAAATTGAAGCTGGTGAAAAAGACCAGTTGGAACAGCATTATCCACCGGAATTGCAGGCTGTTAGCAACAATATGAACCTGCTGATTAAAAGTGAACGCGAGCGGCAAAGCCGTTACCGCACCACTCTTGGCGACCTCGCTCATAGTCTGAAAACTCCGTTGGCCGTGATTTCAGGTATTTTGCAACAGTCGAAACAAAAGACATCAAGTGGGAAAAATGGCAATCCAGAGTCATTGACTGAACTTGATGAGCAGCTGGAACGTATGAATCAAATTGTTTCTTATCAGTTGAAACGAGCAACCCGTTCGGACAAATCCGGTTATCTGGGTGTGCCTGTGAAAGTACAGCCTGTGATTGAAAAAGTAATTGCAGCACTGGAGAAAGTGTACAGGGACAAACAAGTGACACTGGAAAAGGACTTTGATTCAGATGCGGTATTTCGCGGTGAGGAAAGTGATTTGATGGAAATTACAGGCAATCTTCTGGATAACGCTTTCAAATATTGCCACAGTCGAATTCGCATCATCATCAAACGAAATATGGATCACCTTGAGATTGAAATAGAAGACGATGGGCAAGGCATTGCAGAAAGTGACAGGGAATGGGTGCTACAACGTGGAGCCCGGGGAGACACGCTTAAAAGCGGGCAGGGAATTGGTCTGGCAGTGGCAGTGGATATTGTTAGCAGCTATAACGGTGAAATCATTGTCTATACCAGCGACATGGGTGGCGCCAGAATTTGTGTGTCAATGTGAAGAAAGAAAAGCAAGTAAAGAAATGAATGAGACAGTGGCTTCAATTAAATAAAAAAAGGAGCCAGAGTATGATTGAGTAAATTTCCCCGATTTTACTCAAGGAGAATATATGTAGACCTTACTCCGAACTCATACCCTGGACTCCAAGCTAAAAAACCTAACAAATCAAAACGAAAAAATTGTAAGGTGAGACCATAAAAATTATTTCTTAACACGTCACTAAAAGTTACACGCTGCATCAGGTAATTGAACACGATTCTCGCGTCCTTGATTGTCATAGGACCTTTCAAAGCAATTCCCATGGATGTCTCTTAGCAGACTATATTCGTACGTTTTTGCAGTTGTTTGATAAACAGAACCTGTAGATCTTGAACCGTCTGTCACAACCACCACATTTGGCTGGTTATAAATAATTCTTGTCTGTGTAGCCCTGGTATTAAGTGGTGCATAAGAATTTGAAAAACTGTTCCGGGAATTGCCCAGATTCAGGCTTATAGACCAGTTGTCATTTCGGTACTGATTTCGGTAAGGGCTATACGTGTTATAGGTATTAAATCGGCTGCGGTTGAAGTTGTTATTGAACCGGGAATTATTATAAATCTGGCTATTCCAGAATGAATTGTTTCTGGACGAATTGTAAGAACCGAAGCGGGTATTGTGGTTCTGGAAGCCTGTATTCCGGCCGTTGTGGTTACTGTTATTAGACGTGAAGTTGCGATTGTTGTTATTAAAGCTGAAACGAGAATCGGCAAGTGCAGTATTACTTATAAAAACACTTATAAAGACAAAAGCTGTGAAAAACGCAGGTATTGGCAGGGCTGGCAACACGGTGAGCTGTTTAAACCAGTGCAGGATATTCGCTGTGCCTTTCTTAAAGCTTTTCATGAAGATATTCCTGTAGCTATACCTGATATTGCCAGTCTAAGAGCAAATTGCTGAATCAATGCTGAACATCCGGTTCAGCTTCGAGATTCAGGTCATAGAGAGCTATAAAAAAGGTGTGGTGCTATAAAACGGGGATGCTATTAATAGCTGTAGCGTAGTCCAACCTCCAGGGATTTCCCGGCTTCCGGGGCAAAGCCGCGCAGAAAAGAGGTCGACAGACGAATTTCATCATCTCCCAAATTTCTACCACGGGCGAACAGCATCAATTCACTGCCTCTGCCGATTTGCAGTGTGAAATCAGCACCTAGATCCCAGCGGGTATAACTCTCTGTTTCCAACTCAAAATTCCCGGGCTCATCCTGCTCATTGGCATGCAGGACAGAAAGATAAGCTGACCAGTTATCGCCGTCGACATTGAGTCGAGCTCCAAGCCGTGAAGGCGGTAATCTTGGAGCATCACCATTGTCTTTTAGATTGCCATTAACCATGTCGCCAAATACCTGCAAATCTACAAAATCATTAACGATGAAAGTAGCGTCCAATTCAAGGCCACTGAAGCGGGCATCAAGTTGTCTGTATGCCCGCACTGGCAGACCATCGACATCGGTGCCAGTAGTGATCTGAGCAATGTAATCATCGAAGACATTATAAAAGGCTGTAAGAGAGGCATTAAAATTACCTCTTTCCAGATAAAGGGTGAGATCAATATTGTTGGCCTGTTCTTCTAATAGATTCACATCACCGGTTTCACAAGTGCCTGTGGCAAAGTGGATGACACAGGCATCAGCGTCAATTAGCCCGAAATTGGAATAAAGCTCTTCCACCGATGGCGCTCTTTCAGAATGTGACCAGGTAATTCCCAACGATGCGGATGAGTACAAATCCAGGAGCAGTGATGCTGAGGCACCGAAGGTGGAGAAATTCCGGTCAGGAGCGATTCCATTGTCAGGATTGTAGTCGTCACGATTCACGCGTGCCCCCAGTTCCAGGGTGTAATTTTCACCGTGATAGTCTTCCACCAGAAATAAACCGCGTGAAGTAATATCGGTGACAGGAATAAAACTCTCTTCCCCCATAGCACCAAATTCCTCATCTGAGCTTTGCAAGCCAAGGGCGCCATGCCAGTTCCCTATTTCGGTATGGGTAAGCTGTAAACGCTGCTGCCAGGCGTCATTACTGAATCGGGTGCCGAATTCAGCACCTTCAAGCTCAACATGCTGGTAATCACTCATTGTTAAGCGGTAGTCCACATGTTCGAGCCATGGGGTTAGGTTGCGCCACTCTCCAGTGAGGTCATACCGCGTACGCTCCATGTCTATAAACACTCTTTCATCATGAACGCCTGATTCTACTTCCTCTGTCTCCTCTTCATGGCCAAGCGCACCAGGAGGTAAGCCATAGAAATTTTCCAACCGGTTAATCGCCACGCCCAGAAACCCACTGTTAAAAAGCCATGACACTCCTGCAGTTGCTGATTCGCTTTTGCCAGCCGTATTACTGATATGTCCAGTTGTGCTTTCGGCTTCATCATCAAGATACTCGGGTGCTATCGCCAGTCCGGGAATATCCAGGTTATTCCAGTCACGGCGAAGACCATCCAGATGCCAGGCCAAGCTTCCTGTTGCAAATTCCAATCGGCCGATGGAACTGGTCTGATCTGCGGCTGTATCGTGACGGCTTTCCAGAATAATTAATGGAGAATCTGGCAGGTTGCGGGGAATGCGATTATCAATAACGTTGACTACGCCGCCAATGGCGCCGCCGCCATAAAGCAGTGTTGAAGGGCCGCGCAGTACTTCAATGGCATCGGCAAGTATGGCTTCCACTGCCACACTATGATCAGCAGAGTTTCCGGAAGCATCGGCGTTGGCAATCGAATTATTCAGATTCATTACCCGCCGCCCTTGCTGACCGCGGATGACGGTCTGCCCGACAGCTGGACCGAATGAAGCATTACTGATACCAGGATGATTCGCCAGGGTTTCACCGATGGTGGCACGGGCAGCACCATGTAGTTCATCACCAGCCAGGACGGTGACAGGCAGTGCAGTTTCAGAACGGATGGTATGCATCCCGGTGGTAACAAGTTCATAGTCCGCTTCTTGTGCAGCGGCAGGTAGACTGATTATTACCATTAGCAAAATGGGTTTCGATTTCATTGTTTTCTCTCAGAATTCTTGATGGAGAAGAAATACTGGAACAGACCAGTATCTGATGTCTGTTAAAACGACGTTGGTATATCAGAGAGAGAAATGAGGCGGGGCGCGTCCCTGGAAAAGTGAAAAAGTGTTGTAGTGATATTTGAAAGAGGTATAGAAGGATTTTCCGTTAGCGGCTACCCGGATCGTGAAATCGCTATGAGTTTCCGGCAGATACTGATCATTATTATCAAAATGGCACAGGGCACAGGAGGTGATTTCGTTGTCATGGCTGTGCAGTGGCGATGCCTGGAGCAGCTGGGCGCCACAAACTGCCGATAAAATCAGCAGAATTGTAAGAATTTGTCTGATTCTGTTCATTCTGGATCGTTACTTGGGGTTGTAAAATCTGACCTTAAGTCAAATATAGCCCTGCTGCCGATAAGATTCAAAGTATTGATGAGTTAATTGACCTAATTCAGAGAATAAACTTGCCTCAGCTACCTTAAAATTAAAACAGGATTTTCCCTGCATGCGCCGCTTCAATTCAGGAGAAATTGGACTCAATAACTCCGGGGTCACATAAACCGGCATGAGATGGTAGCTCACATAATTTTTTTTATTACCACTCCTCCAAAATACAGGGCTTGCTTGTTTTTCATAATATGGCTGGTATAAATCTGCAGGCTACCTAGTTCATCTTTAACGACTTCCAAAGCAGCAGCTGTTTCCAGCATCATTAGCCGCAATTGTTTGTAAACCTGTTTAAATTCGTTGCTGTGTGCAGACATGCCTTATCCAATTTTGTTCCGCAGTTCTTGTACAGTCAGCCCGGTCAATTCAACCAGTTTCAGTTGGCTGGTTTGACCACTGGTGATGATGACAGAGCCTTTGGGGAGGCCGAGTCTGTCAGCTAGTAGCTTTTCTACTGCCTTGTTGGCTTTGCCTTTCTCAGGGGCCACCGTCACTCTGACTTTTACCAATAAGGATTCTTCCTCGAGCCATTCCACGGCGTCGCTACTTGCCCCAGGCACCACCTTTATTTTCAGCTTCACAAAATGCCATCCAGGATGGCCTGTTTGCTTTTTGGAATCAGTAGCAGGTTTTTATACACCCTGGCAGGATTGAAGTCATACAGCGCGGCTTTTTTGGCTTTGAACAACCGAGTGAATTTACGGCGGATGAATGCAAAGCTGCGGTGCTGCCAGTAACCGCGGTCATAATTACTGCCCAGGACGTAGACATTATATTCCTCAAACAAAAATTGTAACTCGTCAGACCCATTCAGGCGCTCGATGGTCAGAGGGTCATTCCATTCCATGGTGATGATGGGTTTGTGCTGCTGCAGAGTCTTTTTCAACCCGCGCAGAACAAAGGCTTCATGGGCTTCAACGTCCAGTTTAATGAGATCGAGTTTTTTGATGCCAATCTCCGCCAGCACCTCATCACCAATTTTTTTATTCACCGTGACAGCGTCGACGCCATCCTCGCGCTGATCAAAACTTGAAGCACCTACATTGCCTTCCCTTACCATGTAAATGGTGGCGTCTTCTTCTACATCCGACAGGGCAAAGGGAAAAGCCTGAATATTGTCGATGTTGTTATCACTGATATTTTGTTCCAGCAAGTTGAAAACGACTGGTAAAGGTTCAAAAGCCAGCACTCGATTGGCTGCCGTGGAAAAAGCCAGTGCATGATTGCCAATATTGGCGCCAATATCCATGACAACCGGGTTGGTGATTTTTTTCAGCAATTGCAACAACAGTTCCAGGTTTTCCTTTTCATAGAGGCCATTTTTGGCGATCTTGTCGCCGACATGGTCATTCTTGAAAGCAATGACCTGGTGACCAAGGGAAGTTGTCAGATTTTGAGTGTCAGTCGGCATGGGCGGCTACTCAAGTCGAAATAAATCAGGTCAGGCATTGCGGATCAAACGCATATTCGCCGTTGAGCCAATCAAGCAGTTCGGCCACCATAGGGTGTTCCTGGAACGGGCTGTATCGTGTCACCAGCGCTTCAATTTCAGCCTCACTGAAATTATCCAGGCCTTTTTCCTGAAATTGGACGCTGTCCTCAAGCAAAAGGTTACCGATTTTTTCCGGACACAATGCACTGAAAGCTTCCTCCAGAATGGTTTCCGGATTGATGCCATCTTCCTGGTATAGCTTGCCCAACGAATACAGGGCAATTTGTGACAGGCTGGCCTGATTCATGGGGTTGGCCATATGTCCCTGAGTCAGGGTTTTCAAAGCAGGGCTACGATTGATAAAGGGAGCAAGGTGCAGTTTTCCGGCCAGATTTTTACTGTCATTCACCGGGTAGTTATCCCAGAGCAGAGGCTTGCGGGACAATTTGCCGGTGATTTCATGCAAGTGATCTTCCGTGAATTCTTTAGAGAATACATTTGGGCCAGTCCAGAAAATATTAATTCGGGAATCCAGTTGGCCTCCCAGTTCTTCAAGGTAATTTTCCGGTCTTTTGCCAAAATGTGTCTCCAGCACCGGGTCATCTGAATAATAAGTGGGGCAAAAAATATAGTCCCTAGCTTTACTGTGCCGGGTAACAAAATCCATGATCTTAAGCTGCTCATCTGCCAGGTTACCAACGGCGCCGGGCATATCATCAAAAAGAATGCAGAAAATATCGGGGTTGATAGCGTTTATTTCTTCCAGCTTACGGGACAGGGCGTCTTGACCGGCAGAGGAGAAATCCAAATACAACTCAAAGGGACTCAGACCAATGGCAAATTCAATACCGGCGCCTTTGTAATGGGCAGCCAGTCTGGTCAGGGCATCAAGGTGGGAAACGGGGCAGGGTTCTTTCCACTGCTTGCGGAAATAGTCATCGTTTTTCGGCGCATATAAGTAAGTGGTAAAACCATTACCACTGAGAAATTGGGCATATTGAGTACGCGCATCCCAGGACCAGCTTTTGCCAAAAAAGCCTTCAACCACACCCAGCCTGAAAGGCTTAACTTTGACCATAGTGACTAACTACTGGACTGTACTGCTCCTGGCAATATCCCTGAGTTCGCGGACATCATCAATACCGCCAACGTTGCTCACATTGGTAAATCCGGCAGCTTCCAGTATCTCTTTGGCACGACCAGCACGGCCGCCACTTTGACAGTACAAATTGATTTCGGCGTCTTTGCCAAACTGCGTAGCAAGCTGTAGTGGATCAAATGTTGCCATGGGTATGTTGGCGTCACCTTCAATATGGTTCTGGGTATATTCGCCTTCGGTGCGCACGTCTATCCACACGGGTTCTGCAAACGCCAGAGAAGAGCATAGGGTTAGCGTGGTAAAAACAAAAGTCGGAAGAGAAAACAGCCTGTTAATAGTATTCATATCTAAACCCTTTTACTTAATTAGAAATACTCTGAATTAGCCTTGTCTGGATGATAGCAGAATTACTTTGATTCGACGCTGTCTAGACCCGGGAAGCCATACAATCACGCACCCTGGTCAGCGCATCCCTGATGTTGTCAGTGCTGCTGGCATAGGAAAAACGGATGTAGCCTTCCCCCATGTGACCGAAACTGGTACCAGAAACGGTTGCCACACCCACTTCTTCTAATAAAAGCTCTTCCAGCTCCTTCGATTTCATTCCGGTTCCCGAGATATTGGGAAAGGCATAAAATGCTCCTTTGGGAACAATGCAGGAAAAACCGGGTACGTCGTTAAGCAGGTCAACAATGATTTTGCGCCGCTCATCAAAGGTACTGTGCATGACATCTACCGCATCTTGCGGACCTGTGAGCGCTTCAATGCCGGCCATCTGTACAGGTGCAGAAGGACAGGAGTTGCTGTTTATCTGCATGCGTTCAGCATGGTCGATCAGACTGGATGGCCATACGCCATAGCCCAGTCGCCAGCCAGTCATGGAATAGGTCTTGCTCCAGCCGTCCAGCAAAATAGTGCGGTCGCGGATGGACTCATATTCCATGAAGCTGACATGTTCAAGGCCGTCATACAAAAGGCGGGCGTATATTTCATCAGACATGATCACCACATTTGGATATTTTTCCAGGCCTTTGACAAAATGGTCTATGACATCTTTTTCCAGCACGCCGCCGGTCGGATTGGCCGGTGTATTGATAATGATCAGGCGGGTGTTGTCATTGATCTGAGCCAGTACCCTGTCTGGATCAAAGGCAAAACCGGTTTCTTCCAGCAGTTCAATGGGCACGGCTTTGGCACCGGAAAAATTAATCATGGATTCGTAAATGGGAAAGCCGGGATTGGGATACATGATTTCTGCGCCAGGCTCACCAAACATCATGATGGCAAAGAACATGGTGGGTTTTCCCCCGGGCACGACCATCACATTTTCAGGATCCACAGTGACGCCACGGTATTTCTGGATATCATTGGCAACAGCTTCCCTGAGAGGGGGAAGACCCTTCGCAGGCGTATAGAAATGAAAACCATCATCCATGGCTTTCTTGCCGGCTTCGACAATATTGTCGGGAGTGCGAAAATCTGGAGCGCCAATTCCCAGGTTAATGATGTCCCTGCCGGCGGCTTCCATGGCTTTGGCTTTGGCTAGAATTTTAAAGGCGGATTCAGTCCCAAGACGGGACATACTTTGTGCAAGTTGCATTGTTACCTCGCGGTTTATTGTTTTTCTTGTATTGTCTGATTAGGCCGCAGCCCGTTACTCGATTATGTCTACATTCCTTTTCAATCAAGATTGGATTCGATAAGGGAGGCATACAGCCCGGCTCTGAGCTTGTCGAAATCATCCAGGCCAGGATTGGGCGATAGAATCTGGCTTAAATAGACGACTACAATATTTTCCACCGGGTCCACCCAGTAGGTACTGTGATAAGCGCCGCCCCAGCCATATTCACCCACGGAGCCGGGTGTACCACGCGCCCCAAGGTCTTTAAGCACTGAAAATCCCAGGCCCATGCCCTCGCCGGGATTGAAACCAATGGTAGCTATGTGGTCGGTTACCATAAGCGCCACTGTTTTGGGCGACAGAATGCGTGCCCCGTTTAATTGGCCGCCATTCAATGTCATCTGCAGGAATTTTGCATAGTCACTGGCCGTGGATAACAAGCCTGCACCACCGGAGAATGTTGTTCTGGGACCGTTCACATAATCACCCTGGCCAAAGATGGAGCCTACTTGAGGTGCAGGTTCAATCCCGCCACCGGCTTTACCCTGGTAAACAGTAGCAAGACGATCTGCTTTTTCTTGTGGCAGATAAAATTGGGTGTCATCCATACCAAGCGGCGTGAAGATTTCATCGGCAAGGAATTCATTTAGGGGTCTGCCGCTGGCAACTTCGATTATGCCGCCAAGGATGTCCAGGTTATACCCATAAATCCATTGCTGGCCGGGTTGAGCAAATTGGGGCAGGGCGGCCATTTGTGTGATCAGTTCGCCGATGGGCACTTCTTCGCTGGCAAAATACCAGCCATTGAAGCCCGCATCTCCCCAGGCTGATAGTAGGGTAGGGTTTCCGCCAATCCAGTTGCCATAACCAATACCGGAAGTATGGGTCAGCAAATCCCTGAGAAAAATGGGTCTGTTCAAACCCTCCAATTCAAGCTCACCTTCATCATTAATTACACCAACCTTGGCATCAGCCCAAGCCGGGAAATAGTTACTCAAAGGATCGGATATTTTCAGCTGTCCCCTTTCATGCAAAATCATGATGGCCGTGCTGATGATGGCTTTGGTTTGAGAAGCGATACGGAAAATACTGTCTTGCGCCATTGGTGTGCCAGTTTCAATATCCTGCATGCCTTTGGCATCTGAATAGGCGATGCGGCCATTACGAAGGATAAGCG
Organism: Gammaproteobacteria bacterium; assembly: GCA_029245395.1. Taxonomy (GTDB): domain Bacteria; phylum Pseudomonadota; class Gammaproteobacteria; order Pseudomonadales; family Pseudohongiellaceae; genus Eutrophocola. Next base: position 136,715 of record JAQWPL010000012.1, read on the forward strand.
TAACGCTGCCAGCTATTTCCCCTTGATCCACATAAGATTGCAACATTGAATCAAGGTGGTCGATCCGCTCAGGATCAAAACCTAAGCGGCCGGGTTGAGACCGGGAAAAATCCTGCGCCTGTAGCGCAGCAGAAAATATAAACAAAGATGTGAGTACAACCAGCTGTTGCACGCGAAGACGAATATTCATGAGTGTCACCCTGACATTGGATGTGCTTTCTAAAGTAAAACTGAAACCACCAAGTTAAACAGGGTAAGCAGTATACTGCCATAAAGTGCCGGGACAAAGCCGTTGACCTGAAAGCCGGACACGATGGTCGCTGAAAATTTGAACATGCAGGCATGAATAACAAACAGGAATAATCCTAAGGTGATAATGGTAAAAGGAAGGGTGATAAAGGCGACTACCGGAAACAATATTACATTGATAACACCAAGGGCAGTTGCGCCACAAAGTGCTGTCCACCAGGAATCCACTTCAATAACTTGCAATGATCAGGATCAGTATTGAAGTCAGTAACAAGTGAATCAATATTTCTGTCAGCATATTTTCCGCCGCAATACATAACTTTATTAATCTTTGTTATATATAGAGCAAAATAAATGCCAAAATGATTAAACCTTTTAAAATCAATTAGTTAATTTAAATATGGTAGAGGCGGGGAGTTAATCTGGCTGGCAAACCCGGTTATTTGACCATTATCTGGTAAAACCTATGTCCATCAGTTGATAATCTATTTCCAATCCAGCAAGAGAAGCCAGAGCGGTAGTGAGGATTGCCAATGACATGCAGTTACCGCTATTTTTTGCCAGTGTCTCGCTGGCATTAAAGGTAATACTCTTATAAGAAAAATTACCTGTGACCTTATTGATATAGTTGTACATACGTTTGTTGGCTTTGACGTTCTGATAACGCGGATTATTCATGTATTCAAGATAGGCTTGCTCCTGAAATGGAGTCAGCCTGTGGATGTCGTTGGGCGTAGGTATGTCAGGTCTTACACTAAAGGAGCCAGTATTTTCTAAAGTAAGTGTAGTCTCAGATTCTTCAGGTAGTGTTACAACAGTATGCTGGCATCCTGCACACAGCAGCAACATGCACGCCAGCATCCATAGATTACCGGGAATGGTTTGAGTTTTATTCATAGTCGCCATAGCCACTTTTTATCCTATGTCTTTAATTTGACGATTTATAATAGCTAAAAGTTTATACATCAAGGTCGGTAAAAAGTTATTAATCGCCCAGCGCAGATGACCCCAATCCAGCAAGCCAGGGAAATACCCGCCATGAGTTTTACATTCAGAGGCATGTCATCATCGGGGCCTAAAGCTTTCACTTTCTGGAATGCTGTGGAATAGAAAAATAAAACATTAATACCGGCTATAAGTAGGAACACCAATTTGACGCGAAAGGCATCGTTGAAAATATACTGGTCGGCATCGCCGAACACGAAAAGTGTGCCTGTTGTTACGTTGACAAGAAATCCCCCAACGCCAAAGGGAATGAGTTTATGTATGGCGTTAATTGAAATACCTTTCGCCATACCCAGCATGCGTAGATCAACCAGACCCACCGATCCAATGAGCAGACACAGCCCCATAAAATGCAGGGATTCACTCATGGGCCAGGACCAGACTCCCTGGGAGATAAACCAGTCAGAGAGCATGGTGCTTTCAAGCCAGTCTGAAATCTCTCTTAACATCTATGTATCACCATTTCGCTAAAGCCATTTTAAAAAGTCATTATCTTTGTATAGGTATAGGCAAGCAGGCGTCCAGCGACAATGGCGCAGGCCCAAAGGAGTGTGGATGCCACCGCCAGTTGTTTTAATCTGATTGGTAATTCACCCTGGTCATAAGCTGTGTTCGTTAAAACGGCTTTGTTGAACCAGTTTAAATTCCACAGGGCCAGTGCAATACACAACAGCTTGATATAGAACACCGGGTTGGTCAGGGCCTTGGTGGGATAGCCAATCAGCAGCAGGATGCCGGAAATGGCATTGACCACAAACGCCAGTACAGCAACAGGAATAAAGTTTTTCAGCAGTGTTAGCGGTATTTTTGGTGCCAAACCAAGGATGCGGCCATTAATGGTTACGGCAACACCGACAAGAAAGCCCATGCCCAGGGCATGGAAGACAATAATGATGGGAAAGGCCATGACCCAGCCAGATTCGCCCCTGACCCAGAGGCTAAGAGTGCTGGATTCCAGCCAGATAAAGAATGTATCCACCGTATTCCGTCTGTTTTAGGGGCGCATGGCGTGTGCCCGATTGAGTTTGATCACTCTACAATTGCTTCTGGAACAGGATAAGCCGATGTCACTTGAAAAGGCAATCAGTGGAAAGCGGAATTTTGTTTTTTAGCTGTCACAGTGGTTAAATTAGCCCTCGATTTTTTCAGCGCAATTTCGCGTTTTCATACAATGGGAAATACCATGAATTCCACTTACTTCAGCAGAACCCTGATCCTTTTCCTGGCTGTATTGCTGGCATCCTGTGGCGGCGATGAACCCGGCACAGGGTCTACAGAGGCAACAAACACTGCAGTTATAGAGGTCTCAGTTCAGGAGACAGTGCCCTGTCCATCCGATCCCGGTATTACCTATATTTGTGGACTCTTGAACGCCGAAGACCTGTTGTCTGTAGGAGATACGGGGATGATTTTGGCATCAGGTATGAGCGGAGAAGACGTGACTGGCCATCTCTACCTTGTCAATCCACTCGATGACAGCTGGGAAGAGCTGGTGTTTGGGCCCAATTTTTCCCAGGCTCTTGATTCCAGCACTTTTGCCAATTGCCCCGGACCAATGGATGTGAATAACTTTTCCGCCCATGGTCTGGCCCTGAAAGAAACTGACGCCAACCGGTTTGATTTGTACATCACCAGTCATGGGGGGCGGGAAGCCATCGAAATATTTGACCTGAACATGAGCGAAGGCATTGCCGAGCTGACCTGGAAGGGCTGCGTGACACTGGATGACAGTATCATGCATAACAGTATTGCCATCCTTCCCGATGGTGGCTTTGTTACCACTGAGTTTGCCAATGAAGCAGGTTTCGAACCGATCTTTGCCGGTGAAGTGAATGGTGGCGTCAAGGAATGGCATCCCGGTGGTGAGGCTGCTGTCCTTGAAGGCACTGGATTGTCAGGCCCTAACGGAATTGTAGTGTCTGAAGATGGACGTTACATGTTCGTAGCCGCATTTGGCACTCGTGAACTGGTGCGTTTTGACCGCAGTGCGGATCCCATGACCAAAGACATTATTCCGGTTGGTATCGTGCTCGACAATGTGCGTTGGGGCGAACCCGGCAAACTGTTGACGGCAGGAGGAAATGCCTCGGGTGAAGGCTGGTCAGTTGTCGAAGTGGATGTCGAAACACTTGAAGTGGTCAATGTTGGCGGTATGGGCGCAGATTCGGCTATGGAGGGTGTCAGCACAGCATTGCAGGTGAATAATGAAATCTGGGTGGGCACATTCAGGGGTGACCGTATCGGTTATTTCACTAAACAATAATTAATGTTTTTTTCAGAAAGCCGGTGATTAAGCGCACCGGCTTTTTTATATCAAAAAATCATTGAGGAAATCACATGAACACGTTAAAAGTTGCAAGTCTTACTCTGGCTGTCTTTGCCGCAACGTCACTCCAGGCGCAAGATGAAAAAAATTACGATGCGGGTATCGCGTTTGGTTATGTTGGCACATCAGGTAATACCGAAACCGATACCTACAACACTGAAGTATTGCTTACTTTGAATACAGAGAGCTGGGTTCATAGCATGAAATTTCAGGCACTGGGCTCGCAGGAAGATGCCAAGGCCAAAGCAGAGCGTTACTATCTTGAAGATAAATCAGATTACAACCTGGATGAAGAGCAGTACCTGTTCTTAAAAGGGACTTATACGGATGACCGCTTCAGCGGCTTTGAATACCAGGCCACGGCGTCAGGAGGTTATGGTCGACACTTTATTAAAGATGAGCGCTTCGAACTGCAAGGTTATGGTGGTGTCGGTTACAGGGAAAATGACATTATCAATGCTGGCAGTGAAGGTGAAGTCATTTTCACGCTGGGTGAACAATTTAACTGGACGATCAGCGATAACGCTGTGTTAACCCAGAGCTTCAATACGGAAATAGGAGATGAGCGAACAGTGTCTGTTCTGGAATTGGGTCTTGAAACAAACATCATCGGCGGGATTACGACAAAGTTTGCTTTCCAGGCAAGGAATAATTCAGAGGTTCCAATAGGGCGTAAGAAAACAGATACATTAACGTCCATATCTCTGGTGTACAGCTTCTAAGGAGAATGTTGGACTAGAGTTTCTTTAAGTAATCAATTAACGCGTCGGTGGATGGATCGAAAGATTCATCAGAATCTGTGGACGTCATTGCTGCATAAATGTGTGTATTCGCTGTTTTACCGGCTTCTACACCCCATTGATCGAATGCATTGATGTCCAGTAAGACACTTTGAACAAAGACGCTATGTTCATACGTTGCAAGCAAACTACCTAGCGAATGGGGATAAAGTTTTTTCAGAATGAGGGTATTACTAGGCTTGTTTCCTAACACTTTCTTGTGAGGGTCATCATCTTCTTTACCGCACATGAGAATATGGCTCTGGGCAAAACAGTTTGCCAGTAATTGCTCATGCTGTTCCTGTTTGTCTGTTTCAACTTTGGCAACTGCTATGAAATCAGCATGAATCAAGTGCGTGCCTTGATGCAATAATTGGTGAAAGGAGTGCTGACCATTGGTGCCGGCACTGCCCCAGATGATTTGGCCACTAAAATCGATAACGCTGCCATCACTGTCGACCGATTTACCCAGGCTCTCCATACTCAGTTGCTGCATCCACGCAGGCAATAGTTCGAGTTTTTGGCTGTATGGGAGAATGGCTTTACTTTCAGCCTGCAAGAAACAGGTATACCAGATATCCAGTAGGCCAAGCAGAACAGGAATATTGGTTTCAAACCTGGTTTTTTGAAAATGGATATCCATCTCATTGGCTCCGGCTAATAGAGCACGAAAATTATCCATACCAATGCCAAGCGCAACGGGCAGTCCAATGGCAGACCAAAGTGAGAAGCGCCCGCCGACCCAATCCCATAGAGGAAAGATATTCCCTGGATCAATGCCAAAGTCGCTGGCTTTATCTACGTTGGCCGAAACAGCCACAAAATGCTTGCCCAGGTCTTGCTCATTGCCATTCCCATTGAGGAACCAGGCCCTTGCTGCTTGAGCATTGAGCATGGTCTCCAGGGTAGTGAATGTCTTTGAAGCAATCACAAACAGCGTAGTTGCCGGATTTAATTCTTCCAGGGTTTGCTCGAGATGCGCAGGATCTATATTGGAAACAAAGTGACAACGAATGCCATCCAGGTGGTAGTCACTCATGGCTTCATAAACCATGGCCGGGCCCAAGTCAGAACCGCCAATGCCGATATTCACTACATCGGTAATGGGATCGCCGTTACAGCCTTGCCACTGCCAGGAAGTTACTTTGTTAACAAAGCTCTCCATTTGGTCGAGAGTGCTGTGAACAATTTTTTCGAATTCGGTATTTTGTTCAGGAGAGCGCAGGGCAACATGAAGAGCAGGGCGATTTTCGGTGGTGTTTATTACCTCACCGCTGAACATGGCAGAAATAGCCTTTTGCAACCCGGCTTCTTCAGCCAGGTTTGTGAGCAATTCCAGAGTTTCTGCAGTAACAAGATTCTTTGAATAATCCAGCAGCAGGCCAGCAGCTTCTACGCTGAAGTGGTCGAATCGTTCCGGATTATCGGAAAACAGGGCGCTGATTGATTGCCCGGACAGGCTTTTCTGATGTGCTACAAGGGCTTTCCAGGGAGAGCTGTCGGTATGCGTTGACACTAATGGTCCTATAAGGTCGAAGTTATCAGTAAATTTTAACCTAAATATTGATCAAAATGGTGGAGATTGGTAGTATGCGCCGCCTATACGAATTAGCCGCTATAGCTCAGCCGTAGTAAGTAACTGAGTTGTAGTCAGTAGGTCTCCAGGATAAGAGAAGACTCTTGGTGCCTGTGTACCAAATACAGTTTTAGCCGCTATAGCTCAGCCGTGGTAGAGCAACTGACTTGTAATCAGTAGGTCCCGAGTTCGACTCTTGGTGGCGGCACCATATAAAAAACCCCAGTCAATCGGCTGGGGTTTTTTATTTCTGACTCCGTTTTTTCCGCACAAAAAAAGCCCAGTCAAATGGCTGGGCTTTTGTATTTTTAAATAGAAGATTAAGGTTTAACCATTATTGCCATTGGACTTCCCAGCCTTTGCTAGACACCAAATAGCGTTAAAATGTAACTCTATGAGAGGTGTTTATGACCAGCAAGCGATATACAGAAGAATTTAAAATCGAAGCAGTAAAGCAAGTGACTGACCGAGGCTATTCAGTA
>JAQWPL010000023.1 GCA_029245395.1 Gammaproteobacteria bacterium
ACAGGTTATTAAGCAGCAGACCCTGCAACGCAAGAAGGAGGAAAATCTTATGACTTGTTCAGCTCAGTAACTGAAAGCTATACTGCAAATGTCTCCTCTAGCTGTTGAGGCGATTGGTCCCAAATCATCTGACGACTTACAGATGCCAGAATTTAAAGCTTACCAGTCAAAGAAAATATCTTGAATGATAATGAGGTTCACCATGCCAAAAATAATCAACAAAGCATTCCTGCTACTTATGATTGCTGCCACAACCAGTCTTTTTGCACAGGAAAGCCTCCCGGAAGATGTCCGTCCGGACACCCTTTCCCGCTTGTCCCCAGCCAACCCTGATGACATGGATGCCTACGGCAAAGCCATTTACGACCGGGTTGTAGGCCTTGACAACCCTGGCCCCATATACGGACCAGCGGCCTTTTCTGTACATATGCCAAGGGTGGCCGATGGTATGGATCTCATTAATCAATATCTGCGTTATGACAGCGAAATAGGCAGGCCCTTGATTGAATTGGCTATCCTGGTCGCTGCAAGAGAACTGGATCAACAGTATGAATGGGCGGCCCACGAAGCCCTCGCTCTTGCAGAAGATGTCCCCCAAGCCCACATTGATGTCATCAAGTACCACCAGTCCACAGACTTGCTGCCTGAAAAAGAGTCCCTCATTGTGCGCTACGGCCGGGAAATCTTCAGGGAGCATCAATTAAGTGCTGACACCTGGGCTGAAGCTGTAACACTGTTTGAACAACAAGGGGCCTTGGAAATTGCCGCAATTATGGCCGATTACGCCATGGCGGCTATTATTTTGCATGCTATCGATCAGCAAATCCCAGCTGATCGACCCCATCGCATGCCGATTGAATAAGCGTCTACCAACTAAAATTTGCTGGTTGTGACAGCCACCATGCTTCTGTATCATGAATATGATACAGATTGTCTTTTTGGAGCACCGTAAACCCCAATGAAACTTGAACTCGAACCGGATTCTTCTATTCCTGTATTCCAGCAAATTATTGATCAGATCCACTTCAAGATTAATACCGGTGACCTCAAACCTGGTGAAAAACTCCCCAGTATTCGTAACCTTGCCTCAGAGTATGAATTGGCCACCAACACAATTGCCAAGGCCATGCGCCAACTTGAGTTTCGAGGTCTGATTATTTCCCAGGACCGCAGTGGCTTCCATGTTGCTGAGAACGGCGACAAGGTTGCTGACAATGCCAGCCGTTACCAGGCGCGAGGCGTATCCTCAGACAAAACTGAAGTCCACAACGTGGTGGACAATCTGGATCACGGCCTGTTTGCTAATGCTTTTTGCAAAATTACGGAAGACTATCTGACCGGAAACCCGGAACAGTGCAATGTTATCCATGCCGATGGCAGCGGTACCAAGTCTATAATTGCCTACCTGGCTTACAAGGAAACGGGTGATACCAACGTTTTTCATGGCATCTCCCAGGACTCCATAGTCATGAACCTCGACGATTTGCTCTGTGTCGGGGTCAATGGCCGCATCCTGATATCCAATACGGTGAATCGCAATGCGCTTAATTGCCCTGGCGAAGTGGTTGGCGCTCTCATTCAAGGCAGTGAGCGGTTCCTGGCCCAACTCAGGGAATTTGGTGTCAATATATACAGTGGCGGTGGCGAAACGGCAGATGTAGGTGACCTGACCGGTACTATCGTAGTGGATAGTGTCGCCGTATCGGTACTGAAGAAAAAAGATGTCATCGCTGGCGAACAAATACAACCCGGTCTGTCTATTGTCGGCCTTTCATCTACCGGACAATCTTCTTACGAAACACAAGAAAACAGCGGGATAGGCAGTAACGGCCTGACAAGTGCCCGACATGACATGCTGAGCCATTACTATGCAGAACACTATCCGGAATCCTTTGATGCCAATGTAGATAAGTCGCTGATGTATTGTGGCCCCTACAAGTTAGACGACCCATTGCCTGGATCAACACTCAGTGTGGGCGAAGCTATTCTTAGCCCAACCAGGACCTATGCGCCGGTTATATACAAAATACTGGATGAGCAGCCAGGCTTGATTAAAGGGCTCATACATTGTTCAGGAGGCGCACAGACCAAGTGTATGAAATTTGGCAGCGGTAACGTGCACTTTATCAAGGACAACCTGTTTCCCACACCCGCTGTATTCGCTGCTATTCAATCAGCGTCGAAAACTGACTGGAAAGAAATGTATAAGGTCTTCAACATGGGGCATCGTATGGAAGTTTATTGTGATGCTGAACAAGCGGAAACGGTGATTGCCGCCGCCAACAGTTTTAATATTGATGCCCAGGTTATAGGCCTCACCGAGGCAAGCGATTCCGGCAATCGCCTGTCACTGACTCATCGTGACCAAGTGTTTGAATATACACCATGAAAAAAGCAGTCATTAACACTAATAAAGCCTGGCAAAACGAATGGTATGACACAAAGTCCACAAGCGGACGCTTCGAACGCCACGACTCCCTATTTCGTAACTGGATAACACAAGATGGTTCTCCTGGACCTACCGGGATTGGCGGCTTCAATGCGCAAGCAGATCGTTACCACCTGTTCATTTCCCTGGCTTGTCCCTGGGCGCACCGAACACTCATCCTGCGCAAGCTGAAAAATCTTGAGGGCATGATCAGTGTCTCAAATTCGCGTTCGTATATGGGCGAGCTAAGCTGGTCCTATGAACCTGACGCTGGCAGGATATTTTCAGGAGAAGGCGACGATGATGAGTACATCGAATATCTCTACGAACTCTACCGCCTGGTTGATCCAGACTACAGTGACCGTGCCACAGTACCAGTTTTGTGGGACAAACAGCGCCAAACTATCGTAAGCAACGAGTCTTCGGAAATCATGCGTATGTTTAACAGCGAGTTCAACGAACTCATAGAAGACGATGCCGCAAGAAAACGGGATTTTTGTCCAGACAATTTGCTGGGACAAATAGATGAGCTTAATGACTGGATCTATCCTAATGTTAACAATGGTGTTTACAAATCAGGATTTGCCACCACACAGGAAGCTTATGAAGAGGCAGTTGTCCCACTATTTGAAACCCTGGATAAACTAGAAGAATTGCTGTCTGAAACCCGCTTCCTCACAGGTGATAAATTGACCGAAGCCGATATCAGATTATTCCCTACACTGGTTCGTTTCGATTCTGTGTATGTTTCCCATTTTAAGTGCGCTTTAAAACGTATAGTCGATTATCCAAACTTATGGGGCTATACCCGTGATATTTATCAACTGCCTGGTATCAGCGACACAGCGGACATCGACTACAACAAGGCGCACTACTACGGCAGTCACGACTCGGTGAATCCCCACCTGATAATTCCTATTGGGCCTTTTCTGGATTTCAATGAGCCACATAATCGTGTTGCACTGGCGGATGATCCTTCTCCCTTTTGAATAAAACCTATGCAAGTTCCAGAAGACAGAATGCAAGAGGAAGGCTTTGAATTATAGGTTAACCTTACTCAGGATTTTTCTGTAGAGATCGGAAGGCCCAGCATTAAAACAAAGCTGTTACTCGACCACCCCTGTATCTTGTCTCCTGTATCCTGACTCTCTACAATGCGCCCTCCTTCGATTGCACAAGCCTTATCATGATAAAAGACTGGCAATTCAATCCAGGCACCTTGTCGACATTGATCAGAATGGCCCTCCCCATGGTTATATCCCAGGGTGCTTTTGCCATCATGATCTTTACCGACCGCTGGTTTCTGGCTCAGATCAGTCCGACCCACATGGCCGCGGCTTTAGGTGGAGGTGTGGCCTGGTATTTCACTATCTCCCTGTTCAACGGCATTCTTGCCTACGCCACAGCGCTAGTGGCTCAGTATCTTGGAGCAGAGGAACTCGGTAAATGTTCAAGAGTTATTACTCAAGGCGTAATCATGTCTATCGCTTGTTTGCCTCTGTTTCTGGTACTGGCGTTTTTCGGTCGCGGCATGTTTGCCGCTATGGGCCACGACCCGGCGCAAGTGGTTGAGGAAGAAACCTATTACACCATCATGACTCTGTTTGGCAGCTTGATGTTGGCACGAACCTGCCTGTCCTGCTTCTTTTCTGGTATCGGTCAAACCCGAACAGTTATGATTTGTGACGTATCAGGTGTCTTTTTTAATATTCCGTTAACCTGGATACTGGTATTCGGAAAATTCGGCCTGCCTGCGCTGGGCATTGCCGGCGCCGCCTATGGCTCTGTGGCCAGCATGGTCTTTACTTTAGTTCTCTATCTCGCGTTTTACCTGGCCCGAAAAAACCGCGAAAAGTTTTTGATTGCCAAATCTTTTATCTTCGATAAAGGCATCAGTCGCCGCTACCTACGCCTGGGATTTCCCTCTGGCATGGAAATGTTCCTCAATATTGCCGCTTTCAACCTCTTTCTGCTCATGTTCCAGTCCTATGGCATACCGGAAGCCGCATCGGCCACTATTATTTTCAACTGGGACATTCTCTCTTTCGTGCCCTTACTGGGTTTGAATATAGCGATCATGAGTATGATCGGCCGCTTTGTGGGCGCAGGGGACATAACCAAAACGAATGAAGTCACTTCAGCGGGCTACATACTTGGTATTGGATATTCCTTGCTGCTATGCCTGCTTTTCATAGTGTTTCGAAACCAGCTGGTGGAGTTATTCATATTTTATGAAGACCAGGCCGAAGAAATCCGCAGCCTTTCCCGCTTCATGATGATTGGATTGAGTTCTTACGTGTTATGCGAAGGAATATTGCAGGTAGCAGCAGGAGTATTGCGCGGAGCCGGGGATACAAAGTGGATTATGTATGCTTCCGTGTCCCTGCACTGGGCCATGTTGGTATTACAGTATTTCATTATCAAAGTTTGGAATTATGGCCCGCGTGTATCCTGGATGGGATTTGTGCTGATGATTCTCTGTATTTGCTCCGTGTTTCTTTACAGGCTGTGGGGAAATAAATGGCGGGATCAGGGTAAATTAGATGCGGTGATGGCTGAATAAAACTATGAAGAGATGAATAATAGTTACTAAATCAAAGGAATTCTAAGAACAACAATAACACCTTCCTCTTCCAGTAAATTATCCGCATAGATGTAACCCTGATGAAACTCCGCAATCATGCGAGCAATATGCAGCCCCATTCCCAAGTGAGGTTGCTTCTTTTTGCTTTCTGGTCGCACACTCACCATGGAATCAAAAATCCGGTCTTTCATGTCATGATCAAGGTATTGTCCTGAGTTGGCAATACTGACTACGGCCTCACCATTGTCTTCATAGCAGGAAACACGTATTGATTTGCCTTCATCTGAAAATTCCACAGCATTGGCCACTACCTTGTCCATGAGTTGAACAATGTAATCGGCGTTACCAAAAATGTGCACCGGTGATAATGAAATCTTACTTTCAATGTCTACAGTAGGATAAATCTGCTGGTACTCCTGCACACAGGCATCAATGACTTTGTTAAGTTCAGTGTCTTCTTTCTCAGAGGACTGCAGTATTTGTTCAAGCCGGGCCGCTTCACTCATATTGGTCAGAATCAGATTCAATCGAGTAATACCTTCTTCTGCGCGCTGGATATAAATCTGGGAGTCATCATCTGTCGACACCATGGAGAGATTCTCAAGGGAGGAGCGTACTACGGTCACTGGCGTGCGCAATTCATGGGATAGTCGTGACGACATATTTTCGAGATAGTTTGTGTATTGACTTAATCTGTCTACGATACTTGCAAAGGAGCGAGACAGATCACCGAGCTCATCCGCACTACGAGACGCTTCGATGGTGTTAGTGATACGCCCGGAGTCATCAATGATTTTTTCCGCCTGGTTGCGCAGGCCACGAATTCGCCCGGACAAGTTAGTAGCAAACAGGAATAAAGCGGCCATAGTAAACACCAGTATGGCCAGCATGGTATCGAACAGAGTCTCCAATGCCTGGTTACGGAATGTACGAATACCATTCATGTTCTGATCGACAATGACCGCTCCCAGTACCTGGCTGCCTGCCATGACGGGATAGGCCGCTTCCAGAATTCGAGTCTCACTACTATCGCTAATCCCTTGTATCGTTCGATAATTGATGGTTGCCTGACCTGTCAAAGAAGCAATCAGATGATCGCTCTCTAACACGCCCCCTTGATAAAGCTCGTCTACAAAATCCGTAGTAGGACGAGTCAGTACCTGGTAATACAATGGGTGCAAAAGATTATCTTCAAACCAGCTCCTCAGCCTGCCTTTGGGAGCATTATCTTCAGCCAACACCAGCCCTGTCGCTGTCTGGATATCACCAACACTAAGCAACACACGCTGACTTCGGTCAACCACCTGCACTCTTGAATTGGTATGCCCCATGCCGGCAACGATGCGATCAATTTCCGGCGTCGGCCGACGCAGGGTGCCAAGGTCTTCCGGACTTTGAAGTCCAGAGGTAGACACAATGGAAGTGACTTCACGGGAGATCGGATTGTCCACATCGTACACAGCCATACCCAGCTTGTTACCCACCATGGCTATAGGCAGTCGCAACTCAATTTCATAACCTTCCGGGATCCGCCTCCACTGCCCGTCAATTCTGGGCTCATATTCAAGAGAAGAAAAATCACTGATGTCCGTCCCGATCCGATAGGGGTAAATGATGGCATCATCGTAAGGAGCTATTACATAACGCTCAAACACGCCGTCACGATTAATCAGTGAAAGACGCAATGAATCGCTTCGGTCCACCCTAAGGCCGTCTTTTTTTCGCAGCACTACATAGTCATCCAATACCCTGAAATACAGATATAGAAATCGATCATGTTCTCCCAGCATTAGGCGAAATTGCAGTGGATCACTTTGTGATTCTTCACTTTGCACACCGCTGAGAGGATTTTCAGGGTTGGGAAACAAACTGGAGGCTTCAAAATGCCGTTCATATTGTTGGTAATCTTGCCAATCGCTCAGACTGCCATCATCTATGGCCAAGGGCTGAAATACCGGGTATACATAGAGATCTTCTCCGGCCTCCGTTCGGCTGTAGCTGCTTTCATTGAACAGCTCTGGTCGCTCGCTTAATGCTGTAGCCAGTGCTCTTGCTGTACCCATTACTGTCTGCTCTTGGCCTTGGCCCAGATACTGTTCCATTTCCAGTATGTAACGAAAACCCAACCAGGGTATGACCAGCAGAAACAGGGAAAGCAGTAGGAGCTTGAATCGAATACTCAGTAATTGTCTGAAAAATGCAGGCATAAGATCAGATATTCCAGCGATAGCCCATGCCGTACACCGTGTCTATACAGTCAAATTCATCATCACCCTGGATAAATTTTTTACGTATACGTTTGACATGGGACGTTATAGTGCTGTTATCCACGAAAATTTTGGATTCCTGCATAAGAGCATCACGACTTTTTACATGCCCGGGAAACTTCACCAAGGCATGTAACATCCAAAATTCAGTGACAGTCAAAGGCACCGTAGACTGCTTCCAGCTGACTGTCAGGCGGCTGAGATCCATGTCCAAATCACCTCTCTCTAGCAAGTTTTCGGGCTCTGTTGGCTGATCCATAGCATCTTGTCGTCTGAATAATGCCGCAATACGTGCTGTGAGGTGAGGCAGGCTAATGTCTTTGGTGAGGTAATCATCAGCTCCCATTCGCAGGCCACTGACGGTATCAAAATCATTGTCACGCGCTGTTAGGAAAATGATGGGCAGAGTCTCAGACAGGTTACGCAATGATTTACACAGTGCAAACCCGCCATCTATTTCATCTTCCAGACCGATATCGATAATAGCCAGATCAGGCAGGCGAGTGAGAAAAGCCAATTCTGCTTTTTTACGATTAGGGTAAGTCGATACATCGTAGCCTTGCTTGCGCAATACGTCGGCGTAGTTTTCGCGGATGGCTGCTTCATCTTCAACGATGGCAATACGTTTACTCATGAAAAATTTTTCCTACTCGTATTATCAGCTAACTAACTGATTTTGCTTGACGAAATCCTTACTTGGTTGGAGTGAGGATACCCGAAATAATTCCCTAAATGCAGTGTACTGCACGGTAAAAAAACGATTGCCATTATCCTGCCATATTTAATCAGCACCCTGCCCTTATTACTCCTCTGAAAAGCTAGACATCGGCCTTTTAATAGGCATCCAGGTTAATTCAAGCCACATAACTAGGTTTATCTTTTAAACATTAAGCCTAACAGGAGAGTTTCATGAAGTTTACCAAATCAGCCGAAACGGCTTTTTCCATCGCTGCCTTAACGTCGATGCTACTTATTTCCCCCATGCTGCTTGCAGCAAATACAGAGACTGTCAAAGTCAGTGATCAGGACACAATACGCCATGAAACTACCGGGGTTTTAGGTGGGGCCGTTATCGGTGGTCTTGTTGGTGGCCCCATAGGCGCTGTAATCACTGCGGCCTTTGGCAGTTGGGTAAGTGATAAAACTCTGGCAAAAAAAGAAAATCGACTGTTAACCACGGAACTGGACCGCCAACAAACGGAATTAATTGCCATGCAGGCAGACTACCGTGCACTCCAAGCGCGTTACCAGGTGGCGCAGCGGGAAGCGGATGCCGCCAGATTACGTAATGCCAGTGTTACCCAGAGAGCTATGTCTGCACAGCCGGAGATTGCCCAGTGTTGCAGTGATACTGAACTGTCCCTGCATTTCAAAACGAACTCAACCGACATTGAGCCATTTTATAACGACAAATTGCTTGAATTTACTGCTATAGCCAGGAATTACCTGGATGTTGCCATAGAAATTACAGGCCATGCAGACAGGCGCGGTGATTCTGAAACAAACCTGGCACTTTCACAGCGTCGTATTCAGGCGATTGAGCAACGATTCCGGAATTTGGGCATAACAGCTGCAGCCCTGCAAACAAATGCCTATGGTGAGAGCAGACCGGTCAGTGATATTGATTCGCTGGAAAATAATTTCTTTGACCGCCGAGTGACAGTGAAGATGCTCACAGTCGGTAACGGCATGCTCAGCCGTACGAATGATTAATCCTTATTCTCCTGCCTAACTGATAGGAATTGCAGCCATGACAGATTTACATTTAATTACAGGAAACAGAAATTTTTCATCAAGCTCGTTGAGACCTTGGTTACTACTGCAGGAATTTGCCATTCCCTTTACCGAAATAAAAATCGACTTGTTCAAGCCGGATTCTGCAGAAAAATTGGGGTTGTATTCGCCATCACTGAAAGTGCCGGTACTCTTGCATGATGACATCAAGGTATGGGATTCCTTACCTATTTGCGAATACCTGTCCGAAACCTTTCTCGAAGACAAAGGTTGGCCTTGCCACCTTAAGAAAAAGGCTGCGGCCCGTTCAGTAGTGGCAGAACTACACAGTGATTTTCAGCATTTCAAACACGAATGGCCGATGAATTGCCAAATGAATTTCAAAATGAAACCAGACGAGGCCCTAGAGAAGGACATTGCTCGTCTGGATGCCATCATGTACTGCTGCCGGCGCAAATACGGAGACGGTGGTGATTTCCTGTTAGGTCGTTTCTCCATAGCCGATTGTTTCATGGCTCCTGCCGCCATTTCACTACGTGCCTATGGCGCAGAATTGAGTTGGAAAACCAATCTTTATATCGACACCCTGCTTAGCAATGCCCATATGCAATGGTGGCTGGAGCAGGCACAGGATGAGTTTGAAGATTTGCCCCTGGACAAAGCCAGCTGAATTGATCGAAATTTGTCGGGTGGATGGGATGGCAGGTTTCGAACGCTAACAGAGTTTGACCTTGAGCTGCGATGCTTTAGCCCGGAACTTCAAATTCCGGGCTTTTTTTAATTACGCTTAAATTGATTAGTGTGCTGGAATCGTAAAGGGCTCTCCACTAGGATTCCAAAGGCTGGGTTTTTCAATTGGCGTCAACACCTGAGTGTTACGGATAGCAGGAACCAGAATATCCTGAAAAGACTCTACTTTGCTAAAGGAAGGTGCCAACCACTGATTTATCAGCGTTGCATCATCCAGAGGGAGTATGAGCGGCATGGATTTAGGATGGATTTCTGCCCACTGCGCAACAGGTGGCAGGGTAATGATTGAAGCACTATGTATTACTTCACCAGTCTCTTTGTGAATAGTCTCCCGGTACAGCCCACCAAAGGCAATGGCTTCGTTTTCCAGCTCTATCTTATGGTATGTCTTCTTATCCCCTTTCCCCTCCATGAAAGCTGTCGCTGGAATAATGCAACGTGATTCACGAAAGGGCTGATAAGCAATGGCTTTGGGGCTGTTGAGTTTGTCAGAACGGGAATTAAAAGAGGCATATTTGTAGTTCGGTTTCCCGGTTGCAGGATCAATCAACAACCACCAGATTGCCTGTGTCACGACATTTATGTCTTTTTCACGATGGATTATAGAAATGCGGCTTCCAGGCGCTTTATCCTTGGAAAACAGGATCTCCGCCGCCTCTACATCAAGCTGATTGAGGAGTTTTTTGGACTTTTTATTCTTTTCTATCTGGAAGCGCCCACACATGTAATCAGTGTACGGCGATTCAAAGGCTGAAACCAGAATTCCACAGAAAGCAATATCAAGAGGTTGTGGCGTATTCGGCAGAGTAATTTTATACTCAGTGACTGTTTCGGGATGTTTACTTTATCCCATGCCATTTGGGAGGGAGAATGAAAATAATTTTAAGTACTAACAAGCTCATCAAGTTGCTGGTTTGCCTGGGTCTGACAACCGCAACAATATCATCACTGGGGGCCGACAATGCTCCTGATCTGGATGGACTCTGGTCATTTGGGCAATGCCCCGGTGGCAGATTTCTGGGCTGCATGACTCTTCAGGAAGATGACCCAAAACTCACTGATCGTGCCAAAGCCTACCAGGCGGCCCTGGATGAAATAGCCCAGCCCAAATATGACTGCGCTCCTATGCCGATTCCTCATATGTACACCGACCCTTATAATTTCAGGTTGGAGCAACTTGAAGACAGGGTGCTGGTGTATTACGGCAAGGATGATGTCGTGCGCACTATCTGGCTGGAAGGCCATGGCCACCCTGAGCCGTCAATTAATGAATTTTTCTATTTCGGCCATGCAGTGGGACGCTATGAAGGTAATTCATTAATTGTGGTTACGAGTAAATTTACCTTCGATCCTCAGGGGCTCAATGCCGATTTCAGGATTCCTTCTTCCACCCAGAAACAAATAACAGAGCGTTTTTCCCGGGACGGTGATGACCTGGTCATGGATGTCAGTACAGTCGATACCTTTTTCCTGAACGAACCCTGGACGTTTCAGGTACGCTCCAGTCCCGTAACTGATATGGGTGATGCCTGGACCTGCGAACTGGATGGAGCACGACGCAGTTTGCGTTTTGAAATTTCAAAGTACCCGGACGACCCGGAACCCGAACGAATCCCATATTAATTACTTGGCGCTGATCCTGGAGAAAGGCACATGAAAATTCTAAAACTCTTATTTTTTACCCTGACCGCGATTCTTGTTATGTCACAGGCAATTGCCCATCACAGCACGCGCGGTATATACCATGACGACCAGACAATGGAGTTGAAGGGAATTGTCAAAGAGTGGGCATTTATCAATCCACACCCTTACCTGACCATTTCTGCTACAGATGAAAATGGTGTCCTACGGGATTGGGATGTTAGTTATGGTGGTGCAGCTGTTATCCATTTGCAAAGACAGGGCTATGCGTCTGATACATTCAAGTTGGGCGAAGTCATCACTATTCACGGCAGTCCTGCACGCAAAGCTGGCGTCTATGGGATTCTTATGGAAGGCGGCGAGAATCATCCGACAAGAGAAGATGGGTCTCCGGTAGTTGCTGGCGGGTCGATGTTTTAATGAAGAGAACTAAATTTTAACTCAGTGTTGTAAAAAGCCCAGAAATAGCCGGGTTTTCTTCGATCAAGTTCTCTTAGAATTTGTGGATAGGGATTGATTCATCAACTCCTGCGGAGTTGACCCTAAAGGGCAGCCTACAAAGCGGCCGTGCTTCGCAACCTGCGTTTGCTTGTCGCAATTTAGCTAAGCCAAATTACTCACCCCTACGGGGCGCACCACACTACGTGCGTCTGCGGCGCTGTCGCGCCTTTCGAACAAGGGCTCTCATCAAGCCTCCCTCACCGCCATAAATAAAGAACCCGGCTATAGCCGGGTTCTTTATTTATGGCGGTGAGGGAGGGATTCGAACCCTCGAACGGTTTAACCCGTTACACGCTTTCCAAGCGTGCTCCATCGGCCTCTCGGACACCTCACCAAAAAGGGTTCGCACTCTAAAGCATGAACCTTGCAAACTCAAGTTTTAGCCAGACCACTCCTTGAAATAATCCTCAACCTTATTTTCCGGAATGTCTCGTTGCACAGTTGGGGTCCCTACATACAAAAAGCCGACTATTTCATCTTTGGCACTGAATCCCAGTGCTTCTTTGACACCATCATCAAAAGCCGCCTTCCCGGTTCGCCATATGGAGGAATAGCCTAATGCATGTATGGCCACTGACATGTTTTGTATCGCAGCAGCTGTGGCAGTAATTTGTTCCACTGGCGGTACTTTCGGATGCTCCTGGATTTCAGCAACGGCCACAATCACAATTGGGGCGCGCATCGGCGCATTCCTAAGTTTCCTTTTTTGTTCTTCTGAATCAGGGTTAAGGCTATCTGCAAACAATTCGCCAAGTTTTTCGCGAGCTTCTCCTTTGACTACGAGGAAGTGCCAGGGACGTAGCATGCCATGATCCGGCGCTCTTAAACCAGACTTGTAGATAATTTCAAGTTCTGCCTCTGAAGGGGCTGGCTCTTTAAGCCTTGGCGAAGCAGTGCGTTGTTGTAAAGCGTCAATGGCGTCCAAAGAAAGTCCTTGCTGTTTTATTGTCGTATAAAGCGTGGAAAAGCCTGATAATTCAGGTTCTTTTCTGTGCTGCGTATTGGATTTATATCCAGCCCTCCACGTCTGAGAAAATTCGCTTCAACTGTAAGAGACTGAGGTTCGAACACATCCTTCAGGTCACAGAAAATCCGCTCTACACAGTTTTCATGGTAATCATTATGCTGGCGATAGGAAATCAAATATTTCAAAAGCACATCGTGGGGAATTTTCTTCCCTTGGTAGCATACTGTTACTGTCGCCCAATCGGGCTGATTAGTAACAGGGCAATTGGAGCGAAATAGATTTGTATACAGTATTTCTTCAGTCAGTTCTTCAAATAGAGTGTCTGATGTTTCCTTCAGCAATGATTTTGATATTGAGTAATCTGTAATATCCAGCTTCTGATCATCCAGACACGTACCGCTTGGATATTCAGGCATCGACATTTCATTTAATTGGAAAACGAAAATGCCAACGAGTTGATCAGCCGCCCTGGAGAGATCGCCATGGATAATCGATGCGAAGTGCTCATCAGATTCAAATTGCTCCTGATTCAGTGAGTTCAGGTACAGCTTTAAAGATTTCGACTCCACCAGGTTGGTCGAACCGGCAGGAAAGACAAACCTCCCATGCAAAGTAATCGGCTTTCCCTGTGTATTCAGATAGGACAATTCATAGACATTCCAGACATCAGCACCTTCAAAAGGTAAGGCTTCTGCGGTGATATCTAGTATTAGTCGGTTTTCTGACCTGGGTATGCTGACAAGTAAATCAGGCTGGTATTTCTCAGGATAAATTGTCTTTTTGCCCAACGGGGTTTCCACCATACCAAAACCTCAGGTTAGTACCTGAGCCCCTTTCCTCGGTGCAGCAAGAAAAGCGAAAAGCCAGACAGCGCCACGGTAAAGATTATCAGCATCATGAAAGCAAAGAGAATATTGACATCCGAAACGCCAAGAATGCCGTAACGAAATGCATTGACCATATAAAAAATCGGATTCAGTTGGGAGACCATCCGCCAGAAATCCGGCAGTAATTCAATGGAATAAAACACACCACCAAGGTAAATCAATGGTGTGAGTACAAATGCTGGAATGATAGTAATGTCATCGAATTTAGTGGCAAAAATAGCATTAATAAATCCGCCTAACGAAAACACGATGGATGACATCAACACCACCATTAACGTTATAAACAAGTTGTAGATATGCAGGCCACTGAAAAACAGAGAAATAATGGACGCGATAATGCCGACGGCCAATCCCCTGGATACGCCGCCGATAACAAATCCTGACAGAATGACGTAATTGGGCACGGGAGATACCAGCAACTCTTCAATACTGCGTTGGTATTTCTGGCTGAAAAAAGAAGACACAACATTTCCATAAGAGTTATTGATGACAGCCATCATGATCAGCCCAGGCACTATAAACTCCATATAACTGAAGCCCCCCATAGAGCCAATGCGGCTGCCAATCAGGTTGCCGAATATGACGAAATAAAGGGAAATTGTTATGACTGGTGGTACTAGTGTCTGGACCCAGATGCGCAAAAAGCGCCTGACCTCTTTCCAGACAATAGTCTTGAAGGCCGTGAGCTTGTAATTCGCTGATATACCAGACATCAGGCTTGTTGCTCCGGAATTTGGCCTTGTTTGTTAAGCAAGGAGATAAATAGCTGCTCTAGCCGGTTTGATTTATTGCGCATGCTCTTTACCTTGATATTTACGGATTTTAGTTCTGTAAAAACATCATTCAGATCCTGATCACTTTCAAGGGATACTTCAAGCGTTGATGGGTCAAGCAATTTGCAGGTAAAACCATTCAAGGTCGGTGCCTCATTCAATTCTGAGCGAATATCCAGAATAAAGTGCTCTTGGTGCAGTTTTTTAAGGAGTGCTTTCATGCTCGTATTCACCACGATTTTCCCTTCATCGATCATGGCGATATTCCGACACAGGGTCTCGGCTTCTTCAAGGTAATGGGTGGTCAGAACTATCGTTGTTCCAGCGCGGTTTATTTCCTGCAAGAATTTCCATGTCGAACGACGCAACTCGATATCAACGCCAGCCGTTGGCTCATCTAATAACAACAATCTGGGTTCATGTACCAGGGCCCGTGCAATGAGAAGGCGTCGTTTCATGCCACCAGAAAGGTTTCTGGCTTGCTGATCATGCTTGTCCCATAGACCCAGTTGATTCAGATATTTTTCAGCACGTTCCTTGGCCAGCTGGGTTGGCAGTCCATAATAACCGCCCTGGGTAACAACAATATCAAACACTTTTTCAAAATGATTGAAATTGACTTCCTGGGGCACTACTCCCAGATTCAACTTGGTTTCATAGCTGTTTGTATTAACATTCTGTCCAAAAACCTGGACTATTCCGGAAGTTTTTCTTACCAGAGTTGATAAAACGCCAATTGTCGTTGATTTTCCAGCACCATTTGCACCAAGAAGCGCAAAGAAATCTCCTTCAGCAACATCAAGACTGATCCCCTTGAGTGCATGGAATCGATTGTCATAGGTTTTATGAAGATCTTGGATAGTTATGGCGGACGTCATGCAGGAACTACTCAATCAGGAAAAACTAAAACAGAGATAAATGATGATGCTAATAAAAGCCGGGCTATTGTAACAAAAAAAGAGGCAGCCTATGCCGCCTCGGCACAAAATTGCTTACTTTTATTAACTTCTATTTCTTTTGAATAGTATCGCCGGAAAATAATTGCTTCCGGAAGCTGACACGTCCATGTGTCTAATATCAGAATAGTAGCCATTTCCCAATAAAGCAAAAAGTGAAACAGTTACGAGGTTGTCTCGACCATTATTTATCCCC
Source organism: Gammaproteobacteria bacterium (assembly GCA_029245395.1). Classification (GTDB taxonomy): domain Bacteria; phylum Pseudomonadota; class Gammaproteobacteria; order Pseudomonadales; family Pseudohongiellaceae; genus Eutrophocola. The sequence goes on from JAQWPL010000023.1 coordinate 15,685, forward strand.
CTGATAGAATCCCTCCTCCTTGATCAGCAATCCTTTATTATGCTCACTTTTGGTTTTATCCTGTTTTCCGCCCTACTGGTCGCGATCCTGATCACTGTACTGCACAGATTTCAGATCAATAAAGCTAGGGAGACAGCTGATCGAACCAGCCCTCTCACGCCTCTCACACATCACGATAAAGAACTAAATTCAATCAGTCCAGAACGCAGCGTTACAGTAGTCTCTGAGATTGCTATGCAGCCTTATGAAAACCTGTCATGGCAGGAAGAAGTCAAATCTTTACGAGAATCTGGCTATTTCCAGGAAGCACTCGCCCTTTGTAGACGCCAATATCCTAAAATGCTCGCTTTCCGGCAATCTTTAGTGACTTTGAGGGCATGTATCAGGAAGGAAGAAGCAATCCCTGAAGAACGCTTGGAAAGCCTCTATCAAACAGCTATTTTGGGGAACATGATAAAACATAGGAAAAACAAAGCCAGTCTTGATATCAGTTTCCAAATGCAGAAATTACAAAATCCCAAAGAATACTGGCAAAATCTGGGTTATAAAAACCTCGATTTATTAACTAAAACAGATTGCAGACTGCTGGTTAAATATTGGGGTGAACCCCATACGCACACTGATGTCATTTCGCTATTAGATTAATTTACCCCAATATACTCGTGATACAAAAAGCAAAACCAGAGACCAAATCATGCTGAAAGAAGCACAAGCCCGCACAATGCTTGAGATGCAAGTAAAAATGAATGAAAAAGTGAATCCGGAATGGGTCAAGGCGGCCTATCCGTACTTAAGGGCTGTAGTTGTGGAAGGTGCGGAAGCCATAGAACATCATGGTTGGAAATGGTGGAAAAAACAGGAATGTGATCTGGAACAACTGCAAATGGAACTGGTTGATATCTGGCATTTCACTCTGTCCCATATCCTTCTGGAACACAAAGGCGATCAAGACGCTTCAATGAAAACTTTGTTAGCTATGGGCAGTACTGATACTAGCCTGGAATTTGATCAGAAAAGCTTCGTAATCAATAAGCTGGACACACTAAAACGTTTGGAACTTACCATTGGTCTAGCCTGCGCAGGGAGAGTAAACCTGAGCCTGTTTGAGGCCCTACTAAATGATTGCCAAATGAACTGGAATGACCTGTATAGCCAGTATATAGGTAAAAATGTACTGAACTTTTTCCGGCAAGACCACGGATACAAGGAAGGTACTTACCAAAAAATCTGGGAAGGAAGAGAAGATAATGAACATCTGGTGGATGCTTTAAGTGATTTGAATGCCGATCATGCCGATTTCAGGCATCAATTGTATGAATCGTTGAAAGACAGGTACCAGAAAGGAACCTGATCATTGACTATCAGTCATTTTCCGTTGGTGAAAGCTCTCCTTCGTGGATCGAAAAATCGGCCAATAAATCACTATCCTTGCTCAAAACGGGGGTATTTTTCTGCATAAGGCACAAATGTGCCATCAGTTCTTCCAGATTGGTATCCTGGTTGATTTCAAGAGTAACTTTCAAAACCTGATCATTCTTCAACATATCCCTTAATCCCTTATATAACCTATATAGTTCAGTGAGAGGGCTCACTTTGCTAGGCCAAATCTATTCCATTTACATGTAATTAATGTCGCTTTGAGGTTAATTCATTAAGCGTATTAACACTTTCAAGCGATATAAATATCAGCGCGAATTGTAAGTCGTCAGATGATTTGGGACCAATCGCCTCAACAGCTAGAGGAGACATTTGCAGTATAGCTTTCAGTTACTGAGCTGAACAAGTCATAAGATTTTCCTCCTTCTTGCGTTGCAGGGTCTGCTGCTTAATAACCT
>JAQWPL010000003.1 GCA_029245395.1 Gammaproteobacteria bacterium
TGTTCACTCACAAGCGAAACTCAATGCAGTGGCGCGTCAGTTAAACGAACGTCCCAGAAAAACCTTGGAATTTGAATCACCGGCGAGTAGATTTAGTGCATGTGTTGCAGCGACCGGTTGAGATCACCGCCGAAAGCAGACCTTCACAGCCAAGTTGTATTATAAACACGGTACATCAAGATATGAGCATGGAATTATTTACCACGCTCATACCGTGAATACTTTCAAATAACTCGTAGTCGAATGCTACAGAGTACCTGCTGATTCTGGTACTTCGATAGGTCTTGCGTTGCCCTTCTTCGCCCTAAGAATCTTCCCGGCCTCAATAAACGGATTGGACAGAAAACGCCACACTGTACGGTGCGGATTGTTATCACCGAGTTCCTCAAGCGAACTGCCGAATATGATGTTCTCGAATTCACCAGGTTTGGGAACATGCAGCGTGCCAAATATTTTGTCCCAAATAATTAAACCGCATGGCCTGCCCAGGTTCTTGTTGCGATGCTCAGGCCTGGCACTGTGATGAAACGGATGGTAAAACGGCGGATAAAAAATATTATTCAGTGTTTTGCCGAAGGAGAAGGGTATATGGGAATGCTCGAATCTCTGAATAGAACCCAGGAACGCCCTTAAGAACACAAAGGCGGTGATTGCCAAGGCGCTGGCGTTGACGCCAGCCAGATACATCATGCCGCCACCTAATATTCCGCCTCCGACATTCATGTATAAAAGGCGAATAATCTGATCGATTGGATGGGTACGGATGAAAAGCGGATGTAGCACTTCGACGGAGTGATGTCCCTTATGGAACTCCCAGAAAAACGGGACATGATGAGCCTGATAGTGCCAGGCAAAACGTGCAATGTCAGCACCGAGCAGTGTGAATACAATTTGCAGTACTACCGCAAAAACACCAGCAGGTACCTGGAGTGTAGAAGGGCCAAATTTTCCAACCAACCATATCTGAACTAGACCTGCTCCCAAGGCAAGTGCGGCGTAAGCCGTGAAGCGCAGCACATAGTTAAACGGCACCCACATCATATCCACCTTGAATGAGCGGTGCGTATAAATCTTTGCCGGAAACAAGTGTTTGAGTCCCGCCCATACTGACATTTTCTGATCACCTTTGCGGATGTACAAGGCAAAAATAACAATGCCAATGATCATGAACCAAAAATACCCTTTGGCCGCATTGATGAGTGAAGTGATAGTAAACGACCAGAATGGATCTTCTGTGGAAGAGCCGTGTGGCACTAAATAGGTCCAGATAAACTGCATGACCTGAACGAACCAGCTTTCAATGATATTCATAGGATTCACGCCCCGTTATTCTGCAGTCCTTCACTCACGTTCATACTAGCTGCAGTTATATTATGTTGTTAAGTAAACACTTTAAGACGTTCAGAGAATCTGACAAACTGGAATTACCGAAACAGAATAATGATTTCAATTACTCTATTCCAGAATGTAATCTGACAGCGTGTGTCTAGAACGTATGTATAACCCAATCAAGTAATCCTGTCTAGAATTAGGCAAAAAAAGGGGTTATTCAATTGTACAGCGTGCCGAACATGGGCTCGGATTCCAGCCGCAGGAATCAGGGTGCTTGCGAAGCTGCTCGTTTGATTATGAAGACCGAAACCATTGATATCAGTAATGAGACAGCAAATAAGTTATATAGAGACGCGGTTTCCCACCCTTTATCAAGCAAGCTTCCAGCAACAATCGGTGATATCAGAGCACCTACCCGTCCGACACCGATGGCCCAACCCATACCGGTGCTTCTAATTGAAACGGGATATAGGGATGGACCCAGGGCAAAAAGACCGGCAATGGCAGCATTGAGCATAAACCCGATACCGGTGGCTAACACCAAAGCAATGATCAATTCGGTGTAGAACTGACTAAAGGCAACAGTAAACACGATAGCCAGTAACATGAATACCGCTATCAAGCGCTGCAAATTCAAAAAAGCAGCCAGGTAACCCAGAGTCAGGCTGCCAATGATGCCACCCAGATTCAGGGCAACTCCACCACTGATGCCCTGTTCAGCAGAAAGTCCCGCCGCTGTGAGTAATCTGGGGGTCCAACTCATTACAAAATAGAAATTAAACAGAACCGCGAAAATGGCTATCCAGAACAATAAGGTGGAACGTCGGATATTTGCACTAAATAATTGCCTTAGCTTACTCTCGTTACTTGCCTGTGCTGCTGGCAACTCAGGCAATTCATTTATGGGTTGATGCCCCATCCTGCCCAGCACTTTATTAACCTTCTCCAGAGTACCCGGACGCCGCTGTCCCAGTAAATAATCCAGAGATTCAGGCAATAGCTTGTATACCACTGGAATCATCACCCCGGAACAAATTCCTCCAAACAGGAAAACAGCTCTCCAACCGAAATCGGCAATCAATACGACAGCGATACCGCCACTCAGGATAGCGCCCAGAGGAAAACCGGAAGCAAAAAGAGTGAGACAGAGGGTCCGCCATTTGTCGGAAGTAAATTCTGCGGTGATTACGGTCAGGTTGACTAAAATACCGCCTATTCCAAATCCAGTCAGCAGGCGCATGACTCCAAATAAAACCATATTCTGGCTAACAGAGCTCAACAGCATCCCAGCGGTAATAAAAGACAGGGACAGGAGAATCAAATTACGTCGACCAAATTTATCTGCCAGTGGAGCCAGAAACATCGAGCCGAGAGCCATACCAATTAAACCAGAGCTTAGAAGTACACCTAGTTGCGAGGCTGATAAGTCCCAGGTGGCGGATATATCTGTGGCAGTAAAAGACATGACCAGGATATCGAAACCATCCAGCATATGTAGCACTATTGCAAAAGCCACGACCAATTTCTGGGTACCGCTCATGGGTCCCTGATTAATTAAAGTGGCTATTTGGCTACTGGATCTTTCTGTCATTGCAGTCTCATTTTTCAAGCAATAATGCCCGACTTTTTATGCAGAATACAGAGTGACAAAATTAAGGCAACGTCTTTCTTGACGCCCCGAAACAATATCCTTGCGCCGCTGTAATGCCTCAATGTATTTAATGATCCCGGTATTTTCAGGATTGACGTCTGTTGTTTGTATAAGTCCAATTCATCCACCTACTATTTATAGTAAACTTTTCCTTGACTTGAAGTTTACAAAACGAAACCATCGGATACGTTTTATAGATGAGAAACCTCAATGATTATCGAGAATCAGGAACAAGTTACAGAAGCTGTATTGAACGAACTGCAAAGGATAAAAGATCCCCGCCTAAAGGAAATTGTGTCGGCGGTAGTGAGTCACCTGCACGACTTGGCCAGAGAGGTAAACCTGACAGAAGCAGAATTTCGCCAGGGATGTGCCTTTATAGCCAAGCTGGGTCAAGCTACCAGCGAAAGTCATAACGAAGTAGTTCTACTGGCCGGTTCGCTAGGCTTATCGTCCCTGGTATGTTTGCTGAACAATGGTCAGGGACAAACAGAAACCACAGCTAACATGTTGGGCCCCTTTTGGCGTATGGATTCTCCTCCTACCGAAAACGGGGGATCCATCGTACGCTCAGAAACTGTCGGGTCTTCGCTATTCGTTGATGTATGGATCAAAAATATAAACGGAGAACCTGTTGCAGATGCCGAGGTCGATGTGTGGAATACTTCAGCAGAAGGGTATTACGAGAATCAGGATCCTGTTCAGGCCGATATGAATTTGCGGGGAAAATTCCACAGCGATCTGAATGGCCACATAAGTTTTCAAACGGTAAAGCCGGCACCCTATCCGATACCGGTAAATGGGCCTGTAGGTGATCTGATCCGAGCCCAAGGCCGATCCAATATGAGACCGGCTCACGTACACTTCCTTATCAATAAGCCCGGCTACAAGACGCACATTTCACAAGTCTATGCCAATGACGATATCTATCTTGAAACCGATGTGCAGTTTGGTGTGACTAACAAACTGATAGGCAACTTCGTACAACACGAAAACGAGAAGCCGCCATCACCTGATGCCACTGATCCATGGTACTCGCTGGAATATACTTTCACTATCGAGTCAGGCGATTCCGCTCTACCGAGGCCACCGATAACCGGCAAGACAGACGATGATGAGAAACCTGTTCTGGAGATTCTGGAAAGACTGTAAAGATTGGAAAGGCTGGAAAGACTTAAAAGCTGGCCTGATCAGCCGGACTTTTCGGACTCGTGTCTGGACTGAATTGAAACCCCATTGGAGAACCATAGCTCAGGGGGGATTTCGTTAATAACAATTTTAATGGTATCCAGCGGAGCACCAATAGTCTCTTGTACCACCCTGGTGATTGCTTGTCCCATAGCCTCTTTCTGCTCGGCGCTACGACCTTCGACCATACTGATATTTATTATTGGCATTACGCCCCCTTTTTAGTCCACCTTACTCAAAAAAAGTTACTCAACTGAGAAACTGGCGCGACCCAGCGACTCAAGTTCCAATTCAATTCTCTCACCAGAACTTAAGGCAACCGCCGCCGTAGCACCGCCTGCCATAACCAGAGATCCTGCGGGTAACTCCTCACCTGCTTCAGCAACCATGCGTGCAGCAGCAACCAGGGAACGAATTGGATTTCCCAGGATGGCCGCTGTTGAGCCAAATTCCATGGGCTTGCCATTTACAGACAAAATCAAGCCAAGATTGCTGACATCGGTATCCGGCCACTGCCAGTTGCCAATAACAAGCCCTGACGAAGAACAGTTGTCCGCTACTACATCAGTGAGTGAAAATTTGAAGTCATCATAACGCGAATCGATAATTTCCAATGCCGGGGCTATCGCTTCCACTGCATCAAGGGCAAGCAGTGGGGTTATTCGACCAGCCAGGGGTTTACGCAACAGATAGACAACTTCTGGCTCTACCCGGGGATGAATATAATTGCTTAACTGGATTGTGCCGCCTTCTTCCTCGATCATTGCATCAGTCAACCGGCCCCAAATCATATCTGATACATTCATCTGTACCATTTTGGCCCTGCTGGTAAATCCCATTTTCATACCAACACGTTTTTCACCCCGGCTCAGGCGTCTATCGATACTCTGCTTTTGGATTTCATAGGCCTGTTCAATGGTCAACTCTTCTGCAAGCTGTTTTATCGCGCTCGCATTGTGTGCAGCTTCATCAAGCCGTTGCGCAATTAGTCCCAGATCAATCATGATAATTCTGTTTCCTGTTTTTTAAGCATATCCAGCGCAACATCAACAATCATATCCTCTTGTCCCCCGATCATCTTGCGATGTCCAAGTTCTATTAAAATAGCCCGCGCATCCAGACCGTAATCGGCGGCCGCTTTTTCCGCGTGGCGCAAGAAGCTGGAATAAACTCCCGCATAGCCCAGACTCAATGTCTGGCGATCAACCCGCACCGGGCGATCCTGTAAGGGACGAACAAGATCATCGGCTGCATCCATCAGGGCAAAAAGATCAGTACCATGCTGCCAGCCATATAAATCGGCAACGGCGATAAACACCTCAAGTGGTGTATTGCCGGCACCCGCTCCCATACCTGCCAGGCTGGCATCGACGCGAACAGCACCATTTTGCACAGCCAGAATAGCGTTCGCGACACCCAGCGAAAGATTGTGATGAGCATGTATACCTCGCTGTGTCTCGGGTTTCAGTGCCCGGTCATAAGCCTGGAATCGAGACGCCGTATCTTCCATCGTCATCGCCCCGCCACTGTCAGTCACATAGATGCAGTGGGCACCATAGTTTTCCATTAACAAGGCCTGCTCAGCGAGTTTTTCAGGTGGGTTCATATGGCTCATCATCAGGAATCCGGAGACATCCATGCCCAGATTGCGAGCACATTCAATATGCTGTTTAGAGACATCCGCCTCAGTACAGTGAGTCGCCACCCGCACTGAACGAACACCCGATTCATAAGCCTGTTTGAGGTCATCGGTGGTGCCAATACCCGGCAGCAACAGCGTTGTAAGAACACTATGCTCCAGCACATCGGCCACTGCGCTGATCCATTCCCAGTCAGTGTGTGCCCCAAAACCATAATTGAACGATGAGCCAGACAGGCCGTCACCATGGGCAATTTCAATGGCATCAACGCCGGCAGAATCAAGCGCTTTGGCTATGGTTGTGACTTGATCAAGGGAATATTGATGCCCAATGACATGCATGCCATCACGTAACGTCACGTCCTGGATATAGAGTTTATTAAGAGTGGGATCAAAACTCATGCAGCCACCCCTTCCTGTATTCGCAGCGCGATCTTTTCTGCTGTTTTAAGCGCAGCCGAGGTCATGATGTCAAGATTGCCTGCATAAGCAGGAAGATAATGGGCCGCGCCCTCCACCTCCAGAAATACACTGATTTTAGTGCCGGAAAACTCACCCTCCATCCCGGGAATGCGGAAAGGAGTGGCACTGCCCAATTCTTCAAATTGAACGGCCTGCTTAAGTCTGTAACCCGGCACATATCCCTGGACTTCCTCAACCATTGCCTCAATGGAAGCGATGATCGCTTGTTGATCAGCCAGGTCTGTGAGGCAATAAACAGTGTCGCGCATAATCAAAGGAGGCTCTGCAGGGTTCAGGACAATGATGGCTTTACCGCATCTTGCGCCCCCTACGGTTTCAATCGCATGACTGGTCGTCTGGGTAAATTCATCAATATTTACCCGCGTTCCGGGGCCTGCACTTTTCGAGGCAATGGAGGCAACAATTTCCCCATAATGCACTGGCATTACACGATTCACCGCTGCAATGATTGGTATGGTCGCCTGGGCACCACAAGTCACCATGCTGACATTAGGCGCATCAAGATTCGCATCGCCATTAACCGGCGGAATGGTATAAGGGCCGATTCCTGAAGGGGTCAGGTCTATTACTCGCTTACCATGGGACTGCAAAACTTCATTATGTTTATTGTGCGCCGCTGCCGATGTCGCATCAAAGACAATATCAATTTCCGGGAAAACGGCCATTTTCACAAGACCGTCTATGCCTTGCGCCGTGACTGAAATGCCCAGTTTTTCTGCGCGCTGCAATCCGTCGGACTCCGGGTCGATACCTGCCAGGGCGCACAGCTCTAGTACCGATGACACTTTCAGTACTTTTATCATCAAATCGCTGCCGATATTACCCGATCCGATGATGGCCACTTTTACTTTACTCATCTTTTCCTGAACCTGATGAAGATACTTCTGAAAAATTAGCCGTAACGCTGCCAAGACCCGATATCCGAGCAGTGTAGGCTCCGCCAGGAGTAACCGGCACCATGGCTCCCAAGGCGCCCGACAGGATAACCTGTCCAGCCTTCAAGGGATTGCCGTGTCGAAGCATAGCCCGCGCTAACCAGAGAACGGCGTTCAATGGGTTACCCAGGCAAGCGGCGCCGCATCCCGTGGAAACTGGTTCGCCAGCATAGTCGAGACTCATACCACACAGGCGTAAATCGAGTGTATCTATCTTTCGAGCAGTGCCGCCGAGGACGTACAGACCAGCAGACGCATTATCCGCAATCGTATCGACTATAGAGATTTTCCAGTCCCGTACGCGACTATCAACAATTTCTATTGCAGGGACGGCATAGGCGATCGCATTCATGACTACGCCGAGCGATAACCCTTCCTCACTTAGATCACGATCCAGAACAAAGGCAATCTCCGCTTCCACCCGTGGCTGCATAAGACGTGACATCGGCACTTCCTCGCCATCACCATATTCCATCGCGTCGGTCAGAAAACCAAAGTCCGGTTGATCGACGCCTAATTGAGACTGAATTACCTTGGCGGTAAGACCAATTTTTCTACCAACAATAACTTCTCCACGATCAATAGCATCAGACTCAAGCTTCTTCTGCACCGCATAGGCTCCATCAAGTCCATGAGCTTCAATCAAAAGACGAACAGGATCACAGGCTTCCCTGTTTGCCATGGCAGCAGCAAGCAAATCAGCTGCTCGCAAAATATCGTCAGCGGGGGCTCTCATATCGGCCTGATCACTCGGTGTTTCAGTCATTGTTTCCCCATCATCTGCACAGTTTTGGAAATGAGTAGTAGAGACGAAGCTATTAATTTAACTAATTTTTTCAATTTTAACCCATCCAATTATTATTCCCTGCCGATTCTAGCTGGGAATTACCAGAAAAGCGCTAATGTCTGCTTCTGGCCGAAAGCAGACATTAGAAATATCGAAATCGCCTTGAAATTATAAGTACCTGTACTATCCTGACAATAAGAGATAGGGAAGCCTGTCTGAGGAGGGGGAAGGAGGCCGGCACATTGGACTTCCCAGCCTTTGCTAGACACCAAATAGCGTTAAAATGTAACTCTATGAGAGGTGTTTATGACCAGCAAGCGATATACAGAAGAATTTAAAATCGAAGCAGTAAAGCAAGTGACTGACCGAGGCTATTCAGTA
>JAQWPL010000010.1 GCA_029245395.1 Gammaproteobacteria bacterium
GATTCACCTGGTTGCCAACGATCCCATATCTCTGCCCGTTGGGCAACTGTGTACTTTATTCTCGTTCTATTACTCATGTTCAACACTCCATCTTTTTGGTATAAGATTAAAGTGTTGCGTTGATCAGTTGAAATCAAGGCCGAAAGCAGACCTTCGCAGAATAATTTACATATTAACTTCTCGAAGCTAAAGCGGTAAACGTCTTACGTTTGGGTCGAAATATTCGTAGTCTGCGGGTGCATGTTCCACCCTCACTAACAGCTACCTGCTAGCTTTGCGTATTATCATGGAAGATGGAACGGAAGGACTATATATGGTCGAACGTGGACTCTTAATAAGAGGATCGCAGGTTCAATCTCTATATGACCAGCCAAATGATAAAATTGAGCAGCTTAGTTGAGTTAAGATACATTCCTGGCAAAATCACCAAAGGACCAAATCATGCATAGCCCGACAAAACCCATTCTATTTATTCTTGCCCTGGTCACAGTGCTTGTTGGCTGCAGTGACGCAGAGGTAGAAACGGCGCAAGACGAACAGGCCGCTGTTTCTGAAGTCTCAGCACCTGCAATTTCAGCCACTGATATCGGTGCCCAATGGGCATCCTACGGTTCGGATTACACCGAGCAACGTTACAGCCCGCTTAACCAGATTACACCCGACACCATCGGTGAGCTGGAACTTGCCTGGTATGGCGATCTGGCCGAGCGCGGTGGTTCATACGAGACTACTCCCGTAGTTTCAGATGGCCGCATCTTTGTTTCGGCACCATGGAGCAAGGTGTATGCTTTTGATGCCAAAAACGGTTCACTCTTATGGAAGTATGACCCAGAGGTGCCCGGTGAATGGGCAGTAAACCTGTGTTGCGGCATCGTCAATCGCGGCGTTGCTACCTGGGAAGACATGGTGATTTGGGGCACCCTGGACGGGCGTCTGGTAGCCGTTGATGCAGCCAGCGGTGAGATGCTCTGGGAAGTGCAGGCCACTGACAGAGAGAAGCAGCTTTCAATTACCGGTGCGCCGCGCATCGCCAATGGTCGTATCTTTATCGGCGAAGCAGGATCTGAATTTCATATGCGCGGTTATCTTGCTGCCTATGACGCCAGTAACGGCGAAGAGTTGTGGCGCTGGTGGGCCGTGCCGGGCAATCCTGAACTGGGATTCGAGCAGCCTGAACTGGAATGGGCCGCTGACACCTGGAACGGTGACTGGTGGGAAACTGGTGGCGGCGGAACACCCTGGGACGCGATTACCTATGATCCAGAGACCGACCAGGTGATTATCGGCACGGGCAATGGTGCGCCATGGCCTGCTGAAATTCGTTCACCGGGCGGTGGTGATAATCTGTTTACCGCATCGATCGTTGCGCTAGATGCCACCACAGGTGAATACCGCTGGCATTACCAGGCGACCCCTGAAGACAGCTGGGATTTCGATAATACCCAGCAGTTAGTCACCGCTGATCTTGTTATAAATGGTGAAGAACGACATGTTGTGATGCAGGCACCGAAGAATGGGGTGTTTTACGTCATCGATATCGCTACCGGCGAAGTACTTTCTGCAGATTTGTATGTGCCTTCAGCCAATTGGATGCTTGGCTTTGATGAAAACTTGAAACCTATTATTAATCCAGAGGCCAACTACGGAGCCTTTGGCGATCGCGGCTTTCACGTCGTACCCTCTGCAGGTGGTGCGCATAGCTGGCATCCCATGGCCTTCAATCCTGATACTGGACTGATGTATATCCCTACCAACTACGGCAGCTTTCCGCTTGTAGCCGAGGCAGGGGCCAGGATGGGTAACCAGTTGCTGTCGATTAATGTGGGTAAACGTCCCCAGGATCCGGCACCGGTACTTGAAGGGGCCGGGTCGTACTTATTAGCCTGGGATCCGATAGCGAAAGAACCTGTATGGGAGCAGCGATTAGGTGGTTCTCGTGCCGGTGTTTTGACCACAGCCGGCAACCTTGTATTCCAGGGCACCTCAGATGCAACTTTCTCGGCCTTTCGTGCGGATACGGGTGAACAGGTATGGACTACTGAGACCCAGGCGGGCATCGTCGGCGGGGCCGCAAGTTATGAAGTGGATGGTGAACAATATGTCGCCGTAGTGGCAGGGCAAAATCGACGGGGTGCTGGCTACTGGGCACCCAATTTTGCGCGCTTGCTAGTCTTCAAGCTTGGTGCTGATGCGACGCTTCCCGAGATGATTACTTACACCCCACCAGAATTGAATCCACCCGCTAATTTTGGTGATGCGGATCTGCTCGCACAGGGCGAGACTCACTACAACGCACACTGCGCAAGCTGCCACGGTAACAACGGCAGAGTAAGCAGTTTGTTCCCGGATCTTAAATATGCAGCAGCGCTCAACAGCTCTGCATTATTTAATGCCATCGTTATCGATGGTGCTTTGCAGAATAATGGCATGGTGTCGTTCAGTGAATTTCTTTCAACAGATGATGCAGATGCCGTTCGTGCTTATGTGGTGAGCTTGTCAAATGAGGCTAAGAACAATCCACCACAGTTTGGAAATGCTCCGGCGCCTGCACCGGAACCAGAAGAAGAGGAAGCGTTGCACGAAGAATAATAGGTAGAGGGGGCGTGGTTATTTGTTTCTACGCTCCCTCAAGCTTTCTAAAAAGTAACACCATTCATCAACCAGGCCACTACTAACACCTGAGGTACTGTCAACAAGGGCAGGAACAGGGCGATTTTAAAACTCTTCGTGGTTTCCTTGAGCACCATGATTTCCGTGTAGTCCGTTGAAACCCCTGTCATTAAAAAAGCAAAGCTGTTGCCGGGAGCATTGGCGCGGGTCAACAAATCTGCTGCGATGGGTGTGGAGCCTTCTGAACAAACTTCCATGATGGTGGCAACCAGTACGGTAAGACCAAGACCGGCCAGTGTTGGGCCAAAGTAGGTGCCAAAGGTTTCCGGTGTCAGGAAAGCACGTACCAGCCCGGCTAACAGAACGCCGAAAAGTATCCAGCGCATGACCATACGAGATTCCTTTATGCCGTCTTTTAACATGCTCACCACAAACCCGACAGTGAAAGGTGTAGTTGCAATTCCTTTTTTGGCTTCATGCCAGAAAGCGAAATTATCGGGCAGGTCCACGTCAGTGGGATTGCCGGGTAACACACCACGGGACACCAGGGCATCGAAGATAAGCCCCGCGACTATGGCAATCAGCATGGAAAGCACGATGAAGGCTAGCGTCCACCATAATCCAATCAAGGCAATCAGAATCAGTGTCAGTGAAAAGGAATTCCAGGGGCTGGCCACCAGGAAGGCAATGATCTGGCCAATGCTGGCACCGCGTTCGTAAAGCTTGGCACCCACCATGAGGATGCCATGACTACACAGGTCCAGTAACACACCGGCCGCTGTCGCCCGCAAAATGCCATTTAGCCCACCTTTCGAACCCAGGATAGACATGACGAATTCCCGCGGTATCCGGGACAGGACTGAAATCATCAGTATGCCCAGCGTGACACCCCACCACATGGTATTGACCAGATCAAAAACCGATGCCGACAGCGTTGCATACCACGTGGCAAACTGCGTTGTGGATTCAAACAGCGCAAAGTGCGCGTAGAGAATGATGATGCTGATGAGTGACCCCCACAGCAGGAAGTCTGTTTTATCTGCTGGAGGATGACAACTATGTTCAGTCATGATCAATACCAGAACCTGAGGCCCAGAACAAAAGTTGTTTCACTGGTGTCCTTGCCGGCCGTCCTGAGAAAATCGGCTGTGTCACCAAAGGATTTTTCCCAGGTTACGCCTAGATAGGGGGCAAATTCTCGTTTTACCTCATAGCGTAGACGCAGACCCAGATTTAATTCATGCAGGCCCTGGCCGATGCCGGCCTCAACGTCATCGCTGAACGCATAATTAAGTTCCATGCGCGGTTGCAGGATAAGGCGCTGAGTAAAGCGCAGATCGTATTCGGCTTCCAGCCGGGCGCTGGCATCTCCCTCGTCGCTGATAAAAGCCGCCGCATCGACTTCAAACCAATAGGGCGCTAAGCCCATGAGGCCGATGACGGCATAATCTCTGTTACTGCCCTCAAAATCATGACGCCACCCGGTCTGGAAATCCCAGAAAGGTGAAATTGCATGGCTCCACAAAGCCTGAAACTCCGATTCGTCGTCGGAATCCCCTTCGGTTTTTAGCCATAGCTTGTTGAGGTCATAACCGATCCAGCCCTGGGCTTCCCACACTAAGCTACTGTCTCCGTCACGAATCTGATTTTCCAGGCGCTCGCCAATGATCAAACTGTTGATGTCGTCGCCATGCATTTGCCTAACGTTGTCGCGGGCGGCGGCCATGGCGGCAGGATCATAATAGGCATCGGCCGCTTGCTGTGCGGCTGTCTGGAAACTCAATAGTCCCAGTAGTGAGAGCACGATAATTTTCACGTCATAGGCTCCTTAACCGAGACTATCTGCATCATGCCTGCCTTCATGTGATACAGCAGATGGCAATGAAAGGCCCAGTCACCAATGGCATCAGCGGTGATGTCCATGGCCATTTTCTCTCCGGGTTTGACTACAATCGTGTGCTTGCGAGGTTTGTGCTGGTGCTCGGCAGTCACGACATCGAAAAACATTCCGTGCAGATGAATAGGGTGAGGCATCATGGTGTCATTAACGAGGGTCAGGCGCAGTCGCTCGCCCTGGTGAAACATGATGGGTTCATTCACCTCGGAAAATTTCACACCATCGAATGACCACATGTAACGTTCCATGTTGCTGGTCAGGTGCAGTTCCATTTCCCGTTCAGGTGGTCGGGTATCAGGATTCGGGGCAAGGCTTTCCAGGTCGGTGTAGACAAGCACCCGATGGGGTACATTTTCCAGGCCCAAAGGCCGTTCATGCAGGCGGTTGACCGGATTCATGGCGACGTTCATGACACCCGGACCTTGAGAGTGGTTGTGGGTCTGCATGGCCATGTTATCCATATTCATGGAATCCATGTCAGCCATTCCAGCATGATCCATGGTGTTGTTATCTGGAGTGCTGTGATCCATAACTGCCGCAGTGTATTCACCTTGATTCATTGCGGCTTGATCCATCGCGGCTTCGGTGCTCTCTTCATGATTCATTGCACTGTGATCCACTTCGCCCTGATCCAAGATCATTGCAGGCGAAGATGTTTCAGGCATTACCATACTACCCATAGTTCCCTTATTCATGTCTTCCATACCTTCCATTTCCATACCTTCCATCCCCATTCCGGACATGCCCATGTCCTTCATGGTCAGGGTTGGTCTCGGACGCAGTGATGGCACATCTGCACTCATGCCTTCTCTGGGCGCTAGTGTTGCAGCGGCATAACCGGAACGATCATTGGCCTCGCACATGAGTGTGAAAGCTCTGTCTGCTTCAGGCTGTACGATGACATCAAAAGTTTCCGCCGTGCCGATCTGGAATTCATCGGTGGTCACCGGTTTCACGTTGAGGCCGTCAGCTTGCACAACCGTCATCGGCAGGCCGGGAATGCGCACATTGAAAATGCTCATGGCTGAAGCATTGATGATACGCAGACGTACTCGTTCGCCAGGACGAAACAGGCCGGTCCAGTTTTCGGCTGGGCTGTGACCGTTAACGAGGTAGGTATAGGTAGAAGCGGTAACATCAGACAGGTCGGTGGGATTCATGCGCATATCACCCCACATGAGCCGGTTAGCCATGGCCGCATCTAAGCCCTCATTTTCAACGTCAGCAAAAAACTCGCGCACAGTGCGCTGCTGGAAATTGTAGTTGTCACTCATCTTCTTTAGCTTGGAAAAAACCCGGTGAGGATCCTCAAACGTCCAGTCTGAAAGCACCACTACATGCTCGCGGTCGTAAGCAACTGGATCGGGATCGACAGGATCAATGATAATAGGCCCATAGTGACCAAGCTGTTCCTGCAATCCGGAATGACTGTGGTACCAGTAGGTACCGGCCTGCTTGACGGGAAAGCGGTAAACGAATTCGCTATTACCCGGGATACCAGGAAAAGAGAGACCTGGTACACCATCCATCTGGAATGGCAACAAAATGCCATGCCAATGAATTGAAGTGGGTTCCTGCAATCGGTTGATGATCCGGAGGGTGAGATCATCGCCTTCCCGCCAACGCAGCAAAGGCGCGGGGAACTGACCGTTCAGGGTAATGTGTGGTGCGTTTTTTCCAGCCACCAAGGAATTAGCAGCTTCAACAACCAGGGTGAGGTCGTCGCCGGAAAGCGTGCCGGGCAATTGAGTCATCACTCGACCGGACTGAGCCCATGCGGGCAGTAAAGATTGATATGTCGCTCCCGCTCCAAAAAGTAGACTTTTTTCAAGAAAGTGGCGACGATTGATAATAGGATTCATATGAACTAGCATATACCCCCTAGGGGTATATAAGCAAGAGTATAGATTTATGCTGATTGATAAAAATAGTACAGTTAAACGCCTGAACCGGATTGAGGGCCAGGTACGCGGCATCAAGAAAATGATTGAAGAAGAGCGTTACTGTATTGATGTTCTACAACAGATGCAGGCCATCAAAGCAGCACTGTCAAAAGTGGAGGACGCCATTCTAAAGGATCACAGTAATACCTGTGTCGCCAGTGCTATTGCGTCAGGAAATAAAAAAGAACAGCAGCAGAAGTTCGGTGAGTTGGTCGATTTTATCGCTCGCTACAAGGGCAGCTAAGGAAGCGGAAACCTAGTTGAACAGGTTACCAGCGATAGTTCTTCTATGGCTGGTAACCTGGATAACCGTGAAGCTTTTCTTGATGCTATTACAAAAACCGATGAAATCAGTGTTCTCGATGAATTCATTCCCAGCGCCAATGACATCAGGGAGCTGCGTAGTAACGGTGATTTTTTCAGTAACCTGGAACAACAAATGCAAATTGCTGTGGTTGCATTCAAAGCCGGTGTCGCCGTGACAGCGGATCTGGTAGAAGGGGGTTTTGATACCCATAACGATCATGATGCCCAGCACGAAGTGTTATTCAGTAATCTTGCTGCCAGTATCGATTACTTGTGGACCTATGCGGAAGAACAGGGCATTGCCGATCGTCTGGTACTTATTATCGGCAGTGACTTTGGCCGCACCCCTCGTTATAACGCCAATGATGGTAAAGATCACTGGCCCATAGGCAGTACGCTGGTCATGGAACAAAATGTGTCATACACCAACCAGGTGATTGGGGAAACAGATGAAGGGCATAATGCTCTGGCGATCAATCCTGATTCCCTGGAAAGGGATGATGACAACGGCGTTATTATCAAACCCGCTCACGTGCATAAGGTATTAAGAAATTACCTGGGGCTTGCCGATAATCCGATAACCCAGGACTTTGTTTTTAATAACACAGAAGATTTTGATTTTTTCGGCTGATAGTTCTGGTAAATAGCTCAGGCTGATCGTCTGCTTCTTACTGAATCAGCCAGATCTTCCAGCAAAGCGGCTGTATTGTCCCAGTCCATACAAGCATCTGTGATACTTTGCCCATAGGTAAGATCCTGCCCCGGTACAACTTTCTGATTCCCCGCCACAAGGTGACTTTCCAGCATTAATCCCTTGATGCTGTGTTCCCCGTTTGCAACCTGGTAGGCGACATCACGACATACAACAACTTGCCGATCAGGATCCTTACCAGAATTAGCATGACTGCAATCGATGATAATGTTTTTTGGTAGCCCGGCCTTCTCCAGCTTTTCTGAAACATCGTGTACATTTTCCGGATCATAGTTGGTGTGCTTGTGACCACCGCGCAAAATGATATGGCAATCGGGATTACCGGATGTCTGAAAAATGGCGGAATGTCCTTCCTTGGTGACTGACAGGAAATGATGGGGATGAATAGCTGAGCCAATGGCATCAATGGCAATTTGCACATCGCCGCTGGTGCCATTTTTGAAGCCAACAGGGCAGGAAAGCCCTGATGCCAGTTCCCGGTGACATTGGGATTCTGTAGTACGAGCGCCAATGGCGCCCCAGGAAATCAGGTCGGCTACATACTGGGGGCTAATCAGATCGAGGTATTCGGTGCCAGCCGGTACGCCATTTTCAGCCAGTTGTAGTAACAAGTTGCGAGCAGTGCGCAGGCCTTCGTTAATCCGGAAACTGTCATCCAGGAATGGGTCATTAATAAGCCCTTTCCAGCCCACGGTGGTGCGCGGTTTTTCAAAATAAACACGCATGACAATCAGTAGGTCGTCTTTCAATGCGGCCATTGGCCCGGCAAGGCGATCAGCATAGTCCAGAGCTGCTTTCGTATCATGAATGGAGCAGGGACCAGCTATAACCAAAAGGCGGTCGTCATCCCCACGCAAAATATTCTGGATACCGGTACGGGCGTTGAACACGGTTTCAGACCCGGATTCTGAAAGGGGATATTCACCCAGCAACTGCTCTGGAGAGAGCAGCTCTTTCATGGCTTGAATGCGAAGGTCGTCTGTTGATTGGAGTGCCATGGTGATTGTCTCTTTAACTATTTACGAATGATTGTGTGGTTAGATCACAATTTAATTTTCGGGCGACCTGTCGGTAGCCCACATGATCAGGTTTTTTCAATATCCAGTTTTAATTCGTTGCCTTCCACATCAAAGCTGTGTGCGTCTGCTTCTTCAGCCACGAAATCCGTACACAAGGTTTCCCTGGCTATATAGTCCTTATGCTTTTCAATAGCCAACGTGAGGCGGTCATTGGTGGCATATTTGATCTGGATTCTGTCGGTGACATTCAGGCCAATATCTTTCCGGGTTTTTTGGATGCGGTTAACTACTTCCCGTGCCAGGCCTTCGTCAATAAGATCGTCATTGAGCTCGCAATCCATATCGATAGATATAAAACGATTAGATAGCGCTTCTGTTCCTTCTTTCGCTTCACGGAAAACAAGGATGTCTTCCATGCTGAAGGGTTCGCCGTCCAAAGTAAGGCTGCCTTGTTCCTGCAATTGATTAAGCTGTTTTGCATCCAGATCCTGGATAAGCATGCGGTACTTGTTCAATTCCTTGCCAAGACGTTTGCCCAGC
This sequence comes from Gammaproteobacteria bacterium, assembly GCA_029245395.1. GTDB lineage: Bacteria > Pseudomonadota > Gammaproteobacteria > Pseudomonadales > Pseudohongiellaceae > Eutrophocola. Next base: position 9,028 of record JAQWPL010000010.1, read on the forward strand.
ACCGGCAAGTTCGGTTTGGCGTACAGGTTTATATACTTGTCTTCTGCCGTTGAGTAGGCAATGGTTTTTATATTCAGTTCTGACTCGATGTAATTTTCCAGCCGGGCGATTTCATCCAGCATGGTCTGGTCTTCATGAATGATGGTGAGCTTTGCCATTGGCGTCTTGGTTTTTATCTTCATCTGGTTACGCTTTTGGCGACCCAGCAAAATGATATTCTGCATGCGTGATACGGCTTGTTCCAGTACCGGCTGAATCAGGGATTCTTCGGCCACCGGATACGAGCGTAGGTGAACAGACGTGTCTCTGGAGGAAGTCTCTTCGGTAAATTCTGCCAGTTCCTGGTAAATATGTTCTGACAGAAATGGCGCGAATGGTGCCATGCATACGGTCAGTTCACTGATCGTAGTGTAGAGCGTCTGGTAGGCTGCATGCTTGTCGTCGGTCATAACTTCCACCCAGAAACGGGAGCGATTGAGACGGATATACCAGTTAGTCAGATCTTCGATGAATTCGAACAGCGCAGGCACTACGTTATACAGTTTGTAGTCCGCCATTTCTCTGGCCACGTTGGCTTTGAGCGTTTGCAGTCGTGACAGGATCCACTGGTCAGTGATATTCACTGGTGTGGCCGGTTCAGGGTCTGCCTTCCAGCTATCGATACCGGCATACGTTTGCAGAAATTTGAAGGAATTGAACCAGGGCAGCAGAGCACGGCGAACCATATCCTTGACGCCTGCATCGGAAAAACGCTGCTCTTCGCCTTTCACCAGGCCAGAATTGATCAGGTACAAACGCAGAGCATCTGCGCCATATTCCTCCATCAATACATCCGGTGGTGTGTAGTTCTGCAACCGCTTGGACATTTTCTTGCCGTCCTCGGACATGACAATGCCGTTGACGATGACATTCTTGAATGAGGGCTTATCGAAAAGTGCTGTGCTCAACACCAGCAGTGTGTAAAACCAGCCGCGGGTCTGATCCAGGCCTTCGGCAATATACTCAGCTGGAAAACCTGCTTCGAAGAGTTCCTGGTTTTCAAAAGGATAATGCAGTTGGGCATAAGGCATAGAGCCGGATTCAAACCAGCAATCCAATACTTCTTCGACACGTCGATAGGTACCACTTTCTCCATCAATGGTGAAAGTAAGATCATCGACATACTCACGGTGCAGGTCATCAACTCTGGTGCCGGTGTACTGTTCAAGTTCTTCTATGGAACCAATACACAGTGCTTTGTCATTTTCATCGTTGATCCAGATCGGTAACGGTGTCCCCCAGTAGCGATTGCGTGAAATGCACCAATCGATAGCATTGTCTAGCCAGTTGCCCATGCGACCATCTTTGATATGTTCGGGTACCCAGTTGATCTGCTGGTTGTTGACAGCAATGCGCTCCTTGATTGACTCGACTTTGACATACCAGGAGGGAATCGTCCGGTAAATGATCGGAGTGTCTGAGCGCGGGCAGAACGGATAGCTGTGCTGGTAAACCTCCTGGATATAAAGCTTACCTTCGTCTTTGAGCTTACGGATGATGTCCTTGTCGGCCTCTTTTACATACACACCGGCATAATCGGTAACCTCTTCGGTAAACTTGCCTTCAAAATCCACGGGGCATACCAGCGCGGTTATGCCATGTTGTTTCATGACACGGTGATCATCTTCACCAAAGGCAGGTGCCTGGTGGACGATGCCGGTGCCCGCTTCAGTGGAAACATAATCATCAGCAACAACGACAAAAGCGCCTTCGGCTTCCAAGTCTGCGAAATAGGGAAACAGGGGTTCATAGTGTTTGCCGACCAGCTCACTACCAGTATGTTCAGATAGCACTTCCAGATTTTTTCCTTTGCCAACAGCTTCCAGACGGTCCTTGGCGAGATATATCTCTCTTCCAAGTTCGGCATCTTTGACTTTAACGTAAGTAATTTTTTCGTTGACACATAAGCCCAGATTGGAGGGCAGGGTCCAGGGTGTGGTGGTCCACGCACTCATGTAGGCGTATTCATCTTTTAACTTAAACAACACAGTGATGGCCGGATCCTGTACGTCCTGGTAATTGGAACCCGCTTCAAAATTGGAAAGCACTGTGCCAAGGGCGGTTGAGAAAGGCACGACTTTTACGCCCTTGTAGACCAGGTCCTTTTCCCACAACTGTTTCATCACCCACCATACGGATTCCATGAAGGAGGGGTCCATAGTCTTGTAATCGTTGTCGAAATCCACCCAGCGGCCGATACGGGTGATGGTTTTGCGCCATTCAGTGGTATAGCGTTGGACGATGCCACGACATTCGTCGTTGTAGCCTTTTATGCCCAGTTTTTCGACGGCTTCAGCAGCGGACATATTCAGTGACTTGTCGATTTCATGCTCGACTGGCAGACCATGGCAGTCCCAACCAAAGCGGCGCTGCACGTAAAAGCCTTTCATCGTGTAGTAGCGGGGAATAATGTCTTTCAGGGTAGAGCCCACCAGATGGCCATGATGAGGTAGCCCGGTAGCAAAGGGAGGGCCGTCATAGAAAATATAGGGCGGCAGCTCTCTGGTTTGATCCAGGGAATGTTGAAAGATGCTTTCTTTTTCCCAAAAATCGAGCACAGCATGCTCAGATTTCACAAAAGAAAAACTTTCACTGCTTTTGTCGCTTGCTTCTGCCACTTTTTCGTCCAATTTTTAGCCAAATAAAAAACCCGCCTGGTGGCGGGTTTTTCAAACTTTCAGCAAAGTTCTACTCTTCTTCCGCCCGATCAGCGCCGAATAATGACTATAAAGAAAGAATAAATGCCTGCGTGTTTCATGGCGGTGAAGAATAGCTGTTTTTGTTTATATGTCAAGTCTGAACCTTCGCATCTGCCGGTTTTTACAGGACTTTTCACCTGATAAAGTTTAAGCCGGCTTTCATTTTTTGGCAAACATGCAATTTGACATCCACACGGTGATATTTTTTGTCAGGTCCGATCGGCCAACAACTTTCAGGTCCCCATTCCTGATTGCCTTGCGATAGGTATTTTCCCCCATCCAGATGTCTGAAAGTGTTTTTACTGTACAGGTGAAATACACATCCGGTTCCTTGCCCGGATCCACTGTACATACATCAATGTTGTTTCCCTGCACTAATATCCACCAGTAAGGCTGTTGCTTCAACTCTTTGAAATGAAACCTGATGATAGTTTCCTTGCCCGGCAACATCTCAGTTTGGATGCTTCGTTGCAGGTAAAGCATGAGAAAATCCACATCAAAATCATTGTCTGTTAAATTGTTGCGCGTCCATTTCATTCCCCAGTTACCGATATCAACAAAGATCGGTAATAGCTCCCGGGCTGAAGATGTCGGTAGATATTCGTGACCTCTTTGTCCCTGAATCTTTTTCTTGATGATCAATTCATAGTCGGCAAGGGCGTTTAATCGTTTAGTCAGCACGGCAGTGGAAATCATACTGAGTCCCCTTTGTAATTCATTAAAGCGACTGCTCCCCATTAAAATTTCCCTGAGAATCAATATCGTCCACTTTTCCCCAAGAATTTCCGTGGCCTTTGCTATAGGACAAAATTGGCCGAATTCCATAAACCTTCCTGTTCTTGATTATTCTGGATCATAACTTCACTTTATATAGTTAGCAACTATGAAAAATGAAGTTAGATGCTATGGTTTACGAAGTATTTCTATGGCTGGGACCAGTGCATTCTGATCGTGAAATTCATCATCAGATAAAAACAAGGAGTACATCATGAGAACCTTAACTTTACATACGGCAGAGTCGGCTCCAGCAGATTCCAGAAATAATTTGGGAAAAGTTAAAAATGGGTTGGGATTTATCCCAAATGTGTTTGCAGCAATAGCAGAATCCCCAAAGGCATTGGACGCATTTGTAGGACTGAATAATTCTTATCAGAAATCAATATTTACTGATGTGGAGCGCCAGGTCATTCTGCTGGCTACGAGCACAGAAAACAGATGTGTCTATTGTGTGGCAGGGCATACAGCATTCGCTGCAAGTCTGGGTATAGATGAGTCTGTTGTAGAAGCGATGCGTAATTTTCAATCGCTGACTGATATTCGACTGGATGCGATAAACAAACTGGTAAGGGCTCTGGTGAACAGTCGGGGGCAGGTAAAAAAAGAACTGGATGACTTTTTCAGAGCAGGATACAGCCAGCAACATTTCTTTGAACTGGTGCTGGGAGTTTGCCTTAAAACATTCAGCAATTATGTGAGTAATGCATTATCAATCCCTCTGGATGAAGGGTTTCAGCCTTATGCCTGGGAGCGTCCTGAGAGGCCATTGCAGGCTGCTTAACGCTGACATTGAGAAGGAACCCTGGTTCCCCCAACCAGGGTTCCTGCCAGGAATTTGGCGTTGATGGTTATTGTGTAAATAAAAGGGAGAATGCGTCCAGTACAAACCTTTGTAGTCTTATTACTCGATTTCAGGGTTTTTTTTAGGGAAAACTGAGATATATTTCTCCTGAGTGTATTATCGGGGTATCAGACGGGAGATATCAGTTTAATGAAAGCAGCAATACTATTTTTATTATTACTCACCAGTTTCACCACTGGAGTTCAGGCTCAGGAAGGTTTTCCATTGGATGGTACCTGGCGGGGATTTTGGGGATTGCCTGGTGGTGAGGAGACCCTTGCTGTCATCGTTATGAACTGGGATGGGGAGGCTATTTCTGGTCGTATTAACCCTGGACGCAATATGATTTTTTTTGAAGAGGCCAGTCTGGAAGCAGAATCCTGGACACTAAGTTTCACTTCAACGTCTAAAGCAGGCGAGGCGATAGCCTTTGAAGGTGTACTGGAAAATATCGGTTCCTACAAAAGAACGATCACGGGTACCTGGTCTATAGCGGGTGTCGACAATGCCTTGGTGTTGACTCGTGAATAAAGTCTGAGACAAGAGACAAGAGACAAAATAAAAGATAAAAGATTAAGAATTAATAAAGACTCAAGAAAAGGTTATACATTTGAAATTCCTAAATAACATGAACAACTATGTGGCGTTATCCTTGCTGTTAGTAATAACAGGTTGCAGTGATTCCGGAAATCAGACCGCTGACACTTCTCAAGCAACAGAGTCTCCTATAGCGCCATTGGCAGCAGATCGCGAAACACCTCGTTTCGAGGATGGGACAGTGCGACTGGATCGTGTGCCAGGCGAACTTGGTTACTGGGGCAACCCAAGCACATATACCCTGATGGAAGAGGGCGTCTTTGTGCGCACTAACGATGAAGGCTTGTTGAACAATATTGATGATGCTGAAACGGTGGCGCCCTTTATGCCCTGGGCTCTGGCTCTCTACAAATACCGCCAGGAAAACCTGTTGGCCGATGATCCTGTCAATGCCTGTATTTCTCCCGCTGGACCCCGTCATTTGCATTACGAAGGTGGTTTTCGGATTATTCAGGATCGCAATTATGATCGCATCTATATTATGTTCGGTGGTGGCAACCGTGGCTGGCGTCTGATAAATATGGATGGAAGAGAAGCGCCAAATCCTGAGGAAGTTGTGGGTACTTATTATGGGCATTCCAGCGGCAGCTGGGAGGGCGATACGCTTGTAGTGGAATCCACCGGTTTCAACGACCGGTTCTGGTTTTCCAATGGGGGTCTACCACATACGCCAGCATTGAGCCTGGTAGAAAGATTTACTCGCTCTGAATTTGACACGCTGGAATATGAAGTGGAAATCACTGATTCGAGAACTTATACCAGACCCTGGACTGCAACCTGGACACTGGATTGGGTGAATGGAGAAATTGTCGAAGATTTTTGTGAAGAAATCGAAGCTATTGATCAATATACAGGAAACCAATAGCTGCCAGTTATCAGCTTGTAGATTTGGTGCTGTATTTTGACCTGACAAATTATTTTTATACTCTTTTAAGAGATAGAGGAAAATTGAAATGAAAAATTTTAAACACTTACTGTTAGTTCTGGTGGCTGGTGGCTGGAGTCTGGTGGCTGCACAAGCTTTTTCTCATCACTCCTTCGCTGCACAGTACGATTCCAACAAACCTGTTACCTTGCAGGGCTATGTCACCAAGGTGGAATGGTATAACCCCCATGTCTACTTCTACATTGATGTAGTAAATGCTGATTCTGGTGAATGGGAAAACTGGGGTATTGAGATGGGCCCTCCTCACATGCTGCAGAACCGAGGATGGAAACGCAATGACATGCAGATTGGTGACGAAATGCTGGTTGAAGCTACTCGAGCTAGAGACGGCAGTTCTACTGCGAATGCTCGTTCAGTAACAATGGTTGCTACGGATAAAGTACTTGGTGCTGCGTCCAGTGAACAGCAGACATTGACTGGCAGCGGAAACGACTAAAACGGATCAAAGATAAAAGATAAAGGCACGAGACCAGGTAAAACCCGAGAGGCATCATATGATTTTTACATTTAAGAAACTTAAACAGGCAATTGTAGTTGCGCCACTTTTATCCTTTATCCTTTATCCTTTGTCGGCGACAGCACAACCCGAGCCTGAAATCGACCCTATGCCTGTCCCCCGCAATGAGTTTGGTAATCCCAGCTTTGCAGGCACATCCGAGCGTGTTGGCAACTGGCAAGGCTTACTGGGTTCTTTGGCCAGTAGAGGACAAGAACGAAGTCGTTTCAATATTCCTGAAGCCTTAATGTATGACGAAGTGCCTTTTCAGCCCTGGGCGGCTGAACTGCATGCTGAACGACGGGCAAAAGGTGGAGCCTATGATCCGCATACTCGCTGCAAACCTTCAGGTGTTGCGCGAATGTTCCATACCCCTTACGGCATGGAAATTCTGGATCTGGGTGATGAAGTGATGTTCATCAATGTAGGTGCTCCCCATTCCTGGCGCCGGATCAGTGTTGATGGCAGGGACTTCCCGGAAGTTATAGAACCCAGTTGGTATGGATATTCTATCGGTCACTGGGAAGAAGATACTCTGGTTGTTGAAACTCGGGGTTTTCATACTGGTTTCTGGATCAGCCGCGGTGGTTATCCGCATACTGAACAACTGACAACCATTGAAAGGTTTTCACGTCCTGATTGGGGACGCCTGCGTTACGAAGTCACTATTGATGATCCGGGTGCCTACACGGAAGCCTGGACTGGTGGCTGGCATTTGACCTTTGGAGAAGGAATAGAACCCTTTGACTATCTATGCCAGGAGAATAATCTCGACCCTGATAGGATGTTGGGAATAGATCAGTAAGTTTTAGTTATTCTAGATTCTGATTACGGTACTGAAGTATTTAAAATCAGTATTACTGTATGTAGTTTTACCG
>JAQWPL010000005.1 GCA_029245395.1 Gammaproteobacteria bacterium
ACAATGTGACGCCCGCAGACATGTTCTATGGCCGTTACGATGAGATCATGGACCGAAGACAGGTTATTAAGCAGCAGACCCTGCAACGCAAGAAGGAGGAAAATCTTATGACTTGTTCAGCTCAGTAACTGAAAGCTATACTGCAAATGTCTCCTCTAGCTATTGAGGCGATTGGTCCCAAATCATCTGACGACTTACAAATTCGACCTTGATCCTGACCCGGCTCCCGGACAAAGAAAACACCGGCTTCTGGTTCCCAATCTGCCAATCTCTGGATCATTATGTCGGCATTTTCAGGATATGCTTGAAGATAATCGGTGAGCCCTGCCTCATCATGCACCAGGCGAACACCATTGCCTCGACAACCAATGTCGGGTTTGCAGACTACCGGGAAATTCATTTGACGCTTTTCAAACTGTTCTTTGATCGCAGTAATCTGATCCGCAAAATCTTGCGTATCCAGTGTGTGAATAAACCAATCGAGAATGGCCTCTTTACAAATACCCTGAGCCTGCCCCAATAATTCGCTTTTTGGTGCACCGACCATACCTCCCAGTGTCAGTACTGGATTCGCAAGCAATGGCAAAGTAATTGAGCGATGAAAAATATCCTGGGCAAGTGACTGTATAACCACGGGCAAATAGATCAACCATGATGGCCAGAATTCAAAATAAGAAAACGATCTGCCAGACATATTAAGAGTAGGCATGCCAGGTGAAACAAAAGGGCTTGAAGCCGTGTCTTTAGGTGAGGCGGTTTCCATGATTTCAGTGTATTGCATATAGCTTCCAATGCCTGCTTACAGTTACTTGGAGATGCATAGCAGGACACTGAACTGGAGAAAAACTTTCATCCATTATGGCATCCACCCAAAACCCGGAAAACATAATTTTGTAGAGAATAAGGAAATACCAACTTTATATAAACTTTCCCTTTAATTTCATTGCCTTACAGGTATGACTGCTTTATTCTGTCTGGCTTTTGAACCATTAGTATTAAACGATGATTTTGCAAATCAATGACCTGTGCAAGACATTCCGCACAGCAGCCAGCCTCGAACCTATAGAAGTGTTGAAAAACCTTAACCTGGCCATGTCGGCAGGCGATTCCCTGGCCATTCTTGGCCAGTCTGGTAGTGGCAAATCAACATTGCTTACTTTGTTGGCGGGGCTCGATAGCCCAACATCAGGCTCAATTGTCCTCAATGATCAGGATATGCATGATCTGGACGAAGAAGCCCTGTCCAAATTTCGTGCCAAGAATATTGGTATTATATTCCAGCAATTCCACTTGATGTCTCACCTGACGGCCCTGGAAAATGTCAGTCTGCCCCTGGATCTGTTCAAGGATGGTGACGCCAGTGAAAAAGCCAGTGAATCCTTACAACAGGTTGGTCTTGGCAACCGCATGGATCATTTTCCTCATCAGTTATCCGGTGGAGAATGTCAGCGTGTTGCCATCGCCCGAGCTATGGTAGTACGGCCCAGCATTTTATTGGCGGATGAACCCACCGGTAACCTTGACAGCACAACAGGCGAGCTCGTCAGCGATATGATCTTTGAATTAGTCGATAAACTTAACATGACCCTGTTGTTTGTTACCCACAATGAAAAACTCGCTATGCGTTGCGCAAAACAGCAGCGACTTCAGGACGGAAGGTTTATCTAATGCTCTGGCTACAACTGGCGATTAAAGAGATACGCAACAACTACAAGTTCAGTATTTTCTTTATCTTGAATCTTGGTATTGGACTGATTGGTTTTATTGCCCTGGATTCTTTCAAAAGTTCTATTGACCAGCATCTTGAGAACAATTCAAAATCCATTCTGACTGCGGATGTTCAGATCTCCTCGCGCTTTCCACTTTCCCAGCAAGATCATGACCTGTCGGAAAACCTGCTGGACACAAACATACTTTCCACTTCCGACCAGGTCTCTTTCCTGTCCATGGTCGCGGGTGCAGAAAATTCTCGCATGAGTACGCTGATAGGAATCGACGCAATTTATCCCCAGTACGGGGAAATCATCCTGCAAAACACCGGGCCGATATCCCTAAGCGATGCCCGCACCGAACTTTTAAACAATGACACTATCTGGGTTGCCCGGGATCTGATGGTCATCCTGGATCTTAATGTTGGTGAAAGCCTCAAGATCGGCGATCGAGAATTCACCATTGCCGACGTCATTCTGGAAGACCCCAGCAGTACTATCTCAGCAATGTCTAATTTCCCGGCTATTTATATGGGCCCGGAGCAAATTGAAAGCACCGGATTAATCCAGTTGGGCAGCCGCATTAACTACTCGCGTTTTTACAAATTACCGGAAAATTACGAATATGATTACAGGGTCCTGGAAGACCGGTTCAGAGACATGGAAAGAGAGGAGTATCGGGACACTCGTCGCCTTAGTATGACGACTCACCAGGAAGAAAGTGAAGACCTTGGTGAAGTACTCGGGTATATGAATGACTACCTTGGATTGATTGCCTTGATCGCCCTGTTCCTGGCGGGCGTGGGTGCTGCTTACTTGTTTCGCGCTTTCTTTACATCCCGTTTCAAAGACATGGCCATACTTATGTGCCTGGGTGGCACGCCAAAGGAAGCCTACAAGATGACACTGGTGCAGATAGTTCTGCTGGGCAGCATCAGCGCTCTGCTTGCCAGTTCCATTGCCTTCCTCGCCCTGCCCATGCTGCCCATGTTGTTCGAAGGCTTTCTCCCAAGGGGCTTTACCAACAGTATGGAACTTAATTCACTGGTGCTGGCACTGTTCATGGGAACCATTGGCAGTATCATTTGTTGTCTGCCAATTCTGTCCAAAATATATGATCTCAACCCTATTGGTCTGTTCCATGAAAATGTCCAACCGGCCTCTTCAGCTCCGCACTGGCGAAGGCAAGTAGCAAGTTATGCCCCTATCCTGCTGACCTTCTGGGGACTGGCCATCTGGCAAGCTCATGACTTATTTGTAGGCACCATTTTTGTCGGAGGTTTTCTTACCGCGATATTCATCCTCGGCGCCATTGCCTGGGTCATTCTGTACGCTTGCACTGTGCTGACACTTGGCAACAGCGTCACACGCAAAATTGCTTTGCGTAACCTCAGCCGCAATCGCATGGGCGCCATATCTTGTTTTCTTGCCATCGGTCTGGGCGCCCTGCTTATCAATCTGATTCCCCAAATCCAGAAAGGCCTGCAGGGGTATATTGAACAGCCCTCGGACTACTCGGTGCCGGATTTCTTCATGTTTGATATTCAACCCGAGCAGTTGGAAAAATTGCAGACTGTTATTGGCGAACGCAACTATTCTCTGTCCTTCCTTTCACCTATGGTCAGGGCCCGACTGGAATCGGTAAACGGTGAACTGATTGACGACCCGGAGGAAACCCCGGATGAGCAGTTGATGCGCCGGCGCATGTATAACCTCACCTATCAGGATGCCTTGAAGGATTCAGAAACGTTAGTCGAAGGTGAAGAGTGGGACGGAGTCTGGGATTTTAATTCCCCGGAGCTGCCGGGCATTTCCATCGAAGAAAATTTTGCCCAACGCCTGGGCCTCAACGTAGGCGACACCATGGGGTTCGATGTGCAAAGTGTGCCCATTGAAGGCCGTATCATAAACACCAGGGAAGTGATCTGGAATTCCTTCCAGCCAAACTTTTTTGTGTCCTTTCAACCTGGTGTGCTTGATCCGGCACCAAAAACCTTTGTTGCAGCCATTGCTAATGTGGCGGAAGCTGACCGTATTCCAGTGCAGAACAATATCGTGAACTCTCTGCCCAATATTTCCATCATCAATGTACAGCAGATCGTAGCAAGAATTCTGGATATCACTGATCAGATCAGTTGGGCTATTCGTGTTATGGCCTACCTGTCTATTTTTGCCGGACTGGTTGTGCTGTTTTCCATCGCCCGTTACGAAGTGAAATCCCGCTTTTGGGAAATCAACCTGCTGAAAATTCTGGGTGCTAATTTTGCCGATGTGAAAAGCATCGTGGAAATCGAGTTTGGCATCCTTGGATTCTTTGCTGCGCTGTCCGGTGTTAGTCTCAGTCTGGCCATGTCTTATGGCATTTCGTACTTCATTTTTGACGGTTTGTGGATCTTCTCACCTGGCATCACTGCCTTTACCATCCTGGCTATCAGTGCCCTCAGTGTGCTGACAGCCCTCGTTGCAACTCTCTCGGTATTGAAACAAAAACCCCTGGAATTACTCCGCACAACCTGAGGGCCAGAAACTAATGATGGATTTCGTCTTTGACCTAACCATTTATGTTCTCACTGCGGCTTTTATTTCTGGTTTTTTAATCACTGTACTGACTAGCTCTGGCCGCGGAATAAAAATCCTGCTAATCGTGCTGTCCGTGTTATTTACACTGATAGTCATTCCTGGCTTCATTGTCACCAGAGGCTTGCTGATATTTCTTATCCTTCAGTTAATTTCTATGCTCATCATTATTTTTATGTTCATCATTATTGGTGCTGTGACCGGGGCTGGTATTTATAGCCTTATTCACAAAAAGAAAAGCAAAAACCTGGACAAAAATCTTATCCACGAATACTTGAGCCTTGGTGAGTTTTCAGAAAAAGAAGGTATTACAGAGCAACGTGCGCTTTCACGCATCAAGAGTGGTTACTACCATGGCGGGATTTATGCAGGGAACTGGTACGTGCACAACTCGGAATTGATAGTTGATGTGTCATAGAAATCCTGCCTGAAAAATGCAGACAATTTCTATGGTTCAAGCAGCCAATTTCAATCCGGCACCAGCACTTCGGTGATATAACTGCCCACATCCTTCAGCTGTTTTGTATCCAGTGCATTTTCATAGGGCGGCATATTGTTGCGACCATAAACCATCACACTGAGCATTTCACCCAGGCTGAGTCCTCCAGTAAGTGGCGCACCACCACCTTCCCCGCCACGGCCAGTTTCTCCATGACAGGGCTGGCAAATCTGTTCATAGAGGATGCCGCCGCCTGCCAGGTCAGCGTCACCTTCCGGCAAGTCTGCCAGTAATTCATCCGGTGATTGCCTGCCTTCTGCTGCAGCTTCGTTTGGTATAACTTCGCCCATGGTGCCTTCCAGGGAAAACAGCCAGACATTGTCGCCAGGACTGTTCGGCGCATAGATAGTACCGCCGGCAAAAGCGGCCACATACTGTTTACCGTTGTGTTCGAACACAGTCACCGATTGGTGAATACCGGTTTCCGTCTGGAATTCCCACAGCATGTCACCATTGCTGCTGTTCAGTGCCGTCAGACGACCATCATTGCGGCCAATAAACACCAGCCCACCGCCAGTCACTGTTGAGCCGCTAAAACAGCGATCGTCCCACTGCTGCTGCCAGGCAACTTTTCGTGTACTCAGATCCACCGCCGTATAGACACCCCGGCGTGTCATACCGGTACTGCCAAACGTATCGGTATGGGCATAGGGCACATATTCCGGTGAGCCATCGCGGGATCTGGCCACAAGAGCACCAATCTGGTCCGTGGCACAGATATACATAAGGTGCGATTCAGGGTCATAGGCGCTGGGTGTCCAGTTGACAAAGGACAGCGGGCGATAGATTACTCGCCCTTCCATAGGCAGTGGCGTAAACGTGCGCCCTTCATTGACTAATGGCCAGCCTTCGGGAGCCATGTCGATAGTGTGCGGCAGAATTGGATCGCCGGCTGGAATAGGTTGTGTGGGAGATGTGGCACGTCCTGCCACCTGGGGCACCGGCACTTCATTGATTTCGAACAACGGCTCTCCGGTGGCCCGGTCCAAAACATACAGGTAACCGGTCTTTGGCACCTGGGCAATGCCATTTCTCATTACACCATCGATTTCAGCATCAAACAGGATCACCGGGTTGGGGGAATCGTAATCCCAGATATCATGATGAATTTCCTGAAAATGCCAGCGATACTCTCCTGTATGTGCATCCAGGGCCAGCATGGAAGCAGTAAACAGATTGTCCCCGGGGCGCAAACCACCATTGAAAGTGGGGTAGGCGTTGCCCGTGGTGAAATAAATCATGTCCAGTTCAGGATCCACTGCCGGGGTATTCCAGACGGGAGCACCACCGTACTGCCAGATATCAGAATCCTGGGGCCAGGTGTCATGGCCAAATTCTCCGGGACCGGGAATGGTATAAAAATTCCACAGCTTCTCACCTGTAGCGGCATCATAGGCATTGACACGACCGCGGATACCCAGGTCACCACCCACATAGCCGATAATAACCATGCCATCGTAATACAGTGGCGCTGTAGTCAGGCTGTAACCCACATCCGGGTCAGCATCCTGGATTGACCAGACTACTTCACCAGTCTGTTGGTCAAGGGCGACCAGCATGGCATCGAGCCGGCCGAAAAATATCATGCCGTCGCCCATGGCCACGCCACGATTGGTCCAGCCGCAACAGACATGAACTCTGTCCGGATCCAGATCTGCGGTGTATTGCCAGAGAATCTCTCCTGTCTCCACATCCAGGGCAAAGACATCGTTGTCACCGGTGATGATATAGAGAACGCCTTCGTAGACCAGTGACTGTCCCTGTGCGGAATTTCTTGGTCCGGTGCCTGACCCTCTAAGACGAGTTCGCCATTCTGCTTGCAGACCTGCAACATTATCCTGGTTGATCTGGTCCAGCGGGGAATAACGCTGGTTAAAGGCATTGCCGCCATTCGTGATCCAGTTACCATCTGGCGAGGCAACCAACTGTTCTGCGGTGAATGCAGGAGCAGCCGGGATAGCATCGGCAGCGGCAGCATTGCCTGACAATGCGCAGAGCAGCATCAGAGCAATAACAGTGAAAACATTTTTTTGTTTCAAACAGGATGTCATTTTATCGTTTCCTAAATAGTTTTCTTAATAGGTTCCGGAATTAATACTTTAAATCCACAACAACTTTACCATTTCATTAAATGCAATCCTGATACAGATTGCAATTAGACCGTGACAGCAAGCAGGCGATACAAATATGGAGTTAAATAGGAAGAAATTTTCCACAATCTCGACTTCGGAACTATGGGATAATAGACGCTTGCCAGCATTTTCACTTTATTTGCATTAGAGACACAATGAAGCGAATTACCGGATTATTCAGTCTTTTTGCCATCTGCTCCAGTTTCACGGCTCTGGCACAAGATAGCAGCGATATTACAGATCATCCCCAGTGGGGCATGCTGGATCAGTATTGCCTTGAGTGTCATAACTTCGAAGACTGGGCCGGAGAAGTGGCCTTTGACCTGATGACGCCAACCAGCCTGACTGAAGACCCCGATGTCTGGGAGAAAGCAGTACGTAAACTGCGCGGCCGCTTGATGCCGCCCCCTGGCAATCCGCAGCCAGAACAGGCAAGGATCAATGAGTTTGTCAGCTGGATTGAAGGAACTCTTGATAACAACAATAGTATTCCCCGTGCTGGGCACGTGCCAGTCCAGCGTATGAACCGCACAGAATATGCGCGCTCAGTGCAAGAACTTATCGGTGTGAGTATCAATGCCGAAGACTACCTGCCAACCGAAATCGAGGTGGATGGTTTTGACAATATCGCCGAAGCCCTGAGTGTTTCACCCTCCTTTCTTAACCAGTACATCAGCGCAGCCCGCCAGGCCGCCAGCCTGGCAGTGGGTAACGCCAGCGCCAAAACTTCTGTGGCCTACTATGCCCCTTCCGGTGGCAGCCAGACCACTTATCAGGATGGAATGCCTCCTGGCACGCGGGGCGGCATGGCCTTTACGCACAATTTTCCCGCCGACGGAGAATACCGTTTCAATTTTCTCGGCCTGGGTGGTGGCAGTGCCCTGGAAACACAACACAGCGTGGTCATGCTGGTGGATGGAAATATCGTGTTTAGCGGCCAGATCGGCGGATTTGATGACCTGGAACTGGCGGACCGCCTGGGTCCGGCGGGCAACAACCAGATCAGAGAGCGCTTTACTGGCATTCCGGTAGACGTGAAAGCCGGCAGTCATGAGGTTGTGATCACTTTTATTGAACGAGCCAGATCACAGTCTCTGTGGTGGTCAGACAGCGGCGACCTCAACCGCATTCCGCGCATGCAAAGCGGCGTCGAGGTAACCGGCCCCTTCAACGCCACCGGCATATCCATGACATCGAGTCGGGAAAAAATATTTGTCTGTTATCCGACAACTGCAGATGAACAGCTTGCCTGTGCAAGACAGATCACTGAAAATCTCGCACAAAGGGCTTTCCGGCGCCCAGTCCGGGATGAAGACATGGCCATACTTATGCCATTTTTTGAGCGCGGTCTTGCTGAGGCCGGTTTCGACCGTGGCATCGAACAGGTGGTGGCTGCAGTGCTGGCCAATCCCTGGTTTCTGTACCGGGGTATGACGGCTGAAGCTGGCGACGAGGCAACCTATTTTGTCCTGGATGATATGGAACTAGCTTCGCGCCTGTCCTTTTTTATGTGGAGTCAGATTCCGGATGAGCAATTGCTGGAAACCGCCGTTTCCGGCAACCTGAGCAACCCAGATGTTCTGGCGCGACAGGTAAGGCGAATGCTGGATGATCCCCGCGCTGATGCACTGGTCAATTTTGCTATCAAGTGGCTGAACCTGGATGACCTCGAAGACGTAGATCCCACCCCTGGTCAGTTCCCCGGTTACAGTAATGCTCTGCGTGATGATTTTGGCGAGGAAGTCAGGCGCTTCATGGCCAGCATCCTGCTGGCAGACCGGCCGGTGACTGAACTTATGACCGCGGATTATACTTTCCTGAACGAACGCCTGGCCCGCCATTACGGTATTGATTCAGTCTATGGCGCCCAGTTTCGTCGGGTAGCCCTTACCGATGAAAGACGCTGGGGCCTGCTGGGAAAAAGTGCGGTGCTACTGCGCACGTCCTACGGCGATCGCACCTCACCTGTACTTCGTGGTGACTGGGTGCTGGAAAAACTGATGGGGACTCCCTCGCCTCCACCGCCGCCCAATGTAGAAACCGACCTGAATGTGCCGGACGGACAAATACCCACCACGTTGCGTGCGCGACTTGAGGAGCATCGGGCAAACCCGAGCTGTAACCAGTGCCACGGGGTGATCGATCCCATTGGCCTGGCATTGGAAAACTATACCGTCACTGGCAACTGGCGCGATATCGACATTGCTGCCCAGGCCCCTATAGATGCCCGCACTGTGATGCCGGGTAATATTGACATCAATGGTCCTGTGGAACTACGCCGGGAACTCACACGACGTCCAGCACAGTTTGTCCAGACCCTGACCGAAAAGCTGATGATGTATGCACTGTCGCGGGAACTGGAATATTTTGATATGCCCCAGGTACGCGCTATTGTGCAACAAGCGGCAGAAGATGATTATCGTCTGTACAGCATTATCATGGGTGTCGTGAACAGCGATGCCTTCAGACTACAGGCGCAACCCCACACTAATGAAGAAAGCAGTCAGTCACTGGCAGTTTTTACACCTAACTCAGTAAATTGAAGCGAGGTTCCACTATGTTTATCACCAAGAAACATCTTTCGCGAAGAGCCCTGTTAAAAGGTACCGGCGCTTCCGTTGCCCTGCCCTTTCTCAGCGCCATGGTGCCGGCTGCAACGTCACTGGCCCAGACCGCTGCTGCCGGTAACAAGCGCGTGGGATTCTTCTATATTCCCCATGGCGCCGTCATGCACAACACCGCCTATGGTCCAGAAATGGATCACTGGCATCCCACTGGTAGCGCCGGGGACGACCTGAAGCTAAACAAAATCATGGCACCGCTGGAACCCTACAAACAATCCCTGAATTCTTTCGGTAACCTGCTTAACGAAGCCAGCAAGGGCTCGGTACACACCCTTAATCCAGCCACCTGGCTCAGTGGTGTGCGACCCGACAACAGTGCAGCAGGGGCCAGCATGTCCCAAACACTGGACCAGGTCATTGTCGATCACATCGGCCAGGAAACTGCCCTGCCTTCCCTGCAAGTAGCTGCGGAAACCACCATCCAGGGTGCTGCCTGTGGCAGTGCTGGCTGTTACTACAGCTCGACCCTGTCCTTTGCCAACGCCACCTCACCCCTGCCCATGGAGTACAATCCACGCAAACTGTTCATGCAGCTTTTTGGCGAGGGTGATACGCCCGAAGAGCGCAATGCCATTCTCACTCAGCAGGCCAGTCTGTTAGATATGGTGGCGGATAGTACACGCTCCCTGCAGCGAGAACTGGGTGCCGACGACAAGCTGTTACTCGATGGTTATCTGAACACAGTTCGTGAAATCGAACGGCGAGTGGAAAAAGCCACCCAGCAAGACCTCTCCGGGGTCGATGTACCAACAGCTCCTATCGGTGAACTGGATAATTTCGGTGAACAGGTCAGCCTGATGTTTGATCTTATTGCCATTGCCTACCAGGCGGACCTGAGCCGAGTCATTTCCTACATGATGGTCTCGGAAGGCACTAACCGTACCTACAATCATATCGGTGTGCCCGATGCATTCCATCCGGTATCCCACCATGCTGATGACAGGGGGCGCCTGTTCAAACTGGCACGTATCCAGACTTGGCATATGGAACAATTCCGTAATTTTCTCGACAAGATGGCTGCAACACCAGATGGTGAAGGCAGCGTGCTGGACAACGCGATATTCATGTACGGTTCCAATATGAGTAACAGCGACCGGCATGACAATTACCCAGTGCCCAACCTGCTGGTTGGCGGGGGCCAGGGTACGCTGAAACAAGGTGGTCAGCATATTGTGCTGCCAGAACGTACACCACTGGCAAATCTGCACCTGACCTTGTTGAACAAACTGGGCATCGAAGCTGACAGTTTTGCCGATAGCACCGGAATTATTTCAGAAGTCTAAGGCCAGTCAGATGCAAGAGACAAGATGCAAAATACAAGAAGGTAAAAGTATGGATCGCCTGCTTAACAGAAGATCCTTGCTCGAATATTCGCTGACAGGCATTGCTACTTTAGCGATGCCTGCCGGGTTGCTGGCACAGAGTGATGCATTCAGGAAATTAAGCAATCGCATCACTTTATTAAACAACAGCGGCGTCAACCAACTAGCTCTTGATGCTGGCGACGGCATCGTTTTGGTTGATAGCGGTCCCGAGGCAAGTTCCGCTTTATTATTGAATACTCTGGATAGTCTTGATCAGGGACCGGTTCACACTGTATTCAATACCCACTGGCATCCCGAACAGGTCGGCGGCAATGCCATGTTGAAAGACCAGGGTGCCAGGATCATTGCCCACCAGAAAACCCTGCAGCACCTTTCTACTCGTTATTACCTGCCCCATGAAAACCGCTACCACGAACCGATGACTGAAGCGTCTTGGCCAACCGATATTTTCCATGACCAGGGTGAGCTCAACACGGCTGGTGAGACCATCGACTATGGATGGCTGATACAGCCGCACACAGACGCGGATATCTATGTTTATTTCCAGGAGGGTAATGTCTTGGCCGCTGGAGATGCCGTTTCCCCATTGCGCGATCCAGAACTGGATTGGTACGGCGGCGGCTGGCTGGGCGGGCGCGTGAATTCACTGGATATGCTCGTGACAATGACTAATGCCGAAACCCGGATTGTGCCTGCTTTTGGTCCTGTCATGAGCCATGCTGACCTGATAAAAGAGCGTGACCTGATGCAGGAAGTGTATAACCGGGTGCTTGACCTGGTCCGCGAAGGCTGCAGTGCTGGCTGCATGCTGCAGGAAGGTGCGCTGGATGGACTCAGCCGCACTTGGCAAGACCCTGACAGGTTTCTGTATGCCGCCTACAAGGGCATGTGGGCTCATCATTACAACCTGGCACCCAATATTCTATAACGAAGCCGCCGCATGAGGACTACAGAGGACAAGATGCAAACCTGGAAACTCAAATTCCCATTACTACTATCTTTTCTACTAGTCCTGGCTATGCCTGCCCATGCCGATTCTCCCCTGGCTGATACTATAAAGTCCGGTGACCGTCAGGGTGCCCTGACACTTATTCGCGCGGGAGCCGATGTTAACGAGACCCAGAACGACGGCACCACTGCCCTGCACTGGGCGGTATACCAGGTAGACCCGGAACTGGTAGCAACACTGCTGCGCAACGAAGCTGAAGCTAATGTCAGCAATGACTTTGGTGCATCTCCTTTATCCCAGGCGGCCAGAGTGGCTAACGCAGACATGGTTGCCATGCTTCTGGATGCCGGCGCTGATCCGGACATGGCTAACAGCGACGGCCAAACACCTCTCATGCTGGCAGCATGGACTGGTGTGGTCGAGGTTGCCGAGTTACTGATCAATCATGGCGCTAACGTCAATGCCGAAGAGAGCTGGACTGGCCAGAGCGCATTAATGTGGGCAGCCTCACGCAACCATGCCGGAATGGCAGAATTGCTGATTGCCAATGGTGCCGATGTTCATGTACGTGCCAGGACATTTGACTGGGAACGCCAGATCACCTCTGAGCCTCGCAATCAGTATCGTCCAGCCGGCGGACTGACACCTCTGCTGTTTGCTGCACGCAGCGGTTGCCTGCGCTGCGTTCAAGCCATTATAGAAGCCAGCGCCGATATGGATATGCCGACGCCGGAAGGGGTTACACCTTTAATAGTAGCCATCGATAATTTCCATTTTCAGACCGCCCACTTCCTGCTTGATGCGGGTGCCGATCCCCATACCTTTGACTGGTGGAGCAGAACTCCGTTGTACGCAGCAATCGATGTGCGCACCATTGAATCTCGCGGTGACAGGCTTGATCCGGAAGGGAAAACTGCAGCTCTGGAACTTGCCCGCCGCTTGCTGGACCAGGGTGTGTATGTGGATACTGTGCTGAACTTTGGCCGGCCCGGTCAGGGCGGTGGAAATGGCCGCTTTGCCGATGAACACCTGAGCACCGGCACCACGCCCCTGCTCAGGGCAGCAGTCTCACATGATTTTGAAGCCGTCAGCCTGCTGTTGGCGTACGGGGCCGAAGCGGATCTGCCCAATATCTTTGGTGCCACACCACTGATCGTAGCTTCTGGTCTGGCCACACCAAGAGGCATGTTAAGTGATGGTTCGGTGTATAGTGCGCCAGATGTTGAAGACAGGGCAATTGCTACTTTGCAGTTGCTGCTGGATGCTGGTGCCGACATCAATACCAGAGTTACAGATACCACCAGCTATACAGCCTTTATTCCACGACACAATGCCATGACTGACCGTCAGGGCCAAACCGCCATTTACGGGCCGGGCAAGTGGGGCTGGATGAAGGTAGCCAAATTTCTGGTGGAAAACGGTGCCGAAGTGAATATCACAGACTTCTACGATAAGACCCCAGTAGATTCCGCCCTGGCCAAGGCTGGCGGTGAACAGGAAGAAGTCTGGGAAGATCTCGCCAATTACCTGCGCAACGCTAATTAAGCATCCCAAAAAAAATGGCGCAGTTTTTACGCTGCGCCAATTTTATTCCAACATAACTTTTGAACCAGGTTTTTATTCGTCCTTCGTTCTCCAACTGTCAGCATAGTTCTCACGCGCATCCTGTGCATAAGGAGTCGGCGCCACTTTCACGCGCATCTCACACTGCTGGTGAGGCTCAATAGAAGTTTTCCCTGAGTTTTCGGCTTCACCCCATTTCAGGGTCAGGATGTCACCCTCTTCTACGTCCGCATCAACCACTGCCAGGGACAGCAGGCAGCGCTCATTGTAGGAGTAGCCATTAAACATGGACATGCCAACACGCTTGCCGTCTTTCAGTAGCTCATCGGCATTACTGGAAGAGTAGTTGTGGTTCGGAAAATCAATCCACTTGTAAGCCAGGCCTGGTTCGAATGAAGACATGATTACTTTCATGACGTCATCACGGTTCCACTCCAGGGTAACTTTCTTGCGCTGGTTGCCAGCATCACGCATGGCTTCCAAAGCAGTTTTACCGATGAAGTCTTCTTTCTTCCAGCCTATATAAAAGTCGTAACCCAACTCGAAAGGCGTGACGTAGTAGTCATCGATATTATCTGATTCCAGAGATCCGCCCAGTGAGCCCACTGCCTCAAAGTGGTCGGCACCCAGCCAATCACGGTAGTCTTGCAGCATGCCGTCGCCTGAGTAGATACCTGGCAGCGGAGAGGGAATCCAGCCAGACTCCAGGGTGTTGGAAGAATAAGCACGCGCACCTACGAATCGCAGGTCAACGCCAGCATCCTGTGCCGCCTTTGCAATTGTGGTCTGAATATAGTGCTTGTCAGCATAGGGGCCCCAGATTTCAAGGCCTGGCGCACCAGCCATACCATGGCGCAAAGCCTGAACCCGACGATTACCCACATTAATCCAGTCTACATGGAAAAATTTCACTTCAGGAATAGGCCCGCCATTCATTGCCTCGAAAATGGCATTAGCTTCAGGTCCCTGGATCTGGAAACGGTAATGGGTTCGAAATATTGCTTTGCCATCAGGACGGGAATCTGAACGTGGATCGTGGAACAGACGTACATTCCATTTGCCATAGGAAGCCTGGAAGCGGATCCAGTTGGCTGTCGGTGCACGACCTACTAATACAAACTTTTCTTCGGATTCACGAAAGATGATCATGTCACCGATGACATGACCTGCTGGTGTAACAGGAACAAAGTGCTTGGCCACATTTTCTTTAAAATTGGCAAAGTTGTTAATGCCTATATAGCTCAAGAATTTCTCAGCATCTGGACCTTCGACAGTCAACTCATCCATGTGGTGTGTCTGGTCAAACAGAACGGCTGAATTTCGCCATGCCACCTGCTCGGAACGCCAGTTGGAGAATTCTGCTGCAACTACAGGATATACGTAGATGCCAGCTTTGGAATGGCGAAGCAGGTTAATTGCACCACCTGCGGCTTCCATAGCTGCTGAAAGACTATTTTTACTCATAGAGATTTGCTCCTGAAATTGCGCTTTTACTGTATGCAAATTTTTTCGGCTAACGAAAAAAAAATGCATTTTGCCAGAATATACGTTCAACCGGAAGAAAAAAATGCATCAAAAGGCGCCAATTAGTAAAGATGAAAGAGCGCCCTCCTGACTCAGTTTTGAAATAATTTTTTTTATTGCTTGTTATTGCTTGATTTATCAATTTTCAGCTGATTTTGTTCCCTACCTTCTGCTTTATCATCCATGATGAGAAATCCACATAACAGGCAGTAGACGGCACTCCTGAACCTGTTTATTCTTCACCCTCTGCCAACCAAATAGACTGGTTATTTGGTTGAGAGCACTACGAAATATTTCAAAACCGATTCGAAGGGAGTCACTATGCCAAGAAGTACCGACCATTTTCTCACCACCCATGTGGGCAGCCTGCCGCGTGAAGAAGACCTTATGAACATGATGTGGGCCCGGGAGGATGGCGTACCGGTTGACCAGCAGGCACTACATGACCGGATTCACCAAGCCGTGACTGATATCGTGAAAAAGCAGAAAGGCCTCGGCGTAGATCTGGTGAATGATGGAGAACAATCCAAGCCTAGTTACGCCACCTACATCAAAGACCGCCTTGACGGCTTTGGTGGCAGTGAAAATACTTACCTATTTGCCGACTTGCTGGATTTCCCCAACCTGGCAAAACGTGTGGGTGAAGATCCGGCTCGTCAGCATCGCCATGCGCCAGGCTGCAAAGGTCCGATCAGTGTAAAAACTACTGATGATGTCCATGAGGATGTCCGCAATATGCAGGAAGCTACTGGTGGCAACATGGAATATGCCTTTTTCAGTTCCGCCTCACCTGGTGTGACATCCATCTTTTTTAAAAATGAATATTACCCCACGCATGAGGAATATGTGTTTGCCATTGCAGAGGCGATGAAAACAGAATATGAAATCATTGCAGCGTCGGGCGCCACATTGCAGATCGATTGTCCAGATCTGGCCATGGGAAGACACATGAATTCTGAAGGGGTAAGCCTGGAGGACTTCCAGAAAGCCTCTGAGTTACACGTGGAAGCCCTGAATCACGCTGTCCAGAATATCCCAGCGGAGCAATTGCGCATGCATCTGTGTTGGGGCAACTACGGTGGGCCGCACCACTGCGATATGAATTTCAGGGACATTATCGATACTGTCATGAAAGCCAAGCCGCAGACTTTGTTATTCGAAGCAGCCAACCCACGTCATGCCCATGAATGGGCCTTGTTTGAAGACTATAAATTGCCTGAAGGCAAAGTATTGTGCCCAGGTGTTATTGAAGTGCAATCAAACTACATCGAACATCCTGAACTGATCGCCCAGCGCATCAAGCGCTATGCAGATCTGGTTGGCAAGGAAAACGTCATGGCGGGTACTGACTGCGGTTTCAGCATCCATGTGGGCCAAGCTTCCATTGATCCGGGAGTGGCGTGGCTGAAGTTGAAGTCCTTGGCTGAAGGTGCAGCAATTGCCTCAGACTGGTTTTTTAAAAAATAGAAGCAAACTGGAAGTAAAAAAGGGCGCATGCCATGCGCCCTTATCATTTGTCCTTTTATCCTTTTATCCTTTATTCTTTATCCTTCCTTGTTATGACTACCGTCGCACATTGGTTGACTGCCAGTAACTTTACATCCACAGAAAAAAACTTTGCGACTAGCTTCTGCTGTGTATTTCACCGGAGTGAAATCCGTATCCTTGTGCGCGCCATCACAAAACGGCTGACTTTGGCTTTTACCACAGGCACACCAGAAATAATTTTTCCCCTCTTCCACATCCACACCTAACGGCGTGTCACTTGCTCTAACCGGCTCACTCATCACTGTCTCCATATTAATCTATTTTAAATTTTCTTAAACTCGAACGAATTGACACTGAACGTAAAAAAGGAATTAACCCTATGGCTGAATTATTCTTCTCTGCAATCAATCAACAGTAACTCTGAAGGCCTTGGCATTAAAATGGATAGGTCCGCCTGCGGTCAGGCGATAGCCCAGAAAAACTCGGTATAAACCGCTTTGCACTGACCCATCAAACACTGCAAAATTCTCGACGCTGGACAAAGAGGATATCTCATAAGCTGGCTCAATAGTTTTCAGGCTGCCGCTCCAGGTCTGGAAATTTCCATCCACATCCAGAGTAGAAAGACCTATATCCGTATTGGTAAATAGCACAACAAATATCTCTCCGGCATCGCCCACATCTGCGAGCTGAGGAGTTACCGAGCCAGCAATTGTGATGCTATCACTCCCTGAAAAGTCAGTTGCCGTGCTCGAGCCTGAATCAGAAGAGGCCCCTGCACCAAAACCGGCTGAGGATGATGAACCATCGGATGTAGTAATCACTTCTAACGTACTAGTTCTTGCAATAGCATCAACCACCTGGTCCATTGATCCAGAATCAGAATCACCTTCTGAGCTGCTTCCATTCAGGAAACTCGTAATGACAGTGACATCATTATCGGATGCCAGGGGTAAATTCACAGTAATGCTGATCAGGGTCTGGAACCCATCACCAGCAGAACTGGAATCTGCATTACTACCGTCATAACGTGCCTCTGTGTCTTTCAACTCTATGTAAAAAGTATGGGTATCAACCCTAGGAAAACTGAACTCTCGACTGACAGTGTTACCGCTTTGGGTAGTGTCGGTGATCCCTGCGTCTATAAACCCGTCACCGTCCAGGTCTTCCAGAAAATCTAAAGGATGCCATACCACATTGATGGTGTTTGAATCTGAATCCGATACATCCAGAGCTATATTCACAGTAGTGGATGAAATTCCTGTCACAGTCACATCTGCAACCGGCGGCTGATTAAAATCCGTCTGTGTATTAACCGTAAAAGGCAGCTCTAGTAGCGTTGTGCCCGCATTATCATCTTCCACATAAATCTTCCATTCACCCGGAATGGTCTTGATAACATGGGAACTAGTAACACTCACCCAGCCCCCGTCACAGGCAAATCCATCATCGCAGGATATTTCCCTGTCCGTCAGGGCATAGAGGTAGCCAAAAGGATCCACGAAAGCAATTGTCGTAT
This sequence comes from Gammaproteobacteria bacterium, assembly GCA_029245395.1. Lineage (GTDB taxonomy): Bacteria > Pseudomonadota > Gammaproteobacteria > Pseudomonadales > Pseudohongiellaceae > Eutrophocola. The sequence continues at coordinate 17,910 of JAQWPL010000005.1, forward strand.
CGACATTGATATCGGCGTTGGCATTGAAATTACCGATACCGCCCAGGTTAAAACGCACAAAGACACCGTCTTGTTGTGAATCAGTAATCACAGTAACCGGCGTGTCTGAACCCACTGACACGAAAGCACCCTGATCAGTGGCCTGATTAGGCTCGAACAGAAATTCAGTGGCACTTGTCGACGCATTCGGCAAAGGCTCATAGAGCCATTGTGACTGGGGCTGGGTGACATCGCTGATTGACATGGAGTCAAGACCATACATTGCTCGTGCAGCCAGGATGTCATCTGCGCGGGGATGGCGCAGATGGTTATAAGGGTTGGCATACATCACAGAATCCGGATTGTCAGAATGACCCAAGCCCATCAGATGGCCTAATTCATGCACCATCACCTGTACAAGTTCAGACTGACTGTCCCAGATGGACGGATTTTCATTTAATTCCACTGATCCATCGATATAAGGGAAATAGCCGATGTCGGTATCAAAAAAATCTCCATCTGGTCCAGCTCTACCAGCAGCACCCCCTGTATTGGCCCAGTGAACTCGCACCAAACCATCTTTGGAATCCGGCCCCAGGCCGTCATCATCAACGGCATTGCTGTCACTGCCTGTGACATTGAACTGAATACCACTGACTTGCTCCCATTCCTGGGTGGCTTCCTCCAACAAAGACAGCACATCATTCTGGTTTGAGAACAGATCAGGAGCGCCATCCGGGTCATACACCAGGTTAATGGAGCCGTCCCAACGACCAAACCCACTACCAATACCCAGCGCCGGATCCACTGCCATAAGGTAATCAGAATCCTGTTCATTGTAGGCATGAGAAAAGGGGGTGAATGCAACAAGCAACCCGCCAAAGCCGACTAACTTAAGCGCGGTTAATTTATCGATGATCTCTAAATAAAAGCTCTCTAAATATTTGCTCATAAAATAATCTTCTACTTACTTTTCACTGGCTCAGGAATTCCAGGAATCAATCAGTACCTTGCACTGGGTGGTGCGCTGCTTCAGTGCCTCAAAAGCCAAAGGTGTTTCATCTATAGACACCGTATCGGTGATCATACTGTGTGCGCAGGTATCACCGGATTCAAGCACATCCAGTGTGGTGTGAAAGTCGCTGGTATTATAAAAGATCGATGGCTGCAGGCGACATTCCTTGGTGACAAACATAAAGGGATTAATCGTGTCAGGGTGAGTACATATACCGGCTACTACTACCGTGCCTCTTGGGGCTACATACTCAATACAGCGCTGGATCAGACCAGTCTTACCAACACATTCGAAGACAATGTCGGGTGCTGAGCCAAGTGCCTGATTGACCTCTACCACCGGGTTCTCTCCCGGGGTTACAAATACGGAAGCGCCCATTTCCATGGCAAGTGCTTCCCTTCGATTGCTTGATGCCGTGACGGCAATCTTTCCTGCGCCCATTCGCCGCGCCCAGAAAGCAACCGCCAGGCCGATGGGGCCGGCGCCCACTACCAGGACGCGGGCATCTTGTTGCATTTGTGCCAGAGTGACTGCCCGCAGGCCTACAGCAAGTGGTTCCACCAGTGCGCCATCTTCAATACTGACACCATCAGGCATCTTCACACACTGATGTTCACGAACAAGGGAATACTGACCATAACCTCCACCACCAATAATCAGGCTGGCACATAAGGCCAGGTCTCCGGCAAGGCAGGCTTTACATTCACCACAGGTCATCAAGGGATTAACAGCAACCAGATCGCCGGTTTTTACTGTTTTTACTTCAGCGCCTGTCGCTACGACTTCGCCGGAATATTCGTGACCAAGGACCACGCCAGCCGGGACACCAAAAATAGGGTCTTCAGTAATGTGCAAATCAGTACCACAGATACCACATCTCCCTACTCGCACTACTACATCATGCGAGCCGGCAGGCTCTGGAGCGGGAATATCTTCAACAGTGAGTGGTTTGTTAACCCCCTGAAAAATGGCAGCCTTCATCAGTAGACCCTGTATTTATTTTGAATATTAACACTGCAGATTACTTTAACTGCTTGTCTGGCCTTGATCAATATACTCACATCGTTATCACAGGCTTGATTACCCGGCCCGACTCCATGTCTGTTATGGCATTATTGATCTCGCTCAGGGGATAAAAACTTAGCAGGCGATCAAAGGGGAATTTGCCCTGGCGGTAATACTCAAGCAATTGGGGAATAAACACACCAGGGTCACTGTCCCCCTGCAATACGCCTGTGACCGTTCGACCCTGCAATAGATGACTTCCGGGAAAACTCAGGTCCTTGCCGCCACCGCCGCTGTGAATACAGGTGCCGCGGCTGGCAAGGCTTTCAAAAGCGTGCCGCACAACAACGGGCTGATTGGTTGTATCCAGGGAATAATTCACGCCTTTACCCCCGGTTAAGGTGTGAATCGCCGCAACCGGATCATTTTCCTGATTTAAATTGATTACCTGGCTGGCACCCAGTTCAAGAGCAATATTCATACGCGACTTCTGAATATCAAGCGCGATTATCGGATCCATTCCTGCGATCTTGGCGGCCATAATGGCACTGAGACCTACATTGCCCGCACCAAATACCGCCAGGGACTGCTCTGAAGATGGCTGCATGACATTCAGTACAGCACCAGCACCCGTCTGAAACCCGCAGCCTAAGGGGCCAAGATTTTCCAGGGGCAAATCCTTGTCCACCTTGACTGTATTTCGCACAGTTGCCAAAGCATAAGAGGCAAAAGACGACTGGGCAAAAAATGACCCATGGACAGGATTGTCATCAAGGCTTAAAGAAGAGGAGCCTTCTGCTCGCTGGCAGGCAAAAGAAAGGGATTGACCACCATCACAATAGGCAGGGTGATTACTGGAACACGGCTGACAATGGCCACAGGACGGAAAGGTCATAATTACATGATCACCTGGTGCCAGCTCCGTAACGCCTGCTCCTACACGCTCAACAATTCCTGCTCCTTCATGGCCCAATACCACCGGCAGCGGCACTTCAGCATAGCCCTGGCTGACCTTGATATCGGTATGGCAGATGCCAGTAGCAACTACTCTGACGAGAACTTCGCCGGCTTGCGGATCGTCAAGTTGAAGTGATTCAAGAGTGTATGGGGCTGACAGTTCTCTGAGAACTTGCGCCTGTATGGAAACCGGCATTGAACATTTTCTTTTGGCGTTAGATGCTTTAAGAATATACACAAGCTGCGAATACATTTATAGCGTGCAGCCAACATGAAGAAATGACTTTTCTTATGTAGATATCATTCATTATTGGCAATCCTGTATTACTATCATGCTATGAATAAATTGTTTAAATGCGGCTGTCTGTTAACTGTTCTGTTGAATGGCAACACCCTGTTTGGACAGGACAATGCTGGCTTGCGTGAAATTACCATCCTGTATACCAACGATGAGCACGGCTGGATGGAAGGCATGAGTCCTGATCAGGGCGCGTCAAACCTAGTTCAACTGTGGCAAGAGCAGGAAGGTTATAGCGAAGACGGGCCCTTTCTGGTCTTGAGTGGCGGTGACAACTGGACTGGCCCGGCCATTTCTACCTGGGTGCAAGGGGAAAGTATGGTGGACGTTATGAACGCCATGCACTATAACGCCTCGGCAGTAGGTAATCACGAATTTGATTTTGGCCTTGATGCTTTCGCGCAAAGAGCAGATGAAGCTGACTTTCCCTATCTTGGTGCCAATATTCACTGGCGGGAAAACGGCGAAGTGCCACAAGACGTCGGCATCCTCCCCTACACCATTGTTCAAGTAAATGACCTGAGTATTGGCATTATTGGTCTTACCACTACCAGCACGCCCTTTGTGACCAACCCTGACAATGTCAGTGGCTTGTTGTTTACCGAGTATGAAAGAGCTGTTCGTGAAACCCTGACAAAAATGTCAGGTACTGACCTGCAATTTATTATTGCCCATGTGTGCATGGCCGAACTTGAAACACTTCTGAAAAAAATTAGCGACCTTGGTATTGATCTGATCGGTGGTGGGCATTGCAACGAACTGGAGGCACGGGAAATCGGTGGCACCGTGGTGTTGGGCGGAGGTTTCCATTTTACCTCCTATGCCAAAGCCAGTTTTACATTTGATATTGAAAAAAAGGAACTGACTGCAAAAAATTTCGGCACGGCCAGAAATCGCGGCGCCTCATCAGATAGTATTATCGAAAAAGTTGTCAGCAAGTGGGCAGACTCTGCCTCAGAAATACTTGATGAAGTGATTGCTATTTCTACCCGAGAAATCAAACGCGGTGAAGAACTGGAACAATTGATCATTAACTCCTGGCTTAATGCTTATCCCAATGCGGATATTGCCGTCACAAATAGAGGCGGCATTCGTGCCGACCTGCCCCGGGGTGAAATCACTTTTGCAGATGTGGTGAGTATCCTGCCTTTTGATAACACCATCGTTTCAGTGCGCGTCACAGGGCAGGTTATTCAGGAAGCAATAGCTCAGGGCGGTCGCCCCATTCTAGCCGGTCTGGAAAGAAGTAGTGGAAGATGGATACTTACTCGCACAGGGGAAGAATTATTACCAGGGCAGGAATATACCCTTCTGCTCAATAGTTTTATGTACGCAGGGGGTGACAATTTCAAACACATTGCCCAGGCGAACCCGGATGGCTTTGATACTGGTGTGAATTTTCGCCAGCCCTTCGTAGACTGGCTAAAAAATCTGGGTTCTTCCGCAGACAAACCCATCAGGTTCTAATCTGGCTATTCAAATATAGCTTCGATTTCTCCCTGGCCATTCACTTCAAAACGGTTACCCGCCTGGCAAGCGTATTCCTGAACAAATTCACCTTCCGGAAGTCTTGAATAGTATTTGGTCGTCGTCCACGGTTCTGTAAAAACCACTGGATCTAACAGTTCTATATCTACTTCAAAGTAATCTGGCGTCACCTTGGTCATGTGCATATTGACACTAAGCTGGTCACTGTGGGGAACCCCTGTCGTGTCCACGAGCGTGTCACCGCGCAAACCAATAGTCTGTACAACCAGGGTATTGCCTTCCCATTGGCCAGTAGAAAAACCATTGAAACTGGGCACCAAATCCGCAGGAGGTTGCCGCCCGTCCAGGAAAATCCGGACTGTGGCTTCAGCAAATTCCGCATACCAGTTCAATTGATGCTCTGCCTGCAGGATTTCACCTGGTAGTACCATGGTCAGGAAGCGGGGGAAGCCCGGGGGAATGCACAGCGCTGTAGGATCCGTTGTGGCTTCGCCGGCATCGGCATCAGTCCAACGTTGATTCCATTGGTCCATGTATTGAGGGCGCAACGGCGGTTCCTGCTCGCGACGAGAGCGATGGTTCAATGTATCAAAGTGAATTCCTCCACTGGCATTAACCCAAACGCCGTTGTAATTTCGAGCGACACTTTCGCTCATGGTCACTGATTCGGGCCGTGCCCCTCTGAGGATAGTTCCTGCGCCACTTAGTTCTACTGTTGGCTCATTGGTAAATTCCCAACTTTGCAGAAGACCACCAGGCTGTCCACTGTGAAGGGGATCAAATTCCACGGTAATACGATCACCGGGGTTTAGAGTATCTCTGGTCCACCCCTGACGAGACAACATATTCACCGGGCCCTGATCCAGCACCCAGTTGGTTTCACTGCCATCATCGTTGGTGACGATTAATACCACCGCGGCATGGGGATTGGTCCAGCGGTGTTCAAATACTACTCCGCTAAAAGTCCTGGGGTTTTCCTCATCATAGATGGCAAACGAATGATGGGCTTGTACTGGTATAGCAAAAAAAATCAGCGACAACAGAATTGTCTGGAGTTTGAGGCACTTCATCACGTACTTTCCTATCTGCAACAGTGAAATACAAAGAGTAAATCAGGTGAGTGTTAACGTCCAGATTTCAAACAAAAAAGTTACCCTTTTAACTTGATTTTCATGGCTGCCCGTATGGCTGCCACTATTTCACGCACTGTTTCGCCTCGGGTGTAATTCTGACGAATCAGTAGAACAATGCGCCTTGAAGGCATAGGTTGTTGAAAAGGAATATAAGTTAGTTCGCTATTGTCCGGCTGATCAATGACAGAGAGTTTCGGCAACAACGTGATACCAATACCTGAGGCCACCATGTAACGCAGGGTTTCAAGGCTCGTGGCCTGGAAACGTTTGTCTTCATCGGCACCCGCACTAAAACAGTAGCCCAGGGCCTGGTCGCGCAGGCAGTGGCCATCTTCAAGGGTCAAGACATGACAACCTTTCAGATCATCCAGTTTGACCCGCTTCTTTTTCGCCAGTTCATGCCCTTTATTAACCGCTAACAGGAACGGTTCATCAAACAGATCATAGGCATCAAAATCCTTCATCTCATCCAGCCACGGCAAGATTAATGCATCGAGTAGGCCCTGATCAAGTGAGCGAATCAAGTCCGCCGTCTGGTTTTCATGCAGAAAAAATTCCATGCGTGACAATTTACCAATTAACTGCGACATGATATGGGGCAACAGGTAAGGTGCAAGCGTAGGGATCAATCCTATATGCATTTCTCCTGATAGCGGATCACCAAGAGTCTTTGCAGTCACTTCTAGATCATGCGCGGCATTGAGTACTTTACGGGCTTTGACCAGTAACTGGTTGCCCGCAGGAGTCAACATGATATTGCGGCGGTGTCTTTCTATCAGTGTGACACCCAACTGTTCTTCCAGTTTGATAATTTGACCACTCAGGGTGGGCTGGCTGACATGGCATGCCTCAGCTGCTTTGCCGAAATGTTTGTGACGCTCGATGGCGTCGAGATATTCCAGTTCACGGATTTTTATCATATGTAGAATCTATCGAAGTTCTGTTTATTATTCAACGTACCTATTAGAGTAGATTAACTGAAAAATCTTTGAAATATTGGTTTTGGGAATAGTGGTTCTCGGGATTAACAATTCCGTTATCTTTATTGGAATGGCGCCTAGCTTAGGTATAATACGCGCCTTTCCGGGGCAGCCCGGAATTCCTTTCCCTGCGGACGTGGCGGAATTGGTAGACGCGCTAGATTTAGGTTCTAGTATCGAAAGGTGTGGGAGTTCAAGTCTCCCCGTCCGCACCACACTCTAATTACCGGTATTAAAATACACCTGGACATTGAAGTTTATCTGCTTCGAGCCTCAGGAGACTTCCTTCGAAAGGATTAACCTCATGCCGTGATTGGGCTGCTTCGAAGGATTTCTGGAAGCCTGCTAGTTTCAACCCCCGTCCGCACCAAACTTTGATTACCGGGATTAACATACGCCTGAGCGTTGAGCGAAACTGCTTCGAGCCTCAGCAGACTTCCTCCGAAGTGATGACACTAAGCGCATGGTTATTCTGCTTCGAAAGATTTCTGGAAGCCTGCTAGTTTCAACCCCCGTCCGCACCAAATCAACATCCTTAAAAGTCCAATAGCATCCCTTAGCCCACTAAATTCTTGATATAGATAGGTCTGCTATTGGACTTTTAAGGATGTTGATTTGGTGCGGACGGGGGT
>JAQWPL010000015.1 GCA_029245395.1 Gammaproteobacteria bacterium
TGTTCACTCACAAGCGAAACTCAATGCAGTGGCGCGTCAGTTAAACGAACGTCCCAGAAAAACCTTGGAATTTGAATCACCGGCGAGTAGATTTAGTGCATGTGTTGCAGCGACCGGTTGAGATCACCGCCGAAAGCAGACGTTCAACCATCATGTATTACAAACTACAATATGTGAGAATAATTAGACCTAAATTTCACTCTCAATATTATCTTTCTTTTGTCGTTATCTAACAGCAGCTCTTGTAATATCAGCCAGCGTTGGTGTTCCAGCCTGCTTCATGGCCACTTCCAGTTCGTTATCCAGAATACGAAACACTTTTTCCACGCCTTGCGCGCCAAATGCGCCGAGGCCCCAAACATAAGGTCTGCCTATGCAAACAGCGTCTGCACCTAATGCCAGTGCTTTGAGGATATCGGTTCCGCGGCGGATACCGCCATCAACAATTACTGGAACTTTTCCTTGTACTACACTTACAATTTCAGGTAGTGAATCGATAGTGGCATAACCGCTTTCATCACCGCGTCCCCCGTGGTTAGAAACATGAATCCCATCCACGCCGGTGGTCATTGCAAGTTCGGCATCTTCAGGCAGCGTTAACCCTTTGATTACCAGTTTCATATTGGTGGAATCACGTAGCCGCTTTACCCATTCCCAGTCCATAGAAGGGTTCTGTGATCCAATGTTGCGCGGGGCGTTGAGACCCTGCAGCATGGCTTTGTCTGCAAAGGTAGTTCCCGGAATATGACAGTCCGTGCATGAATCTAAACTGCGATCAAAACGGCGCATGCGATCCTGATTTCTTGCTGGTATATCGACAGTAAGAAAAAGAACATCGGCACCTGTTGCTTCCACACGCCTTAGCATGCCCTGGGTTAGCTCCCAGATATTGGTGGGATAAAGCTGGTACCAAATGGGTTCGCCGCGTGCCTGCGTAATCTTTTCAATGCCAAAGGTAGCCGCTGTAGACATAATCATTTTGTGCCCGGTGGCACGAATACCGCGCGCTGCTTCCACATCCCCATCAGCATGAGCCATACCCAGCCCGCCGACTGGGGCCATGATGATAGGCGAAGGCATGGTGTGGCCAAACAATTCTATTTGCATATTAAATCCGGAAAGATCAACAAGGCGGCGCGCACGCAGGTTTAATCTTTCGAAGCCTTCCCGATTAGCCCTGAGCGTCAGTTCATCATCCACACCCTGGGAAATATAAGTCCAGTGAGCCTGTCTCCAGTTTTGAATTGCCACGTTTTCCATGTCGAAAACATTGACCGCCCATTGGGCTGATTCTGCGATGTAATCACTGTCATTCAAGCGTTGGGCGGCAAGGGCTGGTAATCCAGAAAATAAAGGACTGCTGGCCAGGAATTGAAGGAATTTTCTTTTGCTATGAATATTTTGTGTCATTGTCGTCCATTACTTTGCAGGGGCGATCAGCAGGTTGATGACAATTGAGAGGGCTAGATCGTAAATGGATAGTTTATAGGTAGTAAATATGTAGTAAATAAAAAGTAAGGGCGACCAATTGGCTGCCCTTACAGAATTTTCTTAACCTCTTGGGGTCAGTTTCAGTAGACGTCCTTCTGAACCATCTTCAATTACCCAAAGATTTCCATTCGGACCTTGCTCAATGCCGCGAATGCGTCGGCCCATTATAAAACGTTGGGCTTCAACAGCATTTTCACCATTTACCACTATGCGCATAATGGACATGGAAGACAGGCCGGTTATAAAAGCATTGCCGTTCCAATCCGGAAACGCATCACCATCATAAAATATAAGACTGGAGGGTGAGATCACCGGATTCCACCATACTTTGGGCTTTTCAAATCGGTCTTCGGTGTCAGTGTCATGGTCAGGAATAATTTCACCCGTGTAGTGATTGCCGTTTGATACGATCGGGTAGCCATAATTTTCACCGACCAAAACCCGGTTCAGTTCATCACCGCCTCTTGGCGCCATTTCTACATTCCACAATTGTCCATCGTTGTCGAAGGCAATACCCAGCGGGTTACGATGACCATAAGACCAGACTTCGGCAGCGACACCACCCTGGCTGGCAAAGGGATTGCCAGAAGCGGGAGTGCCATCCTTATTGAGGCGTAGTATTTTACCCAGTGTGGCATTCAGATCCTGCGCGGGGTCGTACTTATTGCGTTCGCCGGAAGAGACAAACATATAACCTTCATCATCAAAGGTAATGCGTTGACTGAAATGTAGTCCGCCATCCACTTTCGGAAAGGCGCGCCAGATGACTTCCAGGTTTTCCACGGCAGGAGCGCGCAGATCTAGTGTGCCGCGTGCTACTGCAACACCGCGGGTTTCATTGGCGCCAGCCTCTACGTAGCTTATATAGACTACATTATTGTTTGCAAAATCCGGGTCAAGCACGATATCGCCAAGACCGCCCTGGAAGAAGTAATCTACTTCCGGTGCGCCAGCTACTTCAGTTTTCTGGCCATCCTGGGTAATCAGTTGGATTGTTCCTGCTTTTTCAGTCACAAGGAGCCGGCCGTCGGGCAGGAATTCTATGGCCCAGGGCTCGTTAAGATCGGCAACAGGTGTGGAGATAAAAGGGTAGGGCACCTGCGCTAAAACCGAAGTGCTTAGCAATAGTCCCAGAGTTATTAGGGTAAAACGTTTCATAGGGTTGACCTCAAAATAATGAATGCTGTCAGTTTGGCTTGATAACCAATTATGTATTTGTTCAGACCCGGATTTATGGGTAATCTTCTTTTCGTTAATCAGCAATTGTATGTGGTAGACAATTGTCGTGAACAACAGTGGCTGATTAACCCGGGGTCGGCCAGTATATAAGCGAATTCGGGTAACAACAACACATCACTCGTCTGGATATCAACACCTGATTAACGAGGGACTAATGAAGAAAGAGCTGATTTTGATGCGTCATGGTAAATCGGACTGGAGCAAACGCCTGTCAGATTTCCAGAGGCCAATCAAAAAGCGTGGATTCAAGGAATCCACCAGGATAGGGAAATGGCTTGGCGAGCAGACCCTTGTCCCCGATTTGATCATCAGTTCACCAGCCATGCGGGCCAGAGAAACAGCGGAAACCGTTGCAGAAAGCATGGATTACGATCCGGAAAATATTTTCTGGAATGATCCCGTGTATATGGCTGATGTCAGTGAATTATTGGATGCCATTGCTACCACGCCCGAAGAATGTCAGCGCCTCATGTTGGTAGGTCATAACCCTGGCATGGAAGACCTGCTCTTCTATCTGACCGAAGAAGTTGATGTACCTGAAGATGGTAAAGTCATGCCCACAGCCACCATTGCCCTGCTTGAAACCGAAAGTGCCTGGAATGAGCTTGAGCATGCATCCTGCACTATCAGGATAATCGTCAGGGGCCGCTTCCTCTAAAGTTTCTCTTTAGCGATGTAAATCTTTTTGATATTTAGAGTTGACATAATTTTAGTGCTATAGTTATATATAACACCATATAACTAATTAACACCTGAAAACGACTCTCAGTCTATGCAAATAACATGGAATGACAAAACCCCCATTTTCCGGCAACTGCATGACAGGTTGGTGGAACTCATCCTGGATGGCGTGTTCGCTGAAGGCAGTGCCTTGCCGTCCATCAGGGAAATTTCCAGTGAGCACCGCATAAATCACATCACGGTTTCCAAGGCTTTGCAGATATTGGTGGATGATGGGTTGGTAGAAAAACGTAGAGGACTGGGCATGTTTATCAAAGCAGGTGCACAGAAGAAATTGTTAAAAATGGAAAAAGACAGATTCCTCAAAGAAGAGTGGCCTGCACTCTGCAAAAGAATTGAGCGGCTTGAATTACCAGCACAAGAGCTTCTTGAAATAGTGAAGCAAAAGACGGAGAAAAAATCATGAGCGCCGTTGTAACAGCCGACAATCTCCGAAAATCCTATGGCGATACACATACCATGGATGGTGTCAGTTTTACCGTGGAGAAGGGCTCGATTGTCGGGCTGATTGGTCCCAATGGGGCTGGTAAGACCACTACTCTGAAAGCCTTTCTCGGGCTAACGGGATTTTCCGGCAATCTGGATGTATTAGGGTTGGATCCCCGTGAAGGTCGTCACCTGGTGATGGAGCGAGTCGCCTTCATTGCCGATGTAGGCGTGTTGCCGAAATGGATGCGGGTGTCAGAAGCTATTGATTACGTGGTTGGTGTACATCCTCGCTTTAACCGCGATCGCTGCGAAGCCTTGCTGGCAGAAACAAAAATAGGCAATGACAAGAAAGTGAGTCAGTTATCAAAAGGTATGTTTACACAACTACATCTGTCTTTGATTCTTGCCATTGATGTTGAGTTTCTTGTGCTGGACGAACCTACCCTGGGCCTGGATATCCTGTATCGCAAAGCCTTTTTTGACAGATTACTGGGTGATTATTTTGACAAGGAAACTAGCATCATTATCAGCACGCATCAGGCGGATGAAATCAGTTCTTTGTTAACTCACTTGTTGTTTATAGATGGCGGAAAAATTGTATTAGACAGTTCCATGGATGCGCTGGAATCAACGTACACCGAAGTGTTAGTAGCACCGGAAGGTCTTGAAAAAGCGAAAGCGCTGGGTGAGTTACGCGTACCTTCTATTTCTGATTTGTTTATCGCGAAGATGCAGCGAAGTCTGGGAGAGATGAAATGATGTCAGAGATTACTCCACTGAATAAGATGACAATATTGGTCAGGCGAGAATTTCAGGAGTAGCGGATTTTATTCCTCTACATGCCCCTGTTGACCTTATTACTTGTGATTATAACATTCGCCGTTACAGCGATCAGATCTTACCTAATGGATCTTCAATTTATGAGTTTGGTCGGCAATAGGGCTATCGCTGGTTCAGCCTACGTTGAGCAGACTCTATTGGGATTAGCGGAGCGATCCCAGGACTCAAAAGAAAATTTTTGGGATTATTATTATGGGTAAACCCTGCCAATTTTGTATATATGTTTTTGGGGGGGCAATGTTCTACTACTTTCAGATGACGCTTTATTCACAGCGTCGTGACAGAAGCGTTCTGTTCTGGAACTCCTTGCTTGTGAATAATACCGAAACCATATTTTCCAAACTGATCGCCGGGTTTTTCCTTTGCCATATCATTTACATGATATGTCTAATGGTGATGCAACTGGCAATACTCCTGATAATGACGATTTACGGCTCCATGTTTGATGTCAGTCTTTGGGAAACTTTTATTGCGCCTTCCGGGATTTTGCCAAGGTTTGGTAGAATGCTGGAATTTACTTTTTTGTCAGTTTTCTAGTGCTTGCCTTTTTATGCCTGGCTGCTGTTGACTTCAGCATGGGCAAAATCAGCACCTTTTGCCTGGGCCATGTGCCCCATTATTTTTCTGGCAGTAAGTGAAGTGATACTTTTCGGTACTGTCGATGCAATCGCGGTTATTTTTGAACACGCTTTTCCAGTGAATGTTCTGGGCATAAATCCAGATAGTGTTGATGAAGCAATAACCCAGCTTCTGAGTGGAGAAATGCTGGTCAGCATTCTACTAGGGGCTGCTTTTATTTACGGTGCAATTAGGTTGAACAGGTCAGAAGATTTATAGAGTTACTTAGCGGTTAAAGATATTTTCCAGAGCGCGGTTAAATAACTCTTGTCCCACATCTGGTTCGTCTTCCTCCTGAGAAGTATCTTCGGTTGCTTCATCCTGGGCTTGCTCTTCGACTTCATCGCCAATGGCTCGCTGTAGCAGGTCGGAAAACCCACGTTGTATAGCAGAGCGGATAGCGCCAGCAATAATGGCCTGTATATCCGGCAGGCAGGTGGGGCTACTGACAAGTCCGTTACAGGCAATAGGCAGGGTATAGCCACCGATATCATAATCCGTTTCATCAATGGCCGGTGTTTCATCCACGCTGGCAATCAGATTAAAGGCCATGGAATCATTGGCAAGGTTGACGAGAGTGCCGCTACCGCTTACATCAAAACCTGATGATTCAATCAACAGATCGTTGGTAGAAACAATACCGTTCTCCACGTTGATGTTTGCGCTGAACGTCTCGAAGGGTGTTTGCTGACCACGGGCTATGGTTCCAGGCCGCTGCTCCCGGATCATGCGTTCAACTTGCTCCAATACGCTGCCCACGTCCACACCTTGCAGAACGCCATCCTGTAATTCCAGTGATCCATTGCCATTGAGGTTACGCTTTATTGTCGCCGTATCTGATCCTCGACCCGTGAGCGATAAATCGATATTGCCGGTGCCGCTGACATAAGTGGCATCCATGAAATCCTGCAGCAGTGGAGCCAGGTTAATAGCTGTCAGAGATGTGTCTACACTGGCAACAGGAATGTCATTATTGACACTTAGGCGAATATCTCCTACGTAACTGCCTTGATACAGATCGGCAGTTATGGGAGCCAGTGCCAGCAGACCTTCACCGGCATTGATAGCAAGAGACAGATTCTGCAGATTCAATCCGCTATACGTCAGTTGTCCCACATTGATGTTGCCGTCAATGTTCAGAGTGCGCAGTGTGTCAACCGGTAACTCTGTATTGCCTATATCATCGGACTCAGGAGTTTCACTTTCCGGTGCCAAGTAACGGTCCAGATTTATAGCAGAGACATCCAGATCAAATTTTGCGTCAGGTGTTGTGGTTGAAGTTGTAATTCCAACGAGTGCAAGCTCACCAGTAAAACGTGAATCATCCAGGGTTGCATCCAGATTGCTCAGGTTTAAAGAATCGGCTGTTCCCGAAACGTCAGACTTGATTGCTAGTGACTGGAATACGGTGTTGTCCATAGTTATAGGCAACTCCTGGTTTAATTGTTGCATCAGACGGCGCAGGTTAAAGGCAGGCAATGAAATCTGACCGCTGTAGTTCATATCATTGCTGTAATTGTTGAGGCTCAATGCGCCATCCAGATTAATCCCGAGACCAGTCAGGCTGACATTACTGGCAGTCAGAGATTCACTGCCCAGGTTCAGTGTAGTGTCCGCATTCAGTGCAAGGGTTACCGGGGAGTTTGGAATATCCGGCCCTGACAATACCAGATCAAGTGTCATCGGGCTGATGGCCAGGTTGTTTCGTGACCCGCTTAACCCGGCCTCAAATTCAAGCGACTCAATGACTTCAGCCAGATCGCTCTGGTCCATGGCTGTCAGGATCTGCCCAAGGTTTCTGCCACTTATATTTATCTGGCCATCAAGGCTGCCAGTGCTTGACTGAAAATCATTACCCTGAACATTACCTGTCACAGTAAAGCCCAGGAAGCTGGCATCAATATTACTCAGATCAATAAAGCCGGTTGCCATGTTCACATCAAAGGGGGCGTCAATAGCAAATGATTTATTGCTCACAGAACGCAGTTGCCTGCCATAGGTATTCAATGCGGAATTCCTACCTTCAGATATTTGACCAATGACCTGAAGCAGCAGTGGAAAATCAGGGCCGCTGGCCTTGAGGCGGCCATTAAATACAGGCGTTTCTGTATTTATGTTTCCAGCAGAGATTGCGCCGTTGACAGTTGTGCCAAGCGCTCTGAATTCCAGGGCAGGAATTTCGATTGCTCCGGATGAAAAATCAGCATCAAAATTAGTGTTTACAACAAAACTTTGATCGGGTGACTGCTGCAACTCGCGGCCGTATCGCGCCAGTTCAGAATTACTGCCTTGCAGTTGTCCGGCTACTTCAAGCAGAGTCGGCAAGTCGGGGCCGAAGGCATTGATTGTCCCGGAGACAATTGGCGCCTCGGACTGCAGATTTGTGGCGCTGATATTGCCACTGATACTGGCATCAAGCAGCTCGGCATCAAGATCAGTGACAGACAGACTGCCTGATTCGGGCGAGCTTTCGATCAGGGCGTTTATCCTGAAAGCCCTGCTGTTTAAGGCTCTGATCTGGGCTACTAAAGCATCGTTTTCAAGTATCTGGAAAAACACGGCAAGATCGGTACCGGCAGCCGCCATGTTTACCTGGTAAACCGGATCATTGCCGGTAAGTCCAGTGCCATTGATATTCGCATTCACCTGGGCATCCAGTGCATTGAGTGAAAAATCACGCAGGGTCAGCAGGTCTTCCTCAAGATCCAGACTGATATTGGTGGTTAATGCTATATCTGCTGAGCCGTTTGGCACAGAGTCACCGGATAGAGTGCCGGTCATATTAAAAGGCTCTACCTCGTAAATCTGGTTGTCCAGGTCATAAAGAGCGGTGCCTGTGAGGTTTACTCGGGCGGAAAGTGCCGGTTGTGTAGCGCGGGCATTGAAGCCAAGAAATACATCAAGGGGTTCACCGTAAACAAGTTCTCCAATGCTGGCAGTGAACTCATCTATTACGTAGAGCACAGAGTTGAAACGGTCATCAAAAGTCAATGCAGCATCCTGGATATCAACACCGCCAACTACCAATCCGTTGAATGCAGATTCCTGATCCTCACCGCCGGTTTCTTCAGCATTTTTTGGTGCGGAGATTTGCCAGTTGCCTTGTCCGGCTGTATTGGTTTCCAGGTGGACTTGCGCGCCATGCACCAGGATGGTGTCAATCTCGTATTCTCTGTTCAGCATGGGCATAAGCCTTGCCCTGAACTGCATGGTTTTAGCTTGAAACAAAGGAGTGTCACTGAAACCGAGTGGGCTGGCTATGACGACTTGATCCAGAGTAATGCCCAACCAGGGATACAGGCTCAGGCCTATATCACCATTAAAGGTCACTTGCAGACCACTGCGGTCTTCTGCTTGCCCGGCTATCCAGTCCTTGTGATTATTGGGGTCAATATTAATGACATAGATAACACCTACAAGAATCACGGTGAATCCCAACGTGATCAGAGAGAGGATGATTTTGAGCAATTTCTTCATATCGTCAGTAAACTTAAACTCAACTAATTGATCAGAGGTTCCTTAATATTTAGACCAGATCAAACAGTAAGTGTTGCGGTGGCAACAGGTTTTTTTTGAACGCTAATCACACCCATCTTCAGGTATCGGGTTGGTTAGGGTGCTCGACTAAATTTCTGCACCCGCCGTCCGTCATTGACCTCTGCTGTGTAAATATCACCCAAGGAATCAACAGCGATATTGTGCACCCAGTCGAACTGACCGGCCTGGCGTCCACCGCGCCCAATGGAGTCGACAATCTCCAGCGTTTCAATATCTACGATGCGCACTGTCATGTTGAGGCCATCCACCACGAATAACCAACGCTGGTTATCAAAAGTGGAAACCTCCATGTCCCAGACTGACCCGTTACCCAGGGAAGCGGGGGATAAAATGGATTCCTCAACAAAAGTACCGTCTCGATCGAAGACTTGAAGCCGGTTGCCTTCACGGTCACTGACATAAACCAGATTTTCAGGACCTAGAAGAACATTGTGTACCGGACCACGGAATTGCCGCAGTGGTGCCAAGTCGGGTGAGTAACTCGGCAGGGGGCTGTCATCAGGTCTTTCGCCATAGGCGCCCCAATGCCTTTTATAAGCTCCGGTTTCACTATCGAATACCGCCACCCGCCGATTCAAATAACCATCGGCAATATAGACTTCATTATTTTCTGTATCAACGGCCACATCAGCTGGCCGACCTAGTCTTTGGGTGTCATTACTGCCACCGGCTTCACCTACTATGCCGATAGTCATCAGATGCTCGCCGCTGCGGGTAAAGCGAGTCACTATGTGATCGTTTTCACCATTGCCGCCAAGCCAGACATTGTCTTCATCATCCACATAAATACCATGCTCATTTTGTGGCCAGTCGTAATTGGGGTGGACCCATTGCTGGCTTCCCGAATCCCATTGCGGGCCACCCCAGGCCTGGATGAAATTACCGGCCTGATCAAATTCAATGACAGAGGGAGCAGGGATGCAACATTCAGATATAGGTGGATCCAGTACCTGGCCCATCTGACTTTCTATTATTGATTTCGGGCGATGCACAATCCAGATATGGTCATCATTACTGACTGCGATGCCTGCTACCTGTCCCAGGATCATGTTGTCAGGCAACTCCATCGGCCAGCTGGCATCCACTGCATATTGGGGAACTGATTGCGCTGCCAGCAAAGTCGGAAGTAGCAGAAATAACAATGCACAGACTTGTTTTATAGTTTTCATCACAGTCTCCTTAATTCCAGGGTTTCAGCCAGATAGGCACGGGAGGCCCCGACATCCATCAACGGCACCACTTTGTCAGGGTCAATTCGGATCATAATGTAGGAGATATGATCATCAATGTAAGTGAACTGGTGTCCGGTCCCTGCGGGAATGATATACACATCACCGGCATTGAGCTCCACTGTAGTGCTGTTTTCAATATCGAGACTGTTGGTGCCAGGGCCGTTTAAGTACATGACCGCACGGTAATCTGCCGGCCGACGCTCGGGATCAACCAGCATAGGGCCACTGCGGTTAGTCGCTGAACCGCTGAGGACTACATAGACTTCTGTGACCAGATCGTGAGCCGCTACTGAACGAGGCCCTGCCTCTGACTGCGCACCACGGTGAGCAAGGGCTACCTGGACATTGGTTTTGCCTACATCCACCGATCGCAATTGCTGGTCTGTCAACCCGGTAAGCATGGCTGCTTCTATATATTGACTGATTTCTTCTGAAGAGATCAGGTTGGCTTCACACATATCGCAAGACGGCTCTATCTCCTGTGCAAACAAAGGTGAAGACAATAAAGACAAAAGAGTAAGCAAAGAAACTGCGTATAACTTTGCGACATGTTTAATATTAAATCTGTTCATGATGCCCCCCAGGCAGTACAAGCAGGTATGGCTGATAGTCGGAATATTGTTTCATTTATATCACAAAGAAGGCATTTCGAGTGGTCAGGTTTGTTTCAATCTTCTACCCACTTCCCGAAGACACTGATCAATAGGTAAAACCAATGATAAGGCCACGTTTAAACAATTAGACAGATGGTTATCTGCTCTATATATTCGAGCTCAAGTCATAAACGAAGATTGGCTTCGTGCCGGGACACAAGGTGTACACCCTACATGAATAAACGTCTAATACAGCAATAACTATCATTTAACAGGAGTGAACAATGTCTTTAGCTGGATCCAAAACAGAACAGAATCTCAAGGATGCTTTCGCAGGTGAATCTCAGGCCAACCGCCGTTATCTTTATTTCGCTGCCAAAGCGGATGTAGAAGGTTACAACGATGTCGCCGCCGTTTTCCGCTCCACAGCAGAAGGCGAGACCGGTCATGCGCACGGCCACCTGGAATATTTAGAGGAAACCGGAGATCCGGCAACTGGTCTGCCTATTGGCGGCACCTCGGACAACCTGAAAGCGGCAATAGCCGGCGAAACCCATGAGTACACTGACATGTACCCTGGCATGGCCAAGTCTGCACGGGACGAAGGCTTTGATGAAATTGCCGACTGGTTTGAAACACTGGCCAAGGCTGAACGCAGTCACGCCAACCGTTTCCAGAAAGCGCTGGACAGCCTGGACGCCTAATTCAGGTAATTTATTTTAAGGGCGGCCGGTCGGCCGGCCGCCTTTTTACATTAAATCTACACAAAATGAGTGACTCACCCGTAACACGAGAAGGTAGCCTCGAGGCCCCCACCCGTCATCCGGTGGACTGGCAGTCTCCTGATTTTTGGGAAGCTGATGCCCTGAATACTGAACTTGAGCGTGTCTTTGACATCTGCCATGGTTGTCGCCGCTGCGTCAGTCTGTGCAATGCCTTTCCAACACTCTTTGATCTGGTGGATGAATCCGCCACCATGGAAGTGGATGGTGTCGACAAGGCTGACTACCAGAAAGTCGTTGAGCAGTGCTATCTCTGCGACATGTGCTACATGTCAAAATGCCCTTACGTGCCGCCCCATGAATGGAATGTGGATTTTCCGCACTTGATGTTGCGGGCCAAGGCAGTGAACTTCAAAAACAAAGGCGCTTCATTTCGGGATAAAACACTGACCAGTACAGACAAGGTGGCCAAAATGGCAACCATTCCACTGGTGGATGTAACCGTAAATTCCTTGAACAAAAACGGTGCTTTTCGCAAGGTATTGGAAAGTACGCTTGGCGTGCATCATGCGGCACCGTTACCAACCTATCATCGCAACAGTTTACGTAAACAGGTCGCGGCTTTTACCAAATCCTCAGTTTCAAAAACAATAGAACCAAAGGTTGTCGGACGTACCACAGGTAAAGTAGCGTTTTACGCCACCTGCTACGGCAACTACAACGCGCCTCACCTGGGCGAAGATTTTTACAGGGTATTCCAGCATAACGGCATACATATCGAATTGGTGCCCAAAGAAGTCTGCTGTGGCATGCCCAAGCTGGAGTTAGGCGATTTGGATTCTGTTAAGGCATTAAAAGAAGCGAACATTCCTGTGTTGGCAAAACTGGTGGACGAGGGTTATGACTTGATTGCACCCATCCCTTCCTGCGTGCTTATGTACAAACAGGAACTGCCTCTGCTGTTTCCAGACGATGAGGATGTGCAGAAAGTTAAAAAAGCTTTTTTCGATCCTTTTGAATATTTATTTTTGCGCCACAAGGAAGGGGAATTCAATACAGCATTCGAGCAGAGCCTGGGCGATATCAGTTACCAGGTGGCATGCCACCTCCGGGTACAAAACATTGGATTGAAAACGCGGGATATTTTGAATCTGGTGCCGGAAACGACAGTGGTAGCCCAGGAGCGCTGCTCAGGTCACGACGGCACCTATGCCGTGAAAAAAGAAACTCATAAGTTCGCTGTAAAGATTGCCCGGCCCATTGTGAAGAAAGTGGATCAGCAGAAGCCAGATTATTTTATTTCTGATTGCCCGATGGCGGCCTCACACATTGCCGCCCTGTCAGAAAAAGTGGACAAGCCGGAGCATCCCATGACCTTGCTTCGTTTGGCATACGGGCTTTGACCGTAGGCGGTCAAAGCCGCGGGTCAGACCAAAATTTACATATGATGGTGCCGGTTATAAATAAAGAAAAAATTTTGCTCTGACCTCTATTTACTGGAATTAAAAATGACAAATCTCACACGCGAAGATTTATGGTCCCTTGAAGATTACGCCATTAACCGTGATGAGTTCAGGGAAAAAGTGCTTGCCCATAAAAAGAACCGCAATCTGCAATTAAATGAAAACTCTCGACTGTTGTTTGAAGATGCCCTGACTCTGAAATACCAGATCCAGGAAATGCTACGCATTGAGAAAGTGTTTGAGGCTGCCGGAATTCAGGATGAACTGGATACCTATAACCCGATGATCCCTGACGGGGATAACTGGAAAGCCACCTTCATGATTGAGTATGTGGATGTGGAGGAACGCAAGCTGCGTCTGCAGGAATTGAAGAATGTGGAGGATCTGATCTGGATGCAGGTAGAAGGACATGACAAAGTCTATGCGATTGCTGACGAGGACATGGAGCGGGCAAACGAAACCAAGACATCCAGTGTACATTTCGTCTGCTTTCAACTGAGTATTGATATGGTTGCTGCAGCAAAACAAGGATCAACTATTCTGGCAGGCTGCGACCTGGAAGGTTTCAGGATCGGACCCTCACCCTTGCCTGACAACGTGGCTGATAGTCTGCGCCAGGATCTGGCCTGATTATTCCTTTCCTTTAGTAAGGTCACCCCTACAATGGCGTGATGTCTTTCCCCGGCAGGCTATTTGCCCTGTATTGTGGTATTTTTCGCTGTTCGCAAGGGGAAATTATTAGAACATCAGCCTCTATTTATAATTAATTTATTTACAACCGATTTCAGGAGAGACTTTTCCACATGAATTTACGTTTTTTTATTTTTATAGCCGCCACTTTTTTTCTGTTTGCCTGTTCTGATCAGACATCCACTGTTTCTGGTGATAACGAACAGGGTGTCGAAATTCCGATTGATGAATCTACTATTTTTATTACCAATGCTTCCATCATTGTTGGTAATGGAGAAGTTATACAGGGCGGCAGTGTCCTGCTTGAAGATGGCCTAATAAGCGAAGTCGGTACCAATGAAGTGGCGCCGCTAAATGCCCGCGTAATTAACGCTTTAGGAAAGACAGTCATGCCAGGCTTTATTGAAGGCCACCGTCACGTCATCCAGGGTAATCCGGATGAGTGGATGGCAGACCGAGCCGAGGCAAGCATGCAGGAGTTTCTGGAAGCTGGTTTTACAACAGTGCTCTCGGCGATTGATGCGCCTCAAATTCTTGAATTGCGTCGCATGATCAATGAGGGCGAAATGGCAGGTCCGCGCTTGATAACCGGAACTTTCGTTCCGGTTAATGTGCTACCTCCGACTGGGCAGCAGGGTGATCCTGCACGTTTTGATCAATCGCGACCTCCCGGGCGTCCAACCGATCCAGCTGACGCAATTCCTGATCAGGTAATTATTGATGCCGTTCAAAATGCGGCAGATGCCGGTTATGACATGGTAAAAACCGTTGTGACGGTCACACCAGGCGGACCAGCAATAGAGTCTTTGAAGCTAATGGTATCTGAAGCGCACCGCCATGGTTTGAAAGCGATTGTGCACGCTGTGTCAGTGACCGATGCGCTGGCAGTTCTTGAAGCTCAGCCAGATCATCTTGTTCATACGCCCCACATCATGCAGCTCACAGAAGAACAGGCGCAGACTATCGCCGATGCTGGTATTCCCATGATGTCTACACTCAGTACTTTTGTGCCTTTTTATGATGAAAACAACCAGCCCATTTTCAGGGATGCACAACCTTACCCCTGGAATACGCTTAACAGTGCCGGACAAGGCCCGGTAAATGGACGGTTGTTATGGGAAGCAGGCATAGTGTATGGCTTTGGCACGGATACCTCTTATCTTCCGCGCGATACCCTGAAACACGAATTGAAGGCCTTACACCTGACCTTTTCTGAACTGGACATTATCAAAATCATGACTACAGGTACGGCCGAAGCCATTTGGATGCAGGATGAAATTGGTACGCTGGAATCGGGCAAAGCGGCTGACATTGTGATACTTGAAGGTAACCCTTTGGAAGATCTGTATGACCTGCTGAAAGTTAATATGGTGATAAAAGGTGGCGAAATTGTTGTTAACAAGATGTAGCGTTTTATGAACAAATTACTGGTAATTCTTTCTCTGTCATTATGCTCTTTTAGCAGTGTGGCCCAGGATTTTCGGGCAGCGCCCCCGTTGCCGGAATTTCCACAGCACTTCCAGACGACGGAATATGAAATTCAGGTCGATCTGGTAGCAAATGGTCTTTCCAACCCCTGGTCCATCGCCTTTCTGCCGGATGGTGACATGCTAGTCACTGAACGTGCTGGCAGATTAAGGCGTATCAGTAATGGCGAGCTGGCTGCGCAACCCATCAACGGAGTGCCGGAAGTTAAAATTACTGTGTTGGGTGGTTTGCTGGATGTATTGCTACATCCTGATTTTGCCAGTAATCAGGTTCTGTATTTAAGTTATGCCAAGGGTAGAGAAGAAGATAATCTTTCTACAACCGCCTTGGCCCGCGCCTCTCTGAATGGTGACACTCTGGTTGGTCTGGAAGATATTTTTATCGCTAACTCATGGAGTACGTCACCCACCAATTTTGGTGGTCGTATGGTCTTTGGTGAAGACGGTAAGCTTTATATGACCATTGGAGAACGTCAGGAAGAAACCCGTGCGCAGGATTTAATGGATCATGGCGGTAAAGTTATACGACTGAATGAAGATGGTTCAGTGCCAACGGACAATCCTTTTGTTACCCGTGATAATGTCATGGAAGAAATATTTGCTTTAGGTATTCGTAGTCCGCAAGGGCTGGCATTGCATCCTGATACCGGGGAGTTGTGGGAAAACGAACATGGCCCACTGGGTGGTGATGAGATCAATATCATTCAGGCTGGAAAAAATTATGGCTGGCCACTTGCAACCTACGGACTGGATTACGATGGATTTCCATTCAGTGAAGAAACTGAAGGGAAGGGTCTGGAACAACCATTCCTGTACTGGATTCCCTCCATTGCAGTTTCCGGTATTAGTTTCTATGTCGGCGATGCCTTTCCGAATTGGCAAGGCAATACGTTTGTAGGCTCGATGGTTATGGGCCGTACACCCATGACCGGACATATCCAGCGTATCACCTTCAGTGATGAAGGCGTGCCCTTAGCGCGTGAACCGATCCTGGTGGACCTGCATCAGCGCATTCGTGATGTCAGGCCAGGCCCGGATGGCAATTTGTATGTGTTGACTGATCAGAATCCTGGTGCGGTTTTGCGGATTTCTCCAACCCCTTAGTTTGAGTGATTTAGACATGGTTGATGCAATTTCAGATACAAAAATAAAGCAGCCAATTAAATTTTCATTCTTCTTCTGGATGGCGCTGGCCATGGCCTTCTTTATCTTCAGCGGCTTTGGGCTCACTTACCTGCAGCCAATGGCGACCCGTACCGGCCTGCCATTACCGCCGATAGTCCACTTGCATGGCGTGGTTTTTTTCAGCTGGATTCTTTTGCTGGTAGTTCAACCGTTACTAGTGAATACCGGCAATGTAAAACTGCACAGAAGCGTAGGCACTTTTGGTATTGTCATAGCTGCCATGCTGATTTTGATGGGCAGCTTGATCACCATCATGTTTGCCGGTTCCCAGATTGGGAATCGAACACCTGATTATCCGAACCTGATGTACTTGTCAGTGATGGCGGTCATTGGTTTTGCTGCATTGTTCTGTCTGGCCATCCGTAATGTCCGCACACCGGAGAGCCACAAACGACTGATTCTGTTTGCTACCATATTTTTGCTGCCGCCCGGCATTAACCGTTTGTACATGGTGCTCTTTGAGCTGGTTAATGCACCCGTTTTCTGGACCTACCTAACCATGGACATGTTAGTAGTCGCCATATTGATTTATGACTGGCGGTCTCTGGGTAAAATCAGCAAGGCGTCAATGATTGGCGCTTCCTGTGTTGTAGTGCCTCATGTGTTGCATGTGGTGCTGGCAGATTCCGGTGCCTTTTTAAGTTTTTATGCGCTACTCGAAGGGCTGGCTTATTACAGATGATTGCTTGTTTTTGTCAACAAGCTCATTTTCATTAATTAAATTTCAGCAAGTAAATTGAAAGCAGGGGAATAACATGAAATTTTTGACACTAAAAACATTGTTAGTTAGGACATTGCCTGTCATGTGTCTCGTTGCAATGTTCGGTAGCACTATCAGTGTGGCTCAACCCAATCGCATTCAACCTGCAGCAGTACCAGACGCTGTGGTTATGCCGCGCCCAACTGAAGCGCAGCTTGAAGCCACAGAAGCGGCACTGGATGTTTTTCTCAATGACTTATCCGGCGGTCTGCGTGATGTAGTTGATGCCTACCCCTATCTGTTACAGGTCGCTCCACGACCAGGCGTAAATTCGGCACTGGTCCCGAATCTGAATCCCCGATTTGAAGCCAAGCATGAGGCTAACAAGGCCAGGGCAGCACAGGGTGATGTGGATGTTCTGTTTATGGGGGATTCCATCACTGACTTCTGGCGCAATGAAGAAGGACGCTTTGCAGGCAAACCAGTGCAGGATGAATATTTCGGCGATTTGAATATTGCCAATTTCGGTATTGCTGGTGATACCACCCAAGGAGTTTTGTTCCGCCTCGATAACGGCGAAGGAGAAGGCTATTCACCCAAAGCGATCATGTTGATGATTGGTACCAATAACACGCGCGCCAATATTGCCGGAGAAATTGCAGAAGCTGTAGGTGCGATAGTGCTGTCATTACAGAATCATTTCCCTGAAGCAAAAATTATGCTGCTGGGTATTTTTCCTAGAAGCATGCCGGACAGTCCATTGCGGCCTCAGATTGCCGAGATCAACAATATCATCAGTCGGCTGCATGACGGTGAACAAGTATTTTACAAGGACATCGGCGCAGTCTTCCTGTCTCCAGACGGCAGTATTTCGGAAGAGATCATGAGTGATGGCTTACATCCTGGCACCCAAGGGTATCGGCTGTGGGCTGAAGCTGTGAATGATGATTTACGCGCTTTGTTGCGCTGAGCTTGATAATCTAAATTATGCTCGATGAGGAAATAAAGGGGACAGATTTATTTTTTAAATAAATCTGTCCCCTTTTAGAAATAACGCTATCTAGGTAAATGAGCAAAAAATATTAATTTACACTATTTCTCTAGACTGGATTTTTATACCACTTTATTCTTTAGTGGCTTATTCAGGAGTCTGTTTCCAGAAACTCGGCTTAGGTATAGTCAAAATCGGGTGTAGATTTCCCTCTCACGGTTAACCACCCAGGGACTGCCATCAGGACCAACAGAGATCTGCCTGGCACTGCCTCGAACCCTGATCCAGTCAAAGCCATCCCAGGTGTATATGCCATAGCCTCCCTCTCGTTCATTGGAGCCTATCGCCCAGACTGAACCATCAGCACCGATGCCAATGTCTTTGGCCAACCCAGGGACTTCCTGCCAGTACCCGTTAACTAAATGGAAGATGTCATCGTCATGGTTGATAACCCAAGGATTGCCGTAAGGGTCTACATCAATACGTACGCCAGTTCCATGCACTTTTTGCCAACCAAATCCTGTATAGCGAAAGATTTCATAACCGCCTCGGCGCTCAGTAGTGCCCAGTACCCACACTGAACCGTCGGCACCGATGCCGATATCATGAGCACTGCCGGGGATATGATCCCAGCCGAAAGGCGTCAATCGCCAGATTTCATGATCACTATTGATGACCCAGGGATAACCGTCCGGATCCACATCCAGGCGGACACCTGAGCCAGGTATCTCTAACCAACCAAATTCATCCAGCACCCAAAGACCGTAATCGGCATCACCAACATTGTCGTCAAAGAAATCAAAGTCGGTATCAGGGTAAGGATTACCTCCCAACACCCAGACAGTACCGTCTGCGCCTACGCCGATGTCCCGGGCTTCACCAGGAACGCGTACCCAACCTCTGTAGTCAGGTCCATCAAAATAATCCGGCACTGAATCTCGATTCAGCCCGTAGCTATCCAGAATGAACAAGTCAGATCCGACCAGGCGTAATTCCACCCAATAGGTGTCATGCCCAAGACGTAATGCTGGAATCACAAGCAAATCATTGAAGAAGTAGGGCGTATCAATGTCCACGGGTGTCCGTATTTCCCGCGAATAAGTCACAGCGAACTCCGGGGGAAAAGTGCCATCGAGGAGTTCCAGTTCCAGCGTCAGGGTGTCATCACGGTCTTCAACGACAGGCAGGGTAAGCAAGCCGCCTCGGAAGGAGGGTGCTTCTGCCAGTGCGGCATGGGTGGTCCAAATTTGCAGTAATAAAAAGATGCAAACCGTTGTTATTATTTTCATGGTTTCGCCCTTTTCCCGGTCAATGGGAAAGAGCTTAGGGGGGGATAGCTGAACGGCGAGTGAATAGTTTTCACCGCCAATCCAGGTGTTCATATTGGGTTCAGGAAAATTAGCTAAAGAAAGTTATTTGGCCAGATCATCGTGCGCCACATGTGGGAGGAAGGTGAATCGTCAAAGCCCAGACCTTCTACTGGCTGACGAAAATTGCGGGCAATAATGCCATCGAACTCCTCGATAGTGACTGGCTCATCGAGTTCATCAAAAAAGTAGATGTCGTAAAGGGTGATATAGCGTGAGGTCATGTACCACTTATGTTGCATGGCAAAGGCTGCATCCCGCTTGATATATTCCGGCGGCTCGTAATCTTCGCCAAATAATTTTCGGTACAGTTCTGGATATTCGTAATTCAGTTCGGGGTCGGGCGTGTAACGCAGCGCCTGATGGTATTTCACCGCCCAGGCTATTTCTTCATCCACATAAGGGGCAATGAGTTGGGCGCCCCAGTAACCGTGATCAACCCGAATTAGACTGGCATTGGTAATGTCATGCAGCATGCAGGCCAGCACCACCTTTTCATCATGGCCGTCATCAAGCGCACGCTTGGCAGATTCAAGCAGGTGACGCCGGGTAGATTCATTCATGCGCAGGTTAAAGAAATCCTGCAGTGTGGGTTTGTCGGGCATGCGCGGCAGAGATGGATTGTCCCCCATCATCAGAACATGCTTTTCATCCAACTTTTCCAACATCTCGACACGAACATCAGGCAGATCAGTGCCCATGGTGCCAACTGGCTGGGGTATTATCAAACGTTCGAGGTCGGCCTGGGGATAGGGTTTGTTGTCGCTCATCAGTTAAAAATCCTGGGAAATAGAATGGACTCAATTATAGCTCGAATAAGGAGCATTGCTTTTAAATGACAGCAAGGTTATTTTCATTATCAAAGCCTGCATGAGGCTTAAACGAAAATGACTCATAACAATAGTGAATAAGAAGGCGGTTAATACAATTTTCATGAACTGGGTACACCTAGGTCGTGGCAGGGGAATAAGTAATGAACAGAATTGGCGGTTGGAGTAGAGCTTTCACAAGAATTGTGTTGATGGTACTAGTGGTGTTTTCCGCTAGCCTGGTTCAAGCAGCCGATGCCGGGCAATTCAATACGGTCAAACAAAAACTTGCCGATGGTCTGCAGGTAGTCGGTGGTACGGTTACCTCTGCTGATATTGATATCTACTGTGCCATGGCTGGCGCAGGGTTCGATTTTCTCTGGATCGAAATGCAGCACAGCCCACTGACTTATGCCCAGGTCGCCGCCATGATTCGCGCCTGTCCTGGACCTGCAATTCCTTTTATCCGTGTACCCACTGACAGTGAAGGTGATATTCAGAAGGCGGTGGACATTGGCGCTCTTGGAGTGATGGTACCCATGGTGGATACCGTGGATAAAATCCGCAACGCGATATCTTATGCCAAGTATCCGCCAATCGGTAAACGCAGCCAGGGCGGCGGACAATACGGCGCTATCTGGGGGCGCAGTTACCGGGAATTTGCCAATGACAATATTATAATCGTTGCCATGATCGAGAGTCCTGCCGGCGTGGAAATCGTTGACCAGGTAGCTGCACTTGAGCAGGTGGATGTGGTGTTTGTTGCCAGTTCCGATCTCGGCAGTTTCACCGGACGACGCCAGGGTGATCCACAATATGAAGCCCTGGTCACCCGTATCAAGGACGCAACCCAGGCAGCCGGCAAAATAGTAGCTGGTCCGTCCGCCTGGAAAGATACCCGTGAGGGTTACAGGTTTTTTCAGGGTCCGTCGGACGCTGCATTAATTCGCAGCGGTGCACGCCTTTCACTTGAAGGCAGTGCCGAAACCGGGCAACCTAGGGGTGTAGCCCCTATAGAAGGGCAGGAATAAAAATAGACAATTAGAGGAAGAAATTATCATGAAAATTTCATTACTAGCCATCTGCTTTTCGGTCGCCCTGGGCTCCACCGCCCTCGCACAGGCGGCGGCCCCCAACGACAACTATGTGGTGGACACCGAATGGGCCCAACTTCCCGCGGGTATGGAATGGGGCGCATCGACATCGAACGTTGCGGCCGACGGCAAAGGGCAGGTGTTAGTGTTTGTTCGAACCGCGCCATATTTTCGCTTCTTCAATCGCGAAGGCAGTTTCGTCAAAGCCTGGGGTGACGCTGAATTGTTCAACAACCCCCACAGCGCTATTTTTGACGAGGCCGGAGATATCTGGACAACCGATTCAGATGATCAACTCGTCCGGAAGTTCACCGCTGATGGAGAACTTCTGATGACTATTGGTAAAAAGGGCGTGATTGGTGATAATTCCTCAACCGACAGCTTCAATGGACCAAACGCAGTCGCCATTGCACCCAACGGCGATATTTATGTTTCAGATGGGTACGAAAATGCCCGTATCGTGCATTTCAACAGCGATGGTGAGTTTATTCGTATTATCGGAGGGGGCGAGGGCTCCGAACCCGGTCAACTCCAGGTTGTCCATGGTGTAGCGATCGATTCGAACGGCAGGATTCTGGTCAACGACAGCGATAACCAGCGGGTTTCTGTGTTTGACAGTGACGGCAAATTTGTCGAAACCTGGCCCGTGCTTTCACGGGGAGTCTCGGTCATTACTGCCGACGACACATTCTATATCAGTGACGTCAATGCAGGTTCGATTTCAGTCCTCAAGGACGGTAAAGTTGTCGAAGTTATACCACTGCCCGGCCGACCCCATGGCATGTCTCTTGATAGCGATGGCACCATCTACATTTCGGATTCGTCGAATCGCGTGATAATGAAAATCACCCCGAAGAACTAAGCAGTTTGCCGAGTAAAACAGGGTTAAACTCCGTTTTTTACAGCAACCAATAATCTGGAGCATGAATGCGCACACTTAAAACCATCCTGATACTGGGCGTGGTGTTTTCACTCTCACAAACTGCATGGTCGCAACAAGAATGCGAAGCGGTTGATCGTGTTAGTTTTATCTGTGGCCCGATGAATGCTGAGGACTTGGTTCAGGTACCAGATACAGACTGGATAGTGGCCAGCGCCATGGCGCCAGATACTGCTTTCTATCTGGTCGATGCCAATAGTGGGTCCTGGAGCACGCCTGAAATCTTTGCCATTCATGACAGGGTGATGTACCCACAATGCCCGTCCGCACCTGTTATGAACAGTCTTGAAACCCATGGCTTGAATATTCGTGCTGGTGCAGACGGCCAATCGACACTTTATAGTGTCGTTCACGGTGCACGTGAGTCCATCGAAGTTTTTGATGTGGGTTTCCTTGGCGATTCACTCGTTCTGACCTGGAAAGGGTGTGTACTCATGCCCGAAGGACTCGCGGCCAACAGTGTGGCTTCCTTTGCTGATGGATCCTTGGTCGCTACCATATTGCTGATGACGGGCAAGACCTTCGCGGATTCTATTGCCATGCGCCCAACAGGGGCGGTGGTCAAATGGTCACCAGGTGACAGTGGTTTTACTTTGATTGAAAACTCAGAGTTGCCGGGCAATAACGGCATTGAGGTGTCAGCCGATGGCAACGAAATCTATGTGGTCTCTTCCGGCTTCCAGACCATTGTTGCTTTCTCCAACTCTAATCCAGCCAGACAGTTGCGCACTACGCAGCAATTGCCTATTACGCCAGACAATGTCCATATGGGTATGAACGGTATGCTGCTAACCGCGGGAATGAAGAATGATGTTCCCGAGTGCGGTGGTCCGCCCAGCCCCCAGCATGATCTTGCGAGACTGGCGACATGTCCCCGCGGCTCTATAGCAATTGAGATCGATCCGGCTACGATGCAGGATCAGGTGCTTGTGGAAACTCCCACCATTCCAGGTTTTAGTAATGCGACGATGGTATTGATTACAGGCAGTCGTTACTGGTTAGGAACTTTCAGTGGCGATCGCATCGCTTACGGGATGCTGCCATAGGAATTATGATCGTCACCAGAGAGTAAGGTTAATTCTTTACTAACCAGTTTCAGTATCTGAACAAGGTCAGATTGCGGTAAGCCGCATCGATAGTTTTTGGCCGCAAACGATCGTAGTAGGCCCAGTCAGAATATTCTTCGAGCATAATCTGTTCCTGCATCTCTTCCAGAGTCAGCCCATTGGCCAGACCTTCCTGGACAGCCGCTTTCAAGTCGCGCAAAAACTGAATTGGGTGAGAAATATCTTCCTTGCTGAAAATCCCGCCGTGGCCTCCGGCAAAAATATCAAAATCCAGAGCGGCCACTGCTTCGTAGGATCGGATCCACTCATCAATAGGTGTGCCATCAAGCGGGCCGCACGCGCTTGGAATTGAGCGAATGTCATCACGCACAAGGGCATCGGCAATCATATCCGAGGCAAACACCACGCGTTCATCAGGGAACAGCACTGCGGTCATGTCGTCGCCATGGTTTTTGCCGGGATGCATGAGCTCGATAGTTTTGCCGCCCAGGGTCAGGGACATGCGGTCGGAATAAGTGAGGTTCGGTGGCAGGATATCAGCCTGTAGTTCTGCGGGAGTCATGATGCCGTCACTGTCCTGATCCATTTGTTCAAACCAGCCGTCGAACATGCCGCAGATACCGGGATCGGTAGTGGTGGGAATCATGATTTCCTCGCGGTCGATCACTCCATTGTTGTTACGCTCGATCATGTCGCCTGGCATGTGGGGGAAACGGCCATCCATATTCATGACAACACGTTCATGAGCAACTATGGTGGCGGTGTCTGCAAACACACCAGCTCCAGCGGCATGGTCAAAATGACTGTGGCTATAAATGACATAACGCACAGGAACATCAAAGCGCTCATCTAGCTGAACTTTCAACCATTCTGCAAAAGCAGTGTTCAGTGGGTCGACGAGAATGATGCCTTCTTCTGTTGCCAAGAAGATGGCATGCCAGGCACCATTGCTAGCTCGGTACAGGTCTCCAGTGATGTTTACTATGGAATTTCTGAAAGTAAAAACAGGAGTGTCGTCATCCTGGGCAAGCAGGGGTAACGAAAAAATCCAGGATGCAAAAAGGAAAATTGTAGGAAGCAGGAGGCGTTGAGAGACTGATTTTTGAAACATTACTGATACCGGATTACTTATTTTTTGCCAATGTATTCACTTATCATTTGAAGCGCAAGGGAAGAGCAAGAGTTGCACAGGGCTGGTGTGCAGGCCCCCGACTGCATTATCATCAATTCCTGCCTAATGCGTGCTGTATCTAATGATAGAGTATAGAAGAGTATAAATGAGTATGGAGAGGAATATGGTTTACAGGCTTAACAAATACCTTAGAACTAGCTTAATGCTGACAGTTTTACTGCCATCCTTGCTGGTTGCCGCTGAAAATGCACCACCCCAACGTGCGGATGGATTGCATATTGATCCTGTGGGACAAGGCCCCTTCTATTACGATACGGCTGAAGACATGGATATTCGTGTCAGGGTAGTAGCCAGGGGGCTGAACCATCCCTGGAGCATGACCTGGCTACCCGATGGCAGCGCCTTGGTGACTGAAAAGAACTCCGGCACTATCAGGCGTATTATCAATGATGAATTGCAGGATGACCCTGTTCAGGGTGCGCCGCAGGGCGCAGTTGTAAGCCAGTACAAGGGACTATTAGATATTGTTGTTCATCCAGATTTTGCCAATGAGCCCTATGTGTATATGAGCTATAACAAATCTCTGCCCGGTGGCAATGAGGCCATAGCGGTTGCCAGGGGTAGCTGGAATGGAAGCAGTATCGTAGGCACAGAAGATATTTTTGTCGGGCAAGAAGGCACTACAAATGGTGTTCGTCTGCTCTTCGGTCCTGACGATATGTTGTATGTGGGTGTCTATGTCACCACCGACAACCCTGAGCCTAATTTCCACACTGATATTCAGAAAGGCAAAATTTTGCGCCTTTCACCTGACGGCAGCATTCCTGATGACAACCCTTTCGTTGGCAGGGAAGGCTACCTTCCGGAAATATACAGTTATGGCCATCGCACACCCACTGGTATCACTATGCACCAGGAGACAGGTGAAATCTGGGCTACAGAAATGGGTCCAAACGGTGGCGATGAACTCAATCGTATCCAGCGCGGCGGTAACTATGGTTGGCCGCTGGTCAGCCTTGGCCGCTCCTATGGCGGTGCATGGCAAAGTGAGCGCTTTCAGATGGAAGGCACTCTCAACCCTGTTGCTTTTTGGGTGCCGGGTGTCTCAGTCACAGGTTTGACGTTCTATACCAGTGATGAAATTCCGCAGTGGCAAGGTGATTTGTTTATTGCGGCTATGCAAAAAGGCCAGATACCTGGGACTGGTCAGCTGGTACGCATCAAATTCAATGCCGATGGTGATGAAATTCGCCAGGAAAGTTTGCTTGGCGATTTGCGTCAGCGCTTTCGTGATGTGAAGCAGGGTCCTGACGGTAGACTGTATGTTCTTACTGATGAAGATGATGGGTTGTTGTTGCGTATCGAACCGGCAGGAAAGTAATAATAAAAAAAGGCCTCCCTCTTTCTTTCTGAAAAGAGGAAGGCCTAAGCGAGCGCCTGAATTGCTCAGGCTGTGAGAGTCTTTTCCAGTTCAGTCTCAGTTATGACCTGTAGTTCTTCTTCCCTTCTGACATGGATGCTCAGGAAGTACAGCACGGCGAGTACGATTGGCAGCAGTACGGTGGCCAGAATCAGCAGCGTGCTGTTCACACCGAACGTATCCACCCCGAAGCCCAATAATGGTCCCGTCACAATAAACAGACTTCTTGTGCCCAGGCTGACCATGCTATTGATCGTGGCTCTGAAGTCACCATTAACACGGCTGTTGAGGGCTTCATAAAACACCACCGTGCTAAGCCCGCGACAAACAATTAGTCCCAGGGCGAAGGCAATACCGAACCAGCCGCTAAAAAGGCCCATGCCAAACAGACTGATGATTGGCAGAGCTGCTGACAACATGAATACCTTCTGCCAGCCCAGCGCGGCTTCTACATCATGGGCATGTTGGGCAACGATGCCACGGATGACACAGTGTGCTGCCCACAGATAACCAAACCAGGTCACAGGGATGTCCTGGAGTTCCCAGTATTTCTGTAATAGCCAGAAGGAATACAAACCAAGCAGACCAAAGACAATGATGGTCAGGCTGATCCACAGCACCATGGGTTTGAACAACATTGTGCTGAATAATTTCTGGATGTTGGCACGGTGGCTTTCTGTAGAAAGCCGGCGTGGCGCTTCTACAAGACTCAAGGCAAAGGCCAGGGAAATAAAGCCGCTGAAAAACTGTGCCCATAACACCCAGTCGAACCCCAGCAATGTCAGAAAACTGGCAGCAATCCCTGAAGCCGCGCCTCCATAACCTTCGATGGCTACGATGCGGGAGATATGTTTGCCATGGGTGGCATCCTTACCATCACCTTGTTCATTCAATGCAGTCTGTGTGTCATACAGCAATGCCAGATCAGCGCCGGAAGACAAGCTGATGCCCAGTCCCATGAGGGCCTCATACACCAGGAAGTCCATGAAGCTGTCAGCCGGCAACAGCCATAGATAAGCAAAGGCTATAAATCCCTGCCCGATGATGATGGTGTTCTTGCGCCCCCACAGGTCAGCCAGATAGCCGCTGGGAACTTCAGCAACAGCCACCACAAAAGCGAACAGGGCCTGGGTTTGGAGAACCTGTGCCATGGTTAGCCCGTGCCGCTGCAGCAGCGGTACAAACACAGCAATGATGATCATGAAACTCTGGAAAAAAAACATCCAGTAAATGTTTCGTATGTTGTGGCGCAGGGTCAGTTCCATGACGACCTCCTTTTATACAGTTACAAAAGCCCGCTCAAAACGTCATGGGTAAACGTCTTGAACTAAAAGGAGGACTGGAAATTTATTTGGAAGGGCTAAAACGAAAAAAGCCTCCGGGATCCAGTCCTCGGAGGCTTTTTTGAATTCTTGGTTTTTAGTAAACGTTAAATCAAAACACTCCAGGGACGTGCGTAATGCGCACTAGCACAAAATTCGCACATGCAAGCGCATAGCCGGGTTTATGCTGAGGCACGCCGGTCGAATGCGTGAGCTGGTAATTTGTGGGGGTCAGAATGTTCATCGTTTTCACTTGCTAATAATTACTGTCGGTTCAATTTGACAGGGCGCGTATCGTGCTCCTGTCACTTTATGAAGTCAACAGCAACGCAGAAAAAATTCGGGTTATTTAAAATTTATTCGCTGTACAGAATGTTTTATGCTCTATTTGTCTTTTCAAAAATAAAAAATAGAAACACCATGAATTTGATCCTCTCAGAAAGCCGCAGGTTACGTTTTTTTTCGTTCACCATGCTCTACCTGGCCCAGGGTTTTCCCTTTGGCCTGGTTAACACAGCGTTGCCTGCTTACCTGGCTGAGCGCGGTGAATCAGGCGTGGCTATTGCTTCTTTTATTGCTATCGCCAATCTGCCCTGGAGTTTCAAACTGCTGGCTGGGCCCTTTATGGACCGCTGGACCTACCTGGCCATGGGCAGACGCCGGCCTTGGGTAATCTTTGCCCAGTCCTGCATGGTGCTCACTGGCATCGCCTTTGCCTTTTTTCCTGGCGGGCTTGAGAATGTGGCACTACTCTCCATGCTTTGTTTCACACTGAATGTTTTTGCTGCCAGCCAGGATGTTGCAGTGGATGGGATGGCCATCGATGTTCTCCCTCCAGAAGAACATGGTCGCGCCAATGCGTTCATGGCCTTTGGTCAGGTAGCAGGTATTTCTATCAGCACAGCGGTATCAGCTTTTGTTGTTATTAATTTTGGTATGTCCGGTATAGCGGCACTGCTAGTCATCGCCTTTGGCTTGATACTGAGTGTAGCTGTCAGTGTGCGTGAACGGCCTGGTGAGAAAATCATGCCATGGGGTTCAGGCGAGGCTTCCCAGCGTTCTCTGGATATGAAACCTGATAGCTGGAAAGCCATTGCCTTGAATCTGGGAAGGGTCATGTTCCTGCCGGCGAGTTTGTTTATATTTGGTACTGCTTTTATATTCCGCTTTGCCTATGGCGTCTGGATATCCCTGGTACCCATTGTGATTGTGCAGGATCTGGGTTTTGAAAGTACTCAATATTCATCTTTTATTTCTGCTGTAGGTTTCATTGCGGCCATGACCGGCCTGGCTTTGGGTCTGGTGATTGACCGTAAGGGAGTGAAAGTTTTCTATGCTTTTGTTCTTGGATTTTATGGCGTGTTATGTATTTTTATCGGGCTAATGGAATCCGCCTGGGTATCACCACGCTTCCTGATTACTATAGGCATCATTCAGGCTTTTATTTATCAGGGTGGATTCATCAGTTTTATCGCAAGTTGCATGAAACTGTGCTGGCAAAAAGTTTCAGCTACCCAGTTTGCTATCTACATGGCAGGTGCCAACATCGGCCTGTCATTGGGTGCCGGAACTTATGCAGCACTGGCAAATTCACTGACACCCAGCCAGATGTTTATAGGGCTGGGTCTTGTATTCTTTGTTGGAGTAGGGATGGTGTGGATGGCGGATTTTGGAACGCACGACACTCGGGTTAACCTGCTGGATAACCCAGGCAGGACGGGGGATTTTGCACCACACAGTTAAAAAAACTATTCACCCACAGTGAGTGGTTGATCACTGTCATTAACCATGAAGACGATTACAGAAGCAGGGATTTCAGGGTCGTTGTTTCTGAACACCGCATGCAGATCATTGGGAGCTTCATGCCAGTATTCACCGGTTTGGAATATTTTTACCTCATCATCATTCATACGGTTTGTCACTGTCCCTGATTCCACAAAGACGATAGTGTCGCTCGGATGACGATGCCCCGGTGCAGTGCCATCATTGCCTGTGCCCGGAGCAAGTTCAATTCTGAGTAGAGTGAACTGTTTTCCATCAGCCGAGAGCAAGGGCATTTGCATCAAAGGTTCGCATTACGTATTGGCTGTAAAAGGAGCGCACAGGCAGGTCAGTAACAGGAGAATACTCAGGGTATAGAGAGTATTGAATTTGTTCATGGCTAGTTCCCTTTATTCTTAGTTAAGTAGCAGAAGGTTTTTACTGACTTAAATCGAAAGCCTGGGTAGATACTAATCCTGGATGTGGGCAGAAAAAGTGAAAAATCTATGGAAAATCTGATTAAATTCGAATGCAATAAGGTGTTTAGCTCGGGAATTCTGGAAAATCATTGAATATCTTACTCAGCAGCTGTAACAGGCAGTAATAAGAGGGCAGGCAAGTTGGGCAATATCAAGGGGACAGGCACTGAGAAACCACTTTGGGTACGTAACTGCTGGTACGTGGCGGCCTGGTGTCACGAGATTGAAGTGCACCAGATGCATGCCATCACCATCATCAATAAACCAGTATTGATATATAGAAAAGAAAATGGAGAACTGACCGCATTGGCAGATCAGTGCTGCCACCGTCATGCTCCGTTATCTCTGGGCCGACTGGAAGGCGATGATGTGCGCTGCATGTATCACGGCCTGAAATTCAATGCAGAGGGAAAATGTATTGAAATTCCTACCATGGAAGACATCCCGGACAGTTTCCAGGTACCTGCCTTTCCCGTTATTGAAAGGCATGGCTGGGTATGGGTGTGGATGGGCGAGATTGAGAAGGCAGATCCCGACATGATTCCGGCTACAACTGGCCCTGACGATCCTGACTGGGTCATGAATTCTGGCTATATTGATTATGACGCCAGTTACCTGCTGGTGGCGGACAACCTGACTGACTTTTCCCACATCGCCTGGGTGCACGAAAACAGTTTTGCTGCCGGCTCCAGTGGTGCCTTTGTAGCGCAACCGCGAGTGCAGATGATTGATCGCGGTATCAGGGTAACCAGATGGAACACCAATGTACCTCCGCGGGGTTACATGGACAAAGATAAATTGTATGACCAGTATATTACTTATGATTTTCTGGTCCCTGGTGTGCTGATCATGTTCAGTGCCATGTATCCGGAAGGTACGGCAGATGGCTGTGACAATGGGCATCCGGATGACAGCGTAGAACCATCCACAGCCAATTTCACTTCCCAGGCAATCACTCCCATGACTGACGGGACAACCCGGTACTATTTCTGCTGGGGCCCAAGGGCGCAGGAGCACGAAGTTGATCCTAAACTTCTGGAAGGTATGTGGGCATTGGCCAACATGGCCTTTGAGGAGGATAAGGTTATGATTGAAGCCCAGCAGAGGAATATTAAACTACAGACTGGTGCCCAGATGGTGTCAATTACTGATGACCGGGGGCCAACAATGTTCAGGAAAGCTGTGGAGAGGTTAATAGAAGAATGATAACTATAAAACGAATACATGCATCATTATTACTGCTCATTTCAATTGCAGTGACTATAGTTGTAACGGCGGCTGAAGAATCGTTGCCTGTCCCTCGCAATTCTGATGGCAGCGTTATTATCAGTGGTGAGCCCGGCGATTTTGTTGGCATCTGGGTGCCGGTATACTTCGTTGAAGGCCGAGGCCCAACATTCAATTTTGACGAGGTGCAGATGAAGCCCTGGGCACGGGGTTTATATGATGCCCGACAGACCCATGACCTGGAACCCCATGCTCGCTGCAAGGCCTCAGGTGCTGTACGTCAGCTTCTGACCCCATATGGAGTGGAGATTGTCGATATCCCTGAACTACAGCGAATCTATATTTTTGATATCGGCGGCCCGCACACCTGGCGTGAGATTTACATGGACGGGCGCTCTCACCCAACTGATTTTGAACACAGCAACTATGGCCATTCCATAGGCTGGTGGGATGGCGATACGCTGGTGATTGATTCGGTGGGTTACAACACGGAATTCTGGTTTGAGCGCCGCGGCTTACCGCACACGGAATCAGCCCACGTCATCGAGTATTACACACGCACTTCCAGGGACTCTATGGCCTACCGTTTTGAGCTGGAAGACCCCATAACCTATGAGAACCGGGTAGAGGGAACAGTAAACCTGAGATGGAGTGCTGATGCCGAGCTGTTTGAATATTTGTGCCAGCAGTCCAACTACGCGCCAGACCTGATGGTAAATCAGGAAGGTCAGGCTATAGGCCGCACCAGCCGTATCGTTCCGTAAATATGGTATACCCCTATAAAATGTAATGTTATTATACACGTCATTAGCCAGTGAAAATATTCACGTTTTTTTGCACAATAGAATAAAAATTAGTGCAATATTATAGGTAAAATAGGCCGTTCGAGAATATTCAGGCAGTATGAGTAGACCGTCTGCTTATGTACCCCTATTTAATTAGGATGTAGAGTAGAGTTAACGTACGAATTACAGTAGAAAATTACATTAGAAAGAGCAGGAAGATATCGCCTAAATTAATGAAGCGATCAGTCCAATTGGAGAAGCATGTGAATACCAGATTATCTAAAGCTACCATTCTGGCTGCAATATTAATATTTGTGCCGATTCTGGCCCAGTCGGCCGCTCAGGATCCGATTGAGGAAAATCGTGCACTTGTAAATCAGTATTGTGTACTTTGCCACACTCCTAATGGTCTGGCACAGGCGACAGGGCTTTTCTTTGATCAGGTGGATATTGCCACTCTTTCGGATCACCCTGAAACTGCTGAAACAGTTATTCGCAAGTTGCGAGCAGGATTGATGCCGCCTTATCCATTTCCTCGTCCCGAAGAGGAAAAGATCGAGGAGCTGATTGCCTGGATGGAGAATGAAGTTGATAGCAAAGCCGAAACTTTTCTCCCTCCTCCTGGCCTACACCGACTGAATCGTACCGAATACACCAATGCTATCCGCGATATGTTGGCCCTTACTATCGACGCCAACACCTTCCTGCCTCCTGATGATTCCAGCCACGGTTTCGACAACATGGCAGGCACCCTGACTTCATCACCTGCACTGATGGAAGCTTACTTGTCAGCCGCCGGCAAGATCAGCCGCCTGGCGATAGGTACTGAGACAGCACCAACATTGGCTGTGTTCGATGTGCCGGTTGATACTTCCCAGAACACACACATTGAAGGACTGCCATTTGGCACCCGTGGCGGCATGCTGATTGAGCACGAGTTTCCTGCTGACGGTGAATATGTTTTCACTGTTAAAGGCATGACGGGTTACTTCACCCGCGTTCTTGGTAACGTGGCGGGCGAAAAGCTCGAAGTGACCATCGATGGCGAGCGCATGTACCTGTACGACTGGGATGAGGAAATCGGCAA
Source organism: Gammaproteobacteria bacterium (assembly GCA_029245395.1). Taxonomy (GTDB): domain Bacteria; phylum Pseudomonadota; class Gammaproteobacteria; order Pseudomonadales; family Pseudohongiellaceae; genus Eutrophocola. The sequence continues at coordinate 32,470 of JAQWPL010000015.1, forward strand.
CCAGGAAAGTAACGGTGGCCGTACTCCAGCGATTCCTATCAAGGCCGGTTTCCACAAGGTGGGGATCACCTTCATCGCCACCAGTGATCTTCCCGACGTTGGACTGAACAAGTCTTTTGTTCGCACCATGAACTCACCAGGCTCTATTTCTGGCTATACCTTTTACCCACATGTGGGCCAGGTCTTTATCGAAGGCCCTCATAACGGCACGCCGGCTATTAACACTCAGAGCCGGGACAAGATTTTCGAATGTATTCCGCAGAACGTTGGCCAGGAAGCCAATTGCGCCAGCCAGATTATTACAACACTGGTAGGCAAAGCCTTCCGTCGTCCCGTAGCCGATGCCGATGTGGCAGTGATGATGGACTTTTACCGCATTGGACGTGAAGAGGGTGGCAGCTTTGATTACGGTATTGAAGGCGCCTTGCAGCGCATACTGGTGGATCCTGAGTTCATCTACCGCGCTGAAATCGAACCGGCAGGCGCTCCCGACAACTCGCCTTATCAGATCAGCGATCTGGAATTGGCCTCGCGGCTTTCATTCTTCCTCTGGAGCAGTATCCCGGATGAGGAACTGATCGAAATAGCTACACAAGGTCGCCTCCATGACAGTGAGGTATTGCGTGAGCAGGTCCAGCGGATGATTGCTGATCCTCGCTCAAGTGCCTTTGTCGAAAACTTTACGGGTCAATGGTTGAACGTGCGCGGCATGGCCGCCAGCGAACCGATTGTGGATTTGTTTCCTGATTTTGATAGTACGCTGCGTGATGCTTTCCAGACTGAAATAGAAATGTTTTTTGGCAGTGTCATTAATGAAGACCGCAGCATTCTGGATTTGCTGACGGCTGATTACACGTTCGTCAACGAACGGCTTGCTAAACACTATGGCATCCCCGATGTGTATGGATCACAGTTCCGCCGTGTTGAGCTGGAAGATGATCTTGATATGCGCCGTGGTCTGCTTGGTAAGGGTGCCCTGTTAACCATTACTTCTGATGCGGCACGTACCTCACCCGTTAAACGGGGCAAGTGGTACCTTGAAACCTTTATGGGTGTTAGTCCTCCTGATCCGCCCCCGGGTGTTGAAACAGACCTGACTCCAAAGGAAGGCGCTGCACCAACAACGTTGAGAGCCCGACTGGAAGCGCATCGCTCCAACCCGGTCTGCGCCTCATGCCACACCATTTTCGAACCGATGGGAATTGCACTGGAGAACTTCAATGCTGTTGGCGAGTGGCGCACGATAGATAATGGCAACCCGGTTGATCCAACTGGTTTTGCTCCCGATGGCTCGCGCCTTGAAGGTGTGAAGACCCTGCGCGAACTCACTGTGCGCCATGGCGATCAGTTTGCCGAAGTCGTAACAGAAAAACTGTTGACCTATGCTTTAGGCCGCGGCGTTGAGTATCAGGATATGCCGATGCTAAGATCGATCACACGAAGTGCTGAGGATGATGATTTCAGATTCTCGTCTTTGGTTATGGGTGTCATCAGGAGCCCGGCCTTCACCATGAATTTGAAAACCTCTAGTCTTTAAATAATTTAAGTAGCGAGGAGTTTTTTAGAAATGATAATTACAAAGAAACATATTTCTCGACGTGCAATGCTCAGAGGTGCTGGCGTGTCGCTGGGGCTCCCATTGCTCGATGCGATGATTCCCGCTTCAACGGCACTGGCGCAGACGGCTGCAGTACCACCTCCTCGATTTTTTGGGGGCTTCGTCTGTCACGGCGCAGCACCGGGCTATTGGGTTCCTGAGAATGAAGGGGCACTACCTGCAGAATTGCCTTTTATCTGGAAACCACTAGAACCCTATCGTGACAGCCTGAATATTCTGTCTGGCCTGCATTCCACTTCGGCAGAACCGCCTCCGGGCGAAACTGGCGCTGACCACTGGGTGGCTGCGGCTTTCCTGTGTGCCGATAAACCGAGGAAAACTGCGGGGGCAGATGTTTATGCCGGCCTGACCATCGACCAGATTATTTCCAACAAGATCGGCCGGGAATCACTTCTTCCATCTATGGAAATTTCGGTTGAAGACCCAGGTTCGGGTTCAAGCAACTGCGGTGAAGGCTACAGTTGTGTATACACGAATACGATTTCCTGGGCTTCTCCTACCACGCCACTGCCAATGGAGTTGAATCCACAGGTTGTGTTTGAGCGCATGTTTGGCAGCGGCAGTTCACCGGAACAACGTGTTGCACGTCGCGAACGAAACAAAAGTATTCTGGATTCGATCACCGGCAAGATATCCAGTATACGACAAGAGATCAGTGTACCGGACCGTTCGCGGCTAGACAGTTTCACGGAGAACGTACGTGAAATTGAACGCCGCCTGGAAATCGCTTCCAGCGTAACCACGGCCGCGCCGGAAGATTTCGATGTGCCTCCAGGTATTCCACAGTCTTTTGATGATCACATCAAGCTGATGTTCGACCTGCAGGCACTTGCTTGGCAGGCTGATATAACCCGTGTTGGCACAATGCTTTTTGCCCGTGATTTGACCGGACGAGTCTATCCTGAAAGTGATTCTCCTACACTTGGTTTTCATGGTGGGTCTCACCATGGTGAGGATCCAGGTCGGATCGACGCTTTCTCCAAGATCAACCAATATCATGTCAAGATGCTGGCCTATTTTGTCGACAAGCTAGCGAACACCGAAGAGGGTAACGGGTCGTTGCTTGACCATTCGCTACTTCTTTATGGTAGTAATATGGGTAACCCCAATCAGCATCTGCATTACGATGTGCCACATATTATTCTTGGTGGCAATAACGGCAAGATGCAAGGCGGGCGCCATCTGGCGTATCCCACTAAAACTGTGCCAACAGGCAATCTGCTGTTAAGTCTGCTTGACCAGTTTGATATTCACCAGGAAGGCATCGGTGACAGTACGGGAAGGCTCGAGAACTTATAACAAACTATCAACTGACTTTTATTGTAAGAAAAGAAGTAAAAGTAATAAAAGAAAGTTTTGTGGAACGAAGACTATGCTCAGAATAAGAGAATTAAAAACGCTCACTCTGACTTTATTGTTATTTATCGCCAACTTTGCATTTGCGCAGTCCGATGTGGCTGATGCGGCGATGCAGCGTGATAACGCAGAAGTAAGCCGTTTGCTACAAGATGGCGCTGATGTGAATTCTGGTCAGTCTGATGGTGCTACAGCACTTCATTGGGCCGCCTACCATAGCGATGTAAGCCTGGCTGAATTGCTGCTTGAATCGGGCGCCAATTCTGAGGTGGCAAATCGCAATGGTTCGACTCCGCTATGGTTAGCGACGAACCAGGGTGATGCGGCAATGATCGAAACGCTACTCGAAGGTGGTGCAGATGCCAACGAACAACTCCCTCTTGGACGCAGACCTCTCATGCTGGCCGCACGTTCTGGCCGGGTAGAGGCAGTGCAAGTGTTGCTTGATCATGGAGCTGATCCCAATGCGAGTGAAATTGAGCGTGGTACAACGGCGTTGATGCAGGCGGCTGATCAGGGTCATGATGATGTCATGGTTGTGTTGATTGAAAACGGTGCCGATATCTCTGCCCGTTCCGCACCTGTACTTCGTGGTGGACGTACCGCTGCACTTGGCAAGTCCGGCGATCCTCGTAATTCAGTAAGACGGCAGGTTATCGCAATCTTGTGCGAGCAGGAGTCACCGGATCTTGATTCTCTGAATGCCTTGACCCAAGAAGATGACATTGCCCCCGGTACGAATACTTCCGCTTTTACTGCCAGAAATGTCTGTGGCTGCGAGCAGAATTCCATAGGTATTTGCCAGGAAGGCGGCGGTATATTTACTAGCGGCAGGCGCGATAGAGAAGTCAGGGAGCCCGATGGTGGCGAGTTGACAACTCTGGTGTACGCAGCCCGTTCTGGCTCGATTGACTCTGCACGCGTCCTGCTCGAAGCAGGCGCCGACGTAAATCAGGTCACCCGATACGGTTGGAGCCCGTTACTGGCAGCCACTCAAAATCGTAATTACCAAATGGGGAAATATCTCATTGAGCAAGGTGCCAATGTCAATATCGCCAACCAGGGTGGATGGACTAACCTGTACCTGGCCACAGACAACCGTAACGTCGAAGGGGGTGACTACCCCACACGTGAACCCGATATGGATCAACTGGACTATATCCGACTGCTTCTGGAATCTGGTGCAGATACCAATGCCAGATTGATCGAAAGCACAGAGACTCGTACAGTATTTACCAACCAGTGGCTGGATGAAGAAGGTGCGACTGCCTTCCTTCGTGCCTCGCAGTCTGGCGATCTCCCTCTGTTGAATCTACTACTGGAATATGGTGCTGACCCGCTTATGAATACTGTGTTGGGCGTGTCGCCACTGGCGGCCGCTGCAGGTATCGGCTGGGTTGAAGGTGTTACTAATGAATGGAATACTGCGCAGACAGTTGAAACTGTGAAGCTTCTGTTGGAGCTGGGCATTGACCCGAATTACCAGGCTGATACAGGAAGAACAGCGCTACATGGCGCCGGTCACAAAGGCTCCACCGAAGTTGCAAGCATTTTGGTTGAAGCGGGCGGCAGGTTGGATATTCGCGACTTTGGCAATACCGATAACCGAGGTAGTGCCGAGCTGGCTGCACACACGTGGTTACCGATTGATTACGCTGATGGTCTTGTCCGTGTTGGCGTCCAGTCGGCCATTCCTCATCCTGAAACTGCTGAGCTGATGCGCCAACTCATGATCGATAGGGGGCTTGAAACTCCTCCCGCAGATCGTACTCTGGAGTCAATTTGTATCGTTGAAGTGTGTTCGCCTGATTACGATCCGATTGAGTACAACTGATTTAATATGATTACAAAAAAAGCCCGGTCAATACCGGGCTTTTTTATGGAAACATAAATTATGCAAATAATTAGAAAATTAAAAAGTGTCACGCTAATTTTAATACTCGGCTGCGCAAATTTTGCTGTGGCACAGTCGGAAATAGCGGATGCGGCGATGCAGCGCGATAGCGACTTGGTGCGTACCCTCTTGCAAGATGGCGTCGAAGTAAACTCTTCGCAATCCGATGGTGCCACGGCGTTGCATTGGGCGGCTTATTACGGTGATAACGATCTGGCCACATTGTTACTCGAAGCTGGTGCCGATCACTCGGCGAAAAACCGTAACGGTTCTACTCCCATGTGGCTGGCTGCGAATCAGGGCGACGATGCAATGATCAAGACTCTGCTCGATGGTGGTGCGGATGCAAATGAATCTCTCCCGTTGGGGCGGCGACCACTTATGCTGGCGTCACGAACTGGTAACGTGAATGCGGTTAACGTATTGCTGGACCATGGTGCGGATCCGAACGCGAAGGAAACAGAACGCGGCACTACTCCATTAATGCAAGCCGCTGATCAGGGACATGCGGATGTAATGGCTGTGTTGATCGAAAATGGTGCTGATGTGGCTGCCGTTTCCAGCCCGGTAATGCGTGGGGGTCGTACGGCGGCATTGGGTAATTCCGAAGATCCCAGGATCGGTGTCCGGCGGCAGACTATAGTCTCAATGTGTGAACAACCGACCCTGGATTTGAACATACTTCAAAAGATGGCTATTGAAGGCACTAGCGATGAAGTCCTTGTGGAACTTATCGAATCGGGTGTCGATCTGACCAGAGAAACCGTCTGCAGTAAATTTGAACGCGGCCGTGGCATTGGCTTTGCTGTGGTGGCTGGTCAAGGCAATCGTGGTTTTGGTGGGTTTAACAGACAGCCACGGGAGCCAGACGGCGGTGAATTAACCTCGCTGGTGTATGTTGCCCGCTCAGGTTCTATTGAAGCAGCGCGCGTGTTGCTGGAAGGCGGGGCTGACGTTAACCAAACCTCACGTTACGGTTGGACGCCACTGCTGGCAGCAACACAGAATCGCAATTACCAGATGGGCTTATATCTCCTCGACAACGGGGCTGATGTGAATATAGCCAACAAGGGCGGTTGGACCAATCTGTACCTTGCAACCGACAATCGTAATGTCGAGGGCGGAGATTACCCTACACGTGAGCCTGATATGAATCATCTCGATTACATCCATATTCTTCTTGAAGCAGGAGCCGAACCCAATGCCCGCCTGGTTGAGAGTACGGAAACCAGGACGGTGTTCACCAACCAGTGGCTGGACGAAGAGGGCGCCACGGCCTTCCTTCGTGCCTCTCAGTCTGGTGATGTACCGTTGATGAAGCTGCTGTTGGAATTCGGCGCTGATCCCCATATTAATACCGTATTGGATGTCACTCCATTGGCTGCGGCCGCTGGTATCGGCTGGGTGGAAGGTGTCACCAACGAATGGTCTACAGCGCAGACAGTAGAAGCTGTGAAACTGCTTTTAGATCTCGGAATACATCCCGACTTTCAGGCAGACACGGGTCGAACAGCCTTGCATGGTGCGGGCCATAAAGGCGCTACCGAAGTCGCAAAAGTGCTGGTGGAAGCTGGCGGCAGATTAGATATTCGAGATTTTGGCAATACCGATAACCGTGGCAGTGCAGAGCTTGCAGCACACACATGGCTGCCAATTGATTACGCCGATGGTCTGGTTCGCGTTGGTGTGCAGTCAGCCATTCCTCATCCTGAAACAGCAGAGTTGATGCGCCAATTTATGATCGAGGCGGGATATGAAACACCTCCCGAAGGCCGCACGCTGGATTCGATCTGTATCGTTGAAGTGTGTTCGCCTGATTACGATCCGGTTGAGTACAATTGATTTAATAAAATTGTGAAAACCCCGGCGTCTGCCGGTTTTTTTTGCATGGATTTTACTGAAATCTGGTTGCCACCGGGATGTGTAACGCTGAACTAAACATAGTGGCATTGTTGCAGGGAAAGGACTTTCCATACCTCGGGCAGGTTAATGCAATGATGACTAATTGATTCTTGTCATGGAAATTGAAATTGACACTGGGATAATTAGTGTCTTCGTGCCATTAATTTCACAAAAATCATGCGTAATTCGTGCAAATCAATTGTAAAGACAGCTTTATTAATCACCGCGATTTCTCATACTGCGATGACTTCGGCTCAAATGAGCAACTTATTTGATGAAGGAAAAGCTGCCGGTAATTTTAATCTCAGGTATGAAACTGTCGATCAGGATAATGTATTAGATGATGCCCAGGTGTAAATCATCTGACGACTTACAGTCATCGTCTATTTTTGATTTGTATTTTTACAGTCGTCAGGCTTAGTCTGGCAGTTTTACCCGCCAGGCACCGCGCTACCTTCAAGCAACCCTGCGAATTTGGCAAGCTGGGCTTCGTAGGACTTAAGATTCTTCAATCGTCCGTCTACGATGGCGCAGAAAAGTTTGTTGCGGCGCAGGTGATCGAACGAAACCAGGATTTCCTTTCCATTTGCGGCCATCAAATGCAAGCATTCAAACTCACCGCTGTCCGCGAGTGCGCCACGGATGACAAAACCTTGAGATGCTGGCCCCACATGAATTATCTCATCGGTTTCGGCCAGCCATTCATCGAGGGCTTTCCGGACTCCTCCCGAAGGATGATGGTAGTCATCCAAAACGGCTATGCTACCCCGTTCCATGCGTACCCATAGATGTTTTAAGCAGTCCACTGTGGAGGAATACAAATCAGCATCAATATAGGCGAAGCAAAACCGCTGATCCTCTGCCAAAGTGGGCAAGGTCTCGGAAAACCACCCTTCGTGGATAACGCAACGCTGTAGCACGTTGTATTCAGCGAGACGCGCTTCAACATCTTCTCGGCTGGCAGTCCAGCCACCTTTCTGAAATATCGAGCTGGTATCTACTTGCCTGTCAGGTTCAGGTAGACCTATAAATGAATCGAAGAGGTAAAGTTTTTTGTCGGAACCACGAATGTCCATCAGCCTGGCCATGAGAATACTGGTTACGCCCTGAAATACCCCGCATTCAATCACATCCCCCGGCAAGTTCAAGACCCTGTCCAGGCACTCCACGACATTCAAAGCCTGCAGGGGATGCAATATCGCCAATTCTGAAATTTCCGGCCACAATTCCAGAAAAACATGATCTTTCGGAAGAAACGCCTTTAGATCTTCTGGTGACACAGGCGTCTGCGCGACTTCCATGGCACCAACGACCAGAGGATCAATTTTTTGCATGATTAATGGGTCCTGTTTGATGATCTAATGAACTGGGACGATGTCTCTGATACAGACGAATCAGTATCTGTGATGGCCACGTGAAGAATAAACAGGATATCCCCGTTCGTCCAGCCTGAAAACAGACTCCCGGTATTGGTCTTCATCACGTATGGGCACGAGAGACTTCTGCGCGAGGATATGATTTTCCAGCAACTTCGCTCCCGTTGTTTGAAGCTGATCAGCTCTTGTGTAAAATCAGTACAGTGGACGAAGGGGATTCCTGAAAGCCCTAAATTCATTGCTTTTACTAATAAATGGCAAGTTGGGACCGTATGGAATCAAAATTTAACAATCACCAAATAGGAATGATAAAGCCTTTTGGGCCATCAATAATCAAGACAAAGCTTCCTGAGATTCTTTTGCAACAATTGAATGAGTACACTGAAACAATCATTGCGGATGAAAGCAAACTCAAAGCGCTTGATCACGGTCCATTACTGGCAGGAAACGTGAGGCATGAAATCCTCCTCGAGGAGGAGTTCGTAAAAAGAATAAAATGGGTGGAATTTATAGGTTACGTTTGCAATGAATGGCTCAAGAGAGATTCCGGCAAGGAACTGCAGCAAATACAGATAATATCCTCCTGGATCATCCGACAATTCAAAAATGAATACAACCCTATTCACCACCACTCAGGTCATATTTCAGGCGTTGCCTATTTGAAAGTGCCCAGTCATATGGGAAGCACGGTACAGGAGAGCAAAGGAGTCAATTCAAATGGTAACCTGGTATTCATGAGCGGTATGGCAAATTGTTTCTCAAGCTCCGCTTTTGAAATCACACCTGAAGTCGGGGATTTCTATATGTTCCCCAACTATCTTGATCATACGGTTTATCCGTTCAGTAATACGGATGAAGAAAGAAGATCTGTGTCATTCAATGCAATACTGAATTCTGAGGCCGCCGCTTATTGACTCGCATTACTCATTTGAGCCACGCCGCGAACGCTGGAGGGTATGTTCCTCGTTCATAAAATCAAGTTACTCTCGACTCTTAAATCCCGAGTTAAAATCGTCTACCTTTTAACTCAAAATAATTAGCTTTGCTCTATCGAGGCTACAGCAAGTCACAAGCTTGTTTACAACTGAAATTTCAACCTTATTTTTTTGCTTTATATAGGCATTAAATCTAAACACTTAACACAACAACAGTTTTCCCAGGTTTCAAGTTTTTTGTGCCCCCTTTATAGATTCCCCCGAGTAAAACCGGGGTGTTCTGACGCTACTCGACCGCGCACATAAAAAAACGGGGCCAATCGGCCCCGTTTCTTTTTTACTGTTACTACTACCTGACTTTAGAACTCCAAGTTTAAGCTCAGATTATAACGGCGTCCGTAGACATCGTACATGTTGTTGGCGCCCTGGTTGCCCAGGTTTCCTGGAATGATCGGTGGCTCCTTGCCGCCAATATTCAGGATATTAAACCCCACGTTCCACGTTGAACCGTTGTTCATCTCGCCGGAATAACGGACCGTGCTGTTCCACCAGACGGATGAAGGAACTGTGTTGTCGTCAACATCAACGCCTTCCGTCCATCTATCTTCCATGATACCGCCATCTATATAACGGCCCTGCAACTGGAGGGACCACGGTCCTACCGAGTAGTTGGCCGTTACATTACCGGTGATCTTGGGCAGCGTGTACTGGTCCAGCAGCTCGGTCACTCTGCCCGTGCGCGAAATATCCTGGCGGGTCAACAGCTTGCCGGCCAGAGCGCGAACAGAAAAGGACTCGAACTGACTGTCGAAGAAATTAGGCTCCATGCGATAAGCCACCTCGAAATCAAGCCCTTCAACGATCGCCTGGTCCTGATTGAAGAAGCGGCGGAACACACGTGTCACCAGCCCGTCGGGGCCGAACTCGATGTTGGCACACTGCTCTTGAATACCGGCAAAGCAGCGGTCCACCACGTCCTGGTGACCAATCTGGGATATTGCACCGGCGATGTCCACTTCATACCAGTCAACAGATAACGACAGGCCCTGGAGAGCCTCAAACTGCGGCTCGTACACAAAACCAAACACGGAAGTATCGGCTTCCTCAGGGGACACGTTGGGGTTACCGGCACGCACCGTGGTGATGGTGTAGAAATCATCAATCCACGGGTCAGTGATGTTGCCGCCACCGCCCTGCGCGTCGAAACGCTCACTGAAGTTGGCCTCTCTCACGTCCTTGGACTGGGTGGCGCGGAAGCGCAGCCCTTCCATGACCTGGAATTCAGCACCCACTTTCCAGGCGTCAACCTTGCCGGAAGTGGAATAATCAGACTGACGAAACGCTGCAGTGGCACCGATGCGCTGTTCACCGCTATCGGATTCCCAGATCGGCGCATTTAGCTCAGCGAACCATTCCCACACGTCGTACTGACCGCCAACCTTGGGCACAGTCGAGAACTTGTGCAGGTTGGGGCTGCCGCCTGTATAACCGGGCGGAATGCCGCGGATACCCAACTCAGGCACGTTCAGGGGTGGCCCCCAGGCATCAACTGCTTCCGGCTGGGCGTTGTCAGTGAAGCCGGAATCACGCCAGGTCAGACCGAAGGCGCCTGACACCGGGCCATACCCCCAGCCCTCGTACAGCTCACCGGTGGCTATCAATTCAGCAAAATCCTGTTCAACGAGGCCCACACCTTTCTTGACCGAACCGGTATATTCTACCGCTTCAGGGCTCATGTTACCGTGCCCCAGCACATTGTGAGGGATACACCCTCCCACGGTGTTGTCCAGGCCAACGGGTGATTCCAGTGGTATAAATCCGGAAACCGGACCATTTTCAGTTCGGGAGTTGTTTCTGCCAGAGGCAAGCGCAGCTGCATTCAACTGAGCTACCGTTGGCGAGAACTCTGGCAGGTTGACACGGCAGACGATCGCGCCTGTGACTGGATGCACTACCGCGTCCATGGACAGGAACATGCGGTCAACACGGTTCATCTGGTAGTTGTGGGACAGACGATCTGTCTCACCCGAAGAGAAGCTACCACCCAGGCTCCAGCTGTTGCCGAAGTCGTAGTCAAAACCCAGCGTGTAGGTGCGGGAGTTGTTCACGTTGGGGTCCCTGGAATCTGATCCCCAGTCCGAAGTTCCCGGTACTGAACCGTCGCGACTGTAAACAAACTGGTCAACGCCGTTGGCGATCATGGTGTCCCTGACGTATTCAGGCAGGTAGGCATTGTCCACAGCGATCCGCGGCGCCCAGATGGAACGCAGGGATATACCGCTGGTTTCCGGACGGTCGTCCTGGTGGTTACTTTCTGAGCGTCCGACAATGGCCTGCGCATAACCAGTGAGCTGGTCAGTGAACTCGTAGTTAACCGCCAGAAACATGGAACGACCCTTCACTTCCTGACCGTTTATCGGGTAGCCACTGTTGGCTTTGTAGCCCCAGTCCGCTTCACGGCCGCCAGCGGTGGTACCCAGTGTGCCGCGACCGCGAGTGAAGTTTTCACCCTCGCCGAAAGGCATTACCTGTGTACCGGCGCTGTTGAAGATCATGCCGTCCAGTTCAGTACGGGTACCGGAAATGACGCCGTTCACATGGCGGTCAGTTGCCACCACATTGGGCTTGGTCAGACGTCTTGGACCATTGGGGTCAGGGTTCTGAACCCAGCCCCAGCGCTGGTACCAGTCGCCCGGAATATCATCTGGCGCCAGGTCAATCTGGTCAATACTGCGGGCTTCAACGGAACCGATGACATTCATGCGGTCACCAATCTGGAAACCCCCGGCAATGCTCGTGTTGTAACGGAAGCCGTCACCGGTTTCCATGATGCCGGTGCCGGTCTGTATTTTCAGACCCTGAAATTCACGGTCAATAATAAAGTTGGTCACACCCCCCAGGGCGTCAGCACCGTAGGCCGCTGATGCACCCCCGGTGACCACGTCTACTGTCCTTACCAGGGCAGTCGGGAAGGTATCCACGTTTACCGCACCGCGCTTGTCACCGGGCGCCATACGCGCGCCGTCCAGCAGTACCAGTGTACGCTGTGAACCCAGGCTGCGCATGTTCAGGAAGCTGCCCACTGTGGAAGCCACAGAGCCCACATTACGTTGTGGTGTAATCGTGCCAAAAAACTGCGGGAGGGCGTCAAGCTGTTCGGAAACAGTGCCGCCCGGATCAAAAGCGTTTAACTCCTCTGGTGTGACAACGGTTACCGGTGTAGGTGCCGCCATACCGTCGGTCATGCGGATACGGGAACCCGTTACGCTAATTTCTTCAATATTTGAGTCGTCTTGTGCATATATAGCGGGACTTTGAATCATTGCAGTCGTTATTGCTGCAAGACACAAAGATAATGTCTTTTTCTGTGGTAGTGCTTTGGTGGTGGGCTTCATTTATTCATCTCCCTTTTTTATGGTTTTGTTGTAATTAGTACTTGCCTCTACATTATTACCACTCTACTTCTGCTACTGATACTTCCATTACATTATTGTTGCTCTTCATACTGGACTAACCGTATAAAATACGTGGATTTAGCAGATCGGGCAAGTAAAATATTTAAATGGGACACTTGCACTATTTTTGAACAATTGGGATAAATAAAATGAGTAGCTGATGTATATTTAAAATAAATAATTCAATAGGTTAGAAGGAAATCCTATGGTTGGATCAGATTATTCCAGCCTGCCATCGATGTGTTCTGTTGTGAAAGGCAGGCCTATTAGATATCCCTACCGTTACAGAATATACGTTCTATTTTTACTGGGAGGGTAAAAATCGCCGTGTGGATTCCAGATCACAATTGAACGGGCTCATATTCGCCGCTGGCACGTATTGCAGTTCACGACTGTAATCCATAGAGCCGAGAATAAATTCCGGGTCTTCGAGAAAAAAAGATACTTCCAGATGGGTACCGCCAGCTATTAATTTGAAACGCTCTACCACATGTTTTTGCGGGCCTGATGGTATGCCGTTCTGATACGGCGAGCGGTGAAAGGCAAAATTTGTTGTATCTATAACAAGCTCATCACCTTCCCACTGACCTGTTGAGTGACCTTCATGGAAAAGCTCGCTGGCTGGTGGGTGCTCGCGGCCATCCATGTATACAGTTCGGGCCTGATCAAAATACTGGCTGCGCAGTGAGATGGTCTGGTTATTATTGATTGTAATTTCTATAGGGTACAGATCGGTATAGATAATCATTGCCGGGGTGGGTTTGGAAATGCATGACAATTCCGGATTTTCTTCGGATGCCTGACTGTACTGCGTTTCCAGTTCTTTGCCTCTATCCGTGAGCACAAGATCCCGAATCATTAACTGATCCAGACCGCCTGGGTAATCATCAGGCAGTCGACTGCGATCTGCGAGCCAGCGTCCTGCAATGCTGTCAGCACTGGCCGGGGCGGGTGCTGCTCGGGTAATGCCACGCGGTGAGGCCACTAATGGTTCACCGTTTTCCTTGGTAATGCCATTGAGTAAACCATAAGGTCGTCCGTCACGTGCCGGGTAAAGACTGACATTGACCACTTCTCCAATGCTTAACGAGCTAGGGTCCCAACCCAGGCGGCGCATGGTAATGGCAGATGCCATCTGTACATCCCACTCAATACTTTCATTATTGTCACCAGGAACACTTACTGTGACATAGGCATGGGGATTGCGCAGGCTGAAATCTGTTACCGGCCCAGTAACGTTAACGACAGTGTTGAGGTCCAGAGCAGCATCACTATGATGGGAGTAGACAGCGCTAGAGAAACACAGCATCAGCAATGTGGCAAATAATGTTGCTGTAGAATAATGGGTTGTATTGTTTAAGTGCTTTACCATCGTTGCCTCAATCAATTAAACAGGAATACACTAGCCATGATGATACCACCACCATCGTGGTCTGACACTTGAGGGGCATAGTCCAGATGAAAGTCCAGATGAAAGTCCAGATGATTGTTAAGCACAGGGTTTCTTATCTGATTTTTCTCAGCTTATGCTGTGTTTCAGGTATTGGGCAAGCTGCCGATTCAACAATCGCAGGATCTCTCTATACAGAACCCGCCACGCTTATTTCCCTGGGTTTTGAATGGCCAATTGAGGGGGATGACAACCGTAATGCCAGTACCCAGGTGTTTTACCGCCAGGCCGGTTCAACCGGTTGGCAGGAAGGGCCGCCCATGCTGCGTATCGGTGATGAGCGGATCAATGAAAATGCTCTGCAATATTTAACACCAAGGATGTTTGCCGGCAGCCTGTTCGATCTTGAGCCAGATACGCGTTATGTAGTAAGGCTGGTCATGACTGATCCTGATGGCGTATCCGGGCGGTCGGAAAAACTGGTTTCCGTGAGCACTCGCGCTGAACCCATGCCCGCAACAGATGGCAACATCTATCATGTGTATCCCCCGGATTACGAGGGCCAGCGCATCGAACCGGCCTTTACCGGTTTGTTAGGGGCCTATAACACGGGCTATTCCGGCTCAGATAATTTCAATACTTACCCTCCACGAGTGCGCCCGGGCGACACCATCCTCGTGCATGCAGGGGTCTACCAGGATAACCGCTATAGCTATCAAGGAGGTCTGGGCACTATTTCCAGTGGCAGCTATTTTCTGACGGCCAAAGGCACTGCTGAACGTCCAATAGTAATAAAGGCAGCAGGAGATGGAGAAGTCATATTTGATGGAGACGGTGCCTACAACCTGTTTAATGTTATGGCTGCCGACCATCATTATTTCGAGGGACTGACCTTTCGTAATACAGATCTGGTGTTTCAGGCCGGTCTGAAAAATATTGCCGGGTCCAGCGGACTCACTATCAAAAACTCCCGGTTTGAGGACATAGGCCGTGGTATTTATACCGATTGGTCTGGCTCAAAGGATTTTTACATTGCAGACAATGTGTTTGTCGGCCGTTTTGATCCGACCCACTTACTTGGTTTCACTGGTCCCGTCTGGGCGCCGTATAACATCGATGGGCAACCCGCACTGGTTTCCGAATATGCCGTGAAGGTATACGGTTCGGGCCATGTGGTGGCTTACAACAAGGTTGATCATTTCCATGATGGCATTGATATCGCCACTTACGGCAATCCGGATGGCACACCGGAGCCTTTACGTGGACGCATGCCGGTTTCAATCGATTTCTACAATAACGACATCAGTCACGTGGAAGACAACTGCATAGAGTCAGATGGTGGCGCACACAATATTCGTATTTTCCGTAATCGCTGTTTCAACCATGGCCATCGCGCGTTGAGTGTACAACCCATGTTCGGTGGTCCAGTCTATTTCATGCGCAACATTGTCTATCATGCCCCTGAAGGTGGCGCACTCAAACTCACGGCTTCTTCTGCGGGTGTTTTGATTTGGCATAATACCTTCATCGCACCAATCAAGCCGATGCTGCTGGCCGTCTCCAATATGCATTACCGCAATAACCTGGTCCTTGGACAAAGTGGTTCGCCGGAAGTATTTGCGATTGAAACCAACACCAACTATTCCTCTTCCGACTACAACGGTTTTCGCCCTAATAGTGATGCGCAGTACTCTTTTGAATGGAGTACCCCTGAGTTCTCAATGGTGGCCAATTTTCCTGGAGAGGCAGGTGACGAATTCACTCGCGCTCCTCTGGGCACGCGAGACCAGTCACGATTGGAGGCGCAGGCAAGGGAAGTCAGGCGGTTTGAAACCCTGAGTGCCTACAGTGAAATGACGGGTCAAGACAGCAACAGTCTTCTGGTGGATTATGATATTTTTATGAATGTGACACCTACTGGCCCTGACCCACGCATTATTTATAATCCGCAGGATTTTGATTTCAGATTACGAAGCGGCGCCGTGGCAGTGGATGCAGGCTTGCATATACCTGGTGTGAATAGCGACTATACTGGTTCTGCGCCAGACCTGGGTGCCTATGAATCAGACCTGGCACCGCCCCATTATGGTCCCAGGAATTAGCGGCCCCGGAAATTAATTGCGGTATGAGTGAAGTCTGCCTAAATAAATTACAAGAGGAATTGTCATGAGATACCGACCTGCAAAAACTCTGCTGATGCTGGCGGTACTTTTTGCCCCGCTATTTGTAGTGGCGCAGCCTTATCCCGCAGCTGACCCTGAAAAAATCCAGGTACTAATCATCACCGGTCGACATGTGCATTACTGGCCTGACACGACACCGGTTTTACGTAAAGTGTTGGAAGATACCGGCCTGTTTGAAGTCAGAGTCACAGAGGAGTTTCGTGGTGCCACTTCACGCACTCTGGACGAATACGATTTGCTGGTGGTGAATTACTATGATCGCCGGCAAGCAGAAAACCTGCGTTGGGGTGAAGAAACTGAAAAGTCCTTTGAGGACTTTGTTAAAAGCGGGAAAGGCGTAGTCATGTATCACCTGTCGCTGGGTGCTTTTTATCATTGGGAAGAGTACGAAAAAATGAGCGGCGGAAACTGGCGTGACGGACGCGGCCATCATTCTGCGCAACATGACTTTGAAGTCGACATTATTGACAGCGAGCACCCCATTACCCGCGGCCTGAAATCGCCGCTTTCCATGGCGAATGATGAGCTTTATGCCAACCTTATTTTCCAGCCTGAAGGGTCATACGATGTGCTGGCCACCGCCTATGATGATCATGCGCTTTATGGTGAAAGGGCGCGTCAGCCAATTCCCGGTCCGGGTATAGTGCAACCCATCTTGTGGACTACCCAGTACGGGGAAGGGCGCGTTTTTGTGACAACGCTGGGGCACGATGAAGTCGATGCAGCTCATCCGACTTTTGTCACCACATTTACCCGTGGTGCAGAGTGGGCGGCTACTGGTGAAGTAAGCCTGGAAATACCGCCGGAAATGGCCGACTAATTAGCAGGTTCCAGTTTCAGCAGTTTGCCGGAGTTTTCTGTGGAATTGGCATCCTGCCTGACCAGGGCATAGATATTGCCTTGTGCATCCACATCAATGTCCCGATATTGATAACGCAGTCCAGTTATCAGGTTTTCTCTGGCCCGGGATGCCCGACCTTCCAGAACAACACTCTGTAACATCATGCCGCTCATGGCAGTGACGAAGAGTTTGTTATTCCAGTCCGGGAAAGCATCACCGTTATAATGGATGATGTCGGAAATGCCAATTGAGGGTACCCAGAACCAGCGCGGCGGTTCCATGCCTTCCATCATTGGATTGTCTGTGATCAGGTCATCGGTGTAGGCCCTGCCAAAAGAAACTATAGGCCATCCATAATTGGCGCCCGCTTTAAGGATATTTACTTCATCGCCGCCTCTAGGGCCATGTTCACTGGCCCACATTTCCCCGGTTGCCTCATTGAACATGAGTCCCTGTTGGTTGCGATGCCCGTAGGTCCAGATATCGGGCAATGCCCCCGGAGTATTAACAAAGGGGTTATCTGTTGGAATGCTGCCATCATCATGCAAACGCACTGTTTTTCCATGATGGGATACCAGATCCTGTGCTTTTGGTTCACCGTCCGGGCCGCGGTCACCTATGGTGATATAGAGATAGCCTTCGCCATCAAAGGCGGCGCGAGAACCGTAATTAAGTTCCCGGGGCTCCCAGGCACTTGCCTGAAAAATTTCTTCACTATCTAGCATCACCGTTCCTTCGAGTCGGCCACGGGTAACAGCCACAGTGCTGCCCTGATCAGTAATTTTCGAATGGGTCAGATAGATGAGGTGATTGGTTTCAAATTCTGGATGTAAAGCGACATCCATCAAACCGCTGTGCAGGCGCCCGGTGATTTCCGGTGTGCCGGTAATGGGTTGGGATTGCAGTTGGCCTTCACTGATCAGGCGCAGGCGGCCGGGTTGCTCAGTGACCAGGATATCGCCATTGGCCAACATCGCCATGGCCCAGGGTAATTCGAGTCCATCAGCGATGACTTTTACCTGGATATCATGATCAAAAGATTCCAGGACAATATCGTTATCTGCAGCCACAACGCAGGAGAATTGCAGAAACGTTGCTACGCCAAATATGATTATTATCAGACTCCTGCATTTTGACATAGTATTTCCCCTTGGGTTTAGAAGGCGGGTTGGTGCCTGTTGTCCAGTTTTGGCTTTCAAGTATAAGTACTTTCTTTAATCTGTTCTTGAGAGTAGGCACTGTACCATCCTGTAACAATATATTTCTCCTCTGTGTCAGAGACCTGCCCCTTGTGAGTGAAATTCCATGTAGTAGGCCATATTATGGTTAATCCTTTCTCGGCTTTGATAATGAAATCCTGATAATGAAACTCAGTGCCGCCGTCTTCTACATCATTTAAATAAGTCATAAAAGCCAGGTGACGTCTTGCGATAGCATCATTACTAAAGTCATTTTCAAAGTGCCAGGCTTTAAATCCTCCACCAGGCTTGTAGTGTTGAATAGCTATTGGTTCTGTAATACCCCAGGGAACTGTCCTTGCGCTATATAGATATTTCTTAATATATTCCTTGCCCACATCATTGAGCATTTCTACATACGTTTTGGATATTTTTGAAGGGTGCAGTGTCACATCTAAACTGTCCTTGACACTTTTATCCACAGCGCTTGTCCCACCTTTTCCGGCTGCCGTATCACCTTTGCGTTTGTCCGGAGAGTCCTTATGTATTTGAATTAATTGATCACATATTGAATTATCATCCAAATACCAGCCGGCAATAAAATTATTTAATTCATTGATTTTGTGTGGCTTCAAACTCAAATCATACTCCAGAGCAGAGATTAGTAGATTATATGAAAGGAAAATGTCAATTCGATAAAGCAGGATAACTTTTCATAGTCGGGTACATTATTACTGGCAATTTTATTTCATTTTCTTTCCTTTTGTTTTGATGTCTCTTTTGCTTCCAGCCTTCTGTTGGTCTCGGCTCATCTGCTGGTATTGCGGGCTATATTCCATCCCGTAGGGTGTTTTTTTCTTGTTAGTCGCCTTCTCATCAAAAAATTTCATGCTCGTCTTTAGTCTTTCTGCGGTTTCCTCTTCGGTGCCATCCCTAAATGTGGGCTCCTCGCGTGGGACAAAAAAGACCTGACCAATCGGTAGATTATGCGATACGGTAATTATCTCGCCAGGGGACAGGATATAGCGGAACTCGGAATCATGGACGTACCAATCTGTTTCCACTCGCGTCACCAGCACTGGCGCCACCGGTCGCTCGGTACTATTAATTACGCCGGAATAGACCGTATCAATGCCCGGTGGAGTCTGGAAGTTGTAAGCGCCGCGAAGTGTCACAGCGCCAGTCGGTGTGCCCATGTCATCAACCGAGATAAACATGCGCGCTATAGCCCTTGCAGTATCCTTGAACCCGGGTGTCTCGGGCACCATCAACTGGACTTCTTCTTTGCGCATGCCGATAGCGCCCACCGATAACTGATAGTTGACGAAAAATATCTGCTCCCACTTTTTACCAGTAGCATTGACAGAGTATCCGAACTGGAAGAGCCCCTCTCCCTCAAAGCCAATATGAAACTGCTCGTTCTCAGCAAGCGGAGGATAGACCAGTGCGCCCAGCGAACTGCCTGCTTCCAGCACGGGACAAAGCCTGGCATGTTGGGGAAGCTGAGGCCTCTGTGCTTCCTTTTTGGGACGCAAGCCGATGCCTGGGCGAAGGGTGTTGGGAAAGAGGGTGACTTCCATCCCGGTAGTATATCGAAAGCAGTGTTAGCGGCAAGTCCAGCTAAAGGGTCTGAATGTAAAAAAAGCAAAGAGTGAATTGAGTGCAAACCATTTAATTACGTTTGCACAATATGTCCATTTTATTTCATTTGCGTGGTTACTACTTGTCAGTAGAATAGGGAAAACACAAAGAGTTTTACATTCATTCCAAATCACATTTTGGGAGTTTAATCATGACTATCAGGGTTTCAGTATTTTCATTCGTTTTGTTGTTATTTATCTCGATACAAGCCTCTGCTCACCATTCGTTTGCAGCACAGTATGACAGTAATAAACCGGTCACTTTGACCGGGCTGGTGACCAAAGTTGAATGGCAAAATCCCCATGTCTACCTATATATAGATGTGGCCGACGAGACTGGCGATTATGAACAGTGGGCTTTGGAGATGGGTGCGCCTGCGGTATTGACCCGAATCCAGGGTTGGTCCCGCTCAACGCTTCAGGTCGGGGATGAAATTAATATTGAAGGGAGACTAGCCAGAGATGGATCCAATCTGGCCAATGCGCGCAATGTGACCCTGGTCTCGGGTGAAACATTGGGTGCAGGATCGAGCGAAAACACAACGCCATAATCTGCGTAATCAGGGAACAGCGACCATGAATTTTATTCCACGTAGTCTTATTTGGCAGCTTACCGGGGTTGTATTAACCTTGAGTTTGCATGCTACGGCTCAGCCAGATGTTGATGAAGTGATGCCGACGCCACGTATGGCCAATGGCCAGATCTACCTGGGATTGTCTCCTGGCCAGATCGGCTTTTGGGGCAGTTCCGGCAGAATTTTCGACCGACGTGGGCGTGCCCACCAAACGAATCTGTTGTCAGAGGATCTTCCCTTGCAACCCTGGGCAAGAGCTGTGTGGGAACACCGGCAGGAAAACAATGCCAAGGATGATCCCCATGCCCGCTGCCTGCCAGCCGGGATTGTAAGACTAATACAGACAGTCAACGGCTTTCAGGTTCTTCAGCAACCGGAATTAAACCGGGTGTATATGGTCTTTGGCGGCGGTATACATACCTGGCGCGTCATCCATACTGACGGGCGTCCCCTTGTAGACATAAATGATCCGGACACTATTCCGACGTATATGGGTTACTCCACCGGGCATTGGGAAGGAGACACGCTTGTAGTGGAAACCAATGGCTTTAATGAGAAAACCTGGTTCGCCTCAGGTTCACTTCCGAGCACCCGTTATATGCACCTGACCGAACGTATATCTCGACCCGACTTTGAAACCTTGCGTTATGAATTGACCGTAGATGATCCCGGGGCTTACACACGTCCCTGGACAGGGGGCTTTGATGTAGCATGGAACTGGACTGGATGGGATGGTTCAGACAAGGCTGAGCTTCATGAGTATTTTTGCCAGGACAATAATCTGGATGTCATGCACATGACTAACGAGTAACCGGGACTGAGCAGTAGAAAAAATGTTAAGAGAGTGAGTATGAATATCATGGATAAGAAAAAAGGAATACTGGATTTGACTGTCAGAATAACAAGGGGTTTTGTTGCCTTGTTGCTATTAAGTGTCTCGGTTTATATTTATGCACAGGAAGGTCATCCTCTTACAGGTACATGGAGTGGCGACCGGGTCAGTAATGGCACAAAAGTACGCTTACTGCTCATTATGGATTTGCAACCTGACCAGCAGATTGAAGGGACGTTGATTGAAAATGGGGCCCGAATACCTTTAGATATCACCCTAAATCCTGAGGATTGGAGTGTTTCAATAATTGCCCAGGGACAAAACAGAGCGGGTGATGTAGTGAATTATCAGGCCACAGGCGTGATTGAAAATGTTGGGACAGCGAATCAACGGATGATAGTTGGGACGTGGCAGGATGGGGGGGATGTCGGTGAGTTTCAGGTGAGGATGAATTAAGCAGAGGCTCCCAAGTTACTCTGACTCTTTTTTAATGTAGCAAAATATAAAAACAAAACCGGCATGCGTTAGTCCGCGCATGCCGGTTTTTTTTGGTCCGAATATTACTGTTGAAATTCCGGCGTCATCTCCTTGCACTCCTGCGCCTGGAAAGGCACGTCAGAGAGGAACATGACATCATAGCTCTCATAGGGTGCGGCCAGATAAACCGGATCAGTGACCGTATACTCCCGCTTCAGTGCTATTGTTTCTGTGTCGAGTGTAAAGCGTTCGACGATATGCATCTGTTCACTGGTGCGTGTTGGCGGGGATAGAACGCCTTCAGCAAAGCCGATTGTATCGACGACTAAAGTATCGCCATCCCAGTTGCCAATTGAATGCCCTGCATAACTGGGCTCGATGTTATCCGGATGCTCGGTCATGCCGACGTGGATACGGCGATCGAAGTTATACAAACCGTAAGTGATGTCGATAACCTTTTCACCGTTTGCCATTGTGCCTTGAGTAAACTTATTGATCGGCCAGTCTGCGGTCCAGTCGCGGATAAAACTGGTCGGTTTGCAGTCAAACCAGGGATTGTCCACTGGAGAGCGTCTGTCGAAGGCATCGGCTGCTGCTTGGCCCTGTTGCGTATACACCGTTTGCGCCCTGGGTGGCTGAGTAGCGCGTACATCCTCAATGGTGATTGTGCCGGCAGCAAAATCGGGGCTCATGGTCTTGGGTATCATGGAACCTCTGCCACCGCTTGGGGGCACGGTCAGGACCAGTTGTTCCACGGCCCAGTCGCCGCTGATATTGAGTTGGCCATCTGAGAGGTGTAGCGGACGATTCGAGGTATCCACGGGCGCATTGGACAGGAACTGATCGTTGCGATTTATCATAGCGGCATCATCAATTTTGAAATTTTCGATGTAGCAGGCCTCGGGATCGTCCCTATGCGGATTACCTTCGATCTCCACATGAGCACCAACCACGAACATATCGGTAGACCAGCCCGCACGCCTGAGTAGGGTCCCAGCGCGCATTTCGCAGCGCATGTGCAGGGCCAGGCCGTTTTCATCTATGGCGTCGATTTCCATGTAGGAATGAGGATTCACCAGGTTCATCTTGATCAGAGTGCCGGACCATTCCTTCTTGATTTCCAGCTGGAACAGGCCAAAGCCATGGTGTGCAGACGCTGATGCCGCAAGGAAACCAAGGGCTACGGTCGCTAAGGTCGACTTGAGGAGTTTGTTTGTTATACGCATGGTAAATCCCTGCTTGTGTAGTTATCTGGTGTTTAAAGGCTGGAAAGTATAGAGATTATTGGGATATGTGTCATAGCCTGAATGAATATTTCTCGATTTTTCCTCTTTTTACAGTGTGGATCGAATCATAACAGACAGAGCCATTTGCTTTACTTCCAGACCTCTTTAGAATAGCCGCTTTTTCCGGCATCAGGCCGGTATCTGCCTACTCAAAGTCAATGATTTCACTCCAGGACATTTCACTACGCCGAGGCACTCAGCTCCTGCTTGATCATGCTGAGCTGACCATCTATGGCGGGCAGAAAGTCGGCATCATTGGTAAGAACGGCAGTGGCAAAACAAGTCTATTCAAACTGCTGATGGGCGAGCTGAGCGCTGATACTGGTGATATCGATTTGCCGAAGGGCCTGCGTAAAGCGCAGATGTTGCAGGAAACTGCAGGTACACATCGCGCGGCACTGGATTATGTGATTGATGGCGATGCGCGCTTTCGGAAACTCGAATCAATGCTGGCAGAAGCAGAAAAGGCCGGAGATGATCATAAGCAGGCACACATCCATTCTGAACTTGAACTGCATGATGCCTGGTCTATTCGTAATCGGGCTGAACAACTGCTATCTGGATTGGGCTTTGCCACGGATGAATTTAACCGGGAAGTAGTTACGTTTTCAGGAGGCTGGCGTATCAGGCTGAACCTGGCTCAGGCACTGATGGCCCCATCGGACCTGTTGCTGCTCGATGAGCCCACCAACCACCTTGATATTGAAACCACCCTTTGGCTGCAGCAATGGTTGTCGCGCTACTCCGGTACGATATTGCTAGTCTCCCATGATCGAAGTTTTCTCGATGCCGTGGTCAGTCATATTGTCAGCTTTGAAAATAAAAAGTTGGTACTGACCAATGGCAATTACAGTGCTTATGAAAAACAAAAGGCTGAACGCCTGGCTCAGCAGCAGGCAGCCTACGAGAAGCAGCAGGTAAGGAAAAAGGAGATTGAGAGTTTTGTGCGCCGTTTCCGCGCCAAAGCTACCAAGGCCAGACAGGCCCAGAGTCGGATAAAGGAACTTGAGCGCATGGAAGAAATTGCTCCTGCGCATGTGGATTCACCTTTCCAATTCAAGTTTCTGGAACCGGCAAAGTTACCGCCTAGCTTGCTGGCATGTGAGCAGATCAGTTTTGGTTATGAACGGCCGCTGGTCAGTGATTACTCGTTGAATATTCGTTCGGATTCCCGCATTGGACTGCTTGGAGTCAATGGTCAGGGGAAATCGACCTTTTTAAAAGTGCTTGCGGGTAATCTGCCGCAGCTCAGTGGTGAAATTACCCGAAATGATCATTTGAAAATCGGATACAGCGCTCAGCACCAGGTAGATGCGCTGGATGGGTATGCAACACCCATGCAACTAATTCAACGCATTAGTCCAAAAGCACGTGAACAGGAGATTCGGAATTTCCTGGGTGGTTTTGATTTTCGCGGTGACAGAGTCACAGAAGCCATTGGTCATTTTTCTGGCGGAGAGAAATCACGCATGGGGTTGGCGCAGGTAGTCTGGCAAAAACCCAATCTTCTGCTCATGGATGAACCCACCAACCATCTGGATCTTGAAATGTGTCACAGTCTTGAAATGGGATTACAAGGATTTAGTGGCGCGTTGATTCTCGTCTCCCATGACCGACATCTGCTAAGTAATACCGTGGATGAATTTCTTCTGGTGAAGAATGGCAAGCTGGAAGTTTTTGAGGGCGATCTTGATGACTATGAAAAATTGATACTTGCTCAAAGCAAGGCAGACAACAGAGCAGCGAAACAGAATGAAAATGCCAATGAAAGTAAATTAAATAAAAAAGAGCTAAGGCAACAGTCAGCTGAAAAACGCACTGCGTTAAAAGCAATGAAGAATAAAGTGAAAAAACTGGAGCAGACGATTCAAAACAATCAAAAATTGCTGGCTAGTATTGAAGAAAAACTTGCGGTTGCTTCACTCTATGATGACGAGAACAAAGAGGCGTTGAATACCTTGTTAAAGGAGAGGGGAGAGCTGGTTTCACAGACCCGGCAGTGTGAAGAACAGTGGCTTGAGGCTAGTGAAGCACTGGAGTGACTTACAACAACTCCAATAACTCCATTTCAAACTGCTCCTTGGCGGAGAAGCCGATATGCTTCTCACAGATGTTTCCAGCACGATCAATCATGTAAGTAGTTGGAAAACCAACCAAAGGGCCATAGGTATCAAAAACATCATTACGGCCTGCACCGACCAGGACAGGGTAGTCCATCTCCATTTCCTCCATGTAAAGCTCAAGAGACTCAACAGTGTCATCTATGGATACGCCCAAGACAGCAAAGCCCTGGGATTCATATTGATCCAGCAATTCGATAAAACCAGGAATTTCAATCCGGCAGGGTGCACACCAGGTGGCCCAGAAATCCAGAATAATCACTTTTCCCAGGTAGTCACTAAGCAGGACATCGTTGCCCGCTACGTCTTGCAAGGTAAAGCTGAGGTCAGCAGGTGAATCTTCAATGCTACATTCTCCACGAACAAAAGTAGAAGAGAACAGGAAGGAGACCAGGGCTGCATAGACCAGCGCTTTATTTTTTAGCGAAGGCAGATTCATGACTTAATCCAGAGAGTGAGTTTATTCATAGACTTCTGTGTTTTGGCTGCCGAAGGACATGACAAAACCATACCAGCGGGTATAGACCTGAAAAGGCTTTTCAACATCCAGTGACATGCCGCTGCCGTCATAGACCAGGCCATCTTTTATGATTCGTCCATCTGTGAGCACAACATTCCGGCCATCAATCTGACCAGCATCTGTGTCGATAAAAAAGGCTCCAGGCACAGAGATGACTGGGTCCAGGTAAACCAGGAGTGACTTGCCATCAAACTCATCAATCACGACGCGGTTGTTTTCTCGTAATACTTCAATGGGATAAAAACGGTAGGTGCCCTCGTTCCATACCCCAAGCCCCATTTCCATACGTGAACGTCTGTCATCCTCAGATCCCAGGGTGACTGAAAACATTTCCATTAATTCGGCTTCTGAATCTTCCAGATTGCGTGCGGGCATGCCCTCATGGCCAGACAACGCAATCAACATGGACGAATCCATGGCCAGAGCCTGGGTCACAGACATCTGATAAAGATTATCGAGCGGCATGCGATCTCCGGCATGGGGGCCATACATGCCTTCGCCGGTGAAATGATTCCATAGCGTAAGGGTTTGCTTATCCTCCATCACAAACAGGGCGTCATAAAGCCCGGAATTGACGAAGTCATACATTTTGCCATTTTCATCTTGCGGAGGAATCAAACTGACCCCTGAATTGCAGACTACTCAGAAAGTGGCCATCCAATCCTTGCCCCCAGCTGTGCCCTGGGCAATATGATGGTAGGCCATTTCACTCGTTGAAAGGGCTAAATTTCCGAGAGCAGTTTTGGTAACCAGCACGTTCATGTCGGCTGAGACAGTCCCTGCGTCCAGCAAAGCCTGCAAGCTTTGCATATCGTCTTCATTAGCATAAAAAGTCTCAAACCAACCTGCACCCGCTGTGCTATAACGATTGATATCGAAGTTGGCGGCTGACTGAGCCTGGACAGCGCCGGTACCTAGAATAGCTACAATAAAGGGCAGTAGTCCTGCTGCGAAACGTATGAATTGGTTCATGGTTTCAGCCTGAATTTTCGAGGTTATGTATCTACTTTAACACAGAATATTTTGCTGGAGCCAGGCAATGGAATGCTGGGTTTGAGGCTCAGAAAGAGTGAGAATTTTCTAATTAGAGGCTGAAATTCAAGATATAAAGCAGAAACAAATCCTTACTTAGGATTAGCGCGTTAAATCCATATTTAGTGTTTTCTCGACTCATTCTTGGCATATATGGTGTCTCACACTCCCATTCTCCTACCAGCTGGTATAGACTGTCTTTTTACTTTTGCCAACAAAAATAGTTGTAGATGCGATATTTTCTGAGTGAAATTGGCAGCCATTTATTCAGACAATCGAAGTGGTATTTAGATCAGACATGTCTTATTCAGCATTTCCAGGAAGTCAGCTTTTCACCTCTACTACTGACTTTGGCGAGCTGAGAGCATTTATTTATATTTAGCGAAATAATTGAAGGAATGTAGGCGCATTAGCCTATGGTTTTGCCCAAGGAGGGCGATAAAGTAGATTGAAATGTCATGGCTCAGTGGATAAGACGCCAGCGTAATGTACAAACCAGGTTTATGGTTATGGAATCATCATTGGCTTTGAAACTGAGATACCTGTTGAGATACCTTTCATGACCAACTCTTCTGTAGAGAAGTCGAGTCCAAATATAGTCTTTATAGTCGATGACCAGGCAACTAGCCGGGTCATTATGGAGAATATTGCAAGAACCATTGATGACAATATAGAAGTAATTTCCTTTGATAATGCGGCTTCCGCACTTAAAGAGTCGGAGCTAAATTAGGAATAGGAATAAATGGGGTCAGAATCCTATTCTTTTATTAAGATGATCTGACCCCAATTAAAAAAGTTTAGGTAAATCGAAGAGCGGCGACGGGATTAGTACCCAGGGCTCGGACAGAGCCTCGCCCGTTCGGCCGGGCAAAGCCATATTGATGGCTTTGCTATTAACCGACCTCACCCCGCGTGGCCGCAGATTCAAAGTCCGATGCCGACACGGGCAAAAAAAACCCGGCCAATGGCCGGGTTTTATTTTTGTTTGGTGGAGGCGGCGGGAATTGAACCCGCGTCCGTCAGCCCTCTACCAAGGGATCTACATGCTTAGCCAAATCTATTGAGTTAGCCTATCACGACCCGACCGGCAGGGTGTTTAAGGCGAGTTCGCTAAAAGTTTAGACCCTTGGCGACGAACGCGCTTTTGGATCGATCCTGTTCTATATGACAATTGCTTCAGGTTTACAGGCATCCCTTGGCAATCGCTAGCCTAACTTAGTTTTATTAAGCGGCTAGAGCGTACTCATTGTCATTGGCAACTAAAAAAGTTGCAGCAATTGTTTTACGAGAGTTACTACCCTCTCGACATGCACCCTGAGTTTCAGTACTGGCGTCGAATCCAGATCACCCCCAAAGTATTTAAACTACAACCCTGTCTCTTTTTGCAACAGGGCCACGCAGTATAACATAGCGTATATGGGTAATATTGGGGGCAACAGAGAGATTGCAAGATGTGATAAAACACTGGAACATGGCGGGTCTTGATTAAGATGTACACAAACAGAGGAAAACCATGGCTTTTCAAATGACTAAAAAACGAAATACTCCCTTGGCAGGATTACTGTTTGGCTTAGTGCCTTCCTTACTGGTTATGTCAGGCGTTTTTGCGCAGTCTGATTTTTCCTTACGCTCTGTGGCAAGCTTGTCGGCCAGCCAGGCGTGTGAACGACTTCAGGGTTCATTGATTCCTGCCAGTGCGATCGGCATGCCTACCACAGGGGCCTTCATCAATTCGACTGAACTGATATCTGCCAATGCCCGTGACAATAGCAATGGGGAATTCTGCAAGGTGATTGGCAATATTCATGCGGTCAATAACAATGCGCCGGACATTGAATTCGAGGTGAACCTGCCCAGTGACTGGAACGGTAAGTCTTTGCAATTCGGGGGCGGTGGATTTAACGGCCGTCTAATCACCGGGCTGGGTCAATACGCCAAACAGCCATCTTCCGAAGCGACTCCTCTTGCGCGGGGTTATGTGACCCTGGGTAGTGACTCTGGTCACAAATCACGGCTGCCAGGGTTTGATGGCAGCTTCTTTCTTTATGAAGAGGCCCTGCGTAATTTCGGCCATGAACAGATCAAGAAAACGCATGATGTGGCTATGCTCCTGTTGCAGGCACGCTATGGCACGGCGGCGCAATACAACTATTTCATAGGCGGTTCTCAGGGTGGTCACGAAGCATTCGATGCTATCCAGCGTTATCCTAATGATTACCATGGTGCCGTGGCCGGCTACCCGGCACATAACATGGTGATGCTGCATTTGTCTGCAAATCAGTATGCACGCGCACTGCTGGCAAACAATGGTGACAGCTGGATAAGTCCGGCCAAGATAGAAAATTACGTGGCTGCAGTTTATGAGGCTTGTGATGATCTTGATCGCGCCGAGGATGGCATTATCAGTAATGTCTCTGCCTGCATTGAGCAAACGCAATATTTTAGACTGACCAGTTCAGATAACCCGGTGCGGTGTGATAACGGGGCCGATACCAGCGACCGTTGCCTTTCTGATGCACAGATTGAAGCCTTGAATGTGATGGATACACCTTATGATCTTGGCTTCAGTGTCTTTGCTGACGATGAACTCACCTCTATTTTCCCCAAGTGGACGCCTTTTGAAGGGTCTACATTTATGGATGGCGGCAGAACAAACCTGGGGCAAGAAGGACCGCTGCAGGCACTGCAATATGGACCAGGTGAAGCCACTCCACGCTATGCCATTGCCCAGGATCTGACCCTGGATACCATGAATGATTTTGATCCGGCACAGTATGCCGGGCGTATCGGCGAACTGGTGGAACAGGTCAGCGCCAATAGCGTGAAACTGGATCGCTTTAGGGCAAAAGGCGGCAAGCTGATTTATTTCCATGGCAATGTGGATGATTTTATTCCGGTATACAGCTCCATCCAATACTGGGAACGTCTACAGCAACGCTATGATGAAGATTCGCTGTCGGAGTTTGTGAAGTTTTATACCATTCCAGGCATGGGTCATGTGACAGGTGTTTTCAATGCCCGTATCTCAAGTCTTGATGCTCTGGAAGCCTGGGTGGAACGAGGGCAGGCTCCTGGCGACTTGGTCGCTATTGATGAAAATGATGGCACGGCGGGCAGGACTCGACCTGTATGCCATTACCCTGCATGGCCACGCTATAACGGCCGCGGAGATATTAATGATGCAGAAAGTT
Organism: Gammaproteobacteria bacterium; assembly: GCA_029245395.1. Taxonomy (GTDB): domain Bacteria; phylum Pseudomonadota; class Gammaproteobacteria; order Pseudomonadales; family Pseudohongiellaceae; genus Eutrophocola. The sequence continues at coordinate 62,271 of JAQWPL010000015.1, forward strand.
TCAGTTGTGTAAATCGTTAAGCCTCGTTAATAGTATTTTAAATTCAGGCATGTGATTTTTGGTGCAGGTTATCAATTCCAATAATAGAAGTGATTCCCGGCTTTCTCATTTAATTGCCCTGGCCGCTTTAGTGATAGCCGGTGAAACAATATTTCTCCTGCCCTTCGTTTTATCGCGTATTTTCAGACCCACTTTTCTCGATATATTCAATATCACCAATTTGCAGTTGGGCACAGCATTTTCCCTATACGGCATTATTGCCATGGTCTCTTACTTTGCCGGTGGGCCGTTGGCTGACAGGTATCCGGCGCGGCATTTACTGGTGGCAGCACTGCTGGCTACTTCATTGGGTGGGTTGATCATGGTCTCCATTCCACCCATCAGTTTGCTAACCCTGTTGTATGGGTTTTGGGGCCTGACCACTATTTTCCTGTTCTGGGGAGCGCTGATAAAAATGACCAGGGAGCTGGGTGGTCACAACCAGGGCCAGGCCTTTGGATTGCTGGATGGTGGACGCGGATTATTTTGTGTGCCTATGTAGCGTATAAAAGCACTGATGATTTTTCGCTCTATGCACGGGATGCTTTTGGTTACAACGAAGTGGATGCAGCGCGTATTGGCACCATTTCATTCTGGATGCGTCCTATTGCCGCAGTAAGTGCCGGTTTATTGGCAGATCGCTTTAACAGCACTTTGATACTGGCGGTCAGTTTTAGCCTGGTTATCGCAGGCAGTACTTTTATCGCTGCCGGTTTGGTATTACCAGGATTGTTATGGCTGCTATTGCTAACGATAGCGGCAACCAGTGCCGGTATCTATGCGCTCAGGGGTTTGTACTTTGCCATTTTTGGCGAAGCTGCTGTGCCTGCACACGTTACTGGCACGGCAGTAGGTGTTGTTTCTTTTGTGGGTTTTACCCCGGATATTTTTATGGGCCCACTGATGGGTTACTTGCTTGACAACTCTCCTGGTGCAGCAGGTCATCAACATGTCTTTGCAGTAGTTGCTTTGTTTGCTGTTTTTGGATTGATCTCCACAGTAGTATTCAAACGTATAACAAAAAGTCCAATCAATAAAAACGAGGTTTTATCTTCATGAAAGCAATCTGGAACAATCAGATTCTGGCCGAAAGTGATGACACGGTTGTCGTAGAAAAAAATCACTATTTCCCCGTGTCTTCCATTAATGCCGATTTTTTTTCAGACAGTAAAAGTAATTCTTTTTGTCCCTGGAAAGGGCAGGCCAGCTATTACAGTATTGAAGTTGATGGTGAAACCAATGAAGACGCTGCCTGGTTTTATGCAGAACCGTATGAAGCAGCAAGCGAGATCAAAGACCGGGTAGCCTTCTGGAAAGGGGTTCAGGTAACTGACTGAATCAGGCGCAAGGCCGATTCGATATGCAGTCTTGCCAGGTCTATAAATTGTCTGTCTGTGTTGAGCAGTGACAGTTCTGTACAGGCAAGAACCACACACTTGTATTTCGATAACAGAGATTCCATTTTTTCTTTTTCTTGTTGAGAAAATCCGGTTGCAAAAACATTGAGCCTGATTTTATCCAGAGCCTGGATATCTTGTGGGCTGGGGAAATCCACTTTCATTTTCCTGGCGGTAAAATAGTCAGCTAACTGGTCTGATTGCATGGTATGGCATGTACCGGCCAGGGTGATGTGTTGAATTCCTTCAGCTTGAAGTACATCCAGCCCCGCCTCAAAGGGGTGGGCGATCCTGGCGCGTGTTTCATCTGGCATATCCAGCCTGTCCAGCGCTGCATGCAAGGTGATATTTGGCACAAGGTAAATAGTTGCTCCGGAGTCTACCAGGTCTTCCAACATGTAGCCCAGTAGAGGTTTTAGCGCTGCATATTTATCAGGCAGGTTGGCATTGATGCGCTCGAAATCAACGTCGACGGTCGCAACCGGGCAGGCAGTTGGGTTCGTCCAGAGTGCATTTAAGGTCTCCAGGTAAAACTGTGATGCCTGTTTTCCAAGCAGCGGTAACCCTATGTGTTTTGTGTTGTTGTTCACTGGCGTTTCAAAATGTAATCAGCGAAATAAGCGTTTGAATCCATGATTTTGCTCACCAGCTTGAAATCAGTTTCAGCGATGATGTTGTTGAGTATGTCTTCATCATACTTGCGCGAAATTTCCGTATGGATTTTTTCACCTTCTGCAAAATTATAGGTTTTGTCCAGGCTTTCGATGTAAACCGTTTGGGTTGCCAATGAAAGAAGGTAGCTGTAAGCAATACCTTCTTCTTCGACGTATTCAGGGGCATGGCTAAAATTATCCAGGCTGAAATTCGCGCCCAGTTCTCTGTTAATGCGTGTTAGTAAATTCAGATTGAATCGGGCAGTGATGCCATTGCTGTCGTTATAGGCGGGCAACACGATGTCGCGGGGTTTTTTCAGATCCACCCCCAGCAGCAGGATGTCGTCATGTTTAAAGTTTGATCCCATTTGGTAAAGAAAGTCGGCTGCCAGTTCGTCATCGAGGTTTCCGATGTTGGAGCCTAAAAAAAGCACTACTTTCTTGTGAGCTGATGCGTTGTAGGCAGCCAGGGCATCAAAATAGTGATCTTGCCTTGGTTGCACATCAAGATCAGGAATTTCTTTAGCCAATACCTGTTCAAGATGCTCCAGGATATTGCCGGAAATATCGACAGGGTGATAAACAAAGTCATATCCCTGTTTAACCAGTTTCTTCAACAGTTTCTTTGTTTTTTTACCATCCCCGGCACCCAGCTCAATAATTTCAAAAAAACTGTCCTTGCTGACATTCAGCGCATCAATTAATTGCTGGGTTTTTTTGAAGAAGATTTCGTCTTCAGCCCGAGTCAGGTAATACTCAGGCATGTCCATAATTTCCTGGAAAATTCTGTCGCCCGTCGCATCGTAAAAGTACTGGGAAGGGAGGGACTTTTCGTTGGCGCTGAGCCCGGCATCCACATCCTGTTTGAATTGCTCAATCATTTTTTTTACTTCCTACTGCGCCAGTCTTATTCCGGAATATTGCCATTGCAAATGGGGGTGGAAGAAATTCCTATAGCTTTTTCTGCTTTGCCCTTTTGCTGTGGCAGTAGAGGCGCCTCTGAGCACCATCTGGTTAATCATGAATTTGCCGTTGTATTCGCCAACGGCGCCCTTGCTGATTTTAAATCCGGGGTAGGGCAGGTAGGCAGAATTGGTCCATTCCCAGCGTTTACCCCAGGGTAATTGGTCGCTGGCAACTTCCCATTCAAATTCCGTGGGCAGGCGCTTGCCTTTCCAGCTGGCAAAGGCAAATGCTTCATAGTAAGACACATGGGCTAGTATGGCATCTGTAGCAACTGGAATCAGGCCTGAAAAAGTATAGTGATGCCATTGGCCGTCCACTTTGTGCCAATACAAAGGAGATTGAATATTGTTTTGTTGCATCCAGTGCCAGCCGTCATCAAGCCAGTGTTCAAATTTGTTATAACCGTTGTCTTCGATAAACTCGATATAGTCGCCGTTGGTCACAAGGTTTTTTTCCAGAGAGTAAGCGTTCAGATAAACTTTGTGCCTTTCACATTCATTATCAAAGTGAAATCCAGTACCGTCATAACCAATGTCGTAAAGCCCTTCATCAATGTTTAATAATCCTTGTTCACTATTTAAATCGTTGACCAGATTGACTGATTTGTCATAGACAGGAAAAAGCGGATTATGCCCCAGCGTATATTTAAGGTCAGTGAGTAATAATTCCTGATGCTGTTGTTCATGATTTATTCCTAATATGGCAAGTTGTATTACTTCCTCTGTGGGCGCGTTTTCGAGAACGTCATTCATGTGCTTATCTACGTGCTTTCGGTATAAATATACTTCGTCGACATCCGGCTTGGTTATATCGCCGCGTGCTGATCTGGCAATGCGTTCGCCTACCTGGTTGTAGTAACTGTTAAAGAGGTAGCCAAATTCAGGATCATATTCGCTGTAACCTGCTGCGAATTTTTTCAGGATCATTTCCTCAAAAAACCAGGTGGTATGGGCCAAGTGCCATTTAGGGGGGCTTGCATAATCCACCAGTTGGGGCTGGTAGTCTTCAATGGATAATGGAGAGCAGAGAGACTCAGTGAATTGGCGGGTATGCTCGAATTCTTTAGCGACAGGCATATGAGCCATCTTAGCAATCCATCTGGCTCATCACTAGCAAGATTGGAAAATTTTTCCGTGTTAAGAAAATTTTTATAATCCTTTAACTGCTTTGCTATCAAATGCCAGTTGCTTTTATTGCTGTTGTTGTCTGCGAATTTCTAACAGCCTGCTACGGTTTATCGCTTGGTTTTGCTCCCAAACATCGAACCTGGATTTTTCTTCTGCGGGCAGATTTTCTATGCAGTCATTGCGCAGGCCACCATTGCCCATACACTGATCAATCAATGCAACCCAGGAAGGAGTGCCGGGCTGGTATTGAGCGCCATCGGGGCTTGTTATCACTGGCACCTGATCAGCCGGTGCTCCAGGGCCCATTCTGAACCAGGGATGACAGGCCGTCAGACTGAAGATGAGCAGGAAAAAAACCACAAGGCGGGCAACAAAATATTTGAGTAAAACAGTCATTGCTGTAAACAGACCGATGAAATGCTCCAGGCTTTCAGTAGACTTTCAATTTAGTTCGGCATCAGCTCCAGCATTGCCCTTACAGTTGACTCCACACCCATGCGCACGGATGGCTCCGGTTCTATTTTGAATAGCGGGGAATGATGACTGGGCACTGCCGGCCCACCTGCTACTTCTGCATCCAACATTTCTTGAGCAGTACCACCCACGCGCCAGAAAGCAATGGGAATGTCGGGGTCGGAAGCGTAATAGGCAAAATCCTCACCCCCCATACCTGCTGGTACCACCTGAGTTAGAAAATCGCCACCCATACGCTCGGTCCACATGCCATTCAGACGTCTTGCCAATGCAGGTTCATTGATCATAGGGGGTGTAGTACTGTCCCGAATAATTAGTTCGGGAAGCAATTCCTCGGGTAATCCAGCCACCCGGCCCATGTTTTCGGCAATACGTCTGATGCCATTAAGCAGTAATTCGCGAGTTTCAGGTTTGGTATTGCGTACCGTGAGCTGAAGTACAGCTTCGTCTGAGATGATGTTGTGCTTGGTGCCGGAATGAAATGAACCTACGGTGATTACACCTGCATCCCGGGGCGGTAATTCACGGGCCACCAGGGTTTGTAAGGCAAGGACGATTTGGCTGCCCAGGACAATAGGGTCTTTGCCGGCATGGGGGGATGCGCCATGGGCACCAACTCCATGAATGATGATGTCCACCATGTCTACACCTGCATAAGGGCTATCATTTTCCAGCAGGTTAATTGTCCAGGCCGCATTTTGAGCGCTTACATGAAAACCAAGCACATAATCAGGAGTCCCAAAGCGTTCCCACAAGCCGTCATTTTCCATCGCCATTGCACCTTGGCCTATTTCTTCAGCGGGCTGAACAAACAGCATGGCGGTACCAGACCATTGGTCTCGCCTTTTGGCGAGTTGGCGCGCCGTGCCTACCAGGCTGGTGATATGCACGTCATGGCCGCAAGCGTGCATGACAAAATCTTCCTGCCCGGTGTCGGGGTTCAGCTGTTTTGCCAAGGAGGAGTAAGGCAAGCCTGAACTTTCTTCCACCGGCAGAGCGTCCATGTCGGCGCGCATGGCGACCATGGGGCCTGGCCCGTTTTCCATGATGGCCACCAGACCGGTTTGACCGATATTTTCAGTGACTTCAAATCCTGCGGCCCGAAGTTCTTCGGCCATACGGGCAGCTGTAGCGTGTTCCTGAAACGACAATTCAGGATTGCTATGAAAATGCACAAACAAGTCTGAAAGATAGGTGTTGTATTCCAGGGCGATGTCGTCGGTAATTTCGTCAGCCTGAGTGAGTAGTGGCAGGGTCAAAGCCAGCGCTAATGCAAGAATCCGGTAGGGTAGGTTGATTTTCATTGTTTGCTCCCGGTGATTTTAGTGTGAAGATAGTAGCAAATTATTCATAGCTGAAACCGATGATGAATTTACTAAAACAAAAAGCCCGGCATGTGCCGGGCTTTTATGAGTAGCAATACTTTAATTTCTGATTTCTTCGGGCGGCAGTGTCTGCCCTTCTTCATCCAGCAGATGCCGATCATTCTGAGAACAGATGTATTCAAGCTGTTCCCAGGTGCGGTCGCGCCTGAAGGTGTGAGTCATGTGCCAGGGTTGTGCTAGCACCTTGGAGTCAACAAAGGTCCAATCAAGATGCAGTTGGTCGGGATTGTCCTCATCCAGATAAATGCGCTCCGTGATAGTGAGCTGGTCACTGTTAGTGATGCCTGGACGACCCAGACGCTGGCCTGGCTGAGTACCAATAGTAGTTACTACAAGAGTGTCTCCCTCCCAGTGGCCACGCGAATAGCCAAAGTAGTTTGGATCCAGTTCATCCCGGGCAGGCATCGGGCGGCCATCAGTAAAGATGCGACGCACCTGCATCAAGGCTTCCTGAATGACAGTTATTTTGCCTGGTGTAAACAGGAACTCCACGCTGTAAGGGAAGTTCATTATGTAGGGCATGCCGTCAGGTTCACAATTGTTGGTAGTTTCAGGCACCTCAAAATTGGGGTCGATAGCCATTCTTGCTGCGTATACTTCCCACGTGGCGAGCGCTTCTCCGATAAGGACGGGTTCGTCACCGCCGACCTGGCGAAAGGCAGGGAACCAGAGGCCGCGAAAGTCAGGCAGGTTGTCTAGCTCGGCGTAACTGACTTCAGCCGCGTTGGCTGGATAGACAGTGTCGTCCTGGGCTTGAGCCGACGTTGAGGTAATGGCTGTCAAGGAAAAAGCAATGAGTGCTATAAACGTGGCGGAGAGTTTTGTGCGCAGTAGAGATAAAAATTTCATAAGTCTTTCCAGCTGTGTTCTTAAATTTATTTTCAGAAAACGGATAGTTCAGAAAACGGATAGTTCAGAAAACTAATAGTTCAGAAAAAACGTTTAATTGTTTTCCTCGCACACGGACCGGGCACCACCGTCGCAGTAATACGTGCCGTTATCCAGTTGCACCCAGAAGAATCGGCCGCCAGGGCTACCATCCGCATAGGGGCTGACAGAAAAAGTCACTTCATCGCCCAGGCTAAACAAGTCTGGTGAAAAACCGCGACGGGTCAGGTGTACCTTGCTGGTGAATTCAACCCCCCAACGTACGGCAGTTCCGTCATCATTGGGCACATCCACCATGATCCAGACGTGCGGGTTGGTCCACTGCACCTCACCGACAACTCCTGTGAATTCTACCTTGATAGTTTGATCAAACATGGCAAACGAATGGTGAGCAAAGACAGCAACAGAAAGCGTTGAACACAGTGCAGTAGCCGCAATGAGTGTAAATAATTTTTTCATTTCTCTTTTTCCCTTCTATATCTTTCTATTCATTCCCGGAAATTTTCCTCAGCATCAGTCTTTATCAACAACTAAAGGAAAATGAGCGAACGAGAATAGCATGAAGGCAAGTTGCCGCAAAACGCAAAAAAGCAACAAATGGGGAAAGGGGTCTGATAAGCTTTCAGACATTGTGAAAATCTCTGTGCTGGCGCATTGCATAGCCAGTGTAAGGTGCTATTCAAAGGGGATGAAGGGGATGAAGGGGGTGGAGATAATGAAGGGAATGAAAGAGAAAAGTATAAAGAGTTCATATTTCAACAAGTGTTTTTTTATTTCACTGCTTGTTCTGCAGTCGGGAGTCATGGCACAGGAAGGCAGTGAGTTGTATGACGCTCGTTGTGCAGCCTGTCATGAGGCCCCTGCCAATGAGGCGGTCCGGGCTCCAGCAAGATCGGAAGTGGAAAACCTGGCGCCGGAAATTATTTATCGTGCGCTTACCCAGGGTGTAATGCGTATCTCGGCATCAGGTCTCACTAATGGTCAGATGCAGTCAGTGGCCGAATATCTAACCGGGCGCCCCATGTCGGCACTAAACCTAGAAATGACCAGCAACCTCTGTTCAGAAAATGACTCTATGATAAATCCCGCTCTGGCCCCTGCATGGAATGGCTGGGGCGGAGATCATCGCAATAGCCGCGCTGCCCTGAATGAGGGTGTAAACGCTGACAATATCGATAGGTTGCAGCTGAAATGGGCGTTTGGCCTGCCCGGAGAAGATCAGCCCCGGGCGCAACCGGCAGTCGTCTCTGGTCGCCTGTTTGTCGGCAATAAGGCCGGTGCTATTTACTCTCTGGATGCTAAAAGTGGTTGTACGTACTGGACATACTTGCCGCGAAACGGTGTCCGCAGTGCTCTGTCTGTAGGCCCTGTGCTCATGCCAGATGGCGGTGACGGTTATGCCGTGTACTTCCAGGATCTGCGCGGCAATGTCTATGCTGTGAATGCGCAAAATGGTGAAGAGATTTGGGTCTCCCGTGTGGAGAGTCACCCAGGTGTCCGTGGTACGGGTTCGGTGACCCTGTTTGAAGGCAATCTCTATGTGCCTTCTGCGGGCGTCGTGGAAGAGACAAATTCATCAGGGCCAGACTATCCCTGTTGTACTTTCCGTGGCAGCATTTCCAAGGTCAATGCGAATACAGGTGAGATACTCTGGAAAACCTACACCATGGCCGAAGCACAACCGCGCGGTCTCAGTGCTACTGGTGTTCAGCTTTATGGTCCGTCAGGGGGTGGCATCTGGAATGCTCCGACTATTGATCCCGACCGGGGCCTGCTCTACACCGCGACAGGAAACGCCTATGGCGATCCGGCACCGGTAACTACTGACGCTGTTATAGCCATGGATCTTGGAAGTGGCGATATTGTCTGGGTAAACCAGGCAACTCCTGGTGATGCCTTCATCGGTGGATGTGGCAGGCGTAATGACGATGTCAGCAATCCCAATTGCCCGATGGTACTTGGCCCAGATGTGGATTTTTCTGCCTCTCCAATTCTTACTTCGACAGCTGACGGCAGGGAACTGCTAATAATTCCGCAAAAATCCGGGATGGCCCATGCACTTGATCCGAATAACAACGGTGAAGTGGTTTGGCAATACTACGTTGCTCCGGGCAGTGCCTCAGGCGGTTGGTGGGGCATGTCAGTGGCTGATGGTTTGGCCTATGTCGGCGTCGGCGGTTATGGAAACCCTGAATCAGGGGGTATTCATTCCATCAACATGGCTAGTGGTGAGGGCGTTTGGGTCGCGCCTCCGCAGGACTTGTTATGCCCGCTGGGTCGCGGCTGCCGTGCTACCCAGTCAGCGGCGGTCACTGCCATTCCTGGTGCGGTATTTTCCGGTTCGGGGGATGGAGGGATGCGTGTTTACAGTGCAACAGATGGTGATGTGTTATGGACTTTTAACAGCAATACAACCTTTGAAACCATCAATGGCGTGGAAGCTGCCGGGGGATCATTTGACGCCTCCGGACCAGTGGTTGTGGATGGCATGGTGTACATGCTTTCAGGTAACTGCTGCATCGTAGGCCGACCGGGTAATGTGTTACTGGCTTTCGAAATCGGGCCGGAATGAACGTATTGAAATTGGAAAGCAGATATTAAAAATCAGAGCGCCTTTCATCACGCAAACGCCGAACTACCAAGTTTATGGCAATGTTAAACTCAATGTGGTCAAACACCTTTTCATTGTGAGTAACAATATAACGGCCATTCAAAATAACGCTTGGTAGTTTGTCGACACCATAATCACTGCTGCGCAATTGAGCTTGCTGGACAGAAGAGCTTACTTCGTCGGAGTTCCAGGCAGTATTAAACGTTTCACTATCCACCCCATTGGCCAGAAAAAATTCCCTGATCTGTACTTCTGTTCTTAATGGATTATTTTCTTCATGAATAGCCCGGAATGCCGCCCGGTGGATTCTGTCTTCGGCGTCTATAGCAATCCCGGTATAGTAAATTCTCGCATGCATGGCCATCAGGTCATTCCATATAGCCGGCGTCCTGATCATTTTCAGATCACCCCTGACGCCATCGCGCCAATCAGTCATCAAGGGTTCCAAAGTGAAACACTCAGGACAGCCATACCAAAATAGTTCTCGTGTTTCGATAACATCTTCTGGCGTTTCTGTTGGTATCTGACGGGCTAAAACCTGGTAATGAACACCTTCAACAGATTCCCTTGGCTGAGCAGTAGCGATAGTTGCAAAGCACGCTATAAGAAGGATTAAAAAGCAGTTTTTTATTTGCATGAACAGTTAATTTTTTGACCAAAGTTCAGTCAGTTAATGTAACAGAATCCTTTTCTCTGACAACCAGCGTTTTAAGGCAACATTAGGGCCGCATTGTTGAGATGGTAATAGGCATTGTTATATAGTGCAAAAGTGACATGTGGTGCTGATTTAGCGACTTTATGCAGGAATTATGCATTTTTCAGTAAAGGCTGTAGAGACTGAAGGTACTGTAGTAAGTACAACCAGGTGGTACAGTAAGTATCCAGGCATATTTCGTGAAGCGCTAAGAGGCAAAAGGCTTCGCAGGTTTTTCCCGGGGAAAGGATTGGAAAATATTATGAAGAAGATACAGAGCGTCTCCTTGATGATCATACTGGCTTGTATGTTGCCAATCATTGGCAGTGCCAATACGGAACTTGCACGTCTGGCAGAAAAGGGTCTGGTGGACCAGGTCAGTGATCTACTTAAGCAAAATGTTGACGTTAATAGCCGTCTTAATGATGGTAGTACAGCTTTACATTGGGCTGTTTTACGTGACCAGCACGCCGCCGCAGCCATTCTGGTAGAGGCCGGCGCCGATCCCCTGGCACTGAACCGCAACGGTATTTCTCCTTTGTTCCTTGCTGTCCAAAATGGCAGTGAAAATATTGTTTCATTGCTGCTTGATGCAGGAGCTGATCCCAACACCTTGTCAGAAAACGGTGAAACTTTATTGATGACGGCATCTCACACCGGCAAACCTGAGGTGGTGAGTTTGCTGCTGCAAAGCGGTGCTCTGATTGATGCCCGAGATCCAGATTTTAAGCAAACAGCGCTGATGATCGCCGTGCGTGAAGGACATATTGATGTAGTTGAAAGCCTTATTCGCTATGGCGCCAAGGTGGATGCACGAACACGTGTAGGCCCTGACATGGTCTTTGTGCCGCCATGTAAAGGTACCGGCTGTGGCTCTGAAGGAGTCGGTATCAACCGCAGTGGCGTTCCTCATCGAGGAGAACGTTATGATCGGAAAGGGGGGATGACCCCTCTGATGTATGCAGCCCGTGATGGTCTTCCGGAGGCAGCCAGACTATTACTGAAAAACGGCGCTGATCTTGAAATTACCGAAGCCAATGAGATTACGCCATTGTTGATGGCTCTATTGAATAACCATCTTCACGTGGCTTACATGCTTCTGGACTTTGGGGCGCAAGTGAATGTTAAGGATTTTTATGGACGCAGCCCATTGTTCGCTGCAGTGGATTACCGCAATCTGGATATGAACAGTGATCTGGAAGATGACCCTCAGGACAACAGCGTAGATCGCGAACCCATTCTAGCCATGATCAAGCGTTTGCTGGATGAGGGCGCCGACGTGAATGCTCGCACCAAGGATTGGCCGCCGGAGAAAAAGTGGCTGTATTCCCTGAACGATGTTTCCTGGGTGGATATGACGGGACAGACTCCGTTTATCCGAGTTTCATTGTCCGGGGACATTCCCGCCATGAAAATGTTGTTAGAGTATGGTGCAGATCCCCATATCACAACCTATGAAGGCACCACCGCCCTGATGGCAGCCACTGGAGTAAATTGGACTGTGGCACAGACTTATACTGTTTCCGAAGAGGCCGAGCTGGAAGCGGTGAAAATGAATATTGCTTTGGGTGCGGATGTGAATACCGCCAACTCAATGGGCTTAACACCCTTACTTGGTGCAGCCAACCGCGGCTCTAATCACATTATTAGTTACCTGGCATCCATGGGAGCCAAATTGGATGTGGAAGATGCAGTGGGTCGCACAGCCTTGCGTTGGGCAGAGGGAGTATTTCTTGCTGCAGTAGGTGCCGAGCAGAAACCGGAAACAATTGCGTTGCTCAAAGCTTTGATGGATGAGGCCGGGATTTCTTATGAACAGTAACGCGCCTGGCACATTTCCCAGACTAGCATTGCTAATCAGCCTTACTTGTCCTGCACTGATACAGGCACAGTCTTCGACCTCGAATGCAGGTATAGATGAAGACCATGTTCAGATGCTCGACCAGTATTGCGTTGAATGCCATAACTTTGATGATTTTGCCGGCGGGATAGCATTTGATCTGTTGGATACGTCCAACCTTTTGACTGATGCCGAAAGTTGGGAAAAGGTTCTCCTGAAACTGAAAGCAGGCATGATGCCGCCACTGGGAAAGGATCGTCCAGGGGCATCTGAAGTAGATAATTTTGTTGCTGACGTCGGGCACTCCATTGATTCTGCCTGGGCGGCTAAACCTAATTCCGGTGCTCCCTTGCTGCATCGTATGAACCGTACAGAATACCAGAATGCGATTCGTGACCTGCTGGACCTGCCAATCAACGCAGCTTCTATGTTTCCGGCTGACAATTCCAGTGAAGGTTTCGACAACATTGCCAGTGCCCTTAGTGTGTCACCAGCATTGATGCAGTCTTATATTTCCGCGGCAAACAAAGTGAGTGGTCTGGCTGTTGGCGATATGACTGCCAGCCTAAGAACAGATACATACCGTGCTGATCAACAAGATCAGTCTTCACACCTGGAAGGCAATGCACTTGGAACACGCGGTGGCATCGCCTTTGAACATGTCTTTCCACTGGATTCAGAGTATGAATTCGCAATCAGCCGGAGCGGTGTCAACGCGGCTTTTTCCCTGGCTCCCGTTGGAATCGAAGACCCTGTTGAATTAGTTATTGATGGAGAGCGGGTTGGACTGTTTGAGGTGGGGGCGAGGAGTCGTGTAACGCTTTATATCCCGGCGGGCCCGCATACAATTGAAGCTGCCTTTGTCAAAACCCAGTCCCCCAGAGGGGTAGATGATCTGCATACCGTGTGGTCTGACAGTACTGTAGTGCGTTCTGTTGCTGTAACTGGCCCCCTTGATGCAGTCGGTCCTGGTGATACGCCAAGTCGACGCCGAATCTTTTCCTGCACGCCAGTTGATGTTTCGGCAGAAGTGCCATGTGCCCGCCAGATTCTGGAAGATATTGCCTATCGCGCTTATAGACGACCGGTCACTGATCGCGCCATGGATACATTGATGGCATTTTACCGGGATGGTCGGGAATTACGTGATTTTGATACGGGCATTCAATATGCATTGGCCCGGATTCTGGTCGACCCGTTGTTTGTGTTTCGTTTCGAAGAAGAACCTGAGGGATTAAATGAAGGTGATAATTACTCGTTAAGTAACTATGAGCTGGCATCTCGCTTGTCCTTTTTTATCTGGAGCAGCATACCGGATGAGGAATTGCTGGCTACTGCACAATCCGGCGAACTGTCAGATTCTCTTGAGTTGGATGCTCAGATCAAACGCATGTTGCAAGATCCAAAAGCCGATGCCCTGGTTAAAAACTTTGCGGTTTCCTGGTTGTCTTTGCAACAGTTGAACACTGTTAATCCAAACTCTACTGATTTTGACGGCAGTCTGCGTGTGGCCATGCGCCGTGAAACTGAGTTATTACTGGAATCAGTGATTCAGGAAAATCGCCCAATAAAAGAATTGCTGACAACTGATTACACCTTTGTTAACGAACGCCTTGCGAAACATTACGGGATACCCAATATTCGGGGCAGTCATTACAGGAAGGTCAATCTGGCAGGAACCGGTCGTCATGGCTTGCTTGGCCACGGCAGTATTCTAACCATTACTTCGGCACCTAATCGCACCTCACCTGTGATTCGTGGAGCCTGGATCATGGAAAATCTTTTGGGAACTCCACCACCACCGCCACCTCCTGGCGTGGAAATAAACCTGGATGATGCACCAGCTGAAGGCGACCCTGTAACTTCCCTGAGACAGCGTCTTGAACAACACAGGCAAGATCCTGCCTGTGCGTCTTGCCACAACATGATGGATCCTATCGGTTTTGCCTTGGAGAATTTTGATGCTATTGGTAAATACCGTGATCAAACAAATGGGATTCCAGTAAATACTGGCGCTGTATTTTGGGATGGCACAAACTTTGAAGGCCCTGATGATTTGTACAATATATTAATGTCACGCAGTGATCTGTTTGTGGAAAACTTTATTGAAAAGCTGATGACCTATGCACTGGGGCGCAAAGTAGAGTATTTCGATATGCCGTCAGTCCGGGAAGTAAGCAGAAATGCTGAAAATGAGGAATACCGCTTCAGTGCACTGGTAAAGGAAATAGCTCTGAGTGCAGCTTTTACAAAACGTACCAAGGCTGAGGCCATGGAGACTGCACAACGGTAAGTTATGTTGTCAGATATTCCGGATGTTAGTATTCATAACAGGCATTTTTTACTATCCTTGAGTTACAGGGACCAGATTAGTAACAGGAATAGATAGAAATAGGCTGGAAATAGGCAGGAATTGAAAGCAGAGACTGATACAGGAGAAGCAAATGTTTATTACAAAAAAACATCTGTCACGCCGCACTTTATTACGAGGTGCAGGTACTGCCGTTGCTTTACCCTTACTGGATTCTATGATTCCAGCGCAGACCGCGCTTGCTCAGACCGCCGCGAGTCCGGCTCCACGCCTGGGGTGTATCTATATTCCTCATGGCGCCACCATGTCTTACTGGACACCTGAGAAGACTGGTAAAGACTTCGAATTTACACCGATTCTAAAACCCCTGGAAAGCTACCGTAATCAATTGAATATTATTAGTGGTCTGGCCAATACGCCTGTGGGCCCGGAGGAAGGAGAAGACAGCGGTGGCGCCCAGAACCATGAACGTGCTGCAGCGGCTTTTCTGACGGCTGCGCATCCTGTGGCAGGGGACCGGGCCTTTGTAGGTAAGTCTTTCGATCAGGTTGTAGCAGATGCTCTGGGTCAGGATACCCCACTGCCATCAGTAGAGCTGGCTATTGAACCTTCCAATAATACTTGTGGCGATGTCAATTTCACCTGCTCCTATCGCAGTACAGTGTCCTGGAAAACACCTACCCTGGGTTTGCCCATGGAAAACAATCCGCAGTTGGTGTTTGAGCGCTTGTTCGGCGATGGCACTACTGATGAAGAACGTAAGGAGAGACGGCGCCAATCAGCCAGTCTGCTGGATTCCATTCGCGAGGATGTATCCAGTCTTACTTTGAAATTGCCAAAGGCTGACCGTACAAGACTTGATGAATACCTGGAAGAAGTGCGTGAAATCGAGCGCCGGGTGGCGCTGGTAGATGCAAAACTTTCAGAGGAATCCCTGGATGTCCCGGATGCACCCCGCGGCATTCCAAATGGATTTGAAAGCCATATCAATTTGATGTTCGATCTGCAGGTGCTCGCCTATAAATCTGATATCACCCGTATCTCCACACTGATGATGGCAGGAGAGGGTAGCAACACCCGTTTCCCACGCAGTGGTGTCAGTGAGGGTTTCCATAATGCATCACATCATTCCAACGAACAAAAGAACAAGGATCAGTTTTCAGTCCTGAATAACTATCATATCAACGTCGTTAAGGGCTTTATCGACAGACTTGCATCCACACCAGATGGTGACGGTAGTCTGCTGGATCATTCCCTTATTCTATACGGCAGCGGCATGAGTGATGCGAATGAACATAATTTCGATCCACTCCCCATCCTGCTGATGGGCGGTGCAAATGGGCTGATTGAAGGTGGAAGGCATCTCGAGTTTGCAGCCCATACACCATTGGCGAATTTGTATCTGGGACTGATGGATAAATTTGGTATCCATCAGGACAGTTTTGGTAACAGCACAGGTAGGCTGGAAGTCTAATAACATAGTTAATAATGAAGAGTTTCTTATAAAGAGAGGTCGGAGCGTGTTGAATTCTAATCTGTTTATGAAAGGGCGATCTTTAATCGCCCTTTTTTTCTGCCTTTACATTCCCTGCACCCTAAGTGCCCAGTCTGGACTGCTAATGGAGCATGTCAGCGGTGAAGTCTGGATGCTCAGTGGCGGGGGCTATGCCAATATCAGCGTGCTTGCTGGCAATGATCGGGCACTGATGGTTGACAGCAAACGACCGGAATTGGCCGAAGAGATTCGATCCATGGTGCGGGAAATTTCCGGGGGAGATGCCGACTTTCTGATAAATGGTCATGTACATCCTGATCATACTGACGGCAATGAAGGTTTCGGAACACGTGGCACCACTATCATTGCCCATGAAGAAGTCAGGCGTGTACTGATGGCTGGTCAGCGAGGTGGCCCTCCAGCTCCGGTTGCTGCAGTTCCGGTTCTCACCATCGCGGATGGTGGAAAATTAACCCTGCATTTTGACGGTGAGACTGTCCATGTCATGGATACCCCTGCAGCCCATTCTCTGGGTAACATCATGGTGCATTACCAAACCTCCAACGTTATTCACTTGGGCGACCTGTACAGTCCGGAACGCTACCCGGTGATTGCCGGTGGCACGATTGACGGATTTATAGAAGCCAATGAAATTGCTCTGTCTCTGGCTGATGACAATACTCGATTCATTGCTGGCAATGGTGTGGTTACGGGGCAGGCTGAAGTTCGTGCTTATATCAACATGGTCCAAATTGTGAAAGGCCGGATGACCGACATGATTTCAGATGGGTTGTCTCAGGAAGACGTTATTGCTGCCAATCCGACGGCTGAATTCGATGCCACCTGGGGTGACCCTGGACGCTTTCTACCAGCTGCCTATCGGGAGCTATCTGCTAATTGACAGATGACTGAATCGGCTTAACGGTTGTCATGGCGCACAGCACGCTGCTTGTCGATTTTCCATTCCCTGTCTTTGATGGTGGCACGTTTATCAAATGACTGCTTGCCCGTGGCTAGTGCAATCTGGCATTTCACCAGGTGATTTTTCCAGTACAGTTTAGTGCACACACAGGTGTTGCCTTTTTGCTGGATGCCGGCAAATATTTTTGCCAGCTCTTTTTTGTGCAGCAGTAACTTTCGGGTTCGGGTTGGGTCGGCTATCACATGCGTGCTTGCTGTATCCAGCGGAACGATCTGAGCACCTAATAGCCAGGCTTCGCCGTTCTTGATAATCACATGACTATCTACCAACTGGACCTTCTTCTCACGCAAGCTTTTCACTTCCCAACCGGACAAGGCAATACCAGCCTCTAACCTGTCACCTATATAGTAATCATGGTTGGCCTTCTTATTGACAACAATACTGGTGTCGTCTGCTTTATTTTTACCTGGTTTTGCCATAGTCGGGATTATACAGTGCATAGGACTGTTGGTGACATTCCTGCCTAAGGCTATGTTCTGGTACACTCGATTCCCGTTATAAAGAATTTTTGCTATGTCTGTAACGGGGGGGGCGCTATGTCAGTTTTGCGCGGACAATTCAGTTCAAAACTCGGGTTTATTCTGGCCTCGGCTGGCTCTGCGGTGGGTATTGGGAACCTGGTCGGGTTTCCTGTCATGGCCTCCAAGAATGGTGGTGGTGCATTTCTTCTTATCTACCTTCTATTCATTGCTTTTGTGTGTTTCCCGGTCATGCTCGCGGAAATTTCCATGGGCCGTGCTTCACAGAAAAGTCCGGTTGGTGCTTTTCATAATTTGTCTGATGGCAATCCGTATTGGCGTAAATTAGGCGGCCTGGGACTTATCACGCCTTTTTTTATTGGTGTTTTTTACATAGTCATTACCGTGTGGATTCTTATCTATCTTGTGCAATCAGCCATTGGAAATCTCGACGTCCTTGCCAATCCTGATACTTTCGGAGCAACCGTCTCTTCTCCGATAATGTTTGTCTATCTGGCGCCTTTGTTCTTTGTGCTGTTCACCATTCTTGCCCACGGGGTCAATGATGGCATTGAAAGAGCGGCTAAAATTCTTATGCCAACGCTGTTGGTTATGATGCTGCTGTTGATCATGTTTGTCCTAACTCTTGACAATGCTTCCGCAGGATTGGTGTTTTACCTGGTACCTGATTTTTCCAAAATTGATAGTGGTGTTATCAATTCTGCACTTAACCATGGCTTTTTTTCTCTTTCTCTGGGTATGGGCATTCTAATTACCTATGGTTCCTACCTGAACAAAAAGGAAAAGCTGGTAAGTTCCACACGCATGGTGGCTATTGCTGATACCGGCGTCGCCTTTTTAGCGGGCTTACTTGTTATCCCGGCCGTGTTTGCCATTGATCCGGGTGTTAATGCGGATGAATTATCCGACTCAAGTATCAGCCTGATGTTCAGTTACTTGCCTCAGGTTTTTCTCTCCCTGCAAGAATTCGTAGGTTATTTTGGTGCTAGTCTGGTTTCCACCATGTTTTTCTTGTTGGTATTTCTGGCGGCACTGACATCTCTGGTATCCATCACAGAAATTCCCATTGCGTACTTTATTGATGAAAAAGAAAAATCGCGGCGTGAAGCAATTGTCTATATTGCAGTATCCATGGGCGTGTTCATACTCATCACAACAGTGTCATTCGGCATGAGTGATTTTTTCACCGGCTTTCTTAATTATGGTGGTTTGAGTAAATCCTTTTTTGACCTGATCTATGATGTGTTTTATGAAACCATACTGCCACTCATGGGGTTCATCGTGTGTATGTTCGTTTGCTATCGCTGGAAGAAACATCGGATGAATGATGAAATCTCTCTTCAGGATGATGATTTCCATGGCTCTATTCTGGAAAAATATATAGGCGTTTCCCTGGGGACATTTATTCCTGTCATTCTGCTAGCAGTATTTGCAAACAACGTATCGAGAATTTATTTCGCCCACAATCTTTTCGGTTTCTAAGCGGGTCGACTTTTGACCCATATTAATCAAAGCGCATTATTGCCATATTCTGCCGGCCAGTTATTCGACCTGGTTAATGACATCGCATCCTATCCGGATTTTATGGACGGCTGCAGTGATGTCGAGATCATTGAACAAAACCAGAATCAGATCACCGCCCGTCTGGAGCTGGGCAAAGCGGGATTGCGCTATGCTTTTACTACGTGCAATACCCTCAAGCCATCCGAAAGTATAACGATGACATTGGTAGAAGGGCCTTTTGAAAATTTTGCAGCAGCCTGGACTTTTCGCGCATTGGATGAAAATGCCTGCAAGGTAAGCCTGGATATGAAATTTGAATTTGCCTCAGGATTGGTGGATGTAGCCCTGAAACGACTGTTTGAAAGCACCAGCCGCAATCTGGTCAATTCGGTGTGTAAGCGGGCGGAGCTTCTTCATGGAAGCCAATAAAAAAAATTTAGTTCGAGTCGAAGTGGTTTTTGCTTTACCTGACCATCAAACCATTGTCGCCATGTCAGTTGAGAAGGGCTGTACTGCCAGACAAGCCATGGAGATCTCCGGGTTAAAGGAGAAGTTTCCGGATACAGACTTTGACACACACTCCTTGGGTATTTTTTCACGGCCCTTGAACGGAATTGAGCTGCCCCTACCTGAGGATTATGTACTTGAGGAAGATGACAGGCTTGAAATTTATCGGCCTCTGGCCAGAGACCCTAAGCAAACGCGCCTGAACAGGGCAAAGAAAAACAGTGAATCAGGGAGAAAATGAAAAGTTAACGGACGCAAAGCAGGTCGTTCTACACGGCGAAATATAAAGTGAACAATTAGTCCTGCTGAACAACAGATATATCGGTGGGCTCATCCTGGACAGATTCGTTACCAAATTGCTCATTTTCCGGGGTTTGTTCGAAATCCCCTGTGAAGTGAGTAAGTTGGTTGTTTTCAAAAAACACGGTCAGGGTTTCCTGCACTCGTTCACCGCCGCCAGGTTGAAAACTGTAAAGATAATCCCAGCGGTCCTGATCAAAAGTGTCTTTTATCAGTGGGGTTCCCAGGATGAAGTTGACTTGACGTTTGGTCAGGCCTGGACGCAATTGATCAATCATTTCCTGAGTAACGATATTGCCCTGGGGAATATTGAGGCGATACACACCAGGAAAGGCGAAAGACGTGACGCTGCCGCAACTGCCAAGCAGAAGCGAAATACATACAATGAATGTCACTGAAATGAAGCGCAATGTCGTTCAGCCTTTTACAAAAAATCCGAAGAAGGCATAATACCTGAAAGCTGACAGGGATGTTAAGAGTCTGATTTCAGGCTATTGTCCAAACAGCAGTACTAATAGCAGTAAAAATGCGGTTCATAGAGGTTTGTCCGGAATGAGTTTAGAAAACCAGGAGTTACGCAAAGCGGGGCTAAAAGTCACTCTGCCACGCGTCAAAATCATGCAGATACTGGAATCTGCTGAATCCCGGCATATGAGCGCGGAAGATGTCTATAAAGCTTTACGTGATGCAGATGAAGACGTGGGCCTGGCAACTGTCTATCGGGTGCTGACCCAGTTTGAATCTGCAGGTCTGGTAACTCGCCATCATTTTGAGGGCGGACATTCCGTGTTCGAGATGATGCCTGATGATCACCATGATCATGTGGTCTGTACCAAATGCGGCAGGGTCGATGAATTTTACGATGAAATTATCGAACAACAGCAGAGCAAGGCAGCGGAAAAGCTGGGATTTACGATATCTGACCATTCCCTCTATATTTACGGGTTATGTGCAGATTGCCAGTAAGAATAAAAAAGTCTCCAGCCGCAAGCTACAAGAAAAACTTTCAGTATTTCTAGACTCTTAAAGCTCAGGAATCATCCTTTTCAAGCTTGTAGCTTGTTCAGGCCAGCAACTCCTTGGCATGGGCCCGAGACTTATCAGAAATTTTCTCACCTCCCAGCATGCGCGCAATTTCGTCAATTCTTTCCTGTTTGTTTAGATTTTTAAGTTGCGTCGCCGTTGACTCCTTGTCTGAGGATTTGCTGACATAGAGATGGTGATGTCCCTGGCTTGCAACCTGGGGTTGGTGAGTTACACAAAGCACCTGACCTTTATTCCCCAGTTGGCGCAGAAGCTCACCGACTGATTTTGCTACACCACCGCCGATCCCAACATCTACTTCGTCAAAGACCAAGGAAGGGATAGAAGATGTTTGAGCCGTGACTACTTGAATGGCCAGGCTAATACGGGAAAGCTCTCCACCTGAAGCAATCTTTACCAGTGGCCGCGGCGGTTGCCCCGGGTTGGTGGTGACCAAAAATTCAATGCCTTCCAATCCAGAGATCTTTGGTGTTGAATCGCTGAATAGGGTCAGAGCGACACTGAAACTAGCCGACTCCATGCCCAGTCCGACCAATTGGTTATTGATTTCCTTCGACAGTTTGCTCGCACCTTTGTCTCTGGCATTACTGAGTTTTCCGGCTGTAGCCCGGTAAAGGGAGAGCAGCTTTTCCAGCTCTTCCTGGATTAGTTCAATTTGTACATCTGCTTCGCTTAGCCCGGATAGTTCATCTGAAAGTCTCAGAAAAAGAGCTGAAAGCTCTGAAGCGGAGACATGATGTTTGCGGGCAAGTTGATGAATCAGTCCAAGCTTCAGGTCAATTTCTTCAAGGCGTTGGGGGTCAATTTCAAACTGGTCAATGGCATGTTTAAGGGTTGATGTGGCTTCTTCCACCTGGATGAGTGCCGTTTTGAGCATCGAACCTGCTTCCTCGGTATGTTTGCTGGCATAGGGAATATTCTGAAGCAGGGCGACAGCTTTATTCAGGGATTGCTCCAGGTTGAGTTCCTCATTGTCACTACTCAGATCCAGAACCTCCTGGATGACCTGCATTGAGGATTCACTATGGCTGAGTATTTTATGCTCATCATCAAGACTTTCCAATTCACTTTCGCCAAGGTTCAGTTCTTCAAGTTCTTTTACCTGGTAACTGAGCAACTGATATTGGGCATTGGACTCTTCAGCACGGTTTTTGATCTGTTCGAGCTCTGCATTAAGTTGGCGCCATTTTGTGGCCAGCGTCCTGACTTCTGAAGCTTCCTGTTGAAGTCCACAATAGTCATCCAGCAATCGTTGATGGGTCGATGTTTTCAGTAGGGATTGATGTTCATGCTGGCTATGGATATCGACCAGCATTTCTCCCAGATCACGCAAGTTGACTAGAGTAGTTGGCTGACCATTGATATATGCTCTTGAACGTCCGTCTTTTGAAACCACTCTTCGCAGGATGCAACTGTTGTCGTCAGTATCGAAGTCATTCTGCTTCAGCCAATGTGTCACGTCAGGATTGTCTGGCAGGGTAAAACAGGCGGTTATATCTGCACGCTCCGCGCCACCCCGGATGACATCACGGTCTGCTCGGTCTCCCAGGGTCAGTCCCAGGGCATCCAGCATAATGGATTTCCCTGCACCGGTTTCACCAGTGAGAACGGTCATACCGGACTCCAGTTCGATTTCCAACTGATCGACTATGGCAAAATTATTGATGGTGAGTTGCTGCAGCATAGGGTCAGATTATAACGGCTAGTTGCTCCAATAAACCTTAATTCTTGTACAGATTATTAATCCGTTTAGATGGTTTTGTTCCTTTCAAAAAAAGTCTGCTTTTTCCCTTGATTATCAGTCTGTTGCCCCCATATAGCGGATATTCAGATGCCTAATACAGATTTTTAGCCGGAGGAAAACCATGGCGGGCGAAGATGTAGAAAAAGAAGTCGCTGACGGGGCTGATGAAGAGAGCTTAAAGAATAAAGCGCAAGAGACACCGGAAAATACAGGAAAGCAACCGGGTTCCAGTGATTCACCAGAGCAGGAAGACAATAGTGAAGTCGATGAAATGATTGAAGAAGCTGTGGAAGCGGCACTGGCAGAGCAGCAGGATATGGTGCTTCGGGCCCAGGCGGAAGTACAAAACATGCGGCGCCGTTGTGAGCAGGATGTTGAGAGAGCGCATAAGTTTGCTCTGGAAAAATTCAGCGGAGAACTTCTCACGGTCATTGACAATCTTGAACGCGCGCTGCAGGCAGTTACGGATACCAAGGATGAGAAGGTCAAGGCTCTCTATGAGGGAGTTGAGCTTACCCTGAAAGGTTTTGTGGAAACACTGGATAAATTCAATATCGAGCAGGTAGATCCAGAAGGAGAGCCTTTCGATCCACAGCAACATGAAGCCATGTCAATTGTGGAAAACGATGATGTTGAACCCAATACAGTGCTTACAGTGGTGCAAAAAGGCTATCTGTTACATGGACGAGTCATCAGACCGGCCATGGTGATGGTGTCCAAGGCATCAGTGAAAAAGTAATAAATTACAGTAAAACATGCCTGCAGGCCTTGAAATATAAGGTGCTGGGCCAATATAGAACTTATTGACGCGACAATCGCGTAAGAATCGAGACAGAATCGACAAAGCTGCAGAGATGTAGCGACAGAATAAGCTGGAGATACGACATTATGGGCAAAATTATTGGTATAGACCTGGGCACAACGAATTCCTGTGTGGCTATCATGGAAGGAGGAAAGGCCAAGGTCATAGAAAACGCAGAAGGCGACCGCACTACCCCTTCAATCATCGCCTATACGGAAGATGGGGAGACTCTGGTAGGGCAGCCGGCAAAACGCCAGGCTGTTACCAACCCGGATAACACTCTGTT
Organism: Gammaproteobacteria bacterium; assembly: GCA_029245395.1. Lineage (GTDB taxonomy): Bacteria > Pseudomonadota > Gammaproteobacteria > Pseudomonadales > Pseudohongiellaceae > Eutrophocola. Next base: position 85,798 of record JAQWPL010000015.1, read on the forward strand.
TGCCATCAAGCGTCTGATCGGACGTCAGTTCGATGACGATGTAGTTCAGAAAGACATCAAAATGGTGCCTTACAAAATCGTCAAGGCAGACAATGGTGATGCCTGGGTGGAAGCCCATGGTGAAACCATGGCACCACCGCAGATTGCTGCACAGATCCTGATGAAAATGAAGAAAACCGCTGAGGACTACCTGGGTGAGGAAGTTACTGAGGCTGTAGTCACTGTGCCTGCTTATTTCAACGATTCTCAACGCCAGGCCACCAAGGATGCGGGCAAGATTGCCGGTCTGGATGTGAAACGCATCATCAATGAGCCGACAGCTGCTGCCCTGGCTTATGGAATGGACAAGAAAGCTGGCGATTCCACCATTGCTGTCTATGACCTTGGGGGCGGTACCTTCGATATCTCCATCATTGAGATTGCGGAAACAGATGGCGAACATTCCTTTGAAGTGCTCTCCACTAACGGTGACACATTTCTGGGGGGTGAGGACTTCGATCTACGTTTGATCGACTTTCTAGCCGACCAATTCAAGAAAGAAAGCGGAATGGATCTGCACAATGACCCATTGGCTCTGCAGCGCCTGAAAGAAGCGGCGGAAAAGGCCAAAATCGAATTGTCTTCGTCGCAACACACTGAAGTGAATCTGCCATACATCACGGCGGATGCCAGTGGTCCAAAACATCTGGTGGTAAAACTGACCCGCTCGAAACTGGAGTCCCTGGTGGAAGAACTGGTCGAGCGTACCCTTGGGCCTTTGAAAACAGCATTGAAAGATGCCGACCTGAGCGTATCTGACATCGATGACGTGATTTTAGTTGGCGGGCAGACACGTATGCCACTGGTACAAAAGAAAGTGACCGATTTCTTCGGTAAGGATTCGCGCAAGGATGTGAACCCCGATGAAGCGGTTGCCATGGGAGCTTCTATTCAGGCCGCTGTATTGGCTGGCGAAGTGACCGATGTTCTTCTGCTGGATGTGACTCCATTGTCTCTTGGTATTGAAACCCTGGGTGGTGTTGCCAGCGTGCTGATTGACAAGAATACGACTATCCCTTGCAACAAAAAGCAGACTTTTTCCACAGCTGATGACAACCAGACTGCAGTGACCATCCATGTTGTGCAGGGTGAACGCAAGCAAGCAGTCCAGAATAAATCCCTGGGCCGTTTTGATCTGTCTGATATTCCACCGTCACCTCGTGGCATGCCTCAGATTGAAGTGAGCTTTGACCTTAATGCGGACGGTATTTTGAATGTGTCTGCGAAAGACATGGCTACTGGTAAAGAACAGTCGATTGTCATCAAAGCATCCAGTGGTTTGTCTGATGAGGAAGTCGAGAAAATGGTTCAGGATGCCGAATCTCATGTTGAAGAAGATAAGAAGTTTGAAGAGCTTATCAACGCCCGTAATCAGGCTGATGGTCTGGTTCATGCTACCAGGAAGACACTGACTGAAGCAGAAGATAAAGTAGAAGGCGATGAGAAAGAGCAAATCGAGACGGCTATCACTGCCCTTGAAGAAGCGCTTAAAGGCGATGATCTGGCAGAGATCGAAGCAAAAACCAAAGAATTGACAGATGCGTCTACTGGGCTGGTACAGCGTATGTATGCCGAAGCCCAGGCTGCTGCTGAAGGTGAAGAAGCAACCGCAGAACCGGATGCTGGACCTGATGATGCCGTCGATGCTGAATTTGAGGAAGTCAAAGAAGACGAAAAGTAATTCGCTTCTTCAGGAATAATACAACAATCGTAGGGACGTAAATTAAAGCGCCCCTGTCGGATCAAAGTATTTTGATGTAAGGGCGGCCGGTAGGTCGCCTTTGCATTATTTTGATTCCAATTCCGGAAATAGTATGGACAAACGAGATTATTACGAAGTACTGGGTGTAGAGCGTAGTGCCGATAGTGCTGAACTCAAAAAAGCCTATCGCCGCATTGCCATGAAAAATCACCCGGATCGTAATCCCGGAGACGATGAGTCGGAAACAATCTTCAAGGAAGCTAATGAGGCTTACGAAGTTCTGAGTAACGCTGAAAAACGTAGTGCATATGATCAATTTGGTCACGCCGGCGTTGGCAACATGGGTGGCGGAGCAGGCGCTGGTTCACAGGGTTTCGGTGATATCTTTGGTGACATCTTCGGCGATATATTCGGGGGCGGAGGTTCCCGAAGTCATGTCCAGCGCGGAGCAGACCTCAGTTACACCCTCAGTTTGAGCCTGGAAGACGCGGTCAAAGGCACCGAAGTTAAAATCCGAATTCCCACTACTACACAATGTGAAACCTGTGAAGGCTCCGGTGCAAAGAAAGGCACGACACCAGAAAACTGTGCAACCTGTAACGGCGTGGGCCAAGTTCGCATGCGCCAGGGGCCGTTCTCTGTACAGCAAGCCTGTCCCCGTTGTCAGGGTGCTGGCAAAACCATCAAGGACCCCTGTCATATCTGCCACGGTCGCGGCAATGTCGAAGAAACCAAAACACTGTCTGTCAAGGTTCCTGCAGGTGTGGACGAAGGAGACAGAATACGTCTCACGGGCGAAGGTGAAGCTGGGCTTCACGGCGGTCCTCCGGGTGATCTCTATGTCCAGATGGCTGTCAAGAAGCATCCAATTTTCGAGCGTGATGGCAGTAACCTCTTTTGCGAGATTCCTATCAGCTTTGTCGATGCGGCTATGGGCGGCGAATTGGAAGTACCTACTCTGGAAGGTAAGGTAAAACTGAAGATCCCGACTGAAACTCAAACCGGTAAATTATTTCGCCTTCGCAACAAAGGTGTCACACCTGTCAGAGGCGGCTCCCCTGGAGACCTGTTGTGCAAGGTAGTCGTGGAAACGCCTATCAAACTGACTCGGAAGCAAAAGGATCTATTGACCGAGTTCCAGGAAATCCAGGAAAGCCAGGGCAACAAGCAGTCGCCAAGGCGATCAAGCTGGTTTGACGGTGTTAAAAAGTTTGTTGATGCATTAAAGTCTTAAACCAAAGTCGCGAAAGAAAGCCGTATGCTCAAGAGAACGAAAATAATGTAGGGGTTGCCGGCCGGTCGCCCATACTTTAAATCATGTAAATGAAGGTCAGCCAAATGTTGCGAATCGCCGTGGCCGGTGTCTCCGGCCGAATGGGTAAAATCATTGTAGAAGCCATCAGTAAAACCGATGGTGTGGAAGTTGGAGCTGCAACTGTACGCCCAAACAGTCCCGCCCTGGGACAGGAAGTAGGCGGCATGTGCGGTCTGCCAGTCCTCGATGTCTGCGCAGTCGACAATCTCGGTGAAGCACTGGGTGATTTTGATGTGCTGATCGATTTCACCAGCCCGGCTGCCACCATAGAGCATATTGAAACCTGCATTGGCGCAGGTAAGAAAATGGTTATCGGAACAACCGGATTCACCGATGACCAAAAGCAGACAATTGCCGAAGCCAGTAAGAAAATCCCCATTGTCTTTGCGCCAAATATGAGCATCGGCGTTAACCTGTGCCTGAAATTGCTGGAACAGGCTGCCAAAGTCATTGGCGAAGAAAGTGATGTGGAAATCATTGAAGCCCATCACCGGCACAAAAAAGATGCCCCTTCAGGGACTGCTCTAAAGATGGGAGAAGTGATAGCACAAGCACTGGGTCGGGACCTGGATGAAGTGGCCGTCTATGGCCGGGAAGGTCAGACAGGGGCACGAGACGGCAAGACTATAGGCTTTGAATCCATTCGTGCAGGCGATATCGTTGGAGATCATACTGTTATGTTTGCCGGTGATGGCGAACGTATCGAGATTACTCACAAGTCTAACAGTCGCATGACCTATGCGGCAGGATCGGTGAAAGCTGCTCAATGGTTGCAGGACAAGAAAAAGGGTTTGTATGACATGCAGGATGTTCTAGGCCTTTAACTGAAAAATAATCAGGTTTTTGCAATGTTGTCGTGGACAAACTGAGGCCTTTTTCATACAATATTTTTTCAGTATGAAGACACTGAGACAGGCAAAATTCGAACCTATTGTTATACAAATAGTTCAGCGATTAGTTCGACAAATAGTCCAAAACAAAGGACTGAAAAGAATATGAAAAAGCGGATTGGGCTTACCCCATTCCGCTTTTTTTTGAGATCTTTTATTTGCCTTGTTTCCAAAGGTGTTCTGATTTCTCTTGATACTTAATTACGTTCAGTCGGTTCTTACCGGTTGAAGGTTTTTGCGAGCCAGATTTAGGTAGCGAATGAGTAAATATAGCAATGAAATCAGGTAGCTGAGTTACGCAAAGAGGATTTTATGCAATACAAACCCGCCATCCTTGCCCTTGCCGATGGCTCCATATTTCGCGGAGTCTCCATTGGTGCAGAAGGCCAGACAACTGGTGAAGTGGTGTTCAATACGGCGATGTCCGGATACCAGGAAATCCTCACTGATCCTTCCTATGCACAACAAATTATCACCTTTACTTATCCGCACATAGGCAACACTGGTACCAATCAGGAAGACAACGAGTCAGGCAAAGTCTGGGCTTCAGGGATGGTCATTAGAGATCTACCTATGCTGGAAAGCAACTTCCGTAGTGATCAGACCTTAAGTGAATTTCTTCAGGCGAATAATGTCGTTGCCATCTGTGAAATCGATACTCGACGCCTGACCAGAATCCTTCGCGACCATGGCCCACTTAATGGTTGCCTGATAGCCGGGGAAATAGTGGAAAATGATAGCGCTAAGGGGGCCGAACAGGCCTTGGCTGCGGCCAAGGATTTTCCCGGGCTGGTGGGTATGGATCTGGCCCAGGAAGTCTCCTGTAAGGAAACATACCCTTGGGAAGAAGGGTCCTGGGAATTGGGCGTTGGCCACAGCAAACCTGATCAACCTGGAGCACATCATGTCGTGGCATATGACTTTGGAGTCAAGCGCAATATTCTGCGTATGCTAACTGATCGATCCTGCAGGGTGACTGTAGTACCAGCCAAAACCCCTGCCAGCGAAGTGTTAGCAATGAAACCTGACGGTGTCTTTTTATCTAATGGTCCGGGTGATCCTGAGCCCTGTGATTATGCAATCAGTGCTATCAAGGAGATTCTGGAAACCGGGATTCCCGTTTTTGGTATTTGCCTGGGCCACCAGTTACTGGCACTGGCCAGTGGTGCGAAAACTGTAAAAATGAAGCTGGGCCATCATGGCGCCAATCATCCTGTTCAGGAGCTTGAATCTGGCCAAGTGTTTATAACCAGTCAGAACCATGGTTTCGCTGTAGATGAGGAAAGTCTCCCTGACAATGTAAAGGCGACATACAAATCCCTGTTTGATGAATCACTGCAGGGCATCCATCTGACTGACAAACCGGCCTTTGGTTTTCAGGGGCATCCGGAAGCAAGCCCTGGTCCCCATGACATTGCCCCGGTGTTTGACCATTTTATTGAATTAATAAGAGCTAAACCCAACTAAAGCAGCACGATTCAGCAGGTACCATGCCAAAAAGAACAGACATAGAAAGCATTCTGATAATCGGCGCCGGTCCTATCATTATTGGACAGGCCTGTGAATTTGACTATTCAGGCGCACAGGCTTGTAAGGCTTTGCGTGAAGAAGGCTTCAGGATCATTTTGGTGAACTCCAATCCTGCAACAATTATGACGGATCCGGGTATGGCTGATGCTACCTATATTGAGCCCGTGGAATGGCGTACCGTAGAAAAAATAATCGCGAAAGAAAAACCTGACGCTATCCTGCCTACCATGGGCGGTCAGACCGCCCTTAACTGTGCTCTGGATCTCGATCGCCATGGAGTGCTAGAAAAATATAATGTCGAACTGATTGGGGCAAAAAAGAATGCTATCGACAAGGCCGAAGACAGGGAGTTGTTTGATAATGCCATGGTTTCTATCGGGCTCGAAACTCCGAGACATTACATTGCCAATAATCTGGAAGAATCCTTTAAAGCCATGGAAAATATTGGATTTCCCTGCATTATTCGCCCGTCATTTACCATGGGTGGTAGTGGCGGAGGCATCGCTTACAACAAGGAAGAGTTTGAAGAAATCTGCAAACGTGGACTGGACCTTTCTCCCACCAATGAATTATTGATCGATGAATCCCTGATTGGCTGGAAAGAATATGAACTGGAAGTCGTCAGGGATACAAATGACAACTGTATCATTGTCTGCAGTATTGAAAATTTTGATGCAATGGGCATCCATACCGGTGATTCTATTACGGTAGCACCGGCCCAGACTCTGACCGACAAGGAATACCAGCTCTTGCGAAACGCCTCTATTGCCGTGCTGCGGGAAATAGGTGTTGAGACGGGAGGGTCAAATGTCCAGTTTGGTATTAATCCCGAAGATGGTCGGATGGTTGTGATCGAGATGAATCCAAGAGTATCTCGATCGTCTGCCCTTGCTTCCAAGGCAACCGGATTTCCAATTGCACGAGTTGCTGCCAAATTGGCTGTGGGTTTCACTTTGGATGAACTTAGCAATGAAATTACTGGCGGTGTGACGCCGGCTTCATTTGAGCCTACTCTGGATTATGTCGTTACCAAAATTCCACGATTTACTTTTGAGAAATTCCCCCAGGCTCCTGACCGACTGACTACGCAAATGAAATCTGTGGGGGAAGTCATGGCCATTGGCCGCACGTTCCAGGAATCATTACAGAAAGCCCTCAGGGGAATGGAAATTGGCATCTGTGGTTTTGACCCGATTCTGGATGAGGAAGCCAGTAATGCAAAGGAAGTATTACTCAGGGAATTGAAAGATCCAGGCGCTGATCGAATACGTTATATAGGAGATGCTTTCAGAACCGGCATGTCGGTAGAGGTTCTTTTTGAGCATACACATATTGATCCCTGGTACCTGATTCAGATTCAGGACATCATCCGGGAAGAGCAAAAACTGGAATCACACTCCTTTGATGATCTTGATAAGGACTCTATTTTCCGTCTCAAGCGCAAAGGGTTTTCAGATCAACGTCTGGCCAGCGTAATGGGTATCACCGAAGATGAGGTCAGAAACAAGCGCCACAGTCTCGGCATTCATCCTGTCTATAAAAGAGTAGATACCTGTGCGGCGGAATTTAGTTCCTCTACGGCTTATATGTATTCCACTTATGAAGAAGAATGTGAAGCTGACATCAGCGACAGGAAGAAAGTAATTGTCCTGGGTGGCGGTCCCAACAGAATCGGGCAGGGCATAGAGTTTGATTATTGTTGCGTGCATGCAGCTATGGCTATGCGTGAAGAGGGCTATGAAGCCATCATGGTTAACTGCAATCCCGAAACAGTATCTACCGATTTTAACGTCTCAGATCGGCTCTACTTTGAACCTGTCACCCTCGAGGATGTGCTCGAAATTGTCCGCATTGAACAACCGGACGGAGTCATTGTTCAATTCGGCGGGCAGACTCCGTTAAAGCTGGTTACTCAACTGGAAAAACTAGGTGTCCCCATAATAGGTACTCCAGCTGATGCCATAGACAGGGCGGAAGATCGAGAACGTTTCCAGACCCTGATTCAGAAACTGGATCTAAAACAGCCGCCAAACAGTACGGTCAGAAGCCTGGAAGAAGCTGTCATTGAAGCTGGAAAAATTGGTTACCCATTGGTCGTCCGACCTTCCTATGTTCTGGGCGGGCGTGCCATGGAAATTGTCTACAACGAAGCTGAACTGAAACGCTATATCAATAGTGCTGTGGATGTTTCACATGATAGCCCGGTATTGCTTGATCATTATCTGAACTCTGCAATAGAAATGGACGTGGATGTTGTGAGTGATGGGAAACAAGTTGTAGTGGGATCCATTATGCAACATATCGAACAGGCGGGCGTGCATTCAGGAGACTCTGCATGTTCTCTGCCACCTTATAGTCTGCCGATGGACGTACAGGATAAAATCAGGGACCAGTGCATTCAGCTTGCTATTGAGCTTGGTGTCATAGGGTTAATGAATGCTCAGCTCGCCTACCAGGATGAAGAAGTTTATATTATTGAAGTTAATCCGCGTGCTTCCCGAACCGTGCCTTTTGTTTCCAAATGTATAGGACAGTCCCTGGCTAAAATTGCGGCTAAATGCATGATAGGTATTTCCCTGGAATCACAAAAGTTCACTAAGGAGATCGTGCCGTCTTTTTATGCTGTGAAAGAGGCCATTTTCCCTTTTAACAAATTCCCGGGCGTGGATCCTATTCTTGGCCCTGAAATGAAATCTACGGGTGAAGTCATGGGGACTGGTGAAACTTTCGCCGAGGCCTATTACAAATCCCAGGGCTTGGGTGAACTTAATATACCTTTGACCGGGAAGGCTTTTATAAGCGTCAGAGAGGTCGATAAGTATGCGCTTCCCGAACTGGCCAAACATTATCATGAACTGGGATTTACTCTGGTTGCCACCAAGGGTACCGCAGATATTATCCGGGAAGCAGGGATACCAGTTGAAGCGGTCAACAAGGTCATGGAAGGCAGGCCTCATATCGTGGACATGTTGAAAAATGACGAGATAGACCTTATCGTAAATACAACTGAAGGGCGCCAGGCTATTGCTGATTCGGCAGCTATTCGTAGTACAGCTATACGCCATGGTGTTTACTGCACGACAACAATCGCCAGTGCCAGGGCAGTTTATGAAGCGCTGATCTTTGGCGGTGAGACTTCAGTCAATAGTCTGCAGCACCTGCACGCTGAACATCAGTCTTGAAATATTGATAAGACAATTTAGCCGTAGTTTATGTCACTGCGGGAAATGTTAGACAATCACCTGAATAAATTGAGAGAAGGGAAATGCGAAAAGTACCCATGACCATTGATGGCGCTGAACGATTAAGGTCAGAGCTTAATGAACTCAAGTCTGTGCAGCGCCCGAAAATCACCCAGGATATTGCCGTGGCAAGAGAGCATGGTGATCTGAAAGAAAATGCTGAATATCATGCAGCCCGCGAACAGCAAAGTTTCTGCGAAGGTAGAATCAAGGAAATACAAGGAAAGCTTGCTGACTCAGAAATTATTGATATCAAAAACATCCCGATTACTGGGAAAGTAATATTTGGCACTACAGTGACGCTCTACAATATTGATACAGAAAAGTCGGTGACCTATCAGATAGTGGGAGAAGACGAAGCCGATGTGAAAAATTCGAAAATTTCTGTGGGCTCTCCAATTTCACGTGCCATGATGGGAAAGGAAGAAGGGGATGAAATTACCGTCAAAGCACCCAGTGGTGATGTGGAATACGAAATAGAAAAGGTAGAGCACCTATAAAGAACACCTATAAATAGAACCTATGAATAGTGCGTTTGTAAAAGCTCGAAACGGATGAGCCGATATGGATTACCTGGGGACTGATTTAAATAAGGGCTTAGTTAAATAGAGATTTGATTAAAGCGCTGGATATTGGAAAGGTGTGGTTTTAGTTCTGCTGCAGTACGGTAAATCAGGGCTATCTTGCCTATCACTTGTACTTTCGTAGCTTTTTGGGTTTTACAGATTTCTTCAATCACCGTTTTTCTGGATTCCCTGTCACCTGTCACTACCCTGATTTTTATAAGTTCGTGATCTGAGAGTGCGCGATTGATTTCAGCCTGTACGTTTTCTGTCAGATCCTGGGCAACAATCACTACTGGATTCAGGTTATGTCCTATACTGCGATAGTGACGTAAGGTTTTATTATCGAGTTTCATTTTAGTAGTAATGTGAATAATCCAGTCGGTCTGGGAAAGGGCTGTGCATTTTACAGAAAATGAACTGGAAAAGAAGATGACAAGATCCAAAAGTAGTAAGCACTGGCTGAAAGAGCATGAAGAAGACAGCTGGGTGAAACGCGCCAGAGTGGAGGGTTATCGCTCGCGTGCCAGTTACAAGCTGCTGGAGATCCAGAAATCTGACAAGTTGATCAAGCCTGGAATGACTGTAGTGGATCTTGGGGCAGCACCTGGAGGCTGGTCCCAGGTGGCAAGCAAGCTGGTTGGGAATAAGGGCAAAGTCATTGCATCTGACATTTTGCTCATGGAAGCTATACCTGAAGTCTGTTTTATTCAGGGTGATTTCACAGAAGATGCCTGCCTGCAGGCCATACTGCAAGAAATTAGGGGAAATACAGCCGCTGAAGGAGGTGCAGTAGACCTTGTAATATCGGATATGGCCCCCAATTTAAGTGGTATGGCAGCCATAGACCAACCCAGGTCGATGCAACTTGTTGAACTAGCACTGGATTTTGCCCGGATAACCCTTAAACCAGGGGGCAGTCTGCTGACCAAGGTCTTCCAGGGTGAAGGCTATGAAACACTGCACCGCCAGATAAAAAAGGAATTTTTACAGGTTTTAAGCAGGAAACCTGAAGCTTCCCGGTCTCGTTCCCGGGAATTGTATATACTGGCAAAAGGGTACAAACCCTGAAATTCAAGCTAAATTACGGCTTATTTCCGGCTTATTGCCAGCTAAATGCACCGAAAACATTGAGGTTATACCCCCTAAAACACCGTTAGATGCGGTAGGCAAAGTGGGGCTTTTCATGCAAGAATTGAGGTTCTACTCCAGTTTTTACCCGGGATTTATATCTACCAGTTGAGATATGGAAGGATAAGGAAAGACCAGGTGAAATCAGGAGTCATTAAAAGAGGGTTAAGCCGTTGAATGATATGGCAAAAAATTTACTACTGTGGATGATTATTGCAGCTGTGCTGCTTACCGTCTTCAATAATTTCAATCAGCCTATTACTGCTGAGGAATTGGGCTATTCTGATTTTATTCAGGAAGTCCAGCGCGGAAATATTACTGAAGTCACTATTACTGGTGGTGAGATCCATGGCACCAAAGTCAATGGCGCCCGCTTTGTAACCGTCAATGCGTACATTGATGATCCTAAACTGTTCGATGACCTGGTTTCACATGACGTCCGTGTAAGTGCTGATATGCCAGAACAGCAAAGTATATGGACCCAGTTGCTTGTGGCCTCATTCCCCATCCTGATTATCATAGCCGTGTTCATGTTTTTCATGCGACAAATGCAGGGCGGTGGTGTGGGCGGTAAAGGCGGACCCATGGCATTCGGCAAGAGCAAGGCAAAGATGCTTAGTGATGACCAGGTTAAGGTAACTTTTGCCGATGTGGCAGGGGTTGATGAGGCCAAGGATGACGTCAAGGAACTGGTGGATTTTCTGCGCGAGCCCGACAAGTATCAGCGCCTGGGTGGGCGCATTCCTCGCGGCATACTCATGGTCGGCCAGCCTGGAACAGGTAAAACCTTGCTGGCAAAAGCGATTGCTGGCGAAGCCAAGGTGCCATTCTTTTCTATCTCAGGTTCTGATTTTGTTGAAATGTTTGTAGGTGTTGGTGCATCACGAGTGCGCGACATGTTTGATCAGGCAAAGAAACAGTCTCCCTGCATTATTTTTATTGATGAAATTGACGCTGTTGGACGTCATCGTGGTGCAGGTGTTGGTGGCGGTCATGATGAGCGTGAGCAGACACTGAACCAGCTACTGGTGGAAATGGATGGTTTTGAAGGCAATGAAGGGGTCATAGTCATTGCCGCGACTAACAGGCCAGATGTACTGGATCCAGCCCTGCTGCGCCCTGGTCGGTTTGACCGCCAGGTAGTGGTAAGTCTGCCAGACATTCGTGGCCGAGAGCAGATACTCAAGGTACACATGCGCAAAGTACCTATTTCAGAAGGCGTGGACGAATCTGTACTTGCCCGTGCCACTCCAGGGTTTTCTGGTGCCGATTTGGCAAATCTGGTGAATGAGGCGGCACTGTTCGCTGCCAGGTCTACCAAGAAGCGTGTCACCATGGAGGAATTTGAAAAAGCCAAAGACAAGATCATGATGGGCGCCGAGCGTAAATCAATGGTCATGTCTGACAAGGAAAAACTGAACACCGCCTATCATGAAGCTGGCCATGCGATTGTTGGTCGCCTGGTCCCGGAGCATGATCCGGTTTATAAAGTAAGTATTATTCCTCGTGGCAGAGCACTTGGTGTCACTATGTTCCTGCCCGAAGAAGACCGATACAGCCTAAGCAAGCAGAGTATTCTCAGTCAGATATGCAGTCTTTACGGTGGGCGTATTGCGGAAGAAATAACTCTTGGTGCAAATGGGGTTACCACAGGTGCATCCAATGATATCCAGCGCGCAACTCAGATGGCTCACAATATGGTCAAGAAATGGGGACTCTCAGAGCGCCTTGGTCCATTACAGTACGATGATGAGGCAGATGAAGTATTTCTTGGCCGCTCTTCAGCAAGTGCGAATAAAGTGTTGTCATCTGATACAACCAAGGCGATAGATGAAGAAGTGCGTAATATTGTTGATACCTGCTATGCCCAAGCCAAGGAAATCCTTGTAGAAAACCGCGACAAACTTGAGGGTATGAAAGATGCCCTGATGGAATGGGAAACCATTGATGCCGGACAGATTGATGACATCATGGCAGGAAAGAAACCGCGGCCACCTGCAGGCTGGCATGATGATGATTATGGATCTGGAAAAACTGAAAGCGTGGAACCAGATGAAAAAGAAGAAAAAGGTGATAGCAAGGATTCGACAAAGCCTATTGGCGGGCCTGCCGGTGAACACTAGGTAACTCATCTGAGAATGTGTCATAAGGAGCTCTTTCGAGCTCCTTTTTGCTTACTGACATCTAATTTTTATTTGTTGACCTTTTATTCCATTAACAGACTAAATTTTTAAAATTGTTACCCACTAGCTTATGAGTAATTCGCCTAGACTATTTAACTTTTCCGGTAAAACCCTGGACTTGTCTGAATCCCATGTCATGGGAATTTTGAATATCACACCAGATTCCTTCTCAGATGGTGGGGAATTAATGTCGGAAAATGGTGAGGTCTATTTCTCCAAAATTCTGAAACGGGTCGAGATTATCATCAAGACCGGGGCAGCTATCCTTGATATTGGTGGTGAATCCACTAGACCAGGCGCTAAAGAAGTCTCAAGTCAGGAAGAGATCAACCGGGTCATGCCTGTAGTGGAGGCAATATCGGGGAATTTTGATGTCATCATTTCGATCGATACCAGCAACCCCGAATTAATTAACCTGTGCCAGAAATCTGGCGTTGGCCTGATTAATGATGTGAGGGCATTGACCAGGAAAGGTGCCCTGGAAGCGGCAGCTGAATCTGGTTTACCGGTGTGCCTCATGCATATGCAGGGGGCGCCGGATAACATGCAAGATGCTCCAAAATACAACAATGTGGTCGAAGAAGTGACAGTGTTTCTTGAAGACAGAGTTAAAGCCTGCAATGCCGCAGGGATTGGTAATGACAGGATTCTAGTGGATCCCGGTTTCGGGTTTGGTAAAACCCTTGAACATAACCTGGAATTACTGAGCAGACTTGCCGATCTGCAGCGGTTAGAATTACCGGTATTGATCGGCATATCCCGAAAAAAAATGATTGGCTTGGTTACAGGACGCAGAGAAAAGGACAGATTAACAGGCAGTATTGCCGCTACCGTACTAGGTGTTATGAATGGGGCAAGAATAGTGCGTACTCATGATGTGGCGGAATCTGTTGATGCATTGAAAGTATGCAATGAAATCCTGAAAATTTCCTGAAACAATCGGGCGTAATACGGCTTTCAATAACCAGGGCAACAAGAGAATAAAGTGGTGTCTAAAAAATATTTTGGTACAGATGGAATCAGGGGGGAGGTTGGTACTTACCCCATTACGCCGGATTTTGTGCTCAAGTTGGGCTGGGCAATTGGCAAGGTGTTTGCGAAAAAAGGCGGCGGGACAATCCTGATTGGAAAGGACACGCGTATCTCAGGCTATATGTTTGAATCTTCACTGGAGGCTGGTCTTACTTCTGCTGGTATGGATATCAATCTGCTGGGGCCAATGCCTACCCCTGCGGTTGCCTACTTAACACGAACCTTTCAAGCGCAGGCTGGCATAGTGATCAGTGCCTCGCACAATGCTTTTCAGGACAACGGCATCAAGTTTTTTGCCGGAGATGGCACCAAGCTGGATGACGATATTGAATTTGCCATTGAAAAAGAGATTGAGAATGAGCTGACTACAGTTGATTCTTCAGAAATAGGTAGAGCCTCCAGAATAGTTGATGCCAGTGGCCGGTATATTGAGTTTTGTAAAAGTACTATCCCGAGTAGCCTGAGCCTGAATGGTCTTTCCATTGTACTGGACTGCGCTAATGGGGCCACTTATCACATAGCACCAAGTGTCTTCAGAGAACTGGGTGCTCAGGTTTCAACAATAGGTACTGATCCTGACGGCCTTAATATCAACTATGAGTGTGGCTCTACCTATCCGCAACGTCTTGTTGAGAAAGTTCTTGAAGAAAAAGCAGACCTGGGTATTGCCTTTGATGGAGACGGTGATCGCGTCATTATGGTCGATCACAAGGGAGAACTGGTTGATGGGGATGAACTAATCTATGTTATTGCCCGCTATAAACTGGGCAATAAGAGCAAAGCGATCAACACGAATGGGGATCAGGGCATTATTGGCACAGTCATGAGTAATCTTGGGCTTGAAATCGCCTTGCAGGATTTATCTATTCCTTTTGTCCGTTCCAAGGTAGGTGATCGTTATGTAATGGCTGAACTGCTGAATAAGCAATGGCTATTTGGTGGAGAATCATCCGGACACATCATTTGTCTGGATTCCACATCCACAGGGGACGGCATTGTTTCGGCATTGCAGGTGCTAGCGGCTATGCAGAGTTTTAATGAAAGTTTGCATGATCTAAAGGAAGGCATGACTAAGTTTCCCCAGACCATGATAAATGTGAGTATCAGCAACAAGGATGGGTTGGAAGGCAATAAAGTGATTGAGGCTGCCATAAGCAAAGCTGAAAAAGAGCTTGGTAAGACTGGTCGCGTGCTATTGAGACCATCGGGCACCCAACCTGTTGTCAGGGTTATGGTGGAAGGCGAAAATGATGATCAGGTCAGGAAATTGGCAACTGAGATTTCTGAAGTTGTGGATGCTGAAATGAAACAGCATGTAGCCTGAAAACAAAATCTGACAGTTTCCAGGCAATCATACATTCCATACCTGTCTGTATTGCGTTAACCCCTGATTTTCCTAACTCTACTGCCTTGCTTTCTTGCATACAGACACCATCTTGGTTAGTATTGGCGCCCATTTTTGATGGGGTAAAACCTGGATAGGACATGCGCAAGGGCCTGATAGTAGCTAACTGGAAAATGCATGGGCAGCGGGCTAGTAACGCAGCCTTGATACATGCCTTGAATGCTGGACTGACAAAGCAAAGTGACGTTGATATTCTGGTGTGTCCTCCGTCAATTTATCTGGAACAGATAAAAGCACTTTTGGCAGGCAGTAATATTTTATTAGGCGCTCAGAATACCCATTCTGAGGAAACTGGCGCGTATACCGGCGAAATTTCAGCCGGCATGCTGAAGGATATGGGATGTACTCATGTCATTCTTGGCCATTCCGAAAGAAGGGAATTATTCCAGGAAAGTGACGAGTTTATAGCTGGAAAATTTACTGCAGCACAAACCAGGGGGCTCATACCGATTCTCTGTGTCGGGGAAACCCTGGCTCAAAGAGAAGCTGATGAGACGGCAAACATTGTCCTGGGCCAGCTTGAAGTTGTATTGAAGCATGCAGGAGTGGTTGCGTTTGGCAATGCGGTTATTGCCTATGAGCCTGTGTGGGCAATAGGTACGGGGTTGACCGCATCGCCAGAGCAGGCTCAGCAAGTACATGCGCTTATCCGTAACAAGATTGCCGAGCAGGATGCAGGAGTAGCAGGAGATATCAGGATTTTATATGGAGGCAGTGTCAAAGCTGACAATGCTGTCGAGCTGTTTGCCCAGCAGGATATTGATGGTGGTCTGGTAGGTGGAGCATCGTTGATCGTAGAAGAGTTTTTACGAATTTGTTCAAGTTACACATAAAGGCCAACTGCAACGAATAAGCAGTTAGCCGAAAATTAGATCAGAGAGAATTATGGAATCGATAATTATTTTTGTACATGTTATTGCCGCGATAGCTATAACCGGATTAGTGTTAATCCAACAGGGCAAGGGTGCTGATATGGGCGCATCCTTCGGTAGTGGTGCTTCGCAGACTGTTTTTGGCAGTTCAGGCAGTGGAAATGTATTAACAAGTTCAACCACGATTCTGGCTGTAATATTTTTTGTTACCAGCCTGGGGCTGGCTGTTCTTGCCAGGCAGCAGGCTAATCTAAGTGTTGAAGACAGTGGTCTGATTGAAAACCTTGATGAGATTTCAACACAGGTATCACTCCCAACAGGGGACGACTTTCCTGTTTTCGAAGAAATTGGCCTTGAAAGTGATATCCCAGTGCTGGATGCGGCTGATTCCGATATTCCTGAAGTGGTGCAGGATGCCCTTGAATCTGTCGGTGACATTCCTTTAACCGGAGAGGAAACAGAATAAGCCGAAGTGGTGGAATTGGTAGACACGCTATCTTGAGGGGGTAGTGGCCTATGGTCGTGCCGGTTCAAGTCCGGCCTTCGGCACCAATATGCTGTTAAGCCTCCGTTTTTCCTTAGGAGAGACGGGGGTTTGCGCAGCCATATCTTGTAATTCCTGCAACTATTCCTGCAACTCGACTCAGGCTGTGGCGAGATAGACTGCGGTATGGAGCTGCCATAGAGCCTCTGGGTCTATGCATTATCACCTTAATAAAACGCCTCCAGCGCTTCTGTACGCACTCCTGATGCCTCTCCAAAACTCTATCCCAAACACCTAGCCGGGGTTTAAACAGGCACGGGGGAGGGGTTGTCCCAGCGACACATAGTTGCTGTACCTGCCCAGATACAAAATAGGCTATTTTAGAAAAGAGTAGGCTTTGAAGGTCTACTTTCAATCAAAATGTGTTCCAAGAATTAGAGGTACATTTGTAACCTAATAAATATTCCTAATATTCCTTGCTGAATTTTCTCCTACCTCCTACCCCCTAAGCAGCATGGAAGGATTATAAATCTTTACAAATAAAACCAATTAATAATTTAGGATTGCTGATAAAATAGCTAAGATAACTGTTCTAAAAGTTATCACACACGCAACACTTATATTCGAAATGCCCATAGGTCAGGATGGCTTGTCTATCTGACTTCTGGTAATAGGACAAAAGCATGTACTTATTTAAAGCCCCTCTTAGCTGGAGGGAGTCTTCCCTTCTTATTATTTTAACTTTTACATTATTAATGAGTGGCCTGTTCTTTTCTGGACAGGTGTTTGCCGCCAGTGATGATGGCGGGTTATTAGATTTTACTATTAATGGCGACAATACCACTGCCACTATCACTAGCTTTACTGCCGGTACAAGTACGGTCACCTTAACCATTCCTGATTCTGTCTCTACTGGGGGCAATACCTACAGCGTGACCAGTATTGGGACTGATGCTTTTTTTTCTAACCAACTGACCTCAGTCACCATCCCCGACAGCGTGACCAGTATTGGGGATTTTGCTTTCGATTCTAACCAACTGACCTCAGTCACCATCGGCAACAGCGTGACCAGTATTGGGAATTCTGCTTTTGGATTTAACGCACTG
The DNA here is from genome assembly GCA_029245395.1 of Gammaproteobacteria bacterium. GTDB lineage: Bacteria > Pseudomonadota > Gammaproteobacteria > Pseudomonadales > Pseudohongiellaceae > Eutrophocola. Next base: position 103,292 of record JAQWPL010000015.1, read on the forward strand.
ACCTCCATACTCTTTGAAGGAGATTACAGTGTGGGCTTCAATTCCAATACCTTCGACCAAAACCTAAATCTAAATACTATCAATGCCTATAGGGGCTATACTGGCTGGAGTGGAATTAGTTTTGGTAATGGTGCTGCTCTAGTGCCCGTAACCCTTATTAACCGGGCTATGCCTGATGTACCACAGCAAAGCCTGTCTAAAATCACACGCACAGACGGCACTGCAACTGATGCAACTATATCAATCGGTGCCTCTTCTGATGGTGGTGAAACCTCCAACACCTCATTCACTGTAGATGATGACGTAACGCTCACGGCAAAGGTCTATCCTGACCCAGCTGATGTAGGAGAAGAAGGTGAGTTATATGTGGTGATGAGAAGCACCGTTGATGGTAAGAAGACCTTCACCGCCCTCAATCAGGATGGGAACTGGGAAGCATGGAATGCGAGCCTTAAATCACTTCCGTCTGCGAAGATTGTTGCGTCTCTTGAAGAGGTGGAAGATGTATTGGTTTACTCGGGCACAATCACTGCTGGTGAGCGTCTGTTTTATGTAGGCTACTCGCTATTTACTGAAGAAGGTAAGCCTGTCATTACCACTAGCCAGTCACCCTACAAGATTACTGTGTCTGAGTGATTATGGTCTTTAGTCTGGGCCGGGCAGCATCTCCTTTCTTACAACACACCTGCACCCATGCAGCTTCCATTCTTTGTGCCGCCCACTCTGCATCCTGTGCCTTCACTGCTACTGCATCGTGGATAGGAAGGACTACTTTTCCCTCCAGGACACCCTGATACATGACATGCATGAGTATCTGTCCCTCTAGGCTTTGTAGGTGAATACCCAGTCCATCATAGAGTCTCAGGCTAGGATAACAATGCCTTGTAGCATTCTCTAGAGTACTTATCACAGCACCCTTATAACCTTTGCTATTTAGTGCATTATGCGCAGATTTAGGGCTATCACAGCTTAAAGCAATGGTAATGTACCCCTTAACTTTATCTCTCGTAGTTTGTGCATAATCAGCAATTTTTCGATAAGGGTCATCACCTGCATCTTCGCCACCAAAAAGTGCTAAACCCATCCTGATATGACTGGCGTTAAAGTCCACTTCTGCGATTGGCTCTCCATCTATCAAGGTATTAATCCTTAGCGGCACTTTTTTGGCCAACAGTGTCTGAAACGGCGTATAGACTCTGCCCCCAGTAAAGACATTGTGTTTGTACTTCAACACAACAGGACCCTTACAGGCCCACAGATGGGCATCAAACGCCTCATTGATGGCATACATCATCCGCCTGTCTGGGTGTTCTTTGTCGACCTCGTGAACAACATCCCAGCCCGCCTCTGGCTCATTGATAGTGAGATAGGGTGGCCTAAGTGACTGCCGGACGGCTAAGCCAAAGGGGTACAGCTGTTGTTCTAAGGCTTTGACCGGATAGATTCGGGTCAGCATAGAACCTTTGACGTACTTACCTCCTTTGAAAAGCCGTATCAGTTCAGCCTGCTTTAGAGTATCTATGACTTTCATCAAAGCGCTGTAGCTAAACTCTGTGGTGTATGGCGAAGAGCCTTTGCTGTAATGACTTTTGTTCTTATCAATGAGGGTCCATTTGTTGGTTAAAGCTCCCAGAGCAAGGTTCAGGACTACAAACTCCAGCATCTGCTCTAATGCCTCCCTATACGTAGTCTGGCTTGGCCATTTAAACAGCCCATGGAGTTCGGCTAGGACGTCATCTAATGCAGAACGCAGAAAACAATCATCTATAAGGGTTAGTGGTGTAAGAAACCTATGGCATTCGTATATGTCCTCTGGGATGTTCCTCTCAAGGATGTATTGGTCTAGCTCTGCCAGTAACTCAGGAGTCGGCTTAAACACAGATGAACAGTGGGCTAGAGGAGATGTGGTTAACATAGGGAATTCTTCTTCCTCTCTGCTGCTACTTTTACAGTCACTAAAGTTAGTCATAGACAGTAACCGTTACTAAAGACAATAAGACTATTAACAATCCACATCTCCTTTCTCATAGTTCTTCATCGTGACAGGTCTAAATCTATATAAGGGGCAATCAGTACAAGGACATATTTCTATCTGATAACGCCATGTCCGCCTGTCCATCTGCAAACTCACCGTAAACCCTCATTAGCACTAGACTTGCTCCTTGTCCACTAACAATCCAATTCCGCTAGGGTGATTCCACAGCTCTATGTAGTTCTGAAGAGCCCCATGAAGCCATGAAGCTACCGATTCGCACCGTGGAGCTGTATTAACGCTTTAAAAGGGGCGGTGCTCTATTTCTAAAACCCAGCTATTACGGGGTTAACAGCGCCTTTTAGAGCCTATTAGATGCGTTAATTAGTGCTTCTTCAGTTTCTATACATAGCTGTGGAGATAGTAATCACTAACATATCCTGTGGAGCACCTACGAAGCCTTTCACTCTTCGCTCCCTAGCTTCGGTGTATATTGACCACATTGCTATCCGGCTCCTCTATGGTATCGAGAATGAACTGATGCATCTTTAAACTGCTCTCCCTTATCTCTAGGAACCCCTTGTGAGTGCTCAGTCTATGTATCCCATAGGTGATGGCGTTCTTGCTAAGAGCGCCTCCTGACCAACCGCAGATGCTTGATGTATGCGAATGATTGATGTCGTTAGATTCTGCATTAGCTCTGATTGTGTGCCTAAGGCAGTGTGCTGACGCCTCTTTGATACCGGTTACTTCTACCAGCTTTCTCTTTATCATTGTTGAATGGTTGGATTCAGAGGTTCTGTTAAGCCATTTCAGTGTTTGTTCTAGATGTTCCTTTATATATTCAACACCAATAACAATTGGCGCAACTCGCCTACGTTCTTCTGTTTTAGTTTTAGTCTCCTCTTTGCGGCCTATCTTCAACATAGGTAACGGTGCATTGAGTTCTTCCATTGCTTCATCAAAGTCGAGTCTCTTTATCTCTGATGCCATCGCTCCACACTGAAGCTCTATTAGAATCACTGTTGAAAGATGTGGTGTCTTCTTATCCTCGAGGCAGGAGTTAACCAGTTGAATCTGCACTGGCTTGTCCAAGTCAATACGGGCTTCTTTCGGGTCAGTTTTATCCAGCTGATGCTGAGCTTTAACTTTCCAGCCTAGGTGATTAAGGCTTGCGCCTCTGTTGATAGCTGCAACTATCTCGTTCTGGTCACGCTTTATGCCCTGTACTGACCTCTTGCCGCCGTTGCTTTTTATTTTCGAGCGCTCATGGACGTAGTAGGCTTCCAACCCTGATTCAATTATTCGAACAATCTTGGGATTGTAGGCGCTGTGCTCTCCTATGAAACTTAGGATGCGTTCGCCTCGCCTGATTATGCGCCCGTCTTCACGGTCGTCTGGGTTAAGCCCTCGAAACTTTATATATTCATCCCAGAGATTCCTTACTATCAGCGGCTTCTTATCGAACTGATTCTGAATGGCTTTAAACGCTCTCCAAGTAGCTTCCTGTCTTGGTGTTAGCTTTGGTTCTCTGCTTTCATAGCTAGCCGCTTTCATCTCGTCTGTAACTTGATGCCAGCCGGGTAGGTCAAGGTGCCCAGCATCAAGAGCCTCTTCTAAGTCGTCTATACTATCTTCAGACACGATATGCAGCCTGCTCACTAAGTCAGCGGCCGCCTTGTCAAGCTCATTGTCTTGGAATGCTCCTGGAGTTGAGTTCTCATGTAGGCGGCACTCTATGTCGAATAATTCCGATGCATCAGCGATTGCTCTGCTGAGTTGTGTTTGGCTGTGATTATTGGCTTTCAGACCTAATGCGTTTTTGTACGTCTTGGCCCCGGCTATCGACTGTAGTTTCTTGGGATAATCCCGCTGGTAATACAGGTTTCCTTTTTGCTCTCTGACGTATTTAGGGTAGGATTTCATGATTTCCTGCAACTATTTCTGCAACTTTAGGGTTAAATATAGGATATAAATACAATAAAAACAATAAGATAAATATAATATTAAGTGCTGGCCTTCGGCACCAAATATCATATATAGTTTAGCTAAACTTTCGGTCTTAAATATAACCGGATAGTTTGCACGCAGTAAGCCTGGGGCCTCCCGGCTCCCGGCCAAAATATGCAATTGGCCGTGAACGAAGGAAATCTCCAGTTGAATTAACCAAATCTGGAATAGTACACAGTAAGCTTGAAGCCTTCCGGCACTTGTCCATATTTGCGTTAGTCATCCCATAAACCCAGAATATTACTGGGGTTCAGGGCGTGTTGGCCTTGACCATCTCATGAAGTCCACCTATAATTCCCGGCCTTTCCCTGTACCAGATGGGAAAAAGGAAAGAGTAGAATTGATGCGGGGGGCAGGTTTCACTAAGCCTACTTGCATAGAGCCCGAAGGTCGTTTCTACCGATAGGACTCATAGATAGATAAGAATTATTGCGGGGTGGAGCAGTCTGGCAGCTCGTCGGGCTCATAACCCGAAGGTCGTAGGTTCAAATCCTGCCCCCGCTACCAAATTAGGAAGGGAAAGGTCGCAGGTTTAATCCTGCTCCCGCTGCGAAACATTCGGAAGCTGTGAAGTTATCGGTTTTCAGGATTTTAGAAGCCCCTATATGGGGCTTTTTCGTAGTTGAAAATGCAGTAATTGAAGTGGGCCTTGGGCCCATTTTTTATTTAGCCAGAATATGAATTGCAGATGAGTAGTCGTACCAAAGAATTGGGAAATTTATTGGAGCCGGCTATCAATGCGCTAGGCTATTCTCTTTGGGGAATCGAATATGTTCCCCAGGGAAAGCACTCTCTTGTCAGAGTCTATCTTGATAAAGAAGGTGGTATAGGTATTGAGGATTGTGCCCAGGCGAGTAGGCAAATCAGCAGTATTCTCGACGTGGAGGATCCGATCAGTGGCGAATATACACTGGAGGTTTCTTCACCTGGACTGGACAGGGTTTTGTTTTCGCTTGATCAGTACAAAGAGTATCTAGGCCGGCATGTCAGGATAAGGCTGCGCGAGAACTTTGAGAACAGGAGAAAGTTCACTGGCCAGTTGAAAGCTATAGTGGATGAAGAATTAGTGCTTATCATTGGGGATGAAGAATACACAATCCCCTTTGAACTAATAGAAAAAGCGAACCTGGAAATTCAGGCGTGAATAATTAACGAATTAAAACAGTAGTCACCAGAAGTAAAATTCTGAGAAGGGAATTTGAAGGGTAATAACGACATGATGAATAAAGAAATATTGATGGTGGCTGATGCCGTGTCCAATGAGAAAGGTGTCTCAAGAGATGTGATTTTCAGTGCTATTGAGTCAGCCCTGGCATCTGCTACCAAAAAACGCTATGTGGAAGAAGAGATCGATTGTGAAGTAGTCATCGATAAGGAAACCGGTGATTATGAAACCTATCGGGTCTGGACAGTTATGCCAGATGATGAACTTGCATTATTGGGTTCGCAATTCACCATCGAAGAAGCCCATGAAAAGGATACCAAGCTGGTGGCCGGTGATGTGTACAAGGAAAAAATCGATAACGCTGAGTTTGGTCGAATTGCAGCGCAGACTGCAAAACAGGTCATTGTCCAAAAAGTCAGAGAAGCAGAAAGGGAAATCGTTGTTGGTCAATATGAAGACAAAGTAGGTGAACTGGTTTCAGGTACAGTCAAAAAAGTAACCAGAGACAACGTTATCGTTGATCTGGGCAGTAATGCTGAAGGACTGCTGCCCAGGGAAAACCTGATTCCAAGAGAAACTTTCCGTGTTAATGATCGTCTTCGTGCTTTGTTACTGGAAGTGCGTACTGAATTGCGCGGTCCTCAACTTCTGTTAAGCCGAACTGCATCAGAGATGCTTGTGGAGCTTTTCAAAATTGAAGTACCTGAAATTTCTGAAGAGATTATCGATATCAAGGGTGCAGCCAGGGATCCAGGGTCACGCGCCAAGCTGGCAGTTAAAACCAATGATGGTCGTATCGACCCGGTGGGTGCCTGTGTGGGCATGCGTGGCTCGCGCGTTCAGGTGGTTTCCAACGAACTGGCTAATGAACGTATCGATATTATTCTGTGGGACGAAAACCCTGCGCAGCTGGTAATCAATTCAATGGCTCCGGCGGAAGTGGCTTCGATTGTTGTGGATGAAGATACTCGCACCATGGATGTTGCCGTTGCAGAAGATAATCTGGCCCAGGCTATAGGACGAAATGGGCAAAATGTAAGGCTCAGCAGTGAGCTCACTGGCTGGACTATCAATGTCATGAGTGAAGAAAATGCGGCTGAAAAACTGCAGACAGAATCTGCGGGCACTATCAAGAATTTCATGGAAGCACTGGACGTTGATGATGACGTAGCTGAAATTTTGGTGCAGGAAGGCTTTTCGACTTTGGAAGAAATCGCCTATGTGCCGCTTGATGAAATTTCCAGTATTCAGGATTTTGATGAGGAAATTGCCAACGAATTGCGAGGCAGGGCAAAAGACGCACTTCTGACCAGGGCAATTACTTCTGAAGAAGATATCAACAAGGCAGGAATCAAGGATGACCTTCTGAACATGGAAGGTATGGACAATGTACTAGCTTTGGCACTTTCTAAAATTGAAGTGCTTTCTATGGAAGATCTTGCCGAGCAGTCCATCGATGAATTGATGGTAATTGAAGGCATGAAGGAAGAAAGGGCTGGTACGCTTATTATGACAGCTAGGGCGCCCTGGTTTGCCGATGAAGAAGCGGATGAAGAAGTCGATGGGGAAGCAGCAGACCCAGAACAAGTTGAAGTAAAAGTAGAAACACAATCATCTGGAAAAAGTCCTGAGTAAGAATTTTTCAGGAAACACAGATAATGAGGTGTTTCGCTAAGCAGCAATAGTGGGAGAGTTGAATGGCAGATGTAACAGTCAGTGAACTGGCCAACATGGTTGGCGTTCCGGAAGACCGCTTACTTGAGCAAATCGAGGAAGCCGGCCTGCCCCAGAAGAAAGCTGATGACACAATCACCAATGATGAGCGCGCCACTTTATTGTTGTCACTGAAAAGTAAACATGGTGAAGACACTTCTGATGGAGCAACACCACGTCGCATCACTCTGAAACGGAAAACTGTTGAGACCCTTAAAACTTCTGATAACCTGGGGCGAAGCAAAGCTGTTAATGTTGAAGTGCGAAAAAAACGTACTTATGTAAAGCGCAGTGTGGAAGAAGCGCAAATTGAAGCTGAACGTAAAGAAGCTGAAAAACTGGCTCAGGAAGAGCAGGAAAGAAAAGAAGAAGAGGTCGAGGAACAGGTCAGCCAAACAAATAAAGATGCTGAAAAAAATGCGGTAGAGAAATCTACTGTTAGCCTTACACGTGGATCTGAAGGAGATGCTCCCGTTGCCCCAAAAGGGGATAAACCTGAAGCTCAAAGAGAGTATAAAAAAGGTGCTTCCCACAAGGCTGGTTCAAGGGATGAAGTTCCCACTAAGGATAAAAAGAAAACTAATCTGCGTCGTAAAGAGCAAGAAGGCTCCAAGAAATTCCAGCCTGTCCGATCAACTGACGATTTCATTCTGGATGAAGATGAAGATTTTGATGGTGGTTCTCGTCGTCGAGGACGTCGTAAGTTAAGTCAGGGCGCGAAAGAGCACAAATTCGAAAAACCTACTGAGTTTATTGTTCGCGACATTGAAGTGCCCGAGGCCATTACGGTTGGAGATTTGGCGCAGCGAATGAACCTGAAGAGTGGCGAGCTCATAAAATCCCTCATGGGTATGGGTTTCATGGCGACGCTTAATCATGTTCTCGACCAGGATACATCCGTTCTTCTCGTTGAAGAACTGGGACACAAGGCTAAAACAGTATCGGATGATGCCGTTGAAGAAAGCCTGGTGGAATCCATCAAGTATGACGGCGAAGAGTTTTCAAGAGCTCCGGTTGTTACGGTGATGGGCCATGTTGACCATGGCAAGACCTCCTTGCTGGATTACATTCGCAAATCTTCAGTAACTGAAGGTGAGGCCGGCGGCATCACACAGCACATAGGTGCTTATCATGTTGATACAGATCACGGCATGGTTACTTTCCTCGATACTCCAGGCCATGCTGCTTTCAGTGCAATGCGATCACGGGGTGCCCAGGCAACCGATATTGTCATTCTGGTTGTAGCTGGTGATGATGGTGTTAAGCCTCAGACAGAAGAAGCGGTGCAGCACTCACAAGCTGCCGAAGTACCAATAGTTGTTGCCATCAACAAAATGGATAAAGAAGGTGTTGATACTGATCGGGTGAAGAATGAGCTGGCAGCAAAAGGCCTGACTCCGGAAGAGTGGGGAGGCGATACTCAATTTATAGAAGTGTCAGCCCAAACTGGCAAAGGCATTCCCGAACTGCTTGAGGCTATATTGCTGCAATCTGAATTATTGGAACTGAAATCGATCAAGGATTGTCCGGCCACAGGTGTCATTATTGAATCGCGCCTGGATAAAGGCCGTGGCCCTGTCGCTACTGTGCTGATTCAAAACGGTACATTGAAATTATCCAACATCATTCTTGCCGGCCATGAATATGGCAAGGTAAGAGCAATGATTGATGAAAATGGTAACCAGATAAAGGAAGCGGGCCCCTCTATTCCGGTAGAAATATTGGGACTCAATGGAACGCCTGATGCAGGGGATGAGTTCATTGTCGTTACTGATGAAAAGAAAGCGAAAGGAGTGGCCGAATTTCGTTTTAACAGGTACAGAGAAACCCAGGTGGCGAAGCAGCAAATTGCGAAGATGGAAAGCATGTTTGCGACAATGGGTGATGAAAGCAAACAAGTACTCAATGTAGTATTGAAAACTGATGTCAGAGGATCACTGGAAGCTATCTCGTCATCCTTGCTTGGACTTGGTAATGAAGAAGTATCAGTCAACATTATTTCTTCAGGCGTTGGCGGAATTTCTGAGACTGATGTGCAACTGGCACAGACATCAAGAGCCAGCATCATTGGTTTTAATGTGCGCGCAGACAAGGCTGCCAGAACGCTGGTAGAAAAAGAAGGCATGGAACTGCGTTATTACAGCATTATCTATAACCTGATTGATGATGTTAAGGCCGTATTAAACGGTATGCTTGCGCCTGAACTACTGGAAGAAATACTTGGTGTGGCAGAGGTGCGCGACATTTTCACGTCACCAAAGTTTGGTTCCATTGCTGGCAGCATGGTGATCGAAGGAACTGTATTTCGCAACAAACCTATTCGTGTGTTGCGTGATGAGGTGGTCATTTACGAAGGCGAACTTGAATCACTGCGCCGCTTCAAGGATGAAGCCACAGAAGTGCGTAATGGTATGGAATGCGGCATAGGCGTCAAGAATTACACGGATGTGAAAGTAGGTGACAAAATAGAAGTGTTTGAACGCAAGGAAGTGGCTAGATCGCTTGAATAAGCCGTTTTACAGGTTTGTAATATCCAATAGAGCTTGAAAACCAGGACACATGGTCGTTCACCCTTAAATCTTAATCCCCAAGATTTATTTATTGTTGAGTTGTGACACATGCCCAGAACCTCAAACAGGGTGGACAAGGTCGCTGATCTTCTGAAAAAGGAAATCGCCCTGTTAATCCAGAATGAAGTGCGCGATCCCAGAGTTGGCATGGCATCAGTTACTGGTGTCACCGTGAGTAGGGATCTAGCCCATGCCAATATCTATGTCACCCTGATGGGAAAATCAAATACCGAAGAAGCAAAGACAGGTATAGCCGCTCTGAACAAAGCAGCGGGATTCCTCCGCAGTTTGCTGGCAAAGCAGGTCAGTCTGCGAACTACTCCCAAACTGAAATTCATTTTTGACGATACACTTGCTAGAGGGCAGCATCTGTCCTCCCTTATTGATGAAGCACTTACCAGCGATCAAAGGGATCATCATCAAGATGAGGATAGTGAAAAATAAATCCTTATTCCTGTAGTACTAATTCAAAACCCTCATTCAGAACAAAATAGAAAAACAAAAAAAGATGGGCAGGCGGAATCGCGGTAGAAACATTCATGGCATTATCGTACTGGACAAGCCTGCAGGCGAATCATCCAATCGCAGTCTACAAAAAGTAAAACGTCTGCTCGATGCAGCCAAGGCTGGTCATACTGGCAGTCTTGATCCTCTTGCTACTGGTGTCCTGCCCTTGTGTTTTGGAGAGGCTACCAAGCTTTCCCAGTTTTTGCTTGAAGCTGACAAAAAATACCGTGCGACTATAAAGTTGGGAGTTAAAACGGCCAGTGGTGACTCCCAGGGAGAGGTGCTAACCAGATCTGAGGTTAATGTCACTCAGGAACAAGTGGAAAACTGTCTTGATGCATTTCGCGGGGAAATAACCCAAGTGCCTTCTATGTATTCCGCTTTGAAACACAAGGGGGTTCCTTTGTACAAACTGGCTCGAAAAGGCCAGGAAGTGGAAAGGAAAGAAAGGACGGTCAACATTTCCCGCCTGGAATTGTTGGATTTTCGGGGTGATGAAATTGATCTGGAAGTCGACTGTTCCAAGGGCACTTATATTCGCAGTATTGCGGATGATCTGGGTGACATGCTGGGTATTGGTGGCCATGTCATTGCACTGCGTCGACTGGCTTCCGGGCCGTTTAATGTCGATGAGTCAGTTTCACTTGAAACGCTGCAACAAGAATCCGACGAAGGAGGGCCTTCTGCATTGGATCGTTATCTGCAACCTGCAGATATCACTGTTCAAGCGCTGGAAAAGGTCGATTTGCCTTCTGCTACAGCAGATTACGTGCGCCAGGGGCAGCCAGTAATAGCACGAGGTTTGCCTACAGAAGGGAAGGTCAGACTCTATGCAGATGGCGAATTTTTCGGGATCGGCAAAATTCTGGATGATGGGCGGGTGGCGCCAGTCAGACTACTCAATACACGTTGAGAGCCTATGCTGTAAATATTGTTACCTTGCTTGAATTTATGCTATTGTACGCACCCTTTGCCACCCCAGAGCCCAGCAATTGCGGGAACTTTTCATAAAAGCACAAGAAAAGTGTCTCATAAAAGCACCAGAAAAGTGCCGGGAAAGCAAAGAGAACAGGGAAGACTTTCAGATTACTATAAATATGCATGGTAATTCTGACTGAAAAGGATGTTTGTTTTTTAATGCATATTTGAAGGAGTAATAATTATGGCTTTATCAGCCGATCAGAAAGCTGAAATTGTCAGCGAATACGCTTTAACCGAAGGTGACACAGGATCCCCTGAAGTCCAGGTTGCCTTGCTGACAAGCAATATCAATCAACTTCAGGAACACTTCAAAGAGCATAATCATGACCATCATTCACGCCGTGGTTTAATCCGCATGGTGAATACGCGTCGTAAACTGCTCGACTACCTGAAAAGAAAAGACGCTAGTCGTTATTCAACTCTCATCAAGCGACTCGGTCTGCGCAGGTAACACATCATTTCCTGGCCAGCATGGGGTTGGTCAGGGTTCGTACGCCTAAGAATCAAAGAGTGAAAAATATGTTTAATCCAACTAGGAAAGAATTTAAATACGGTAATGATACTGTAGTAATGGAAACGGGAAAAATTGCCCGTCAGGCCACTGGCGCAGTATTGGTTACTATTGGAAACACGTCTGTATTGACTACTGTTGTAGGTAGAAAAGCCGCGAATCCTAATGCTGCTTTTTTCCCATTAACAGTTAACTATCAGGAAAAAACTTACGCTGCCGGTAAAATACCCGGTGGATTTTTTAAACGCGAAGGCCGGCCAACAGAAAAAGAAACACTGACATGCCGTCTTATTGACAGACCCATTCGTCCCTTGTTTCCAAAAGGGTTTATGAATGAAGTGCAGGTTGTTCCAACTGTAATTTCTGCCGATAAAGATGTGGATCCGGATATAGCTGCACTGATTGGTACTTCAGCAGCCCTTGCCATTTCCGGTATTCCTTTTGCAGGCCCGATAGGTGCTGCAAGAGTTGGTTATACCAATGAAGCTGGCTATATCCTTAATCCAAGCTATTCACAACTGGAAACATCAGATTTGGATATGGTGGTAGCTGGAACTGAATCTGCTGTGTTAATGGTTGAATCTGAAGCCAAAGAGCTCAGTGAAGACCAAATGCTGGGTGGAGTGCTTTTCGCCCACCAGGAAATGCAGACTGTCATTCAGGCAATAAATGAATTAAAAGCCGAAGCTGGTAAGCCAGATTGGGGATGGAATGCGCCAGAAGTTAACGCCGTGTTAACTGAAGCTGTTTCTTCAAGTTTTAGTGAAAATATTAATGCCGCTTACAAAGTCTCTGACAAAATGCAGCGGCAGGATCAATTAGGGGAATTACAGGAACAGGCAGTTGCTCAGTTAGCAAATGAAGAGTCTGATCCGCCTGTAAGTGCAGGAGACGTTCAGGACGTTTTCTCAAAATTAGAAAAGAAAATTGTTCGTGAAAACATCATTGCTGGCGATCCAAGGATCGATGGAAGAGATCAGACTACAGTTCGCCCTATTGTTGTTGAAACCGGAGTGCTAGCAAAAACACACGGTTCTGCATTGTTTACACGTGGCGAAACTCAGGCGCTGGTTGTTGCAACTTTAGGTGCGATGCGTGATGCACAACTGCTTGAAGGTTTGACAGGCACCAAGAGAGATGCCTTCATGCTACATTATAATTTCCCTCCGTTCAGTGTCGGAGAAACTGGATTCATGAGTGGACCAAAGCGTCGAGAAATCGGTCATGGTCGATTGGCACGTCGTGGTGTGGCAGCTGTTCTTCCTAAAGAAGAAGATTTTCCTTACACGATTCGTGTGGTTTCTGAAATTACAGAATCAAACGGTTCTAGTTCAATGGCATCTGTGTGCGGAACAAGCCTGGCTCTTATGGACGCAGGTGTTCCATTAAAAGCGCCGGTAGCTGGCATCGCCATGGGACTTATTAAGGAAGACAATGGCTTTGCTGTACTAACAGATATCCTGGGTGATGAAGATCATCTCGGTGATATGGATTTCAAAGTAGCTGGTTCAGCAAATGGTGTAACAGCTCTGCAAATGGATATCAAAATTCAGGGCATCACAGAAGAAATTATGGAAACTGCTCTCGAGCAGGCGCATACCGCCAGAATGCATATTCTGGAAGAAATGAACAAGGTAATCGCTGAATCCCGTCCTGAAGTTTCAGAAAATGCGCCAAGTATGGGGATGATGAAAGTTCATACCGATAAAATACGCGATGTGATCGGTAAAGGTGGCGCTACTATCCGTTCCATTACGGAAGAAACTGGTGCTCAGGTTGATATCGACGATGATGGCAATATTCGCATCTATGGTGAAGATGCTACTTCACGTGATGCTGCTGTAGCCATGATCGAAGAAATTACCGCCGAAGCTGAGGTAGGTGCAATTTATAAAGGTATCGTGACCAAGATTGTGGATTTTGGTGCTTTTATTACGATTTTGCCTGGCAAGGATGGGCTGGTACATATTTCCCAGATTGCTCAGGAGCGCGTGGAAAAAGTGACTGACCATCTGACCGAAAAAGATGAAATTATAGTCAAGGTGCTCAAAGTTGATGACCGTGGCAAAATCAGTCTTACCATGAAGGATGTGACAGACGAAGAAAAGGCGTCAGTTGCCTAATCTGAAAATTGTGTAAGGTCGGTCTGCCGATCGCCCTTTGCCAATTAGAAAAGCCGGAATACATCACTGTATCCCGGCTTTTTTTGTATATCTAAAAAAGCGACTAGCCGGTCACCCCTAAAGTTCGAATTGGATTACTTGATTACGTTGGCCTTAATATCCTCATGTTGATCTGGTGTCAGACGCGGACCAAAATGGCTTACTGTTGTCGCAGCAGCCAGGCTGGCGAGATTGCCTGCAGTTTCAAAATCATGCCCAGAGGAAACTGCATACAGAAAAGCGCCGGCAAACATATCGCCGGCACCGTTACTGTCTACAGCTTTGACGTTATGAGGGGCGATACTGATGTTGTTTTCTCCATCAAATAATTGCGCGCCTTCTGAACCACAGGTAACCACAATCTGCTTCGAGATTTTCTTCAATTCTTCAATGGCATCTTCCACGGTATCTGTGCCAGCCCATTCCTTTGCTTCCACATCATTGGCAAAAAGCAGATCGACGCCATCGCCTATCATATCTTGTAGACCACCGCGGAAAAATTGCACCATGGCAGGATCCGACAATGTGATTGAAGTTTTGACACCATTGTCTTTAGCAATTTCTCTTGCAAAGATGCAGGCTTCACGACCGCTGTCAGATGTAACTTGATAACCTTCCAGGTAAAGATACTCAGAATCTTTCAGCGCCTCTACATCAATTTCACTCTTGGAGAGTGTTTCAGAAATTCCAAGATAGCTAAGCATAGTACGTTCAGCGTCAGGACTGACCATAACCAGGCATTTACCTGTAACGCCTTCTTCTCGATCATTGCCCAAATTGGTATGAATGTTCAGATCACCCAGTTCTTGTACGAAATAATCACCAAACTCATCATTGGCGACTTTGCAGGAGAAAAACGTGTTGCCGCCGAACTGGGAAATGGCATAAATAGAGTTGGCTGCAGAACCACCACCGGCGCGCTTCTTCAGGCCAAACTTGTCCATTAGGCGATGCAGAAGAGTGTCCTGGGATTCTCCATCAACCAGCGTCATGATGCCTTTCTGGATGCTTTCATGTGCAAAAAAACTGTCTTCCACTTCAAATTCTTTATCGACCAGAGCGGCGCCGATACCATAAACGTGATACTTCTTCATAAGACTTCCTTTACTGTTATTACTTTAAATAAATTTTGACGGCCTGCCGGCCATAATGATTGATCGCTGTTAAAGTTTGCTGAAGGCTTGTTCAGCGGCATCCAAAGTATGTTGGAGTTCTTCCTCACCATGAGCCGCAGATACAAAGCCTATTTCAAACGCTGAAGGGGCCAGATAAACACCATTATCCAACATAAGATGAAAATATTTCCTGAACCTGTCCACATCGCAGTCCATAACCTGGGAAAATGAAGTGATCGATTTCTCTTTACTGAAAAAACAGCCAAACATGCCACCGACCTGATTGGTTGTGAAGGCAATGCCAGCAGAATCAGCCCGGTCCTGCAAACCCTTGAGCAGGGATTCTGTTTTTATAGTCAAGGAATCAAAAAATTCAGGTTTGCTGATTTCCTTCAAGGTGGCCAGGCCTGCTGTCACCGCCATAGGATTGCCAGACAATGTGCCAGCCTGGTAAACAGGGCCGGTGGGTGCCAAGAGCTCCATGATTTCCTGTTTTCCACCAAAGGCTCCCACGGGTAGTCCGCCGCCAATGACTTTACCAAGTGTAGTCAAATCAGGAGTGATGCCATAAACCGATTGGGCACCCCCCAAGGCAGTTCTGAACCCAGTCATCACCTCATCAAAAATCAGTACAGCGCCATGTTGAGTACATAAATCCCGCAAACCTTGCAGATAACCTGCTACGGGAGGCACACAATTCATGTTACCAGCCACCGGCTCAATGATTACGCAGGCTATTTCGTTGCCCGATTGTTCGAAAAGTTGTGTTGCACTGTCCAGGTCATTATAGGGCAGGATAAAAGTTTCTGATGAAGTGGACTCGGGAATGCCCAGAGAATCAGGTGTGCCCAATGTCAGCGCCCCGGAGCCTGCTTTGACCAACAAGGAATCCACATGACCGTGATAGCAACCTTCGAACTTGACGACCTTGTTGCGGTGAGTAAATCCTCGGGCCAGACGAATGGCACTCATGGTAGCTTCAGTTCCGGAATTGACCAGTCTGACTGTTTCAATGGAAGGGATGAGTTGGGCAATCTGCTCTGCCAGTTCGCCCTCTTTTCGAGTAGGGGCGCCGAAGCTAAGGCCGTTTTTAAGTTGTGCTTTCAGGGCCGCTATGACTGAAGGATGGCAGTGACCCAGTATGAGTGGTCCCCAGGAACCCACATAATCTACATAACGGTTGTCATCTTCATCAATAAGCCAGGCGCCTTCTCCTTGTTTGAAAAAAATCGGGTTGCCGCCTACACCCTTGAAGGCTCGGACCGGGGAATTCACGCCTCCCGGAATGACTTGCCGGGCAGACTCAAAAAGTTTCTCAGAACGAGCACGGGATTTTTCAGATGACATCAGACTATCCGGATTCAGAAGGGTTTAACGACAACGAGAATGACAATAATAATCAAAAGTACAGTGGGTACTTCATTAAATACGCGGTAATAGGTATGCGGGCGCGTATTTTTGTCATCCCGGAACAGTTTAAGATAATGCCAGCACATGTATTGGTAGATAAGAAGAAAAAAGACACAAAACAGTTTGGCATGCATCCAGGCGGAGGATGAATAGTACACTGGGTTATAAAAATAAACGATTGCACCAAAAATTATGCTGAGTACTGCTGAAGGCGTCATGATGCCACGGTACAGTTTTCTTTCCATGATCTTGAAGCGCTCAGACGTAGCATTGTCATCAGTCATCGCATGATGAACAAATAGCCGGGGCAGGTAAAAAAGCGCTGCAAACCAGCAGATCACGGCAATAATGTGGAAGGCTTTGAACCAGAGCATATTCAGTATTTACAGGTGGATTTAAACAAAGCCTTGAATGATACCATTACACTACTAAACGCTAAAACGGCCTGGCACTTTATCTTTGCCTCTTGGGCTACTATCATACGCGGCCCGCAACGCGTGGGTTTGAACAGATTACCCATTTTTGACGAACAGATTAGCAAAAGAGTTGAGGTATTCACTTGAGCAAGGCAGGCATTAAAGCAGGAATTGTTGGCGCAACAGGCTATACCGGGCAGGAATTGCTGCGTCTGTTGGCCAAGCATCCTGAGGTCTCTTTGGAAGCAGTCACGTCCAGGGGCGAGGGGGGCAAGGCTGTGTCAGCACTGTTTCCGAATTTACGCGGCAATGTGAATAGTGTTTTTGTAAACCCGGATTCTGCCGATCTGGAAAACTGTGATGTGGTGTTTTTTGCAACCCCGAATGGCACTGCCATGACTATGGTGCCCGGATTGTTGGATAAGGGTGTCAAGATAGTAGACCTGTCAGCGGATTTTAGAATCAGGGATGCCGAGCTCTGGTCCAAATGGTACGGCATGGACCATGTCTGCCCGAAACTTTTACAGCAGGCGGTATATGGTCTGCCGGAAATCACTCGCGATCAGATTGGCAATGCCAGCCTGGTGGCCAATCCGGGCTGTTATCCCACCGCGGTGCAATTGGGTTTTCTGCCTCTGGTGAAAAACGGTCTGGTAGATACATTGCAGCTTATTGCTGACTGCAAATCTGGCGTCAGTGGGGCCGGGCGCAAGGCGGATATTGGCTTTTTGTTGTGCGAGACCAGTGAAAGTATGAAAGCCTATAGTATTAATGGGCACAGACATTTGCCGGAAATCACCCAGGGTCTGGACTCTGCCAGTAGCACACCGATAAATCTGACTTTTATGCCACACCTGATACCCATGATTCGTGGAATCCAGGCGAGTCTGTACGCCACCCTGGTTGATACTGGAACTGACTTGCAAAAGTTATTCGAGGATTTTTACCAGGACGAGCCCTTTGTGGATGTACTTGAAGCTGGCCTGAGTCCAGATACACGCAGTGTACGCGGCACGAACAACCTGCAACTGGCAGTTTGCCGCCCTCAGGATGGAGATACCGTGGTGGTCCTGGCGGCAGAAGACAATCTGGTAAAAGGTGCAGCAGGACAGGCGGTACAAAACATGAATATAATGTTTGGTCTTGAAGAAACAACGGGCCTGGATATCGTGGCAGTTTTGCCCTGATATTTGATAAATTGAAAGGTAGTGTCCTGACAGCAGGCTGGTCTTAAAAAATATAGTCACTATGGATTGATTGAGGCAATTAGTTGAGCAAAACACCCACAGTCAAAGGCAGCAAACAGTTAAGAATGATTGTTATTCCCTACCGCCCATGGCGAAAAGCGGGCATGCGTTTGGGAGTGTTGACTTTGATTCTGGTGATTGGAGCGGGATTTTATTTTTTTGGCTACGGCCAGGGTGTGCTCTTGAATGGAGATGCTCAAGTGGAACGCGATCAGCTACTTATTCAGGTAGATGACATGACCGGCCAGATGAATGCTCTTCAGCAGGACCTGATAAACAGTGAGCAGGCCAGTACTGTTGATCGTCAGGCTCTGGACGAAGTACAAGGTACACTCATGAACCTGCGTGAATCTATTGCTCAACTGGAAGAAGATGTGCTGTTTTATAAACAGATCATGTCGCCTGAGAATAGTGAAAACGGTTTGATGATTGGGCAACTGGATCTTTTCAACACAGAAGAATCAAATCGTATCCGCTACCGTTTGGAATTAAGGCAGGTGGGCAGCAATGACAATCTGGTTTCAGGATACGCCAATGTAAATATCCTGGGCACTCAAGACCGCCAGGAAATTTCCATACCACTTAGAAGCCTCGCCTTGGATGAAAGCCAGCTGGATATTAAGCTACAGTTTCGGTATTTCCAGAATATTCAAGGTGATCTGGTTCTGCCTGATGGTTTTGACCCGCTCGGTGTTCAAATAATGGCTGTGGATGAAGGCAATAATGAAAAAACAGTTCAGAAAAGTTTTGCCTGGGTAGTGGAGTAGAGACAATACCTTAAGGGAGACAACGTGTTTTGGGAGTACCTGTGAAGAAACCATTCAATACAGAAAATATTACTACACTGATTTCAAAGGCCACCGAAATTACTGGAGACTTGCATTTCAGTGGCGTGTTGGAAGTAGAAGGAAAAATCCGTGGCAATATATATGCTGATGATGATTCCTCTGCTGAAGTCCGCATCCGGGAAAGTGGCCTGGTCCAGGGTGAAATCAAAGTGCCCTCTGTAATTATCAATGGCCTAGTGGAAGGGGATGTACATTCAACCCAGCACCTGGAACTGGCAGCAAAAGCCCGCGTCATCGGTAATGTGTATTATCATCTCATCGAAATGGTCGTGGGCTCAGAGGTCAATGGCAGCCTGTGCCATCGATCTGCCGCTGACTTGAAACCGGCACAAATTGGTAGCAACAAAACTCATATTCTTGCTACTGATGAAGAGTCAGAAGTGGTTGAAGAAGCGGCTCGCGAAGTTTAGCGCCCTCCTTAATACTTGACTATTTTGCTTGGTTATTAGATAATTCCCCGTCATTCCACGCTTTAGATACTTCCTATGACTGCTGCCGAAAACGTCAATGACCCTGTTGTTGGTACCCATGATGCGGTTGCTATATCGCTCACGGAAAATGCTGCCAACAAGGTTCTTGCACTGATTAATGAGGAAGGTAATCCTGGCCTCAAACTGCGGGTTTTTGTTACGGGCGGGGGTTGTTCCGGATTCCAGTATGGCTTTTCATTTGATGAAACAGTGAATGAGGACGATACGGTAATAAAGCACAAAGAAGCAGAGTTGCTTGTCGATCCGCTCAGTTATCAATATCTGGTAGGTTCAAAAGTCGATTATAGCGAGGGCTTGGAAGGTTCGCGTTTCATGGTTCAAAATCCGCTGGCCACTACCACCTGTGGCTGCGGTATGTCTTTTTCTATCTGACTTTCACTTTTTCCCAGCGTAATACACACCACCGGCAATGACTGGATGGGATGAGCCAGTGATTTCAGTAAAATCGATGGATTTTTCATGCATAGTCTTGTGAGCCATCCAGGCAAAGGCGATGGCTTCCATGCTGTCTTCCATGATGCCAAGACGTGAACTGGGCATGACATCGAATCCAGTAAAATTACTGGATAACGTTTCCATAAGGTAGGTATTCCTGGCACCCCCACCGCAAACAATAATCTCGCCCGTATCCAATTCACTGGTTATAGCTGTCGCTATAGACTCTAAGGTCAGAAATAATAAAGTAGTCTGAACATCGTTTTCTGATAAATCAGTGCACCCAGCCAGCTTGCTTTCCAACCAGGCTTTGTTAAACAGTTCCCTGCCAGTACTCTTGGGAGCAGGCAAAGCAAAATAGGGTTCATTCAGCAGGGCTGCAAGTAAAGCATCATTCGTTGATCCGGATCTTGCCCAGCTACCTTCATGGTCATAAGGGTGGCCCTGGTGAGTCTGAATCCAGTAATCCATTAACACATTGCCCGGCCCGGTATCAAAGGCTGTTATTCCACCAAGCTTTTTCAAAATAGTGATGTTGGCCATACCACCAATATTGAGAATGACTCTGTCATGATCAGCGCTGGAAAAAATTCCCCGATGAAAAGCCGGAACCAGAGGTGCACCCTGGCCACCTGCTGCCATATCGCGGCGCCTGAAATCAGCCACTGTGGAAATACCTGTTAATTCGGCCAGGATATTTGGATCGCCAATCTGGAGAGTGAATGGAGGATTACCTTGGGGTTGATGGCGAATGGTCTGACCATGGCTGCCGATGGCGGCAATTTGAGAGGGCTTTAAATTGTTGATATCGAGAATGCGATGAACTGCCTTTGCCAGTTCTCTGGCAAATTCCACATCGGCTTCCCCTAACAAAGGTACCTGAGCATTATGGTCTTCGCACAGGGCAAGTAGTTTTTGTCTGAGGTCATCCGGGATTTCGGTATTAATGAAATCGAGCTGAACTGGTGAGCCTTCACTGAAATCCACCAGTGCACAATCGATAGCATCCATGCTGGTGCCGGATATTAAACCTATATAGATTGATGAAACCATTACTGCTCAGCAACAACAGTGTGCTGGGCAATATTTCTGGTATTGCTGGCGTGGATTTCCAGTTGGGATAAAAGGATCTGTGTGTGCTCTTCAAATCGCTGCAATTCTGAGGTAGGCACTGACTTTGCCTTTGGTAGCTGATCATGGATAGTACGCGAGTTACGGTGCACCCCGTCCATCAGAAATTCGTAATGCAGATGTGGGCCAGTAGCCCCACCAGTTGTGCCTACATAACCGATAATATCTCCTTGCGTGATGCGCTTACCTTTTTTAACGCCGTTAGCATAGTCGTTCAGATGAGCATACTTGGTCTGGAAACGCTCACCGTGTTGGATGACAATTAGTTTACCAAATGAACCGTTACGTCCGGCCCAGGTAACCCGGCCATCGCCGGCAGCTACCACTGGTGTGCCTCTGGGAGCGGCATAATCTGTCCCTTTGTGGGCGCGAATGGTGTTCAGAATTGGGTGCTTGCGCCTGAGGGTGAAGTTGGAGCTGATACGAGTGAAATCAACGGGATTGCGCAGGAATGCTTTACGCATGCTTTCACCTTCAGGGTTGTAAAAATCCATGTCGCCGTCATTATTCACATAACGTAGCGCTGTATAGGTATCACCTTGATTTGTGAACTGGGCTGCCAGAATGCGCCCGTACCCCAGGTATTCGCCATCAAGGTATTTTTCTTCATAAAGCAGGTTGAAGGTATCACCCTGACGTGTGTCCAGCAGGAAATCAATGACGCCACCGAATATGCCTGCCAGTTCCATGGTGACTCCAGCGGACATACCTCCCCGGCGTGCAGCAAGAAACAATGAGTCATCAATCGTTGCTTCACGAAACACCTGCCTCACTTCAGGTTCACGAGTCATGTGTTCAGTACTGTAGGTGTCCTGATCACTATGGGTGAATACATATTTTTCCAGCTGGCTTTTAACTACTACCAGGCTTTCAAGCTCTTTATTGTCATCAAATGAAAATTCAAGCGAGTAACCCGGGAAGAGTTTAGTCAGGATAGGTGTTTCCGGTTTGCTGCGACTAACTTCGTAAACATCTCTGGGAGAAAGGCCGGCCCTGGCAAAGATCAGACTGAGGTTGTCGCCGGGTTTCACTTCGGTGACAAAATCAGGTGTTGGCCCTGCTTCTATAGTTATCCGGGATGATGTCTGAGATATAGATGGCTGAGGCTGCGCTTCAGGTGTAGGCAGGTTGGCAGGGATCTCCAGACTTTGAAGAATGCCGGTATTTTCAGTTAACTCAGCTGTTGCTGAATTTTCAAGAGAAGATAGTTCAGCCAGTACAGGCTGAGTATTGCGCAGAAGCAGAGGCTCGCCTGCAAAGTCATTATCGTGGGTGATAACGAGCAGGAATCCAAGCAGTCCCAACAGCAGCCACCGGTGATTACCCGGCAGAAGTCTGTCCAAACGGCGATTAATAAAATCAACAGGATCCATAAGACTCTTATAGTATCTTATATAAAATGTGCCGTAATTTGCTGGATTATATCAGAATTTCCGTATTTTCAAACTCCTAAAGCTGGACCGATTCAGCTCGTAGATGCTGATAAACCCCACATTTGTCAGCGTTTTGGGTCAATGGCAATTTATATCTTTATCTAGTAAAGTTGCGCCACTTTGATTGACCCGTTAAATAGACTAAACACGTGACAGATCAACACCTAATAGACAATCTGAATCAGCGCGGATTATTAACCCAGATATCCGCGGAGGCGGAGCTGATAGAACACCTGGGCAGCCAGTGCTGTACTGTTTACTGTGGTTTTGATCCTACTGCTGACAGCCTGCATATTGGCTCATTGGTGCCACTGCTTGCCCTGCGACGTTTCCAGGAAGCTGGTCACCGCCCCATCGCCCTGGCTGGCGGGGCTACAGGGATGATTGGCGATCCCAGTTTCAAGTCAAACGAGCGTAAATTGAACACGGCTGAAGTTACTGCGCAATGGACGGCTAAGATCAAGGATCAACTCTCCCGCTTTATTGATTTTGACTGCGGCGAGAATTCCGCCCTTGTTGTTAATAATCTTGACTGGACAGCAGGTAAGGATGTACTCACTTTCCTGAGGGATATCGGCAAGCATTTTTCTGTGAATGCCATGATCCAGAAAGAAAGCGTGAAACAACGCATAGAGCGGGAAGGCGAAGGGATTTCCTATACCGAATTCAGTTATATGATCCTGCAGGCCTACGATTTTGCGATGCTAAATGAGATGCATGACTGCACTCTGCAAATTGGTGGTTCCGACCAGTGGGGAAATATTACAGCGGGTATCGACTTGACCAGGCGCCTGAACCAGCAGCAGGTTTATGGCCTGACTCTGCCTCTTGTGACCAAGGCTGATGGGGGTAAATTCGGTAAAACTGAAGAAGGCACAATCTGGCTGGATCCTAAACGCACCTCTGTGTATGCCTTTTATCAGTTCTGGATTAATACCGCAGATGCCGACGTGTATAACTTTCTGAAATATTTCACTTTTCTGGATATAGAGGAAATAGAGGCTATAGAAGAAGCAGATAAAGCAGCCCAGGGGCGCCCAGAAGCCCAATCCATACTGGCTCGGGAAGCAACGCGTCTGGTCCATGGAGAAGAAGGGCTGGCTGGGGCGCAGCGTATCAGCGATGCACTGTTTAGTGGTGATATCAGTACTCTCACTGAAGGAGATTTCGGGCAACTCAAGCAAGACGGAATGCCATCCTCCCGGTTGGAGAGCTCTACACTGGTGGACGCACTGGTCCAGACTGATCTGGCCAAGTCCAATAAAATGGCCCGTGAATTTATCGGTAACGGGGCAGTTTTGGTTAACGGCAAAAAGGTGTCTGACCCGGCCGCCAATCTGGACTGGAACCAGGCTTTTTTTGGCAAATTTTTCCTCCTGAAAAGAGGCAAAAAACTCTTCCATCTGGGCTATTGTGAATAGGCCCGAATCCCGCGTATTTCGTGTATTTCCTCCCTTTCAGAATTCTTTACATTATTTCTTCAAAACCCTTGTGTAAAGATGCGCAATCAGTATAATGCGCCTTCCCTGGTTCTGGGGACGATCTTTAACAACACAATCAAGTAATAGAAGTGGGTGTTTGCTGGTTGACTTTGTATCAGAAAATACAAACTCAGTGAGTAAACAACTGCGTTAATTCAAACTTGGAGCTGTTTCGCAACAGCTTCGAGATGCAGTAGTTTTTCTTGAGTCTCAACTTTTCATAAGTTGAAAAAGTTTTAAGCATGAAGTCTGGAATTTTGTAGTCGGATTTTATGTTTTGAAATATTTAAACTGAAGAGTTTGATCATGGCTCAGATTGAACGCTGGCGGCAAGCCTAACACATGCAAGTCGAACGGTAACAGATCGCTGGGATCCCTTCGGGGTGAACTTGATGCTGACGAGTGGCGGACGGGTGAGTAACGCGTAGGAATCTACCTAGTAGTGGGGGATAGCTCGAGGAAACTCGAATTAATACCGCATACGACCTAAGGGTGAAAGTGGGGGATCTTCGGACCTCACGCTACTAGAGGAGCCTGCGTTGGATTAGCTTGTTGGTGGGGTAAAGGCCCACCAAGGCGACGATCCATAACTGGTCTGAGAGGATGATCAGTCACACCGGAACTGAGACACGGTCCGGACTCCTACGGGAGGCAGCAGTGGGGAATATTGGACAATGGGGGCAACCCTGATCCAGCTATGCCGCGTGTGTGAAGAAGGCCTTAGGGTTGTAAAGCACTTTAAGCAAGGAGGAAGGCCTGGTAGTTAATAGCTGCCAGGATTGACGTTACTTGCAGAATAAGCACCGGCTAACTCCGTGCCAGCAGCCGCGGTAATACGGAGGGTGCAAGCGTTAATCGGAATTACTGGGCGTAAAGCGCGCGTAGGCGGTTTGATAAGTTGGATGTGAAAGCCCAGGGCTCAACCTTGGAACTGCGTCTCATACTGACAGGCTAGAGTACGGTAGAGGGGGGTAGAATTCCATGTGTAGCGGTGAAATGCGTAGAGATGTGGAGGAATACCAGTGGCGAAGGCGGCCCCCTGGATCGATACTGACGCTAAGGTGCGAAAGCGTGGGGAGCAAACAGGATTAGATACCCTGGTAGTCCACGCTGTAAACGATGTCAACTAGCCGTTGGGGGGGTAATCCCTTTAGTGGCGTAGCTAACGCGCTAAGTTGACCGCCTGGGGAGTACGGTCGCAAGATTAAAACTCAAATGAATTGACGGGGGCCCGCACAAGCGGTGGAGCATGTGGTTTAATTCGACGCAACGCGAAGAACCTTACCTGGTCTTGACATCCT
>JAQWPL010000027.1 GCA_029245395.1 Gammaproteobacteria bacterium
TGCGGGTTTTGCGCCGAATGGCTTTAACGAGTGCTTCAGGTGTATCGGTCATAGGTGACTCCTGTATTCATTATTGAATGTACCAGAAGTCTCCCTTAGTATTTAAGGCTAATTGGTCCCATATGTTCTGACGGGATACAAACAGGGGTATTGCAACTGCTGCAAGAAATTTTATTTTCATGGATTCACTCCGGGTCTTTGTTTTAGGGTCAATTGGATAATTGTATAGACCCGGCAAAGGCTATTTTCATTCATAAAAAATGCCAGCCTTCTTGCTTGATAGGGTGAACTTTAGGAGGGTTTTCAGCTACCCGGGAGAAGGGGGAGTAGAAACTGGTAGAGGTTGTCCGCAACAATCTTCGTCCCTTCCACATTGGGGTGGATACCATCGGACTGGTTAAGCTCCGGGATAGCAGCGACATCCTGCAGCAAGAAGGGCATCAAGGGGATGTTGTAATCAGAAGCCAGATCAGTAAAAACGCTGGCAAAGGCTTCCGTGTATTCAGGGCCATAATTTGGAGGTATCAGCATACCGGTTAATACCACGCTCAGACTATTGGTATTGGCATAATCTATGGTTTTAATCAGATTGACTTTCATTTCCTCGACACTGAGGCCGCGCAGACCATCGTTAGCACCTAGAGAGAGCACAAGCAGATCTGGACGAGAGCGGATATACCACTGCAGCCGGCTCAAGCCGCTGGCAGAAGTTGAGCCGCTGATGCCTGCATTGATGACCTGTATATGGCCCATGTCATCAGCCAGAAGTTTATTTTCAATCAGGCTCGGAAATGATTCTCCGTCTTCCAGACCGAGGCCTTCTGTCAGTGAATCACCGAGGAACAAGACCGTGTACTGATCCTGAGCTTCCACGTTCTGTGCCGTAATTAATACAGAAAAGAACAGCAAGGTAAGCGTTAGGAAAAGTCGATTGAAATGGCGATTGTTTATAGACATGAAAACAGTGTGTCCGGGATGAAAGCCTTGAAAAAGTGATACCATTCTATCAAACATTTCTACTACGCATAGTGAACTTAAATAGTGAACTTAAATAGTGATCTTAAATAGTGACCCTGGATACAAGAGATTCATTTCCTTTTTAGGGGCTTAAGTCAGAACAGGAGTCAACGGGAGCTATATCCATGACCGTTATTCGCCAGGAAGATGTCATACAAAGTGTTGCCGATGCATTGCAGTTCATTTCCTATTATCACCCACTAGACTATATCCAGGCAGTACACCGTGCCTGGGAAAGGGAAGAATCGCAGGCGGCAAAAGATGCTATGGCCCAAATTCTGATCAATTCCCGTATGTGTGCAGAAGGCAAACGGCCAATTTGCCAGGACACAGGTATTGTCACTGTTTTTATCAAAGCTGGTATGATTATCCAATGGGAAGGCGACATGTCACTGGACGCTATGATCAATCAAGGCGTAAGGCAGGCCTATACTCATCCGGACAATGTTCTGAGAGCTTCCATTCTGAATGACCCTGCCGGAACCAGAAAAAACACCGGTGATAACACGCCTGCCGTTATTCACACCACGCTAGTCCCTGGTAACACGCTGGAAATTGATGTCGCCGCAAAGGGTGGCGGTTCCGAGAACAAGTCCAGACTGGCCATGCTCAATCCCAGTGATGATATTGTGGAGTGGGTGCTCAAAACATTGCCGGGTATGGGCGCAGGCTGGTGCCCCCCCGGCATGCTTGGCATCGGCATCGGTGGCACAGCTGAAAAGGCCGCAGTAATGGCCAAGGAAGCCCTGATGGAGACTATCGATATTGATGAACTGCGTGCCCGTGGGCCGAATAACCGGATAGAAGAATTGCGCCTGGAAATCATGGACAAGGTCAATGATCTGGGCATTGGTGCCCAGGGCCTGGGTGGGTTGACCACTGTTGTGGATGTAAAGATTAAAGATTATCCCACCCATGCAGCATCACTGCCTGTTGCCATGATTCCAAACTGTGCGGCGACACGGCATATCCACTTTACCCTTGATGGAGCAGGGCCAGCAGAATTTGAGCAACCAAAGCTCAGTGATTGGCCTGAAATCACATGGGATGTGGGTCCTACCGCTCGCCGTGTCAATCTGGATACGATCACGAGGGAAGAGATTGCTGAATGGAAACCCGGTGAAACACTGCTCCTCTCAGGCACTATGCTCACGGGTCGAGATGCAGCACATAAACGCATCCTGCAGTTGCTGGACAGTGGTGAAGGGCTGCCGAATGGTGTGGATTTAAAAGACAAGTTTATCTACTACGTGGGACCGGTTGATCCGGTGCGCGATGAGGTGGTAGGTCCCGCTGGTCCGACAACAGCAACCCGTATGGACAAGTTTACCGAGGCTATGCTGGAAAAAGCCGGCATCATGGGCATGATCGGAAAAGCAGAACGGGGTCAAGTCGCCATAGACGCCATTAAAAAACACAAAGCGGTGTATCTGATGGCGGTGGGCGGTGCGGCTTATTTGGTGTCCAAAGCCATTCGCAAGGCGCGCATAGTGGCCTTTGAAGATTTGGGCATGGAAGCTATTCATGAATTCGTGGTGGATGAAATGCCAGTAACCGTTGCCGTGGATGTGAATGGAATCTCCGTACATCAGACTGGACCGGCTGAATGGTTAGAAAAAATAAAGCAGGCAAAACCAGTCGAAGTACTGGAATCTTCGCCAACGGAGTAAGTCGTTGTAATTCCTCTCCCGTTTGATGTAAAACCGGTCTTTCGTGATATAAAGACCGGGATTTATTCGTAGGGGAACACTTTGAAAATATTAGCTATTACCGTCTTCAGCATTCTGCTGGGTTTATTGCCCGGTCAATCTCTGCTTGCCCAGACTGCTGATCTTGCCAACGGGGAAAATGTGTTTCGGGAATTCTGCACCCGCTGTCATATCCCGTTTGAACTTCGCACCAGGCTCAGCAACGACTGGCTGGGATACCCTGCCAGTGATCTGCTGCAACGAATAATAACCACAATGCCAGGTGAAGCTGCCGGGACATTGTCGGATCAACAATATCTGGATGTAACAGCCTATGTTTTAAATCTTGGTGGTGTGGATACGGGCCCGAATCCTGATCTTGACTCCCTTGCTGCGCTGACGATTGTGCCTGTTAGTCAGGATTCTGAAACTGCTGCGCCGGAAACACCCTGGGCTCATTTCAATGGCAGTTCAGGATCAACCCGTTATTCTTCTCTTGACCAGATTAACCGAGAAAATTTTTCTGACCTTGAAATTTCCTGGCGTTGGAACACCACAAATATCGGACCCTTCCCTGAAGGAGTGAGCGTCACATCACCGCTGATGGTAAATGGTGTGTTGTTTGCTACAGCCGGCACGACTCGTAATGTGGCAGCACTGGATGCTGAGACCGGGCAGTTACTCTGGCTCTGGCGCCCACAGGAAGGAGAGCGGTTTGACGCGGCACCGAGAAAAGGCTCCGGTAAAAGTCTGTCTTATTGGTCAGACGGTGTGCGGGAAGCAATTTTTACTGTGACACCTGGCTACTATCTGGTGGCATTAAATGCTCGCACTGGTTTGCCAGTAGAAGATTTTGGCGCCGGTGGTTGGGTGGATCTACAGCAGGGATTGCGACTGGGGCCGGGCCGGGAAGATCTTGATATTGGTCTGAGCTTTCCACCCTTGGTAGTGGACAATGTAGTGGTTGTGGGAGCATCCCATGCTGTGTCAATGCGCCCACCAAGCTCTGCCAATGTGAAAGGGGATATCCGTGGCTACGATGCCATTTCCGGAGAGTTGTTGTGGACCTTCCATACTATCCCCGAACCGGATGAATTTGGTGCAGAAACCTGGCTGGGTAACTCGGCGGAATATACGGGAAATGCCGGGGTCTGGAGCCATATGTCCGCTGACCCTGAATTAGGATTGGTATACCTGCCGGTGGAAACGCCTACGGGGGACGTTTATGGCGGCGATCGGCCTGGCGATAACCTGTTTGCCAATACCCTGGTGGCGCTGGATTACCGGACCGGTGAAGTGGCCTGGTATAACCAGTTGATTCACCATGATATCTGGGACTGGGACAACCCTGCTGCGCCTCTGCTGACGGACATGCCTGATGGCCGGAAACTGATTGTTCAGTTAACCAAGCAGGGCATCGCCTATGTCTTTGACCGTGTCACAGGTGAGCCGGTTTGGGATATGGTGGAAAGACCGGTACCGCAATCCGATGTGCCCGGAGAATCCACATCACTGACCCAACCCTTTCCCACCAAACCGCCACCTTTTGTTCGTCACGGCATGAGCGTGGATGAATTAATCGATTTCACCCCCGAACTTCGGCAAAAAGCGGAAGCCTTATTGGGTCAGTACCGCTATGGACCCATCTTCACTCCAGCTTCTCTGGCCGATGATCCGTCCGGCACGAAAGGCACAATGCACCTGCCCAGTGTTATCGGCGGTGCCAACTGGCCGGGTGGTGCCTATGATCCTGAAACTGGAATGCTTTATGCCACCTCCCGGGAAATGGTGTCACTGATGAGCTTGGTTCCGGGTGGGGATGTGTCCTCAGTGACTTATATATCAGGCGGCGGCAGCACCACTGTCGATGGCCTGCCGTTGATTAAGCCACCCTGGGGTCGAATTACAGCCATTGATTTGAATACTGGTGAAGAGAGCTGGTGGGTCCCTAATGCGGATACGCCAGAAAACGTACTGAACCACCCGGCATTAGCGGGAGTGGAATTGCCCAGGACGGGTATCTCGAGTCCGGTTGGCATACTGCTGACTAAATCCCTTCTCATAAGTGGTGAAGGTAATGCAGGCAGGCCGATACTGCGGGCACACGACAAAGCCAGCGGTGACATTCTTGCTGAAATTGCTTTGCCTGGTACTCAAACCGGTATGCCCATGACTTACATGTTGGATAATAAACAATACCTTGTACTCACAGTTAGCGGTGGAGGGCGGTCAGAAATTATCGCTCTTACACTACCAGACTGATCTGGTATGATTTTTTTCTAATAAACCTGAATTAATGAGATGACATTGAAAGAACGAGAAACCCTGGTAGCACGGCTTGAAAAACTTGACGCCTGTGCAGTATCCGATGCACTGGATTCACTTCAGTTATCTGGTGCCCATTCCGGCATTCCCCGGCGTTCAACCAACAAGCGAATTGCCGGAACAGTGCAGACTGTCAAATTACATGACGAGGAACCACAGGGTGGCACCAAACGTCATCTTGGTACTGCGGCTATTGAATCCGCTGATGGATTGACTGTTATTGTGGTTGAACAGCGTACTGGCATTGATTGTGCAGGCTGGGGCGGGGTGCTAGCCAATGCCGCCAAGGCGAAGGGTGTGCGCGGCGTGGTTATGGAAGGGCCTGCGAGAGACATTGATGAATACGAGGAAATCGGTTTTCCGGTATTTTCACGCTTCACCACACCGCACACGGCAAGGGGCAGGGTCTGGGAACAATCTTTTGGTGAGCCCGTAAAAGTTGGAGACGCCACTGTATCAGCAGGTGACTATGTCATTGCCGATGGTAGCGGCGTGGTGTTTATTGATGCAGACAGGGCTGAAGAAATTATCAGCATTGCAGAAAAGATTGCAGAAAAAGAGCGGCTCATGACAGCTGATGTGTTGAAGGGAAAACCGGTTTCCGAAGTTATGGGTACCAATTACGAAACTATGCTGAATAAATAGCTCGACAAAAAATAATTTAGTACCGAATAAACTGGAAAGAAATTGCATGTCTGATTTAAATGTTGAACGCGCAAGCAAACTGGATACTGCCACCCTAAGTGACGCCCTGGATAAACTACGCATAAGTGGGCAGTGCCTGGGCATTAAACCCAGGAACCATGATTTTCGTTTGGCTGGGCGTGCCTATACCGTACTCTATGGCCCGCTGGATGCTGATAATCCTGGCACGGTGGGCGATTTCATCGACAAGTTGGATGCGGGGTCAGTGGTTGTCATTGATAACGGGGGCCGGGAAGATGCTACCGTCTGGGGTGATATTCTTACCTACCTTGCTGACAAAAAAGGCCTGGCAGGGACAGTAATTGATGGAGCCTGCAGGGATGTGCACCTATGCTTGAAACTGGGTTATCCCATGTATAGTCGCTCCTATTCGATGCGCACTGGAAAGGACAGGGTTCAGGTAGATGGAGAGCAAGTACCGGTTAATATTGGTGATGCGAGGGTATTGCCTGGTGATTTAATTCGCGGCGATGCAGATGGCGTTGTGTGTGTTCCGGCCTCAAGAGAAGATGAAGTACTGGACACCGCCGAAGCTATAGATGCTGCTGAAAATAAAATTCGGGCTTATTTAGAAGAAGGAAAAACTATTGCAGAGGCGAGGAAAGAGATGAAGTATCATTCTTTGCAGACTCCTGAAAATTAATAAATGTTTATTTTCATTTTTAATAAAACACCAAAACCAATTTGGAAAATAATCGCCATAGTGATTGTTGTTATTGCCGCTCCAGATATTATTATTGGCATGGAGTTCATGGCATTTGCAAATCTACTTGGAGTAGATTTTTTTGTGCTTATGTATTTGTCCGGGTTATTAGTTTACCTGCAGCCTCTAATAAATGGATTGCAAAAATTTTGGAACAGCTATTTTTCAGGCTATAAAAATACAACGATCGGCTAGGACCTAATTTGCTTTAAATTTATTCTGCATGATTTTTTAATATGTAGATTTCACTTTATTATTTTCACCCTAGCCTTGAGTTCGGGTATGTATTGGATCTTTGCACAAATCTTGATTTTTTCATAAATGAAGTACCAGATTAGTTAATTTTTTTGAGAAATATAGGGGAAGACTTTTGATTATTGATTGCCATGCGCATGTAAGCGCACCACCACAGCTAGGCGGTTATAAAGCCGGTCTTGTCAGCCATCGTGGTTCCCATGGTCGGGGAGCCGTAAAATATACCGATGAACAGTTAATTGCCGCATGGAATAGAAAGGAGATGGCCCCTTGCGGACATCTCGAGCACATGGCTAATAATGGCCTGGACATGCAGCTTATTTCGCCGCGTCCGTTTCAAACAATGCATTCAGAAAAACCAGGTTTCCTGGTCGAATGGTATATCCATGAAGTGAACAAGATCATTGCTGATAGCGTTCGCCTGATGCCAGATAAATTTTTTGGTGTGGGCGGTTTGCCCCAGCAGGGGGGAGAGCCGGTAGAGGTGGTTTTTGAAGAGATGGAGCATTGCGTCAAGGAATACGGCTTTAAGGGATTTCTGCTTAATCCTGACCCCTATGAAAACGACGGCAACAAGGCCCCTCCAATGGGTGACAAGTACTGGTATCCACTCTATGAAAAAGCCTGTGAATACGATGTGCCGTTGCATATTCATACGGCAGGTTCGCGCAATCCTCAAAGAGAACCCTACAGCCTGTATTTTGTGAATGAAGAAACTACCGCTGTATACGGCTTTGTGAATTCTTCTGTGTTTGAAGATTTTCCAGGTTTGAAGATCGTGGTTTCACACGGTGGTGGTGCCATGCCCTACCAAATAGGACGTTTTAATGCCGGCTCCGCCCGCTCTGGTGCGCAAGGTTCGACTAGCAAAGGCCTTTTTGTCGATCGCATGCGTAAGATGTATTTCGATACGGTTCTGTACAGCAAGGAGTCGCTTGAGATGCTGATCAATGTTGTTGGTGTGGACCAAGTGCTTTATGGCTCAGAGTGTCCTGGCGTTGGTTCCTCTGTCAACGAGGATACTGGAGAATGCTACGACAAGACGGTTCCGATCATTGACAGCATTGACTGGCTATCCGATGAAGACAAAGAAAAGATTTTTTCCGGAAATGCGAAAAAAGTATTTAATCTGGATATTTAGGCTCCGGTAGGAGCCACGGGACAGACCCGGCATGACTCTGTCCCTGATAGTTAACTTTTAATAACAGGAATTACTAGATGGCTGAAACAGTCCTTGGCTTGTGGAGCACCCACGGTCCGATTCTCAATACCACTCCGGAAGAATGGCTGCTGCGTGTAGTCAATGACAAGCGCATTCCACACTGGTTTCGTGGAGAGCAATATTCCTTTGATGATTTGGTGGAATTGCGCCGGGATGAAAATTTTGCGGAACAGATTACTCTGGAAGAGCGCACGTTGAGGCATGCCCGCTGTCAGGAAGGTGTCGCAAAACTGGCAGAAGCATGGAAAGCTGCGAAACCAGATGTTGCCGTAATCATGGGGAATGATCAGCGTGAGCTGGTTCTGCCCAGCCTACAACCTATGTTTACGATTTATCATGGCGATACGTTCTGGCAAAAATCACTGCCCGAATCACGCTCCGAAAAATTACCCATTGGTATCAAGGAAAGCGAATGGGCCTATCGTCCTGAAGAAGAACAGGTATGGCCCGGATTGCCGGAACTGGCTAATCAGGTACTGGCAAAAGGCCTGGACGCCGGATTTGATTTTGCCGCTTCCAATGCCTGGCCTGACATGGCAGAGGATCATCATCATATAGGCACACCCCATGCGTTCAGTTGGATAATCCGACGAGTCATGGAAGACGCAGCGATCCCCATCCTGCCTATTATTACCAACACCTTCTTTCCACCCAACCAGCCAACCGCGAAACGTTGTTTTGAAATGGGCGAATTCGTAGGAAAGTGCATACGTGAATGGGACAGTGATCTTAAGGTGGCTGTTATAGGTTCAGGGGGTATGAGCCATTTCACCATAGATGAAAAATTCGATCATGGCTTCATGCAGGCAATGGCAGCGCGTGACAAGGAATTTCTCACTGCCGTTCCACAGAATGTTCTTATGCAGGGCACTTCTGAGATGCGCAACTGGATCGCTGCTGCAGGGGCCCTGTACGACACAGATCTGAAAGGGGATACCATCGATTATATTCCCTGTTACCGCAGTGAAGCAGGAACCGGGACGGCTCAGGGTTTTGTTGTCTGGGAATAAAATAATTACTGGGGCGCGCGGCATATGCCCTTATAAGTGAAAATAATAGGGTAATTTAGAAAACATTGTGCATCCCGGTGCGCTGGAATTGGATTATGCTACTATCGGCTGATATTTAATTGCTGGATGGTTTTGGAGAATGATTTGAAAATTTTATCTGCTTTTAGTTGCCTGTTTTTACTGGGATTTTCTGTCTCAGCCAATTCTCAGGAAGGTCACCCTTTAAAGGGCACCTGGCGCGGCGAGATTGCTATGGGAAATCAGCCCCAGGCAGTGGTTGTTATCATGAATTACGATGATGAAATTACCGGCATGATTAATCCAGGCCGCAATTCTTTTAATTTCTCTTCTGCAGAACTGGATGCGCCGAACTGGACATTGTCTGCAAATGCCATAACCCGTGATGGCGTTGATGTGTCTCTGACCGGTGTCATGCATGAAATTGGTGCGCGTAACCGCTATCTGGAAGGCACCTGGACTCAGGCTGGCAGTAGTTATCCCTTCAGAATAACCCGCGAATAACCCGCTAATATCCCACCAAAAAGAGGGTAATAAGATGACCTTGACCACCAAACAAGAACTGAAAAACAACTGGGTGGTATTGGCCATAGCTTTTGCTCTGGTCTTTTTTTCCTTTGGCGTACCTAATTTTTCACTTCCCTGGATATATCAGCCGGCTATGGAAGAGTTTGGCTGGACTAATGCTCAGGCAAACCTTTTGTCTACAGCAAAATTTCTGGTGGGTGCCGTTGCTGCTTTAGGCATGGGCATCATGATTGATAAAGTTGGTGGAAAATTTTCAGTACTGCTTGGTGCGTTAAGTGGCGGTTTCGCGATGCTGTTGTTTCTCGTTGCCACGAATCTCCCTGTTTATTATCTTGCAGGTGGGCTGCTGGGATTGTCTGCATCATCTATTGTCGCAGCCATGAAAGTCATTGTGTCCAGATTGTTTGATATCAACCAGGGGCTGGCAATTGGTATTGTGCTTGGTGGCACCAGTGCTGGACAGCTTGTTATGCCCGTGGTGTGGTCACCATTGCTTGATTCAGGTATGAACTGGCGAGAAATTTTTGCCTGGCTTAGTCTTGGTTCATTCCTGATTTCGACACCTTTGTGGATTATATTCATGTCCAGAACTGGTTCGGTCCAGGACACTATCAATGCCAGTTCTGCCAAGCATAAAGACGGCCTAACTATGTGGGGGCATTTCAAGGAAGTGTGCCAGGAAAAAGGATTTTGGTATCTGGCAATTGCGATTTTCCTGGTGTCTGCTGTAGACCAAGCACTAATGCAGAATTATGTGACTTTTTTGAGAAATGATCGAGGCCTGAATCATCGGGATTTTTACTGGTTGATTAGTCTGGTGACTGTGTTAGCAATTGCGTCAAAGATTGGTTCAGGTTGGATCTACGACAAGTATTCCATACCAGGCATCCGTTTTTTCTATTTCCTTTTAGGTGTGTCTGTCATTCTCGCCCTGCCGGTAACTGGACTGGCAACAATGGCAATCTTTTTGACAGTAAGAAATATTGCCCATGGCGGTATGATTGTAGAGGCGCCTGTAATAACTAAACACTACCTCGGGCCTCGAAACCTGGGTATGACCATTGGTATTGTGTCGGTTTGTGTCAATCTTGGTTTTGCCGCTGGACCACCATTCCTGGGCTATCTCTATGATCTGAATGGCAATTACACAATGGGTTTTGTGATTTATTCTGGTATTGCCTTTCTCGCTTGTGCATTGCTGCTGCCACTTAAACCCCGTTACTGGACTCCGCCGAGCAAGCGGGAGAGCCAGGAAGATGGGGAAAATGTATCAGGTTTGCAACCCTCCGGCGCATAGCTACAATGCCAATATGAAAAAGGGCCAGCCGGCCCTTTTTTATTTACCGTGTAACTTGTGTATTGATAGAGGGCTGGCTCATGCTTCTTGTTCGATATAGCAAGGCAGGCACTCCACAATTCCTGCCTTGGAAAAAGTGGGCTAGGTTCTCTTATGTTGGTTGCTCACAGAGGCTTCTTCCTCGGGTATCAGATGGCCGTATTGACGGTAATAGAGCTTGATCCAGAATGGTGATAGCAATGTGGTGTAGGTGATTACCATGATCAGGGCAGTATAAATTTCATTGGTAAATACATTGGCGGTAACGCCTAACCCGGCAAAAATCAGCCCCACTTCACCCCTCGGCACCATAGCCATGCCCACCACGATTTTCCGCGCCCAGGGTTCATCAATGAACAGGGCGCCCAGGTATTTGGAAAAAATGGCGATACCCAGCAGTTACAGGGAAAACACCCAGAAGAAAACCGAACTCCAG
Organism: Gammaproteobacteria bacterium; assembly: GCA_029245395.1. Taxonomy (GTDB): domain Bacteria; phylum Pseudomonadota; class Gammaproteobacteria; order Pseudomonadales; family Pseudohongiellaceae; genus Eutrophocola. Next base: position 11,244 of record JAQWPL010000027.1, read on the forward strand.
TCCACTTCCCGAAGGTCCATAGACAGGCCCACTGAGACAAAGAAAATCGGGGTAAACAAATTCACGATGGGAGTCATTTCGTTTCTTATTCGATTTGCGAAACCCGGGTCGGTCTGCAGACTGAGTCCGAAGGGCAGGAAGAAACGGCGAGACAACGCTAGCCCGGCTGCAAACCCACCAAGAATTTCCGGTGCTCCCATGAAATGGGCTATCCAGGCAGTAAATAATACCAGGGACACGATAGTACAAGGAATGAGCCCGGGGCTGGGTTTGTGAAGATGCCATTTGTGCACGATGCCGGAAACCCCCCGGGCTATTACCGGTGCCAGCATAAAGAACAAGGTAATAAACACCAGGACATTAAAAGTGTTCGCCCAGTTGATCTGTCCAGTTATTGAAAATTCATAAAGCAGAGCCAGTAATACGACTCCAAGGATGTCGTCCAGTACCGCAGCACCCAGAGCAATCTGGCCTTCCCTGCTGTTCTGCTTATTTAATTTCAGCAAGGTCTTTGCGGTGATACCGATGCTCGTGGCAGTCAGCGTGCCTCCGATAAACAGGGACACGAGCAAGGGCTGGCCGAACAGTAGGTAGGATACGAGGAAGCTGGCGACAAAGGGTCCTAAAAACCCACCGATAGCTACAGTGACGGATTTCCTGCCCGTTTCCAGCATCTTGCCCATGTCGGTTTCCAGACCTACTTCAAACAGCAACAGAATCACACCGATCTGGCTCAATCATTCGATGACTGTATTGATTTCCACCAGGCCCAACAGGCTGGGGCCAATCAAAATACCCGCTGAAAGTTCTCCGATAACGCCCGGTGAACCAAAATAGGAAAACAGTTCTGCCAGAATCCGGGCACTGACCAGAATTATGAGAAGATCGAAAAGTAATACAGAAATGTCCATGACTTATCCGCACAATCACCGGCAATCTTCATTGACTGAATTGATCGGGACAGAGGATAAAAGAAGCGGACAGATTGAGGTTGGTAACCGCTTATCTCACCAGGGATTCGTTGCCCATCATGTGAAACTGATCAATATTATTGTCCTGGCAAAAGTACTCAATGAATTCCACGCCCGGATCCCAGGTTTTGGTCCACACGGTTGACCAGGGTGCTGTATAAGCAACCGGGTCATCAAGAGTGACTTCATAGCGCAAGGTATCCATCTTCGGTCTGGAGATGCGTTCGATCAGTTGCAGGCTTTCTGTATGCGGATAACCTTCGCGATGAATCCAGAACCGTTCATTGAAGCCTATGGTGTCAACAATAAGAGTGTCTCCTTCCCAATGCCCAATTGAATGGCCGAAGTAGGAGGGGTTCACATAGTCAGGATGGCTACTACTACCCATATGAATTTCACGCCATGGCCGTGTGGAACCGCCTGAATGGATGAATATCTTGTTCATATGAGGCACCTGGACCAGTTGCAGACCAAAAGGCACGGCAAACTGACGCGGACCACCGGGAGGCGCACAGCGTACATGAGGGTCATCCTTGGCCAATGTAGCCTGGCGGTAATCATAAAGTGCGCGAGACCAGGGTTTGAAAGGCACTTCCTCAGGAGGCGGGTAGAAAGCTCCCGCTACCATCGGGCCCGGACCTCGGCCCCAGTTGCCCAGGCCATCTTCCTGAGCCCCCAGGTTGGGATTGCCATTGGCTAATCTGGGGGTAGCCCCATCTGGATTATAGTCAGCTGCAATGGCTGTCATCGACAGCATCGCCTGAAAAAGCAAAATTATTAATACCGGTTTTTTCATGTCCAATCCTGTTAATCCTGTCGTCTGGAAAGCAAACGCTCGCCGGTACTTTCTACCACTACCCGGCTGGCATTCATGGAAGGGCTACCGTCGCGAGCAAGTGAGCCTTCCACAACAAAAATCTCTCCCAATACGAGAGCTTCACGGGTCCAGCCCTGTCTCAGCATGGAAACAGGGGAACCCAGCTCACAGGCCCAGGTGGTAACTTCACCAGTTTCGGGGTCTTCCACATCAAGATAAAAATAGGCATGAGGATTGAGCCATTCCACTTTGACTAATACGCCATTTAGTTCAGTTCGCGCCTCGGCATCATACTGGGCGGTAAACGCGTGATGGGCAAAAGTAAGTTGGCTGCCAGTGAAAAGCAGTGCAAGTAATGCGGTATTTATAAAGCGACATAACTTCATGAGAGTATCCCCGTACCATCCTGATAAGTGTTCCCAGGATTCAGTGGTGTAATAGGGAAAAGAGTATCACACAGTTATATCATGTCTATAACAGATAATTGAATGCACAATTAATCCCTAATGTTCCCCAAATACCTAGCTTGCCAGTGCGATTTCCTGGATGCCAGTTTCAATGGCAATAGGCAGGGGATTGATGTTGTAACCCAGAGCAAAGACTTTTACGGGAAACGCTTTGCCTTTAAGTTTCTGGGGGGCAAGAGGGGTAATGTCTTCCCTGTTATCGATACTTTGCCAGGTGGTCAGTGAGAACACAGCAGAATCGGGTTCTGCAACAGACATCAGGCGTTGGGCCACATTGACAGTGTCACCAATAATGGTTCTGTCCATCCTGCCCATCATCCGGCTGCCAATGTCAGCGATGATACAACTGCCTGAATTAATCCCAATGCGTACTTTGCAATCCGTACACCCTTTCAGGTTATCCAGAATTTTTCTAGCCGTGTTTACCGCATCCTCGGCATGGGTTTTCCCTTCAAACACACAAATCAATTCGTCAGCTACAAACTTGTCGATATAGCCGTTGGCGTCCCGTATGGATTCAGAAATACGGTCATAGAAATTATTCAGATAAGCAACCGTTGCGGTGGGACCAAGGCGCTCGGATGTCGTGGTAAAGGAAACGATATCAACGAAAAAAACGGAAATTTCTTTTTCTTCGGCTTCAGGTATTGATGCAATTGTGACTGGGTGCGTTGTAACTGCTTGGTCATGCAATTAAAGGCTTGCGCAAGCTGACCAATTTCATCGACGCGGCTACTGGCTGCAAGCTGCAAATCAAGATCACCGTTAGCAACAGAATCCATGTCTTTTTTCAGTTGACTGATGGGTAAGAAAATTTTCTTGTTCATTAATAGGCCGAATCCAAAAAGTACCAAAGCTGTAGCAGCCAGTATGCTCATCAACAACATTTTTCGGATCTGTGTCAGTTTGATGTCCAAAGGGTGCAAAGATAGTTTCACGTTGATTCCACCTAGTTTTTCGCCATCCAGAATCAGGGGAGTAGTGATACTCATGTAGCGAGAGTTATCCTGAAAATAATTGTCCGGATGATTCTCTCCCGCTTCTATTTCCAATTCGTGCAGGTCGATATCATCGGGATCATTATCGTTTGTTTCCACTTCAAAAAAGATATTGGCTTGTCCGCTGTTCAAGGCATCCAGCAATTCGAGATGATCTTCCTCATCAGCCGCTTCAATATTATCGGAGACATTGCTTACCACTATTTCCGAGCCATTAGGTGATATTGAAAGAATGTTGATTTCAATATCATTAATTTCCCGGTTGCTGACAAGACGATTGATATGCTCCTGAATCGTCTGAATGTTATTTTGCGCGAGTTCATGCAGTGTGGTTGCTTCCAGTGTATCCGAAAGGAGCAAACCTTCATGTTCCAGGTTAAGGGTGGATGCTTCTTCAAACTGAACCAGTGAATAATATTGCAGGATGGCTGTAATCAGGGCGATGAAAAAAGTAATTACCAGAATCAGGCGTAGCCATAAAGAGTTAAGGGCAAAAGTGTTTAGAGTGAAGTTTTTGAAGGTTTCCATGGCAACTGTCCGTTGATTTAACTTTTTATGTTGGACCATTCTAGGGCAGTCACATAACCACAAGGTTTCGGCAAAATTACCAAATGGCAATCTGCTATGTGATCTAGTTCACAGAATTAAAGGTAGTAGCCGCAGGCCAGATATTTAGTCGCTCATGTCTGCATATTTGTTGGCAAGATCCAGATTGATGTCCTTGCCATAGCCGCGCAGTTGAACTTTTCCGTCACTGAAAGAGAGGTCTTTCCCGCCACGGACATCGTTATCGAAATGATAAATTGGCCGGATAGGTTGCAGGTTGGTCAGCTCTTCATAGTCCCTTGCCGCTGCCTCTGTACCTTCATTGGCTGCCTGCCAGCCCTTGACGGCTTTCTTGCCATGGCGTTTTTCCAGCATACGTTTGGTCACGGCAGGTGACATTATTGATGCCGTTGCATTGTTGCCGCCAAACCCTTTGGCATTGAGCAGAATGGTGTCAAGAGAATCAGGATCAATTTCCTGGTGGTCTAGCAGAAATTCCAGGCCTTCCTGATGGACATCGTCTGCAATGGATTCGGTAGATTGAATGCCGGGCAGAATGCCGTACTGCCAGATTCCCAGACTGCTGGCGAGTTGATCGGCGCCGGCCACGCCCAGAGAATGACCCAGATAAGATTTTACGGCTGAGACTTTCCAGTTTTCAGCGCCGAAATGTTTGGCGACGTCTGCCAGAATGGCGGATTCTGTCACTCGATTCTGCGGTGTCCCCGTACCATGAGCCTGGATGAATGTGTTGTTGCGCAGACTGGATTCGCCCAGGACTGCTTTTGTGGCGGCAGCTGCGCGGGCAAAGGTCAGGTAGTTTCCTACCCCTGGACTGGCAATGGATTTTTTGAAGCCGTCAGCGTTAACGAAGACATCGTTGACTGAGCCGTAAATAGAAGCGCCCAACTCCAATGCCAGGGCGTCATCCATAAGCACAATAAACTGACTGGATTCTCCCAAAGTAAAACCGATGTTGTTACCAAAGGGACGGCAGGCCCGTCGATAATCCGGGGCATCTCCACTATCAAGTGCTTGTAGCGCATCGTCATTGGCAATAGCTCCCATTGTGGAGAAAGCCTCAATAATCTCGGGCAGGATTGCGGCTTCACTGCCCCCGACAACCACGACACGATGAGTACCGTTTTGTATATCCCGCGTAGCCTGGGCCAGGTTGTAATGGAAAGTGGCACATGCGCCCAGGCTTGTGCCGGTGCTGCCCACATTGCCCAGTACATAGGCGTTAATAAAATCCGCTGGCATATCACTGAAGCCCAGGGGCAACTGTTTTGAGGTTACTTTCTTGCCTAACAGTCGGGCCTGGAGCATGCCGCCATTGCCGTTGTAATCCAGCTGACTCATGCTGCTGCAAGCATAGATACCAATTTGCTCCGGTGAGACTTTCTGGCGAACAACATCCCACTCAATACCCATGGAATAAAGAGCGTCAGAAATACCGTAGATGGTCATTTGCAGGGCCCGGGGATGATTACGTGAGGCATACAATTCTGCAGGTTCAAATCCACTGGGCAACTGGCCGGCATAATTCACCGGGCTTTGATGCGCATCTTCGAGCATGACATCCACCATGCCTGCCACAGTGACATTCAGCAGGCCAGAGTCGCCTTCAGTGACTTGCCAGCTTTCAGGAATGTTGTGAGGCAGGTGACGTTTCTTGATCTGGAAACTTAAAGCGTCCTGTCCTCCCTTGGGGAATAAATGGCCGCGAATATGGTGACGTAGAGAGGCTGGATCAAATAAATTTGATTCCAGTTTGCGTATCAGAGTTGAATCCAGCAATGCCTGACTGTTCTGATCCAGCCAGCTATCAAGTTGAATAATTTGTTCGCTGCTGTTTTCCCAGTGTGACCCGTTGTAATGCACCTGGCTGGTCAATACAGCAAGATTCAATAGTGTTTCACGGGCTTTATCTGCGGGAAGTTTGTCAAAGATAAGGCGTCTATAGCCATAATGAAATGCGCTCCTGCCGGCAGGACTGATACCGCCCATGGCGGTAATGACAGGAAGATGTACCACGATCAGTTTTATCCTTAAAATCAGGGTCTTGGAATAGAATACCGATGCATCATATAGGGAATAGCCTAAAACTTATTTTGTGAAATGGCCATTAAATATTAAATAAAGGCCAAATCAGGTCAAAAGAGGCCAAAAGAGGCCAACCCCTTAAATAATGTGACCTTGCGGGCCTACTTGCATACACTGCTCCCATCATCAGAGTAAATCACTGAAACGGTTCCAGACATGACCAAAACCTCCAACCTGGAAGACGCCATTCAGGCAATGCACCAGGAACTGAATATCCCCGATACGTACCCGGAAACCTGTGGACTGGATTTTCAACCTGAATGCCTGGATCTGGTTGAAACAGAAACAGATGTGTTTGGCAGACAGCCTTTAATGAATGCTGATGCATTCTCTGCCTGGCAGTCCATGCAGAAAAAGGCCATGGAAGAGAATATTGAATTGCACATTGTCTCGGCTTATCGCAGTACCCAATACCAGAAAGAGTTATTTGAGAAAAAACTGACAAATGGTCTGTCCATCGAAGACATACTCAAGGTCAATGCGGCACCCGGATACAGTGAACACCATAGCGGTTGCGCTATCGATATCACCACCCCTGGATTTGAACCATTGGAAGAAAGCTTCGAAAACAGTCCGGCTTATAAATGGTTGAGCAGTTATGCCAGAACCTACGGATTTAGTATGAGTTTTCCGCAAAATAACCTTTCAGGTATGGCCTTTGAGCCCTGGCATTGGAAATATTCCCCAGGATAGGCCATGCAGAACATACTGTTATTGAGAGGTAGTGTACGTGTGAAAAAATCCTGAAAGGGAAAGAGAAGCAAAATAATTGAGGCGGGTTAATCGATCAATTCAAACATGGTGTGCAGGCAAAAACAAGAATTGCTGGCAACTATTTTTGCAGGAAAATGAAATTAATTTTTTCGTCAGGCAGGGGCTTGAAAATGTTTGACAGCCCCCCCATTGTGAGTAGTATGGATAACGCACCTGAAATAATTCACGGATAGATTTAAGGGTCGCGATAAAACAAATGCGCAATGTGGTATTGGACTGGCATTTGGTTAGAACGCTAAGTGTGTAGTCAAATAGTTTGTTCAAAGTGCAGTTTGCTTTGTAAGGAAAGCACAGGCATTGCGTGAAAAAACGTTGTGAAGCAGCGTTCCAGGAGGCGCATGTATGATAACTGACACACAAGTTTTATTCAGAGGTGTAGACCATTCCCAAGCCGTTGAAGAAGCGGTCCAGAAAAGAGCAGAAAAGCTGGAAAGATACAGCGATCAAATCCTAAGTCTTAGAGTAACCGTAGAATCACCCCACAATAATCATCACAAAGGTAAGGTTTACCGTGTGGGCGTTGAAGCTTTTATTCCAAACCACGATATCGTGGTTAATCACGATCAACATGATAAACATGCACACGAAGATATTTATGTCGCGATACGCGATACATTCGACGCCGTGGAAAGACGGATTAAGGAAATTAATGAAAAGAAACGGCGGCAAAGTAGAGTCAGTAACAAAACTATAGATGACAGCCCGGATATTGTTAGCGTGGAAGGTTTCGTTGAAGAATTCGATGAGCAGCAGGCTGCCAATGAATAACTATAGTAACTGAAAAAATATAAATAATTTTAATCTTGATAAAAAACACGGGTCTTTGACCCGTGTTTTTTTTTGAGCTTAATTTGCTTCAGGTATTTACCTCGAACATTTTTTTTCTGACCAGATTCCGGTATTCCCTGGGTGATAATGAGATTGATTTTCGGAACAGGGTAGAAAAGTAACTGCTGTCTGGATAACCCGAACTGAAAGCTACTTCTGCAATACTCAGGTTGCTGGTCTTAAGTAATTCACAGGCATTTTCAATACGTATTTGCTGCAGGTATTGAATAGGTGATTTACCGGTAGCCTGTTTGAAACGCCGATTCAGGGAGCGAATGCTGATATCAAAGTTTTCAGCAATAGTCTCCAGTGTAATGTCTTCATTGTACCGACTATGCATCCATTCCTGGATGTCTATGACATTTTCATCGTCATGATAATTCTGCGGTGAATGTTTGAGAAAACTGGAGGTGTAGGTACGTTTTATTTCATGGGTAAAGTGGCGTGATACCTGGGCAGCTACAGACTGGGAATAATATTCTTCGATGAAATGCAGCATCACATCACGTACTGAATTTACACTGCCGGCGCAATATAAATTGCCTGCCTTGGTAATAAAGCGGTCTCGCTGCAACAACACGTCCGGATAAGTTGCATGGAACTGATCGAAGTAATACCAATGTGTAGTAGCGACTTTATTGTTCAGTAAACCGGTTTCGGCAAGGAAATAACTGCCCGTACCTACTGCACAAACGATGACATTGCTACCCTGTAACGTTCTTAGCCACTCGGTTAATTCCGTGTACTGCCTGACCACACCCAGTGGATTTCCCCAGAGAGCAGGCAGGATGATCATATCGGTATTTTCGATGTCCTCCAGTTTGTGATTGCATACCAGTTCGAGGCCGGCATTCAAGGAGATATTTTTACCATCCAGGCTTACCAGCTGAATAGCAAGATCATCTTTTTTTCTGCCATCAATACGATTGATCAGATCGGCAGCATTGAGCATTTCAATCGGAATAGTGATGCTAGTGCCCAGAACTCTGCGGTAACCAACCAGGGTGACGTTAAGCATCAGAAGTCCTTGTCATCACTTTGCGCCCCGGAGTAATTCACAGTAATAACTTCGTAGCGATGGGTTCCTGAAGGCGTTTGGATCGCAACTTCGTCATCCAGGTGCTTACCGAGCAAGGCTTTTCCGAGTATAGAGTCAATGCTGATATGGTTTTTGGCGGGGTCAATCTCGTCGGGTCCTACCAGACGATATTTCACCTCAATGCCGTCTTCTCTGGCCAGTTCCACCCAGGCGCCAAAATATACTTTGTTGGTATCCGAGGGCAACTGATCAACCACGTTTAACACTTCAAGCCGTTTGCGCAAAAAGCGAACACGTCGGTCAATTTCCCGCAGGCGCTTTTTACCGTAAATATACTCTGCATTTTCTGAACGATCACCGAGGGCTGCGGCATCAGATACCTGCTGCGTTACCTCGGGTCGTTCAACTTTCCACAAGTGTTGGAGCTCATCCTTCAGCCGGGTTTTTCCCTCCGGAGTGATGTAGGCTGACATGGGTTTGGCAGGTGGACGATAGCGGGACATGTGATTTAGAAGTTCCTGAACTCCAGTTGAGTATACAGTGGTGCTTCTTTCATTCTTACACCCAGACCAAGTAAACGTACCGGTTTGTTGCCACGCTCAAATCCAGTGCGACAGAGAACCCTGAAGCCATCCAGGTCGAGAGTACTAGAACTTTGTTCAACAGTGGTCGAAATAAAATCATTGAATTTGATTTTCACAAACTGCTTGCCTATGGTGACTTTCTTTTTTGAATTATTGATACGTTGCTCCAGTTTCTCCATAAGATTCGGCAAGGTGGATAGACAGGTGTCCAGACTAGGCAAGTCTTCAGGAAATGTATGCTCAACACTGATGGACTTTCGTCTGCTTTGAGTTTGCACCTTGCGTTCGTCAATACCGCGGCATAAAGAATGCAGAGTCTCACCAAAACTTCCGAACATTTCCAGTAACCGGGTTTTATCATATTGCTGTAAATCACCACAGGTTTCTATACCAAAATTATCCATTTTCTGTGCTGTTACTTTGCCAACACCGTAAAGTTTCCTAACAGGCAGCTTCTCAACGAAATCTGCTACTTTGTCAGGAGTAATGACAAATTGCCCGTCCGGTTTGTTCCAGTCACTGGCAACCTTGGCAAGAAATTTGTTAGGGGCGATACCGGCAGAGAGAGTTATGCCTATCTCGTTACGAACACGTTGACGAATTTCCTTCGCAATGAGAGTCCCGCTGCCACTGCACTGTGTTGTTTCGGAGACATCCAGGAATGCCTCGTCCAGTGAAAGGGGTTCAATGAGCTCGGTATAGTCACGGAAAATGATATGCATTTGTTGGGTGGCTATCCGGTATTTTTCCATATTTCCCGGAATGATAATCAGATCCCTGCATTTTCTTTTCGCCGTCGCTGAGGCCATGGCGGAATGTATGCCGTATTCCCGGGCTTCATAATTACAGGTAGCAATCACGCCACGGCGATCCTCTGCGCCGCCTACTGCAACTGGCAGGCCTGCCAGTGCTGGGTCATCGCGTATTTCGATAGCGGCATAAAAACAGTCACAATCGCAGTGGATAATCTTGCGGGTCATCTTTAATAGTATAACTGTAAACACAGCAGATACACTGGTATCGGGTTCTTCTCAGAGGCATACTATGCAGTTCGAGAAGGGAAAAGGAGAAAAGTGTAATGCCAATTTATGAATACATATGCCAGGGTTGCGGGCACCAGTTTGAGAAAATCGTTAAGCTGGATGAGTCGCCGAACTGTCCTGAATGTGACAGCAGTGATCTGGAAAAACAGTTCACCGTTGCAGCGGTGAGCACTTCAAGGACGCGGGATAAATCCTTCAAAAAAGCCCGGGCTCAGGCCGGTAACACGAAGAAGGAAAAAGATCATGCTCAGATGGAATATGAGCGCAAGCATAACGAGGATCATCACTAAATTATTCTGTAGCCGCCTGATCAAGTAGATTCAGAAAATCAGACAAATCATTGAAGCCAGTACTACCTGCAGTCAGTAGAGTATTGCCGCCATGGTCGAGCATGCCCTGAACTTTCTGAAGAATGTATTCAGAACTATTTGCAGAATGTACCTGTCTAAATTCATCAAAATTAATTGTCAGGTGATCGGAATTAGAGGTTCTGACAAATATATGTGCTGCTCCATCATCTGCTAATCCGTTAGCAACATGACAGGCTATGCAACGCGCCTGGACAATGGTAGGAGAGATAGTGGATTCGAAAAATTCCACGGCCTGTTCCAGAGCGCTAGCTTCCACAACTGCCTCGTTGATATCAAAGCGCAGGGCAGTAGGAGTGAAATAAAGTGCATCGCCTACCGTGAAGCCAACAAAAATTCTGTGATTACCTGTAGTGCCTAACTGGCCGGAAAAGACTTCAACTTCCAATTCGCTTTCCAGATCGACGTCTTCGAGATAAGGCACAAGTGTTTTCAGGCTGCCATTCCAGGAAACAAAATTACCATCGGCATTGCGCATGTTCAGGTTGGGGGGGAGAAAATCCACAAGGATGACATCTGTTGGTTGACCAATATCTTCCGTTTCAGGCCGGATGATGGCAGTCACGCTGACATCCTCACCAAGCGTTGCTGAATCCAAAGGAATGTCTTCACCTGCCAGAGTCATGCGCAGAGTAAAGCTGACATTGGTATCCAGGGAAGTACCGTCTGTTGAAGAGTTTCGAGCCCCATTGATGTCACGCTCCTGGGCATTCGAAGACATTATGGTGAGCAGCATGGCAGTGCCCAGACAGATACTCAGGCATAGATAACGCAGATACTTCATGGGATTCCCCTAATACTTTTCTTAAGTTTTTCTAAAATAATGTCTAAAACAGAATAATTATTCTAGATTATTAATTTTCAGCACGTACCCTTGGAATTGTCACAGCCAAAGACCGGAATTAGTATATGTAATTCTCGTTTTTGCTTGAAAATTGGTAACGTGTTCACACTGTGTTAATAATTCTGGTTCCTTGCAAACCTGCGTCACGTTATAAAGGGAACACTGAAGTATACTGTTTGGAACAATCCGGATCCGACTATGTCATTAATCACTACGAAGTTTCCTGTCATTGCGGCATTCATGCTGTCCTGTGCCTTTGTCTCTTTCTATTTCTATTTCATAAGCATGAATCATGCCTTTGGTGTTGAAGAAGGTGAGCAAGCACCTGACCTAAACCTGCCTCAACTCCAGCTTGAAGGAGAGGTTTCTTTGGCAGACTTCAAGGGCAGTATTGTGTATCTGGATTTCTGGGCGTCCTGGTGTCCTCCTTGCCTGGTGTCCATGCCGATCATGAACGAGATGCGTAACCGCTTACAAAGTGAAGGTATGGCATTTGAAGTGATTGCAGTGAACGTCGATAGTGATCCCGAAGATGGTATTGATTTTCTGTTGGACAAGCCCGTTGATTTTATCGTGTTGGCAGACCCGGAGGGGATATCACCAGCAGACTTTGCAGTCAGGGGCATGCCGACTTCATTTCTGCTCGACACGCAAGGCAATGTCATCATGCACCATGAAGGTTTCAAACGCAGTGATGGAGAGATGATTGAACAAGCAATCAGAGAGCTTTCGCAAAAACTGTAATAAAAAAAGAAGTGAGCACTAAGACATGAAAAAATTACTCTTCACTTTACCGATTTTAATTTTCATGGCGATGTTTGTGTCTGGTTGCCAGCCAGTTCAAGCCTGGGAACGTGGCACACTGGCCAAACCTGAAATGGCCATTGAAACTGATCCTCTGGAAACTGCACTGAATAATCACATTTATTTCAGCAAGGAAGCCTCCAATGGCGGACATAGTGCCGCAGGTGGCGGCTGCGGTTGTAACTGAGTTATTGATGGCCGTATGAAATCCCGCTCGTTGCTTGCACTGACTGCTTCTGCCCTGGCTTTGCCAGGAATATCTGCTGTAGTTCGTGCAGATACCCCTCCTACTGAAACAAGCCTGGGTTATCGAATATCCAGTTATGAAGAAGATAATTTACCGGAAGAGTTTCTGTTCTTAGGAAGTCCTGATCGTTATGACATCACCGTACATCAGTTTCAGCTTGTTGCTCCAGTGGGGGACAACTATGGGCTGTCTTTAAACTCAAGTTATGAAAGCATGAGCGGAGCCTCTCCCTGGTATGCCCTGGAACCATTTGATGGAAATAAAAGTATTGTGATGAGTGGTGCCACCATTCATGAACAAAGACGGGATTACAATATTTCCCTGAGGCGTTATCTCGACAACGGCAATTATGCCTTCAATATTGGCACGTCTAAAGAAGATGATTATGAATCCTGGAATGGCGGTTTTGATCTGCAGCGTCATTTCAATAACGACCTGACAACTTTATCCGGAGGCGTCAGCTTTGCTTCCGATGATATCAATCCAACCGATGCGAGCCTGTTTAATCGTGTGACTGATGAGAGCAAACGCACTTCATCGGCATTTTTCTCCGTCAGTCAGATCATTGACCAGAACAGTTTGTTTCAGTCTTCACTAAACCTGACTCATCATAGCGGCTTTTTGACTGACCCTTATAAACTTGGTGACGCAAGACCGGATTCCCGCACCCAAGCAGCCTTGTCCAATGCGTATCGGCGGTTTATTCCTTCCCTGGATGCTGCCATGCACCTGGATTTACGTCTGTATGATGATAATTTTGGAGTGAATTCCCTGACCTTTGAAGTGTCCTGGTACCAGAACCTTGGCGACAACTGGCAGATCACTCCCAGTCTGCGTTACTACAGCCAGTCAGACGCCGATTTTTTTAGCGCGGTCAATGATTTCTCCGGAACAGTGCCACATAATTCCAGTGACTACCGTCTGGCCGCCTATGGCGCAGTGAGCGGCGGGTTGCAGGTTCAAACAACACTTGATGATGTTACTCTGACATTCATGGTGGAACGATATGTGACTGACGATGGCTATTCCATGTTTGATGGGGCCAACAGCCCGGCGCTGGTTAACTTCACCAGGATGTCCCTGGGTGTCGGTTATTCCTTCTGACTCTACTGAAATTTTCCATCACCGGTTCAAGGCGATGGGCAGTCCCTGTGAAATTCAGTTCAGAGGGTGTCCAGTCAAAATTGCCAAAGACGTTGTAGGAAAGCTCGAAAAAGAAATACTCAGGCTGGAAAAAAAATATTCCCGCTTTCTGCCTGACAGCACCATTACCCACATTAACGAATCAGCAGGATTGCCTGATGTTGTAACAGTGGATGAAGAAACAGAACGCTTGTTGGAATATGCGGATACCTGTCATACGCAAAGCCAAGGCCTTTTCGATATCACCAGTGGTTCATTAAGAAAACTTTGGAACTATCATCAGCTTGAAGAAAAACAGGCCCTGCCGGACTCCCGTGAAATTAATCTGGCACTTGAAAAAATTGGCTGGGAGAAAGTAATACGAGAGCCGGGGATGATACACCTGCCAATCCCGGGCATGGAAATTGATTTTGGCGGCATCGTAAAAGAGTATGCCGCAGACTGTGTTGCCGCCAAGGCTGAAGAGGAGGGCATTGCATCCGGCATGGTCGAGCTTGGCGGTGACATCAGAGTATTTGGCCTGGAAAGCCAGCATTTACCCTGGCAGGTAGGCATCCGCGATCCATTCAATACTGACAATGCAGCGGCTGTTATAGAAATACAAAGCGGTGGGCTGGCAACCAGTGGCGATTATGAGCGCTACACCATTATCCAGGGGAAAAAGTACAGCCATATTCTGAATCCACTGACCGGTTGGCCGATTGAAGGATTCAGTTCTGTCAGCGTACTTGCGCAGCAATGTGTTGTGGCAGGCAGTGCTGCCTCTATTGCTGTTTTGTTAGGGTCAGCTGGTAAAGCCTGGCTCGATGAACTGGGTTTGCCTTATTTATGTATTGACAGTGATGGAACCAGACATAGGACTGTTAATAACTGATAGCTATTAAATCCGCTCAACTAATCGCGCTGGTGATACAACAGCAGCCCCGAATTATTGGTACGCACCCGCCAGATCACGCCCCGTGAAGCTTCAGTGATGTACAGCCAATTGCCATCGAAAGCCACATTGGTGACAAAAGTCCCGGCGTCTTCAGGCAGCCAGATTTTCCCTAAATGAAATCCGTTAGAGTCAAATACACTGACATGACCTCCCTGGAAAATCGCCTGATAAATATTGCCGACTTCATCCAGGGCCATGCCATCAGGGCCTATTCCACCTTCGGTATGGGCCTTTACAAACGAAGTATCAAAGACATCCTGTGATGATAGTGAGGGCAGGGACGTGATGCGCTTGCGCGCGTACTCGCCCACGTACAAATTAACCTCATTGGGAGAAAGGGCAATGCCATTGGGGAAAGCCATACCGCCAGAGACCAATTGCATAGTGGTGTTATTTCCACCAGGCGGTACATAAAAAACCCTGCCAATAGGTTCCAGAGCACCGGAGCCATAAGGTTCAGTGAAGTAAAAACCGCCATTTGAGTCAAACACCAGATCATTAAAGCCTCGAATCAATTCATTCTTGTACATATTAACGACGAGAGTCACTTCTTTGGTCTGAGGATCAAATTCCAGGATGCCTTTGACTTTGTCAGCAATAAATAGTCGGCCGTCTTTATGATGCTTGGCACCATTAGGCTGGCCTCCTGAATTGCCTTCCACTGAGCACTGGCCAGCCGCTGACACCGAGAGCAGATTCCCGCTTAACAGGTCAACCACCCACAGGGTACCGTCGGGGGCAACAGTTGCCCCTTCCAGAAAACCACCGCAATTGGCAAAGCGTTCTACGATGCATTCATTACAAATTTCGCTGATGTCTTGAATCTGTGCCTGTAATGACCATGCAAGAAGTGTTGGCGCCAGAAAATGAATTAATTTGTTCGCATTGATCATTAAAATTTCCTTTTCACCTGTGTTTTCTAACGTGAGATTTTAGTTGGTGGAAATGTATTGCCTTGATTCTATTCCGGGGCTGGCACCACACTCATGATGTAGTGGCTGTCCATGTATTCACGAACCTGGTCTACCTGACCATCGGCAATTTCAAAAGCCCAGCAATACAAATTGTCGTATTCAATGCCGCTCTGGAACATCCCCACAGCTCTGGTTTCTGCATAAACCATATTATCTTTGGCGGTTAGCTTGTGTATTTGTACTTTAGGATCGCCATCGACAAACATGCCCCTGACAGGTGCCAGGAATTCATCGATGATGTGATCACGGCCTGGATGAGCGCCGGCACCGGGAATATTTTTTGACATGGCTGTCCAGCAAGCTTCTACAGTGAACATGCTGCGCAGGGTTTCAAGATCCCCAGCACTGAGCACCTCAAAAAAAGATTTCACCAGTTCTTCGTTTCGTTTTTCGGTATCGGACATAACAGCATGCTCTCCTATTCTTTGGTATGCTTTGCTCAAGATACAAGAGACCAGTCACAAGTCGCAAGTACACGTCTCAAGTTTCAATCCAAAAAAAATTAACGACGATTTTTCAAGGGGTAATTGATGTCTGATTCGTATGATGTAGTAGCCATCGGTTCAGGCCACAATGGTCTGGTGGCAGCAGCCTACATGGCAAAGGCCGGAAAAAAAGTACTGGTGTTGGAACGTCAGGACTGGATTGGTGGCGGGGTAGTCACCAGGGAACTGACTTTGCCGGGTTTCAAACATGACCAACATTCCATGGCCCATATCTTCATTCAGGCCAACCCCCTTATCGTAAATGATGAACTGGGGCTCATGTCCAAATATGGCCTGGAATACATTCATCCTGAAATTCCCATGATTTCTATTTTCCCCGACGGACAGACCCTGGCCATTCACACAGATCGTGACAAAAACATTGCCGAGATCGCCAAGTTTTCCGAAAAAGACGCCGAGAATTATCGCCGCTTTTCAGAAACTGCAGCAGGATACCTGCCGGCCATGGTAGGCACGCTCTATACGCCGCCTGCTCCAGTAGGTGCCATGTACGCGATGATGGATCAGAGCCGGGAAGGCCAGGAAATCATGCAGGTGATGATGAAGAGCGCCTATGACATAGTGATGGAATATTTCGAGGACGAAAGAGTGCGCCTCCACTTCCTGCGCATGGTCAGCGAAAATCTCACCGGTCCGGAAGAAAAGGGTACCGGTATAGGCCCCTTCATGTTTCTGGGCTGGCTGGAAAAATACGGCATTGGTGTCGCCAAGGGCGGCAGCGGTATGTTGAGTCAGGCTCTGGCGGACTGTATTACAGACCATGGCGGTGAAATTCTTACCGGGACATCAATTAGTAAAGTATTGGTATCCGATGGCAGGGCAACTGGTGTTGTCACTGATGACGGGCGTGAAATAAAAGCCAACGATGCCGTGATAGGCGCAATTCATCCTCATCTTCTGCCAAAAATGGTGGAGGGGTTGGATCCTTTTGTAGCTAAAACGGCAGAAAAAGTGGTGCTGTCAGCCAACTGCGTATTCACCATTCATGCCGCGCTGGATGAACCGCTGGAATTTGCGGCGGGCGACCATGTGAAAAAGGCCATGATGATCGAATTGTTGCCAGACAGTATTGATACTCTGCGTGATCATTTCGATGACTTGCGTTATGGACGCATCCCCAAAAACTCACTATGCGCATTGGGCTCAGCAACCAATATCGATCCATCCCGTGCCCCTGAAGGCAAAGCCACAATGCATGCCTGGGATTATTGTCCCTATGAGCATCCTGATGGTGGCGCAGCGGCCTGGGACAGACACAAAGAGGCCTTTGCCGATCATATGATTGCCAATATGCAGCCTTACGTGACCAACCTGAGCAGGGACATCATCCCTGCCTGGCATTGTGATTCACCGCTGGACATGGAGCGCACTTCTGCCAGTTTCCAACGCGGCGATATTCACGGCGTGGCGCCATACATGTATCAGTTTGGTGCTCATCGGCCAACAGCGGAACTGGGAAAAAATGTAGTACCTGGAATTGATAGACTTTATCTGGTCGGACCATTCCAGCATCCAGGTGGAGGCGTTTTTGGCGCCGGTCGAGGAACGGCCATGACCATGTTTGACGAAATAGGCATGGATTTTGATGCAGTTATAAAATAGATATCAAATAGTTATCAAATAACTGACAAAGAATTTTATTTTTAGGGGCGCACGACGATGCGCCACTTTTAAAGCAACAAGGTTTAGTTCTTTATGAAAATCTATTCCCAGGACGGCAGTGAACTGATGGAAGTAAAAGTCATAGAAAGAGACGGCAGTCAGTTGGTGGTCAAAGGTAAAATATTTCAGTCCATGCCCATGACCGCTAAACTTCGTCCGGAAGAAGCGCGCAAGGGTATGAGAATGATGAGTATTTCCACCTGGTTGTTCCTGCTGTCGCTACCATTCCGTAGCAGCAAATAATAATTCCCGGTTAACACATGGATGCCCTTCAGTATCTGGAAAACTTTCTCCAGTCCCTTGTAGCGGGACTATTAATGGGTGCCATGTACGGGCTCATGTGTGTTGGCCTCACTATTATTTTTGGTGTCATGCGGGTCATCAATTTTGCCCAAGGTGAATTCATGATGCTGGGAATGTATTTCGCCTATTTTTGTTTTGCCTGGTTTGGAACCTGGGCATTTTTTGACGGACTCTGGTTTCCTTTCGTGCTGGCATTGTTGGCTGGCCCTGCCGTGTTTTTATTTGGTGTGCTTTTGCACCGTGTTCTGGTCAATGCTGTTACAGGCAGAAAAGCCACCCAGCTGGAAGCCCAGGGACATTATGCTCAGTTGGTTCTTACCTTGGGCATAGCACTGGTGCTTCAAAACGGCGGCTTGTTTATTTTTGGCTCCACACCCGTATCAGTTGCCAACGAGCTTTCCTACAGTGCCTGGGAGTGGGGGCCAATGATCGGTGATCGGGTCAGTGTTTTCGTCAACCAGGCCCAAACTATTTCGGCTGTACTGGCACTTCTCGTGGTGTTGATTTTCGGACTGGTCATGGCCAGGACAAGGCTTGGAAAATCTCTGCGCGCGTCTGCTGATAATCCGGATGCTGCCATCTACATGGGCATCAATGTGGACAAGGCACACAGGCTGGCCTTTGGATTTGGTGTCGGCATCACGGCCATTGGCGGCGGATTACTGGCTTCCAATGCGCCATTTACACCTTATATTGGCACTGAATACGTCATCATCATGTATGCCGGGGTTGTCCTGGGT
This sequence comes from Gammaproteobacteria bacterium, assembly GCA_029245395.1. GTDB lineage: Bacteria > Pseudomonadota > Gammaproteobacteria > Pseudomonadales > Pseudohongiellaceae > Eutrophocola. The sequence continues at coordinate 29,945 of JAQWPL010000027.1, forward strand.
GGTTTGGGTAGTATTCGTGGTGCATTCCTTGGTGGGCTAACGATAGGCATCGTGCAACAGGTGTCTGCCACGATTTTGCCTAACCAGTTACAAAACACAGTCATCTTTGTGTTTTTTCTTATCATCATTCTGTTCAGGCCTCAGGGCTTTTTTGGCAAAAAGGACAGAACAGCATGAACCTTTCTGGCAGCCGCAAGGATTTCCTGCATATAGGCTTGTTTGGTTTAGGCTATTTGCTGCTGGCGCTGCTGGTGAACAATTCCTATTACCTGCTCATCATGACCATTGTTCCAATTTGGGCAGTGATGGGTTTGTCGTGGAATCTATTTTCAGGGTACAGCGGGCTGATCAGTTTTGGTCATGCCGCATTTTTTGGGTTAGGGGCTTACCTTGTTGCGCTGTGCATGGTGGTGTGGAACCTGAACCCCTGGCTGACTATCGTATTGGCAACGTTGACTGGAGGAATTGCCGGACTGCTCGTCGGCATTCCCACTTTCCGATTACGCGGACATTATTTTGCCCTCGCCATGCTCGCTTATCCTCTGGCGCTGCTCTACATTTTTGAATGGCTGGGTTACCAGGAAGTGGCTTTACCGATGCATCGCGAAGCTCCCCTGGCTTACATGCAATTTGAAAACCAGCACTTCTATATTGTGATTGCCTTGTTACTACTGGTCACGACACTGGGCATCACTTCTGTATTATCCCGATCCCGTTTTGGTATGTCCCTGTTGGCAATTAAACTGGATGAGGATGCTGCCGAGGCTGCGGGGATTAACACCCTGTATTGGAAATTGCTGGCTATCACGGTCAGTGCTGCCATCGCCGGGGCTGCTGGCGGTTTCTATGCCGTTGTCTTACTGGTGGTTACACCATTGGCCGTGTTTGGCATGCTGGTCTCTGCACAGGCATTGATCTTTGCCATGTTCGGCGGGGTAGGCACGTTATGGGGCCCGGTGTTGGGTGCCTTCATTCTGGTGCCTTTGAGTGAATTGCTCTATGCGCGGTATGCGGCGGACTTTCCAGGCATTCAGGGAGTTATCTACGGGATGGCTATCATCGCCGTGATTCTGTTTGCGCCCCAGGGCATTCTCTGGAAACTGCAGTCCCTGTTGAAACCTGGTCAGATCCGTATGCTGGGTTCCACTGCCAGCGTAGCTGATTTCAGTGTAAGCCAGGATCTTCTGGTTGTAACACCTCAAGAACATGTCAGTCCCATTCTTGCAGTGTCAGGGTTGTCAAAATCCTTCGGTGGTCTACAAGCCACCAATGATCTGAATTTTGAGGTCAGGCATGGAGAATTGCTTGGCATTATCGGTCCTAATGGTGCCGGAAAAACTACCTTGTTTAATTTGCTCAATGGCTTCATACACCCTGACAAAGGTGAAATTAATTTTCGTGGACAAGGCCTTCTTAAGCAGCGCCCCAACCAGCGCTGCGCAAAAGGCATGGCACGTACTTTCCAGGTGCCAAAACCTTTCACCCATCTCTCGGTTTTGGACAATGTGGTGATTGGCGCTTATGTACATACACGCACAAAGGATGAAGCCGGGCGCCATGCGTCCGCAGCAATACAGATTGTTGGCCTGCATGACCAATGTGATATGCCAGCAGCCAATCTTACGAATAAGGAATTGCGGTTAATGGAGCTAGCGCGGGCACTGGCCTGCGCACCAACGTTGATTCTTGTCGATGAAATTCTTGCAGGGCTGGACCCGGATGCCATGCAAGACGTGTTGGAAGTTCTACGCCGGGTGAGAGGGCTTGGCATTACTATCATTATCATCGAACACAGCATGCAGGCGATGGTACAACTGGTAGATCGGTTTGTTGTTCTCGACCATGGCAGTCTGTTGGCTGAAGGTATTCCCGATATCATTATGAGAAACCCCCTGGTTATTGAAGCTTATCTTGGGAAAAAGTGGCTTGAAAATGACTGAGGATTTTCTGCTACAAATTGATTCAGTCAGCGCCGGTTACGGTAGTGTCGATGTGCTTCATGACATTTGCATTACGCTTAAACAGGGAGAGTTAATTTCTATTGTTGGGCCCAATGGTGCGGGTAAAACCACTCTGTTCAAAACCATTTCCGGTATCGTTACTCCCACCTCCGGATCTGTTACCTACAAAAACAATGATCTGCTTACGGTTGAAGCCTCCCGGCGAGCGCATCTGGGACTTGCCCATGTGCCCGAAGGCAGGCAGGTCTTTCCAGCCCTGACTGTACTGGAAAATCTGGAAATGGGAGCCTTCGTAAAAAATGACAATCCTGGTTTTTTGGCCAATCTCGAAAAAATTTACACCTGGTTTCCAATTCTGAAAGATAGGCAAGGGCAGGCGGCTGGCACATTGTCCGGCGGTGAACAGCAGATGCTGGCCATTGGCAGGGGGCTGGCGGCAGAACCCGAGGTGCTGATGCTGGATGAACCCTCCATGGGGCTGGCGCCCGCAATTGCAGATGAAATATTTGAGCGCCTGGTAGAGATACACCAGACAGAAGGATTAAGCATAATGCTGGTAGAACAGCGTGTAGCTGAGGCCTTGCACTTTGCCGACCGGGCTTATGTATTGGAAGCCGGTAAAATTATATTAAATGGTGATCCTGAAAAATTACGCAAAAATGATCGAATCAGGCAGGCTTACCTGGGGATGTAACCAGGCTCCCTAATTTAAAAAGGCAGGTCAGTGTGCAAAGCGGCACTGCCAAATCTTGAGACGACCATCTTCTTTCTTGAGAGCGAATGAGAAATTCATTTTGATTGATTCACTGGACTGGCCTTCGGGTGTATGAATTCTGTTCATGACACCACCGATAAACACGATATCTGAGACAGTTTTTTCATCAGTAATTTCTACTTTAAAACTGAAACCACCCTCAGAAAAGTTACTCTCGTAAAATTCGCCAATTGTCTCTTTGCCAGTAATAGGGGAGCGTTGGAGTATTTCAAAATGATCGTCCTCGCAAAGAGACGCCATAATGGCAGCCAGGTTTTGCTCCTGGACATAGTCGTCATATTGCATAACAAGAGTCTTGGCTTCAGCAAGTAATTCTTCCATTTAATACGCTGTCCTTAACTGAAAATCCAAGAATATTGTTGAGTAGCTCAGAGATATCTTTCCTGAATCTAATCTTATAATAATCGAGATATCAATTTGCCAGTACTAGTGAATAACCAATGGACAGGTTATGAATGCTATTGTTTGTTAGTAAGTGATATCTGGTGTCAAAATGTCTCACTTTCCATCGATAATTATTAGTGCATGAAAACTATAAAACACTGAATCTGGTTTAAAGTGAGCCCTCTAATTTTATGGTTCAGGTTTTTGTGATGAGCGTGTAGTTGAATATCTTCCGCCTGTGTACGCCATTATTGCTCATGAGGTTTTTCCACTATTTTTATGATTGACACCAACAGCGGATGTCGGTATTTTCGGTCTTAATTCAACTGAAAATAAAAGGAGGTGATCCAATGTCTAGTGATATATGCAGGGTTTCAACGGAGATTGGTAGTAATGTTCAATTTGGCCTGTTAGTGACAAAAGTAGTGTCAAAAGGCCAGAGGACAACATAAATCTCCCTCACAGAAACTGAGATTGATTGGTTTTAGTGAGTTCCGTTGGAGCCAGACTAATCACGAAAGGGAGCCCTTTGGGCTCCCTTTTTTGATGGGCCAAACATAATTATTTTTATAGTAGGTAGACGGCTGCTGCCTTTTTTAATGGCCGAATATGCTACCTTGACTCTTTACAAAAAGCGTTTAATTTACAACACGCGTTTAATCATTGATTGAAGAAAAATCCGGGAAAATAGAAATCATGGGGAAAGTCAAAGTATTCATAGCAAGCGTTTGTCTGGTACTGGCGCTGCCACTGCATGCTCAGGGTCCTATTAAAGTAGGTTTGATCGTTCCCTTATCGGGTCCATGGGCACGGCAAGGCGGGGTCATGCGGGCTGCGGCGGAACTTGCTGTCACCCAGATCAATGCCAGTGGCGGTATTCAGGCTCACGGTGGCAGACCACTGGAACTGGTGGTCTTTGATACAGGCGATTCAGTAGAGCGCGCGAAGAATGCAGCCCAGCGCATGATAGCGGAAGAGCCGGATATGGTTGGGGCGACTGGTTCCTACTTGAGTTCCTTTACGCTCGCTGTGACAGAAGTGACGGAAAGGGCGCAGGTGCCGCTGCTGACGTTGAGTTATTCAGACCTGATTACTTCCAGAGGTTACGACTATGTATTTCAGACTTCGGCAACCGGTGCCTACCAGAGTGAAAATGCTTTACCGTTGCTGCTCGACCTGGCAGAAAATGCTTCGGGTAAACGTCCGGAAACCATTGGTATCGTTATGGACAATACGGCCGCTTCAGTGGCCTTTGTCGGCCCCATCGTGGAAGGCAATGCACTGGCAGAAAACAACCTTGAACTGGTTGTTAACGAAGTGTTTACCCCGCCACTGGCCAACGCTTCATCGTTGATACAACGTGTACGTTCACGGCGCCCGGATTTGCTGTTGCTGCTTCCAACGGCCATTTCAGATTCGAAACTACTGCTGGAAAAAATGAATGAATTTGGCTTGGGAAGAGGCCGCATACCCACCATCAGTAATGGCGCCGCTATGGGTTCACCAGATCTGGTAGCAAATATGCCGGCTGCTCTGCTGGAAGGCGTTATGTCCATTGTTGCCAACTGGAGTACGAGCGGACAGGAGCAAATGATCGACGAGTATATGGCTTTTTCCGGCGAACCCTGGATGACCCAGAACCCTCTGTGTGCCTTTGGTCATATCTGGCTATTGAAAGAAGCTCTGGAGTTGGCGGAATCACCAGACAAAGTTGCTGTAAATAATGCCTTGCACACCATGGATATAACGACCGGCGCATCGGATTATTTTGCAGGTGGGCGTGTTCGATTTGATGACACAGGCAAGCGTATTGATGCAGGCATCCTGGTCATTCAGTGGCAGGATGGGGTTCCGAAAACTGTCTACCCGGATAGTGATGCAGTGAGTGCGCTGGTATGGCCGTCAAGGTAGCCATTTAACCCGCAAACCAACCTCCATCGACACTTTCACATGCGCCGGTGACAAAACTGGAGGCATCTGACGCCAGATACAAAGCCACTGTCGCTACTTCTTCCGGCTCACCCATACGCCCCATGGGCTGGCTGGCATCCATGTCAGCGCGGATGGCTTCAGGATCCGGGTATTCATTAATGCGATCCAGCATAAAGGGCGTGGCAATGCGTCCCGGGCAGATACAGTTCACCCGGATATTATCCTTCGCATGATCCATGGCCATCGCTTTGGTCATGCCGACAATGGCGAATTTGGTCATACAATAAGCGAAACGGTCTGGCACGCCAATTACTCCGCAGATACTGGCCATGTTAACGATATTGCCAGCTTTCCTTTCCAGAAAATGTGGCATCAGGGCGCTGGTCATATGAAAAACGCCTTTCACATTAACGTTGTAAAGCCGGTCAAAATCTTCCTCTGAAGTTTGTTCGATTCGGCCGACCATACCGGCGCCGGCATTGTTGAAAAGTATATCCACCATGCCTGCAGCCAGCACCGCATCCACATAGGCATCCACGCTGGCCTTATCAGCCACATCGCAGTGATGCACAATGATTTTGTCAGCAAACTCTGAAGATGCATGACGATCCTGACAGGCCTTAAGGTCGATATCACTGACATGGACAGTAGCGCCCACAGAGGCAAATAACTCTGCCGTGGCAGCGCCAATGCCGGAAGCGCCGCCGGTGATGATGGCGGTTTTGTTTTCCAGGTTAAATGGAGAGTTGCTCATTGAAACCCCTTGTTATCAGATAGAAGCACACTGTTTGTTATTGTATGATGCACGCCTCGAATTTCTAACCCCAAATACTGGAGTATTTACCATGTCTGATGATTCACGCGCCGCCCTGAAAGAGCAGGGAATTCAAACTCGCCGCGAAGTGTTGGGTGACAAGTATGTTGACGCTGCACTGAATAATGCCACTGATTTTAACCAGGGTCTGCAAGACCTGCTCAATGAATACTGTTGGGGTGATGGCTGGAATCGAGGTGGTCTGACACGTAAGGAGCGCAGCCTGGTTAATCTGGGAATGCTGACGGCGTTGGGTAAGACCCATGAAGTGGCAGTGCATACCCGCGGTGCAAAGAATAATGGCCTGACTAATGAGCAAATTGCCGCTGTGTTTTTACAGGCAGCAGTTTATTGTGGCGTTCCAGCCGCTGTAGACAGTTTCCGTGCAGCTAATCCTGTGATCGAAGAATTTGACGCAAAGTAATTATATGAATAGTGATAAAAGTAGTTTTATCCCACCAGCGGCCATAGGATTTGTCGGCCTGGGCAACATGGGTTATCCCATGGCCAGACGACTGGCTGAAGCAGGCTATGTGCTAACTGTTTTTGATTTGGCGAGTGAGACGGTAACTCAATTTTGCCAGGAAACAGGCGCAACAGCAGCTGATTCACTGGAAGCTCTCGGCATAGCGGCGGACATTGTTATCACGATGTTGCCAGAAGGCAAAGCGGTGAGAAAAGTATTGCTCGGGGAAGGGGACAATGTCGTGGCAGGCCTGAAAGATGGTGCTGTATTAATCGATATGAGTTCCTGTTCACCGGTAGACACTCGCGTGCTGAGCAAAGAGATGCTTGAGCTGGGCTTTCCTATAATTGATGCCCCGGTCTCTGGCGGAAAGTATAAAGCGGCAGATGGACAACTTGCCATTATGGCGGGGGGAGAAAAGGATCTTGTCGAGTCCTGTAGTCCGGTCTTTGAGGTGATGGGCAAAGTGTTCCACACTGGCGGGCCCGCTTCCGGACATGCCATGAAAGCCATGAACAATTTCCTCTCAGCAGGGACGTTGGCACTGGCATCAGAAGCCATGATCACGGGTTCAAAGTTTGGTCTGGATCCCCAAGTGATGGTGGACATAATCAATGCTTCCACCGGGCGCAGTAACAGCACAGAAGACAAATTCCCCAAGTTTATTTTGCCTCGCACTTTCAATTCCGGTTTTTACCTGGGCCTGATGGCAAAGGACCTGCGTTTTGCCGTCGATCTGGCCGCATCGGAAAACACCCCCAATAACTTTATTAATCTGTTAAGCAGCACTTACGATAAAGCCGAAGAAGCACTGGGTTTTGACTCAGACAATACAGAGTTGTTCAAATACCTGGAATCTCTTGCTGAAGAAGACTGAGTCATCATGACCTCACTCGAGCCCTTTGAAGTTTATGCCATTCGTTATGCCTGTGTGGAGAGGAAAGCTTCCGAAAACTTCTTGGGAGGTGATCCCCACGAAGCGGGCATGCCAATGGACTACTTTGTTTGGTTGGCGAAAAGTGACAGCAAAACCTGGGTCATTGATACCGGCTTTAACCAGCAAGCAGCAGATAAACGTGGAAGGGAATTCCTGCGCTGTCCTACTGAAGGTCTGAAACTGCTCGGCGTAGATGCGACTAACGTGGAGGATGTCATCATCACCCACCTGCATTACGATCATGTCGGCAATTTCGATTTATTTCCCCAGGCACAGTTTCATCTGCAGGACAGTGAGATGGCCTATGCCACCGGGCGTTATATGACCAATCCATTTTTTGCCCATGCCTTTGAAGTGGATGAAGTCGTGGCCATGGTGCGCAACGTCTACGGCGGCCGGGTCAGTTTCTATGATGGCGATGTGGAATTGGCGCCAAACATCAGTCTTCATCATGTGGGCGGTCACACCAAGGGCCTTCAGGTGGTGAGGTTATGGACACAAAAGGGCTGGATGGTGCTGGCCTCTGATGCCAACCACTATGCCGCCAACATGAATGAAGGCAAACCATTCCCTATTGTGGTGGATGTAGCCCAGATGATCGATGGCTGGGACAAGATGAAACGCCTGGCTGATGACCCAGCTTTGATTATTCCAGGTCATGATCCCGCAGTGATGTCGCATTTTCAGGCACCTTCACCTGAACTGGAAGGTATCGCCGTCCGTTTGGATGCCTGATCAGCTACTTTTCGTGTAGTTACTGGTCGAATTCGGACAAAATCCTGTTGCTACTCTGTTTAATTGATCCGATACGGTGAAGCAGACGTCTAAGCTATAACTTAAGTATTTAAGTGAACTATTTAAGTGAACTCTGGAAAGAGATTTACGTTGGCTAACCATACTGCTCAAATAACCAATTGTTAGGATATGACGCCAGAAAATACTTTTAGTGTTATATAACTTACTGAATTGATTAAAGTTTTAATAATTGGCATCAGCCTTGCTATATCAATGAGTTAGATAAGTAGAGAGGCAGTTTTGCCAGCCTGCCACATTGAAAAACATTAATTAAAAGGGGACGTTATGAAATCAGTTCAATGGATTAAGACAGTCACAGCGTTATTGGCTCTGGTGATCAGTAGCCAGAGCCATGGCGATGATCTGCTGCAGATTTTCAACCTGGCGGCGAATAATGACCCACAGGTACGAGAAGCACGTGAGCGCTTTGAAGCCAGTCATACCCTGATTGATCAGGGCCGCTCCCAGCTCCTGCCCAGTGTCTCCCTGCAGGGCAGCAGCGCCAGGAATGCCAATGCTCCTGCAAGCTTTTATAGCTACGGCGCAGGATTCAATTCCCATAATTGGGGCCTGAATCTGAACCAGAATCTGGTGAACGCTGAAGCCTGGCTTGCCTTCCAGTCGGCAAAAATATCAGATATGGCCAGTGCCACCAATCTGGCCATTGCCGAACAGGATCTGATTTTGAGAGTTGCGACGGCTTATTTTGATGTCCTTCGCAGCCAGGACAATCTGGACGCCTTCAGGGCGGAAGAAGAGGCGGCTGCACAAGTTTTGCAACAAACAGAACAGCGCTTTGAGGTTGGTCTGAATGCCACTATTACCGATGTGTATGAAAGCCAGACCAGTTATGACCTGACCAGGGTTAATCGGCTGGTCGAGGAAAACAACCTGGCTCAACGCCTGGAGGCTCTGGAAGTCCTCACTGGGCAATCCCATAGCATGCTGGAACCCCTGGACGAGGAATTTCCAATATCTGGTGCTGAACCTGCGGTACTGGAAAACTGGGAAACAGCTGCCAGTGAAAACAATCTGTCGGTGAAAGCCGCTGAATACCAGTATGAAGCTTCAGTGGAAGATGCAAAATCGGCCCGGGCCAGGCATTTACCTACGCTGAGTCTGGGTGCCAACTACAATTACAACGCGGAATCGGCAAACCCTTTCAGCTTTTTCCCGGGGCAGGCCAATGAACGCGCCGCCATTTCACTGAATATCACTATCCCCCTCTATCAGGGGGGGCTGACTTCAGCACGCAAGCGCCAGGCCTACCATAATCGCAATGCCACTGAAGAAGTACTTCTCTTCACCCGTCGCGGTGCGGTTCAGAATATTCGTAATGCCTACCGCAGTGTGCAGACTGATGTCTTTACCATAGCGGCTCGACAGCAAGCCATCACATCAGCAACCAGTGCGCTGGAAGCGGTGGAAGTGGGTGCAGAAGTGGGTACGCGCAACACAGTGGATGTGGTGCTAGCCCAGCGTACACTTTTTCAGGCGTTGCGGGATTATGCCAATGCTCGCTACAACTATGTGATTAACACCCTGAACCTGAAGCGCGCTGCAGGATCACTGAATCCGCAGGATATCGGGGAATTAAATCAATGGCTTCAGTAACAGCTACAGTTAATCCGTCGCGAAACAATAAAACAAACCTGTTCCACCGGTAGCTGCCAGTGATGGCATGTCACAGCCTTGTGAATCATGCACTTCATTCCAGGAATTCACTCCTGCAGCGCGGCCAAGACGGTCGGCATGCCCCAGCACAGCGGTGTCATCCGAGCTGTTGCTAGTCCAGTTATTACATGTGGCATCTGCAGCAGTGCCGTCTTCACTGGTTCCTGTTAACACATCATGCTCCAGGGGATCTGGTTGCCCAATACGCCTCACCATATCGTCCAGCGAGGGCATAATCGGCAAGCGGTTTTTACAAAGCCTGGGGATTTTCAGTATTACCTGAGAAACCTGGTGGAGTGGAAGCAGATGCTAGGAATCAAGATCTACAGCTTTTGTCTGATGACCAACCATATTCATCTGGTTGCAGAGCCGGATGAGGATACTACAAGCTTAAGCAAGCTTTTGAAAAGATTGGCCGGAAAGCAGACCCGTTTTGTTAACAAAAGGGAAAGTCGTACCGGTACCTTGTGGGAAGGACGGTTCAAAGCCAGCCCAATAGAACGGGACGCCTATTTGCTCCAATGTTGTCGTTATGTGGAACGAAATCCAGTCACTGCCAAAATGGTCGCTAAACCGGAGGAATATCCCTGGTCAAGTTACAGACACAGAATTGGGGAGCATCAATTAAGCTGGCTTGATGATTTTGCGCTTTATGAGCCCCTCGGTAATAACAAACCCAAACGGATCAAGCGTTACCAAAGGTTCGTCGAGTGTGACCATGACTCTGAGTATGCATTTATACAACGGGCTGTTCAAAAGAATCAGCTGACAGGTTCATCAATGTTTATAAATAAAGTAGAACTCTTTACTGGAATCCGCATAGAGCATAGGGATCAGGGCAGGCCGGCAGGGGGAAAATAAATCCGTCCCCTTTTTGGTTTTTCAGCAATGCACCACCGGAATGTCTGCCCAGCAAGTGGTGTAGCCAGGGGATTTGAAATTGCGGCTCATTATCCACTTCGGTTGCACGCCGGTGTTGGCCAACTGCACCGTGTGTCTGCCGTAGCGCTCATTGACGCGGTCTACTGTTTGCATCAGGGTGCGGGATTTTTCAGATTGTTGCGGGGTATAGAAATCCAACTGCTCGTATTTTCGGGTGCACAGATCCAGCAAACCGATACCGCATTTCTTGTAACGGATGCCAGGCCTGTATATTTCTGCGAGGGCTTCGGCGCCGGCCTGGGCAATCAGGCGGGTGTCATTGGTGAGACAGGGCAATTTCACAAAGCGGTGCCGGTAAAAACGCTGTTGGTGCTGGAAGCTTTCCAGGTAGACCCATAGGTTAGCAGTGAGTCCGTTTTGCTTACGCATCTTCTCGCAGGCGCGAGCGGCGTACAGGCTTGCGGCTTGCTGCAGCTCATGCAGTTCGGTGACCTTGTAGCTGAAGCTTCTGGAACAAATAATTTCTTTCTTGGGTTCCGGCTCCAGTTCCAGGTCCATGCAGGGCTCACCGTTGAGCTCGCGAATGGTTTTCTCCAGCACTACGCTGAAACGCCGGCGCAACCACTTCGGATCGCTTTGCGCCAATTGCAGGGCGTTATAAATGCCCATCGCATTCAGGCGTTTTTTAATCCGCCCGCCAATGCCCCAGACTGAATCCAGCGGGATGCGGGCCAGCAGCCATTCCCATTTCTCTTTTGTATCCAGTACGCAGACGCCGTTCAGGCGCGGGATTTTCTTCGCGGCATGGTTGGCCAGTTTGGACAGGGTCTTGGTGGGGGCAATGCCGACACATACCGGCATGCGCACCTGTTGCCAGAGCATGTCTTTAATGGCGTGGCCGTGCTCATGGAAGTCCTTGCAGTGCATCCGCAAAAAGGCTTCGTCGATGGAATAGACTTCCATCTCGGTGGCATAGGGCTCCATCAACCGCATTATGCGGGCGGAGATGTCGCCGTAGAGCTCGTAATTGCTGGAGAAGATATGGCAGCCTGCGTCCTCCACCTGTTTGCGCACCTGGAAGAAGGGAAGCATGCCGGGAATGCCGAGGGCCTTTGCCTCTTTATTACGGGAGATAATGCAGCCATCGTTATTGGACAGCACCACCACCGGTTTGCCGCGCACGGCCGGGTTGAAGATGGCCTCGCAGCTGGCGTAAAAGGTGTTGCAGTCCACTAACGCGAACATGAAAAACGGCACTCACAAATTTCAGGGGCAGGGAGAGTAAGGGTAAAACACAACCACGGGGGCGACAAGTATTACCGGCAGCAGGCTTCGCACCCCGCAGTAATCCTTTCTTTTTGCATTAAACAGTTGTTTAATTGTGGCACTTCTATGCTAGCATTTTATAGTCGTTTTGCAGGGGATCAAGGTGAGGAAAAGGGTGAAGAAGCTGAACAGCAAAACCATTATCGTACTTTTAGCCACCATTCTGGCTGGTGTCGGGAATAGTGTCCCGGTGGCCGGGCAGGAAGGACATCCCATGGACGGCAGTTGGGTGGGTGACTGGGGGCTGAACTCACAAGACAGACACCGTGTTGTCATCATCATGGAATGGGATGTTTCAGGACTGGCTGGCACCATCAATCCAGGAAATGAAGCCATTCCCTTCGACACAGCGGTAGTAAATCCGGATGACTGGAGCCTGCATGCTGAAGCCGAGGGTGTTGATGCGCAAGGCAGAGCGGTGACCTACATAATAGAAGGCACTATTGATGACCTGGGAACCTATAACCGGACTATTGCCGGAACATGGACGGTAGGCGGTAATGCCGGAGATTTCAGTATCACGAGGCAGTAATGCAGTGGAGGGGATTAACAATGTTTTCCGGAGTATTTAAGGAATCGAATAGAATGGCCAGAGTGACCGTTGTTCTCGCCGGGCTTTGTCTGGCATGCTTGCCGCTTTTTGCTCACCATGTGCCTGAAGCCAAATTCGATCCGGCCCAGCAGCGCACGCTGCAAGGCACCGTGTCCAAAGTTGACTGGCTCAATCCCCATGTACATGTTTTTCTTGAGGTCGAAGATGGCGGCAATACAGCAAGCTGGGCGGTTGAGCTTGCAAGCACCCTGGATCTGAGAAGGAATGGCTGGGCCTCGGATACTGTTGCCCCTGGCGATACCCTGGTCGTGACCGGTATGCTCGCCAGAGACGGTAGCCGTCAGATATGGGGAGGTACGGTTGTTCAGAATACCTCGGGGCAGAGGTTATTCAGCGTGAGTCCTGCACAACCACCTGTTTATGCTAATGCCAATGCACCGACTCCACTCTGGCCTGACGGGCAGCCCCGCTTAGGTCCTCCCGCTGGTCAAGCTGGCGGCTACTGGGATTTTCCCAGCCAATACTCCCTGGTAGAAGAAGGTGTTGAGGTGGTTACTGACCGAAACGGTCTGCTGGATAACCTTGATGATGCTGAAAAGGTTGCCCCTTTCCAGCAATGGGCCCTTGATCTTTATCGCTACAGGCAAACGACTTATTTGAAAGACGACCCCATGTTCCAGGAATGCAAGACACAGGCCGGACCGCGGATATTCCAGCGTCCCTATGGTGTAGTCTTACTGGAAGAGCGGTCACACGAACGCATCAGAAATTTCTGGGGCGGCGGCAACCAGAACTGGCGCATGATATTTCTTGATGGCCGTGAGCAGACCGGTCTGCCGGAAGGCAATGCCGATGACCCGCTGTACTGGGGCCATGCAGATGGCCAGTGGGAAGGCGACACCCTGGTGGTTGACACTGTTGGTTTTAATGACAAATTCTGGTTTTCCAATGGCGGCTTACCGCACACAGCGCAGTTACACTTGGTAGAACGGTTTTCCAGGCCGGATATGAATACTTTGCAGTACCAGGTCACTATTGATGATCCGGGTGCGTATACCAGGCCATGGACTGCCGGTTGGACAATGAAATGGGTGCCGGATACAGAATTACCGGTTTATTTTTGCCAGGATAACAGACCCTGATGACATTGTAGTCGTACTGTATTCGGGTCAACTGGCTAGTTTGGCACATGATTTATTTTGAAACTCTTTAAATACTGTAAATACAGGGAGAAAGACCATGAAAATACTTACCTTAGGAGCTGTCCTGTTGGGTCTTGTAGTTAGCGCAGTACCGGCCTCAGCACATCACTCTTTTGCAGCTGAATTTGATTCCAACAAGCCAGTAACAATTCAGGGCAACGTGACTCGAATTGCCTGGACCAATCCGCATGTGTGGATTTATGTGATGGTTCCGGACGACGCCGGTAAAATGGTGAACTGGGGCTTTGAAATGGGGGCTCCCCAGCAGGTCAGAAGGCAAGGTTGGGATCGCACTACTCTGAAAGCCGGCGATGAAGTTATTGTTCAAGGCTTTCTTGCCAGAGATGGCAGTCCACGAATGAACGCCAGGAATGTCACCTGGGCAGATACGGGAGTCAAGCTGGGCGCAGCATCCAGCATTGATACTACCCCGTGATCTGAATGTCCGGCTTTATTATTTGAGGAGATTAAGACGATGCACAAGTATCGTTCAGGTAAAACCACAAAGGGCACAGGTGTTTTCATCCTGGCCATCATGATGTCGCAATCTTTATTGGCGCAACCAGCCGGTTTGGCTGATCCCAGGCCAATTCCCCGATTGGAGAATGGCCAGATCAGTTTTCAAGTGCCACCTGGAGAATTAGGCGTTTGGAATCGTGGCGATTACCGAGAGATTTTGCCGGAAACACCGGAACAGGTGGCCCTGCGCAACCGAGGTCGTGTTCGTGAGGATCCGTCGGGGCTAAAACCTCTTTACAGTGAGGTGCCTTTCCAGCCCTGGGCGGAGGAGCTTTACATGTGGCGGCAGGAGCATGAAATAGAACCTTACGGCAGGTGCAAGCCCACGGGCGGCTATCGCAATATGGTTGTGCCTTATGGGACAGATATTGTGCAGGTGCCCGATGAGCAACGCATGTATATATTCCAAACCGGTGGCTCACACAGCTTTCGTACCATTTATCTGGATGGCCGTGACCATCCTGAGGATCTGGATCCGTCCTATGGGGGCCACTCTGTTGGCCGCTGGGAAGGAGATACGCTGATTATCGATACGGTAGGGTTTAATGAACGCGGCTGGATTGGCGCCTATGGAGCTCCTACCACAAGCCTGCTGCACCTGACGGAACGCATTGAGCGACTGGATTTCGGTACCTTCACTTATGAAATGATTATCGATGACCCAGGTGCCTACACGGACACTTGGTCTACCGGGATGCTGATGAACTGGACTCCGGAACGTGAATCCTTTCAGTTTTTATGTCAGGACAACAACCTGGCTGGTGAATTGATGGTGGGTGAAGGTAGTTCAGGTATGGACCGAACAAGTTCCATCTCCCCCTAACTGTTCACTTATTTGGGAATTGTAAGTATGAAGTTGAAAATCCTGTTTATTTGTATGTTGTCCTGGTTCCTGTCTGCTTCGGTAATGGCCCAGCAGGGTCATCCACTGGCAGGCATCTGGATTGGTGACTGGGGACCAACGGCGGACTCAAGAAATTTTGTCTTGCTGGAAATGAACTGGATGGACACGACACTTAGCGGGAATATTAATCCCGGGTTTCCCGATGAAGCCATAATTACGAACAGCGAGCTTAATTCATCCAACTGGACTGTGCATATAGAAGCATCCGGCATGGACGAAGACGGCAACACGGTTACCACTGTTTTTGATGGCCAACTCGAAAATCTGGGTTCTCCAAAGCGCACAATGGGTGGCACCTGGCGCCGGGGAAATGTCAGTGGTGATTTTTTTCTAACCCGGGATTAAGTAACAGGCATTACAACCAGGTTGCCTAAGCATGCCTGAAAATTCTTTCAGGCAGCGCTATTAAACAATCAAAGGTACAATCAAAGGTAATGAATTTTGCCTCTATCGCCCTCAGCGATTGCGCCTCAGCAATATAGTTTTCCCATTCAAAACACCCGGTACAGCACCAGGATTCTCACCTTGTTTGTCATTCTGGGTTTACTGCCCGCTGTTAGTGTGCAGGCACAACAGGCAGACATTGTAGGTGAGTCGAAAAGTGTTAATTTCCCGCGATTATCTTCCGAACCGGATATTGATGGCCAGTTGAACGAAGCAGTCTGGAGTCAGGCCGTTGTCATTGAGGATCTTCACCAGGTCCTTCCCCGCGAATTTGTCATGCCTACCGAATCCACCCGGGTCAGAGTGTTCTACACGGAAAATGCTCTGTATGTGGGTGCCACAATTTATGAGAGTGATTCCGCGGATATAACTGACAGGGTACTGCGCCAGGGTCAGTCCCTTGATGGCGATGATATCTTTGCCGTGATCATTGACCCTTACCTGGACCAGCGCAACGGGTACCGCTTCGAGGTCAATCCAAACGGTGTGCGCTGGGAGGGATTGTTCCAGAATATCATTGAGGTAGAAGGTAACTGGGATGGCATCTGGGAGGCACGGGCCCAGCGCAGTGCAGAGGGTTGGATGGCTGAAATTCGTATTCCCTTTCAGTCCCTGTCCTTCAATCCGGATTCCGACACCTGGGGGCTAAATTTCAATCGGGTGCGCCGCAATGATAATGAAAACATTGCCTGGATGTCCCGCAATCGTGAAGTCAATCCCAGCACATCAGGAATAGCCACAGGTCTTGAAGGCTTACGCCAGGGGATGGGACTGGATATCGTTCCGTCGCTTGCCTTGCGCCGCAACCGAAAATTCGACCCGGGCGGATTTGAGGAAAACCACTATGAGCCCCAACTGGATGTGTTCTATAAGGTGACTCCCCAGCTCAATGCCTCGCTGACCTTGAACACGGATTTCTCCGCCACCGAAGTGGATGACAGACAGGTAAACCTGACCCGTTTCAATCTGTTCTTTCCGGAAAAGCGTGACTTTTTTCTCCGCGATGTGGACATATTTGAATTTGGCCGGATCGGTTCGGGAGGCTTTAACAGTGGTTCCGGTACCGGGTCACCGGCAGCATCCAATTCGGCACGACAGAATGCCCGCCCATTTTTTTCCCGCAAAATTGGGCTGGGTCCCAATGGGCAGATCATCGACATTGTTGGAGGCGTTAAGCTCAGTGGCCGGGTCGGGGACTGGAATGTAGGTACTCTGGTGATAAATCAAGATGAGGAAAACTCTCTGGGTCTTGATTCCCAGAACATCTTTGTTGGTAGAACCGTGCTCAATGTAGGCTCTCGGACTCAGGTGGGCGCCATTGTCACTGATGGCAATCCCCAAAGTAATCTTGATAATACGTTGGTAGGTACTGATTTTCGTTATCGCAATACTGATTTTTATGGCAATACGATTCAGGCATCCGGCTTTTACCAGGAAACCGAAACGCAGGGGATAGCTAATAATAACAATGCTTCCATGGGTTTTAGTATGATCCTGCCCAACGCCCAGGGCTGGCAAGGGTTGTATCAGTACAAGCGGGTGGAAGAGAATTTTTTCCCAGCAGTAGGGTTTGTTAATACGACCGATATTGAAGATCATTTTTTCAATTTCGGCTACCGTCAATTCTTGCCATCAGAAAGCCTTTTCCGATCTGTGCTGTTTGCCTTTGATTCTCACAGAGTAGAAAATCTTGAGGATGGTTCACTGAACAGCCAAAGTGTCGGTCTGCGCATTTCCACCTTTACCAATACCAATGACACTATTTTTGGACGCATCATTGCCTTCAAGGAAAATTTCAAACTCCCGTTCACAATTTACCGTGCCTCAGACGGTTCTCGCACTGTAACTATCCCGGCTGGCGAATATTCCTGGCAGGAGGGTTTCCTTGGCCTGCAGCCCGGTGGGCATCGACCAGTGTCGGCAAACCTGTTTATCTCGGGTGGTGATTATTACAACGGTTCACACAAGGCCCTGCAAGGAAATGCCACATGGCGACCAAACCGGAATTTTTCCCTGGTCCTTACTTTTAACGAAAACCGCATTAAACTACCGGGCGGTAATTTCACACTGCGCGTGTATGGCATAAATTCCCAATATGCTTTTTCCTCTACCATGTCCTGGAGCAACCTTGTCCAGTATGACAATGTTTCCGAAAACCTTGGCTTCAACAGCCGCCTGCACTGGATTCCCAGGGCGGGTCAGCAGGCTTTTCTGGTATTGAACTGGGGACTTATTGACACTGACAAGGACAACCATTTCGATTCCACCGTGGCGGACCTGTCACTGAAATTCAATTACACCTTTCGTTTTTAATACCCGCCATAATTTTTGAGCCTCGATGACGGTCTCAATGCGAACTATCTGGATGAATGCCTGAATATGTCATTTCCAAAACTTTTACAGATTTAATTGGGTAGAATGGCGTTTTCGTAGTGAAGTTAGGAGAAGTTGTGTCAGTACAAGATTATTTGCCCGTAGTTTCTTGTGGCCGGGTAGCGCTTTTCTTTATTTGCATTACGGGAGCATGTCTGGGGTTGTTGATCCCGGTTTCTGTCCTGGCTCAGCAAACTGCTGACACTAAATCTATCGATCTTCCCCAACTGAATGCCGATATCACCATCAATGGCTCCCTGGATGAATCCGCCTGGGCTCAGGCTGCTCTGATTGAGGATTTGCACCAGGTTTTACCGGAAGAATATGCGACACCTACCCAACCGACACAGGTACGGGTGTTCCTCACCGAAAATGCGCTTTATGTCGGCGCGACAATGACTGAATCTGATCCCGGCCAGATCACGGATCGCGTACTGCGTCAGGGGCAGGCACTGAGTGGGGATGATGTGTTCGCGGTGATTCTTGATCCTTATCTTGATCGGCGCAACGGCTACCGCTTTGAAGTGAATCCCAATGGCGTGCGTTGGGAGGGATTGTTCCAGAATATTACCGGTGTGGAAGGCAACTGGCAGGGAATCTGGGAGGCTCGATCTGAGCGAACTGAAAACGGCTGGACCACGGAAATACGGATACCGTTTCAATCGCTTTCTTTTACACCTGGGTCATCAACCTGGGGAATTAATTTTAACCGTATCCGGCGCAATGATAATGAGAATATTGCCTGGATGTCACGCAACCGTGAGATCAATCCAAGCACGGCTGGCACTGCGACAGGCCTGGATGGGATGCGTCAGGGTGTGGGTCTTGATATGGTTCCCTCAATGACCTTGCGCCGCAATCGCACATTTGGCTTGGGAAGTTTCGAAGAGGATCACTACGAGCCACAACTTGATGTGTTCTACAAGGTGACTCCACAACTCAATGCGTCGTTGACTCTGAACACCGATTTTTCTGCCACTGAAGTGGATGATCGCCAGGTTAACCTGACCCGTTTTAATTTATTCTTTCCTGAAAAGCGTGACTTCTTTTTGCGTGATGTGGATATTTTTGAATTCGGTCAGATCGGTACCGGGAATTTCAATAGCACATCGGGTACTGGTTCATCAGCGATCTCCACGCCGGCTCGGCAAAGCGCCCGGCCATTTTTCTCGCGCAAGATAGGACTCGGTCCGAATGGTGAGCTAATAGATATTGTCGGCGGTGTGAAACTCAGCGGCAGGGTAGGGGACTGGAATGTGGGTACACTGCTTATCAACCAGGATGAAAGCGGCTTTATTGATTCACAGAATATTTTTGTCGGCAGGACGGTGCTCAATGTAGGTTCGCGCACCCAGGTGGGCGCCATTGTTACTGACGGTAACCCCCAGGGCAATATCGACAATACCCTGGTGGGCACCGATATTCGCTATCGCAATACCAGCTTTTACGGCAATACAGTCGAAGCATCCGCCTTTTACCAGCAAACCGATACAGATGGCCTTGCCAGCCAGGACAATGCCTCTTACGGGCTGAATTTATTCCTGCCTAATGCCCAGGGCTGGCAGGGTTTGTATCAGTACAAGCGGGTGGAAGAAAATTTTTTCCCGGCGGTAGGATTTGTTAATAACACGGATGTTCAAGATCATCATGGAAATTTCGGTTATCGGCATTTTCTGGCACCTGACAGTTTTTTCCGCTCCATTGCCCTGCTTGCTGAAGGCTATCGGTCAGAAAACCTGGATGACGGTTCCCTGAATACTGAAAATATAAATTTGCGCCTTACTTCTTTCAGTAACACCAATGATTCCTACTGGACTCGTTATAATTATTTCAAAGAAGTACTAAGACAACCCTTTACTATTTTTCGGGCTTCAGATGGGTCACGGACTATCACCATACCTGCTGGTGAATATGCCTGGGCTGATGGGTTTCTCGGGTTGACATTTGGCGGTCAACGAAAAATATCCGGTGGTATCCAATTTCAGGGTGGCGAATTCTATGACGGCACTCATTTTCAGAAAAACGGCAGTGTCACCTGGCGTCCCAATCGAAATTTTGCCGCAACCTTCAGTTTCACGGAAAACCGGATTAAGTTGCCGGATGGTCATTTTACGTTGCGTTTGTATGGACTGAATTCTCAGTATGCATTTTCTTCGACGTTGTCCTGGACTAACCTGATCCAGTACGACAATATTTCTGAAAACATGGGACTCAATAGCCGTCTGCACTGGATCCCCAGGGCGGGTCAGCAGGCCTTCCTGGTATTGAACTGGGGACTGACTGACGCGGACAAGGATAACCACTTTGTTTCTACTGTGGCTGATTTATCGTTAAAGTTTAATTACACGTTCAGGTTTTAGGGATATAATCTTTCTGGTCTGTAATTAATAACCTACTGATTTTAAACATAAAATATAGAAATTATTAGTATTGATAAGCATTAGAAAAGAAACATTGGCACCTTAAAACAAATCTCAGAGAATCCTTGCATTAAAAGTGGCGAAAAAAGACAATCTTATGACTCTAAAAGCCACAAGCCGCAAATCGAAATTTCATGTAATAAGAAATGGTCAATTAATTGCTTGATATTAGGCACTTGATAAATACAATTTCCTTTCTCTTGTGTGGTTTTTAGCTTTTAACTGGTAGCTTGCGGCTGGTCCTTAATCCGCCAACAACTCCGCCGACAAATATTCAGCCACATCATGAGCCTGCTCCGGTGTCAGTACAAACCGGAACGTAGGCATGGCGTTGCGACCCGTACCCAATACATCAAGGATAAACCCGGTTCCCAGCGCAGAGGTCAGTTCTGCACCGCCTCCATGTCCGCCTTCACCGGTTTCACCATGGCAATACACACACGACTGGTTATACACAGTCCGGCCATTGTCCGTATCCGCCACATGGTCTTCGGGTACATCAATAGCGGTAAGAGTCGGTCCACCACGACCAAAGCGATCCGCTGAAGGTGAATCAGGGACTTCATTGTAATCACCACTCAATGAAAACAACCACACACCATCACCTTTTTTGCCGCCGAACAGACCGCCGCCGGCATAGGTGACAATATACTGTTCACCATCGTGCATGAAGGTACTCACTCCGGAATTAGCCGGAGCATCCATACGAAATTCCCACAACCGTTCGCCAGTGGCTGCATCCAGGGCGACAATTCTGTCGTCATTACGTCGACCCATAAAGACCAGGCCACCCGCGGTTACCAACGAACCACTGCGACAACCGTCATTGAACTGTCGCTGCCAGACAAGGCGGTTGGTTTTCAAATCAATGGCAGAATAAACACCACGGCTTTGTAAGCCAGCACCCACATACGCGCCACCCAAAAACTGGCCTTCAAAGGTAGGTGCTTCAAACTGGCTGGCATCGGCACGGGCCGCATTGGCTGAATCCGTGGCACAGATATACATGTAATTTGTTACCGGGTCATAGGCACTGGGTGGCCAGTTCACGCCGGCTAAGGGTGTGAAAACACCCGCTTCATAGAAGGGGGTAAAAATTTTGCCATCATTGACCAGGTCATAGTTCTCCGGGGCGTACTTCACATCGTGTGCCACCAGAGCATCACCGATCACATAGGGTTGGGTCGCGGCAGTGGCCTGTCGTGGCTCCTGGGGAACAGGGCGCTCCTCAATGCCGATCAGCGGTTCACCGGTGACGCGATCAAGAATATAGACCCAGCCAGTTTTCCCAGCATGGGCCAGGCCCTTTCTCATCACGCCGTCATAAGGTGCCTCGAATAAAATGATGGGATTGGGCGCATCGTAATCCCAGATATCATGATGCACTTCCTGAAAATGCCAGCGGTATTCCCCTGTATAAACATCCACGGCGAGAATGGAGGCCGTAAATAAATTATCACCAGGGCGCACCGCACCGCCCAGCACAGGGCCGGCATTGCCGGTGGAGAAATACAGCATGCCTAATTCTGGATCCAGGGCAGGGGTATGCCAGACAGGAGCGCCGCCCCATTGCCAGACGTCGTTATCCTCGGGCCAGGTGTCGCTGCCGAATTCGCCCGGGGCAGGAATGGTATAGAAGGTCCAGATTTCAGAACCGTCATCGACATCGTAGGCTTTAACGCGACCGCGCGTGCCAAGGTCGCCCCCGGAGTAGCCAGTAATGACCATGCCATCATAATAAAGCGGTGCGGCAGTCAGGCTGTAACCAGCTTCGGGCAGGACATCCTGGATTTCCCAGACGATCTCGCCAGTGAGCTGATCCAGGGCAATCAGTTTGGCATCCACCTGGCCAATAAAGACCTTGCCTTCACCCAGCGCCACACCACGGCTGACCCAGCCGCAGCAGACAAAAGCATCATCTTCCGTCAGGCCAGAACGGTATTCCCACAGGATCTCTCCTGACTCCACACTGATGGCAAACACATCATCCTGGCTGGTGATGATGTAAATCACACCGTCGTACACAATAGGCTGGGCCTGGTTGTTATGGCGAAACTCGAGGGCGGAATCCACACCAATGCGTCTGGCACCTTTCAGATCAGCCACATTATCGCGGTTGATCAGATTCAGAGGGGAATAGCGTTGATTGTCTACCGTGCCACCGTTGGTGATCCAGCCATCTTCCTGTGGTGTTGTTAGTTCTTCCACAGAAAAGGCCGGAGCAGGGTTGATGGCTTGTGCGGCGAGCACAGGAGTCATCGAAAACGAGATAACTGCAAAGATGAGTGTTACAACAATTTTGTGAAAGGTGTTAAACATTTTTTCCCCTGGTAAATCTGCAATGTCTGAATTTAAATAAAACTGCAACAGATAATTATAGCCAACATATTCTCTGGCTACCCACCTGTAATCAATTTTTTTTCTTGAACACAATATCCTGTATTTTTTTTAACGCGTCCATATTGGCGCGGTGGAATTGGGCAATTTTTTCACTTTGATCTTCTGACAATAGTTCAGGAAAATTATCCCTGAACTCTTGCTGTTGCTGTTGGAAAAAATTCAGGGATTTATCGAAAAAATCAACAAAATGGCGCTGGGTATCCTGACTGTGAAAGCGGATAAAGGATTTCAAGTTGTCCGTTGAAAACAGCGCGCTCTGTGTAGACTCCTGTTCGATAATCAATTGCAGCAGCACATGGCGGGTAACATCCTCACCGCTTTTACTGTCGATAACAATAAACGGCTCTTGTGCCACCACCATGTCACGAATATCTTCCAGTTTGATGTACTGACTTGTTTGAGTGTCATAAAGCCGCCGGTTGGGGTATTTTTTGATAACACGGATATCATCATCCATACCAATGGCATTATCTTCGTCTTTCATGCCTTCCCCCAATAAAAGATCACTTTAGTCTGAATATTTTGTTGCTCTGAAATTTTTGCGTTAATATTTTTAGCCTTCAGCCTTCAGCTTTCAGCTATTTATCAAGCCCACCCATACACAAATATTTAATCTCCAAATAATCCAGGATCCCGTACTTGGAGCCTTCCCGCCCAGTACCGGACTGCTTCACCCCACCAAAGGGCGCAGCCGCATTGGAAATCAATCCCTCATTAATACCCACCATGCCGTACTCCAGAGCCTCTGAGACACGCCAGATACGACCGATGTCGCGGGTGTATAAATAAGACGCCAGTCCAAACACGGTGTCGTTAGCAATGGCGATGGCCTCTTCTTCGGTGTCAAAGCGGATCAGTGGGGCAATCGGGCCGAATATTTCATCAGCTGCCACGGTCATTTTCATAGTGACCTCAGACAATATGGTGGGTTCAAAGAAACAGGCGCCAAGATCGCTGCGCTTGCCACCGGCAACCAGGTTTGCCCCGGCGTCGACAGCTTCTGCCACTAGTCCCTCCATGGCATCTGCTGCCTGAGCGTTCACCAGAGGACCGATTGTGACGCCGTCCTGGGTACCATCTCCCATTCTGAAATCTTTAACACGATTGGCTAGTTTCTCAGCGAACTCGTCGTAAATAGTGGCCTGTACCAGGAAGCGGTTGCTGCACACACAGGTCTGGCCCGCATTGCGGTATTTCGATGCCAGGGCGCCTTCAATGGCCGCGTCGATGTCGGCATCTTCAAACACAATAAAAGGCGCATTGCCGCCTAGCTCCATGCTGGTGCGCTTGATTGTCGGGGCGCATTGCTCCATGAGTGTGGCACCAACCCCGGTTGAGCCGGTAAAAGACAGTTTGTTAATACGCGGATCCTCGCAAATGATTTTGCCGAAGTCTCTGGAGCGTGTGCCGACTACCACATTGAACACACCGGCAGGTACGCCAGCTTCTTCTGCCAACACAGCCATGGCCAGTGCTGACATCGGTGTTTCCTTGGCTGGTTTGCTGAGCACGGTGCATCCAGCAGCCAGTGCAGGGGCCACCTTGCGGATAAGCATTGAATTGGGAAAATTCCAGGGGGTAATAGTCGCCACCACGCCAATGGGCTGTTTGATGACCACAATGCGCTTGTCTGCAGACGGTCCGGGGATAGTATCCCCATAGACACGTTTGGCTTCCTCGGCAAACCACTGCACATAGCTGGCGCCGTAAGCTATTTCACCGCGCGCTTCCGCCAGCGGTTTGCCCTGCTCCTGTGTGAGGATCAGAGCCAAGTCATCCTGATACTCCATCAACAGTTCATACCAGCGGCGCAAAATGACAGCTCGCTCATCGGCAGTTTTAGCCCGCCATGCGGGCAGGGCAGCATTCGCTGCGGCAATAGCAGCTTCCATATCGTCATCGCAGGCATCAATTAGCGTTTTAATCGTGCTGCCATCGGCAGGGTTATGGACATCGAAGGTCGCCTCACCTTCGTTGTGCCATGCGCCGTTGATGTAGCTGCCGTCTTTGATAAGGAAATCTGCGTTGCTGGTCATGATGTACTGCCAATTGGGAATGGGGGGGTTATATTGCACTGCACAAAAGTGAAAATCAATGGATTATTCCATAATTCCTGACCTTAATGATGAGGCTAAAACTGACTGCCAAAAGCTTTCTTTGTTGCGACTTGCCAGGTTGCAGTTCCGGTGATAGTGTAATTTCCTTACTTTCAATTTTGTTACTCTCTCTTTCTTAAGGAGATCTGGAATGTCACTTTATAAATCCCTTGCAGCATTTAGCGGTCTGGCACTTATTAGCCTGGCGGCTCCAGTTACTGCCCAAATTATGAATTATCCTGCCAGCGACCAGCTCGGCGCGGAAGATATCTGGCAGAACCCGACTTTTGTCGGAGGTATAACGAACGGTGGTACTGCCGCCTTCAGTGAATGGTGAAACGGTGTCGCGGCGCTGGACAGTGCCAACAACCGATTAATTACCAATTCAGTCAATGAAATCCGAATTTATCAGCTAGATGAAGAAGGCCTGCCTGCTTCCCGGGTAGCTGAATATGTCATTGGTGCGCCGAGCCGTGCTGGCCGAGGGCGTCATTCACCCGGTTTAACCACACGCTCTGAAGGAGCCTTTCTCAATGGCTTTGCCTATGATGAGGTCTATCATCGCCTTTTTGTCAGGGACAGCACAGTCAATGCCTGGCAGCCCAGGGGCCGAGTGCTGGTCTTTGATGTACATCCGGACAGGATAGAGGACGGACCTGACGCCATTGCTGTATTGGGCCAGCCGGATTTTTCCTCCTATGTGATGGGCGGTACTGGAGCCAGTGAAATGGGCTCCATTGATCAGGAGGCGCTGGATGAAAAAAATCAACGCCTGTTTATAACCGATCGAGCCAATAACCGAATTATGGTGTGGGATATCCATCCTGATCGCCTGACTGAAAGCCCGGAGGCCATAGCTGTTTTGGGCCAAGCGGATTTTCTCAGCAACACACCTGGGGCCGGGGATGCTGCTTTTAATCGACCCGGTGAGCTTTATTATCATGAGGAATCCGACCGTCTGTTTGTTACTGATATGGGCAATCATCGCATTCTGGTATTCAATGCCGCTCCGGAAAACCTTGAAAATGGGTTGTCCGCCGACCTGGTACTGGGGCAGGCTGATTTTCAATCTGTGGGTCCTGGCACCTCTTCCAGTCGATTTGATGCGCCTTCGGATATGGCTTTTGATGAAGCGTTTAACCGGCTGTTTGTAATTGATGGCGGAGGTGCCGGTGGGTTTTCCTCAGCATCAAGTGGCCGCCAGCGCGTTCTGGTCTTCGCTGCAGATGTTGATGAACTTGGATCGGGTGCCAGCGCACTCCATGTCCTGGGTCAGCCCGATTTCACCACGCGGCAGCCTCGTCTCAGTGCGAAGAAATGGACAGAAGGTCTTGAAATAGAAGAAAGCACCCAGCGTTTGTTTGCTAATGAAGGGGACCGCATGCTGGTTTTCGACATCCATCCAAACCGGCTGGAGAATAATCCTGATGCAAACAACTTGTTGTTTGAAGAGGAGTGGGAAAGTGGTGTGAATGATGTCGGTGGACTGGGCATGGTTAGCAGGACTGTCGAAACAGCAGTCAAAGTACCGATTTTGAATCCGGTCACACAGAAAATGTATACCTCCACCTCTTATACGGGTCGCAACGCCATCTCTATCTGGGACATTTCACGGGAGGGCCTGCTTGAAACAGGCTCGCCAGTTACTGATGTGCTGGGTCAGTATGACTGGGCTGGCAACGTGGACTTCACACAACGCTCGGCCCATGGTCGACAGAATGACCGCTGGATGTATCCTAGGGGAGTAGCTCTGGATCCGCTCGACCACAGACTGTTTGTTAATGATCAGTATTTGCACCGCGTACTGGTGTTCGACCTGGACGACGAAAACCGTCCACTGGATCGCAAAGCCGATATTTTTCTTGGCCAGCCAGATGCATGGGCAAGCCAGATCCAGCCAATTTCCGCGCGCAGTATGAACATCCCCCTGGCCCTTGCCTACGATACCGCTGGTAAGCAGCTTTTTGTCGCCGATGGAGGCAATAACCGCGTGCTTGTCTACGATGCAGATCCCGAGCGACTTGAATCTTTTGACGCAGCCGTGGCAGTAATTGGCCAGCCTGATTTCATCTCGACCGGACGCAATACAGGCGTGGACAAAATCGATATGGGCGTGGGATACGGCAGGGGGATCATGTCCACCACGCCACTACCTATGGGATTTGCTGTAGATACTGTCAGCAACAGGTTGTTCCTGGCTGATGGGGCTAATAACCGTGTGGTTGTCTATGATATTGGTGAAGGGGAGGTGCAAACGGGTATGTCAGCTTCCGCTGTCATTGGCCAGCCCGACTTTCTAGCCAATGGCGTAAATACGGATACCGCCGGGCTGAATACGCCAAGTGGTCTGGATTATGATCCTGACACGGGACGATTGTTTGTTGCTGATGGCATGAACAGCCGGGTCCTGGTGTTCAATGCGGCAGAAGGTGAAATTGTTCCCGGTCAGCAGGCTGACATTGTTATAGGCCAGTCAGATTTCAATACCGTGACGCCTACACGCCTGGATACCAGTACTCTGGATGAAGAAACTGCCAAACGCGGTTTCAGGATGCCCAGTGGTATTGCCTACGACCAGGTGCGACAGGAACTCTATGTTAACGACAAGGGCAATGATCGGGTGCTGGTATTTGATGCGGCGTCGGAGCAGATGGAAAACGGCATGGCCGCAAAAGGGGTTATTGGCCAGCCGGATTTTGTCACGCGAATTCCCGGATTTGGTGAACAGGAGCAAATAAATGATCCGCGCCAGATTGCATTTGACGGGGAGAATCGTCGCCTTTATGTGACCGATTCCTATTCTGCCCGCTTGATGATGTTTGATATGCCCCGTTCAGATCGCGAAGTAATGCTGCCGGGTAATGGGTTGAAGAAATACACTACCCTCGATGCCTGGAATAACCGGCCACAACTGGAAAACGAGAAGCTGGGTATGCCAAAACCTGACAGTCGCGAATCCTGGCGTGCAGAAATTGATGTAGCTGGCTCAGCACCGGGCACCATACTGGTGTATTACAACACCCGTCAGGAAATGGACCCTGTGGCCTTGCGCCGAAGTCGTATCCTGATCAGTGAAACGACTATACCTTCATCAGAACCGCAGGCTTCTGTGCTGCATTACGCGATGGAAGGTTCACAAACAAAGAGTCGGGTCGTGGTCAGTAATCCTTATGCTGAACCGGTTCAGGTAAATTTTAGCTTGAGCTTACAGGAACAAGATGAAGAGGCAGGGCAGGTTTCTGAATTTCTCTCTGTTGGAACAGCTTCAAGCAGTGAATTTGAGACTAGCCGTACCCTGGCAGGGAAAGGCCAGTTCACTATGACCTTAAGTGAGCTTTTCGCTGAACAATTAAATGGCGCAGGATCATTGCAAGTATCTGGTGAGCAACCAGTAGCGTCCTATGTACTGCAGGAAACCAGAACCACCAGGGATGAAACACTGCTAACCAGCAGTCCGGGAGGCCCTGCTGTGCAAGATGCTGAAATGGCAGCCATCACCGGTCTTAAATGGGGCGGCGGCTACAGCACTGAGCTGGTGCTGCTAAACCCCCATGAAAATACCATCAGCGGTGAAGTGGCATTCTTTGATCCAAGTGGCGATGGAGTTGAAATCATTGGCGCGAATACCAACCGACTGGTCTATGAAATCGCTCCTGGAGAAAGGTTTCATCTGCGCCAGAACGCATCAGCGATCTGGCCGCAACAAGCCTATGTAGTCATTGAATCTGATGATCCAATGCCTTCAGGGGGCGCAGTGTTAAGTCTGTGGAACCAGTCATTGCTGGTCTCTCGTACGAACATTCCATTGCGTGCTACTACCCATTATGCATGGGTACCGGTGGATACAGAGCCTTCTCTTATTCGCCACGGTAAGTCTCGCATGAACTTTAGTGTAGCCAATCCGACACGTTCGCCAGCTACTCTGCGCTTTATTTTATTTAATGCCCAGGGTGAGGAAAATAGCCGTTATGAGCAGATTCTGCCACCTTACGAAGAGTTGGAACTGAGCCTGGCAAACATGTTTAATGTCCAGCAATTTGAAGGCGTTATACGCCTTTGGAGTGATGCCCTGGTGGCAGTTAATGCAACACGTCTGACGGAGTCGCTACGCCGTGAGCCGGTGCTGAACCAGATCGGATATGTTACTGAAGAGGAGCTGTCTGGCTTGCAGCAGGTGGAATTGCCGGGCCTGTACAATGGCGCAGGGCTTGCTACTGAAGTGATGATGATTAACCCACGGGATGCAGCAGTGAATGCTTCCTGGCGTTTCTTTTCAGCAGAAGGTGATGTGAAAGAAATTACCCTTAGGTAGGATATGCGGATCACCCTGCCCAGGGTGTCCGCATGTTTCAGTGGTTGCCACAAAAGATGGCAACCACTGATAATATATTATTCAAATTCGCGGATCATTTTTCCAATAGATTCTTTGGCATCACCGAAAAGCATCCGTGTGTTCTCCCCAAAGAATAACGGATTATCGACCCCAGCAAAGCCGGACGCCATGGAACGCTTGAGAACGAATACTGTCCTGGCATAATCGACGTTTATAATTGGCATGCCGTAAATCGGGCTGCTTTCCATTTCTCGAGATGCAGGATTAACGACATCATTGGCGCCAATAACGATAGCCACATCCATTAACTCCATCCGGGGATTGATGTCATCCATTTCAATCAGTTGATCATAAGGAACATCTGCTTCAGCAAGTAATACATTCATATGTCCGGGCATGCGTCCTGCGACAGGGTGGATCGCATAACTGACTTCGCATCCATTCTCCTCCAGCAATTCCTGTAATTCTTTTACCACATGCTGGGCTTGTGCTACTGCCATACCATAACCTGGTACGACGACTACTTTACTGGCTGCTTCGAGAATATAATAAGCATCCTCTGCCAGGATTGGATTTATCTCCCCTTCAATTTTTTCCAGAGTAGTTGATACAGCGCCAAAACCACTGAACAGCACATTACCTAGCGATCTATTCATAGCCTTACACATAATATTGGTAAGAATAATTCCTGTTGCACCTACCAGCGAGCCCGCAACAATAAGTATATTATTGTTAATCGCAAAACCTGCAGCACAGGCAGCCAGGCCTGAATAACTGTTGAGTAGGGAAATAACAACTGGCATGTCTGCCCCACCAATAGGAATAACCGCCATGACTCCAAACAGGAATGAAAGTCCAATCAAGGCATAGAGATAGGTAGTATTTGCTGGATCATTAGTAAACATCACACCAAGAGTGATTATGGCCAGTAACAGGATGCTGTTAACTACTCGTTGACCTGAAAATAAATAAGGTTTCCCAGGGATTGTCTCGCTTAGTTTCGCCCAGGCAATAAGACTGCCGGTGAAAGTTACGCCACCAATCAATATCGAAAGAATTATAGTTACAATCGTAAAAGAGGTATTGCCTGATAAATATAAAAGGGTCAGGCGCCTATTAATGCGGTCGAAGGATTTATCAGACAAATTCTTGGTTGGCGTGAGTATGTCCGTGGTATGTATTGGGCGTATATGCCCGAATACAAAAAGAGAAATGGACTTAATGCGGATTGGCCACTGCCAGCCTTTTATTGGGATGAAAAGCTTACAGATATGCGGTGTTTAAAAGAAGCCGTCCGGAACACGCGCGAGCATGCATATGCGCATCATATTCAAAGACTGATGGTGACAGGTAACTTTGCACTCATTTCAGGATTCCGTGTAAGTGATGTCACTGAGTGGTATTTGGCAGTTTATGCCGATGCCTTTGAGTGGGTAGAATTACCGAATACACTCGGTATGGCCCTGTTTGCAGACGATGGGCTGATGGGGTCAAAACCCTATTGTGCCAGCGGCAAATACATAGATCGAATGAGTAATTACTGCAAGGGATGTGTGAATTCAGTCAAGTCTGTTGATACTGCTGATGCCTGCCCAATGAATTATCTGTATTGGGACTTTTTGGCTACGCACCGTGATGTGTTTTCCAGCAATCCCAGAATGGCCATGGTGCTAAAAAACTTAGACCGTATGGATGCAGAAAAATTAACGCGGGTCAGACAGTTAGCAGAGGCCTTCAAGGCGCGTGTCGAAGCCACAGGGTCGGATCGTCAGCCAGATACACAAGGGCCATTGCTATGAAACGCCACGGGCGAACTGTAAAAAAGTCAGAACTCCCGGAAAAAATCTGTCCAGTCTGCGTTCGACCCTTTGTATGGCGAAAAAAGTGGGAGCGTGACTGGGGTAATGTCATCTACTGTTCAGACAAATGTCGTTGTGCAGGAAAAAGTCTTGCCAGTTGAGGTGATCGTTTGGTTGGTGCGCGATACTCTGAGGCTGTATGACAATCCAGCCTTGGTGTTGGCCTGTAATCAGGCAATGCAGCGCGGTGCTGCGCTAATTCCACTGGTATGCCTTGAACCCAGACGGTGGGCTGATCAGCAATTTGGTTTGCCTCGGATTGGCCTGATGCTCAAGGGGATGAAAAAGAAACGCTCACCGTGTGAACCTATCCCCGACGTTTGAGTGGCAGACTCCCCTAAAAGGGGAGTCTGCTTTTTCCTGTTAAATGTTCTCAATGTGAAATTAGAGCTCATATCACGTATGCTTTCACTAACAGATATATTTAATTTGAAGAATATTAGCGGAGAAAATAATGACGCAGCGAAGACAGGTTTTGAAAGGAACAGGTGGCGCTATGATTGCCGCTTTACTGGCATCTTCAACCAACGCTCAGGACAATAAAATCGATGCCTCATTATCCGAAGAAGAAAAAGCCAATATTCGTCTGGTAGATAAATTCTGTTCCGCCTGGGAAGCCATGGACCTGCAACAGGTCACTGCGACAATGACCGAACAATGTATTTATCGTCAGTCCCAGGATACGCCCCCGGTAACAGGTCATCAGGGCGTAATCGATTTAATGCAGCCATGGATAGAAAGCTCTCATGCCATCACCTATGAAGTGCTGGAAACTTTTTCTCGAGGTCCGGTGGTGATAAATCGCCGCATTGATATTTATCACTCCGAAACCAATAATCTGGAATGGGAAGGTGTAGGTCTGTTTCTGATTGAAGATGGTTTGATTAGGGAGTGGCAGGACTTCACCATGCGTATTGAGCGTGGTTAGGTTTATTGTTCTTCGCGGCTGAAGCCACTCCTACATGGAACAGCAAATCTATGTAGGAGGTACTTTGCCTATATGGATGTAGGTAAGGGGCGTGAGCAGGAGCGGAAGCTTCAGTCCCGAAGAAAAAAGCGGCGTTCCTGACTATCCGCTACTCTGCATTTCCATCATTTAGAAGCATCAATGACTGCCCCTGAATCGACAGCTCTGGTAGCGCAGCGGCAAGCAGTTCTGTCCCTTCAGGTGTTACACCAGTTCCCCAGAGGTAAACAGTATCGAGTTCAGTTAGCCCGGACAAACTGCTCAGCCCGGCATCTGAAATTTGTGGATTGCCATAGAGGTTCAATAAATGCAGTGATGCAATTGACGACAATACTTCCATCCCGGCATCACCAATACTATTATTACTCAGATTCAGTTTTCCCAGCACCGGAAAGCTAGCAAGCTCGACAAGCAGATCATTGCTTAAGCCAGAACTGGCCAGATTTATCTCAACAACAGAATCTCTGACCCCAGACAAGGCCAGTAACATTTCTCTGCTGACTGCCTGCCCTTTGGATAAAACACTCATGATTAAGCCATTACTGTCCTGTGACAATGGTCTGATCTGCCAGCCCAGATTTAACAAGGACATCAGCGTGTCATTTGCTACAGGTGGATAGATAACCTGTAGCATTGGAGCACTTTCCAGCCCCAACTCCAGGGCCAGTAATTGTGAAATTTCCTCAGTCGGGGAAATCTCAGCCACTGAAGTATCAACTGGTAAACCTGCATTGATCCACCAGCGCACTATCTCTCTTTGGGACTCTGTTAACGGCGTTTTACCTTCTGCCGGCATGAAATCTTCATGATTCTCCGGCAGGGAAATTCTTGAGAACAGCTCACTGTTTTCAACGTCACCACTAACAACCGAGGCCCCTGATTTTCCACCGAGCAACAAGGTTTCCAGAGAACTCAGATTTAACTGACCACTTTGTTTGTCATTATTATGACAACTGCTGCAGCGTGCCTGCAGCATGGGGTGCACAATGTCATACCAGGGATCAGCCAAAGCAATATCCAAGACTTCTGCACGCCGCGGTTCAAGCCCTGCCATACTGCGAATAGATTGCGGCGCATATTCAACCAGATAGGTGGAACCATGAGTCAGATTGCCACCGTAATGCCCTGTCATGGTGACCAGAAAAAGCAGCAGCAGGTTGCTGACAAGACGCACCTGTTTATATAGCGCCGGTAATTTTTCCGAAACGAACCACACCATCAAACAAAGCACGGCAACACTGATGCCGTAATTACGATGCGCACTGGCAGAAGGCCCTTCAAATCCGCCTTCAGAAAAATGCATCAGCCCAAGCAGCACTGTGAGCACCGCACTGATTGCAGTTGCCCCCCAGCACAGGGGAAGGGCATGCGCCAGATACTGATAGCGCGAACGCTGACTCAAAAAATCCAGTCCCACAGTTAACAGCAGCATACCAATAGGTAAATGCAGCGCCAGCACATGAAAGCGCCCAAGGAAAAATATCAGGTCGGTCATTTCTTCTTTTTCTTTTTTTTAACTTTTAACTTCCCGCCGAATATCGCTGCGCTCTTCCGGACTACACTCTTCCCACTTGTACCTTGTACTTTGTACCTTGTACCTTGTAACTTGTAACTTGTGACTTGTGACTTGTGACTAAAGTATATTTTCAAGCCAGTATGTCCTGCACCACATGGCCTTCCACATCCGTCAATCGGAAGTCCCGCCCCTGAAACCGAAAGGTCAATTTTTCATGATCAATGCCCATCAAATGCATCAGGGTGGCATTAAAGTCATGTACATGAACCGGATCCTTAATCACGTTGTAACCAAATTCATCGGTTTCGCCATAACTAAAGCCCGGTTTTACCCCCGCTCCTGCCAACCAACTCGAAAAAGCGTAGGGATGATGATCGCGCCCGAAAATCGGATTGTTAATATCACCCTGAGAATACGGGGTACGCCCAAACTCACTGGTGAAAACCACCAAGGTATCTTCCAGCAAGCCACGTTGTTTTAAGTCCATAATCAGTGCAGCGATAGGTAGGTCCGCCGACTTCGCCATTACCGGTTGTGCAGCAGAAATACCAAAATGAAAATCCCAGCCGTTATAAAACAGCTGGGTAAATTTCACATCGCGCTCGGCCAATCGGCGTGCCATCAGACACTGGCGTGCAAACGATGTCGGGTTATGCACATCGGAGCCATACATATCGAGAATAAAATCCGGTTCGTCTTCTATACTGGTCGCTTCCGGTACTGACGTTTGCATGCGAAAGGCCATTTCGTACTGGCTGATTTTCGACAGGATTTCCTCATCACCACTTTGCTCATATTGCGCCATGGCCAATGCATTGATCGCAGCAATATCTTCACCCTGCTCCTGTAGCGCCAAGCCTTCCGGTGTCTGAATATAGTGAACAGGTTGCTCCCCTTTCATGAACTGCACCCCCTGAAAGTGCGAAGGCAGAAAGCCTGAACCGAAATTGGCCGAATCCATATTTTGTCCCTGCCCCGGCCCCATATTGTTCAACACTATAAATGAAGGAAGGTTATTGTTATCTGACCCTAGCCCATAGCTCACCCAGGAACCAAAGGAAGGACGTCCTACCAGCTGAAAACCGGTTTGCAAAAACTGCGCAGCCGGATTGTGATTTACATGTTCGGTAACCATGGATTTGATAAAACAAATCTCATCGGAGATTTCACCCACATGTGGCCAGAAATCACTGACCCAGGCACCGCTCTCGCCACGCTGTTTAAAGGGCGCAAGATTTCTCACCAGCGGGAACTGGGTTTGCCCCTGCACCATGGTAGATACTCTGCCCTCGCCCATAATTGACGCCGGGATCTGCTGGCCATGCATTTGTTCCAGCATCGGACAGTAATCAAAGGTATCTACATGAGAAATAGCGCCAAACATATGCAGATAAATTACCCGCTTGGCTTTCGGCGCGTGATGACCGGCTCCCAGTATGCCAAGATCCTGTTGCGCAGAAGCAGCATTACCACCAAGCAACTCAGCCAAGGCCAGAGAACCAATACCCAGGCTGCCGTTTTTCAAGAAAGCGCGGCGAGCACTGGAAGTGAGATCTTTTGGAGGAATGTTGTGACTCATGTGGACTCTGCTAAATTAATGACGCGTGTAGGCATCGGGTGAGTTCATCACGATGCGCGCGGTGGAGGCCAATGCTGCAAACTCGGCCAACTGGTCATCATCTACAGCAAAGGGTGCCAGTCCTGCGCCCAGGTATTCCAGCGCACCAGCATCATCTTCAGAAAAACGCTGGAATGAGCGATTGTAATGATCAAGTAAAATCCGGCTTTCCTGTGATGATGCCTCCCGACGTAAAGCCAGTTTGTAAATATGATTGATCTGTTGCGTAAGATCACTGCTTTCCTGCAAGGCTCTAAAAGCGATGCCTTCATAAGCTTCCAGGTATTGTTCATCATTCAGCATAACCAGTGCCTGTAATGGCGTATTGGATGTTCTGCGACGAGCAATGGTAGTAATGCGCTGGGGAAAATCAAACACCTGCAGCGCCGGGTGTTGTGCTGCACGTTTAACATAACCATACATGGTGCGGCGATGATGCTCTGCAAGCGGCACCTGGTCAGCAGCAGGATAATCAACCACCTGATTCACAGACACCGCCTTCCACACACCTTCCGGCTGGTAGGGATGCACACTGGGGCCACCAACAGTATTGTTAAGAAGTCCGCTAGCAAACAAGGCATTGTCACGAATGACCTCGGCGCTATGGCGTAATCGCACGCCTCTGCTCAGCAAGTGATTGAATGGATCACGTTCTTTTTTCAGCCCATTAACACTTGAATCCTGTCGATAGGTGGAAGACATCACCATCAACTTGAGCATGTGACGAGTGTCCCAACCAGAGTCCATAAGTTCAATGGCTAACCAGTCCAACAGCTGCGGATGACTTGGAACGGCGCCCTGAGTACCAAAATCTTCTGCGGTTTCTACCAGGCCGCGACCAAATATGCTTTGCCACAAACGATTCACATAAACCCGGGAAGTCAGTGGGTTCTCTGGATCGAAAAGCCATTGGCTTAAGCCCAGACGGTTGTTGGGTAAAGCTTCATCCCAGGGAAAAATCTGTTCCAGTGCCTGCCCCTGAACAACTTCTCCAGGATCGGTATACACACCCCGTTTTTTCACCTGCATGGGTGCTGCGAAAGGATCTTCGCCCATCACCATTATTTCCGGCTGCCAGGAAATCAGCTGATTATGCTCTGCTGCCACTTCCCGGTAGGCTGCTTTGGCAGCCAACACGTCTTCATCTGTCATCACCCTGAATTGATCAAGCTCTGCCTTATTGATAGCTGAAATAGTTGCTTCACCGTCAGTGTGCAGGAAAGAAATTTCCAGCGGACTCAGGTCACGATTAAATACTTTGACTTCATCCAGTGCCGAACCAGCCAATGTGTACTGCTGCCATCTTTTGCCAAAAGCCAATCCGTAAATCGTGTCATCAATGAACGCCAGTGGTTCAGTAACCATCGTTTGTGTCAGGTTGTCTCCCAGTACCTGCAAGGTCAGAGCTTTACCATTGAGATACAGTTGAATTCCATTTGCCTTGCTGGAACCATCATAGGTGACTGTAATATGACTCCACTCTTCAGGGGGTACTGCTTCTTCACTAATGACACTTAAAAGATTGTTAGGCGTATGAACTATGTCAAAGCGCAGGTGATTTTGCTCCACATCCAGCGTGTAGCCATTGGAGGCAAAACGAATATGCTGGTTATGGTTCAGTACAGTAGCTTCATCATAAATTTCGTTGAAGCGAATCCAGAAATCAAGACTGAAGGCATCTGTGCGATCATAGTCACCGACATCACCACCAAAGTAACCTTTGTTCTGGTCATCAAAATAAAACGCATTACCTTTGATGCCCTCGCCCGATATTGGTGACTGAATGACTGCTTCCACCTGCCCGGTAATATTACTGCTTGAAAGTTGCACAAGGTCTTCACGAATACCAGCAGGCATATTTCTACTGACTGTCATTGGCTGACCCTGTTCCTGTCGACCGAAAATCTCAATTTTCGCGAACTCCAGATCGCCCTCGTAAAAACTTTCAAATGAATAATATGCAACCAGGGCTGCTTCAAGGGCTTCGGCTAATTCAGCTTTCACTGTTTCAGAGTCAAATGCTTGTGTATTAATTCTTGTTTGTGCGGAAGCAAGGGTGTCCTCAAGTTGCTGCGACAGATTTGCCATCCTGGTTTCCAACTCATTCAACTGAGCATCGGTTTCAGCATCTGGCAGGTTAAGGGTTGAACCAGACTCTACGCCCAGAAAGCCGGGGGCTGGAATAGAACCACCGGGAGTATAAAAACCGTTCTCGCCGGTATCACTGAAGAACGCCGCAAAGGAATAAAAATCCCTGATCGAGATGGGATCATATTTGTGATCGTGGCAGCGGGCACAGCCCACTGTATGGCCGAGAATGCCAACCCCCAGAGTTTCAACCCGGTCTATGGCATATTCATTATCGTATTCTTCCACAATAATGCCGTTTTCCGAACTGCGCTGCCCCAATCGCAAAAAAGCTGTGGCAAGTTTTTGCTCTTGCGTTGATTCCGGCAACAAGTCACCCGCCAGCTGCCAGGTCAAAAAATCATCGAAAGGCATATTGTTTTGATAGGACTCAATCACCCAGTCACGCCATGGATGCAATAATCTGTCGCCAGCGTCTTCAAGGTATCCATCGGTGTCGGCAAAGCGGGCAATATCCAGCCACTGTGCAGTCATTTGTTCTGCGTGCTCAACCGAAGTAAGTAATGACTCCACCAGATTCTCGTAAGCATCAGCAGAATCATCAGCGACGAATTCATCTACCGCGGCAAGTGTAGGTGGCAAGCCGGTAAGATCCAGAGTGACGCGATTAATCAGTGTTGCCTTGTCTGCCTGTTGCGCGGGTTGCAGGTCATCCTGAACCAGGCGCGCCACAATGAAGTTATCGATATCATTCGCCGACGAAATCCTCTGTGCAGGAAATTCAGGCACTGCAGATTTTTCTGGCACAACATAAGCCCAATGCTTTTGATACTCGGCACCACTGCTAACCCACGCTTCAATCAAATTTATTTCTTCAGCGCTAAGAGAATTATTGGAATCAGGTGGCGGCATCATCACATCAGGATCAGTTGATGTAATCCGCCTTATCAGTTCGCTGCTATCAGGATCGCCCGGGACAATGGCAAACTTGCCGGGAGATTCAGGGAGCTCATCAGTGGCAGAGGCAAACAAGTCCAGCCTCAAACCTGCTTTCTGTCCGCCTTCGGTATCGGGGCCA
Organism: Gammaproteobacteria bacterium; assembly: GCA_029245395.1. GTDB lineage: Bacteria > Pseudomonadota > Gammaproteobacteria > Pseudomonadales > Pseudohongiellaceae > Eutrophocola. The sequence goes on from JAQWPL010000027.1 coordinate 68,261, forward strand.
TGGCATTGAAAACAGTTATCCGAAATGATCGGGCGAATATCAAAATTATACTCAGGAGCCGCTTGCCCAGAGACGGACCCATTGCCATCTGTCGATTGATTGCAGCCAGCGATGGATGCCAAAAGTGCCAGAGTAAATGTAATTTTAGCTTTCAGTGCCATTGTGTTTCCGAATGACTTGATTGGTGGAGAGAGTCATATGCTGAACTTTGCATTGTATCCCGTCAGAACATATGGGACCAATTAGCCTTAAATACTAAGGGAGACTTCTGGTACATTCAATAATGAATACAGGAGTCACCTATGACCGATACACCTGAAGCACTCGTTAAAGCCATTCGGCGCAAAACCCGC
>JAQWPL010000001.1 GCA_029245395.1 Gammaproteobacteria bacterium
CAGGAAGCGATTGCCGATGTGCGGGAGTATGTGGCAGTGTATTACAACTCTCAACGTTTGCATTCGACACTGGGTTACAAGACACCGATGAATTACGAAAAGGGTCTTAACAAAGTGTCCGGAAACAGTTGACCACTACACGTTTTGCAGGCGCAGGTATTAAGTTGTCGTAGGTTTGTGTCACAGGTTTGAATAGAGCGTCATCCAGAGACTGATTAAACTTGCAAACCTCCCTGTTAATTTCTATGAAGGGATCTGTTTCACTCGTGACTAGAGATTGGGCAGATGCAAGCGGCACATAAATAATAACTGCAAGAAAGAAAAACTGGCAGACGTGTTTGATCGTATATAAATTAAACCTCTGCAGTTTCATGAGTGTTAATTTTACCAAAAATTATAAGCCCTACTCTACACGCTAGAACTTAAGACAACATTGCCGTTACATGACCATTTTGTCATAAATGGGTTTTGGAATCCTGTTTATGTGAAGCCATACTGGTAATAGACCTGCTTATGCGCCAACCTGTTTAACTATCGATTTCAGACCAGGCTTTTTCCAGGCGTTTTTCTGAAATCGGATAGCGTGTCCCCAAAGACTGGGCAAAAAGCGAAACTCTCAGTTCTTCAAGCATCCAACGGAAATTCTCCAACGCCTCAGTACTTTTATGCTGACTTCCAATTTGGCCTGCTTTTTCCGTATATTTTTTCCACCAGTGCGCCAGCATCAGGGACCATTGTTTGTCTTTATCCTGTTGTCTCGGGTATTTTTCAAGGCGCTGGACTATGGCCTCGAAGTATCTAGGAAATTCTTTTAGGGCATCTACAGGTGTTTCAGCCAGATAACCTTCATACAACAAAGCATTAATTTGTGTATTGATATCCTCTTGTAACGCAATATCCTCGAGACCTTTATACTTTTTGCATGAACTAATTGCCGACGCCATAGCGTCTAATGCCTTATACAGTAGAGCTTCAAGCTTTAACGATGTCTCAACCAGAGAGCCCCTGCCTTCGTGGTACATTGCCTCAAAGGATTCTTTGTCCCTGGGCAAATGCTCATCCAGCCTAAAAGCAGACTGATAGCTAGTCATTATCAATTGCTCTACCAACTGATCTTTACCGCCAATTTTGCTCATTGCAGCTAGTCGGGCCGGATCCTGTAAAAGTTCTTTTTGCAGATATTTAATTTGTTGCCGGTTTTTCAGCATATAAAGACGCGCAATACCGCATCGTGTAAGACTTTTTGCTGAATGAGGAGTGTCCGATAATTTAAGCGATATAGAATCGCCCTCATCTATCAGAGCTGGCCATGACAACACAGTTAAACCACCCTGGCGAATCTCATGTATTTCTTCAAGAACACCAAAAGTCCAGTCCGTTAATCCAGATTCCTCAACACTGGACTGTGAAAACTCAGACATGGCTTCTCGTGAAGCGTCAGTATATTTTTCCTTTAACCTGGATAAACTTTTGCCACTGTCTATCAAACGACCTTCCTGGTCGAGGATATTGATATTCATTATGAGATGTTCAGGTAGTTTGAATTCACTCCAGCATTCTGAGGGTATTTCTACAGTCCTTAGCCGTTGTAATTGATGCACAAGTACACTCTTTAGATCCCCTTCTCCTGCTTTAATAGCTGGCATTATTTGATCAATGACATCAGGTACGGGCACGAAATTCTTCCGCAGCGGTTTTGGCAAAGCTCTGATCATAGCCATGCATTTTTCCTTGAGCATTCCCGGCACGAGCCAGTCCAGGTCTTGCTCTTTTAACTGCATCAATACTGAGACTGGAACATCCACCGAGACACCGTCTTTTGCGGTTCCAGGCTCGAACTGATAATCAAGCTCCAAAGAAAGGTGTCCGGTATGCAACTGATCCGGAAATTCAGTCAAATCAGGCGCATCTTCAGCAGCAATCAGCAGTTCTTCCTTTCTGAATTTAAGTTGTTCAACTTTCGGATCTGCCAGAGTCTTGACCCAACGCTCAAGACTGGACTGATCGACAACCTCTTTTGATAATCGAGCATCATAGAGTTGAAAAATATCTTCTTCGCGCACCAGGATATCCTTACGCCTGGTTTTATCCTCCATACCCTCGATTTCCTGAACAAGTCTGGTGTTGTGGAGATAAAAAGGGAGCCTGGTATTTACATCAGCCCTTACCAGGCCTTCGCGAATAAAAATCTCCTTACCAGCTTCAGGATCGATAGCGCTATAGGCTCTTTTTCGTTTCTCAGCCAATACCAGCCCATACAATGTCACTTTTTCAAAGGCTATAACCTTGCCCTGATTTTTCTCCCAGTGTGGTTCGGAATACTCATACTTGAGCAAAGCCCCTGCCTGTTTTTCAATCCATTGAGGCTCTATCCTTGCATTCATACGTGCAAACAGTTGCGATGTTTCCACCAGTTCAGCAGCGAGCACCCATGGGTATTTTTTGCCATGGAGATTGGATCCTGGAAATATCCTGAATTTCCTGTTGCGAGCACCCAGCCAGGTGTTTTCATCAAAACGGTTCGCCACATGACTAACAAATCCTGATAGCAATGACTGATGAATTTGCTCGTAGTCTGCCTTTTCTGAATTAATAGTCAGGCCTAGTTCCTGGCTAACCAGTCGTAACTGACGATGCACATCTCGCCACTCACCCATGCGCAACCACGACAAATAATTTTTTCGACAAAAGCTACCCAGCTTGTTTCTGCCGATTGCCTGGCGCTGTTCATTAAAAAACTCCCACAACTTAATCCACGACAGGAAATCAGATTCAGGATGAAGAAAACGAGCATGCATTTCATCAGCAGCCTGCCGTTTATCCATAGGCCTTTCACGAGGATCCTGAATGCTCATAGCGCTGACGATTATCATCACTTCCTCTAGACACCCGCGCCTGGCCGACTCGTGCAGAATCCGTGCGAATCTTGGGTCCACAGGAAACCTGGCCATTTTCCTGCCAAGTGGTGTAATACGTCTGTTGTTAACTGCATCGAGTTCTTCCAGGATCTGAAAACCATCTTTAACGGCATTGTTTTCAGGAGGATCTACAAAGGGGAAGGATTCTATTTCTCCAAGGCTTAATACCAACATTTGCAGAATGACTGAGGCCAGGTTCGTGCGGGTTATTTCAGTATCGGTATATTCTGACCTGCCTAGTAAATCTTCTTCGCTGTACAGGCGAATACAAGTACCTGGACATAACCGGCCACAGCGCCCCGCCCTTTGATTGGCGCTTGCTTGAGAAATTGCTTCAATTGGCAGGCGTTGTATTTTACTGCGCACGCTGTATCGGCTAATGCGAGCAGTTCCAGCATCAATAACATAACCAATACCAGGCACTGTCAGTGACGTTTCAGCCACATTCGTTGCCAATACAACACGCTGCCCTGGATGAGACTGAAAAACACGGTTTTGTTCTTTATTGCTGAGTCTTGCATAGAGAGGCAAAACTTCCAGGTCCAGAGATTTGTCTTTGCGAATAGCCTCTGCCACTTCACGTATTTCTTTTTCCCCGCTAAGAAAAATCAACATATCCCTGAAAGGAGTGGGTTCTTTTTTACCCAGCACTTTTAAGTGCTGGATTGCCTTGATGACCTGATCATGTAGGTCTTCATCTGTATTTTCTTCTGGTGGCTGGTATAAAATATTCACCGGGAAAGCTCTCCCGGATACTTCGATGATCGGAGCTTCGGAAAAATGCGCCGAAAATTTCTCCACATCTATAGTGGCCGATGTAACGATCAATTTCAGGTCCGGCCTTTTCGGCAGGAGTTTTTTCAGATAGCCAAGTAAGAAATCAATATTCAGACTTCGCTCATGAGCCTCGTCAATGATCAGGGTGTCATATTTATTGAGGTAGGGATCATCACGTGTTTCTGCCAGCAGGATGCCGTCAGTCATCAGTTTGATGTAAGTATTTCCATCCGTGTTGTCCTGGAATCTGACCTGGTAAGCAACGACACTTGTCCCTTCCACACCGAGTTCTTCACCTATTCTGTTGCAAACAGTCCTCGCTGCAAGCCGCCTCGGCTGAGTATGCCCAATCAACCCTTTGACACCACGATTCAGATCCAGACACAATTTGGGTAATTGCGTGGTTTTACCTGAGCCTGTTTCTCCCGCCACAATAACAACCTGATTTTCAAGAACGGCCTGTTTGATGTCACCCACTTTAGCTGACAGGGGCAAGTCTTCAGGATAAGAGACACCAGGTAAATTTTGCAGGCGTTTCTCCACTGTTTGCGCGGATATATTTATTTTCTTTTCGAGGGTTGCGAGTGAAGGCGGAGATTTTCGACCTTTTGATGTGCTTTTATCAGCAATGGACTTGCCCTTTCGCAACTGCTTGAGCGAAGCACGCAAATGATGCTGATCTGTAATCAGACAGTCAGCCGTTTTCTTGAGAAGTTGTGAAATACGATCGGGCACAATAGATACTACTGCAAATTTACTTATTATAACTGAGTTAACTGTTCTTCAATGAATGAAGCTACGAATAGGTCTATGAATAGGTCTATGTATAAGGTCATAAACTGAGCCTACAAAAAAGCACCATGCAGGCATGGTGCTATCCCCAGTGAGAAAAGTTATGGGCCAGGTTATGCCGTGACATCAGAACCTGTTGCAGAAAAATCTTTTTTACGTTGCAAAAACGCTCTCCCCCATTCCTGAAAATCGTTCAACATCAGATATAACACTGGTACCAGCAGCAAGGTGACTGTACTGGCAAAAAGAACGCCGAATGCCAGGGAGACAACGGTAGGTATCAGGAATTGCGCCTGAACACTGGTTTCAGGCATTAGCGGCAGCAAGCCAACAAATGTGGTGACCGATGTCAGAAAAATGGGCCTGAAACGCTCTTCAGCCGCTATTTCTACTGCTTTAATAGCAGAGGAACCCTTTTCGCGAAGTTTATTAATGTAGTCCATCAACACTAGATTGTCGTTGATCACAACACCCGCTGCAGCAACAATGCCTAGAATTGAATACATGCTCAAGTCTATTCCCAGTATCAGGTGCCCAACGATGGCGCCCATATAACCAAAAGGGATTGCCGTCATGATAATCAATGGTTGGCTATAGGAACGAAATGCCACAGCCAACTGTAAGTCGTCAGATGATTTGGGACCAATCGCCTCAACAGCTAGAGGAGACATTTGCAGTATAGCTTTCAGTTACTGAGCTGAACAAGTCATAAGATTTTCCCCCTTCCTGCGTTGCAGGGTCTGCTGCTTAATAACCTGTCTTCGGTCCATGATCTCATCGTAACGGCCATAGAACATGTCTGCAGGCGCAGGAATTTGAAAAGAAAATATTGCGTGAAGCCTTGAAACAATGTCAATTCAACCAGCGTAAAACAGCCAAGCTATTGGACCTGAGCTACGATCAGTTACGTGGTTACTTGCGAAAATATGATTTGAATAACTGACCCACCTTGCGTTTATTAGACAGCATCGTCATCAACAATAACATTTGCCAGCTGTTTCCGTCGTCTGATGCGATAAACAATACTCAGGACAATAGTAACTATTATTCCTAGCAGTATTGCCATCATCAAAGGAATAAGTGCACGAATGCTTGTTGTCACATCAATGGTAATTAAGTCCAACACAAAAATATAAATCGCTGGCGCGAGGATTTCTTCTTCTGGTAATACATACCAGGGCGTAAAAATGACAGCCAGCTGTAGACTCTGAATCAGGTAAGCCAATTCGCGCCACAGAAACCGCTTCAGTAGTTTCCAGCTAACAACGCTAAAAATCACACCCGCTGTCAGATAAACAATCCAGGCAATGATGTAATCAAGTATTTCCATGTCTTTGTGTTTTTAAATTTTCAGTCTGCCCAGTCTACAAGATGTTCTTCAAAGCCGTCTTCATGGACAAATTCTTCTGAAATAACTTTCCCGGTCACAGTATTGTCTGAAGCAATAATGGCATTCCTGTTACCAGTTATCAAAGGATGCCAAATCGGCAAAGGTTTGTTTTCATGTAACAGGCGATAGGCGCAGGTACCTGGCATCCAACTCAGGTCTTCGAGATTTTTCGGTGTCAGCACCACACAGTCAGGGACCGTTTTTTTTCGTTTACCATAAACCATACAACGGCATTGGTCCTGGTCCAGGTATTGGCATACTACCCGGGTGTAAAACACCTCTCTTGATTCTTCGTGTTCCAGTTTATGCAGGCAGCACTTTCCACAGCCATCACAAAGTGATTCCCATTCCTTGAGGGTCATTTCTGCCAGCTTTTTCCGTTCCCAGAAGGGCTTCTTGTCAGTCATCAAGGTTGCTCAATCACCATCATGCAGAACTTGCGAGGTGATTTCAGGCGGCAACTGCAGGTAGTAGCCTTTTTCAAGGATACTATCAATAACAGTCGTCACATCAGCTCTGGCTAATTTTTTGTCCGGGGTGATAATTAATGTCATGACCTGCAGGCACTCCCCCATCCGTTGACGTAACTCCTCCGGGATATTGTTCTCACCTTCAGCTTTTGGCACAAAGACATACAATGCCTGCTCACGGCTGCTTTTGAATATGGTGCAGAGTAATCCGCCGTTATCATTCACAGGATTATTTCAGCGCCTCAATCAGTTCAGGTAATAACAAGGACTCACGCCATCCAGTCAGTTCCACGGGGAGGAAATCAACGATATTATTTTTTTCTGAATCATTTTCCAGATTGCGTTGTGGTTGATCCCTCATGTTTTGTAAAAGAGATACCAACCAACGTTTTCTAATCAGTATTTCTGTGGGAAGGCCCATTTCCGTTGCTTTTTGTTCAGCAAACTGCTGCCCATTTTTTAATCGCTGCTTGTCTTTGCCATCCAGAGGCTTGGGCAACAATTCGGGTAATTTTTCTTTCGGTATTGCCAGCGCATGCTTTACCACCTGAATTATTTCTTCGCCTTCATGACGCAAAAAATTATTTCCCAAGTCGTCAATTTCTTGTAGCTTTTCAAGATTCCCTGGTCCCAGTTTAGCAATCTCGACAAGTTGCTTGTCTTTGACTATCCAGTTGCGGGGCTTGTCCCTTTTTCTCGCCCTTAATTCACGCCACTGCGCTAATTGTCGAAGTACTCCGAGTTCCTCTTTATTTAATTGCCACGCTCCTCTGAAGTTCAGGAAGTAATCGGAATAATCTCCGGCTAACTCCTCTCGATACTGGGCAGTCAGTAACTCACACTCTTCTTCAAGCCAAGACAATCTATCGCTTTGTTCCAATGCTGACTTCTGATGCTGGTAGATTGCAGGCAAAAAGGCCACATCCAGAGCCGCATAATGACATTGATTTCCAGACAACGGTCTTTGCAGCCAGTCAGACCTGGTTTCACCCTTTAGTAAATCTATATCAAGGATGTTTTTGACCAGAGTCTGATAACTGCAACCAAAACCTGCGTTTAATAATCCGGCAGCAATTTGTGTATCAAAAACCGGTTCCGGCACGATCTTCATCGCCGTCATGAATACCTGAAGGTCTTCAGAGCAGGAATGCATTATTTTTACTAACGCTTTATCCTGCAGCAGCTCACAAAAAGGTCCCCAATCGTTAATCGTCAGAGGATCAATCAGTGTGTTGTCTGTTCCATCATTTATCTGAATCAGACCTACATGAGGATAGAACGTTGTAGTACGAATAAATTCAGTATCAATAGCCAGGAACCTGGCACTTTTCCATTCCTGACATAGTTGCTGAAAAGTCTCGTTTTCAATGACCAGTGTATAGCTGTCATTGATTTCCTTGGGTAGGGATAGAGATTCTGTAGTCACTTGGTTTATCTATCCTTCCAGCAACTGCCGGCCAGCCAGGGAGTGCACAAGTGTGCCGCCATCAATATATTCAAGCTCTCCACCTACAGGAACCCCGTGGGCAATACGTGAAACTTTTAATCCCCGTTCTTTTAGTTCGGAAGACTTCAACTGTTCTGCAATGTAGTAAGCAGTAGCCTCACCTTCCACCGTTGGATTAGTGGCAAGTATCACTTCGGTGATTGCGGAGTCATTCACGGTAGTCTGTAAAGCCGCGATGCCCAGTTCATCTGGGCCAATCCCGTCAATTGGTGAAAGGTGGCCCATCAAAACAAAATAAAGGCCTTTGAAAGAGGCAGTCTGTTCAATAGCAAAAACATCTGCAGGCGTTTCAACTACACACAAAACACTTTGGTCACGGGATGGATTCTGGCAAATTCGGCAAACTTTATCTTCTGACAATGTGCGGCATTTCTCGCAGTGCCCTACGCCATCCATGGCCGCCTCTAAGGCTTCCGCCAGAGCCTTGCCCCCATTGCGGTCTTTCTCCAGAAAATGCAACACCATACGCTGGGCAGATTTTGGTCCTACGCCTGGCAAACGCCTGAAAGCATCTATTAGTTGGTCAATCAAAGGACTGTAATTCATAGTCAAACAGCCTGTTTAAAAAGGTAATTTAAAACCTTCAGGGAGATTAAAACCAGATGTCATGCCAGCAAACTGGTTCTTGTTGTTATCGTTCACTCTGCGTACTGCATCATTGACTGCGGCTGCGATTAAATCTTCTACTAACACCTGATCTTCATCCTTTAATGTTGAATCAAGTGAAACATTCTTCACTTCAAATTTGCCACTCATAGTTACTTTGACCAGGCCAGCACCCGATTCTCCAGTCACTTCTGTTTCTGCCAGTTTTTCCTGGGCTTTTTGCATCTGCTCCTGCATTAATTTCGCCTGTTTCATCAGGTCATTCAGGTCAGTCATTTTGCACGCTCTCTATTAACTCTCTTTAAACTCTCTATAAAACGCAGTAACTATGATTTGAACCCTGCCTATTATCAGTATTGTTTTGGTTTAGTCGATTCGATGGTGTCCTTCTTGATTGCACCAGAAAATTTCTCAACGATTTCCTGCACCGTTGTATCACTTTCAAAAGTCTGGATAGCCTCTAGCATGCGCTCTTTCTCCATTCTTTGACGCCATGCTGCAGGCGTCTCTGAATCGATACTGCCTAACTCTATGTCGAGATCAATGTCCTTTTCAAAATAAGCATCAAAAGCTGCATTGATCCGTCGCTGCTGTTCATCGTTAAACACAGAGGCTTGGCTTTTATCCAATAGCAGGGATATATGCTGATTGTTTGCCTTTGAAAGTAGACAGTTCGAAGCGATGCTACGGGTAATGCCATCAAGTTCCAGTTGATGAAATAAGTCTATCCAGCCATCACCCTTAAGCTCTTCCAATGCTATTTTATCTCTGGATAAAGACGATGATTGCTCGGTAGGTGCCACATCTTTTGTTGATTGTTTATTAATCTCTGATTTTTCAGAAACCGAAGCGGCTATTATTTCAGAATCGATTTGAGGGTTTTCAACTTCTTTATTGCTTGAACGGCTATGCCTGACTGCAACAGACGCTTCAGTGACTGCTGCTTCTTTCTTTTTGGCGGCTATCGCTGTTTGTGTTTCAGTTATTTCCGCTTTTTTTTTTACACTTTCACCCTTTTTTCCATCGCTGCTTTCACCACTGCCGGATTCCGGTAATGTAGCTACAGGCAAAATTGGGACACCTTCTGGTGTAAAGGCCAGCATACGCAATAAGGCCATTTCGAGGCCGGATCTTGCGTCGATGGCATAGGGCATATCTTCCCGGCTTTTCAAGGCAACCTGGTAATACAGTTGCAGCCTCTCTGCAGAAATTTTGTTGGCATGGGATTTCACCTGATCTCTGTCACCCTGTGAATTATCAATTCCTTCCGGTACTGCCTGAGCAATAGCTATTCTATGCAAATAGGACTGCAATTCAGTCAGTACTGCGGAAAAATCCGGAGCATGGTCTGCTGCGGTTTCTATGATGTTAAGCAGCGCTACAGCATCCTGACCTATCAAAGCATCCACCAGTTCATGAATGACACTCTGGTCTATAGTGCCCAGGAATACGCTGACTTCTGAATCGGTAATATTTCCATCACAATAGCCGATGGCCTGGTCCAGAAGTGTCAGGCAATCACGTACACTACCCTGAGCAGCTCTGCCAAGTTGCCATAGTGCGGGTTCCTCAAACGGGACTTTTTCTTCTTCAAGGATGTGCTTGATGTGCTCTACCAGGCGTTCCGGGCTGATATTTTTCAGGTTGAACTGCAGACATCTGGATAATACGGTGACAGGCAGTTTTTGCGGATCAGTAGTAGCCAGTAGAAATTTGACATGGGGCGGCGGCTCTTCAAGTGTCTTGAGCAGCGCGTTGAAGCTGTGACCAGACAGCATATGCACCTCGTCAATGAGATACACTTTGAAGCGGCCTCTCGTTGGTGAATACTGGACGTTATCCAATAATTCACGGGTGTCCTCCACCTTGGTTCTAGACGCCGCATCTACTTCAATCAAATCGATAAAACGGCCTTCGTCAATTTCAGTACAGGCACTGCACTTGCCACAAGGCTCAGAAGTGACACCCTCTTCACAGTTCAGGCAGCGTGCAAGAATTCGAGCTATGGTGGTTTTGCCTACACCCCGGGTGCCTGTGAAAAGATAGGCATGGTGCAGTCGGTCATTGTCGAGGGAATTGATCAGGGTCTTCAGGACATGCCCCTGGCCCGCCATCTCCTGAAAGTTTCGAGGACGCCATTTTCTTGCCAGTACCTGATATGTCATTGGATTCGATTTGCTACCTGTCAGCGATTGACCAGACGCTGTGCTTTGATTGAATTATTCCTGCTCTTGTAATGGTCTGGGAATGTCTACTGAAATTCTGATCCGTAATCTATTTCAATGTTGCACTTTCTTACTTTCTTACTTTCTTATTTTTGTACTTTTTAAACCCCGCATTGTTGGGGGCTCTTCTTGTCTAAATGGAGGTGGCCCTTGCCAGCCACACCCCGGCACATGAATTAGCCGTTACCGCTGCTCCCTTCCGGGCCTGACGGGGTTCACAACCTAGCATTGCGAGGGGACCGACAAGAGACACCACTAAGCAATTCCCTGTTAAACGGGGAAGATAATGATGTTAAACGGTTTGCCCACTGTTGCATAGCCTGAGACAGGTTATCAGGCAAAACCGCGGCGCATTATCTGGAAATTTCGTCGGGGAATCAACAAAACGGCCATGCACTTAGGTGAAAGGTTTAAGGTGACAAGCTCACGGGGGTAACGGTAAAGCCTTCCTCCCGTAACAATGCCACCACACTACCTTCCCCAAGCAGGTGGGCAGATCCGATCACAACGAAATAGTTTCCGGCCTCGGCGTCGGTATATGCAGCAATTTTTTCGCTCATATCCATGTTTCGCTGTGTATAAAGAATATCCATAAGGCCTTCAAGGTCGGCCATTTCAGTTGGAGTCATGCCTTGCATTTCAAATTCGGAGAACAACATTTCAGTCAATGGCAGCTTGTCTGCGCACTTCCAGGCGTTTATCAATTTCTCGATTTCTTCACTGCCAGTTCCCATTGACTTCAGGGTATAGGCCAAAAATGTTTCGGCATTCAGGTTTTCAAGAAACCCTATCTGTTGCTGTATGGATTCCAGTTCAAGAATTTCCATAGTGGCAGATTTTTGCGCCAGGAAATAACTCTCCAGACCGTATTCGGGCAAGTAGCCAAGTGCATTCATTTGCAAACTGGACAGCATGAGCGTCAAGAACCAGGGTTGCATACCCATAAAATTTTCTGCTGGAAGCCCCATCCCGCCCATTACTCTTCTGAACTCAGCCAGCACTTCGGGGGAAATAACATTAGCCAGAGTCTGCCCTTGTGGCAGCATTCCCCGGCTTTGCAAACTCATCATAACCGCCGGATCACTGGCAGAAGTCGGATCCACTTCGAAGACCAGAAAATCTGCATTCCGGTAAGTATTTTCAATTTCCGCGGGTAACGGATAGAAACTCTCTTTACCTACATGAATAGAACCAAACAAGTACAACTGACTGTTATTACTGGCCAACTCAGGACTTAGCACTTGCCAGAGCAAGGATGAAGTCGGATCAAGGCAAGCTTCAGTGGCATCAAGCTCGGTTGTGACCTGAGCTAGTGGAATCCCTTCCAGATTATTGACAGAAAGCCTTTGCTCCAAATCAGCCCAAATATTTTGCCAGCCTGGTTCTGCATTAATTGCGTCATAGAGTTCTATTGCTTCAAATGCTGTTGATATTTCTCCGGCAAATTGATCCCATTCATTTGCCGTCGTCCACGCAGCCATTCTTAGAACCTGGCTATCAGGCAACAGCGCCACTCTTTCGATGAAACGTAGGCCCAGTTGAGGATGGGCGTAAACCATCTCCAGAGCAGTATTGTCTTCGGCCATCCTGGCTGAAACAATTTGTAAACCCTGGCTGGTTATGCCTTCGCCAAGTAATTTTCCATAGGCTTCAAGGTCATCAAAATAAGTAAGTACCAACAGTCGAAGGAAAAGCTGCTCACTGTTATGGATGCCTATGAAAAGAGGCGAATCATTCGGCCCTTTGGCATCGGGAAAGTTGGCTTTCAGGGCATCAGGCGCCTGATCCTGGGTAGTGATGATGTCCCAGTTTCCAAAAACTCCTCGAACACCAATAGTGTCGTTTCGGTAAAGGGCATTGCTATTAATCGCCTGGGCGAGGGATTGCTCTGCAAGAACTAGAATACAGGCAAGCAACAACATGCTTCGGCATGCAACTTTGAAGGGAATGGTTAAATCCATTGGCTAAAACCTGGCAATCTTTTTATATGTGAATTCATAGTTACATTCAAAGCTAAATGCATAGTTAAATGTTTAGTTAAATGTTTAGTTAAATATATAGTTGAATATAGAGATAACTACATAAGTGAATTCGTAGATAATTTCATTGTAAGGGAAAATGCCAGAGAATAAAGATGGGCAGGAATCGACCTGAATGTCCGTTAGCTGCCTTGCATTGAAGTTATGCTAGGACATCAAATACCCGCTCGTCCCTGAACAGGCAATGCAACAATAGCATACAACTTTGTAATTGAATTCAAATTAGAATATTAATTATCAATATTATCATATTGTTATGATATCACTTTTATGTTGTTTCGATATTGAATTCAGGAATTCCTGGCGTGCAATACCTTTTAATTCGGTCTTTTCCAGGCGGTAAATACGATCAGCATGCAAAACCGTTTTGGACTTCCCAGCCTTTACTAGACATTTTCTAGCTTGGAAAAATAGTTTTCTTCAAATTTCACTGGAGAAATGCCTCCAGTATAACTATGCCGTTTAATCGGATTGTAGAACATCTCAATAAAATTGAATATCTCTGTCTTTGCATCACTTCTTGTTGAGTATATTTTCCGCTGAGTGACTCGTTTTTTAAACGTGGCAAAGAAGCTTTCAGCAACGGCATTATCATGGCAGTTTCCCCGACGGCTCATTGATGGTTTAAGATTGTTTGCCCGTAAGAACGCCAAGTAATCTGCGCTACCATATTGGCTACCCTGGTCACTATGCACCAGCACTGTCTCTTTGGGTTGCCTCTTCCATACGGCCATCATAAGAGCTCGAATCACCAAGTGCCGATCAATGTTTTTATCCATCGACCAACCAACAATGCGCCGAGAAAATAAATCCAGCACAGTAGCGACATATAAAAAACCTTCATGTGTACGCACATAAGTAATGTCACTCACCCTGGCAAGGTTCGGTATGTCAGGGTTAAAGTTGCGATCTAAAACATTGTCAGCAACGCTGGCCAACTTGCCACCTTTAATATAACGACGTTTATAGCCTATTTGAGCTTTAAGCTTGTTCTCCCGCATAATCCTCGCCACGCGATGAACGCTGCAAGCCTCACCTGCATCACGAAGATCTCGATGAATCCACGGGCTACCGTATGTGCCGCCACTGGCGATATAAAATTCCTTTATCCGTTTCAATAACCGCTGATCTTCAATAGCGTGATCAGATAAGGGTTTGTCCAACCACGCATAAAACCCACTGCGATGTAATTTGAAAACACGGCACATGGCCTCAATGGAAAACTCATGCCGATGATCACGAATAAAAACGTACTTTACCCGGGGTCGTTGGCAAAGTACTTTGCGGCCTTTTTTAGAATGTCACGCTCCTCGGTTACACGTCGCAAGTCTGCTTTGAGGCGAGCATTCTCAGCTTCTATATCTGGTTTGTTGGCTTGTCGAGGGCTCGGTTCGCCGTACTTCTTAAGCCAGGCATACAAGCTGTGGGTGGTGGTGCCGAGCCGCTCGGCCACATCTGCTACTGAATAGCCTCGGTCAGTCACTTGCTTTACTGCTTCGATTTTAAATTCTTCTGTATATCGCTTGCTGGTCATAAACACCTCTCATAGAGTTACATTTTAACGCTATTTGGTGTCTAGCAAAGGCTGGGAAGTCCATATTTATGTTTTAACAATTCCCCTGCTTTTTCTTCGTTAGCCAGAAAGTTTTCCATCCATGATTTCTGGCGCTTCAGACTAATCATCTCAGAATGCAGTTGAAGTACTTTGACCCGGTGAGATTCTCTCTCCCCTTCGATTAACTGCTTGATCAATTCTTGCTGATGCAAGTTTTCACTCAACAGTTTGCTTCCAAGAGCATTGCCATCCAGTGCAGTTAAACCCTGCCTGATAATCATCAAGGTTTCCCCTATTCCCACCCTTTCACCTTGACCAACCGACAACTTCTCCACTATCCCTTCGGTCGGTGCCCTGATCTGCACTGTGCCCCTGTCCGAAACAAGCACACCTGAAACGCGTGTTTTTCTGTGGTATTCCCCGGTAACAAGAAACCAGCAGCAAAAGAAGACAAGCATCAATATCAGGATTGTCAGAACTGCCATACCCACAGGAGAGCTGTGGGAGCATTCTCCCCAGTGCCGCTCACTCTGGTGAACAAGAGCTTCCTGCCGAAATAACTGGCCTTTCACTGTCCCTGGTCTCTATACATGCCTGCTGGCAAATACAGCTTAGACCTGGATTCATGATTTCGCCAAAGAGAAATTATTAGACTATGTATGTGGCTGGCTTTTATGTGCTTATGGTATAGTGCAAATTCTTTTGCAGGCCGGAAATAACGTTACTGAACTCGCGGAAACCAGCCTCTTAATTTTCTGGCGTCATACAAAAGAAACTAACGAATTATTTAAAATACACAGTAAATAAGTACATTAAACGGCAGTTCGAAAAAATGATAAAAAAACTGATTTTCCTTGTTTCACTCATCATTTCTACTCAGACAATGGCGCACCATTCTTTTGCCATTTATGATTTCGCAACCCAAGTCCCTTTTGATGGCGTAGTAGACACCATAAAATTCCGTAATCCGCATATTGAAATGACCCTTAAGATCATCAATGTAGATGGCGAAGAAGAAATAATTCATTTTATCGAAGGCGCCCCCGCCAACATGATGGTACGTAGTGGTGTTCGTCCTGCCATGATGTCACCTGGCACCAAACTACATGCAGTAGGCTCACCTTTGATCGAAGATTCCACCAAATATTTTCTCCGGTCTATCCGTACAGAGGATGGAACGGTCTATGCAAACTAATTCTGAATAAGAATCTGACGTATTATTATTTAAAACATTTCATATCCAATTCATCCAATCTAGGAAGTATAGAATGAGCACACCCAACGAACCTTGGGGCAACACCGTAGATGTTGAATTTGAAGATGACATTGCCTTTGTCTTTTTCAATCGCCCTGAAAAAAAGAATTGCATGAGTCCTGCTTTGAACAGGGAAATGTACGCAACGCTCCATACGCTTGAGTTGGATGAACGCTGCAAAGTGGTTGTCCTGACTGGACGTGGTGAAGCCTGGTCGGCTGGCATGGATCTTAAGGAGTATTTCCGGGAAACCGATAACAAGGGAGACGCATTTAAGATGCATACCCGCGACGAATCCCAGGCCTGGCAACAGATCAAATTACGCTTTCATGCAAAACCAACCATCGCCATGGTGAACGGCTGGGTCTTTGGCGGAGCATTTACTCCACTCACATCCTGTGATCTGGCAATTTCCTCAGATGACGCCACCTATGGCGTGTCTGAAGTAAACTGGGGGATCATCCCCGGGGGCAACGTCACCAAGGTGCTAGCGGATACCATAGGCCAGCGTAATGCTTTGTACTACATTATGACCGGAGAAACATTCCAGGGCCCTAAAGCCGCCCAAATGGGGCTGGTAAACGAATCTGTTCCTGCCGATCAGCTAAAAGCTCGTGTTGTGGAACTAGCGAAGGAGTTAATGAAAAAAGACCCGGTTGTACTGCGTTCTGCCAAGGAAGTATTCAAACGCATCGGGGCCATGGACTGGGATACAGCGAATGATTACATCTATGCAAAATCAGACGGTGCGATTTTGCGCAGCGGTGGTGAATTTCGCAATGGTGCCATGAAGGCATTTTTAGATGACAAGAAACTCAAGCCAGGATTGGATACCTACGACAAGGAAGACAAA
Source organism: Gammaproteobacteria bacterium (assembly GCA_029245395.1). GTDB lineage: Bacteria > Pseudomonadota > Gammaproteobacteria > Pseudomonadales > Pseudohongiellaceae > Eutrophocola. Next base: position 16,388 of record JAQWPL010000001.1, read on the forward strand.
TAAACCAAGGGCTGTTATTTCCGCTAACCAAGAGCCGGCCATCGCCGGCTTTTTTACCTCTCCATTTTAACCCTGCACAGAATACTCAAATCTGAACCATGCCTACACTGACAATATAAGTCAGGCTGATGATAGCTATCGACCACATAATCAATTTGAAAAATCCAAATCGCGGCCGCCGGATTGGTTCATACTCATCCTGGATAATCAGGTGCCGTGGAATTTTTTTCGTCTTGAAAATCATGTTTTACCTCATGTTAGACGTGTAGACAGGCGTGTAATTAGAACAAAGGAAAATGCTTTTACTCAGGCACAAATATGGCGACAATCTGACTTTCCTGTTGTCGTAGGGTTTGCCCTGTTACAGGGCTGTGTTATTTTGCTTGTCAGGGGAATTCATTATGACCAGTCCAAAATTATCAGACTTGCTATTCATTGCAGCCTTGTTGTATTCCTGCATGGCAACAGCACAAGTGCCAGATACCATTTTGATTAATGGCAAAATCCTGACTGTTGACGATGACTTCACCATCGTCCAGGCACTTGCCATTAGTAGCGAGAGAATTGCAGCAACCGGCAGTAGCGGCGAAATTTCTGATATGGCAGGGCCTAACACAGAAATTATTGATCTTGATGGTGCCACCGTCATACCAGGTCTCATTGACAATCATTTTCATTTTTTACGCGCCGTGCAACGTTGGCACAGGCAACCACGACTGGACGGTGTCAATTCAAGGGCTGAAGCCTTGCAGATACTCTCTACCAAGGCCGAGTCCTTTTCGCCGGGAGAATGGTTGCTCACCCAGGGTGGCTGGTATCCGGAACAGTTTGCCGACCAACCCGGTGGGTTCACGCTTGAAGAACTGGACCGAGTAGCCCCGGAAAACCCTCTCTTCCTGCAGGAACGCTATAACCTGGTCTATGCCAACACGCTGGCTCTGGAAGCCATCGGTCTGGATCCTGCAGATGGCGCACGGCATCCTGCCCAGGGACTGGCTACTTTTCAACCACCCTATGGCAAGCTTGTACAGCAAATTGCTCCAACTTCTGAGCCTCAACTTGAGCAAAACCTGACGGATTTCATGCACACTCTAAATAGTCACGGGCTAACGGCCCTGTACAGTCTTGGTAGAGGCCCTGAAGGAGAAGACTACGTACTTGAACGTCGCGAAGAAGCCGGCCCCCTACCATTACGAATTTGGAATACACTCACTTATGAAGCCAATGATCCAGCGGGGGCAGAAGCTGCCGCTACATTAATTCAAAACAACACACCCAACACCTTTGATGGCGATTACGGCCGGTTTGGTCTGGGGGAACATATCTACCTGCCCTTCTTTGACTTTCCCTCACAACGTGGACCATGGCCTGAAGACATCATCGATAATCTGATGACCATAGCAACGGCTGCCGCAGAAGGTGGCTGGCATATCCACGAGCACACAATGAGTAACTGGTCTGTCCAGGATTTGCTGTCTCGTTTCGAAGAACTGAACCGCATTGTGCCCATGGATCACCTACGCTGGACTTTCGCGCATATCTACGATATATCGACGGACAGCATTAGCAAAGCAAAGGATCTGGGTATGACACTTGCTGTACATGGCGTGGCCATGAATGGCGGCGTCAGGATTCCTTTTCGCGATATTGCAGACAGTGGCATTATTTTCGGACTTGGTACTGATTCCACCGTCGTCTCCCACTACCAGCCTTTTATTACCCTCGGCTGGGCCGTCAGTGGAATTGATATAGCTGGCAATCAGGCACTGGATCAGACTCTGACCAGAGAGGAAGCTCTGATAGCTCATACCCGTAATAATGCCTGGATGTTTTCCCAGGAAGACAACCTGGGCACGCTGGAATCCGGAAAATATGCTGACCTTGTTGTACTCAACAGGGATTACCTGACCGTACCTGAAGAGGATATTTTCTGGATCAGGCCTACCATGACGATGGTAGGAGGTCGTGTCGTGTTCCAGCAGGAGTAACACACCATGTTGAATATGGATTTTTCACAGTTTGTGAGTATCGACACCACAACCATGGACTGAGTGCCCAGCCCGGCACCTGGCGTCTGGCGCAAGCCCCTGGCTCGAGAAGAAGCTGAACGCGGACATGCCACTAGTTTAGTCAAGTATGATCCAGGCGCCAGCTTCAAAGGCCACAATCATCCTTTAGGAGAAGAAATTCTGGTGCTTGAAGGCACTTTTTCCGATGAAACTGGCGATTTTAATGCGGGCACCTATTTCCGCAATCCTAAAGGCTTTATTCATTCTCTATTTAGCAAAGATGGCTGTGTCATTCTGGTAAAACTACATCAAATTGATCCGAATGATACCCAGCGCAAAGCTATTGAAACGGATAAGGCTAGTTGGGAAGAACATGAAAACGGATCACGCAGACTGCATTTGCATAGCTTTAATTTAGAGAATGTTCTTCTCTTCTCAGCACCCTTAGGTGTGGAAGTCCCACGTCACACACATGACAATGGAGAAGAAGTGTTTGTCATCAGCGGCTGTTATAGGGATGAAAATGGTCAATTCCCGGCAGGGTCCTGGCAACGTCTGCCACCAGGGAGTGAGCATGCCCCAGTCTTTGAAGAAGATTCATTGTTATGGATTAAACACGGCCATCTCGTTGTTTGAATTTTGTATTGAATAGTTCATCGATCTCCACTCAACTATCTAGTCCCAACTCAACTATCTAGTCCAGAACAGCCGGTTTACGGCAACGGGTAAAATCGTATAATTCCTGTTCTGCCCTGTACATTCTCCTGACTTTTTTCCTCTGCGCATCAGTCAAATCTTCAAGACGCAAAGCCTCTGAATGTTCTTCTGCCGAATGTGTAGAAGGGTTTAAATCCGGCATAGATTCGGCCTTCCAACCCATGGCTTTGCATAGTCGCTTATAAAATCCCTCGAGGTTATCGGAAAAACCAAGCAGATCGAATAACTGGACTTCATACGTTGAGAAATGCAGTAATTGCGCATCCGCCTCGTTGATGTCGTCAAAATCCACTTTCAGCTCTTCAATGGTTTCCTGATTTGCCAGGGGCATCATTTGTGCATACCGGCCGAGCCGACGATTATTCGGTAATTCATCATCAAGGTACTGGTCAAAATCCATTTTCCTTTGTTCATAGTCTTCAAACTTTCCACTATGAGCATCCAGCCTGAAATAATTATATGCCGCCAGGCAGCGCTCAACAGGATCACGCATGATAGTGACAGACAGTGTTTTAGGTGGAATGAGTTTTTTGATGTCTACCGGGGAGTGTCCAATGAATAGTTTGTATGGTTTTAGTGCCCCACCATTCTGGACATGCTGCCAGTCATCAATTTCATAATGTGGACAAATATCTTCACTGGCGAAATGCGGTCGAAGCGCCTTTTCGAGGCTGGTGCCACCAGTGTGATTAATATGCAGAAAGTATAAGCGTTTCCTTTTCCAGAACATGTTCATCTTCACCCAACGAACGAAATACAACCTTAGCGGAGTTTATCCCTCGTTATATTGAATCATTCCCAGTCGGATTTATAAAGCTACTTTACACCCCTATTTCCTGGCTAATAGCTGACTAGTGTTACTACATCATTTTCTCGTTGCCGGAAGCTTCCTGAGACAACTGCCTGTTGTATTCAACCAGATGTTTACCTATCCAAAGCAGAATCAACAATGCTGGAATAACCATAATAGTTGTTAATATGAAAAATAGAGACCAGTTGCCACCTAAACCATCAACGATAGCCCCACTACTTGCGGCTAAAGTGGTTCGCCCAAAATTCGAGATCGAGGTCATTAAGGCAAATTGAGTCCCGGTAAATACTCGACTGGAAAAAAAAGCAATAAACGAAATAGCACATACCGTAGCCAGGGCCTGAGTAAAATTATCAATAAACAGGGTCAGCATAAATAACCAGGGCTCTGGCCCAACCTGGGCCATGAGTGCATACAACAGATTGGATGAGGCCATGGCAATACCCCCCACCACCATTCCGCGAATGATGCCAAAACGGGTATTGATGAAAGCACCTATGAAGGTAAACACGATGGTAAGAAATCCACCCATGAAACTCTGATACAAAGCGAGTTGTTCCGTGGTAAAGCCCAGTTCCACGTAAAACACAAACTGCATGCGACCAAGCATTGCTTCACCCAATCTAAAACTGAATAGAAACACCAACACGCCAAGCCCAAGTTTCATTCCAACACGACTAAAAAATTCTGCAAACGGTCGGGTAACTGTCTCATCTAACCATCTTGCAAATGACCCCTTTTTCGCTACTGGTTCAGCATCTGGAGTGGCTTTTAGCTGCTCAGTTTCTTGTGGTATTGGATCAGGCGAAAAAACCACAATAACCATCAACACCAGCATGAATAAAATCAAGGTTAGATATACCTCTGGCCAGGCCAGGCCAATACTTTCACCGCCCAAAGTCAGGGCAACAGTGCCACCTATAAACGTAAACCCTGAATACCATCCTGCCGTGGCAACAGCAGAGGCGTAGGGAATTTTTTCAGCCATCTCTTCCCTGCTGAACAACATAATCCGATAGGCATCAATAGCCACATCTTGTGTGGCAGAAGTAATTGCAATGCCCAGTGCGCATGCACCTACCAGAAGCAGGTTGTCACCAGGATTAGTGGTACTGATCAGCAACATGAACAAAACAATCAGCCCCTGGCATAGAATTATCCAGGAGCGGCGCTGACCGAACAAGCGATAAAGCAAAGGTAACTTCAACCTGTCAATGGCTGGTGCCCAAATCCAATTAAGGGCATAACTGGCCGAAATAATCCCGATATAGCCAATAGCCGAACGGCTCAACCCTGCACTTTGCAGCCACAAGGTGAGGATGGAGCCATGTAGCACCCACGGAAAACCACTGGAAATGCCCACAAGGTAGGCCGTTAGAAAACGACGATCCAGTAGTGTTTTAAAATTGTGAGTGCGAGGCGGCACTGAGTAAAACTAGACCGATTGGTCCGAGGCGTTTTCAATATCTGCAGCAAGGCCTCTTTCTATTAATGTTCTAATTCGTTCCGGTGTAAAAGGTGCCGTTCTGATACGTAGTCCGGTGGCATCATAAATGGCATTGCCGATTGCAGCTGTAACCGGTCTAGTTGAAGGTTCCCCCGCACCATAAGGTGGCAGATCATCATGATCAATCAACACTATATCGATTTCCTCCGGCGCATCTTCCATCTCAAGGATAGGGTAGGTTACCCAATCCACACTGGTAACATTATTACTGTCAAAGGTGACTTCTTCCCATAAAGTCCTGCTCGTTGCCATTACAATATTTCCTTCAAGGGTTCGTCGCAGCCATAAGGGGTTGATGATCTTGCCTTGATCAGCGACAACAGTGAATTTTCGCGGCCAGACACGTCCTGTTGTCCTGTTCACTTCCACTTCTGCAACGACAGCCACCACTGAATTGCCACGGCGAGTATAGGCCACTCCACTGCCTGTTACTGTTGTTCCTGCATTAGCTATTTCAGGGCCTGGAACTCGGGACTGCCAGTTGGTTCTTTCCCTGACCGCTTCCAGTACGCCACGATCGCGTGGATCTTGCAGATATTCGAGCCTTAAATCAATAGGGTCTTTCCCGGTAGCAACGGCCAGTTCGTCAATAAAGGACTCGCTGGCGAAATGGATTTGTGGTCCTAGTGGATCGCGGAAATGGGCCGTGCGTAAGGGTGAGGCCTTTTCAAGCAACGGACACACTGTCTGCCAGTACTGCAATTTTTCAGGAAATTCATAGCGGTCACCAGGGGTGCCGAATCGATGTACAGTAGCATTGGGCCAGCCTGTCAACATACCGACATACGTGTCACTTGGACTGCGCTCCCACGCGGCCATATCACCAGCGGAATAGCCCTTGGACATAAATTCATAGGCAATAATATTTCCGTTTACATCCAGACCCGCCCTGACACGGTGTATTGAAGCTGGGCCTTTCGGATCCCAGCCACTGCCTTCATGGCGCATACCCTGCACGCGAACCGGCCTGCCTGTTTCCCGGGACATCAACGCGGCCTCCAGGGCGGCATCACCTGCATCATTACGCCCATAAGTGCCTGGCCCAAGTACCCAAATACTGCGTACATCTTCTACGGGGATATCCAGCAAAGCCGCAACACCCACCTGGGCGTCATGAGGTTTCTGGGAGCCTGTCCACAAAGTGGCCTGGCCGTTTCTCACATCACACACGGCGCATGCCGGCCCCATGCTGGCATGGGACTGAAAGGGAAACTCGTATTCTGCTTCAATGACAGTGTCGGCTTGTGCCATTTGCTGATCCAGATTTTCCCGGTCTAGGGGCACATCAGGACCGAATCCGCCGCCCCCACTTTCTCGAGCCACTGGCTCGTTGCGAATATGGTCATAGATGTCGTTACTGGCTGGAAAAGGACCTGAAACCTGAGACCATTGCACCGATAGCTGTCGGGAGGCCTTGATGGCATGCCACTCCTTTTCTGCGACTACACCAAGAAAATCGCCAACATGTATCACCTGAACACCAGGAATGTCAGCAATGGAGCTTGTGTCTGTTGATAGTGGAGCGGCACCCGCCACGGCGGGTCTGATTATTCGTCCGTGCAACATCCCCGGCACTTTTATGTCGACAATATATTCCTGGGTACCAAAAATAATCGCCGGCAATTCTCGGCGTGGCGCCGACTGCCCTACCAGCTTGTATTGATCTGTAGTTTTAGGGTTCGCCTGTCCGGTTACATTCAGACCGTTTCCTATAGCGCCATTCCAGTCCAGAGTGACGTCAAAATGGCTGTTACCAATGAGATCGCCAAACCCAACACGGCGGCTGCTATCACCTGCCACATGGACCTGACCGTCCGTAATTTCCAGTGTTGCGGAATCTACCTGCAGCGCTTCGGCTGCCAACTCCAGCAAGACTTGCCTTGCCTGGGCTGCAGCATTACGCAGTGGTCTTGCGCCGGATTCTATAGCCGTACTGCCACTGGCTCCGCCCTGGTTCACACACAACGCGGAATCGCCCATGATGATTTGCACTTGATCGAGCGCCGCATCCAACTCTTCAGCCACTATCTGAGCAATGGCGACATCCACCCCCTGACCCATATCCGTCTTGCCGAAAAAGGCAGTTATGACACCATTTGCGTCAATACTGAGGTAGGTATCCAGTTGCGAGGGCGACAATCTGCGATTAAGTGGGGATGGTAAACGCCCTGGCTGAGAGAGCACAGATTCGGGCAACAAGAAGGAAACAAACAGACCACCACTACCCTTGAGTACGTTGCGTCTGGAAACAGGCATTGCCGTCATGGTCTTCTCCTTAGACTTTCATCGTATCAGCGGCTTTTTTGACAGCACGCAAAATAGCTGTGTGAGAGCCGCAGCGGCATTTTAGCCCGGCAAATTGCCTGCGCATTTCTGCATCAGTCACCTCGGGATTATTTTCAAGCATGGCTACGCTGTACATCACCCAGCCATTGGTGCAGTAACCACAAAAAGGCACCTGTTCATCGATAAAAGCCTGCTGAACGGGATGTGGCTCAGCTTCTGAGCCTAGACCATTCAGCGTGGTAATTTCACCGTTAACTGCGGTGACAGGCAATACACATGAGCGCACAGGCGTCCCGTCAATTAACACAGTACAAGCACCACACTGGGCTAGCCCACAGCCAAAGCGCGGATTATTTTTGCCCAGATCATCGCGAAGGGCATAAAGCAAAGGCATATCCGCATCTACTTCCAGCGTGTGGCTTTCACCGTCAACAGACAAGGTCACAGTAGCCATGGTAATTGTTCCTATGCTCTAATAATTTATGAGTGGGATAAAGAATAATCGCTCTGTCATAGCACGTCTACTTTCAATCCATTGATCCTGCATTACATTGAAGCTGTTTTACAAAAGCGGACTAATTTCAACCGCTAGTTCACCAAGCCCTTCTATCGAAGCAACAATTTTGTCACCGGGCATCACGGGGCCAACCCCTGCCGGTGTGCCTGTAAAAATAAGATCACCTGGTCTAAGCAGAAATAGCCTGGACAATGCAGGAATGATTTCATCGATTTTCCAGATCAGATCATCGATATTTCCATCCTGGCGCAACTCCCCATTGACCTCCGCGCGAATAAACCCGGAATCAATATGCCCCACGGCAGACACCGGATAGATGGCAGCTATTGGCGCCGAATCATCAAAACCCTTGCCAGTATCCCAGGGATGTCCGAGGCCGCCTGAAGCCATTTGTAAGTCTCGACGGGTCATGTCGAGCCCTACTGCATAACCGAAAATGTAGTCTAAAACAGTTTCCGGCGCGATATTTCTACCCTCTTTTCCAATGGCCAACACTAGCTCAACCTCGTAGTGATAATTGTTGGTCCCAGGGGGATAAGGCACCTGACTTTCTATTGTCGCCGCATCCGCAGGCTTCATGAAAAAACAGGGTGGATCTCTTTCAGGCGTGGAACCCATCTCCCGGACGTGGTCTGCATAGTTTTTTCCGACACAATAAATACGATGCACTGGAAATACATCTTCGCTGTCTATTACGGGTACAATCGGCCCAGGATCGGGCTCAAAAACATATTTCATGGTGTTTGCTGCCTGTATTCTGAAAATTTAAATAATGATTTTATCTCACTCTCTTTTTTATAAAAAGTTGATTGTAAAAACCAGGTTCTGACTAACTGACTCTTACCAAAGCTCTTATCTAAGCTCTTATCTAAGATAGGGACAAAGATTTACAATAATCACTATTGGCCAAGAAGGCCCTGGAATCATAAACCGTATGAAAGCAATCTCCATTAAAAATCTGGCCAGAAAACTTTCCAGCCTGGGTCTCGAATCATTAGGAAACCTGTATTCCAAGAATAATGATCCCAAAACGGAGCAGATTGGCAACCTATGTAATGCCCTGCTCGAGCTAAAAGGCGAAGCATCATCTATCGCTCTGGCTGAAGAAATACTTGCAGCCTACAGTTCATTTAATCAAGAGGAAAAAATAGAATTTCTTCTGTATCTGGAAACTGATTTGGCCCCTGACAAGGAAAAAGTGGATTTTGCCATAAGCGAGTACCAGGATAATCCTGTTCAGACCTCCATTCAGGCACTGCATGACGCAAGCGAATCCAGGCGGCTTGGATTATTCAGAGCGCTTAATATGGCGCCAAAGGGTATCGAATCACTTATTACCATGCGAGAAGACATCCTTAATGCTCTTAAAATGAACTCGGGCTTAAGCGTGGTAGACAATGATTTACTGCATCTTTTCAGATCCTGGTTCAATAGAGGATTTCTTGAAATCAAGCGGATAGATCTGGAAACACCCGCACTGGTACTGGAAAAACTTATTCAATACGAACTAGTCCATGAAATTGAAGACTGGTCGGATTTGCATCGGCGGCTGGAAGAAGATCGACGCTGTTTTGGTTTTTTTCATCCTGTGATGCCCTATGAACCGCTTATCTTTGTAGAAGTAGCGCTCACAGATGAAATAAGCAGAAATGTGTCAGAACTGCTGAAGGAGGAAGTTAACAGTGATAATGGCAACGCACCCACTACTGCAATTTTTTATTCCATCAACAACTGCCTGAAAGGTCTTCGCGGCGTATCCTTTGGTAACCTGCTGATCAAACAAGTGGTTGAAAAACTGGAGCGAGAAATATCGTCTATTAAAACTTACGCCACCTTGTCACCCCTGCCCGGATTCAATAACTGGCTTGAAAATGAACTGGACAACCTGGAATTTCTTGATGATAGTGTCCGTGGACAAGTTAAAGCTGTCTTGGCGCAGCCCACACAAGAGCTACTTACAAATGCCAAGCTGAAAAAAATACTCTTAAGCCTTTGTGCCTATTACCTATTGAAAATAAAAAGCAGAAATAAGCCAAGTTGCCCTGTAGCTCGATTTCATCTTGGTAATGGTGCCACACTTGATAGCATCAACTGGCTTGCGGATAAATCTGAAAATGGGTTGAAACAAAGCACGGGGATGATGGTGAATTATATATACGACAAATCCACCCTGGCACGAAATCATGAAGTCTATGAACAAGATAATGCCATTGTCTGTGCGGCTGAAGTCAGACAACTGCTACCCTGAACTATGTTGCAGATTATATTTTTTTAAATAAAAAACAAAAAACCCGAAGCTCTCGCTTCGGGTTTTTTAATCAAACATCTGTATTTGATACTGTTTAGTGCAGTGTAAAGAGTTTTAAGGAACTATTTGGCTGCTCCTGTCTACGTTATCAGCACCCTGACCAACCATCAGTTCTGCAGCGTAATTAGCCTGCTGGCAGATATATTCAAACAACTCCTGCCCATCTTGCCAGCGCAGGTTGAATCCGCCAGTATAGGACTGTGTATACGCACCCGGATCATCAACGGTTAGCTTGTAGTCAATTCGATCAGAATTGTAGCGAGTGAAGCGCTCAATAGTGTGCAACTGCTCAGTATGAGGTAAGCCTCTTCTGCCAAACCAGAAATCTTCATTGAATCCAATGCTGTCGATAACCAGTGTATCGCCTTCCCACCAGCCAATAGAGTGACCGTAATTACTAGGCTCCACATCAGCAGGATGAGAACGTCCATCCATATGAACCACGCGATAAGTATGTGGGCCGCCAATGTCGAAAATATACAAACTGTTCAACTCGGGTATTTCGACAAATTCAACGCCATAAGGAGTCAGAAACTGCCTTGATACACCTGACGCCTTACAACGCGCGTGAGGTTCCAGTTCATGCAACTGACGCTCATCGTATAGCGCTTTAGCCCAGGGCTGAAATGGCACCACTTCCACGGGAGCAACTGGAGCAAAAATACTGAACATGGGTGTCCATACGCCCTTATTTTCGGGAGTAGCACCACCAAGAACTACCCGGCCCTGTGTATTCTTTGGCGCCGGCCCAAAGTTTTCTTCTTGCTGTGATGGTCGTTGGGCCAGGGCAATATTGCTGGCAATGGCCAGCACAGCCAGCAAGCCCACGATTACAAATTTACCATTGTTGAAAAGCACGTCTATGCCTCCTCGCGTTTTGACCTGCAGGTTATTTACTGCTGGCCACTGCCTATACTGGAGTCTGCATCCAGTGTCTCACCCGGTCTGCCACCAGTAGCTGTCAGAGTCACACTGCGGGCATTAACTCGAGGACTGCCATTGCGGGCCAGGAAGCCAGCAACAGTGATTGGCGTGCCGACTGATAAGGTTGTCCTTCTCCAGCCACGACGTTGCAAACCATGGGGCGGGCCAAGCTCAGCTCCCCAATTAGTAACTTCGCCTGTCTCTTCGTCACGGACATTCAAATAAATCCATACATGAGGGTTGGTCCATTCGACTTTAGTGACGATGCCCTGCAAGTCCTTAGGTTTATTGGAATCAAACTCAGCCACAAATGAGTGGTGAGCAATCACGTTTCCAGTGAGCATGATTGTGCTGACCAGAATTATTTTTAACAAATGTTTCATCACATTTTCCTCGTTTTTCCCTATTACGAGCAGGGATTAATTTATAATTTACTGCCTGTTATGCTGACATAAAGAGAAAGGAAGTTCTGTATTTCCTACCCAACTTAGTTCCCAACTAGCTGTCCAAGGTCTCGTATAAGCTCCCGGGTCATCAATTGTTACTTCATACTGCAATGTATCCTGATTGGAACGGGTAAATTTTTCTACCATGGTAAGCAAGTCGGTGTGTGGTAAGCCGCCATTGGTAAACCAGAAACCTTCGTTAAAACCGGTTGTATTGACCACCAGAGTATCGCCTTCCCACTGTCCCGTGGAGCGACCATAAAACAGCGGATTGTCATCATCACCACCTACAAGACCTCTTTGGTTTCTGCCATCCAAATGTATGATCCGGAAATTCCTGTTACCACTGCCCAGCAATACAAAAATACGGTCATTTTTTTTGTCTTCAATCAACTGTAAACCAAGATCAGACTGATACTGTCGTGGCCCACCGGGTGGTTTGCAATCCAGATACATAGGGTCATCTCTGAGATTACGCTCCTGGCGATTGATATACCTGGCTAACGCCCAATCTTGCATCGGAGCAACTTGTGCAGCGTCACCAATATTTTGCAACTGACCATAGGCATCCATTTCCACGGACACCCCGTCTTCTACCAAAGCTGTACTGGTCGGATAACTCCATAGCCCACTTACACCTCCAGGGACTGCACCGAGTGCTGGAAGGTTATCTTCTGACCAGCGTGGTACTGGCCGGGAAGCCAGTGGCTTTTGAGGGCTAGTGTCAGATATTGTATAAACAGCCCTGCCCGTATCAGCCAGGCGAACGTTTTCACCCCAGATTTGTCTGCTGCCGTCTCGAGCTCTGATGCCGGATACGTTAATGGCATCACCTGGTAACAGAGAATTTTCATCCCAATTATTGGCGATCAGGATATTTGGGTTTTCCATCTCGACTGCCCAGTTGACCTGATCATTGCCGTTTATGACGTTAACAAATACATGCACGTGCGGGTTGCGCCAATCCACTTTGCTAACAATGCCACTAAACTCAATCTGATCAGCAGGGTCGAATTTGCCATGTATGGGGTGATGGGCATGGGTAATACTAAAACCGGACAAGGTCAGTACCAGTATCAGCAAATGCCTTGGTTGAATAATGTTGAATACTTTCATCTTGTACCTGATATAAACGAGTTATGCAGTTTACTGTCTGACTATTTCGAAAGCGCCTCTGCCATTACTACTGCTCCAGCTACCAGCCAAAGAACGTGAAGGCAATTCCAGGTTTTCGATAGTAGCCTCTATCGTATGACCACCAGCTGAAATCTCAACAGACCAGTTGGAAGGGTCAAGATCGACATTCTCGATTTCCATATTATCGGTACCAGGATTGATCATGCCGGTGACCTCTTCACCGTTCCAGTCCATAACGATGAGTACAAAATCCCCATGGTCGGAATTCCCTGTCCATTCCCCAATCCAGGAGCCTTTAAGGGGATGACCTTCCTGGGCATAAAGATGAGTAGACAGTAGCCCTATTCCTAAAATGACTGCCAGACCTTTAATTAACCGTTTAAACATTTGTTGCGACTCCAGCTTTTGTTGTTATTTTATGTAAATACAATTAATGAATATCATCTGTAATTACACAATTTATCAGTTATTTGCTCATGCTTTCAAGGATGAACTTTAGCATAATTCACCTGCTATTCATCCAGTTTTTACAGTTTTCACGTTATTTCCAAATTGCAGCTAAACTCACTTATTCCATAAAAAAGCCCGGTCTGAAACACCAGGCCGGGCCTTTGAATAGTTAAAGCATATCAGAAGGTATCAGATCGGCTGTTCCCTGTGATAAGCCTCGTTGTTAGGAGTATGATCCCCTCCCAGCCAGCGTTCCAACTCACTATGTGCCTTGGGCAGCACCTCTTCATTGATTTTGTCCACATCAGGATGGTCTGTGCAGAATTCTACAATCATTCCATCAGGGTCAATGATGTACAGGGAATGGCAGTATCCATGTTCCAGAAAGTAGTATTTGTCCTCTGGATAGTCTGAATCTTTGACTTTCCCCACAAGCTCATCTTGCAGGTCCTGTTCTACTTTCAGTGCGATATGCCGAAAACCGGAAATAGGCAATTCAGGGCCGAACTCTGCATTGTCTTCCGCATCAGCAAACTGGAAAAAAGCCAGTGCGCTTTCATCAGCGATACTAAAAAAACAGTGGCAATATGTGCGCTCCTTGCCAAACAGATCCGTTTTTTCACACCAGGTGGCCGTCATCGGCAATCCCAGCAGATCTTCATAAAACTGACGGGTGACTTCAAGGTTCTTCACGACATGGGCATTATGATGCAGACGTGAAGGTAATTTACTCTGAGCGTTCATGGATATTCCTCATTTATTGCGTCGTATATTTATTTAGTTTGTTATGCCTATATTAGTTAAAAACGTTTCACAAAATCCAGCCCAAATCGCGCTGGTGTTGCCTTATACACAAATCCGCCGGTTGAGTACTCTGTATGATACTCCTCATCCAGTGCATTTTTACCCCAGGCGGTCACGCTCCAATCGTCTGGAAGCTGAACACCAACTCTGAAATCTAGCAAATGAACATCATCCCGGTCATTGGTATCTGCCTGCTCTCTGTCAAAGAAAGTAGTCTCACCAAGGATCTGGTAATCGGTACGGAAGAAACCTTCCACACCATTACCAAAGGCATTAATTGGCCAGTGCACGTTAAAACCAACATTAAATGTATATCCCGACACATTCGGAGCCTTATCACCGATATCTGCTGGCGTATCAGAATCGGTAATTTCGCTATCGGTGTAACCAATACCCAGATTGAAATCTGCATTAGCTGAAATTTGGTGCGTAAGATCAAACTCGAAACCCTGGTATTCAACTTCATTCAGGTTACCCAGGTTCTGAGTGGAGTTTGCTGCCAGAAAGATGAAAAAATAGGTACCTTCAGCTTCCGATCTGTATAGGCTTAGGTTGGCGCGAGTACGATTATCATTAAATTGCCCTTTCATACCCACTTCTATGGTATCCACGACTTCAGCATCAAAAGTATCTCCTACACCAAGGAAGCCACTGCTAAATGCCACTGCACCAACACCGGTCTGGTTAAAACCACCGCTGCGAAACCCACGGCTCACACTAGCGTAGTAGCTTAAGTTGTCTTGTGGTTTGTAGCGCACAGTGAACTTGGGCTGCCATTCATCCCAGGATTCTTCCCTTTTCTCGCCGGTAAATCCCTGAGGAAAACCAGGTACATTGGGAAGAAATGCAGTTGGAGTTTTCGTTGTATTTTCACGTGTATCATCATCGTAACGAAGTGAAAAAGACACTTCAGTGGCATCAGACACATCGTAGGCCAATTCACCAAAGACCGCCCAGGCAAAGTTGTCCTGGAAATCCGCGAGGAAACTTGCCTGCGGATTTACCGAATCAGTAGCAAAGTCAAAGGGGAATGCACCGCGTGGTGAATTAAAGACAGGGAACACACCACCACCCGTGTCTACCATGGCACCTGTGGAAACAAAGCGTTCCGTACCTACAAAATAAGTGCCAGCAATCCAGCGAAACCGGTCTTCAGAAGGTGAGGTAAAACGAAACTCCTGGCTCCATGCTTCTACATCGAAATACTGACTCTGATTCTGGTCCGGAAATCCAAATGCTACGCCGATAGATTCAGCAATCGGGATAAAATCGAAAGCGTCTCCAGTTAAAAGCTCTTCCATGGTGTCATAGGAAGAAATAGACGTGAACGTACCGTTTTCCAGCTCCCAATCCATTTTGAGAGAGAGATTCACCAAATCCCTGTCATTTCTGCCAGCGTTATTGGTGCGGATATCAAGGCTGGTGTCATTCACCGAGTCCGGATCACCAGCACCACGCCCCAAGGAAAGAGGTGCGCCGGGAAAAGGCTCTGGATTCGGCGAGCGAATGTTGTAGTAAAGCGCGCCACCTTCCAGCTCAGATGAATAGAATCTGGCATCAGCTCTAAACGTATCACTGGGATCCCATATCAGACGCAACCTGACGGAAGTGTCCTCAAAGGGATCCGCTGTTTGTCCAAGGAAAGTATTGTCGAGAAAACCGTCAGTGTTCTTGTGTGTAACTGCCGCACGGTATTTCAATGTGTTGGATTCTCCCAAGGGACCGCTAATCACACCCTGGACGTTATAACCGTCGCCAGAATCGGCTCCTACCCTGAATTTGCCTTCAAACTGGTCTGAAGGCTCTTTGGTAGTTACAGTAATTGCCCCACCAATAGCATTACGACCATACAGCGCTCCTTGTGGACCCTTCATTACTTCAATCTGCTCTACATCAAACAACTCTTGATTGAACTGGGCAGGATTGACCATCAAGATACCGTCCATAAGAACAGCCACTGACATCTCAGTATTGCGATTTGCGGAAATGCCTCTGGCGGTAACGAATGAGTTGCCAGCATTTTGAACCTGCACCATAGTGACATTGGGTGTAAGCGCAATAAAGTCAGCAGGATTTTCAATCCCGGCCGATTCAATTTCTTCTGCGGTAAACACACTGATCGTCACTGGGACATCCACATAGGATTCGTCCCTTTTCCTTGCACTGACAAAAATTTCTTCAATGGCAATATCATTTCCTGTCTGGGCAAATAGACTGCCCTGCGGGACTACAATTGCGGCTGCCACTGCAGCAGTTAATAGTGATTTTCTTAAAGTGATTGAATTATTCATGGAACTCCCTTTTTATTCAGATGTTTCTTCAACCCTATAAGTTGAACTCTTTGAATGATATAAATTTCGCATATCGAAAAATACTTCAAAGATGCTAGCTGTTTGTTATGTTGATTTCAATAACACAGGGGGGGTAATTTGAAGTTCGGATGTTTATTCAGCTTTGTCTCAGTGATTGAGGAACCAGTCGGTCATTAAATTGCTGACAAGATCAGGCTGATCAAGTAACACCATATGCCCTGCATCAGGCACCACTTCTAAAATCGCATCGGAAAGACTGTCCCTGATCGCTTCATGCTGAGAAACCGGACTCCACGAATCCTGTTCACCCACTATTAGCAGAACGCGGAGTTTAATTCGAGATAGATAGAGGCTTTGATCCCTGCGACCCAGTGCTGCAGTGATATGCGCAATAAGGTTATCCAGGGACTGACGCCTGACCATGTTTTCGATACAGGATCTAATTACAGCATCATCATGTTCTCGGAAAGCCATCATCGTATCTGCCCACTGGACCGCATAGCGTTCCATGCCTATGTTTGTCGCACTCTCTACCAAGCTACCGCGATGTTTACATTCTTCATCAGTGACTGGATGTGCCCCAACGCTAATCAGCATCAGGTGCTGAATTCTTTCCGGTGCCCGGTTGATCAATTCAAGTGCTACCTTGCCGCCCATGGAATAACCAGCCACGGAAAACTGTTCAGGCGCCTCATTGAGTACCAGCTCAGTCATTATTTCCAGTGAGTCTACGCCCCTGTAATCAGGGACCCTGATTTCAGCATGCTGCGAAAGTGCGGCTACCTGGTGTTGCCAGACATCCTGATCGCATAGAAGACCGGGTAGTAGATAGAGGATAGGATGTTGATCCATTTACAAGCGCGCCTGGAAAATATTAGTTTTAAACACATTGGTATGCCGGGTAAGCAAGGCGCGGCATTATATAGGGTATCGATATTTACTCAATCCCCACAGCTACCAGTGCTAGAAAGACATGAAATACCACTCCAAAGCATTTATGATACTCCGACAACTGAATTCAGGAAATAACTATGAGCAAAGTACTGGTTTTGTATTACAGCATGTACGGGCATATCGAGGTTATGGCAAATGCCGTGGCGGAAGGTGCCAGAAAAGTGGACGGCACTGATGTCGTTATTAGACGTGTACCGGAACTTATGCCCGAAGAAGCCGCAAAAAATGCCGGCGTAAAACTGGATCAGGACGCTGAATTTGCCACTCCTGAAGAACTGGGGGATTACGATGCCATCATTTTTGGTTCGCCAACCCGCTTTGGCAACATGGCTGCTCAAATGCGTAATTTTCTCGACCAGACGGGTGGCCTTTGGTTTGAAGGCAAGCTTATTGGCAAAGTCGGGAGTGTCTTCACTTCAACGGCTTCACAACATGGCGGCCAGGAAACTACTATCACATCGTTCCACACTACTTTGCTACACCATGGCATGGTTATCGTGGGTGTACCTTATGCTATCCCGCAGTTAACTAATATGGACAGCATCTCTGGCGGGTCGCCATACGGTGCCTCGACAATTACCGGCAGTGACGGCAGTCGCATGCCATCCGAGGATGAACTCGAAATTGCCCGATTCCAGGGCGAGCATGTGGCCGGAATAGCAGCGAAACTGGCCTGATCAGAACATTGTCCAGTCTCTCGATTCAGGGGTAGACAGGTTTGCTGACTGCCCGCGACGTCATTACAATAGCCCTGCTATAGCGTTTAGCTAGTTAGTTATTTTATTGAATTAACAGGGTTTTCTTTTTTACTCCTTATTCCTAAGCCATTTATTAACTACATTATGTCCAAGATGATTAACAACACCCGTTACTGCCTAAGCCTCATTGTCCTGACTCTAGGATCAACTATGGCCCTTGCGCAGTCAGACAACCCGGCCTATGCCGCCATGGACCATGAGGAGCAATTTGATTTCCTGAATCAGCATTGCACTGAATGCCATAATTTTGAGGATTATTCAGGAGGTCTGGACTTCACCACCATGTTTGCGGATGAAGTGCCCCAGAATGCAGATGTCTGGGAAAAGGCTATCCAGAAGTTGCAGAGCCGGATGATGCCTCCTCCTGGACAGGAAAAACCTGAAGAAGAGAACCTTGTCAGTTTTATCAGCTGGCTTACAACTTACCTGGATGAAGCCGCAGAACTGAATCCTGTGTATCACAATGTTCCCATTCATCGCCTTAATCGAAAGGAATATGCCAACGCTGTTCGCGACCTGACAGGTATTGAATTTGAGCCTGCCGATATTCTGCCAGAAGACAATTCACTGGAAGGCTTCGACAACATTGCTGAAGCACTCAATGTGACCCCTGCTTTTATCAATCAGTACGTCCTGGCCGCCCGCTCAATCATGGAGCAAGCCGTAGGGGACAAAACCCCATCCACTGGCAGTACCATGTATTTTCCTGATGAAGATTTGCCTATCAGAATGCAGGGTGGAGGATCCCAACAGCAGCATATTGCCGGCCTGCCTTTGGGAACACGAGGGGGAATGTTGGTGGAACACTGGTTCCCGGCCGATGGCGAATATGCCGTCAGCATTGGCGACTTCAATCTCTTCGCCTGGATGTTCAATATCGAATTTGAAAACACCATGATCGTCACTGTGGACGGTGAAAAGGTCTACCAGACCCTGCTTGGCGGCAACTCAGATCGTACTGCCCTTGACCGGGATCAGGCAGCACCTATGGATGATATCAATGGCAGAACAAAAGACATCCGCTTCGCCACTACAGCAGGGCCTCACAAGGTAGGGGTGACATTTATACGGCGCACATTCGCAGAATCTGATGATCGCCTGGAGCCACCAATACCCGGCACTCTTCAGGACAGAATTCTTTCCATACCTTCCGTGGAAGTCCGCGGTCCTTTCAATCCCACTGGTTTGAGTACTACCCCCAGCAGGGAAAAAATATTCACCTGCTATCCTGACAATACAACCCAGGAAGAGTCATGTGCCCTGGACATCATCACGGACTTTGCCACCTTGGCTTACCGTCGCCCTGTTACTGAATCAGACATGGCACCCCTTCTGTCTTTTTATGAGTTGGGTTACACAACAGTTGGCTTTGAAGAAGGCATTCGCCGAGCCCTTACCCGTGCGCTGGCCAGTCCTAATTTCCTCTACCGCTCCTCTTTGGCACCATCCAATCAACAGCCTGGATCGGCCTATGCAGTGGACGATCTTGAACTGGCATCACGATTGGCGTTTTTTTTGTGGAGCAGTATTCCTGACCGTGAATTACTTGATCTTGCCATCGCCGGTGAACTCTCTGATTCGCAAACACTGGATACGCAAGTCGAACGCATGATAGCCGATCCCAAATCCTCAACCCTGGCATCAAATTTTGCTTACCAGTGGCTGGAGCTATCGAAACTGGATGAAATCAATCCGGACGGCGCCATCTTTCCTTATGCCTATGGTGCCGGCGACTTAAGGCCAGATTTCAAGAAAGAACTGGAATTATTTGTAGACAGCATAATCAGGGAAGATCGCAGCGTAATTAATCTCCTTGATGCTAACTATAGCTATCTGAATGAAAGACTAGCTCTGCACTATGGCATTTTGACTGTTAAAGGGAATCGATTCCGAAGGGTAGAACTTAACGATTCGACACGGTGGGGATTACTAGGTAAAGGCGGCGTATTGATGACATCGGCCTACCCGAACCGGACTTCCCCAGTGTTACGTGGTGCCTGGATCCTGGAAAATATATTGGGCACACCTCCTCCCATTCCGCCACCGGATGTAGAAAACCTGGCAGAAAATGAAGCCGGACAACCGGCCACCACCGTAAGGGAGCGACTTGAACAGCACCGCGCTAACCCAACCTGCAATGCCTGCCATGCCATCATGGATCCACTAGGGTTTGCCCTGGAAAATTTTGATGCGGTAGGTCACTGGCGAGATATCGACCGCTTTTCCAGAGACCAAATTGACGCAAGCGGAGTGCTGCCAAGTGGCAAGCCCGTTAATGGACCAGACGATTTAAGACTATCAATATTGGAGACCCCGGATATGTTTGCCAGTACTGTCACGACACGTCTGTTAATGTATGCCACCGGACGTCCTGTTGAAGCTACTGATATGCCTACAGTTCGTAATCTGGTCAGACAGGCAGCGGCCGACGATTACCGCTTTTCAACATTGATCAAAGGTATTGTGAACACTACCCAGTTCCGTTTCGCCCTGGTTCCTGATCCAGTGGGAGATCAGAACAATCAGCTCGCTGACAACTAAGAAACTATAATCGCGTAAATAAAAAGCCGGCATAAGCCGGCTTTTTTGTTCCTGGGAAGTAACTGATTACAGCACGCTGTCTACAATTCCCTGGAATTCATCACTGGTAATAATGGTTTTCTTTTTGATACCGAGTGCTTTTACTTGGCCCAATATCTCAGCCACAGCTTCATCACTGGTATCTTCAATGCCCATTTGCTCAAGACTATAAGTCACCGAACGCTTACCACTCTTCTTGCCCAGCACAATATCGCCAGTACGGCCTGTTAGCGCTGGATGGGTACCAAACATGGCCAGAGGCTCTTCAAGAACCAGATCCACACCAATACCTGATTCGCGGGTGAAATTACGTGAGCCCCCAACTGGCTTGTTCGCAGCTATCGGAATGTTGCTGATATTTGAGACCAGTTCAAACAGTTCCGGGAATTTCTTCATGTCATAATCCATTTTGATCCCGTAAAGAACTTCCAGAGCCAGCACCAGTTCTTCCATGGCTGCGTTACCGGTACGTTCACCCAAACCGTTGACACAGGAATGCACGACTGAGGCCCCTGCTTCAACAGCGGCCAGTTCCGTTGCGACTCCCATACCGAAATCATTATGGGTATGAATTTCTACAGGCAGATTAGTCAGGCCTTTTACTTTCTTGACCAGGTACTTTATGGCTTCTGGAAGCGCACAGCCCATAGTATCCACAACACCCACTGAATCTGGCGGACAATTGTCCATAACAGCTTTTAACAAATTTTCCAGGTCATCTTCACGGGCACGTGTAGTGTCATAAGGGAAAAATACTGTATGCAATCCATTATCTTTAGCGTATTTGATGATCGGTGCGCTTTTCTTGTAGACATCTTCCCAGGTCCAACCGAATTGGTATTTCAGCTTCGGGTAACCAATGGGAACTTCGATAATGACGCCGTCTGCGCCACATTCAATGGCTGAATCTATATCCCCTTGCATCGCACGTGCAAAAGTATAAATTTTGGATTTCAGTCCGAGGGAACAAATTTGTTTGATGGCCTTGTAGTCATCCGGCGACACAGCCGGCATACCAGCTTCTATACGATCAACACCTACTTCAGACATTTTTTCAGCAATGGCTATCTTATCTTCGGGACTGAATACAACACCAGGCGTCTGCTCTCCATCACGCAAGGTAGCATCGTGAATTTCCACCTTTTCAGGAAGATCAAATGTGGAGGTCACTTCATCAATGGTGTTGTAGGGGCTCACCCACCACTCGCCTTCCTTAAAATATTCTACTGTCATGTTTTTACCTGTATTTACACTTAAAATTTGCAAGCGATCTGTTTCTTTGGTCAGACTCTGTTCGGAAAAGGCGCACAGAATAATTGCAGACACCTGTTCAGTCAATTACCAGTCAATCACAACTCACTTACCCATCTATGCTCAAATGAGCGCGCAATTATAGTACAGAACAACCGATATGCCTTTAACTTTGCTTAAAGTATAATCCGTGCTCCTTTCATTTTGACTATAAGAAGTTGAATTATGACCAAGATACGTACCGCCCTTGTTGGCAGCTATGTTCAGCCCGAATGGCTGATTGACCGAGAAGCTCTGCGCAACCGCCTCCCCGCTCGCATCATGACTGGCGATATGTGGCGTGTAGCTCCAGAATTACGCCATGAGGCCATGGACGATGCCGTTTTGAGCATCCTTGAGGATCAGGAAGAAGCCGGTATTGATATCGTTACAGATGGCGAAGTTCGGCGTGAAAGCTATTCTGCACCCCTTGCCAATGCTCCTGAAGGAATCGACAGGGAAAAAGTAGAAACCCTGATAGGTCGAGCAGGTAAACCCAACAAAGTCCCTTTAATTAGTGGTCCCTTGAAAAGAGTTTCACCCGTGCATGTTGATGATGTGAAATTTTTGAAAGCACATACAAACCGGACTGTAAAAATCACTATTCCCGGCCCTTTTACGCTATCCCAGCTTGCAGTCAGCGAGTATTACAAAACACCTGAAGAAGTTGCGATGGCTTACGCTGAATGTGTTAACGAAGAAATGCATGACCTGTTTGCAGCCGGGGCAGACATCGTGCAGTTTGATGAGCCCTACTTGCAAGCACGCTATGACGATGCCAAAGAATATGGAGCCAGAGCCATCAACAGGGCGCTGGAGGGTGTCAAAGGCACCACCGCCCTGCATGTCTGCTTTGGCTATGCCGCCATGGTTTCTGACAAGTCTGGAGATGGATATTCATGCTTACCGTTGGTCAATGACATCAATGTTGACCAGGTGTCCATCGAAGCCGCTCAGCCAGACCTGGATCTGGGTGCCGCATTGAATGCACTGACCAACAAGACCATCATGGTGGGTGTTCTGAATCTCGGGGATGAAACACCAGAAACACCAGAAATCGTTGCAGACAGACTGCGTGCTGCTCTCGAATTTCTGCCCCCGGAGAGGATCATTGCAGCGCCTGACTGTGGTCTTAAATACCTACCCAGAGAATCTGCCAGAGCTAAACTTAGAGCATTGGCTGAAGGTACCGCAATCGTGAATGCAGAATTGCAGTAAGTCAATCTCTCATGGGAAAAAAAGGGCGCACCAAGTGCGCCCTTTTTACATTCAACTGATAAAGTTTAAGACATGATGGAATGCGATAGCATAGGTGTGCGCCGCAATTCGAATTCTATCTCCCTGGCCGCAACCTGTAATTCAGGCACAATCGTATCAATCATTTCCTGTTCTGAAGAACGCGCAGACGCTGTTGAACAGGAAATAGAAGCAATCACATAGTTATCCTCATTAAAGATGGGAACCGCCACAGAGACCACGCCAACATCCAGTTGCCCATCAGTTGAAGCAAAGCCATTTTTCCGCACACCATTGAGAATTTGTCGTAACTCTTTCACTGTGCTGACAGTACGTTCAGTGAGTGGTTCCAACTTTTCCTCGTTAAAATAGGTATTCAGTTTCTGCTTTTCTTTAAAAGCCAATATCGCCCTGCCTGCAGCCGTGGCATAAGCGGGGAAACGGGTTCCCACTCCTGCAACGATTCGTGTCAGTTGTGTGGTGGATACATAAACGAGAAATAACACATCAAGCTCTGACAATACTCCCAACGCTACACTGTTATTGGTTTTATCCCTGACATGCTGTAATGAAGGGCGGGCCACCTCCTCCATGCTCATTGATTCCGTATAGGCAGTACCAAGTCGAAAGACCTCAGGTTTTAAAAGGAACAGTCTGTCTTTTTTCCCCACATAGCCCAGATGCATAAGTGTATTCAGACAACGACGGACTACAGCAGGGTTCAGATTTGTCTGAACCGACAGTTCACTGAGGGTCATTTCAAGTTTTTCTCGGGTGAAGGCTGTCAACACTGCCAGTCCCCGAGCCAGGGAATTTAGATATTCGCCATCATTTCTTGGATTCTTTTCTACCATACGATAGTCCCGTTATGTTCCCGGTTTATCACCAGTGACAATGGAATAATACCCATAAGAATTGCAGCTGTTCACGTTAACAAAACCAGCTGATTCCAGAATTTCCCGTAACTGCGGTAACGTAAATTGCTGCCCCATTGTTCCAATACCCATAAGCAGGGAAAAGGCAATTGCCGGATAAGGCATCTTGCCGCCATCATGCAGCAACATTTCATGAAGTAAAATTTTACCGCCAGGCTCCAGAGCGTCGAAGCTACTTTTAGCCAGTTCGCGACAGGTATCGAAACTCCAGTCATGAAAAATATTCGAGAAAAAATGGGCATCATACCCATTTGGCCATGGCTCTCTGAACATGTCGATGGATGTGGTATCCACTTGCCCGCTAACGCCTGCGTCGGCAATGTATTCATCCGCCAGCTCACAAATAGTTGCTAGCTCCAGAATGGTACAGCTCTTTTCTTTGTCCAGATTAGCCAGGGCAATTGAGAAACAACCTGAGCCACCCCCTACATCCAGCACACGGCGAATTGCGCTGAAATCGATTGAATGGGTCATCCCCACGGCTGCAGCCATTGAATGGCTGTGCATGAAGGCGGTCACCTCTTTGGCCATTTCCATATCCACCTGACCACTCTCCCAACTTTCAGCCGGACGATCACGTCCGGCGTGTTTTTCCTTGTTTCCGGTGATGGCTTCAATCAACAGTTTGTGTCGTACAAGCATTCTGCCTTCCCGACTGAACACGCCAGCATAGCTATAAGGGCTATTTTCCAACAGATAAGTCCTCGCCAGAGGCGAAAGCTTGTAACTATCATCATACTCGTTCAGAAAGCCCAGATAAGTTAGTACAGGAAGCAGTGCCCTGACAGCCCTCACCTGGTATCCAAGCCTTTTTGCAAGCAACTCAGCTGAAGCTGGTTCTTTCTCCAGCGAGTCAAAAATGCCGAGCTCAAGAGCCGCTGAAATTGCCGGAACATTCAGCATGCTCATCCAGGCATCCCAAATGCCGGTGTCGTCTACTACAGGAAGTACTGGATTCATCACTTATTCCTTCTAAAAAACCAGGTCAGCACTCTATATTGTCTTTCCCCATAAATAAACCTTGGGTGTATATCGCGTGATACTATTCTGCCGGCTGAAGCACTTAGATCAGTTATCGAAAGAAGGAAAAGTGATGATTAAACCTGATTATGAATTTATCTTTGCCTTAGAAGGACAGCTGGCAGATCCAGTCCAGTTTGGCGAAACATTCGAAGGGCCTCGACGCATGATCGCTATCCTGGATGGCACATTTGAAGGCCCGAATATCAGGGGCACTATTATCTCAACGGCTGCTGCAGATTGGCAGTTTACACGTCCCGATGGTGTCACCCAGGCTGAAGCCACCTATGCCATTCAAACAGACGATAAGGCCATTATCCAAATAGAGAATTATGGCCTGCGTTTTGGGCCTGATGCTGTCATGGAAAGGCTGGCAAAGGGTGAAGAAGTGGACCCTGCTGAATATTATTTTCGTACCAACCCCCGTTTCAAGGCGCCGATAGGAAAATATGACTGGCTAAATAAAGGTATTTTCATCGGTACTGGCGCCCGCTATGCAAACAGTATTAAGTTATGGTTTTTTAAAGTAATTTAGTTAATTATCAATATATTATATATCATACTTCATGTATATTATAAATATAGGTAAGCGTTTATGCCCTTGAATCTGATGGAACACTACCTGGTTTTGACAGACGATATAGAGCAGACCAGAGGCTTTTATTTGGAAGTCCTGGGTTTGGAAGACGGCTTCAGGCCTGAACTGGGTTTTCCGGGCTATTGGCTGTATCTGAAAGCAATCCCTGTCCTGCATATCGCAGAATGGGAAACCTATACTGATCACTCCAACAAATTAGGTATACCTGTAACAACACGGGCTGAAGGTACCGGTGCTTTTGATCACATCGCGTTCAATGGGTCAGATCCTGATGCCATGCTAAGCTTACTGGATGCGCAAAGTATTCCTTATGAGCGTAATGACGTGCCCCATGCCAAATTGGTGCAGTTATTCCTGAACGATCCCAATGGGGTAAAAATTGAAATGAATTTTGCTGTCTAGCTAGACGACTGACTCGTCAGGGAGTAAAGACAAACTTTCACATCTGACAGGTAATTTTCCAGCCTTCTGTAAGCGTAACAAACTAGCTTTCAATGTAAGTGGAGATGACGCTTTCTCTTGCACACATGGCTTTGTACCAGCGCTGTGCATTGACAAGGTGTTCCGGGAGGAATTTCTTACTACGTTTGGCCATATCAACCGAAACTAATCCGGTAATATCTGCCATGGAAAATTTCTCTCCGGCAATGAATGGCACTTCAGCCAGACGCTCATCTAGCCTTGCAAAAAAAATATCAATGCGCACCCTGCCTCTTTGAGCCAGGTCCGGGATGGCTCTGATTTCCTGTTGCACACCGGCAACGGCGTAGTTAGCAAATCGTTCTACAGAGTTTCGAAATGCATCCTGCCCAGGTAAGTAGCCATCAAACTCCATATGACGCTCCCAGGAATCAATCAAGGCTTTTTCCTGAGGCTCTGTACCAAATAAAGCGGGCTCAGGATGGAGATTTTCGAAATACCTGCAAATCGCCAGTGATTCATCTATACAGGTACCATCATCAAGTTCCAGCAGTGGGACTACACCGCGGTTACTTCTGGCCAAATAGGCTTCTTTCAGGTTTTCCCCTTCCACAAGATTAACTTCTACCCTGGGCACTTCAATACCCTTTTCCTGTAAGAAAATATTAACTTTTCGGGCATGGGGTGCTCTAGGGAAATGATAAAGCTTCATACTTTGATCTCTTATTTTATACAAAAAACAAAAATAAAACCGCTCCCAGAATAAGCCGGTAAATAACAAAAGGCATGAAGCCAAGATTTTTGATTGTAGTGAGAAAAAAATGAATGCTACCGAATGCGATAAGACCTGCAACACTCATGGCATAGGCAAGCTCCCCCCAATTAACGACCGGCTGTTGCAATAAATCCAGGAATAAAAGTAATCCAGCACCAGCTATCACAGGAATGGAAAGCAGAAACGAAAATCTGGAACTGCTCTCTCTGTCCAGATTGCAAAATAAAGCGGCAGTCATGGTTATACCTGATCGGGAGGTTCCGGGCACCAGTGCCATAATTTGAGCAAGGCCAATGAATAAAGCAGTTTTCCATGTCATGTGTTTAAACGAGTTATGTCCGGTTGATTTCCAATCTGCCGACCAGAGCAATGCCCCGAATATAATGGTCGCAGCAGCAATAACCCATGTTGTTCTGAGATATTCATCAACAAAATCCTTCGCCAGAAAGCCAACAATAATTACAGGTATGGTTGCTATCAGTAATTGCCAGCCAAGCCTGCTTGAATCATTTGCACCTCTTCCAATTAACTGTCCTATACAGCCAGAAAAGATGGCAACTATGTCGCGACGAAAATACAGGATGACAGCTAACAGAGTGCCAAGATGAACAGCTACATCAAACCCTAATCCCTGATCTTCCCATCCAAACAATGCTGACGGTAAAATCAGGTGAGCGGAACTGGAAACGGGTAAAAATTCAGTTAAGCCCTGAATAAACGCTAATAGTGTTGCTCTGATTACATCAAAATCCATGTTCACTTCACTGAAACCTTAGCAACATTATCCCTGAGATATACAGGGCTGACTTCTTCCGGTTGCTTTACCAACCCTTGCAGGAAATACTCAACCGCTAGCTCAGCCATTGTGCCGGCCCTTGGATAGATTGAAAGTATTTTGTCAGACAATATTTCCTTGTAAACCTCTGGCATTCTGTTCAAAAATTCAAGCCCACTCCCTACGCCGATCAAGGAAACAGGGTTACCTGAAACGCAGGGTGGCAAATCTTCTGGTTTACAAAGACCTTCATTACCAATCAGAGAGACTCTTTTACCCTCAACAGAGTAGATGCCCCAATACACCTCGTTTATACGGGCATCAAGTGTACTAAATACAATATCAATTTCAGATTTACCCACCTGCAAGGCCATGGAAGCCAAAGAGGATATTGGCACTACCGGAATATTGGCGCCAAAGGCAATGCCCTGAGTCACACCAGCGGCAATCCTGAGCCCTGTAAACGATCCAGGTCCTTGTCCGTAGGCAACTGCATCAAGGTCTGAATATACAAGCGCCTGGTCATTCATGAGATCGTCAATCATGGACAACAACCTATCGGCATGCTGTCTGGGAATAATCTCGAAACGCTCAATGATAATTCCATCACGATTCAGAGCGCATGAACAGGCTTGTGTAGATGTATCTATAGCAAGGATTATTGGCATCTTTCATTCTGCATAAAAAAAATCCTCCACAGTGGTCTGTGGAGGATTAATTATTGCTGAATCAACAGGTTGGATGGTCCAGACCAGTGATTCATGTTGTCATGGAGTTACCAGAGGTAATTCCGTACAACCTAACGTTTCCTTCTAGCAGGCTTTTTCTTAGCCTTCTTTTTAGCCTTCTTCTTCGCAGGCCGTTTCTTAGCCTTCTTCTTAGCGGCTTTCTTTTTCGCCTTCTTCTTCGCAGGCCGCTTCTTAGCTTTCTTCTTGGCTACTTTCCTCTTAGCCTTCTTCTT
>JAQWPL010000002.1 GCA_029245395.1 Gammaproteobacteria bacterium
CAGGAAGCGATTGCCGATGTGCGGGAGTATGTGGCAGTGTATTACAACTCTCAACGTTTGCATTCGACACTGGGTTACAAGACACCGATGAATTACGAAAAGGGTCTTAACAAAGTGTCCGGAAACAGTTGACCACTACACCAATAGATAGCGCGAGTAAACCGGACAATCAACATGGTCAACCAGTCCCGGCCCTGGATATGGCTCAATTCATGTATAAGGACATTGCGGATTTTTTCTATATCCCAGGACTCCGCTTGCTCTGGCAAAATAATTTCAGGAGCAAACAACCCCAAACTCACCGGAGAATAGACCTCGTTGCTTTTCTTCAGGCTGACTGTTACCGCGAGTCCTGCTTCCAAACTTAGATTATCCAATTCCCGACATAGTAGATCGTTCTCAAGGGGTTTTGAGGCTCTGGCTATAGAGAATATTTTACACAGGCCCAGCAGGATATAACTCACCTGGATAAACAGCAGAACAAAATACAAACTCAGGAAAGCATTCCACCAGGCACCAAGGACAAAAATGACATTGTCGGCAAGATTGACGATTCCTATGGAAACAGTGTTTGCAACAATAACGCTTTCAGATGTTGAAATCGGAACGTGTATTTTTGGTAACAGTCCGATAAACAGCGGCAAGGTAAACAGGGAAATAAAACCTACGCACCAGACCAGGTGGCGTATTGAAGCTGATAGTCTGCGTAAATACACATTAATCAGAAACATCAAAAAAAGTACAAACAAAGATTTCAGCAGTAAATCCACAAAATAACCAAGGCCTACTTGCTCATGCAGAACGGCTTCAAATGTGTTTAACAGAGAATGGATATCCATTACTCCTCTCCCTTCTGGTTTGCCCGATCAATCGGATCTTGCTGTCTTGAATTTTTAGTTATAGTTTTTTTATTCCTGCTTCATCGACCTTTGTACCACTACTCTGAATTCATTTTTTACTGACTGTCCCCATCCTGTTTTTTGGCAGAGGCAATCAGATCTTCAATCTGTTTCAGTTCTTCCTTACTCATGTCATTGAATGACATGCCCAAGAGCGCATTGACTGCCTGGGCAGCTGATCCGTCATAAAATGTTTTCACCAGACGGCTGATAGCGTTGCGACTCGCCTGTTCATGATTCACTACTGGAAAGTAAACATATTTCGCACCTTCTTCCTTGTGCATAATGTGACCCTTGTCCTCCAATTTACGTAGCATGGCCCTGACGGCGGAATAGCTGGGAGGATCCGGTAGTCGCTCCATTACCTGTTAAGCTGTTACCTTCGTCATCTCATAAACAATGTCCATGATCTGGCGCTCCCGACGGCTTAAATTGATGGCTTTGATCATTATTACTCCTGAAAAGGGCTTGGCTGATCTACTCCTGCTACTTGGAACTAATTGAAAATTCTTGTGCTACTTTTATAGCACAGTGCTACGAAAATAGGATTGAAATTAAAATTGTCAATCCTTTTTTTGCATTTTCTTTGCACAATTCTGACAAATTTGACTCTCAGTGCAAATACCACCTTTCCATTGCTACGCATGAAAAATGGCGGTTGCTCAGAGTAATAGCGAGAAAGTACACTGCATCACATCACCCGATTACAGATCCGTCCCAGCTTATGAAACTGTTTATCAAACTCATAATGTTAGCTCTGATACTTAGTTATGCCAGTCTCTTTGTTATCAAGAAACCTGATGGCACACCTGTTCGTACACTCGACAGCCTGATACCTTCGTTCGATTTTTCCGGTTCTACTACCAAGGTAAGTGACAGCGTTAATTCCCTGCTTACTGTGTTTAACAATATAAGCAATGGAGCAACTGTTGAGGAGTCAGCATCAAATAGGGAAGTTAAGGTACAGGCACGGGAAATCTATCGCTGGCAGGATGAACAAGGTATCTGGCATTACACTGATACACCCCCGCCTGGTGTTGATGCCAAAATCATGGAGATACAGGCACCCACAGTTATGAATCTCTACCCATATACAGATGAAGAACCTGAAGAAAGTGGTTTGGTAGATGTTGTAACAGCAGAGAATGAAACGAGCTTGATACCTGAACGATTCAGAGAAATGCAAAATACGTTGCAACAGGCTGAAGACGTATCAGAACAGTTTCGGGAAAGAATGGAACAACAACAGCGTATTCTGGAAGATTTGTAGAATCAGGAACCCGGTTTACCTGGAATGCGAATATCCAATACCATATCTTTCACATCTTGAGGCGGTTCCGCTGTGTAACGACAAACCAGCAGGGCTAAAGCAAAATTAATTAACATCCCCACCGTACCGATACCTTCGGGCGAGACACCAAGCCACCAGTTAGTTGAAACATCTGCCGCTGGATTGATGAATTTGAAGTAAATGATGTAGGAGGCCGTAAATACAATGCCGGCAATCATGCCGGATACTGCACCTTCCTTATTCATTCGAGTGGAGAATATGCCCATCACGATGGCAGGAAAGAAAGAAGATGCCGCCAGTCCAAAGGCAAAGGCCACTACTTGTGCCACAAAACCAGGGGGATTGATGCCGAAATATCCCGCTATGCAGACTGCAAAGAAAATAGCGATACGAGCAAATTTTAATTCCTGTTTTTCCGAAATACCTGGCATCAGGTTGCGCTTTAACAAGTCATGGGAAATGGACGTAGAGATGACAAGCAACAGGCCTGCCGCCGTTGATAATGCGGCTGCCAGACCGCCAGCAGCGACAAGGGCTATAACCCAGTTAGGTAAACCGGCTATTTCTGGATTGGCTAACACAATAATATCCCTGTCGACTGTCAGCTCATTTACTTCAGGATCTGCCACGTATTGAATCAAGCCGTCTCCGTTCTTGTCTTCAAAACTGATCAAGTTGATGTTTTCCCAGGTTCTGAACCACTCGGGCATAGTTTCATAATTGGCATTTGTGACTGTATTTAGCAAGTTAGTGCGGGCAAATGCGGCGATGGCAGGCGCCGTTGTATAAAGAATGGCGATAAACAACAGAGCATAGCCAGCGGATTTTCGTGCTGCTCTGACACTAGGCACAGTAAAGAAACGGATAATGACATGAGGAAGCCCGGCTGTGCCCATGATCAATGCAGCTGTAATAAACAGTACGTCAATGGTAGCTCGATCACCGCTGGTGTAGGCCGAAAACCCCAACTCCTCATGCAGACCGTCCAACCTGTCGAGCACATAGCCTCCGCCCAGGGCATCAGTCATTTCCGAGCCAAAACCCAACTGCGGAATAAATTGCCCGGTCATCAGAATGGAAATAAAAACCGCAGGCACCATGTAGGCAAAGATCAGTACACAGTATTGAGCCACCTGGGTATAAGTGATCCCTTTCATACCACCAAGCACGGCATAAAAAAAGACGATTCCCATACCAATAAAAACACCCATATTGATATCGACTTCAAGAAAACGGGAAAACACCACACCAACACCCCGCATCTGCCCGGCAACATAAGTAAAAGACACGAAGATCGCGCAAACTACCGCTACCATGCGAGCTAACTGGCTGTAGTAACGATCGCCAATAAAGTCAGGCACAGTAAACTTGCCGAAATCCCTTAGATAAGGCGCAATCATCAGCGCCAACAAAACATATCCGCCGGTCCAGCCCATCAGATAAACGGAACCATCCCTTCCCATAAAGGAAACAATACCTGCCATAGAGATAAAAGAGGCGGCTGACATCCAGTCTGCAGCGGTTGCCAAACCATTGGCCAAGGGCGACACATGGGCGCCTGCGATATAAAACTCTTTGGTGGACGTGGCACGCGACCAGATCGCAATGCCGATATAGACAGCGAAACTCAGACCAACGAAAATATATGTCAGAACCTGCAAACTCATGGCATTACTCTTATTTACTAATTGATTGTTTCAACTTGGTTGTACAACCTGGGCATCAGGATTGGGTATTGTTTAACTCGTCAGAACTCTCTTCTGAAAGAATGTCTTTTTCTTCATGGTGATATTTATGATCCAGGCGATCCATCATTTTCAGGTAAACAAAAATTAGAATGACATAGACATACACTGAACCCTGTTGTGCCATCCAGAAACCCAGCTTGAACCCCCCAATGCGAATAGTGTCGAGCTGATCAACAAATATCACAGACATCAAAAAGGACACGACAAACCAGATACTGAGTAAAATTTTCAGTAGGCGAATATTTTCTTTCCAGTAATTACTATCACTCTCACTCATAAATGCACCTGATTTTGTAATCTTCTATAGACTTGAATTTATCCTTGCCTCTTGCTCTTGTCTCTTGCCTCTTGCCTCTTGTCTCTTGTCTCTTGTCTCTTGCCTCTGCTTCTAATCCCCCAACTTCCAGCCCGAAGTAATCGGATAGCGTCTGTCCCGGCCAAACCCCTTTTTACTGAGTCTGACACCGATCGGGGCCTGTCTGCGTTTGTATTCATTGAGGTCAACCAATTTTAATACTCGCATAACAGTGTCGGGTTCGAAACCTTTTTCAATAATGGCATTAGCGCTTTGATCACCTTCAATGTACAACTCAAGAATCTGGTCCAGAATGTCATAAGGCGGCAGATTATCTTCGTCGACCTGATCAGGCGCTAGCTCGGCAGAAGGCGGGCGTTCTATTATGCGTGCAGGAATCATCTCAGTATCTTGTATATCCTGCGAATTCCTGTAACGAGCAAGTTCATAGACCAGCATTTTTGGTACATCCTTGAGCACATCGAACCCTCCAGCCATGTCGCCGTACAAAGTGGAGTATCCAACCGCCAATTCACTCTTGTTACCTGTAGTTAGTACCAGATATCCCTTTTTATTAGAAATAGCCATCAGTAATACGCCACGGCATCGTGCCTGCAGGTTCTGCTCAGCCAGATCAATGTCAGTACCTTCGAACTCCTGCTTCAAGCTGTCCATGAAACTGTCATACAGCCCTTCAATGGGTACTACACGATAATGCACGCCGAAATTCTCAGCCTGTCTGGCAGCATTCTCGATACTTATATCGGAGGTATATTTAAAGGGCATCATTACAGCGTGCACTTTGTCACATCCTAATGCATCCACGGCGATAGCCAGTGTCAGTGCCGAATCAATACCGCCTGAAAGGCCCAGCACCACTTCACCAAACCTGTTCTTCCTGGTGTAATCTTTTAATCCCTGAACCAGAACCTTGTAGATCAGGGTCGTACCCTCTTCCAGGGGTGATATTTCCCCTTTTACTATTTCCGCCCTCTGTCCATCCCAGCTTATCGACAGTGGGAACAGACATTCTTCACAAGCAGGAGCCAAAGCTGCCAATGATCCATCACTGTCCAGCGCCATTGAACAACCATCAAATACCAGTTCATCCTGTCCTCCGACCTGATTGACATAGACAATAGGCATCGCAGCTTCCTGCTGCCTTTCTCTCAAGGTTGCCAGCCGCTCATCAGCTTTATTAATATGAAACGGAGAGCCATTGATATTAATCATCAATCCTGCGCCTGCGGCAACAGCCTGAGCTGTAGGCCCAACTTCCCATAAATCCTCGCAAATGCTAAAACTTATTGGCACACCCTGAATAGTTAGAACGCAGGGCTCTACTCCTGCATCAAAATAACGCTTCTCATCAAAAACCTGATAATTGGGTAGGCACTGCTTTTTATAGGTGGCTAATATTTCTCCGCGATAGATTACGCACAACATGTTATACAGGCGCCCGTCTTCCTTGCCTGGGTAGCCAATGACCAGATGTGTGTCAAACTTTTCCTGCTTGATTTGCTTCAGCGCAGCATCAATCCGTACATCGAGGCTCGCCCGCAACAGCAAATCCTCAGGGGGATAGGCAGTAAGTACCAGTTCAGGGAAAACCACGATATCAAATGGCTTGTCTGCCAACAGATTCCTTGTGGTATTAATTACCAATGCAGTATTGCCGGGAATATCGCCCACCAGAGGATTCACCTGGGCCAGAATAATTTGTAGATGGGTGGGGTTTTTGGAATTCATTATGGACAACGCGTATTTTCCTGTTGTGAAGCGATATTAAAAATCAGCCCTTGGTTAATACATATGACTACTGTAAACCCCTTCCAATACTGGAAGCCGTCTATGGATATTGTCCTACAGGTGCGGTATTGTCTGACACTGAGCAATTAATATAAAGAATTAATTATGGGCTTGATCAGACTCATTATATTTGCGTTAGTTATCTGGATGTTCTGGCGCCTGGTGAAAAATTTCAAGGCCAAGCTGGAAAGTAGAAATAATTCAGATAGCCAATCGGGCAACAAATTAGAACAAGGGAATATGGTTCCCTGCGATTTTTGCTCGGTGCACATTCCTGAGAAAGATGCCATTCAACATGAGAAAATGTGGTTCTGCAATAATAGCCATAAAGAAAAATATCTTGAGGACAATTCCTGATTTGTTCAGATTGTCTGATCACTCCCTCTCCATTTTTATTTTAAATCGCTGCTAAACCAAGCCATGTCAAAAACAGCTAGCGTCATAAAAACCGATATTGATGATATCGGCCACCAGCAAAATCAGAAAATATTTGACGTCTACAATATCTATCGTCTTTTATTATCTCTGATCCTTCTGATCAGTTCCTATTTCGGAAATATTATTTCAGCCCTCGGTTCCATCAATCAGGAACTCTTTTTTCAAGTCATGGTCGTCTACACAATTTTTAACATCATTGTCTTATTCAGGGGTTTTTTACCAGAAAATCGAACTCTGGAAATCTCGCAATTTATTAGTATCATTTTGATAGATATTCTTTTTCTTATTCTCATCAGCTATACCTTTGGTGGTGTAAGCAGTGGAATAGCAATTCTTTTGATGGTTCCTGTCGCATCAGGCAGCCTCATTTTTCACTCAAGGTTAAGTACATTTTTTGCAGCTGTCGGCTCCATACTGGTTATATACACCGAGCTCTACATCAATTTCACTATCGATGCTGGCATTGTGTATTTCGTGCAAGCTGGTTTGCTGGGTTTCATGCTGTTTACTGTGTCCGGTGTACTCCAATATTTGGGAAGCAGAATCCGCCAGAATGAATTGCTGACACTGGAACAAGCTGAAAACATCCTCTCATTGCAGGAAATGAACAACCAGATTATCCAACGTATGCACAATGGCATTCTGGTTGTGAACAGGGAAGGCAAGATTCTGAATATAAACGATGCAGCAAAGAGATTCCTGCAAGTGCAGGATAACCAGGATGAAGCCAAAGGTCTGCCGGACATAATGACCGCACAACTTGAAGGCTGGCTTGATGATAACAGCACACAAGCGCCTCCGTTCAGACTGGAATCCTCTTCCAGGGATTTGCAGGCCAGCTTTACCTTTCTCAGTACGAGCACCGACCCGGATTCTGATATTCTGATATTCCTTGAAGATTTTTCCTTGTTAAGCAGCAGAGCTCAACAACTGAAATTGATGTCACTGGGCCGTTTGACTGCGAGCATTGCTCATGAAGTACGCAATCCCTTAGGGGCTATTTCACATGCCAGCCAGTTATTAAGTGAATCCAAGGAAATAGTACAAAGTGATCAACGATTGCTGGAAATTATCGGCACTCACACCAAACGCGTTAACCTGATAATCGAAAACATACTTGATCTGTCTCGAAACAAAGCACATGACACCAGTCAGATTAAAATTGCCGATTGGCTTGAACAATTTATTAGCAAATTTTCGAACGCCCAGGATAAAACGGTCAGTATTGATTGCAAAGTAGATCCACCTGACATTGCTATACGCTTTAATCCAGGCCAACTTGAACAAGTGTTAACAAATATTTGTGAAAATGGAATTCGCTACAGCAATAAATCGACTGGCAAACTAAGTGTTTCTATTGAAGCCAGACTAAGCGATAACAATCAGAACCCGGTATTACATATCCTGGATGACGGCAAAGGCATCCCTGAGGAATTATTTACCCAGATATTTGAGCCTTTCTTCACAACTGAGCAATCCGGTACGGGTCTTGGTCTGTTTATTTGCAAGGAAATATGCGACGCTAATAACGCGCGTCTTTCCTACCACTCTGACTACAAAGGCAAGAGTTGTTTCCAGATTAATTTCGCTAATCCAGAAAACAATTGATAAATATTTAATACATACCCATGAGCCATAAAGTACTCATAGTCGATGATGAACCTGATATCAGGGAACTCCTTGAAATCACCCTGGGCCGAATGAAGCTTGAAACTGCTTCAGCGCC
This sequence comes from Gammaproteobacteria bacterium, assembly GCA_029245395.1. Taxonomy (GTDB): domain Bacteria; phylum Pseudomonadota; class Gammaproteobacteria; order Pseudomonadales; family Pseudohongiellaceae; genus Eutrophocola. The sequence goes on from JAQWPL010000002.1 coordinate 8,207, forward strand.
CGATTTGAGCTCCGCCAGATCTCTTCTAGGTACCAATGATTTCCATTTGTGTTTGACTGATATGAAATTACCCGATGGCAATGGCATCGACCTGGTGAAGGAAATCCAGTCAGAATATCCTCATATTCCCATTGCCGTCATTACTGCCCATGGCAGTACGGAAACCGCAATCAGCGCGCTAAAATCAGGCGCTTTTGATTTCGTATCAAAACCGGTGGATATCATGAAGCTGCGTGAAATGGTTAACACAGCTTTGAAAATGGAACATGAACTGCCAGAAAAAAATGCTGAACCCGACAACTCACCCCTGAAAATTCAAGGTGATTCAGTTGAGATCAACAACGTGAAAGAACAGATCATCAAACTGGCCCGCAGCCAGGCACCAGTTTTTATAAGCGGAGAATCCGGTAGTGGTAAGGAGTTGGTCGCCAGATCCATTCATGCACAGGGCCCACGTAGAGAAAACGAATTTATTGCTATTAACTGTGGCGCCATACCATCCGAGCTAATGGAGAGTGAATTTTTTGGCCATAAAAAAGGCAGTTTCACAGGCGCACACTCTGATAAAACCGGGCTATTTCAGGCGGCTAATGGCGGCAGCCTGTTCCTTGACGAAATTGCAGACCTGCCCTTGCATATGCAGGTAAAACTTCTCAGGGCTATCCAGGAAAAATCAGTCCGGCCAGTTGGATCTGAAGCAGAAATTCCTGTGAATGTACGGCTTATTAGTGCCACACACAAAAACCTTACAGAAGAAGTTGATCAGGGCAATGTTCGCCAGGATCTGTATTACCGTATCAATGTGATTGAGTTGCATGTCCCATCCTTGCGTGAGCGCAAAGACGATATTCCCTTACTTGCGAATCATTTTCTTGATGTGCTGGCAAACGAACACAGTAAGGAAAAGGTTTCCCTCAACGAGGAAGCAATCAGTAAATTGCAGGCATACGACTTCCCGGGGAATGTCAGAGAGCTGGAAAATATCCTGCAAAGGTCACTAGCTCTGGCAGAGGGTAATATTATTCGCGCAGAAGATCTGCCGCCTTTGAAATCCCAAATCATAAATGAGTCACCTTCAGCCACCCTGGAGGCACAGGAAAAAATTGCTTCTGGTGAAGAGTTTTCGTTAGAGAAGCACCTGGAAAAAATTGAAAAAGCAGCCATTGAGAAAGCACTAGAAGAAACTCGCTGGAATAAAACGGCAGCAGCCAAGAAACTGGGTATGAGTTTCAGGTCTTTTCGTTACCGACTTAAAAAACTTGGCGTGGATTAGTGCCTGTCAGGCTTTTTCGCTGATTTTCAGCTCACGAGGCATGGAAAACACAATATTTTCCTCAACGCCCTGCATTTCCAGAGGCTCCTGCCCGCCAAGATCTATTAGCCGGGCAATCACTTCTTTCACCAGGATTTCAGGCGCCGAAGCCCCTGCAGTAACACCAATTGACTGTTTGCCGGCAAACCAGCTTTCTTTGATTTCTTTGGCATGATCTATCAGGTAAGCCTCACTGCCCATACGCTCGGCAAGTTCCCGTAATCGGTTTGAGTTAGAGGAATTGGGTGAGCCCACCACCAGAACAAGATCACTTTCCAATGCCAGTTGCTTTACGGCATCCTGGCGATTCTGCGTGGCATAGCAGATATCTTTTTTCCGCGGCCCGCTGATACTGGGAAAGCGATCGCGCAAGGCATCAATGATGCGAGCCGTGTCATCCATGGACAAGGTGGTCTGGGTAACGTAAGCCAGATTTTCTTCGTTTATAACGTCGAGCTTTTCAACGTCAGCTTCTGATTCCACCAGGTAAATACAACCACCATTGCTGGAGTCATACTGCCCCATGGTACCCTCCACTTCCGGGTGAAAAGCATGACCAATCAGAATACATTCCTGACCCGCTTTACTGTAATTGATAACCTCCAGATGCACCTTGGTCACTAGCGGGCACGTTGCATCAAAAATTCGCAAGCCTAACTTTTCCGCCTCTCTCTTCACTTCCTGTGGAACACCATGGGCGCTAAAAATCACGATGGATGGCTCGCCTTGCTTATTCTGTGTGGGAACATCAGATAGTTCATCCACAAAAATAGCACCACGTTTGCTGAGCGAATCCACAACAGTTTTGTTATGCACCACTTCATGACGCACATAGATAGGCGGACCAAACAAATCAAGAGCCCGATTGACGATATCAATGGCGCGATCAACACCTGCACAAAATCCGCGGGGATTTGCCAGGTTAATATGCATGCTGTGTATAAGTGAATTCAATGTCTTAATATTCTGTAATAAATAATTGCACCACGTTAATCGGCTATAGTAAGAATCTTTACCCTGAACAGGATATCCCTACCGGCTAGAGGATGATTGAAATCCACCGTTACCCGGTTAACATCAAAATCCTTGATAACCCCAGGCTGATCATTTCCCGCGCTATCCGTGAAGTTTATCATCAGGCCCTGCTCCATCGCTAAATCTGTCGGAAAACTGGTTCTTGGCAATCTGTGCAGATTGTCAGGATTTTGATGTCCAAAAGCCCTCTCTGCGGGCACTTTCACTGTGCTTTCTTCCCCTGCGCTTAACCCATAAATGGCCTGCTCAAAACCCGGCAAAATATTACCATCGCCCACAGTAAAATTAGCCGGTTGCCTGTCAAAATTACTGTCAACGATTTCTCCATCAGACAGTGACAATTCGAAATACAAGGAAACCTCTCTTCCTGGAGCAAGCTGTTCAGGACTATAAAGGGTCCCAGATACAGTTTCAGTTATTTTTTCTTCAAGGGGTGCCAGCGTGATGTCATTGAGAAGTATTTTTTCCATAGCTTTTATAAAGGGGTATCTATTTACTCCAGATTTGATGTCTGCTTGTGCTCCAGAAAAATATCCAGAATCATTAGTCCAGCACCCACGCTAATCGCTGAATCGGCAATATTGAATGTAGCAAACCGATAATCCCTAAAATAAACACTGATGAAATCAATCACGTAGCCTGCGAACATACGGTCGTAAAGATTACCCAGCGCACCACCAAGAAGCAGGGCCAGGGCAATACCTAGTAGTTTCTGACTTCTGGGAAGCCTGGCAATCCAAACTACAAAAAGCAGGCTGACGACAAGTGATATACCTGTTAGAAACCAGCGTTGCCAGCCCCCGGCTTCACTAAGAAAACTGAATGCTGCACCTGTATTGTAGGCAAGTAGCAAATCAAAACCGGGAAATACAGACACTGGAATCCCCTCCACCAGATTGGCATCACTCAGAATTTTGGTAAACCGATCAATCAGCGCAATCACACCTGCGAGACAAAACAAGCCCATGTTCCATTTCAGGTTGATCCGGGTGTTTTGTCCGGACTGCTCTTGAGACTCTGTAGTATTTTTAGAATTATTTATCATCGTAAGTGCTTATTTAGCCAACGCCGCAAGAGTGTCTTTGGCCTGTCTGATATCCAGCTGTATCTGATTTTTAAGTGACTCCAGATCGGGATATTCCACTTCATCTCTCAGCTTTTTGACAAATGAAACCACTAGATGTTCTCCGTAAATGTCTTCATCAAAATCGAATATATACACTTCGAGCCTGGGTATGGAGTCCTTGTTCACTGTCGGGTTAAAACCAATACTTGCGACACCCTGCAACTGCCGGTCACCAAGCTTCACCAAAACACTGAATATCCCTTGTAAAGGCAATTTATTAACATGCAGATCAATATTCGCCGTCGGTGTACCAAGCTCACGGCCCAATTTCTTTCCAGTAATGACTTTACCACCAATACTGTAATAGCGACCCAACAGGGAACGCACTGCCTCGCAATCACCAGTCTGTAACTGATCTCTGACAAGAGTGCTGCTTATGCGCTGATTATCCTGTACACAGGGTTCTTCCTGAAGAACTTCAAAACCCAATTGCTTGCCCTTTTCTTCCAGTAAATTGAAATCTCCAGAACGGTTTTTACCAAAGCGAAAATCATCCCCGACAATAAGGGTATGAACTCCAAGCCCATCAACTAGGTACACCTGAATAAACTCTTCGGCACTCAATGAAGACAGTGTTGCATCAAAATTCATGCGGAAAATGGTATCCACACCGAAATCCAGCAGAAAATCCACTTTGTCATGGAATTGCGTGAGTCGCGAAGGCGCACTATCACCCGCAAAAAATTCCTCTGGATGGGGTTCACTAAGAATCACCACCGAAGGCAACTGCATCGTTTTTGCCGTATTGCACAACGTTGTTAACACATGCTGATGACCCAGGTGCAGACCATCATATTTACCTATAGTGGCAACACAGCGATCGTGCGCTGCCTTGTAGGCTTCAAATTCTGTATACACGCTCATGGGAAAAAGGAGTTTGGGAAAAGAACGTTATTATATGCCATTAGGGAAACGGATAAATCTAAACACTATGCCTGAAATGAGCTGGCCTGACGCCTGTCAGAAGCAGTACCAGGACATACGTCAGCGCTCCGCCAAGGCACAGGATGCCCAGTTGCACCACACGAGTACCTGTTTCAGCCTGCACCCACATTTGCAAGTCAGCAGGACCACCCAAAAATTTCAACATAAATACCATGGCTATAGTCGCCAGCCCAATCTGGAACAGGTAAATAAACCAGTGAGATCGAAACCGGTAAATACCACTTTTCACCAAACCAAACAGTAACAGACCCCCATTGAGGAAAGCAGACAGTGATGTGGCCAGAGCCAGACCCACATGGGCCAGAGGAATTATCAGGATCAGGTTAAAAACCATATTGCACACCATGGCAATGACGGCATAGCGAACAGGCGTTGATGTATCTTGCCGGGAGAAATAGGCTGTGACCAACACCTTAATGCTCATAAACCCGAGTAAACCAAGAGAATAGGCCTTCAACGCCATTGCAGTTGGAACAACAGATTCCACACTGAATGCGCCACGCTGGTAAATAGTCACAATCAGAGGCTCTGCTAAAATAATCAGGGCAAGTGTGGCGGGCAAACCCACTAATAGTAAAGTGCGCAGGCTCCAGTCCAGCGTGTCGATAAATTTTTCGATATCCGCGGTGGCATAAATACGGGACAGCGTCGGCAGTATCACTGTCGCTATGGCGATGGCAAAAATACCCAGGGGCAGTTCCATAAGCCGGTCAGAATAATAAAGCCAACTGACAGCGCCATCGCCTTCAAGCCAGGTTGCCAGGATCGTATCCAGCAACAAATTGATCTGCCCCACAGAGACACTGAACATCACCGGCAGCATTAATGCGATGACCTTGTCTACGCCTTCATGCCTGGGTTTCAATTTCGGGCTGGGCATGAGTTTGAGATGGTGCAGAAATGGCAACTGGAACATCAACTGGATAATCCCTGCCAGTATGACGCCCCAGGCCAAAGCCAGAATTGGTTCTGCCATCCAGGGACTGAGTAATAAAGCACAGCCGATGAGTGTCAGATTCAGAAAAATAGGAGTCATTGCAGGCACTGCAAAACGGCCGTAAGAATTCAGGATTGAGCCTGCAAAACCCGTCAATGAAATCAACAGAATGTATGGAAAGGTGATCCGCAGCATGTCCACCAGCAAGGCGAACTTATCAGGTGAATCACGGTATCCCCAGGCAAACACACTGGCCAGCATAGGTGCTGCCACCACCCCAACCATAGTTACCAGAAACAAGATCAGGGACAATCTGCCGGCAACGTGATCTACCAGTGTTTTTATTTCTTCAAAATTACGCTTTTTTCGGTATTCAGAAAGGACGGGGACAAAGGCCTGGGAAAAGGCACCTTCTGCAAAAAGTCGCCTGAGGAAATTGGGTATCTTGAAAGCAACAAAGAAAGCATCAGCTGCTGCGCCGTCCCCAAACACGGCTGCAAACACGATTTCACGCGCCAGTCCCAGGATTCGGGAAATGAACGTCATCAGGGAGACAATCAGGCTGGATCTTGCAACACCTGTTTCTTGCGTCTCGTCTTCGACAGCCTGCACGCTGATTATTACCTCGGAATATTCGTAACAGGGCATATTAACACAGCAAAGTCGGGGCAAGTCACTGCCGGAGTATTGACAAAGGCCCGTGAAAACTGCATGATTCGCGTCTTTTTTCAGCATGCAAACAGACATAAGAGGATAGACTTTTGGCTAACTCCGCACAGGCTCGCAAAAGAGCCAGACAGGCAGAGACACGACGCAGGCAAAATGCCAGTGCCCGTTCTGTGGTACGTACTTATATCAAGAAGGTAATTGCCGCGATTGAAAGCAAAAATTACGAGGAAGCAACCGCTGCCTATGTAACAGCGGTGCCTATTATTGATAGCATGGCCGACAAAGGCATTATCCACGCCAACAAGGCCGCACGGCACAAAAGCCGCCTGAACAGCGCTATCAAGGCGCTAACAGCCTGATAAGTAATAACTTCATTAAGAAACCGGCAATCGCCGGTTTTTTATTGCCTGTAGTAAACACGCTTAATAGTCATTCCACAGGCCTAAGCCGTCAGTTATAATTCCGGCACTTGTGAAAACTAACCATCCGCAGTCAGGGGATTCCTGCATGAAATTGATCAAATGCTTGTTTTTTTGTACCAGCTTGTTCCTTGTCCATTCTGTTTTTGCCCATCATTCCTTTCAGGCCACCTACGACATGGATTCCCTGATTGAAATCAAAGGCAAACTGGTTCAAATGAATTTCAGAAATCCTCATTCATCAGTCATGATCATGGCACCTGATGAAGACGGCAACATCCAGCGCTGGGGAATTGAATGGGGCGGCGCCAGCTTGTTGATGCGCCAGGGACTGACCAGAACTTCCTTCAGGCCAGGTGATGAGGTGGTGATTACCGGACAACCTTCCCGCGAAAAGACTGATAATCGTATGCGTATGGAGAGCATCCTGAGACCCGCCGATAATTTTGGTTGGGGCTTTGATGAGGATCAAACGTTCGATTAGATTCTTGCAGGGGCGTAAGTCTGTACGCCCTTTTTCATTTCCGGGCGCACCGCAGTGCGCCCCTACTCACAATTCGGTTCTACCGAACCAGGCACTCAGTGGGATTCCAGTTGGATCCATTAGTTTCACGCTTAAAATTGGTACTGGTAGTAAACAATTGACTAAGGTGTTCGGGATCATCGAGAATCGATATCACGGTGAGATATTCCGTTCCGTCCCCGCCAACCAACAATTCAAAATATTCTTTTAGCTGCGCTTGTGCGCCATAGGGTACACCATTTCGACGCAGATACCCTGGCGCCATATCAGTAGTTTCAGCTTCTATGCTGCCCCATATTACAGGGCCAAAGCGACCTTCCCTTTCCAGTAACCACTGGGCATTTGTTACACCCTGAAGGCTGCCAGTACCGACAGTGTCCTGGGCATCGCCAAACTTCACCAGTCGGGTTTGCATGCCTGCATCGGTATCAATCTGCAAAATATTATCACTGGCCCAGGTGATGTTCAGGCGAGTTGGAATACGCATCAAGCCTCCAACACCATAAGCTTTACAGGCATTGCCTGATTCAAGATCTGCTTCAGGATCCCAGGCATTGGCAATTTCACGGCCTTTGGACGTCAGTCCAATCCCTTCGAAATCACCAACCGGGGCTGTCAGCATGCGGTAACGCCAGTCTTCAGTGACCAGTGCCACCCAGTAACCGATAAAATCTATTGGAGCGGCCTCACGGGCACTTTGCGCCTCGCCTTGGGGTTGCGCCATAACTTGAATGGCCACCAGGATCAGTAAAACCGGTAGAAGACTCTGTTTAACACTTTTTCTCATTATCTACTCCGTTTAATCCAGGGTCATATAGGCGGCAGTGACAAAATTTTCGGTGGAGAAAATACCTTCTCCAGCCCAACGCGGATCGTAATCTCTGGTGGGCCTTGCAGCCAGCACCTCTTCAAGACTCATACCACGATCTTTCATGTCATAAATCCGGTCTCTGATAATAGTCAGCATTTCCCGCCAATTAAGAACATCACCGATGTCGCTCAACCTGCCATGACCGGGAATCACCAGGGTTCCCCCGTCCTGTCCGTAAACAGGAATTATCAAATCAATGATGCTATTTGCGGCATCAATGAAACCCTGGAGTGTGCCGCCTGATGGCATATCAATATAGGGATAAAAACTGGTGATATAGGCATCTCCAGAAGTAATTACATCTGATTTACGGAAAAAGATAATACTGTCTCCGTCGGTATGTGCATCCGGCTGATGCAAAACCCGGATGCCTTCCCCGTTGAAATAAATGTCTTTTTTCTCTGTAAAGTAAGTCATTGTAGGCCACATATCAGTAGATACAGCTTCATCCGCAGCCATGTGCAGCAGTACATTTTCATGAGCAAGGATGCGCGCCCCTTCCCCGGCATCACCCAAATCGCCACCGACATTGCCGCCGCTTGGTGTAAAACCTGCAGCTTTGAGTGTGGCATTCCCGCCCACATGATCGCCATGGTGATGGGTGTTGATGATGTAACGCAGCGGTTTGTCAGACAACTCGCCTATTTTCGCCAATATTTTGTCAGACAACTGGGCATATTGTGTATCAATGATGAGCACACCCTCGTCGCCAACCTGGACAGTAATATTGCCGCCAGATCCCACCAGCATGAAGATATTGTCACGCACTTTCAGCACTTCGACTTCGATCTCATCGAAATCCACTTGTGCATTCGCAGAAGCTGCAAACAGCAACGCCGCCAGGAGGAAGAATTTATTCATTTTGTTAAATAACATGATGGCTACCTTATTACTGATCATCCAGTTCACTGGGTTTGGGTAGTTCTAGCAAGCGTTGCATATATTCCGGGTACATAGTCATTGCCCCGCCCATTGCGCCCTCTAGTGGGATGTCATGACGATTCGAGTAAATCAGCATGTCGGTATTTTCACCAGGTAAATGGTGAGGGATATAACCAGACTCACGTACCATCTCAACAACTGGATCACAGGGGTAGTTGGCGATCTGGTTATCAATGGAATAAATATAATCCCTGTTCCTGATGAAGGGTTCGTCGAAATAAACAGGATCATCGATGATGACTGTCCAGTTCAGGATATTGTCATGGCGGATAAAATATTCTGTGACAGTGGCCTGGTCACTTCGTGTCACGCCATTACGCCTGAGCCAACCTTCCTTGAGATGAGTAGTTGTAACTTTAAGCTGATGGCCTGCCCACTCACCCGTGGAAAATCCCATTGAAGTATGTGCTGCATATTCCGGTGGATGCTCACGCCCATCCATCCAGATAGTCCGTCGGGTCTGCCAGGCAAAATGCTGTATGCGCACGGCAGTCAGTTCTTCACTGATTGGATCGTGCTCATCCCAGATCCGGATATTGGCAAAACTACTGGCATAATCGGAGGGATGCACCCGGCACTGGTATTCAGGCAAGGCTATCAGCGATGCACTCCAGCTCTGGGCGCGTAACCGGTCAGCATCATTGATAGGAAGCCCGCCGTAGTCGCCGAGTTCCGGGCCAGGCAGACGGTCTGGAAAATCCTCACTGTAGTTACCAACCCACACTCCCGACATGTTTTTTTCTGCATAGGCAGGAAAGCTGGCAATTGAAAAGCAAAGCACTAGTGAAACAGATAGTGAAACAGATAGTGAAACAGAGTGTGAAATCCGGCAATAAAATCTGCCCATGAAATCCCCTTCGAATAATATTAATTAATGAAAAAACTTGCTAAACATAGCGAGTGAGACTCTGTGTTGTCAAATAGCATTTAACACTATTGCAACACCAGATTATCCCGGTGAATTATTTCATGATCTCCGTCGTAACCCAGTAAAGTGATAATTTCATCACTGGACTGGCCAAGAAGTTTTTCAGTTTCCTCTGAATCGTAATTGATAAGGCCCCTTGCCACCGAATTACCATCCTCATCAACGCAACTCACCACATCCCCCCGAAGGAAATGCCCGGAACAGGACTTGATACCAACTGGCAACAGGCTTTTTCCAGATGAATTCAGAACCTTCACGGCGCCTGCATCCAGAACCAGAGTGCCTTTGACTTTCAAATGGCTGGCGAGCCATTGCTTTCGAGCTGCCAGTGGCCCACTTTCTGGCAACAACAGGGTGCCATTGGTTTCACCCGCCCTGAGCAGCTGCAGAATGTCTTCTGTTCTACCATTGGCAATGCATGTCACAGTACCAGAGCGGGCTGCAAGTCGCGCGGCACGAATCTTGGTCAGCATGCCACCCCGACCAAGCTCGCCATGCCCGGTTCCGGCGTAATCAAACAGAGAGTCATCATTACAGTGTGCTTCTTCTACTAATCCAGCGTCTGCATTATTGCGTGGATCTGCATCAAAAAGTCCGTCCTGGTCAGTTAGAATCACCATGGCATCAGCATTGATCAAATTGGAAACCAGCCCGGCCAGTGTGTCATTGTCGCCAAAGCAGATTTCATCGGTCACCACAGTGTCATTCTCATTGATCACCGGAATCACCCCCAGGTCCAGCAAGGTTTTCAGTGTCGTGCGTGCGTTTAAGTAGCGTTTACGGTTGGACAAATCGTCATGAGTCAAAAGTACCTGAGCTGTATGCAGGTCATATTTCTGGAATGCTGATTCGTAAGCCTGGATCAAGCCCATCTGGCCGACAGCCGCCGCTGCCTGCTGGTCATGAATAGCACTGGGTCTGCCCTTGAGCCCTAATCGCAATACACCTTCCGCTACCGCTCCTGAAGACACCAGGACTACGTGAATGCCTTCCTGCCGTAAGGCGGCAATCTGGCCTGCCCAGGAGGCTATATTGTCCCGGTTCAGTCCCTTGCCATTATCAGTCAGCAATGAGCTGCCAATCTTGATAACCCAGGTAAGTGCTGATGTCAGAGTTTGTCTGTTACTCACTTTCAATCCTTTACATATTCCACTTCAACGTCATCATCGTCGTTATAAAAATCTTCATCTGAGTCCGAGCCTTTCTTCTCTTTCCATAGATGCTTGGCTTTTTCACTACTTTGCCTGATTTCAAATTCCATAAGTTGCTGATGCTCAGTCTGTTTCTCACGGTAATCAGCATCGTTTTCCAGTTTCTCATCATGAACATTTATAGTCTGCATCAGGGCTTCACATAATTCCTTGGTTCCTTGACCGGTTACCGCTGAAATCCTGAATACCGGAGCTTCCCACTGCAGTCGCTGGACTATAGCATCACATAGGCTTTCCATTTCTGCTTCAGGGAGCAGATCCGTCTTGTTCAAAACCAGCCAGCGCGCTCTTTGTGACAAGCCAGGGCTGAACGCTTCCAGTTCTCTGATTATAGCCAATGCTGATTCAGCCGGATCCGAGCCATCAAGTGGTGCGATATCCACCAGATGAAGCAGTACGCGTGTACGCGCCAGGTGCTTTAGAAAGCGGATACCTAGGCCAGCCCCTTCTGCAGCACCCTCAATCAACCCGGGGATATCAGCCATAACAAAACTATTTTCTTCCCCTGCACGCACTACACCAAGATTAGGCACCAGGGTAGTAAAAGGGTAATCCGCCACTTTGGGTGTGGCTGAGGAGACTGCTCGAATCAAAGTGGATTTTCCTGCATTTGGCAAGCCAAGCAAGCCCACATCAGCCACCACTTTTAACTGCAACAGCAAGCGCCTGGATTCACCCGATGTGCCATTGGACGTTTTCCGGGGTGCGCGGTTGGTACTGGATTTGAAGCGGGTATTACCCAGGCCATGAAAGCCGCCTTTAGCTACCAGCAAGCGTTCACCCTGGCTAAGCAGGTCACCCATCAATTCATCGGTTTCCACGGAATAGACACTAGTGCCTACTGGTACATGCACTTCCAGGTCATCCCCACCAGCGCCGGTACATTTCCTGCCTTTGCCAGACTTTCCGTTTTGCGCCCGGTATCGAGGCTGAAATCGAAAATCTACCAAGGTGTTCAATGCAGAATTGGCTACCAGGTAAACACTGCCCCCATCACCGCCATCGCCACCGTCAGGGCCGCCCTTTTCTATAAATTTTTCCCGCAGAAAACTCATGCAGCCGTTACCGCCCTTACCGGCCTCAATCTCGATTTCTGCTTCGTCCACAAATTTCATATTGATTCCACACTCACTTTTAAACAGCTCATACCTGAGTGTTTAGTTGCTTATGTGCCGTCTGTAATTTTCTTAAACTAGGGAGCCTCTCTGTAAGCCTGAAGCTATTCATACTTAATAAGAGGCTCCCTTGTATCCCCAAAATAAAAACCCTGAAAATAAAAAGCCCTGTCAGAGACAGGGCTTTTTAGGGATTTCCTTAACCTGCTTGAATCAGGCAGATGCCGTCTCAATATTCACAAAGCGGCGGTTTTTCGGGCCTTTGACCTGAAATTTTACAACACCATCAGCTTTGGCAAACAGCGTGTGATCCTTTCCGCATCCAACATTGGTGCCTGGATGAAAATGGGTGCCACGCTGACGGACGATTATATTACCTGCAACAACGTTTTCACCACCGAAACGCTTTACTCCAAGTCGTTTCGATACAGAATCTCTACCGTTATTAGTACTACCGCCTGCTTTTTTATGAGCCATGAACTTCTCCCGCTAATTCCTGCCAGTATTTACTTATCTGTTTCAGTTTTTGCTTTGGCTTTTGTTGCAGCTTTCTTGGCTGCAGGTTTCTTTGGTGCAGCATTCTTTTCTGGAGCCGCCTTCTTTGCTGGAGCTGCTTTTTTTTCTGGAGCCGCTTTCTTTTCTGGTGCGGCTTTTTTCGCAGGTGCTTTTTCAGCCTTGGGTGCAGCCTTGCCGTCTGTGGAGATACTGGTAATTTTCACTTCAGTAAACCACTGGCGATGACCCATTTGCTTTTTATGGTGCTTACGGCGATGAAATTTGATGATCTTGATTTTTTTGCCACGGCCATGGCTGACCACTTCAGCGGTGACTTTGCCGGATTTCACATAGGGGGTACCTACTTCGACATTAGCGCCCTCGCCAACCATCAGGACCTTGTCAAAATCAACCTGGTCTCCAGTGCTGGCTTCAATTTTTTCAAGTTTCAGCACTTCGCCTTCTGTGACCCGATGCTGTTTGCCACCACTTACAATTACCGCGTACATATTCTGCTCCAATAGCAATCTGGCTATTTAGATAAACTAACAAATCCGCCCTTTTTAGTATCAAATACACTCCTAATTGCATCCCTAAGATGCACAACAGTCGCAAAACGCTGGAGTGGAGGCAGGTCGGTCTTTTCGAGGGCCGGAATTGTACGGGAACAGGCCCTGTTTCGCAACCAGACGGGGGCTTTTATTGCCACTGCATCCAGGCTTGCTCATTAAGCTCTTTATCTTGCTGAAATGCCCTGTTTCCTTGACTTTCGTGAAACCCAAAACTAGCATTCGGGTCTCTTAATAAAGCGCTCATACAGATGCTTTACCAGGTGCTTGTCTGGAGCACCAAATCAAGGTGGGAAATGGTTGCACACATCCAACAACTCGTTGCGGACGATTTTGCTGCGCTAAACCGCACAGTGGTTGCGCAATTGCACTCTGAAGTCCCATTGATAGAAAGCATTGGTCATTACATCACAGAGGCAGGGGGCAAACGCATGCGCCCTGTCCTTGTTTTGCTCACGAGCAACAACCTGGGATATACAGGCAATGACCATATAGAGCTGGCTACCGTAATCGAATTCCTGCATACCGCCACACTGCTCCATGATGATGTGGTGGATATGTCAGAAATGCGCCGCGGCAGACCTACTGCCAATACGAAATGGGACAATCCTTCCAGTGTGCTTGTGGGAGATTTCATCTATTCCAGAGCCTTCGAGCTGTTAGTTAACATTGGAGACATGGCCATCATGGATGTCATGGCCAGTACCACCAACAAAATCTCCGAAGGAGAAGTTCTGCAACTGATCAACCAGCATAATCCACAGGCCACAGAAGCTGATTACATGCAGGTTATACGCCATAAAACCGCCATTCTTTTTGCCGCCGCCTGCAAATCAGCAGCCATCCTGGCGGGGGCCGATGATACAACCCGAGATAACCTGCATAATTTTGGTCTGCAGGTGGGTATGGCATTTCAACTGGTGGATGATGTCCTTGATTACAGCGGCTCAAGCGAGGCCATGGGTAAAAACGTGGGTGATGACTTGTCAGAAGGCAAGCCGACTTTGCCCCTGATTTATGTCATAGAGCATGGAAACGACGCGGAAAAAGCGCTGATTGAGTCAGCAATACGAACGGGCGCCAGTGAAAATACTGAGACCATCATGGACACAGTGAAGAAGTCCGGCGCGCTGGAATATACCAAAGCCAAAGCGGTCGAATGCATAGACTCTGCCCTGCAATGCCTGGATTGTCTGCCTGAGAATGACTTCAAAAATGGACTGGCCGCCGTTGCTGATGCCGCCCTGAACAGGGAAAGCTGAAATTGATATAGAGTGTTAAAAGATCCGACCTATGCTGGCTTTTCCACTGGTCACCGGGAGATTACTCGTATCTATCAGATGCAGATGACGTTTTATCCGAATGATGAGCTACGCGAGTTAGCCTGTATGGAAGGATAACGGGACAGCCCGGAATAAGAACGTTAAGGGGCGGTTTTCAACCAGGAAATTTTTCGCCTGTAGCAAGAGTTATTGTTCTTTTTGCGCGCTTATCCTGCACACGTTCAACACCCACTGCTGCTCCCCAACTCACTAAGGCATAACGTGTCCCACTGGTCACGGGTTTTGCCATGTGTTCAAAACGGAAATCAGAAGGAAACCAAACCAGCATCCCGGCCTTTGGCCACAAGGACCAGTTCAAGCGTTTGAAATGTAGTTCACCGCCTTCAAAATCATCCCGTAAATAAATAAGCATGCTGATATCCCGGTCCACCGCTTTGCGCCAAGCCTGTTGCTCCGGCATCAGGTGCCCGTTATCGGTGTGATATTGGTAAAAGCCACCTGGGTAATATTTAAGCAACTGCGGCTCCTCGTACCACTCAATAGCTATTCCTGTGCGCGGCATAATGCATTCAGAAAATGCCCGGGCTACCACCGCATCGAGAATACACTGATCTTCTCCCACTTTTGCCCATTCACAAACCCTGGTTGTATCGAGTTGTATCTCATTGGCCTCATCCCTGACTCGAAATGGCATTGCCTCTTTAGAATCAATGAGCTCAATCAGGCTTTTACACTCCTCAGCAGAAAGAAAATTCTCAACCAGTTCAATACCAAGAGGAGGAGGACGATCGTCAGTCATGGCGCCACAACAATTCTTGAAGCACTCTCCGCTGCGACAATAACAGGGTTCATTTCGACCAGGAGGAAAAGAACTATCAGGGGTCAGTGGACCAGGCATAGGAGTAATATCTTCGCTGAATAATGTATAAAGTAAAACAGGACACTCAGAAGAGCAGGACTATTATCATTATACTGACAAAACATGCTTCCTGAAGTATGTTGAAACGACTAAAGGACTTTAGTCACACAAGTTGTTTTCCGCCCCCTCTCCTTTAAATCTCCCCGTTTGCAGGAAATTTACTATTTGCCCGATTACCCGGTTATTACGCATCATCATGGCGTGGGTAACCGGCATTTCCATGAAAGCGCACATGCCGTCTACTTTAGTACTGGCTACAGTAACTTTGCCGTCATCCGGATTGTCCAGCAACTGGGAAAGAATCAAATTAATAGTGCGATTGCCGGCAATAACCCCCAGATCAAAATCTACTGTGCCCAGTTGTAGCGGCACACTGTCACCATTAGTTCCAAGCTGCAGACCCGCCGGCCCATTGAGCAGGATATAGCCCGGCACAGTTCTAAAAAAATCCACAATCTGACTGCCCTGATTTGGTGGCGCCAGCATAACTACTCTATGCAGATTATCGATATTGTCATTCTCCAGGTAATATCTGAGTAGAATCCCACCCATGGAATGGGTCACTACATTAATGCGCTCAGCATTGTTTTCTCGACATTCAGACAATCCACTTTCAATAGCAGGGCCAGCTAGCTTTTCAATAGTGTCAGAGCGGGAAGGATAGTGAATATTGGCAGTCAGATAGCCTTCTGCTTTTAGAGTGCTGGCTATCTTATTCAGTGATGCTGATGTTCTGCCCAGACCATGTAAGAGCACTACACAGTCAGCAGCAAGCAGTGGCTGAGAAACCAGCATTGCAAGAATGCATAAGGTGCGGGGCAACTTTAAAATAGCTATCGCACGAATCACAGATCAACCGATAATATCGATAATGTCGCCTGACTGGATACTACCGCTTCGCAGTACTTTGCAAACAACACCACTGCGCCAGCCAAGCTGTAGTACTTCGAACACTTCAGGTGTCTGTTCTTGCAGATGATGACAGGGATCAGTTTCCCGGATAATTTCCAGCTCCACTTCGCCAATTCTTAGGGAACGGCCCAGATCGGTGGGTAAAAATTCAAAACCTTTGATTAACAAGTTAGCACCATGGGCTAACCAGGGCAGTTCACTTTCAGTCTCATGGCAGACTTTCATCCAGGATTCCTTGCTCAGCACAACGACTTCCCCTTTACGAGCTACCGGCGAGTGATCCCCTTTCAGCCCCTGGCCGACAATAACTCGTCCTGCAAAGAGTTCTTCCATTTCTGCAGCATCAAGATTTTGTCTGGCGATACTGTGTAATTTTATTTTCATAGTCAGCGTAAATCCTGCTTATTCCTGACAACAGTGTTTTATTGTTAACTATCCAACTTCGTTAATAAACCCTAATGATAAGGAAATGTTTGGACAAATACTTAAACCCATCCTATCTTATAAGCCCTGCATATCCTTTATCCGAATAATAACCATGCGTAAAAAATTATTAATTGGTATCCCGGTAGCATTTGTAATCATTGCTTTCGGGGTGATTGTTGTTGCCAACTTCCTGATGAGAAATCTCGTCGACGAAAGAATAGACGAGTTTATAACAGCTGGTTATTACCAGACACTGGAATACGAATCCCTCCGCGTACAATGGAACGGCAATATCGAAATGCAAAACCTGCATGTGGTTGATACGACTGCTAATGAATATGTATTGGAAGAAATACTAATCAGCAATTTTGATTACTTCCATGAAGTGCCTCACAAAATGAATCTGAGTGCCAGTGGTTTGCGCTTTCCGATCGGCATCCCGGAATTTGGCAATGCACCAGGCAATTCCATGAACAGCTTTATGGCAGGCGTTATGGAAAACGATTTTCTGCCTATCATTCTGGAGTATCGTTATACCTACAGTCCGAATGATAATTTCCAGTTGGACAATGCCTTCAGACTGGAATTGCCTGATTCCTTTATCCTGACAACAGATTCAGTAATGACGGACATTCCCCTGGAAGATCTGGATGATGTCGCCATGGGTCCAGGAACCACCGCTACGCAATATTCCTTGTTAATCCAGGATGGCAGAATCGTTTCGGCTGCCATAGCCCTGGAAGATCTAGGCCTGGTAAATGCCTTGATGACTGTGCAAGGGGAGGCATCAGGAGTCGATGCTGATGAATACCGACAACAGTTCTGGGCCCAGATTCAGACCATGGTGTTGTTTGCACCACAACAACTGCAATCACTTGCCCAGGAACTGGCGGCTCATATCGGTGTATTCCTGGAGGGGGACAACACGTTGCGCATCTCTATAGCGCCTGACTCCTCTGGCAGTATCCGACAATTGCAGGCAGATGTAATGGGGTCTTTTTTTATCGGCGACTTTGAGGCAATCGCAGAAATACTGGGGTTAAAAATAGAATCTCTATAGAGGTAAGGGTGGTAGTCTATTTTCCATGAACATACAAATAACCTCAGATAAATATTGTCCTGTTACAGACTGGGATCCCTTTTCAGATGAGGCCCTGGCTGACCCTTTTTCGTTCTACGAAGAATTGCGAGCCCATGGCCCTGTGGTCTACCTGTCACGTTATGCATGTTGGGCAGTGCTGGATTTTTTAGTCATTACTGATGTACTAAATAATTGGCAAGATTACTCATCAGCCGACGGTGTCGGTCTGGAAAACTACCACAAGGAAAAAGGCTGGCGGCCAAAAAGTATTATTCTGGAAGTGGACCCTCCTGATCATGATAAGACTCGTCGAGTGCTTACTCGTGTTTTGTCCAGACCCGCCATGGAAAAAATGCGCAGGGATTTTGCCATTGGAGCCGAAAAACTAGTCTCTGAATTAGTGGCAAGGAAAACCTTCGATGGAGTCGCTGACCTGGCAGAAGTCTATCCCCTGAAAGTATTCCCTGATGCTGTGGGTTTAAATAAAGAAGGCAGGGAAAATTTACTGCCCTATGGAAGTCTAGTATTCAATGCCACTTGTCCTCACAACCAGTTGTTTGAAAATGCATTCAAGGAAGCTGAGCCTATAATTGAATGGATCATGAGTCAATGCAGTCGAGAGGCGCTGACAAAGGACGGTCTTGGAGCGCACATTTATGCAGCGGTAGAGCAAGGCGTGGTCAATGAAGATGAAGCAGGTATGCTGGTGCGTTCGTTACTGTCTGCCGGAGTAGATACCACAGTCAATGGCATAGGAAATGCCCTGCACTGTTTTGCCAAATTCCCGGATCAATGGCAAATACTCAAAAATGATCCATCCCTGGCAAGAACAGCCATTGATGAAGTCTTGCGCTTCGAAGGCGGAGTGATGTCTTTTTTCCGTACGACTAATAAGGATGTTGAATTATGCGGTACAACCATCCCTGCCCATGAAAAAATTCTAATCCTGTTTTCTGCCGGGGACAGGGATCCCAAAAAGTGGCAAGACCCTGACAAATTCGATATTACCCGTAACACCAAAGGTCATCTTGGTTTTGGTGCTGGTGTTCATACCTGTGTGGGCCAAATGGTGGCCAGGCTGGAAATGGAATTGGTATTAGCGGAACTGGTAAGGCAAGTGGATCATATTGAAATTACTGCAGATCCCGTCAGGAAATTGAATAATTCACTCAGAGGTCTGGCCAGTCTTCCATTGCGAGTGAGCTGATTCCAGCAATACCCTGAATGTAAGAATCGACTTATCCGTCTATAGTACCGTGTTATTCCACCGGCTCGATAACCAGCAGCGCACCGTCTGCTTCTTCAGTCAGGACATAGATGAGTCCGTCCGGTCCTTGCTGAACATCACGCACACGTTGTTTCAGGTCGGCAAACAACCATTCCCTCTGCTGCTCTCCCTGGGCATTGAAGACTATGCGCTCCACATGGCCTGTGCCTGATACCCTTGCAGTCTGCAAGGCTCCGACAAAGAGATTGTTCTGCCATTGTGGAAATACATCTCCCGTGTAGAACATCAAGCCGGAAGTGGCAATCGAAGGAACCCAGAATATTTCCGGTTGCAACATCCCTTCTTGCCATGGCTGCGTTGAAACTCTGGTGCCATCATAATCCCTGCCGTAACTCACAACAGGCCAGCCGTAATTGCCGCCTTTCTGAATGATGTTGACTTCGTCACCACCCAGCGGTCCATGTTCGCTGGCCCAAAGTTCTCCAGTGACTGGATGATAAGCAATGCCTTCCTGAGCGCGATGACCAATAGACCAAATCTCAGGCAGGTAGCCTTCCCGACCCACAAAAGGGTTGTCACGGGGTATGGAACCATCGTCATTCAGGCGTAGCAGTTTACTGATATCACTTAATGTATTTTGCGCACTGTCCAGATCCCGCCGGAAAGGGGAGGACATAAATACAGTCCCGTCCGGGGCAAACCTAAGCCTCGAACCATGCCCACCTGGAGCGGTTCCCCAGGCATCCGCAACAAACACTTCCTGCACATTCTCCAGTGCAGACTCCGCCGCATTCAATCGACCCCGGCCCATAACAGTAGTTGCAAAATAATCAGCCCCTGCCGGGGGTTCGGCATTTTTGACATAGGTGAAATAGACAAGTCGGTTTTCTGCAAAGTCAGGATGGAGCACCACATCCATGAGGCCGCCGCCTGAAGCAACGCGGACTTCAGGTGTACCTGTAACTACAACCGGATCAAGACTGCCATTACGAATAATCCGAATTCCGCCCGCTTTCTGCGCAATCAATATATTGCCGCTGGGCAGGAATGCCATACCCCAGGGGTTCTCTATTCCGCGGGCAACAATAGATACCTTGATACGGGAAGACGGTGCATAGGTATCGTAATACCAGGGCCCTTCAGCCAGAGGAAAAGATTGCGCGGTTACTATGACCGAGCAGATTGACAAGTAAATCAAAACCAATAATTTTTTAATGTGATACACCAGGTACCTCCTGTGATTTCCCGGTTCGGGACAGTTTGCTTAACAAAAAACGCAAATCTGTTTTCAGACGTCGCAGACCAAAATACAATCCAATGAAGCTTACTGCCAGCCCACCTGCGAGAAAAATAATAACGCCCAGATCCCATAGAGGCCTTTTGTGATACCAGAAGGCAAAATCCAGGCTGTGCAAGCCGCTGTATATCCAGCGCTCTATACGGCTGTATCGATGAATCAGGCTGAGCAACTCACTTTTTTGAGGATCAACATAAATCCAGCTTTCTTCCGGATCATCGAACTTGATACGCAGGACAGGAAGCGGAAGCTGATTGTTGCGTGAATAATAATAATCATCGTAGTCTGTCAGCAGGCTGAAGTCAGTTACGCTGGCATCAGTCACCCCTTCATCCAGAGTAGCTACCAGACTATCTATGGAAAAGCCTTCACTCACCTGTAAGGTATTGGCGTCTATCAGCAAGCTGCTCGATTCAAGTTGACCAATGATGTTATAGGGCTGATGCAGACGATCCCGTTTACTCATGTTCAGACTGCTGTCCAGACTGTAATTTGCCAGGTAATAAGGTGCACCCCCTATCCAGCGAAATTCTACCTCTTTGATTTCGCCTTCGGCAACAGTTGACTCCATTAGGTTCTGCCATTGTCCGTCATCAAATTCAGGAAAAGCATCCAGTTCCAGTGTGCCCTGCTGGTAAATATCTTGATCCACTGCCGCTCCTCGGACACTGGACCAGGCAAAGGGTTCCATTGAAAGCATGCCACTGAACGCCCAGGTAAGAATAAAAATGCCGAAAAAGGTTCCCAGTATGTAGTGCCAACGCATCATGCCCTGGTATGGAATGGCCTTGCGAAAACTAAACGGTTGCACCCTGCGCAATTGAGTAACACTCATAATCAGTCCAAGCAAGGCAAGCAGACAACCTATGCCTGATGTCCACACAACAATGTCATACCAAAGCGGTTGATTGGCACGCAGGTCAGCAAAATAAAACCAGTGCGGAATCGTGCCAAGCCAAGCCAGAAGTCGGCTTTCCCGTGTCGTGTAAACCGCAACCTGGGCTTTGATGGGCGATACGTAGACTTGAGTGCCGAAAGCATCATCAGCGAAATACTTGAACAAGGGTAGCTCTCCTGGCGTGGCAATAGTCCACTGGTCGGTTGTAGTCACCAAACCTTCATAGGTGAAACTCTCGACAGGAATATCGAGGAAATCACTGGCTATTTGTGCGCCCTGCTCTGCCGTAATCTGGGTAAGAAAGTCACCGTTGTCACCCCAAATAAAGGTGCTTGCAAAACCAGGTTCGGGAAATTCATAAACCGGACGACCAAGGACAGTGCGCAGTCTGGCATCAAAGGGGGAATAACCCAACAGACCCACTGCCTGCCATGGGGATACCGCGACTTTTTCCAGTTCCAATGGTGGCGCCCCTTCAACCCGCATTGCCTGGGTTATTCGAGGCATGCCGCCCGCATAGATCATGACAAATGCTGACAGAAACCAGACCACGAACAAGAAGCTCAGCGGAATGCCGATATACCGGTGGCTGAGAATGAGCAGGGTCTTGAATGCCCGCATAATAAATTCCAGAGATATCGTGTAGTTAATAAAAAACGAGGTAAATAAAAGTGTAGGTAATAAACCTTCCCTTTACAAACACTAGAATGATATTAGTGGGTAAGATGGCCGCCAATAGTGAGGAAATACAATGAATATTCTCGAATACAACAGTAAAGCCTGGAATGGATTGATACAGGCCTGGTAATCACCGAACTTTTTGAAGATGGTTTGGGCAAAGATGATCCGTTGAATGATTTGATTGATGTGCTTATTGCAACCCGAGCGGTAAAAATCACCTTGTAACTGGAAACCAGCTGGCGGCTACAAATAATTCTTAAGTACCCGCCGATACCACAAGATAAAACCACTGATATACATTATCGCAGGTATCAAACCCAGAAATACCCATACATACCCAAGCCAACTGCCTCTGAAGCGCCCGAAATGCAAATTGATAAGAAAAATCAACCAGTCATCAGGACGTTCGAAATCTTCCAGGTCGGAATCCATTGCATCGATGATGAAATCAAAAGGCTGGGGGAAAGCAAAATAAATAGCCGTCAAGCCCCACACAAAAAGCAGAAAGAAAGACCAGAATCCCAGGAAGCTATGCAACTGATATAGAAAAGAGTGAGAGCTGCTGCTTTTTATTTTGAGGCCATCAGTCCAACGCCGCCTGCCCTGCCACCATATCAGGATGCCGCTGAAAACCATCACCAGGAATAGTAAGCCTCCAATGGCATTGAGCTTCCGGCCTAATACCCTGTCCAGTAGCAGATCATCATGTAGCCGCGTTAGCCATTCCACAGTGCGGACCTGCCAGGGAAAGGTGCTGCCTAAATCAACACCTGCATACTGATCAAAGTAATGGCTCAGTTCTGTGCCATCTTTTTCCAGCGCCACATACACTGCACGGCGAGGACGTGTAGGAGGCACGATATTGGTGACATCATAGCCTTCGTACACTTCTAACACCCTGACTTCCAGAGCGGCACCTGCCAGAGGGTTTCCAGCTTCGGAAGGCACTTCGCTGTGTACAAGCCAGCGGCTGAACTGCGGCCTGAGCACCACAGCCGAGCCGCTCACGCTGATGACAAGAATGTACAAGCCAATTGCAATGCCCAGCCACAGGTGCACCTGAAACAAAATTCGATGAAATAGAGTAGTTTGTGGAGCCTGAACCCAGCGCCGCCAATTATTCACTGCAAAATCCTGAATTTTCCCGGGAATCGATTTGAATAAACAAAAATGCTATTCAAGTAGAGACCTCACTCTCTTTTCAGCATCAAGGGCAATTCTTGATTCCATATAGAATAACGCGGCAGGGTCGATGTCATTTTCCTCTACGACTGCGGTGTGCTGACTGAATGTATCAAATCCGTTGCTGTAGGCAATCCCCTGCTGCAGCATCAGCAGTGACACCAAAAACAGAACTGATTTCAAAACTTTTATTTTCATAGCACAAGCTTCATTACAAGCTATTGGTTATTTCAGGAAACACTTTGTAAAACATAACCCATGCCATCAGCAGGGTAAGGCACAAGTTCAGTGTTTGCCCGCATACATAAAGTATCAACGGTTTGCCGCCATGAAATTGCGCTCTTAATTCGCGGAAATTTGCAGACAGGCCTATGCTGGCAAAGGCAAGACAAAACACCCAGCCACGCATGTCAGAGGTAAAATCAAGCACGCCATTTTCCACCAGTACTATTGCAGTGGCAGGATTGAGCACTTCATAGAGCAGGGAAAGCAGTATGCTGGCTCCTAGAAATCCCAGTACGAATTTTGGGAAACGCAGCCAGATCTCCGATGCGCCGACAGTCCGCCCTGCCGCTTTGTCCACTTTGGTCGTCCAGTAAACTGCCACGCCAAAGGCCAGCACACCAATTAAAATGTTCTGAATCATCTTGATAGTGGCTGCCACATTGAGCGCGATGTCACCCAGGAAAGCCCCCGCTGCGACCACAGCACCAGTTGCATCAATTGTGCCGCCGATCCACGCTCCGCCCAACACTTCCGGCATTCCTACGGCATTGATGAATGCCGGCATGGCCACCATCATGATGGAGGTAAAAATCATGGACAGCCCCACCGCCGTAGTCAGTTCTTCTTTGGTAGCTCGGCAGGCTGCAGCCGTGGCAATAGCGGCAGAAACACCACAAACGGACATGTCAGCACTGATGGTGATATTCAGTGTTTTGGAGGAAATTTTCAGCACTTTCTGTCCAAACCAGAAGGTAGAAATCAGCACAATTGGCGTTACGATCCAGGACACAAAGATTCCTGGCAGGCCAATGGCGAGTATTTTACCAAACAGAACTTCGGCCCCAAGCAGCACCAGCCCCGTTTTGATATACAGTTCGGGCTGCAGTGCAGGTCTGATGAAATCAGGAATGCCAAATATATTACTGATGACAAGTCCCAGTAATATGGCCCACAAGGCATAACCCAGACCAATACTTCGAAACTCAGTCTGGTTAGCCAGCATATAGGCGACAAGGCTTATAACAAAAATGAAACCAAAGCCCTTCAGAAACTCTTGCGCATTGCGCTGCATTAACAGGCTGCCTACTCCAAAAAGTAAACCCAGAAAAACAAAGAAGAGTACAGCAGACACTGCAAAGTCCACGGAGAAAACAGCGAAAGGATTAAGCGACCAACGGGACGGCCTGGCGCCATTGACAGTTTCACTGAAAAAAGTAGCAACAGCATTTCTGCTGTTATTTTCTTCTGACCAGGTATCGATTGAAAACCCAGGATTGGATTCGGCGGCAACCAGAGACTCATTGACAGTATCAAACGGTGCAATCAGAAACACGACTAGAGCAAGCGCAATGATGAAAAAGCCCAGGAGTATTGCTGCCGTGTCTTCTGTCCAGTTCGCCATGGCTAACCTGCCCTTATTAAAAGTTCTTAATCAAATTCATCAATATAGTAACGCTCGAAAAAGATGTCTTCCCCGGTAAGCTCCCCTGCCATGATGCTTGCCACATCATTTTCTACCCGGTCCATATAGTCATCAAGATCACCGCGATCCAGGGCCTCAATCAATGCATCACGCCAGACTGAGGCATTACGAGTATCAAGCAGTCTGACGTCATTGTCTTTGGCCCATTCACTGGCAATTATGCCGCCAAGAAAGTAGAGCCGCTCCGAGACTTCTAAACTGTAGGGTTCCTCCAGCCTTTCCAGCACTTCCCGGGTCAGGTTGAGCCATCCAGGTGCCAGGCTGGAACCGTTGTAGAAACGGGTGATCCACAACAAATAGTCATCCTCGGTCTGGTATTGGCCGGCTGCTTCATCAGCCCTGAATGCCGCTATAAAGTATTCTTTTGGATAAGCGGGTTCAGGCCACTGTAGATCAATGCTGATCAGACTACAGCCTGATAAACAGCACAGGATTATTATTAAAAACAGATTCTTATTCTTCATGCTTACTACTTTTACTAGTCAATTGCCTACTTTTAAGACCCGGTTATTGGAATAACCTGTCCACTACATATCCACTCACATCCCTGATTTGTTCCGGGCTTAGTGCACCTGTGAAAGTCGGCATAGCATTCCTTCCTGTAGATACGATGGTAATAACCTCGCCGATAGCCGAGAGGTTATTCAATGGCATGGCATTATTATGACCGCCCAAACCGTCATCACCGTGACATGGCAGGCAAGTTTGCTTGTACAGTGTTTCACCAGCGAGGTAGTCAGGCTCACCATCTGCCACTGTAAACTGACCTGGGTCTATCCCGGTGACAGAAGCAACAATAGGCAAGGTATCCCCGGGTGTGGTTTCTTCCATCTGCCCTTCCAGGGAAAACAACCACAGGCTGTCACCGCGAGGCGAACCCTGAAACAGGTTGCCGCCGGAAAACGCTGCAATATATTGTTTGCCATCGCGCTCGAAACTGATAGCCGGCGCATTCATTCCCGCTCCGGTCTGGAAGCCCCAGAGTTCCATACCCGTATCGGTGTCCAACGCCGTCAATCGCCCATCATTGCGCCCTACAAACAATAGATCCCCGGCAGTTGCCAGAAAGCCGCTATAGCATTGTTCCTGCCAACGGTACTGCCAGACTTTGGTATTGGTAGTCATATCCATGGCGGCAACAATACCTGAATTCTGCCTGGTAGAACCGCCAAAGTTTCCTCCAATCCAGGATGCGCCACCATGTTCCTCAGGCAGTTCAGTATCTTCCATGTTCAACACCGCAGAGGAGTCTGAAGAGCAGATGTACATAGTCTGTCGCTCAGGATCATAGGCACTAGGTGCCCAGTTGGCTCCACCGGCCAGGCCAGGCGAAACAAGTACCGGCTCATACAAAAATGGGGTGAATATCCTGCCTTGATTAACCAGTTGCGTGCCTTCGGGTGCTATATCTATAAACTGTGGAATAAAGGCCTCACCAATGGGATAAGGCTGGGTCGGCGAAGTGAATTGTTCAGCTATCTGCGGAACAGGTTTTTCTTCTACGCCAATAATGGGCTCTCCGGTGATGCGATCGAGAATATATACCCAACCGGTTTTTCCAGCTTCAGCAACTGCTTTGCGTACTTCCCCCTGATAGTCCATGTCAAACAGGATGACTGGATTGGGTGCATCGTAATCCCATATATCATGGTGTACCTGTTGGAAATGCCAGCGGTATTCGCCGGTCCGTACATCAATAGCAACAATAGAAGCTGTGAACAGATTGTCCCCTTCCCTGACAGCGCCGTTTACATCGGGTCCTGGATTACCGGTTGAAAAATAGAGCAAGCCCAGCTCAGGGTCCAGGGCTGGTGTCTGCCAAACAGTACCGCCGCCAAATTCATAGGCCATAGTGTCCTGGGGCCACGTGTCATGACCAAAATCACCGGGTCCAGGAATAGTATAAAACGTCCAGATTTTTTCCCCGGTATCCGCATCAAAGGCTTCAACCAGTCCGCGCACACCCTTTTCTGCACCGGAATAACCTGTGATAACCATACCGTCATAAAAAAGCGGCGCACCGGTAATACTGTAACCATCCTGCCAGCGTACGCTTTGGGTTTCCCAGATCACTTCTCCAGTGTCTTCATCCAGAGCTATAAGCCTGGCATCCAGTTGACCAAGAAACACCTTGCCATCACCAAGTGCGACACCACGATTGTCCCATCCGCAACATACGGCTTCACCCATTTCTTCAGGGAATTGGGAATTGTGTTCCCACATCAACTCACCACTGTCTACATCCACGGCAAAGGCATCACTGTCACCTGTCGTCATATAAAGTACACCATCCTTATAGAGCGGCGTACCTTCTGCTGAATAGCGGGTTTCCAAGCCGGAACCATTCAGGTGCACACGCCACTCTGCTTGCAGCTGTGACACAGATTCGCGGTTTATTTCATCAAGAGGCGACCAGCGCTGATTAGAGTAAGAGCCACCATTAGTTAGCCAGGCATCTACAGGAGCTTGTGCCAGTGGATCTGTGTTCAATGGGCTAGCACTTACTGAAGGAACGTTATCCGCAGCTACATTTGTAATAGGTTGAGATGTTTCTTCCTGGCTGCAAGCAGTCAGCAAAGTAATAAGGTTTAATAGTGCACATTGCGCTCTGGACATGTCGCCCCCCTATGAAGTGGTTCTAATATTTATATTGAACGGGGATTATATAGAGATGCCGGCAGCTTTTGCTACTGGCAAGAAATGTTCAGGTCACCTGGAATGATCTGCGAATGTAACGCAAAGCAACAAAAATAAAAGGCCAGATAATGGCGCTGGACAGTGCGGATATCATGAAAATCAGGTTGGGGGCGGTATTCTGGCTGTTGGCAGTGAGCACCCAGAACGAGAGCAACTGGTGGATACCAACAAGAATCAGGATAGTGCTGCTTTGCTGAACCGCTGTAAACATTCGCATGCGCTGGTAAAGACTCAGTGCCAGGTAAGCAACAAGTGCTAGCGCCAGGGCATTGAGCCCTAGCAAGGATCCTTCCAGTACATCTATAAAAAAGCCCGCTATCCATGCAGCGAGAAGGCCAATTCTGTCTGGAAGCGCCATCACCCAGTAAATAACAACCAACGCAACCCATTCAGGCCGGTAAGCTTCTAGCCAGTCAGGTAATGGAAGCACAGTAAACAGGGCCGCCAGCACAAAAGTGCCTATAATAATCCAGCCGCCGTGATGATTACTGAGTTTATTCGCCATGTCCCTACCTTATTTAAACACCAGCAGCACATTGCGGCTTCGGTCCAGTTGAGCAGTGGGCTCGACGATGACAGTGGCAAAGGGAGCACCTGGATCATGCACAACATTGCTGACAACACCCACAGGATAGCCGGCAGGAAAGCGACCACCAAAGCCTGACGTGACCAGTACATCACCGATCATGACATCGAAAGTATCAGAAATATTATTCAATTCCAGGCGCTGCAAACTGTCTTGTGTACCTGTTGCAATAGCCCGGTTGCCATTGCGGTTAATTTGTACCGGGGTGGAATGCTGGGGATCAGTAATTAACAATACCCAACTGGCAAAGGGTTCCACGTCAACCACCTGCCCCATCAATCCAAAGGCATCGAGAACGGGTTGCCCAACAAATACATCCTGGTTACTGCCCTTGTTAATCAGCACACGCTTGGTGAATGGGTCCGGTGATTCCCCGGTTAACTCTGCATTTACAGTCCTCTCTTCTACAATGGTCGAGGCATTCAATAGTTCATTCAGTCGCCGGTTCTCTGCTTCCAGATGCCCAAGTTTTTGCAACTGATATTGTTGCTGCAACAGTTGATCTTTCAGGTTCTGACTTTCACCAATCAGATAGCTGCGGCTTTGCATGTTGTTATTTACAGAATCTGATATAGCACGCGGGGTATCCGACAGCCAATGCAAGGGTGTTATAAGATAGGACGCGTAGAAACGCACACTTGAGAGGTAATCGAATCGGCTGTCTGCCAGCATCATCACCATGGACAGCAAGGCGAGACCCAGCAAGCGATAGCCTTGAGAGGAATTTTGGATAAAAAGAGATTTGATTGCTCTAACCTCTAGGAGACTTTAAAAATTAAAAGCCCGTAATTTTTTGACTTTAGAATGCTTAGCCAGTTTATAAAAAAATATTCATTTTTTAATCAAGTGTTAGCAAATCCAGATCGAGGGTATCCATAAGCTCCATAGCTTTACCGCCCCCACGTGCCACACAGGTTAAAGGATCATCTGCAACGATTACTGGCAACCCGGTTTCTTCACTCAACAATTTGTCCAGATCCATGAGTAAAGCACCACCTCCGGTCAGAACCAGACCACTTTCGGCAATATCAGAAGCCAGTTCAGGTGGCGATTGTTCCAGGGCACTCTTGACGGCCTGTACGATTGCAGACAGTGGCTCTTGCAGGGCTTCCAGAATTTCATCTCCGTTAAGAGTAAAGCTTCGAGGCACACCTTCAGCAAGATTGCGACCGCGTACATCAATCTCCCGGATTTCATTACCATGAAAAGCGCAGCCTATTTCTTTCTTGATTCTTTCTGCCGTGGCATCACCAATCAGGCTGCCGTAGTTTCGACGCAC
The DNA here is from genome assembly GCA_029245395.1 of Gammaproteobacteria bacterium. Lineage (GTDB taxonomy): Bacteria > Pseudomonadota > Gammaproteobacteria > Pseudomonadales > Pseudohongiellaceae > Eutrophocola. The sequence goes on from JAQWPL010000002.1 coordinate 37,481, forward strand.
ATGAGTCGTGATGGCTTCATCAAAACGATCGCCACCTACGCGAACAGATTCAGAATACACCACACCATTCAAAGAGATGATGGCAATTTCAGTAGTACCACCACCAATATCAACCACCATGGAACCGCTAGCCTGATCGACCGGTAAACCTGCCCCTATAGCAGCTGCCATAGGTTCTTCAATTAATCGGACTTCTCTGGCACCAGCACTCATAACAGATTCGCGAATGGCACGCCTTTCCACCTGAGTGGATTGACAGGGCACACAAACGAGCACTCTAGGACTGGGACGAATAAAACTGTTTTCATGAACTTTATGGATAAAATGCTGCAGCATTTTTTCAGTGACCTGGAAATCCGCAATAACGCCGTCTTTCAATGGTCGAATTGCCGTAATATTGCCAGGTGTTCTGCCAAGCATACGTTTTGCATCGGCGCCAACTGCAGTAACAGTTTTCTGACCGTTGTGGATGCGGATGGAAACCACAGAGGGTTCATTCAGGACTATGCCCTGATCACGGACATAAATAAGGGTATTAGCAGTTCCGAGGTCGATCGACAGATCGTTGGAAAACATGCCACGTAACTTCTTTAACATTGACTCAGATTACTCTCAATTAACAAAAAAAACGGAGAATGGCTCATTAGGTGATTCTTCCAGTATAATTAGCCGCCTCAGAACGGGCAACTCTAGCAATCACAACAACTTAGAGCAAGAATTAAATCTGGTTTATCAGATTTAGATCATATTTATGCCCTGTTTTGGCCCGAATTAATTTTTTGGAGTTAATCATGCCTATCGAACTTGAAGATTTGGAGAATATTGCCCATCTGGCGCGCCTGCACCTGTCTGAAGAAGAAAAGTCAGAAGCGGCAAGCAGCATGTCCAACATCCTCAAACTCATCGACCAGATGCAGTCAGTGGACACGGATAATGTCACTCCCCTTGCTCATCCCTTAGACTCGGTGCAACGTTTGCGTGATGACGAGGTTACGGAAACCAACAAACGTGATGCGCTACAAAAAATTGCCCCGGAAACTGACCAGGGATTATTCCTGGTGCCAAAGGTAATCGAGTAAATAACTCTACCATTTTTAACCAGTTGGTCAAATTTTGCATAATCACCACATGCATCAGGACATATAGCGATGATTGATTCAGGCCTGGCACAGATTTCCAGGGCACTAGCGGCAAGAGAAGTTTCCAGTGTGGAACTCACACAAGAGTACCTCGCGCGTATTGAAAAAGAAAACAGTAACCTGAATGCCTACATCACAGTATGCAATGAATTAGCCCTGGAACAGGCTAACGCCGCCGATGCAGTTCGTAGCAAAGGCGAAGCCGGGGCATTTACCGGCATTCCTATTGCGCATAAGGATTTGTTTTGTACCGCCGGCATTCGAACTTCATGCGGCTCCAGGATGCTGGATAATTTTATTTCTCCCTATGATGCCACCGTGGTTGAACGCTTCAAGCAAGCTGGCGCCGTCACGCTGGGTAAAACCAACATGGATGAATTCGCCATGGGCTCCTCGAATGAAACCAGTTTTTATGGGCCAGTAAAAAACCCCTGGGATCATTCACTTGTACCTGGCGGTTCTTCCGGGGGCTCTGCCGCTGCCGTAGCTGCCAGATTATGTGCAGGTGCCACAGCCACAGACACCGGCGGCTCAATTCGCCAACCAGCCTCCTTTACAGGACTAACTGGTTTAAAACCTACCTATGGCCGGGTCAGTCGCTGGGGCATGGTGGCTTTTGCCTCGAGTCTTGATCAGGCAGGCACCTTGACCCAATCGGCAGAAGATGCCGCCATGATGCTAAATGTTATGGCTGGCCTTGATCAAAAAGACTCAACTTGCAGTGATGTGTCTGTTGATGATTACACGGCTGGCCTTGACAAACCTTTGAAAGGTTTGAAAATCGGGCTCCCGAAAGAACATTTTTCTGAAGGCCTCAATGCAGAGGTTGAACAATGTATACGGGATGCTATCAGTGAATACGAAAAACTCGGTGCAAGCATCCAGGAAATCAGTTTGCCGAACAGTCACCTGTCGGTTTCTGCCTATTATGTTATTGCCCCGGCCGAAGCCTCTGCCAACTTGTCGCGCTATGACGCAGTACGGTACGGTTATCGCTGTGAGAACCCGGTTGATCTGGAAGACATGTATAAGCGCTCGCGTAGTGAAGGCTTTGGTGCTGAAGTAAAACGCCGCATTATGGTGGGCACCTACGCTCTGTCGGCAGGATACTATGATGCCTATTACAGAAAGGCGCAGAAAATACGCCGCTTAATCAAAGACGATTTTCAGCAAGCATTTGAGGAGGTAGATGTCATCATAGGCCCCACATCGCCCCACACGGCATTTCCCATTGGCGCCCAAAATGATGATCCGGTCACCATGTACCTGGAAGATATTTATACCATTGCAGTAAACCTTGCAGGCTTGCCAGGAATGTCGATTCCTTCCGGCCTGGTCAATGGTTTGCCCGTGGGATTGCAGATAGTAGGAAGAGACTTTTCTGAAGCACAACTTTTGAATGTCGCGCACCAATTCCAATTGGCTACAGACTGGCATACCAAAACGCCTGACAATCAAGCGTAGCAAGAGCACATAGAGAAGAAAAAATGGAATGGGAAACAGTCATAGGCCTCGAAGTGCATGTACAACTGGCCACCGCATCGAAATTATTTTCTGGCACCAGTACTGAATTTGGTGCCGAGCCCAATACGCAGGCTAATATTTATGACCTGGCCATGCCTGGAACTCTGCCTGTACTGAATAAGGAAGCATTAAAGATGGCCGTCAAATTTGGCGTAGCCATTGGTGCGGAGATTAGTACTACCTCCGTTTTTGACAGGAAAAACTATTTCTATCCGGATTTACCGAAGGGATACCAGACTTCTCAACTGGATTTTCCTATTGTGGGCAAAGGAGAGCTGGTCATTGACATGGAAGATGGCACTCAGAAAACCATCGGCGTAACTCGAGCACATATGGAAGAGGATGCAGGTAAATCCCTGCACGAAGATTACCCTGACAAAACTGGCATAGATCTCAATAGAGCAGGAACGCCGCTGCTGGAAATTGTTTCAGAGCCAGACCTGCGCAACGCCAAGGAAGCAGTAGCTTATTTAAAAAAAATGCACTCCATTATCTGCTATCTGACAATCTCCGACGGGGACATGTCTCAGGGCTCCATGCGTTGTGATGCTAATGTTTCTATCAGACAGAAAGGCAGTGATGAACTTGGCACTCGCACAGAAATAAAAAACATTAACTCATTCCGCTATGTTGAAAAAGCAATCAATATAGAAGTCGAGCGGCAAATTGACCTGATAGAAGATGGCGGCAGAGTGGTTCAGGAAACTCGCCTCTATGATGCCGATAAAAATGAAACACGTTCCATGCGCAGCAAGGAAGTGGCCAATGACTATCGTTATTTTCCCGAACCCGACCTGTTGCCAATTGTTATCGACACAAAATACATTGAAGCAATACGGGAAACTCTCCCGGAATTACCTGATGTAAAATGCAAACGCTTCTGTGAACAGTACGGACTAAGTGAATATGATGCTTTAGTGCTTACAAGTGATCATGCCACGGCAGGTTATTTTGAAATAGTGACCGCCGCTTCTGGTGACCCCAAACTCTCTGCAAACTGGGTGATGGGCGATCTGCAAGCCATTTTGAATAAGGATGAGATAGCCATAAACAACAGCCCTGTAAGCGCTGATGCGCTGGCAATTCTAATAAGTCGTATCAAGGACAATACCATCTCATCCAAGATAGCCAAGACCGTATTTGAAGCCATGGTGGACGGTGAGGGCGATGCCGACAGCATCATTGAGAGCAAAGGCCTGAAACAGGTAACAGATACTGGCGCAATAGAAGCTATGGTGGATGAGGTGATTGCCAATAATCCTGACCAGGTAGAACAGTACAAGAGCGGCAAGGAACAGGTCATCGGCTTTTTTGTTGGCCAGATAATGAAAGCGTCCCAGGGTAAAGCCAACCCAGGCCAGGTAAACAAGTTGTTGAAAGAAAAACTGAGCAATTAAAGAATCACATTACCAGGAATTAAACAGACTATGAGTACAGAAAAGAAAACCGGTGCCAACAGAACACAGCCTGCTGTTCGCGATGAATGGTGGAGTGATGAGCGGGTAAAATCTTTTCTGGCGCTGGAATCTTCCCAGGATGAAACACCTGATTTTCACATTCTGCAAAAAGCTTACCGCGGCATGGTACCCGAAGCCTTTAGCCGTTTTATCAGCTTTTTTATTGAGGAAGGGAAAAATTTAAATGAAAGAAACAAGCAAGGTGAAACACTATTGCAAATTGTTTCAGCGCACAGAAACTCTGAGGAATATGCTGAAATTTTGAAAGCTGCAGGTGCTGAATAATTCAACCTACAGTAATAAACTAGTACTTTTTCCTGCCTCTGCCACCACCTTTATTACCTCCGTGCTTTTTTTCCTGCTTAAATTTTGATTCCCGAGAAAAGGAAGGTGGTTTCACCAAGAGTTCTCCCGGTGGATGCTCACATGGCAACTTCATACCAATGGTTTCTTCTATTTCAGGCAACATAAAGGAATCATCTTCACACGCAAAACTCACTGATGTGCCAAGAGCTCCTGCCCTTCCGGTGCGACCAATTCGGTGTACATAATCATCTGATTCTTGTGGCAACATGAAATTTACCACGTGAGTTATATCATCAATATGCAGTCCCCTGCCCGCCACATCGGTGGCCACCAACACCTGGATATCACCGCTTTTGAAAGCATCCAGGGTCTTTACCCGTTTTGGTTGTGATATTTCGCCCGTTAATAGCCCTACTCTCACATTATTTCGGTGCAGGCTATCCGCAAGTCTGCGAGCCTGGTCACGGCGATTGGTAAAGACAATTATCCGTTCACCTTCCTCGCTTACAATCAGGTTATACAAAAGCGCATATTTTTGGTCTGTGGTGACCATATAAACTTTCTGATCCACATTATCTGTGGCGACCTTTTCAGGCTCCACTTCGATTTTTATCGGATTCACTGCCCAGCGATCCGCCAGTTCCAGGATATCGTTGGTGAAAGTGGCGCTAAAAAGCATGGTTTGCCGACATTCCTTGCGCGACGTGTTGGAAAGAATTTGTCTGACTTGTGGAATAAACCCCATGTCCAGCATCCTGTCTGCTTCATCGATGACGAGCAGTTCAATCATGTTCAGGTTTATATTCTTGTTACGCACAAAATCCAGGAGACGCCCGGGCGTCGCTGCAACGATATCAACAACGTCATTATCAAGTCCTTGCTGCTGTTTCTGGTAATCAATGCCACCTACAAGGGTCGCGATATTCAAATCCGTATACTTGCAAAGCAAATGGGCATCGGCGGCTATCTGCATCACCAGTTCCCGGGTCGGCGCAATAATTAAAGCCCGCGGTTCTCCCACATAACGCTCATCTTGAATGGGGTTATTGACCAGATCGTTAATAATAGTCGCCAGAAAGGCAGCAGTTTTTCCAGTACCTGTTTGAGCTTTGCCCGTAACATCATGGCCTTCGAGTGTGTAGGCCAGACTTTGAGCCTGGATAGGGGTGCAAAATTCAAAGCCCAGGTCATCCACTGCCTTAAGCAGGGCATCCGGGAGATCGAAGTCTTGAAACTTCGCAAGCGGACTCTTTTTCACAGAATCATCTGCAGAGTCTTGCGGGGAGGGGGAAGAAGGCTGGTCGTCCGAATTTGTTTTGTCTTCTTGTGTCTCGTCTGTGGTCACTTCTGTTGTCACTTCTGTTGTCACTATCTCTGTCACTATCTCATTCACATGCGCATGCGGAATTTATTGTTTTTTCTTTATCATTCAAATATTGGCTGCACATCATAACGGAAAGCTTTGCTGCAAGATATGACAAGGTATGGAAAATTCATGAGGCTTATTGGCTGGCCTTGACGGGAAGCACCATAAATAAAGATCAGTCACGGCAACGATAGATTACAAACGACTGTTCGCCATCTCCGACTTCCGAAGAAGCTACAATAGCATCACCACGGTCAGCGGCCCTGTTTCTGGCAAGAGTTCGCAATTCCAGGGCTACTCGTTCCGGGTTGCGATTTATTACCACTTTGTCCAGCACTTCAACAGTTGTTGTGCCTGTCCGGTTACAACTGGCCATTTCACTTTGTGTCAGAACGGCCACGTTTTCACCTTCTGGTGTGAGCCGGACATAGGTACATGAAGACAATGTAAATAAAGTGACTGCAACAAAAACCAGATGCGTAGTTTTCATAGTAAAATTTCTTGCATTAATTACGGTTAAACTTGGCATTGACCTCAATACTTACTAATTCATTTGCCATATTCAGGTACTGATCTAGTCCAAAATCTAATCGGTCGAAACTGCCGGTTGCCAGCATGCCAATGGTGCTGCCTGTAAGACTGTCGTCTGTGCCACCAAAAAATTCAACATGCAGAGTCCAGGGTTTGGTCGATCCAACGAAATTCAGCTCGCCATGGAAATCAGCACTATTTTCGCCAGTGACTTCCACTTCTGTTGTAGTAAATGTAGCCTCCGGATAAAGCTGCGCATTGAACCAGGCGCTACTGTTGACCAGGGTTTCAACCACATCACCATCGGCCATATCCAGACTGCCCATCTGCACGGCCGCCGTTAATCTGGAATTTGTTAGATTGTCAAAATCAATTTCAAGGGTAGCTGAGTAGTCATCAAATCGGCCAACAAGGTTCAGGTAAGACTGTTGCATGACCCGAAAAAAGACACTGCCATACTGCCTGGTCAGAGTGTAGGACACAGTGCTGGGCTCTTTTTCAGCGGCAACAACCCAAACCGAAGATAGCACCAGGACAAATACAACAAGCATCTTCCGAAACATATTTAAAACCATTGAAACTCCAATAAAAGTGATTTCATAAGGCAACTATTATAAGTGGTCTTTTCTTGCAGGCATACACAAGCAGGTCAATCGATGTTCTGAAAATACAAATGAAGTCCCTGAAGGATTAGCCACAGCAGGCACAGTCTGGATTTTTCTTGAGTGCCATTTCTCTAAACTGCATGGTTTGGGCGTCAAGGAATAACAACCGACCTGTCAGGGTTTTTCCAATTCCTGCAATCAACTTGATGCATTCCATGGCCTGCAAAGTGCCTATAATCCCTACCAGCGGTGCAATTACGCCACTTTCAGAGCAGCTTAATTGCACATCATCACCTTCCTGATAAAGGCATTGATAGCAGGGGCTGTCATCAATGCGACTGTCGAAAACACTCACCTGGCCTTCCAGACGAATTGCTGCACCCGAGACCAGAGGAACGTTTTGTTTCACTGCTTGCGCATTGATGGCAAAACGAGTGGCAAAATTATCTGTGCAGTCAAGAATCACATCTGCCGAGCTGACCGCCTCTGCAAGAGCATCTCCTTCCAGACGCCTATTCAATTCAGTGACTGTGACACTATCATTGAGTTTATGAATCGCTTGTGCGGCAGATGTCACCTTGGATAAACCAATGTTATCCGTGACATGGGCTATCTGCCGTTGCAGATTGCTCAAATCTACAACATCATCATCCGCCAGGGTCAGGTGACCCACTCCACTTCCGGCAAGATACATGGCCGCCGGACAACCCAATCCTCCCAGACCAATAATCAGCACATTGGCATTCAGCAAAGCTTCCTGGCCGGCAATATTTATCTGCGGCAGCATGATTTGCCGGGAATACCTGAGTAGTTCGTCGTCGTTCATAACTATTCAATCGATCTCAATTTATACCTTTAGGAATATGACACTTCCCCTTGCCTCTTGCCTCTTGCCTCTCGTCACTTTTGTCCCGTTGTCACCCGCTCATGCCCAGCAAGATCTCTGTACGTTTCAATTTCGCTAAAACCTTTATCTTCAAATATTTTTCTCACCGCCTCACCCTGTGTAAAACCATGTTCCAGCAACAACCAGCCTTTGTTTTCAAGATGACGCGGACTTTGTTCTACAATCGTACGAATATCTGCAAGACCCTCTGCGCCTGAGATTAACGCATGCTCTGGTTCAAAGCGAACATCCCCTAGTTCGAGATGGGCATCACCTGCTTCTATATAAGGAGGATTACTAACAATGGCATGAAACCTGATATCTGGAAATGGTGCCAGCCAATCACCAGCATGGAAACTGACATTACCGATTTCCAGCATGTCTGCATTTTTCCTTGCCAGATCAAGTGCACCAGTTGATACATCAGAAGCTGAAATATCCCAGCCGGTTTCTTCACTAGCCAAAGCCAGGGCTATAGCACCGGAGCCAGTCCCCAGGTCAAGCACCCTGGCTTGCTTTAACTCCGCCAGTTTTTCCAGGGTTGTCTCCACCAGCAATTCAGTTTCCGGACGTGGAATCAACACATCAGGGGTGATGATTAAATCCAGTTTCCAGAAAGCCTGTCTTCCTAACAGGTAGGCTATGGGCTCTCCTGACTGGCGTCGTCTGATCAACTCCAGGTAGTGATTTTGTTCTGACGCAACGGGGATATGTTCTGGCCAGGTGTACAGCCATGTGCGAGTCTGCCTGATGACATGTGCCAACAAAAGTTCAGCATCGAGCCTTGCGCTGTCACTGTCGTTCAGCGCTTTTTCACCATCTGTAATCAACTGCTTGAGAGTAGTCACGAACAGGAAGACAATCAGTTTGACAGGTCGGCAAGCTGGTCGGCCTGGTGCTCGGTAATCAAGGATTGAATGATTTCACCGATATCCCCTGCCAAGACTTCAGATAAACGGTTCAATTTGAGATTAATCCTGTGGTCTGTAATTCGCCCATCAGGGTAATTATAAGTGCGAATTTTTTCAGATCGGTCCCCACTGCCCACCAGGTCGCGCCGGGTATCGGACTGCTCTTTCTTTTGTTCTGTTTCTGCAACTGTCTGCAACTTTGCCTGTAACAAGGACATCGCCCTTGCACGGTTCTTGTGTTGCGAGCGCTCATCCTGGCATTCCACAACAATACCTGTGGGAATGTGAGTAAGACGAATAGCCGAGTCAGTTTTGTTCACATGCTGACCGCCTGCACCGCTGGCGCGATAGGTATCAACGCGCAAATCACCCTTGTTAATTTCAATTTCTTCCACAGCTTCTACTTCAGGCATTACTGCTACAGTGCAGGCCGAAGTATGGACCCTGCCCTGAGTTTCTGTTTCTGGAACTCGCTGCACTCGATGGGCACCGGATTCAAACTTGAGTTGACCAAACACATTTTTACCTACTACGCGTGCAATCAACTCTTTGTAGCCGCCATGCTCGCCGTGTCTTTCATTCAGCACTTCCACTGCCCAGCCCTGGTTTTCAGCATAACGGGAGTACATGCGAAACAAATCACCGGAAAAAATTGCGGCCTCGTCTCCACCCGTACCGGCGCGAATTTCCAGAAAAATATTACAGCTATCCTTTGGATCTTTGGGCAGTAACAGTTTCTGCAATTCCAGGTCCAGCGTTTCAAGCCGGCTTTCTGAACTTGCGATTTCCTCTTCCGCCATTTCCCGGACTTCTGGATCGCTGTCCTTTTGAAGCTCCAGAGCTTCATCATGGTTCGTCTGAACTTGCTGGTATTCACTAAAACAGTTCACCAACGATTCCAGTTCAGCATATTCCTTGGAAAATTCTCGAAACTTATTTTGGTCGCTGATAATGTCAGCATCGCTTAAGAGGCCTTCCAGCTCCTCATAACGATCGCACAGGGTTTCCAGCTTTGTGATGATGGATTTATTCATTACTGCTAATTTAGTAGTTAAACGTTTGAGTTCTTGAGTAGATTAAATTCGATAGACAATAATTAGGGCGTTCGATAGCACGCCTTATACAACAACTTACTGGTGTATTGCTTATCTGTCATGACCGCTTATGCTTTTCATCTTCCGGGTCAAAATCACTGCCTTCTTCATTACTGGCTTCCAGCTCGAACAGTTCTTCAGCCAGTTGAATCAACTCACTGCGTCCGTCGGCACTGGCTTTTTTCATTTGTACACTGGGGGCATGAATCAGTTTATTGGTAAGCAGTCGCGCCAGGGTAGCAAGCACCTTATCTGGTGATTCACCCTGATCAAGAAGTTTCAGGGATTTTTCAAGCTCAGTATCGCGGATATGCTCCGCCTTCTGACGGAAATTTTTCAACGTGGAAACAATACCAAGTGTCCGCAGCTTCTCTTCATAACTGCTAACACCTTCGGCAATTATTTTTTCCGCTTCCTGGGCGGCCTCTTTTCGATTCTGCAAGCTGGAATCAATAACCTGGGACAGGTCATCCACACTATACAAATACACATCTTCCAGTTCTGCCACTTCCGGTTCTATGTCTCGGGGAACTGCCAGGTCTACCATGAAAATAGGTCGGTGTTTGCGCGCTTTTAATGCCCTTTCCACAGCTCCTTTTCCCAGTATGGGCAGTTGGCTCGCCGTAGAACTGACAACGATGTCGGCTTTTTCCAATTGCTCTGGTATATCGGCAAACAGGACTTCATCCACTCCGTATTTCTCTTTCAGTTCCAACGCTCTTTCCAGAGTACGGTTGGCAACTGACACATTGGTGACGCCAGCCTGACGTAAATGCTGAACAACCAGTTCGATTGTGCGGCCGGCACCGATCATAAGGGCACTGGCCTGGGAAAGATCGCTGAAGATATGTTCTGCAAGACTCACAGCAGCAAAAGCTACTGAAACCGGGTTTTCACCAATGGCGGTATCCGTGCGCACCTGCTTGGCGACCATAAAGGTTTCTTCAAACAAACGACTCAGATTATTACCAACCGTTCCGGCTTCGCGAGCAACAGCATAGGCCGATTTCAGTTGACCCAGAATCTGTGGTTCTCCCAACACCATTGAATCCAGACCGCTCGCCACCTTCATGCAATGCTTTACAGCATCCTTGTCGCGATGCAGATATATACAGTTTTGCAATTGCACTTCATTTAACTGGTGATAGTTCGCCAGCCAGTTCAGGACCTGAGCCTGTATCTCATCTTCGCTGATAGAAGAAGCACTTCCTTCCCCGGGCTCACAATACAATTCTGTTCTGTTACAGGTTGAAACAATGACAATTTCATCCATACCAACTTCAGTACAGGCCTGTTGCAAAGCGTCATGCATTTTTTCCGGGGCGAACGCCACCTTCTCACGTACATCGACGCTTGCAGTATTGTGATTTATGCCGAGTAAAAAAGTGGTCATGCCTGTTAAAATAGAGCCGGAAAGTCGTTCATTTTACTCAATACGCCGGGTTGTGCCTAATCATCATATGGCTGATGGCTCTTAATGTTAGTATTCGCATGGTCAGCAAGAGGAACCTTACCTTGCAAAGCGGGGTCTGACTCTATGTACAGCCCTTGTTCAGGCAGGATTGAGAACAATAGCCGTAAGTCGCTATACTAATCATCATTATGTACAGATTCATTATGTTCAATAACAGCAACCAAAACCCACGAACAGGCCTATGGCATTTTTTGTGGGCGTTCTTGTTACTTACTTTACTTACAGGTTGTACAAGCGTTTCTGTTGAAAACGAAGCAGAGCCTGCTATTACAAGCTCACCTGACTCATCAGTGTCTGAAGAGGAAGAAAACACTCAACCCCTGCCTCCACCTGAAGAAGACATAGTCTATGGCAACTTTTCAGAAGATATTCTTACTCGCGTCATTATTGCCGAAATGGCAGGACAAAGGGGTTATAACCAAAAAGCATTGGTTGATTACCTGGAACTGGCCAGGGAAACCAACGAGATCAACATTATCCGGCGCGCCTCCCGTATTGCTTCTTTTATAAGGGATGTTCCTGGAGCGATAGAAATGGGCAATATGTGGCTGGCCAAAGAGCCAGAGTCAATGGAAGCCCTGCGCGCACTGGCTTTTCAAATGTTATCACTGAATCGTTACCGCGAAGCGGTAAACCACATGAAATCCTTGTTAGCACTGGGTGGTGAAATCGATTTTCGCCTGATTACCAATCGCACTGCTGTTGATGCCAATGCGGCCCTTTTTATTGATGGGTTGATTGACGACCTCGAATCCATCCAGGAAGCCTACCCTGCCGATCAATCTCTTCGTCTGGCCCTAGCCCACCTTTACCAACAAAACGACCAGGTTGAGTCTGCTTATGAACTTATCAGTGGACTCGCTGAGGAAATGAACGACCATCCCGATGTCGTCATACTGGAAGTAGAATTACTTGAAATGCTGGGAGAGGAAGAACGTGCCCAGCGCAGACTGCAGCAAGCCCTGCGTAGCAACGAAAACAACAAAGAACTGCGTTTCCAGTACGCACGCTCACTTCTAGACGATCAACGCTATCTTGAAGCACGGGATCAGTTCGCCATCATCGTTGAGCAAAATCCTGAAGATTTTGACATGCTTTATTCCCTGGCTCTGCTGAGTATGGAAATCAACGTGCTCAGTGATGCCCGTCAGTATTTTGAGCGCCTGGTTGAAAATGACCAGAGACTCGATGATTCCCACCACTACCTCGGGTTCATAAGCACACAGGAAAATAAACCGGAAGAAGCCATTGAGCACTTTATTAATGTAGATGGCGGCGGTAATTTCCTTCAATCTCAACGCAGTTTGACCGAGCTAATGATTAAAGCTGGTCGCTATCCCGAAATAAAATCCCGGCTACAGAATGTCCGCTTTCGTAATCCGGATTACAATATTGCCTTGTTGAGCATCGAAGCCAACGTGCTTTTGGATGAAGGTTATCTGGAAGAATCAGGCCAGGTATTGAACAACGCTGTGGGCGCATTTCCTGACAATATCCAGCTGCTTTTCCTGCGCTCTGTCTACAACCAGGAAATCAATGACCTGAGTTTGATGGAAGCTGATCTGCGCAGAATAATCCAGCTGAACCCCGGCAGTCCCGTTGCCTACAACACCCTGGGTTACTTCCTTGCAGACAGTACTGACAGATATGAAGAGGCCTACGATCTTATTAAAAAAGCTATTGAACTGGCACCTGATGACCCGGCTATTATCGACAGTCTGGGCTGGGTACAGTATCGCCTTGGTTTATATGATGAGGCCCTTGAAAATCTGGACAGAGCCTACGAGCTTTTTCCTGATCATGAAGTGGCCGCCCATCTGGGTGAAGTGCTTTGGGCTCTTGGGGAAAGATCCCAGGCACGCAGTATCTGGCGCACGGCGCTGGAGATCCAGCCCGACAGTGAGCATATCCGCAGTACCATGGAGCGGCTGACTTCTGACCCTTCCAGTTAATCCACCGGTATTGAGCAGGATTCTGGTTTCGGCAATGCTGGCACTGGCACTGATTTCCTGTACTACTATTCCATCAAATGTTGCCATTCCAACCAATCATCAGCAATTATTGCTGGGGTTGGATAACTGGTCGTTGCGTGGCAGGCTTAATATAAGAAGCAATAATGGTTCAGAAACCATCAATATTAACTGGCAGCAGACTCAAACAGACTACGATATTAATCTGAGCGGATATCTGGGGCTTGGTGCCGTACACATCATTGGTGGCGGAAATGGCGTCAGTATAGAAAAAGCCGGTGAGGCTCCACGGCGGGCACTGGATCTGGAGTCAATTACCACGGAAATGCTGGGGTATGCCTTTCCAGCCAGCGAGCTGCTGTACTGGATCAGGGGCGTGCCAGCACCAAACAGAGACGTGGTGACTACAAGAAATACCGATGGCCTGATTGCCACCTTGTCCCAGCAAGATGCCAACGGACGAAATTGGGAATTGCAATACGACCGCTTCAGAGAAAACGAAAGCATTTTCCTGCCTGGGAGGATCCGGTTGGAACAAGCCCAGTACCGGCTTACTTTCATCATCAGCAGTTGGGACATTCCTGGAGGAAACCAGGGTTGAACTCTTTCACCCTGCCGGCACCGGCAAAGCTCAATCTGTTCCTGCATATAACAGGCCGCCGGGAAGACGGTTATCACACCTTACAGACCGTTTTTCAGTTGCTGGATCATGGAGACAACCTCACCTTTACCATTAACGACAGCAAAGAAGTCAGTTTTTCCTGCAATATTGTCTCATTGGAAGGTCCGCATAATCTGATCATGCAGGCGGCCAGACTGTTAGAAGAAGAAACCGGAGTCAGTCGTGGTACGGACATTCACCTCGAAAAAGTACTCCCCGAAGCCAGCGGGCTCGGTGGAGGCAGCTCTAATGCCGCCACAACCCTGATAGCGCTGAACAGACTCTGGGACTGCAAGCTTGAGACCGATGATCTGGCGAGGCTGGGACTGGCACTGGGTGCCGATGTCCCTGTATTCATAAAGGGTAAGTCAGCATGGGCAGAAGGAATTGGTGAAAACCTGCACGTTGTTGCTATGCCAGAACGCTGGTATTTGGTCCTGACCCCGGATTGCCATGTCTCCACCAAGGCAATTTTTAGCCATCCAGAATTGACAAGACACACCGACCCCATCAAAATACCGGCCTTTCCATTTCCGGGCAGTAGAAATGATTGCCAAATGCTGGTCAGCAGCCTTTATTCACCAGTGAAAAAGGTGCTGGACTGGTTGTCCGGGTTTGCTGAGGCACGTATGTCCGGCACAGGCTCGAGTGTCTTCGCCGCCTTTGAAACGGAGCAGGCAGCACAGCAAGTTTTGGATCTGGTGTCAGAGCAGGCACCTGAGAATACAAAGGCATTTGTTGCCAGGGGAGTGAATATCTCACCCTTGCATGAAGCATTAATAGAACTAAATAAAGCCTGATAGGAAAACGAGGAAAATTTGGTGAGTAGACAAGCAGCAAGGTAAACAGACACAAGGTTTTCATCTTTATCCTTGTTAACTGAAAACATAGAAAATTTAATTGGGGTGTAGCCAAGCGGTAAGGCACAAGGTTTTGATCCTTGCATGCGGAGGTTCGAATCCTCCCACCCCAACCAATACCATAACCCTGATGATCTGACTAAGAGTTCACCAGGAAAATAAAGCAGAACATACCAACCCAGGACCAGTGCAATGGCCAACAACTTGATGGTATTTAGCGGTAACGCTAACCCGGAGCTAGCGGAAAAAGTCGCTAAATGGCTTGGCGTGCCTCTGGGGCGGGCTAATGTCCAGAAATTCAGTGATGGTGAAATCAATGTTGAGCTAAATGAAAACGTCCGTGGTCAGGACGTCTTTATTATTCAGCCCACATGCGCACCAACCAACAGCAACCTCATGGAGTTGTTGCTGATGGCTGATGCTTTGCACCGTTCTTCGGCCAACCGAATAACAGCGGTGGTTCCCTATTTTGGCTATGCCCGCCAGGATCGTCGCGTCAGATCTGCACGTGTTCCGATTAGCGCCAAGGTAGTTGCAGATATGATCAGTGCAGTGGGCGTCAACCGCTTGTTAACAGTTGACCTGCATGCTGAGCAGATTCAGGGTTTTTTCCAGATACCGGTGGACAACGTCTATGGCTCACCAGTACTTGTTGATGAAGTTTTACGTAATAACTACAAGGATCTTATTGTAGTGTCACCGGATATTGGTGGTGTGGTCAGAGCCAGAGCGTTTGCGAAACAACTGGATATTGATCTGGCAATTATCGACAAACGTCGCCCAAAAGCTAATGAAGCTCAGGTCATGAACTTGATTGGTGAAGTTGACGGCCGTACTTGTCTCATTGTTGATGACATGGTGGACACCGCAGGCACTCTCTGTAAGGCTGCAGACGCATTGAAAGAACAAGGCGCCGTTAAAGTAGTCGCCTACTGTACGCATCCGGTATTGTCTGGCAATGCCATGGAAAATATTAACACCTCTTCCCTCGACTCCCTGGTTGTCACTGACACCATTCCCTTGTCGGAAGAAGCAAAGAATTGCAGTAAAATCCGCCAACTCTCTATGGGCAGGTTCCTTGGTGAGTCTATAAGGCGGGTCAGCAATGAAGAATCTGTTAGTGCCATGTTTGATAACACCTGATTTCCAGGTTTACAAACAATCGCAGACAGTTTAATTAACCCTTTCCAGGCTGGTCGCAATCCGGGAAAGCTAAGCCAGCAATAGCGAGGAAAATACAATGTCTAAAAAAGAACTTATTCTGGAGGCTAAATCCAGAACAGATGTAGGGAAAGGTGCGAGCCGCCGCCTGCGTCGTTTGCAAAACGAGATTCCGGCAATCATTTATGGTGCTGGCAAGGAACCCGCTTCTATTACCATGCGGCATGACGACATGCTCCATGCTGTAGAGAACGAAGCATTCTTCTCATCCATTATCGATATCAACGTGGATGGGCAAAAAGAAAGCGTGGTAATCAAAGACCTCCAGCGTCATCCGGCAAAACCCGTCATCCTGCATGCTGATTTTCTACGGGTTCTGGCTGATGTAGCCCTGACTGTGAACGTGCCGCTGCATTTATTAAATGAAGATAAATGTATTGGCGTGAAGTCGGAAAACGGCCAAATTATCATCGCCATGCACGAATTGCAGATTACCTGTCTACCCAAGGACCTGCCGGAATATATCGAACTCGATATGCTGGAAATCCATGTTGGCGACACCCTCCATATCACTGACCTGAAACTGCCAGAAGGTGTCACCAGTGTAGACTTGTCTCAAGGCGACGAAAATGACCACCCTGTTGTGTCCGTCTCCGAAATACGTGAGCAGGTTATTGAAGAGCCAGAAGTAGAAGAAGCTGTTGAAGGCGAAGAAACTGCTGATGGCGATGATGCACCTAGCGAAGGTGGTGACGGTGATGATTCCGCTGGCAGCGACGAAGAAAAAAGCGACTAAGCTACCTTTTCTCCCTCACTATGAGTGACGGCATCAAACTGATTGTTGGCCTGGGTAATCCAGGCCAGCAATACCGTTTTACGCGCCACAATGCTGGCGCCCTTTTCCTTGAATCATTATGCGATGATTTTCAGGGCGAGTTGCGGCCGGAAAGCAAATTTTTCGGGATGGCAGAACGAATCACACTCGCTGGCAAGGATGTCAGACTCCTTTTCCCCACCACTATGATGAATGCCAGCGGCCAGGCGGTTTCTGCTATGGCTAACTACTTCGACATTGCTCCCGAAAATATCCTGGTCGCTTATGACGAACTCGACTTACCTGTCGACACAGTGCGGCTGAAAACCGGCGGTGGGCACGGTGGGCATAACGGCGTTCGGGATATCGCCAAAGCCCTTGGCAGCAGTGATTTTCATCGCCTGCGCATCGGCATCGGCCGCCCAAAAGGTGACGGCATTGATTATGTGCTTGGGGAACCGTCAAAACAGGATGCCGAAGCCATCCAAAATAATATTGATGACGCTATTGCCCTTATGCCTTTATTGATAGAAGGCAAAATTCAGGATGCCATGCAAAAACTACATACCGATCCAGAAAAAAACGTAGGGCGGAAGAGCGAAGCGATCTCCGCCGAAAAGGAAGATAAAAATAATGGGGATTAAATGCGGTATTGTCGGGTTGCCCAATGTAGGCAAATCGACACTTTTTAATGCACTCACTGAAGCCGGCATAGCAGCAGAAAATTTTCCTTTCTGCACCATCGAACCTAACGCCGGCATCGTCCCGATCCCTGATCCGCGCCTGGATGCGTTAACTGAAATTGTTCAACCCAAGGACAGCATTGCCACTACCATGGAATTTGTTGATATCGCAGGGTTGGTAGCAGGCGCTTCCAAGGGTGAAGGACTGGGCAATCAGTTTCTGAGCAATATTCGCGAAACCGATGCTATCGCCCACGTCGTGCGTTGTTTTGAAGATGACAATGTGGTGCATGTGTCAGCATCGATCAATCCAAAAGACGATATAGAAATCATCAACACCGAACTGGCGCTGGCCGATCTTGAATCAGTCCAAAAGGCTTTTGATAAGGTGAGTCGTGTCGCTAAAAGTGGCGACAAGGATGCCCAGAAGCAAACCGCCTTATTAGATCAAATTCAGAATCATCTAGATGAGGGCCAACCTGTACGCAGCCTCGGTCTTGATGCCGAACAACTCGATGATATCTACAGCCTGCATTTACTGACTGTTAAACCCACACTCTATATAGCCAACGTGGATGAGAGTGGTTTTGAAAACAACCCGCATCTGGATGCAGTGAGAGAAATCGCGGCTGATGAAGGTGCGCAAGTGGTTGCTGTTTGTAACAAGCTGGAAGCAGAAATTGCGGAGCTGGAAACCGATGAGAAACTCGAATTTTTACAGGAAATGGGCATGACTGAACCAGGTCTGGACCGGGTTATTCGTGCCAGCTATACCCTGCTGGGTCTGCAAATCTTTTTCACTGCCGGCGAAAAGGAAGTCCGCGCCTGGACCGTAAAGAACGGCGCCACTGCCCCAAAAGCCGCCGCTGTTATTCATACAGATTTTGAAAAAGGCTTTATCCGCGCCGAGATTGTCAGTTATGACGATTTTATCGGGAATAAAGGCGAACAAGGCGCCAAGGATGCCGGGAAATGGCGATTAGAAGGTAAGGAATATATCGTACAAGATGGTGATGTGATTCATTTTAGATTTAACGTCTAAGCCCTTGACTTTAAAGGAGCGGAAAACGAAAATGCGCATCCTTGAAATAGTGCCCTCGTTGAAATAAAAAGTTTTAAAATTTTGTTATGAGGGTTTCGAGTATGCGTTAGGTGGAAATTTAATTAGGGAAAGCACTCGCAGGTGTATATGAATACATCGAGACTGCTTTCCCTAATTAAATTTTCAGATGACGTATAATCGGAAGCCGCAATAGAAATTTTGGCTACGTAGCTCAGATGGTGAGAGCACAGCATTCATAATGCTGGGGTCGGTGGTTCAAGTCCACCCGTAGCTACCAAATACCAATCCAATCAACCCCATGACTGTCCAAAAGCCCTGTTAATAAGGGCTTTTTTCGTTATACTTTGTCCACCTAAGTCCGAGCTCATCCATCCACATACCGTCATATTGTCGGTATTTATGACGGTATAGAGTAGCTTTTTATTCTGTGTACCGTCAAATAGGCAAAGTAATGATACACAAGCTGGCTGCTACAGCCGTTAGACAAGCAAAACCTAAAGATATGTATCCCGTCAGAACATATGGGACCAATTAGCCTTAAATACTAAGGGAGACTTCTATAGAACGGCAAAAAACGTAAAATCAAAACCTGAAAATAAAAGCCCTGAAAGCGAAAATCAATTAAAAAAACTAAAATCTGCCGTTGTATTAAATGCAAAGGGCTGTGAGACAGGACTGTCATTCAGTTCCAGGTACTGACGTAATGCTTTATGTACATGGGCAGGCTTGATGATCACACCACTTGTATCATCTCTTTGTAGGTTATCCGGATTAATAGCATAAGCATTATGCCCCTCATCGGTTTCACCCAGCATACGATTGGTGTAAGTTGCATTTCTCTCCATGATCAGAGTGCTACCGATGGGCCAATGATCTTTTCCATCGTTGGCGTTGTAACGGGGTGTGCGTCCGAAATCACTACCGATGACAAGCAACAATCGATCCGCAATCCCCAGCTCTTCTGCAGTGGTCCACAGGTAATCAATACTGCCAACGACGCTAGTCAGTAATACTTCCTGACGCGCATCATTATCATCATGGGAATCAAATCCTCCTTCAACAATATCGGCGGATACCGATACACCTGCTTTAAAGGAGAGTAATGCAATTTGAATTTGCTGATTCAGGTTACTGTTACGTTCACCTAAATCCTGTTCTTGCTGAATTTCATTTTCCTCAGGAATAAAATCTTCAAGGCGGCTGATATCCTCTGTTCTGCTAATTGCTTCCAAAAATGCTTCCCGGTTCTTATAATTTCCAAGCACTGCATCCGATTCTTCCACCCGGCTCTCCATCTGGCTGGCATGCAGGGCTTGTATCCTGCTCCAGTCATCTTCGAGCAAATGACTGGCATCACTATTACCTATAACCTTGTTGGGTGAAATAAGCGTGCGCAACTGGTTAGGATCACTGACCCGTGTACTTCGGATAACCCCTTCAGTCGCCCCAAAACCGCCAAAATTAAGATAGGACAATGGCAATTCAGGCGCCATGGTGGCAGCAAACAAGGATGTGATGGTGGGAAAACCTTCCGAGTTTCTACCACTCCAGTTATTCACTACTCCCACAGAATGGGAATTGGTCTGGGCGTCGACACCATTGATTACCAGAGTATCCTGATAGTATTTTTCAAAAAAAGCCGCGTTATCAGCAAACGGAGCATATACCAGGTTGCCGGACTGCAAGGGATCAGCCCCATTTGCCCAATGATTGATTTCCGCTTCGCCACTGACATTCACTTTTGGATCTGAAAAACTGGTGACATCTACACCACCATCCAATTGCAAGGCAATTACAAATTTTCCGTTATAAGTGCTTTGAGCAAATAATGGAGTCGGTGCCGCAGGCAACAAACCAGCGCCACTGGCAACCATCAAATTTTTCAAAAACTGTCTGCGCAATTTGTAATGTTTCATGTCATCAGCTTATTCATATAAATAATCATAATGGGTTAACAGGTAAGTCATCACAGTTTTCCAGCTTTGTTTGGTCTGCTGAGTGTCTGAGGCGAAGCCTTCAAGAAAAGGATATAGCTCTTGCCAGTTCACCTCATAACGACGGCTATTTGCGCCACCCGCCAGGACTAGGGGCTCACCGGTAAAGCCGATACCTTTGCCAAATTCAACATCAGCAAACCAATAACAGGACTCTTCCTGATTAAACAAATGGTCAACACCCAAGCCACGACGGGATTCCCAGGACTCAGCAAATAACTGATAGGCAGATATTATTTCAGGTGAGCTCACGGTGAGATCTCTGCCCAGCATAAGGTCATATAAATTTACCAGCTTGGTTTTGATCAGATCTGCACCTGGTGTATTTGCCACCAAAGGATCTGCATCTTCCTCCAGTGATAAATTTATCAGGGCCAGTTCATCCCCAGCCTGGGAAGCTGAAACATCGACTTCAACGGTATACTGGCCTGCCTGTGTTGCATTGAAGGAGTAGTTAGCACGGCAGTTATCAAACAGGGCTGCAAAACCATCACTGCTAATGCCACCACAGGCAGAGTTGGCCAGTTGAGCATCAGAACCTGGAATCTCAAGTCGTGTGCCATTGGGAGGTATTACAGTGATTTCGGTAATAAAGATATTTCTGTCAGTCAAACAACTATTGCTGGCCTCGTCATATTCACAGAAATCATTTAAATAACTGACTGAAAAATTCTTCGCTCCAGGTTGCAGTACTGTACTCAGAGAATAAGTTTTGATGTCCAGGTTATCTTCACTGTCTATAACCGCCAGTTGGTTAACAATACTCAGGGGTGTATCAAATTCTGAGACGCCGGAGAATAAAAGCCTGTCTTCATCCGCCAGAGTAAATTCCCGCAAAACTATAGGACACGATGCTTGCAAACCATGCGCCATAGGCACAATACTCATTAGCGGCGTCATTTCCCGACTGCGCTCTTTTATGTTGAGCGAATCAATACCCCCATAAAAAAGCGCGAACTGTTCCTCCAGGCCATTGAATATGATATCCAGTTGTGGATCTAACCATGAATTCCAGTTAAATCCGGTAATGGATTGTGTTTTTCTGGATAGCTGTTCCGGTGTTAACAGCTTTTCATTACCGATACTGGCAATCGCATGAGCTTCCAGTGCCATGCCTGGGTCGTCATAAGATTCTGCCCTGAACCATTCACTCATGATGAGATCTACCAGCAAATCTTTCAGGTTCATTCCACTGGCAACGAATGAATCAGCTAGCTCATTAATAGTGCTTTGCTGTGCATCGTAAGCAAGCAAACGATCCTGATAATTCTGGTCTGTTTCCACTTTTGGCACTGTCACTAGTTCACTGCCGATTACTGCTGGCCACCAGAAGCGAACTGTAGCCACAGCAAAACGGGGGTCATTGACTATTTCCTGAGCCAGCCATTGCACACTGTTGTCTGCATCTGGAGCGCTTTGAACTTCAAATCCGGGCTCGCGCATATCCTGATACCAGGTGTCCCCTGCCATATATAGGGAATTCCCTTCTTCCGGGAATTTATAAAACCGGTCCAATGAATCATTTCCGCCTCGACTACTGCGATAAAAACCGCCATTGCCGTAGTTTTGATATGCCCCTGCCACCGGGTCCATGATCTGATGGCACACCGTACAATTGGAATTATTGAGGGTAGGATTATTGGTATCTGCCAGTGCTTCAGCTTCCTGTGTCCGTGGTGCCGATGCCTCGATATCAAAACCCAGAAAATGGTAGTAGGTCCAGCGCGCTCGAGCACGATTGCGATTAGTGGCTGTACTGGGGTAACGACTTAAGAAAACATTTGAGTTTAAAACGCCGGCATGAGGATAATCAGTTTGTAAATTTCCAGGGTCAATGATTTTAGGGACCTGAATACCGTCAACCAATTCCAATTCTGCACTACCATTTTGTCGATAATAACCTTCCATGATTCCTGGCTCAAAAGTCAGCGCCTTACTATCTCCCTGAAATATAGCGGTGCCGCCCACAGCTTCGTTGAGGGCAGGATTAAACAAGGCATAGTCTGCGGTTAGTATTTCGGAATACGGCAGATCATTTTCAATAACATAAGCCACCAGTTCCAAAGGTGATTCAACAAGCCCCATGCCAACGATGCGTTGATACTGCCTTTCCTCAAAGTTGGAACCACTGGCCAATCCAGCTTCTTCTAATTCAAAAAGACGTTCGGCGAAACCAGGAAAACAAATCCGGCAAGCATTCAGGATATTTCCTTCCTGATTGCCTCTCACCAACAAGCGGTCATTGGCGGCATCTTTCAGGAACTCATGGAAATTCTCGCCCTCCATCAGGCCTCTTACTGCATTTTGAATTTTTGCATTACCCAGCCCTATCAAAGCAGATTTTTCCGCAGCAGTAGGGAGTCGACCGGCCATTAACAAAGCAGCTCGGCGCAAGGTCTGTTGATCAGACTGCATGACTAAGGGGGCAAAAAATTGTTCAGCATTATTACTTGTATCAACCGGAATTGAAGAGCCTTCCAACAGCAACAGGAACTGTTCAAAAAGGGAATAATCATTTGAACCTGTAGCTAATTGCACACCACCGACATGCCCGTCTCCGCCGCTGGCCTTGCTTAAAATATAGTCGAGAGCGTCATCTCGTGAAAAGAAAAAGTCAGAAAGGACATCAAAGTTTTGCTGAGTCTCGTCAGGATCATTGCTATAAATAAGCGCTGTCTGACCATCCGCCACACCGTTTTCCACATGACAGATAATGCATTTTGCACTGACAATCTGGTCCGCAATATTGTCTTCGAAAAAGGCCAAGGCATCTGTGGCCGCTTCGGTGATTTCAAATTTTGCAGCAACAGGGTTGAATATAAGACCAGAACTTCCCGTTGGCAGATAACCAACATAGACACGCTGTGGGCCGGCGGTATTGAATGCCCCGGTGTACACTTCAACCGGGTTATCTGCACTCAGGTTCACTGCTTCAATGGCTGGCACCAGAGTCTTGGCTTTTACATCCCATTCCAGAAACTGACCATCAGTATCTTTCATGGAAAAAGTATTACCAATACGCTGAACGATATAGATATCTGCTGTAACACCAACATGCACTGGATCCGGATTGATGTTTGCAGTGATCGAAGCTTGTGCACCCAGCTGCAGAGAAGTGAGATAGGAACTGCCGCCATCATTACTCAGGCCAATGGATACTGTCGCTGCTGAATCCTGGCCATCAGAAGAAATCGTTACCAGGGGAGTCAAGGAAGTTGTTGCAGCCAGACTGGCGGTCACGATCATGCCACTGAAAAATCCAAGGCCAACTGCCTTTTTAATTACAGGTGCTATCTGTGACAAGGTTATGCTGGAATTTATAGCCAATGGTTTTTCCTGCTCTATTGCATACTTACTCAAAACGTACTCACAGAGTAATGGTACACACAGCAGACTGTGTAAGTCGTCAGATGATTTGGGACCAATCGCCTCAACAGCTAGAGGAGACATTTGCAGTATAGCTTTCAGTTACTGAGCTGAACAAGTCATAAGATTTTCCTCCTTCTTGCGTTGCAGGGTCTGCTGCTTAATAACCTG
>JAQWPL010000004.1 GCA_029245395.1 Gammaproteobacteria bacterium
GCGGGTTTTGCGCCGAATGGCTTTAACGAGTGCTTCAGGTGTATCGGTCATAGGTGACTCCTGTATTCATTATTGAATGTACCAGAAGTCTCCCTTAGTATTTAAGGCTAATTGGTCCCATATGTTCTGACGGGATACAATTATGCTTTTTCTTCCATCTTGCTTCAGAAATAATTTCACCTATACAGTAGCCTCTCTAAAACCTGAGCATTATCCAGTCGTCTTCACTGTATCCACAAAGCCGGACAGCAGGCCTTTCAGGTATTGAATGGGAGCTGGACAGATGCGGACAAGGACAACCACTTTGTTGCCATCGTGAAGGATTTGTTACTGAAGGTTAATTACACTTTCAGATTTTAGGGAAGTGGCCTGAATATCATTCCGGCAGAATACCAATTAACGCAGTACCCGCTATTTTGTTTCCATTGGTGAAGTCATGAATATTAAAACCAGTGGCAAAGGCATTCGGCGAAGAAGTGCCTACGAAAATACCTGTCATATCGCCATCGAATGAAGGGATTGAGCTTCCGCCTACAGTAAGTGATGTTACGCTCAGGGCAGCAGTTGAACCATTACTGACATCGTTAACATGTCCATTGATACTTCCGGCTACGTTGACATCCCAGACGATATCACTATTAGTTGTTGTAGCCATTATGTTTCCATTTAATCCGCCTGTACCAAAATCAACATTCATTGAAGCGGTGAGTGCTTTGAAAGCTCCATCATTGGTACTGCCTCCCTGATAGCCCAGGACATTGTTATACACTATTGAGCCTGAGACAGGCATCAGGTCTTTATCAATTGGTTTGGCCGAGAGCCAGTAATCAGGCGTTGTACTTTCCTGTTCAAAAACATCTGTTACGCCGGAATATGCTACATCTCTTCCGTTAGCCCATATACCCCAGCCAACATCGAAACCTGCAACTGAATTTACGGTTGAACCGGTACCATTCTCTTTAATTACTGTATTGATTTTGGAGGATAATATTTTGTTTCTAGTCGCTTCAGAATCACCCCAGTCAGCGCCGGTGTAATGAAAGGTATCGCCTAATAAAGGCACTGCGGTAGTGCTGCTGGCTGAAGCTAGTTTGTAATTACCCTGAGTATCGGTTCCGCCGATGAGGCCGACGCCGGAAACTTGATCGCTAGTGCTGGTGTCTTCGAAAAAGAATGAAGTAGTAAATGCTACAGCGTTTGATAAGCCGGCATTGCTATCGGCGTTATCAA
Source organism: Gammaproteobacteria bacterium (assembly GCA_029245395.1). Taxonomy (GTDB): domain Bacteria; phylum Pseudomonadota; class Gammaproteobacteria; order Pseudomonadales; family Pseudohongiellaceae; genus Eutrophocola. The sequence continues at coordinate 1,231 of JAQWPL010000004.1, forward strand.
CAAAGGCGCCCTGGATACTGCCTCTTAAATTTGCGAAACTGCCGGGCACACCATCTATATCCAGGCGGGTGTTGCCGGACGAATTACTTGAACGAATAAAAAAGCCAAAACCATCTTCCTGAAAGAGCCCATCGAAAGCAATATCCCAATCTTCGACACTGCCTGAACTATCGGAAAGGTTAAGCCCGATAAATCCATTGGTAACTGTTCCGAGAGTGAAGTCCACATCGAATTTAAATTCAGTTAATTCATCGTTTTTAAGGAGTGGCTGTCCATCCTCGTCGATGCCAATAAATTCGATAAGCTCACTGAAATGACCGCGGACATTAGGAAGATGAGTTTCCTTAAAACCGGCAAACAAAATATCTGTAGCAGGGATAGTAGTGAAATTACTATCATCATAATTATCGATCAGGACATCGAGTGGGCTATTCCAGAGTTGCAGAAGAACATTGAATTCGGCGTTATATATTTCTTCACCAACGCTCGTTATTCCACCTTCATCCAAATAGACAAAACGAGTTTCTTCTTCGATAAATAGAAAAAATGATGGAGTACATACGAAACAAAATTGGCCTTCGCTCCAGCCAAAAGTATTAAGACCTTCCGCGGCAATGTTCAGGAAACTGCCCTCGAAGGCTTGGCTCTCCAGTTGCAGAAATTCAGAGCCATCAATGCGGTCTTCCCGTTCAAGCAGGAAGATGCCGTCTACTGTGTCGTTATCTGAGAACAGGTTCAGCCCGCCAACGAAGGCTTCAGCATTGTCACCGGTGAACAGGCCGCTGATCACGCCATCAATATTGGCGGGTGCCCCATCAATCCAGCCATTACTGGGGTAGGCAAATACAACACCATCGGCACCAATTGTGCGTGAGCTTTCGATATCAAATTCCCACCATTGATCAGATTCACTGTCGCATTCCAGACTACCAAGACAGAATCCTGCTTCACCATTGTTAACAGTGCCGCTGGACAAATTAAAATCGATAAAGGCAAAAAATTCAGTCAGAAAGCCAGCAGTGGAACCACCAATGAAATTCTGGTCTCCCAGATAGAGTACAGCTGTTGGATCTGCAATTTCAGTGGGCAGTATGGTCAAGTCTGTTGGGTCTGTTGACACCCACAACATGGGGCCAGGCACATTGGTAAAATTGGCTGCGTTATCAGAGATGTCCGTGTATATCCGGAGTCCCTGGGCTGAGCCCCAAACGCCCCATTGCACATCATGGACAATGTCTCCGAAGAAACTTTCAATACCATCAGTGAAGTCAAGCGAAGAGGAGGCGACGCTGCCGGTTGAATCAAAAACAAAATAGGGGAAAGATTCAAGACCAACAAACAGATTAAAACCACCGAATAAACCAGCAGCAATATCATCGACAATGATCATGGGATTGCCGCTGCCACCATCAGTGGCGGCACCTGTATAAATAGCGGGCCATAAACCACCCCCGTAGCTTTCATAGAGATTGCGTGACAGGGTAAAACCGCGACGTCCTGATGCCTGGATGGTAGCCACCTGTGCTGGTGATAGCAGAGGTGTTATTGCGACTGTCCGTGTTGGGTCATTCGGAAGTGCATCCTGGCTATCTACAACACCATCGCCGTCCGAGTCGACCAAGTCCGGGTCCTGGCTATCCACCACACCGTCGCCGTCCGAGTCGATCAGGTCGGGGTCCTGGGCATCGACAATACCATCACCATCGGAGTCAAGCTGGTCGGGGTCTAGCGCATCAACAATACCGTCACCGTCTGTGTCGATCAGGTCAGGGTCTTGGGCATCCACGATGCCGTCACCGTCTGTGTCAATGAAGTCGGGATCGATGCTGTCATCAATGCCGTCACCATCGGCATCTGTAAATCCAGAACCCGGATCGGTGATGTCACCGGCATCCTGAATATTTTGAAGGGGGTTAATGGCCTGATCGGGGGTGCTGCCAGGAGCAGGCGTAGTTGGAGTAGTGTCGCCACCTCCATCTCCACCGGTATCGGTGTTGTCAGCAGGGGGCGTTGCTGGGGGAGGGATCGTACCGCCACCACCGCCTGCGCCACCTTGGTTGTTACCGCCGGCATTATTATTTCCACCACCGTCACCGGTCGTGCCTAAGTTGTCAAAATTGGGCGCACCGTCGTCACCGCCGCCAGCAGCATCTGCTCCATCCTCTGCACCGGCTCCGTCATTACCAGCACCATCGTCACCAGCACCGTCATTACCAGCACCATCGTCACCAGCACCGTCATCGCCCGCACCATCGTCACCAGCACCGTCATCGCCCGCACCATCGTCACCAGCACCGTCATCGCCCGCACCATCGTCACCAGCACCGTCATCGCCCGCACCATTGTCACCAGCACCATCGTCGCCAGCACCAGCACCATCATCGCCGTCACCATTTTCATCATCACCGTCATCGCCACTGGCGCCTTGGTTCAGGTTGATCTGGCCGAGTTGACCGGGTTGTTGTAACACCCCTTGTGGCGATTGCCCTTGCGTAGTAACCGCATAGTCGTAATCACCGCCAAGACCTGTGTCGAGTGAACCAAATTCATTAGTAACGGTGGTCCCGCCATCGTAGACACCTGTGAATAGCGAACCAAAGGAGATGACAGCTTCATGTGTGGTTCCGCGAACACCAATATTGGCAAAATCGGTATCTACCCGGTACACATCATCAGTAGATTCACCAATGCTGCCTGAAATGGTTCTGAAGCCACCCTGGAGGAGGTTCATGACAACACTGTCGCTTGTATTGGGATCCCCGTCGAAATCAAATTCGTCAAAAAGGAACTCGGAGTCTTCTTTCAAAGCGAGCATGGCGCTGTCTAACAGTCGAATCTGAATAAAACCCTGAGGTCCTGTTACTACGGTATCGCCAAGGTGGACTTCTGAGCGTCTGAGTAAATCGCGGGTATTGTTGTCCGGATCAATTGCCACCACTGAACCAGCTGTTTGCAAAACCCGACCGATAACTTCTCCGGATTGGGCTATAGCTTGAAGAGGTAACAGGAGGCAGAGCAGAAGGGCGGGGAAATACCGGGAAACAGTTAGAGTATGACTATTCGAGCTAACAGGTTCCATAGAAGTTAAACCATTGTTTGAGTTTGGCTAATACCTAGGGTATTTTCCATAATTTTAGCAATTAACTAGTCAATAAAGTATTAAATTGAATAAGAATATGACTTGAGTCACATTTCCAGGAGTTGCTACCTGAAATCGTGAAATAGATTGGTGAAATTACAGGTTTGGACGTCAGAAAAGAGGGGAGATTGAGGCGGGTAGCAGATTACTCTCATCATCCAGAAATACCGCTTCTGCAGGGTCAATACTGGTCTTGAGTACCGCTACTCCCAATATTAAATTATCCTTTAAATACAGTATATTAAATACTATTCCTAAAGTATTTTCTGAGGAATTTTTAAGTGCAGTTCCAGTCACCGGTTCTGCGTGTTCAAAGACTACCTTGTAAAGTCTTTTGCCAGCCTTGCCCCGGTAGTGCATACGGGCGACTATTTCCTGCCCGGTATAGCATCCTTTGTCCCAATTGATGAAGCCGGCAAGATCCATATTGAGCTCTTCGGGAGTATATTGCTCAACATCTTCCTGCATGACCATGAGAATGCCATTTTCCAGATCAAGAGCCTGCCATGCTGATGCATCCTTTTGGGTAAGCTCAACACTGACATCCGCTAAAGGACCTGGCTCCTGAGTCAGCCAGATCTCATAGCGGGGAATATCGCCACTGAGGTTGACCAGGATGTCACCATTTACCTGTATAGCCTGGTTAGGTTCAGGCAAATTACTCACACATTTTTCAATTGCTTCCTGTGACTGCTGCCCGGCCAGGCCAATACGTTTGTAGTGTTGACTCGCATCGGCCATTTCTGCCTTATAAAAAGGCATGTATTTGCTCAAATTATTTCGAGTTATTTCGCCGATGCCTGATTGCATTGCCAGATAAAAGGCATTTTCTGTTCGCAGAAGACGAAAGCTGCTATAAACACGACCCTTGGTGTTACAGACAGCGCCAAGTTGGCAATACCAGGGTGGTAAATTTTCCAGATCACACGTCAGCTGACCCTGGAGGAATTTTTCGCTATCTTCACCGCTGATTTGCAGCAGATCCTGATAGTCCAGCAAGGTATAAAAGCTTTCCATGGTTTGAGATGTTCGTATGAGAAGTCTGTATTAAGAAGTTAGTATGAACTGAAATTAATGGAGAGACTTCAATCTGCTAAATTTGATGGCAGTATAAGGGCTGAATCAGCTGAAGAGAACAACGCAATTAATTGATAATTTTATGACAGAAGCCACTGATCTTAAAAAAATGTACTGGCACAGTAGGCGCGGTATGCTGGAGCTGGATCTTATCCTCGTTCCTTTTGCAGAAAATGTACTCCCTACAATGGCAGAAGATCAGAAGCAGGAATATGCCCGCTTACTGCTTGAGGAAGATCAGGACCTTTTTCAATGGCTGGTAAAAAAGATGCCGATTCCGGACGAATCGTTACAGGGGATGGTGGATTTTATTCTGGAGCAACATAAATAGATAATTGAAAATTGATAAATAGTTGATCGGTCGTTTTAAATCACAGCTTTAAGATCGCTGGCCTGGAAATTATCTGGTTCCAGAATGGTGTTCTTCGGAGTCTCGAGTTTGTCAGGGTAATCCAGCGTGTAGTGCAGTCCTCGACTTTCCTTACGACTGATAGCAGATCTGATAATGAGGTCAGCGACCAGAGTAAGGTTTCTTAATTCAAGCAGGTTCCTGCTTATTCTGTATTTACTGTAATACCAGTGTATTTCCTGTTGCAAAAGATCAATCCGGTTTTGTGCTCTTTGCAATCTTTTATTGGTGCGCACAATCCCAACGTAGTCCCACATGAAGCGGCGCACTTCGTCCCAGTTGTGGGCAATGACAACATCTTCATCCGAATCGGTGACTTTGCTTTCGTCCCAGGATGGAATGGTGTCATGAAACTTGACGCTATCCAGTCGGGCAAGAATGTCTTCGGCTGCAGCGAAGGCAAAGACGAAACATTCCAGCAGTGAATTGCTGGCCATCCGATTGGCGCCATGCAGACCGGTAAAACTGGTTTCGCCAATTGCATACATATTGTCGACATCGGTTTTGCCATGCTGGTCCACCATGATACCGCCACAACTGTAATGGGCCGCCGGGACAACGGGTATTTGTTCTCGGGTAATATCTATGCCGAATTCCAGGCAACGCTGATGGATGGTGGGGAAGTGCTTCAGAATAAATTGGTCAGGTTTATGACTGATATCGAGGTAAACAAAATTACAACCCAGACGTTTCATTTCTGAATCAATTGCCCTGGCAACTATATCCCTGGGGGCCAGTTCGCCACGACTATCATAGTCTTTCATGAACCGGGTTCCATCAGGCAGTTTTAACAGACCACCTTCACCGCGCAATGCTTCGGTGATGAGAAATGACTTGGCCTGTGGGTGGTATAGACAGGTCGGGTGGAACTGATTGAATTCCATGTTGGCAACCTTGCAGCCAGCGCGCCAGGCCATGGCTATACCATCACCACTGGCGCCATCCGGATTTGAGGTGTACAGGTAAGCCTTGCTGGCGCCTCCTGTTGCAAGAATGACAAAGCGGGCTCTATAGACGCTGACCTGGCCGCTCAATTCATTCAGGACATAGGCGCCAAGACAACGATTCCCTGGAAGTCCCAGTTTGTCCGTAGTGATGAGATCGATAGCAACCGTATTGATACGAAAAGTAATATTCGGGTGTTCCATGACCTGTGCAGACAGGCCTTCAAAGACGGCGCGTCCGGTTGCATCTGCTGCATGAACAACACGTCGGTGACTGTGACCACCTTCTTTGCTGAGATGAAAACTTTCAGAGGAAGGCTGGTTATCTGCTGCTTGCATGTCGCGGGTAAATTTTACCCCTTGTTCAACCAACCACTCGATGCATTCTCTGCCTCTGGCGATTGTGTATTCAACAACTTGTTTATCACAAAGCTCGTCTCCTGCTGCAAGAGTATCTTCAACATGAGATTCCTGACTGTCGTGGTTATCCAGAACAGCGGCTATGCCTCCCTGGGCATAGTAGGTTGAACCCTGGTCGAGTGAGCTTTTGGACAGAATGGTGACTTTAGCCTGATCTGCAATTTTCAGCGCAAGACTTAAGCCAGCAGCTCCGCCCCCAATAATGAGAACATCTGTATCTGAACTGGCCGGAGATCTGGGAATGTCTGACATTAAATAAATCTGCTATGTATTTCCTGACGCTATTCTACCTTGTGAGATACAATAAAAAGAAATGACGTTCTGTGAAGCCTGCCAACTCACTACTTTTGAGAAGTGACGAACTTTTACGCTTAGCCTGTCTATTTGCTAAGCAGTAAAGCCCAGGCTTCTGTTTTAATGAACCAGGTTGGAGCCAGGCTTTTGGCCTCTGAAGAAGTAAAAAATACAGATCAGCAACTGGTCGACAGGGTATTCAAGGGTGACAAACACGCCTTTGACCTTCTCGTATTGCGATATCAGCATCGGATCCTGGGTTTAATAGGAAGATTTATACGCGATCCTGCTGAAGTTGAAGATGTCGCCCAGGAAGCTTTCATCAAAGCTTATCGTGCGCTACCCAAGTTTCGAGGGGAGAGTGCCTTTTATACCTGGTTATACCGTATTGCCATCAATACAGCGAAGAATCACATGGTGGCACGGGGGCGCAGGCCTCCAGCAACCGATATTGATGTAGAAGATGCAGAGTTCATGGGGCACAATAATGCTCTAACAGATATAGGCAGTCCTGAAGCCAATCAGGAAAGGGATGATCTGCAGCGTGTTATCAATGAAGCTATTGAAGATTTACCGGAAGATTTACGCACCGCCTTTACCTTAAGAGAATTCAGTGGCCTTAGTTATGAGGAAATAACTGAAATTATGGGTTGCCCGGTAGGCACTGTCCGCTCAAGAATATTTAGGGCCAGGGAGGCCCTGGATAAAAAGATACGGCCAATACTGGATGGGGAATAGTTATAGTTATAGGAATAGGAATAGTTTTAGGATTAATTATGGAAATAATTATTCAAGACCGGGAATTAATAGGAAGATACGTTGTCTAGTTAGTAACCGGAGAGATTGAAATTAGGAAAAATCCGGGTAAATTAGGTAAAAAACTGAATACAGGCCTGAAAAGACACTTTATTAGGCATAACAACAGCGTTTATCCTGAAAACAATAAGAAAAACACCAAAATGGGCTAAAACCCGGAAAGGTATATTTAAAGTACATAGATTGAGGTCTGCATGACAGAACATTTACACGAATCGCTTTCTGCACTGATGGATAATGAATCAGATGAGCTGGAATTGCGCCGACTGCTCAAGGAAATGGATGCGCTTGATCCGGAAACCGACCTCTCTGTGCTGAAAGCCAAGTGGCATCGTTACCATGTGCTTAGCGCAAGCTTAAAACAGGAAATTCATTCTGTGCCTTCCCGCAACCTTTTGGCAGGGATCCAGAATGAACTTGAACAAGATGCGATACCTCAACAGCAGAAACAGATAGGTGCCTCGATTGGCAAACTAATCAAAGAAAGAAAACTGTTCCAGGTTGTCGGGCAGGGGGCTATAGCAGCTTCAGTGGCACTTGCTGTCATGTTTACGGCTGACCTGGCCATGGTGGCAGACAATGGCTCTGCTTCAAGTGGCAGTGCTGAAATTGCCGACAATTCAACAGATCAATTCCCGAGTTTAACGGGTGAACTGAATCCCGATACCCAGACTCGCTTTGCCATCCAGACCGGTCTGGATGAAGAAGAAATGGATCGTCTCGAACGGGTCGTGTCCGCAGAATTGGAAGACTCACTGGATACCCTGGAAACTCCCGCCACCTTTATTCCTGAAGAATCACGCTAACCTTTATTTTTCCCTTTTCTTACTGCCTGCTATCATGGCAGGCATCTCCTACGTAAACCTTGCGGATTTGTCATGGCAAGCGAAGCACTGACAGTAATTGATACTGATGCAGACACTCTTCATGTCAGCACCAGACAACAATCCTGGTGTAAAAATTGTCATGCCCAGCCTGGGTGCGGCATGCAATTACTGCATAGTGCATCATTCAACAAACAGGAGACTTTGGAATTCCCTATGCCTGTGTCATTACAGGGCAAAGTAGGCAAAGGAGATTTGGTAGAATTCATTATGCAGGATCGACAGTTAATGCTGCTTGCATTCCAGCATTACCTGCTGCCTCTTATCTGTATGCTGGCAGCCACATTGCTAGCAACCGCAATTACGGATGCCCTGAATATTGGAGAATTCCTGGTTATTTTGTCAGCCTTTTCCGGTCTTTTTCTTAGCCTGTTCTGGGTAAGGCAACTCAGTAAACTCCATACCGGGATTCCTGCCAGAATAGTGTTATCTTCAATACCAAAATCATCATCCATGGAAAATTGAAATGAGCCATATGATCACTACTGATAATCAAGCCAGTCGTATTGGCCTTCATACACTTTTTTCTATTTTAGTGACGATGCTTGCAGTCTGTTTCTCAACAGTTACAACAGCACAAGAACTGCCGGATTTCACCAGCCTTGTTGAAGACAATGCTTCTGCCATTGTTAATGTCAACACGATTCGACGCAGTAATCGTTCTGCGGACGATGATGAGAGGATGGAAGATCTGCTGGATTATTTAAGAGAGCGTTTTGGTGACCGCTTGCCCGAGAATCCTGAAGAAGAGTTGCGGGGGTTTGATCAGCGCCCGGCATTGGGTTCTGGCTTTATTATTTCCGATGATGGCTACATTATTACCAATCACCACGTGATAGATGAAGCAAAAGAGATAACTATCACGTTAAATGATCGGAGGGAATATCAAGCAGAAATTGTTGGCTCTGATGTTAATTCCGATTTGGCTTTGCTGAAAATAGACGCCGCAAATCTGAAGCCAGTTGTACTTGGTAACTCTTCAGAGTTAAAAGTTGGTGAATGGGTACTGGCTATTGGTTCTCCAATGGGGCTGCGCTTTTCTGTTGCCCAAGGCATTATCAGTTTCATGGGTAGAAACATCCCTAATGGGTCCAGTGGCAACTATGTCTCTTTTATCCAGACAGATGTGGCCATAAATCCTGGTAATTCAGGGGGGCCTCTGTTTAATCTTGCAGGTGAAGTCATTGGAATAAACTCCCAAATTTTCACAAGTACTGGTGGATCCATGGGGCTGTCTTTTGCTATCCCTGTTGATGTTGCAAAAAACGTGGTTGGTCAACTGAAAGAAAAGGGTCTGGTAGAGCGCGGCTGGATGGGTGTTGGTATTAACGAAGTTAGCCAGGAAATGGCAGATGAAGCGGGTCTGGCAACGCCGGCAGGTGCAGTGATCAATCAGGTTATCCAGGGTAGTCCGGCAGAAATGGCCGGGTTCATGGCTGGCGACATTATCGTTCGATTTAATGGTAACGATATCAACAGCAGTGGTGACCTGCCATTTCATGTTGGATTAACCGCACCTGATTCAAACGCAGAGGTTCAGGTGATCAGGGATGGTGGGCCAATGTCTTTGAGTATGACCGTTGGGAAATTAGAGGCTGACAACTCACAAACCCTTGGTTCCAATCAGGATAGTAACAATCCTTTTGGACTCTTGATTACGGAACTTGATCGTGAAGAAGGTCCATCAGGGGTATTGGTAGTCAATGTAACTAATGCTGTAGGTCGTGAAGCTGATTTTCAAATGGGCGATATTCTGATAAGCATCAACGGTCAGAGCACCTCTTCGGTTCCAATTTTTAATGAGGTTGTTGAATCACTTCCCCAAAACCAGGTTATACCAGCCTTGATAGAAAGAAATGGGCGTCAGTTATTTCTCACAGTGCGAATTCCGGACTAACGTTTTTCGCCGCAGTTTACATGGTAGTCCGCAGTCTCTTACTGTAGACTTGCGCTTTTTTTCTGAGCCTCGATCCCCACAGGGCCTGCAATTCTAGTGAGTAATCTAGACAACATACGTAATTTTTCCATTATCGCTCATATCGATCATGGCAAGTCCACTATGGCTGACCGTTTTATCCAGCTGTGTGGCGGCCTGGCTGACCGTGAAATGCAGGAACAGGTACTGGATTCACTGGATATCGAACGTGAAAGAGGCATTACGATCAAGGCCCAGAGTGTCACACTCGATTACAAGGCCGATAATGGCCAGACTTACCAACTTAATTTTATCGACACACCAGGTCATGTTGACTTCACTTATGAGGTTTCAAGGTCTCTGGCAGCCTGTGAAGGGGCATTATTGGTTGTAGATGCGGCCCAGGGGGTAGAAGCGCAATCTGTAGCCAATTGTTATACGGCCATTGACCAGGGACTGGAAGTGATACCGGTGCTGAACAAAATGGATTTACCGCAGGCCGAACCGGATAAAGTCAAACAGGAGATCGAGGAGATTATCGGCATCTCTGCTACGGATGCTGTACTTGCCAGTGCCAAAAGTGGTGAAGGTATCCGAGAGATTCTTGAAAGAATTATCCGGGACGTTCCACCCCCTGTTGGTAATACTGAAGCTGACTTGCAAGCCTTAATCATTGATTCCTGGTTTGATAACTACCTGGGAGTAATCTCACTGGTCCGTGTGCGGGAAGGGGTTCTTAGAAAAGGCGATAAAATCATCACCAAATCCACCGGCAAAGTACACGTTGTGGATAATGTTGGCATTTTTACACCCAAACGAGTGGTCAGTACTGAGATAAAGGCTGGCGAAGTGGGTTTTGTTGAAGCCAATATCAAGGAAATAAAGGGTGCTCCTGTTGGCGATACCATTACCCATGCATCCACCTCCAAGGTAGCCTCTTTACCTGGTTTCAAAAAAGTTCAGGCACAGGTCTATGCAGGAATGTTTCCTGTGTTCAGTGACGATTTTGATAATTTCCGTGATGCCCTTGAAAAACTTACCTTGAACGACGCCGCGCTTATTTATGAACCTGAAAATTCTGATGCGCTTGGAGTAGGCTTTCGTTGCGGCTTCCTTGGTTTGTTACACATGGAAATTGTGCAGGAAAGGCTGGAAAGAGAGTATGACCTGGATCTCATCACATCAGCCCCAACTGTTGTCTATGAAATCCTGACGATTAAGGGAGAAGTACTGAAAGTAGAAAGTCCTTCCCGGCTGCCACCAACAACCAATATTGAGGAGATGCGTGAGCCAATTGTTGAGGCCAATATCCTGGTACCTCAGGAACATGTTGGCAACGTATTGTCCCTGTGTGTGGAAAAACGTGGTGTGCAACTGGATATGCAGTTCGTTGGACAGCAGGTCTCCATTAAGTACGAATTGCCCATGAGTGAAGTAGTGCTGGACTTTTTTGACCGCCTGAAATCAGTAAGTAGAGGGTATGCCTCTCTTGATTATCATTTTACCAGGTTCCAGACTGCCAACCTGGTCAGACTGGATGTTTTAATCAATGGTGATACAGTAGATGCCCTTGCGCTTATCGTGCATAGGGATCAGGCCAATTCCAAGGGTCGTGTACTGACAGAAAAAATGGAAGAATTGATACCCAGGCAGTTATATGACGTTGCCATTCAGGCAGCAATAGGCGGCCAGATAATTGCCAGAACTACGGTTAAGGCACTAAGAAAAAATGTAACGGCTAAATGTTACGGTGGTGATATCACCCGCAAGAAAAAATTGTTGGAAAAACAGAAGGCAGGAAAGAAGCGCATGAAACAGGTTGGTAATGTGGAAGTCCCACAGGAAGCGTTTCTGGCCATATTGAAAGTAGATAGTTAATTAGATAACTAAGTAAATAGTTAAGTAGAAAGAGCGTCAAAAGGTAACGAGAACTATGAGTTTTGATTTTTCACTGATACTGCTGATTTTTTCAGCCATTACAGGAGTAATCTGGCTGCTGGATAGCCTGCTGCTTAGAAAGCCGCGAGATCAGAAGGTAAACAGTTTTCTGAAGACTAAGGGTATTCCGGAAAATGATTTCAGGATCTTCGTTAATTATTTGCAAACTGGGGAACGAGAAGATCGGTCAGATTGCGGTGCTCAGGATAATGCTCAAATCTCCACGTTTCCTAACCAGAACTCACTGGAAGAGGCCTACAGGATTTATCAGGATCCGATTGTTGTTGATTACGCTAAATCCTTTTTCCCGATCATTTTTGCAGTATTGATACTGCGTTCATTTCTCTTTGAGCCATTCCAGATACCTACAGGCTCAATGATACCTACACTCAACATTGGCGATTTTATTGTCGTTAATAAGTATGCTTTCGGCGTACGCCTTCCGGTTGCAGGGACCAAGGTGATGGAGGTCGGAGAACCAAAAAGAGGGGATGTCATGGTGTTTATCCCGCCCCATGATCCAAATTACTATATTAAACGGGTCATTGGACTACCGGGTGAACACGTGCGCTACGAGGGTAAGGTCGTTTATATTAATGGTGAGCCACTAAATCAGGAATATGTGGACTTCATCAACAACAGGCGACCTCCAGTCATATATTCTCTGGAAACTGTAGGTGAAATAACCCATGATATTTACACTTCGCCGACGCCGTCTTATATCCGGACTGGTTCCTGGCTTTGGCCTGAAGGGCGAGTGGTGCCGGAAGGGCACTATTTTATGATGGGTGATAATAGAGACAACAGTAGTGACAGCCGGGTCTGGGGTCCGGTGTCAGAAGATAAAATAGTCGGTAAAGCTGTTGGGGTATGGATGCATAAGGAACCGGGATTTACACTGCCCAGTTTCAGCCAAAACAGGTTTATAGAAAACCCCTAATAAAGCTTAGTTGGAAAGAGGTAAATGATGAAAACATCAAGTTGGTACCGGTCAAAACTGCCAAGAAAACAAACAGGAGCTTCACTTTTTGCAATCATAGTGGTGATGACACTCCTGGCCCTCATTATTCTTTCTGGGTTAAAAATATCACCAGCCTACATGGACGATGCTGTGATTGGTAATACAATAAATAATCTGGTTGAAACTGAAGAGATAGAAGGAATGTCATTGCGAGAAATCAGGACATATGTTGCCCGAACCATGCAGGCTAATCGTATTAGCTTTTCGAATGACTATCTTGAAGAAGTGGAAGAGAATGGCGTGGACTATATCCAGGTCAGGTATGAATCTCGAGTGGCTTTGTTCAGTAATATTGATGCCGTCGTAAAATTTGATTACCTCGTAGAAATAGAATAGAAATTAGTATAGAAAGATAATAAAAGATCATACGTTGAGAGCTATCAGATTCGACAGATGCTTCCAGCCCCCTATTTGCGTTAACATTTTCTTTAACCATTACTACAGATGCTTAAATTAAGCTTTCTCAGTGCTTCCAGAATCTCCTAAAATCAATTATGTTTTTACAGACCAGTCCCTGCTGAAACTGGCTTTAAGCCATTGCAGCAGCGGGCAAGATAACAATGAGCGTTTGGAATTTCTTGGTGATGCTATTCTCGGTTTCATTATGGCTGATGAATTGGCACGCCGCTTCCCTCAGGCCCATGAAGGTCAATTGAGCAGGCTCAGGGCAGACCTGGTTCAACGAATTACACTCGCAGAGCTTGCCAGAGAACTTGGGATAGGTCCTTCCTTGCTCCTGGGCTCAGGAGAGCTGAAAAGTGGAGGAGCAGATCGCGACTCAATTCTGGCAGATGCACTCGAAGCCTTGATTGCTGCAATTTACCTGGATACAGGGTTAGATTCCTCTCGGAAAATAGTCCTGGGCTGGTTCACTACACGTTTAGACGGCCTGGATCTTGATGCACAATCAAAAGATGCCAAAACGCGCCTCCAGGAGCATCTGCAGGCTATCAAAACAGCCCTGCCTGATTATGAGGTGTTGGAAATAGCTGGTAAGGATCACCAACAAACCTTTGCCGTACTTTGCAGAACTGATCTGCTACCGGAACCTATAACTGGATACGGTTCTACCCGGCGGGAAGCAGAACAGGAAGCTGCAGAGGCCGTTCTGAAGATGCTGGAACTTTGATCTCTCTCGAATTCATTCCTGTTACTATCCCTGAATGACCGAGCAAAATTCTTCAAGTGGAATAGGCATCAACAAGCGTTGCGGCCTGATTGCTATCATTGGTAAACCTAATGTAGGTAAATCAACTTTGTTGAACTATCTGATGGGACAGAAGATCAGCATCACCTCTCGTAAACCCCAGACTACTCGGCATCGGCTCCTGGGAATCAAAACTACCGACAACACGCAGATGATTTTCGTAGATACGCCTGGTATGCACAGTGGCCAGGACAAAGCACTCAATCGTTACATGAACAAAACAGTACAGAGTGTTATTCATGATGTAGATGTGATTTTGTTCATGGTTGACAGGATGAAATGGTCTGCTGAAGATGACCTGGTACTGGAGCAGCTCAGGCACACTAAAGTACCTGTGTTTTTGTTGCTAAATAAGGTGGATCTGATAGAGGACAAGGAGGTTCTTTTGCCCTATCTGGATGAGAAAAAAAATCTGTTCCCATTCAAAGAATATTTTCCCTTGTCCGCTCTCAAACAGCACAATATCGAAGCATTGGAATCAGCCATTGAAACCTACTTGCCAGTTGCAGACTTTTATTACCCGGAAGACCAGCTCACAGACCGCAATTCCCGTTTCCTTGCAGCAGAATTTATCAGGGAAAAACTCACCCGCCAGATAGGTGATGAACTGCCCTATGAAGCTACAGTAGAAATCGAAGAGTTTCGTCAAGAAAAGGGCGTTATACATATCAGCGCACTAATCCTGGTGGAAAAAAACGGCCAGAAGATAATTGTTATCGGTGAGTCGGGCAGCCGCTTGAAACTAATCGGCCGAGAAGCACGCTTGGCAATAGAGGAGCTCTTGGGTAGCAAAGTCATGTTGAATTTGTGGGTTAAAGTCAAAGGCGGCTGGTCGGATGATGAACGTGCGCTGAAAAGTCTTGGGTATGATGATTGTTGAATAAATCCGGGTTCAGAGACAATGATAGTTAGACTTATCTGGATGGCGCCTTGAGTACCATAATTGAATTGCAACCGGCATTCCTTTTACATAGCCGGCCTTTTCGAGATAGCAGTCTGCTCCTGGATTTTCTTACTCCCGACTACGGTCGTGTCAGTGCTATAGCTAGAGGAGGGCGCAGCGCTAAATCAAAAAACAAAAGTCTGTTACAGCCTTTTACCCCTATCCAGGTATCAATGTCTGGGAAAAGCGATCTGAAAACCTTGCGTACAGTCGAGCTCAGAAGCGGGTCAATTGCCCTTACTGGTGAGCGCCTGTTTAGCGCCCTGTACATGAATGAAATAATTGTCAGGTTATTCCAGGGCCATGAGTCAAATCCGAATTTTTTCAATACCTACGAACAGTGCCTGCTTCACCTTACCTGTGATGAATCCCCTGAACCGGTATTACGGCAGTTTGAAATGGCGCTCCTGGACAGTCTGGGTTATGGAATCGACTTTAGTACAGAAGCTAACAGTCAGACACCGATTGAAGAAAAATGTTGGTACTATTTCCAGGAAGGCAGCGGTTTTGTCAAAGCGCAGATACAGGAACCTGATAAACCAAAGGAAGAGGGCAGCAACAGCGTTTATCGTGGTGAAGCGCTGTTGAACATCCACGCAAGAAATTTCAATCATGCCAACACATGTCAAACGGCTAAAAATGTAATTCGTGGCATCCTGAACAATCAACTGGGCCCCAATCCCTTGTGTAGTCGGGCTTTATTCAAGTCACTTAGCTCTCGCCAGTGAGAAGAGTGGGCTTTATCGGTCTCACAGGATAGAATTAGCGCCTTTTTCATAGGGGCCGTCCGTGGATAGCCGACTATTTATTGCTTACTAGGAAGATCAGTAATGCCCTCAGATCAGCATTATCCAACCATTGAGGATACCGTTGGCAATACGCCTCTGGTGCGGCTACAAAGATTGCCTGGCGATACCAGCAACATTGTTCTGGTTAAATTGGAAGGCAATAACCCGGCAGGTTCAGTAAAGGATAGGCCGGTTTTAAGCATGATTAGCAAAGCCGAGGAACGCGGGGACATACAGCCTGGCGATACACTAGTAGAGGCAACCAGTGGTAATACCGGAATTGCTCTGGCTATGGTGGCAGCAATAAAGGGCTATAAAATGATACTGGTCATGCCAGAAAGCTCCACACAAGAGCGTAGGGATTCCATGGCAGCTTATGGAGCAGAGTTAGTGGAAGTGACAGCAGAAGAAGGTATGGAAGGTGCCAGAGATCTTGCCAAACAAATGGAACAGGAAGGCAAGGGCAAGGTCCTCGATCAATTCGCTAATCCTGATAATTATGCAGCGCATCTGGAACATACAGGCCCTGAAATCTGGCGCGATACCAAGGGAACAATCACACATTTTGTCAGTTCAATGGGAACTACCGGTACGATCATGGGCGTTTCCCGGTTTCTGAAGCAGCAGAATCCCGGTGTGGAAATCATCGGCCTGCAACCTAAAGAAGGCGCAAGAATACCGGGTATTCGCCGCTGGCCGCCGGCATACCTGCCAAAAATTTTCGAACAGGAAAGAGTCGACCGTATTATGGATATTGGACAGGAAGATGCAGAAGTCACAATGAGAGCACTGGCCATGGAAGAAGGTATTTGCTGTGGCGTTTCCTCTGGTGGTGCCGTATTTGGCGCGTTGGAGTTGTCCCGTCAGGTAGAAAATGCGGTCATCGTAGCCATCATCTGTGACCGTGGAGACCGCTACCTGTCTTCCGGTGTATTCACGCCATAATAATGCGCTGGATTAATACACACCAATGAGAAGACGGCGGCGTAAAAATCTCCCAACAACGCCAATTACCCTTGATATAGAATCACTCAGTCATGAGGGCAGAGGACTTGCCCGTCATGAAGGTAAAGTGGTTTTTGTGGAAGGCGCGTTGTCCGGCGAACAGGTTGAAGCTGTGCTTATAGATCGGCGTAGCAGTTTCGATGTTGCCCGAATTACTGAAATTCATAAACGCTCTAAAGAACGTATAGAGCCTGCATGTGAATATGCGGGGGTATGCGGTGGCTGCAGTTTGTTGCATTTAAAACCGGAAGCACAGCTCTTGTTCAAACAGGAAATGCTGTTTGACAAGTTGTCACACGCCGTTCCCGGAAAAGAATTTACTGCCCTGGAGCCGCTCACAGGTCCCGTGCTGGGCTATCGGCGCAAGGCGCGACTTGCTGTCAGGTATGTTCACAAGAAAAACCAGGTGCTGATTGGTTTCCGGGAGAAAAATTCCTCCTTCATAACTCATATGAATAATTGCCAGGTATTGGATGTGCGGATAGCCTGTCTTCTTCCGGAATTGATTGAATTAATAGGTAGCCTTGAGGGGTATAGGGAAATACCTCAAATAGAAGTCGCGGCAGGTGATCCAGATATCTCTGATACTACTTTTGCTCTTGTTTTTCGCCATCTGCAACCGTTAGCTGAAAATGATCAGGAGAAACTCACATCGTTCGCCGCCAGTAAGGGCTTTGCTCTCTATTTTCAACCAGGTGGCATGGAAACTGTACACAAGGTCTTTCCTGTAGGAGGGGAAGATCGGCTGTATTACCGGCTACCGGAATTTGAATTGACCTTAGGTTTTCATCCCACCGATTTCACCCAGGTCAATGCAGAGATCAATTGTAAAATGGTTTCCAGGGCACTCGAACTTCTTGAGCTTGGAGAGGAAGATTCAGTACTCGATTTGTTTTGTGGACTGGGTAATTTCACACTTGCCCTGGCCCGAAAGTGCGGCAGTATTATCGGAATAGAAGGTGCGCAGGCCATGGTTGAACGGGCTAATGAAAACGCAACTGCAAACGGTATTACGAATGCTGATTTTTATTGTGCAGACCTGAGTCGATCCATGTTGGGTGCATCCTGGATGGATAAAACCTGCAACAAAATACTACTGGATCCACCTCGCTCAGGGGCGCTGGAAATACTACCGGATATAGTCAGTTTGCATCCAGAGCGTATTGTTTATGTTTCTTGTAATCCTGCCACACTTGCCAGGGATGCAGGTTATCTATCAGAACAGGGGTATGTCATGGCGCAGGCAGGTGCTATGGATATGTTTCCACAGACTGCACATGTAGAAGCTATGGTACTTTTTCTTCGCAGTGATGCTTGCTGAACTCAATGAGGAATAAATAACCGGAGTGATTTCTTACTATGGATGAGTTGTTAAAAATTATAGCCATGTTGCGTGACAAGGAGCATGGCTGTCCATGGGACGCAAAGCAGACATTTAAGAGCATTGCTCCTCATACACTTGAAGAAGTATATGAAGTTGTGGACACCTTAGAGCGAGCAGATTACTCACACCTAGCGAATGAACTGGGCGATTTGCTCTTTCAGGTAGTTTTTTATGCTCAGCTCGGTAAAGAGGCAGGGATTTTTGACTTTGATGTCATCGTAAATGAGATCACTCAAAAATTGCTTACCAGACATCCGCATGTGTTTCCCGATGCCACCATAGAAAGTTTTGGTGTCAAGGCAAAGCTAAGTCCGGAGCAGGTAGAAGGGAAATGGGAAGAAATTAAAACTGAGGAGAGGCAGAACAAGGCGGGTGCCGATGTCAGTATTCTGGATGATATCCCGAAAGCGTTTCCAGCAATAACAAGAGCCAGAAAAATCCAGAAAAGAGCGGCTTCTGTGGGTTTTGATTGGCCGGATTCGTCAGGAGTTCTTGAAAAGGTTGGGGAAGAAGCTGTCGAGTTGAAAGAGGCAATCAGCTCAGGTGCAACAGCAGCCATTGATGAGGAGTTAGGAGATTTATTGTTTAGTCTTGTTAATCTTGCTCGGCATCTTAAGGTAGACCCGGAAACCAGCTTGCGACAAGCCAATGAGAAGTTTGAATACCGCTTTCGCAATCTCGAGACACGAGTAAATGCCAGCGGAAAAAGCATGGAGGAGCATACTCTAGAGAGCCTCGAGGATTACTGGCAGGCCGTTAAAGCAGAAACCGCCAACTAATTCATACAATGTTGGGGTGGGTGATTGCATTGTGCAGAATATGCTAACCCTGTATCGTAAATAGTCTTGCGAGGAGAAAAATAATGAAAATGATCTTGCTAGGAGCGCCAGGTGCCGGGAAAGGCACGCAGGCAAAATTTCTTACCGAAACTTATGGCATACCTCAGATATCCACCGGTGATATGCTCAGGGCCGCAGTCAAAGCAGGTACAGAAACTGGGTTAAAAGTGCAATCTGTCATGGATAGCGGTGGACTGGTAACAGACGAGATCATTATTGATCTGGTAAAGGAGCGAATCCAGCAGGACGATTGTAAGTCTGGCTTCTTATTTGATGGCTTCCCACGGACTATCCCACAGGCACAAGCCATGCTTGATGCGGGCGTTGAAATAGATGTCGTACTTGAAATTGATGTGCCGGACAATGATATAGTAAATCGTCTGAGCGGAAGAAGAGTGCACCTGGACTCAGGGCGTGTATATCACGTAGATTTTAATCCTCCTGTGCAAAAAGGGCTGGATGATGCAACAGGAGAGCAATTAATTCAGCGTGAAGATGACAGTGAAGAAACTGTGAGGAAAAGACTCTTAGTGTACCACGAACAAACAAAACCTTTAGTGAATTTTTACATGAATTTGGAAAATAAATTAGGCGCTATTAAGTTCAAAAAAATTGACGGGACAGCTTCAATTGGCGAAATTGTCTCAGACATCAAGAAACATCTAGGCTTCGAGTAGGTCAGAAAAATTATTGCTCTGTTTTTCCGTAAAGGTCACACAAAACTTTTTTTAAATCATTACCTGATTATTTTTTTTAAAGGTGAATAAAGAATATTTTTGTCGAAAAAAAGAACAAAAAATATCATTAAAAACAATAAACTTAGTTGTAAGAATTAAATTTTTTATGATATGTTCCCCTCCGAAGGTTTAAACAACTTGCATGAAAGCATTTTCAAGTCGTTAACTTTTGTGTTTTTTGGGAGAACGAAATATGGCTACTGCCAAAGCTAAGAAAAAAGCAGTACGTTACGCTTCTAAAAAAGTTGAATCCAAATCTGCAAAACGTCGTGCAGCTTCCGCATCTTCCAAAGCAAAATCAACATTAAATAAAGCACAAAGAGAACTCGCCAAACAGGCAAAATCTCTTAGCGTTGCGAGAAAGAAAATAACAGCTGCGAAATCAAAGAAAGCAGCCTCCAACGCTAAAGCGGCAATCAGAAAATCAACCTCCAGACTCAATTCAGCCAGAACCCAGGTATTAAAAGCAAGGCAGGGTATGGCTAAGGCTGTAGCAATAGATACGGCTAAGGCGAAAGTCACCGAACAGGCAAAAGCAGTAGCCGCCTATAAAAATGCACTCAAGAAAAAAGCAAAACAAGATCTTAAAAAGGTTCTTAGGAAATTTGAGGCTTCCTGGACCAAGAAACGTGCCAAAGCTGACGCTAGGAAATTGGCAGCCAAATTAAAGAAAGAAGCAGCTAAGGCCGCAGCTGCTAAGAAAACAGTAGAGGCCAAAGCGAAATCAATAGCCAAAAAGCTTGAATCTATAGCGAAAGCTGCAGCCCGAAAAGCGGCAGCCAAACTGAAGAGAAAAGCTAATCAAAAAGGGGCAAAGTCCAAAATGAAAAAGAAAGCCAAGAAAAAAACAGCAAAGAAGTCTGAAAAGAAGAAGGTAACTAAAAAATTAGCGGCTAAAAGATCTGCCAAGAAGGTAGCTAAAAAAGTCGCTAAAAAGAAGGTCGCTAAAAAGGTAGCCAAGAAGAAAGTAGCTAAAAAGGCCGCCAAAAAGAAGGTAGCGAAAAAGAAGGCGAAAAAGAAAGCCGCCAAGAAAAAAGTAGCCAAAAAGAAGGTTAAAAAGAAAGCGGCCAAGAAAAAGGTAGCTAAGAAAACCGCCAAGAAGAAAGTAGCCAAGAAAAAGGCGAAAAAGAAGGCGGCCAAGAAGAAAGTAGCGAAGAAAAAGGTCGCTAAGAAGAAAGCCAAGAAAAAAACCAAAAAGAAAGCCGCAGCTAAACGCAAAACTGTGGCCAAAAAGGTAGCTAAAAAGAAGGCTAAGAAGAAAGTGGCCAAGAAAAAGGCTAAAAAGCGGCCTGCGATGAAAAAGGCTAAAAAGAAAGCCGCCAAGAAGAAGGCCAAGAGGAAAGTAGCCAAGAAAAAGGCTAAGAAACGGCCTGCGAAGAAGAAGGCGAAAAAGAAAGCCGCCAAGAAGAAGGCTAAGAGGAAAGTAGCCAAGAAGAAAGCTAAGAAGCGGCCTGCGAAGAAGAAGGCGAAAAAGAAAGCCGCTAAGAAGAAGGCTAAGAAACGGCCTGCGAAGAAGAAGGCTAAAAAGAAGGCTAAGAAAAAG
>JAQWPL010000031.1 GCA_029245395.1 Gammaproteobacteria bacterium
AGTGAGGGTAAAACGCATCACTTCTGAGGCAAATGTATTTCATTTACTCGAAAATGGTTTGCTGGAGTTTATCGATGAGTTGCAGATATCTTTTGGAGATGTCCACAATGAAATAAGCAAGACCTGGTTTGGGTACGAGGATATTGAAAGTGAGGATAATTTTTTAGTAACTGAAACAAAATCTTCTGCACCCTCTGCAAAACCCAAAGCAAAGTCTGGGAAAGCTGAAAAGAAGGTTAAAAAACAATTTGTAACGAAGGCAAAAACAAAATTATCAGTCAGTACAAAAAACAAAACGAAAAAAGCCAAAGCTGGTAAGACTAAAAAGAAGAAAGTACAAAAAAAGTAAAAAGGTAAGGTGTGTGTTGTTTGTGCGGCTTATCTAACTTATCCGGCAGGGTATTTCTCCATGCTGGCCCCGGATTTAAAAACTAATAAACACCGCTGTTATTATCGGAAATTTTCTTCCAGTTTTCTGCCCATGCCAGTGGGGGTAACTGGTGGAATGCATCCTTGAGTTTGTTGTCCCAGCTTTTCTTTAGTTCTCTTAAGTACTCGTCATCTTCTTCAAAACGGTGATAATTGTTGAGTACAAAGCTGTCTGAATGATAAACAATCATTTCAATGGGTGGCCCCACTGTAAGATTACTGCGCATGGTGGAATCCATGGAAACCAGTGCGCTTAGCGCTGCCGTTTCCAGTGTTGTTGAAAGGTTTATAATTCGGTCAAGAATAGGTTTGCCGTATTTACTTTCACCGACCTGCAGGTAGGGAGTGTCTTTGGAACTGGTGATATGGTTGCCTTCGGGATAGATCATCACGACTCTGTGGTGTGACCCTCCGATCTGCCCGCCAAGTATAAAACTTGCTTCATATCTAGGACCTTCATTGCCGTGTTTTTCCTGCTGGTTTTTACTGACTTCTCCCACATAATCAGCCGCTTCGCCAATAGTGGTAACGGTATTCAGGTTAAGCTCGGTTTTATTCCGGATATCTTTTTTCATTTGCGCAAGAGTTGCCTGGGTAGTAGCCAGGTTACCTGCACCGAGAATGACGAACTGGCGTTCTGGCCCCAATTCAAATTTGAACATTTTGCTATAGGTGCTCACCTGATCCATGCCGGCATTGGTCCTGGAATCTGAGCAAAAAACGATTCCGGCATTGACTGATATAGCGACGCAATATGTCATAACTATTTGATATTAATACCTTTATTTTGAATCTAAAAAAGGTGAAGAGTGCGAATAGCTGTGGGAAAAAGTATTCTACCTAATAACTGGAATTAAACCAGTTTTGAAAATAGGGCAATTCTCAATCAACGGCCAACCGTCTTTGCAGGAATAGTAGCTTCTCTTTCACTCCTTCGGGCAGAGGTTTCTCATTCAGGATTTCTTTGACACTCAAGCCTATAAGTTCATGGGGAAATACCAGCCAGTCATCGGTTTCAAAAAGAAAAAAATCCGGGACGCGACCGGTTTGATTATTTCCGGGCTTGTAATAAGGAGTGGCAATGCGAATCTCTGGTGTACTGCCTTTACACAAGACACCCAGTTCTCGAATGACACTTTCAATACTCTGGCCGGTGTCAAAGACATCATCAACCAGTAACAATTTGTTATCAGCAGCAAAGTGTTGTTCCAGATAATCCAGACCATGGACTTTTACATCGTTGCGTTGCTCGATACTTGAGTAAGAAGATGTGCGGATGGCAATGTGATCACTGTTAATACCTACAAATTCCATGACTTCCTGGACAGCTATACCTACTGGTGTTCCACCACGCCAGATACCGACAATCAAATCCGGTTTGAATTTGCTGTTAATGATCCTGAAAGCCAGTTCCAGGGAATCTTCCAGCAATTTGTCGGCAGTGATGTATTGCTTTTTCATCTGTAATACACTCAATCTAAAATACAAAGACCTATTTTACGTCTAAAGATGCAGTGAGGGAGAAGAAGTGGATAGTTTTAATGCCTTTTTATTAACGCTGGACGGTTATTTGGGATCGGCCCCCTGGTTTCCATTCGTTTTGTTGGGCGTTGGCCTGTTTTATACGATGTATCTTGGATTTCCACAATTCCGTTATTTTTCCCATGCCTGGAAAATATTACGTGGCAAGTTTGATAAGCCAGACGATCCTGGTGACACCAGTCACTTCCAGGCGCTGAGCACTGCACTTTCTGGAACCGTAGGAACGGGGAATATTGGAGGTGTGGGTCTGGCTATCTATATTGGTGGACCTGCTGCCCTGTTCTGGATGTGGATGACAGCTTTTCTGGGAATGGCCACCAAGTTTGCGGAAGTGACTCTTTCCCATGAATACAGGGAAAAAGCAGCGAATGGCACCATGTCTGGCGGCCCCATGTACTACATGGAAAAAGGGCTGAATATGCGCTGGTTGGCGATATTTTTTGCCATCGCGACGGTGATTTGTTCATTTGGCACTGGAAATTTGCCACAAATTAATAATATTGCCATTAGTGTGGAATCCAGTTTCGGGATTAGGCCCATCATTACCGGCGGGGTTCTGGCCGTATTGTTATTCCTGGTTATCGTGGGAGGGATTAAACGTATTGCCAAAGTAGCAGCAGCGATAGTGCCAACGATGGCTACATTTTATGTGTTGGGCGCATTTTCAGTCATTTTTATGAATTACCAGAACATTGTACCGTCCTTCATTACTATATTTACTGATGTCTTTACCGGGTCTTCAGCTACAGGAGGGTTTCTGGGGGCAAGTTTTGCCTATGCTTTCAATCGGGGTGTAAACCGTGGTCTGTTTTCCAATGAGGCAGGCCAGGGCTCAGCGCCTATTGCCCATGCTTCCGCAAAAGCAGACGAACATGTATCGGAAGGGATGGTGTCACTGCTCGAGCCGTTTATAGATACTATTATTATTTGCACTCTCACCGGTATGGTCATCCTTTCTTCCGGTGTATGGACACAAAAATTTGATAATGAATTCCAGACATCTGATTTGCTGATCGTGGAAGGGCTCTACGATGAACAGAATGAAAATGACCTGCAAGATTTGTTTGGATTCCTGGTGAACGGCAACACGGCTGAAGTCCTTCCCTATAACGGCACCATTAATGTGACCAGCGGCCTGCCAGACACCACAGGTTTCACTGTCATTCATGCTCGCTCTATCGCTGAAGGAGTAGCTTATTTTAGTGACGGAGATCTGTATACAGGGCCAGTTGTTGTTACCAATGGTTTGCCTGTAGATTCTGCTATCACCTTGCGTGGAAAATCTCTGATCCATTCAGCGGCACTAACTACAATGGCCTTTACCTATGGCTTGGCTGGTCAGTCTGGCCAATACATCGTAACTTTATCGCTGGTGTTGTTTGCTTTTTCTACGGCGATTGCCTGGTCCTACTATGGAGACCGCGCTGTAATTTATCTGGTTGGATTCAAATTCGTCTTGCCGTACCGGGTGATTTACTGCTTGGCGTTTTTTGTTGCTGCGTTCACCGATACTACTATTGTTTGGAATTTTGCAGCCGTGGCTATTGTTTTGATGACGCTTCCCAACCTTCTTGGCATATTTTTGATGCGCAAGAATATGAAGAGCCATGTCACCAAATATTGGAAAGATTATTATTAGTTAGAGTTTGGTATTGGGCGGGTAATGCTCGTGTGGAATGAGGAGCCTTCCAAATAAAGCACCGCGCAGCAGCTACTGCTCACTTTCTGAATCAGTGTTCTCATCAGTGGTGCCGGCGTCACCTAGAACACCTAAAGAAATCACATTTAAAATTGATCTGGGACGTTCGGTCTCAGGAATAGTAAATTCCTCTTGATTAGCTATTCTTACCGGGCGTTGAGTGGGTGCTAGCGGTGCATCTTTCTTGTTTGAGCCCAGCAGTCCAAAGCTCATGGAATACAGGAAAGAAGGGTCGGTGATTTGAGTGGAAACAATAAAATCACCCTCTTCGGTGAGTTGTTGGCTGTCCGGGAAATTCAACGCCAGTATTTCGATAGTGGAATCGGCCAGGTCATTCAAACCCATTCTAAGGTACATTTCCGCCACGATTTCCAGTGCTCTTGGTACTGCAGGGGCGCCCTGAAAATTCTCCACAACGTATCTTGCTCGATTCAAGGATGACAGATAGGCCTGTCTTTCAATATAAAACTCTGCAACATGAACTTCATAATCAGCCAGCAGGTTTTTCAAATACACCATTCGTGCGCGGGCATCGGGAGAATACTCGCTGTTGGGAAATAGGTTGAGCAACTGTGAGAAGTCGGCAAATGATTCCTTGGCTTTACCAGGATCACGCTTGCTGGGATCGGTGGGCAGGTACCGGCCAAGAATACGGGCATCTTCGCTGTAATAAGCCATACCCTTCATATAATAAGCATAATCCAGACTTTCACTGTCGGGATAGAGCCGGATGAATCTGTCAGCGGCTGCCCGAGCCGCTTCAGGCTCACTATTGCGATAGTAGGCATAAATCAGTTCTAGCTGAGACTGTTCGGCGAATTGGCCAAAGGGAAACTGGGCCTCTAGCTGCTGGAATATAAGGATGCTCCTGCCCCAGTTGCTGACAGTGATGGACCTAAGACCCTCGGTATAAAGGAACTCCTCGCCAGAACCAGTAAAATCTTCACTGGAAGAGCAGCCAGCAATTGCCGACATGACGAAAATAATGATGAGTAGTATGTTTTTATTCACGATGCTTCTTACATAAATTTTCAGGTTTAGTGGTTACACTGACTAAACAAGGCGTGCAGTGTACTATGAACTTCGCATGACTAAAACGTTTGCGCGGTATATACCTTTACAGACAAGGAAATGACAGAAAAATTTTCACAAAAAGAAGAATCCACTATTGACGGGTTAATACTGGAGGCTGAAGTCTCCGGTGAGCACAAAGGCCAGCGTCTTGATCAGGCCGCAACCCAGTTATTTCCTGGCTATTCCCGATCGCGCCTGCAAACCTGGATCAGGGATGGAAAATTGACCCTGAACGGCAAACCTGCCAGAACAAGAGATAAGCTGTTTGGCGGCGAAACACTGATTCTTACTGCTGAAGTGGAAAATCAGGGGCACTGGACCGCTGAAGATATTCCGCTGGATATCATTCATGAAGATGAAAGTCTGATAGTTATTAACAAACCTGTTGGACTGGTTGTTCATCCTGCTGCCGGTAATCGTGCGGGAACCTTGTTAAATGGCCTGTTATTCCACTGCGAAGCCCTGAATAAGGTGCCCCGTGCCGGGATAGTGCATCGGCTGGATAAGGACACCAGCGGGCTTATGGTTGTAGCTAAAACCCTGGCAAGTCATGCCAGCCTGGTGGAACAGCTCAGGGAAAAAACCGTTAAGCGAATTTACCAGGCCATTGTTTTTGGACTTGTGACGGCGGGTGGTACGGTTGATGAACCCCTTGGCCGACATCCGGTACACAGGACAAAACGTGCCGTTACCCATCATGGTACTGATGCCCGCGATGCGGTTACCCATTACCGCATCCTCGATAAATATCGTAGTCACACCTTGCTTCAATGCTCCCTCGAAACCGGCAGAACTCACCAGATTCGTGTCCATATGGCCTTTATAGGCTATCCCTTGGTGGGTGACCCGGTATATGGCGGCAGGCCACGTATTCCGAAGGGTGCAGACCCACAATTAATATCCTGCCTTGAACTATTCAAACGTCAGGCACTGCATGCCTGGCAACTGGGTCTTGACCATCCTGAAACAGGTGAATCGATGTCGTGGCAAGTTGACATGCCAGAGGATATGCAAAGGCTATTGGAATTACTGGAAGCCGACAATGTCTGAGTTGTTCCTGGTACCAGACTGGCCCGCACCTGCCAACATAAAAGCGTTGATTACTACCCGAAATGGCGGAGTCAGTGAGCCACCGTTCGACAGTTTTAACCTGGGTTTGCACGTTGGGGATGATGAAAAAGCCGTGAATCAAAACCGCTCGCTGTTAAGCGAAGCAGCAGGCGGTAAAATTGTTAGCCAGTGGGTGAGGCAGGTACATGACAACCATGTCATCAATGTACATGACGAACTTGTGGAAGAATCCACAGAAGCTGATGCTATTTATACACAACGGGACAATGTCGCCTGCGGTGTTCTTACAGCCGACTGCTTGTCGGTTTTATTCACTGATGTGGCAGGCAATGAGATTGCCGTTGCGCATGCCGGTTGGCGGGGGCTGGCTTCAGGAGTTTTACAAAAGACTTTGGAGCACTTTTCCGCAGAGCCTGTGAGCATTCTGGCCTATCTGGGTCCGGTCATAGGGCCCTGTCACTTTGAAGTGGGTATTGATGTCAGGCAGGCTTTCCAGGCCCTCGATATAAAGGAGATCGAAAACCAGTTGCCTTTGTTATTCCAGGAAAGTGAAACTTCTGGAAAGTGGATGGCTGACCTGTATGCCATCGCCAGGATTATCCTTGCATCGAAAGGCGTACTGCAGGTATTCGGTGAGCCACTATGTACTTATTGTGAGTTTGACCAGTTTTATTCGTACCGCAGAGATGGCCAGACAGGGCGCTTCGCCAGTGTCATTTGGAAAGAATCAAAGGGGTAATCAAGTTACTCTGACACCTTTGATCCATCTCAATTTTTCCTACTTGAATCACTCCAGAAAACCCCCACATTAGTCGTTGTAACTAATACAAACTAAGTGGAATCACTCCCATGCGAATGGACAAATTGACCAGCAAGCTACAACAGGCACTATCAGATGCCCAGTCTCTGGCTGTTGGTAAAGATCATAATTTCATAGAGCCGGCACATTTGCTTTCGGTCCTGGTGGATCAAAAAGGAGGTTCCATTCGCCCGCTATTAATGCAAACCGGCTTTGATATCCCGGCTTTGCGTAATGGACTGCAGAAACTGATCAATGATATGCCGGTTGTGCAGAACCATGGTGGTGATATCCAGCTTTCCCCGGATCTTGGCAAACTGCTCAACGTGGCGGACAAAATCAGCCAGCAGGGTGGTGACCAATTCATTTCCAGTGAAAATGTTTTTCTTGCTGCCATGGATGACAAGAGCGCGCTCGGGAAACTGTTGAATTCTTTTTCTGTGTCCAGGCAGGGTCTGGAGAATGCTATTAAAAATCTTCGTGGTGGTGCCAGCGTCGATAATCCAGATGCCGAGGAAAATTACCAGGCATTGGAGAAATTCACAGTGGATGTCACCCAGAAAGCAGAGCAGGGTGAACTGGATCCGGTCATTGGCCGTGACGATGAAATCCGCCGCACCATCCAGGTTCTGCAGCGACGTACCAAGAATAATCCTGTTTTGATTGGCGAGCCCGGTGTAGGAAAAACGGCCATCATAGACGGCCTTGCCCAGCGTATTGTTAATGGTGAAGTCCCGGAAGGCTTAAAAAACAAACGCATCTTGTCTCTGGACATGGGTGCATTGATCGCCGGCGCCAAGTTTCGTGGCGAGTTTGAAGAACGGCTGAAAGCTGTACTCAATGAACTTTCTAAACAGGAAGGGCAGGTCATTCTATTTATCGACGAAATCCACACCATGGTTGGTGCTGGTAAGGCAGAAGGTGCCATGGATGCTGGCAATATGTTGAAACCCGCCCTGGCCCGCGGTGAACTGCACTGTGTAGGCGCAACCACCCTCGACGAATACCGCCACTACCTGGAAAAGGATGGTGCTTTAGAGCGCCGTTTCCAGAAAGTCCTGGTGAACGAGCCCACGGAAGAAGACACCGTGGCCATATTGCGTGGCCTGAAAGAACGCTATGAGGTTCATCACGGTGTCACTATCACCGATGCCGCGATCATTGCCGCTGCAAAATTGTCGCAGCGTTACATAACCGACCGGCAGTTGCCTGACAAGGCCATAGACCTGATTGATGAAGCAGCCAGTCTTATTCGTATGGAAATCGATTCCAAACCCGAAGAAATGGATCGCCTGGAACGGCGTCTAATTCAGCTGAAAATGGAGCGCGAAGCGGTCAAGAAAGAAAGTGATGAAGCCTCAAAGAAACAGCTGGAAAAACTGGAAGTGGAAATCAAGGAACTGGAACGGGAGTTTTCTGATCTGGAAGAAATTCTGAAATCAGAAAAGGGGCTCGTTGCAGGCTCTCAGAAAATTAAAAGCGAGTTGGAACAGGCGCGCATCGATCTGGAAGCGGCGAGCCGCGCTTCAGACCTGGCCCGCATGTCTGAGTTGCAGTATGGCGTTATTCCCGAACTGGAAAAACAATTAGCCCAGGCCGATGAAGCTGATACCTCGGATATGAAACTGCTGCGGGATAAAGTCACTGACGAGGAAATTGCCGATGTGGTGAGTCGCGCCACAGGAATACCTGTCTCCAAAATGTTGGAAGGCGAGAAACAAAAACTCCTGCGCATGGAAGAGGAATTGCACAAACGTGTCATTGGCCAGGAAGAAGCCGTGGAATCAGTCGCCAATGCTATCAGGCGCTCCCGTTCTGGACTTTCAGATCCCTCCCGGCCTAATGGCTCGTTCCTGTTTCTGGGCCCTACTGGTGTAGGTAAAACAGAGTTGTGTAAAACCCTGGCGAATTTTCTGTTTGATACCGAAGAGGCCATGGTGCGCATCGACATGAGTGAATTTATGGAACAACATTCGGTTGCTCGTCTAATTGGCGCGCCTCCAGGGTATGTAGGTTATGAGGAGGGCGGTTACCTGACAGAAGCCGTTCGCCGTCGCCCGTATGCTGTGCTATTGCTGGATGAGGTGGAAAAAGCCCACCCGGATGTGTTCAATATCCTGTTGCAAGTTCTGGATGATGGTCGTCTGACTGATGGGCATGGTCGAACAGTGGATTTTCGCAATACTGTAGTGGTGATGACGTCCAACCTGGGCTCGGATCGCATCCAGGAAATGATGAGCAATGATACCCCTCACGATTCATCCTACAGTTCAGTTAAGAATGCTGTATTGGATGTGGTGGGCAAACATTTCCGGCCAGAATTTTTGAACCGAATCGATGAAGTTGTCGTCTTTCATCCACTGGCCAAAGACCAGGTACGCGGTATAGCCGACATCCAGGTGCAACTCTTACAGCAACGTCTTGATGAGATGGAACTGCACCTGCATCTTGGTGTGGATGTGCTGGACAAGGTCGCCGAGTTGGGTTTCGATCCTGTCTACGGTGCCCGTCCCCTGAAGCGTGCCATTCAACAGTGGATCGAGAATCCATTAGCGCAGAAAGTGTTGGGTGGCAACTACGCGCCCGGTGATGCGATAAATGTGGATCTGGAAGACGGAGAGATTGTTTTTACTTAAAAATTTGCTGATTTAAAAGTAGATATATTGATGCCTGGAAACAGAACATCCAGGGTCGAGACATAATCATAAGAGTGTCTGCTATCTTTTGATTACTATCTTTTTCACTATCCTTTTCACTATCCCTTTCACTATCCCTTGCACTATCCCTTTCACTACCCTATTCAGTATACTAACCACTATAATCCCATGTGATTGAACGTACTTTAGGGATTTTATTATCACTATTAATTCTACATCCGGGGCTTTCTAAGCCGATGTTTTTTTATGTTTAGATTTGCTGCTGATCGCCTACCTGTTTTTATTATTCTGATTTTTAGTCTGCTCGACTTCATCATGTATTTTATTGTAGATAATATTTGGTGGTTGTTACTTTATTTCTTGTTGATGATTTTTCCAAAGGGCCTTATATGCGCATGGAATCATCATCACCAGCATACGCACACTTTCTATTTGAAGCCGCTTAATCGTTTGCTTGAGTTTTTTTTCGCCTTGCATACCGGTGCCACTACAAACCTGTGGGTCTTGCATCATGTATTGGGGCATCATAAAAACTTTCTGGATCAGAGCAGCGATGAAAGTCGCTGGCAGCGTGAAGATGGCAAAACGATGAGTCCGCTGGAATATGCTTTTTCGATTGCAAGCACAGCTTATTACAGGGGTTTTCAAGTAGGTAAAAAATTTTCCAGGGTTCAGTATGACTATGTGCTTTATTCCCTGCTGACTTTCTCAATTCTTATTTTGCTGTGTTGGTTTAAATTTGTGCCGGCTTTACTTTTATTTGTATTGCCCATGATTATTAGTCTTTTTTTTACAGCCTGGGTAACTTACGACCATCACGCCGGTTTAGATACTGATAATCAGTACGTGGCTTCGTATAATAATATTAATAGGCTCTTCAATATTTTCACCGGCAATCTCGGCTATCATACTGCTCATCATTTTCATCAAGGTCTACACTGGTCAAAACTTCCAGAGCTGCATGAAAAAATCAAACATAAAATTCCCCTGGAGTTAATCAGGAATGAAATGTTTGTAATTTCGGATGCGGAAACAGCTTGAAAAAATTACACTACTGATTAGGGTCTGCTTTCGGCAAAAAGCGGGTATTCATCGAAAAATATTTACTAAAACGTTGCCTGTAGACTCAGAGTGTAGTCACTGATCACCCTGTTATCCTGGCGATCTATCCTTTTGATAACACCATTGTAAGTCGTCAGATGATTTGGGACCAATCGCCTCAATAGCTAGAGGAGACATTTGCAGTATAGCTTTCAGTTACTGAGCTGAACAAGTCATAAGATTTTCCTCCTTCTTGCGTTGCA
>JAQWPL010000033.1 GCA_029245395.1 Gammaproteobacteria bacterium
AGGTTATTAAGCAGCAGACCCTGCAACGCAAGAAGGAGGAAAATCTTATGACTTGTTCAGCTCAGTAACTGAAAGCTATACTGCAAATGTCTCCTCTAGCTGTTGAGGCGATTGGTCCCAAATCATCTGACGACTTACACTTACTGGAGTTGGATTATGAAATTAATAACTAAAGTTTTTGCAATTCTATTATTAACTGGTTGTGCTTCAAGGCCTGATGCAATTGCACCTATAAGTGTGCCTGCTTCCGATTATGCTAACCTCTCATGCCAACAGACTGCAGCGACACTAAGTGAGAAACGAGACTCTTTGGCAGAAGCAGAAAGACAGCAATCAAGAGCTGCGACCGGAGATGCTGTTGGTGTATTTTTAATCCTCATACCAACTAGCACGCTTTTTGGTGGAGATAACGAGGGTGTAGTTGCCCAATTAAAAGGTGAAGTTATCGCTTTAGAGCGCGCAATTGGCCTAAATTGTGATTAAGTAGTCTCCATGGCAGTAGCCAGTGGCGGGATTATAGAACTACCTACATTGAGGGTTTTTCTCAAATCTGCGTCCGCTAATTTAAACGCGAGAGAATTAGTCCTCCGCTTTTGACCGATAGCGCGCCCTAATAATCCTTATGGAAATGGCTTAGATATATTCGGCTCAGATTAAAACCATCTATAGAAAAGGCTGTTACATTAAACTTAACTAGGTGCTCCTCAGCTTTTATCTCTTGTTATCTCAAAGGAATGATTAATGAAAAACTACTTCTATTTATCTCTTCTTACGTTTTCTTCTTTTGCTATTGGCCAAGAAAATGCACAGTTTAATCCGCTAGATGGAGTTTTAAACATTCCATATTTAGAAGTGGGAAATAAAATATATGAAGCTAAACTTAGATATTCAGATGATGTTTTTGTATTATTTTCTGGAAAGAAAATACTCAGTAAAAACATTGGATTAGATGACATAAGTGGTAGTTATGATGGCCTTTCTGACTTCCCCGGTATTTTCCAAACTGACTCTACTGATGTGATATTACTTATCGACGGAATATCCATTGAAGTGACTTTAGACAAGTTTTTTTCTGGAGAATGTAGGCTAACAGGTGTCATCACAGAAAATAGGTCTAGTGCCGAAGGTGAGTATGAATGTTCTGACTTTACTTCAGGCCTTTGGGTTTCAGAAAACATTAATCTCAACTTCGAAATTCTATTTGCAGATTTCACTTTTGACCCAACTGAAGGGGCCCCATTTGGGTTTACGGTAATTGGTTTTTAAAAAAAGCTAACTACCGCCTAGCATCCCCATCATCAAATATACCAGTACCATGACAACCTAGCCCTGTAACAGCTACTTCTTTCTCCAGAGCGCTCAACTGTTCAAAGTACCTATCATCAGTCTTTAAAGTCAGACTCAAATAGGACTTTATATCTTTGGCTGACCTAGTAATTCACACTGGACTTCCCAGCCTTTGCTAGACACCAAATAGCGTTAAAATGTAACTCTATGAAAAGCAGTATCAAACGAGGCTGGAAAGCGTCTAGTGAACTGGTGGCGATTCAAGTAATATTGGCCACCAGTTTATGGTCAAGCCAGTACTTTTTCTCTGTCTCGTTTGGTGTTAGTCCACCGTTATGCCGATGCGGCCTTACACGACTGTAATAGCCAGTTATGTAATTGTTCACCGCAAACTTTGCTTCAATGAAGGATCGGTAGCCTATCGTAGGCATCCATTCAGTCTTAAAACTCCTGAAGAACCTTTCCATCGGCGAGTTATCCTACGCAGGGCTGAAAAGGCAATTCCAGGAAGATTAACTCTCTTTTTTTAAAATCTACTATTAAGTATTTAGGTGGGCACAGTAAAAATCTGCACAGCCATGCGCCCAGCCCCGCCCCTGTAAAGAAGCCCCCCTTGCCTATCCCCCAGAAGAATACTTAGGCAAGACAGTAGCTCGACCAGCATCAGTCAAGACTACCAAAGGTAAAGCAAGATTGACTAATGTGCTGATAATGTGCTGATAATGGCTGATGGGCTAGAGTCGGAAGAGCCAGAAAACTACCTAAGCCTTTGATTTAAATGGTCGGAGTGGCGGGATTTGAACCCACGACCACCACACCCCCAGTGTGGTGCGCTACCAGGCTGCGCTACACTCCGATTTGAACTGTAAGAATATCAGAAAGATCAGTATGGGGGTGTCAGGAAAGTTCTTTGAGGGCTTCTTCTACATCGCTGATCAAATCCTTGACCAGAGTTTTATTGACGGCTGGTTTAACTTCTACAGTATCCTGCCCTGCCATACGCTGGCGAGCACCACCAATAGTAAAACCCTGTTCATATAATAGCTCGCGGATCTGCCGAATCAACATCACGTCCTGGCGCTGATAATAACGGCGATTGCCACGGCGTTTGACGGGCTTTAACTGGCCAAACTCCTGCTCCCAGTAACGCAGGACATGGGGTTTAACATCGCAGAGATCACTGACTTCACCGATGGTGAAATAGCGTTTAGCCGGAATTTCCGGTAATTCTGCGTTATGACTTGGTTCCAGCATAGTTCTCTACCCTTGATTTCAGCTTCTGCCCGGGTCTGAAAGTGACCACGCGACGAGCCTGAATTGGAATCTCTTCCCCAGTT
Source organism: Gammaproteobacteria bacterium (assembly GCA_029245395.1). GTDB lineage: Bacteria > Pseudomonadota > Gammaproteobacteria > Pseudomonadales > Pseudohongiellaceae > Eutrophocola. The sequence continues at coordinate 2,625 of JAQWPL010000033.1, forward strand.
TTTGGGTTTCTGCCGGGCCGCTGGCGCTTATCGCGCAGATCGAAATTTCCAAAACCGGATAATTTCACCTGCTCGTTAGCTTCCAGGGACTGCCTGATTTCTTCGAAAAACTGCTCGACGAGTTCTTTGGCTTCCCGCTTGTTCAGCCCCATATCGTCGAACAGACGCTCAGCCATTTCGGCTTTAGTCAGTGCACCACCAGACATGTCTATACCTACCCTGTGCTTTCTTTAAATTTAACCGTTATATCCATTTCTGGATGGCCGATTTACATCCTTAACTTTGCATTAAATTGTGATTCTAGGACATTGATACAACTATCAATTATTGGATTTATGTCCTCATCCGCAAGAGTGCGTGAAGGATGCTGGAAGGTCAAGCCCAAAGCAAGACTTTTTTTAGTTATTTCAATGTTTTGGCCCTGATATACGTCAAAAATGACCAAATCCTGTAGTAATTCCCCAGCTTGCTGCCGGATTAAGGCCTCAATAGCAGCGGTTTCCTGGGCCACATCGACCACCATGGCGAGGTCACGGCGTATTGATGGAAATCTGGATAACTCGCTATACACCGGTAGTTCAGCGGGCATGACGGCGTTCAGATCCAGTTCCATAAGGTATATTTTCCCAGGAATATCAATATGTTGCTGAATTGCTGGTGACAAGGCACCTATCCAGCCGATTGAATGGTCGCCGCGTAAAACCTGAGCGGTCTGACCTGACTGCAGGGCAGGATGCTCGGCGGCTTTAAAACTAAAATCGGCTTTGGCAAGGGTTAGGCTTAGTAACGCTTCGACATCGCCTTTAATATCAAAGAAATCAACAGCCTGGTTTTGAGTGCCCCATTGTTCTGGCAACTGGTCACCCCATATAATAGAAGCAACTTTAGGTATTTGTTCTAACTTATTGTTTATATGATTAAATACTAGCCCTGATTCAAACAGGCGTACCCGGTTCTGCTGGCGGTGATGATTATGCTGGAGAGTCTTTAAAAGACCCGACCACAAGCTTGTGCGCATCACCGACAACTCCTGGGAAATCGGGTTAGCCAGTGGCAGCATCCCGGATTCTTCAGTGCCCAACAGGGTTTCCATCTGCCGTTCAACAAAGCTGTATGTGATGACTTCCTGATAACCTAAAGCAACAAGCTGCTCACGCAATTCAGTTAAGCCCACACTAGTCTCTTTGTTTGGCTTCAGGCTGAACCGGCTCAGAGGTTCAGTGACTGGTAGATTGTCATAGCCATAAATCCTGGCCAGTTCCTCGATCAAGTCTTCTTCTATAGCAATGTCAAAGCGCCATGAAGGGACATTAAAGGTCCAACACCCCTCGCCTTTTTCTACAATTTCCAGACCAAGACCTGTCAAATACGCTTCAACGTCTGACTTGGACAGCTCAATGCCGAGAACACGTCCTATACGTTCTTCTCTTAACGTCACGGTTTTACGTTCTGGCAAATTATCTACCGCTTCAACAACGGGCCCTGCTTCTCCGCCTACAATGTCCAGCAATAACTGAGTAGCCCTTTCCATGGCAATACCAGGAAGGTTGAAATCCACTCCCCTCTCATAGCGATGAGCCGCATCAGTCTGTAAACCATAGGAGCGGGCTTTACCAGCAATGGTGGTAGGTGAAAAGAAGGCACTTTCAAGGAAGAGTTGTTTGGTCGCTGGTGTGACTGAACTGTCGAGTCCACCCATGACACCAGCAATGGCAAGGCACTTTTTATTGTCGGCGATGACCAGAGTGCCCGACGTCAATTCAACTTCTTTGCCATCCAATAGGGTCAGCTTTTCTTTTTTCTTCGCTTGCCTGACATTAATACCGCCATCGAGTTTTTCAAAATCGAAGGCGTGCATGGGCTGCCCCAGTTCCATGAGCACATAATTGGTGACATCCACAACCGGATCAATGCACTTGATACCACTGCGACGCAGTTTTTCCTGCAGCCATAATGGAGATACTGCACCGGTATCAATGTTCCTGATAATACGGCCAAGATAACGTGGGCAATCTGCAGGGCTATCCAGTGTGATAGGTAACGTTTCATCAATTGTTGCTTGTACTGCTTCAATTGCAGGACTGGAAACAGGTAATTTATTTAATACCCCAACCTCTCTGGCAATTCCTGTAATACTTAAACAGTCACCACGGTTTGGCGTGAGATCAACTTCGATCAGCGCATCATTCAATTGCAGGTACTGACGAACATCAAGACCCGTCTCGGCATCAGTGGGCAATTCCATGATGCCATCCGATTGTTCTGCTAATCCCAGTTCTTCCTCAGAGCAAATCATTCCCTGTGATTCAACGCCGCGCAATTTCGCTTTTTTAATTTTGAAATCAAGTCCCAGTACTGCACCTACCTTAGCGAAGGGTACTTTTTGTCCGACCGCCACATTTGGCGCGCCGCACACCACCTGGTATTGCTGGCTACCATCACTGACAAGACATACCTTAAGTTTATCAGCATCTGGATGGGCGTCTACCTGAACAACTTCACCTACGTAGACGTCACTAAAATCTATTGCCGCTGAAGAAACACTGTCCACTTCCAGACCAGCCATGGTCAGTTGTTCTACCAGGGCTTGAGTATCCAGATCGGGACTGACCCATTCACGCAACCATTGTTCGCTGAACTTCACGTGCGCCCCTCACTGAACTGCCTGAGAAAACGCAGGTCATTGTCAAACAAAAGGCGCAGATCATTAATCTGGTACCGCAACATGGCCAGACGATCCACTCCCATACCAAAGGCAAAGCCAGTGTACTTTTCCGGGTCTACGTTTGAATATCTCAGCACATTGGGATGCACCATGCCGCAACCGCCCACCTCCAGCCAACCTGTTTGACTGCAGACACGACAACCTTCGCCCTTGCAGGAAACACATTGCATATCTATTTCGGCAGAAGGTTCTGTGAAAGGAAAGTATGAGGGACGAAAGCGCACTTCCAGGTCAGCTTCAAAGAAGACCTGCAAAAACTCAACCAGCAAACCTTTCAGGTCTGCCATGGTCACCTGCTCATCCACCAACAGCCCTTCCACCTGATGGAACATGGGTGTGTGGGTAATATCTGAATCACAGCGGTATACCCGGCCGGGGCAAATAAATCGAAACGGTGCTTCACCGTTTTCCATTTCCCTGACTTGCACGGTAGACGTGTGGGTTCTCAGCAACAGGCCACTGTCAAAATAAAACGTATCATGCATGGCCTTGGCAGGATGGTGTTCAGGAATATTGAGTGCTTCGAAGTTGTGGTAGTCGTCTTCAATCTCGGGTCCTTGGACAACATCAAACCCGACTGAGGAAAAAATATTTTCAATGCGCTGTAATGTTTTTGTAACCGGATGCAGTCCACCGGCACTCTGGCGTCGGCCAGGCAATGTCACATCCACAGCTTCCGCAGTCTGTTTACTGGCAGTTTCTTCAGCGCTCAGGGTTGTTTTACGGGCTTCAAGGGCTTCCTGCACTTTCACCTTGGCGGCATTGATTGCAGCCCCGGCTTTAGGCCTTTCTTCTGGATCCAGTTTGCCCAGACTTTTCAGGAGTTCTGTAAGGCTGCCCTTCTTGCCAAGATATTGCACCCGCAATTGTTCAAGCCCTGGTATGTCCGGGGCTTGCTCAATTTCATTCAAGGCTTCGCTGGTCAGCGAGTCGAGATTATCCATAGGGCCTTTTGATCCTGATTAGACTGTTTGTTTCACCAACGTCACGCATGAATGTAACAATCTTTACCCGGTTATCAGGCCAATGCTGTCTTGGCCTGCTCTACGATCACAGCAAATGCTTCTTTGTCATTCACTGCCAGGTCCGCCAGGACACGTCGATCCATTTCAATCTCGGCTTTTTTCAGACCGGCTATAAGACGGCTGTAGGACATACCAAGAACTCTCGCCTGCGCGTTAATTCGGGTAATCCACAGAGCGCGAAATACACGTTTCTTTTGCCTGCGGTCACGATAGGCATACTGGCCGGCTTTGATGACTGCCTGTTTGGCAACACGAAAAACCCGACTCCTGGCACCGTAGTAACCCTTGGCCTGTTTTAAAACTTTCTTATGTTTACGACGGGCAATTACCCCGCGTTTTACTCTAGCCATTGTTTAATCCTCTCCGTTGAAGTCAGTTAATCGAGACGCAGCATGCGCTTAACGTTACCCATATCTGCAGGATTGACCTGCTGGGTACCGCGCAACTGACGTTTACGTTTAGTTGTCATCTTGGTGAGGATATGACTTTTATAAGCGCTTTTACGCTTAATGCCGGCACCCGTTTTTTTAAAACGTTTCGCCGCGCCACTATGCACTTTTTGCTTGGGCATGATTTAACACTCCGCATTGAAGGAGCCCATCACAAAATCGTTTTGCGATACGCTTCCTTACAGTTTATTAAGTAAAACAGTTTCCCTCCCCTTACATCACAGGAGTAATCCGGTAATCCAGTGGGAAATTTACTGTCTCTTTCTCTTTACAGGTGCCAGGACCATGGTAATTTGCCGACCTTCCATTTTAGGGTCTTGATCGACGGTGCCATGTTCCTCGAGATCCTTCCTGATGCGATGCATCATCTCAAGACCTAACTCCTGATGGGCCATTTCACGACCGCGGAATCTTAACGACACCTTGGCTCTGTCCCCATCGCTAAGGAAACGTATCAGGTTGCGTAGTTTTACCTGATAATCTCCTTCCTCCGTCCCTGGTCTAAATTTCATTTCCTTTACATGAATCACTTTTTGCTTTTTCTTGTTCGCCGCATTTTGTTTCTTCAGCTCAAAGATATGTTTGCCATAATCCATGATTTTGCAAACAGGCGGATCTGCTTCGGGAGAAATCAAGACAAGATCCAGTTTGTCGCCTTTGGCTAATCCCCTGGCTTCATCAAGAGGCACAATTCCCTGCTGTGTGCCATCGGCAAGAATCAATCGAACGGGATCACTTAGAATCTCGTCATTTATCTGGGCTTTCTTAGACTTGCTACTTTCTCTCTTGATGATTTATTTCTCCGCTTTATTAAGCTGTTTTGCTTTCTGCTTCAGGTGTTTCAGAAGACTCGCTAACACGTCCCAACCGATTTACGTCCTGTTGTAATAAAACCGAGAATTCATCGATACTCATTACTCCCAGGTCATTACCGGTCCTGTCACGTACGGCAAGAGATTCTGCTTCAACTTCCTTATCGCCTACTACCAGCAGATACGGAACCTTCTGAAGCGTGTGCTCGCGGATTTTAAAGCCGATCTTTTCATTTCTCAAGTCTGCATTTACCCGGAAGCCCTTGTTTTGCAAAGAATTCACTACTTTATCGCAATATTCGGCCTGTTTGTCCGTAATATTCAGAACAATTGCCTGAACAGGCGCTAACCAGGCTGGAAATGCGCCTTCAAAATGTTCGATCAAAATGCCAATAAATCGCTCGAATGAGCCAAAAATTGCCCGATGCAACATGACCGGTGTCGCCTTGGAATTGTCTTCAGTAACATATTCAGCACCAAGTCTAGCTGGCATGGAAAAATCGACTTGAATAGTGCCACACTGCATTTGCCGACCCATACAATCCTTTAGGGTAAATTCAATTTTAGGGCCATAAAAGGCGCCCTCACCTGGCTGCAAATCCCAGGGGGTGCCAGTATTATCCAACGCGATTTCCAGGGCCTTCTCGGCTTCATCCCAAAGCTCATCTGCACCAACTCGTTGTTCAGGGCGAGTAGAAAGTTTGAGTAGTACTTCATCAAAACCAAAATCGTTGTATACAAGGTTCACCAGATCGATGAACTGTGACACTTCTGACTGGATATCTTCCTTGGCGCAAAAAATATGTCCATCATCCTGAGTAAAGCTTCTTACCCGCATTAGTCCATGCATGGCCCCGGAAGGTTCATAACGGTGGCAAGCACCAAACTCAGCCAGACGCAGTGGTAAATCCCGATAACTTTTTAAACCCTGATTAAATACCTGGACATGACAGGGACAGTTCATGGGCTTGATGGCATACATGCGATTGTCAGACTCAACACTGAACATTTCTTCAGCGAACTTATCTGCATGTCCTGATTTTTCCCATAACGTGTAATCCACCAGTTGGGGGGTATTGATTTCCTGGTAACCATTGTCTTTCCAAAGCTGCTGCATATAGCCCCTGATGATCTGATACACCTGCCATCCATTTGGATGCCAGAACACCATGCCGGGAGCTTCTTCCTGAAAATGAAACAGTTCAAAGCGTTTACCAAGTTTACGATGATCGCGGCGCTCAGCCTCTTCCAGCATGTGCAGGTAATGCTTGAGATCTTTTTTATCATTCCATGCAGTGCCGTAAATCCGTTGCAGCATTTCATTGTTAGAGTCACCACGCCAATAGGCACCAGCGACAGACATCAGTTTGAAGGACTTGATGGCACCGGTTGCTGGCACGTGTGGACCGCGACAAAGGTCGATGAAATCGCCTTGTTTATAAAAGGACAAGTCTTCATCACCGGGAATGCTTTCAATAATTTCAACTTTGTATTTTTCACCCATTTTCTCGAACAGGGCAACGGCATCCGGTCTACTCATTACCGAACGATCCACCTGTACATTTTCTTTGACAAGCCGCTGCATTTCTTTTTCTATAGCTTCCAGATCTTCAGGGGTGAACGGCCTTTCATAAGCAAAATCGTAAAAGAAACCGTTTTCAATCACCGGCCCAATAGTGACCTGAGCTTCCGGGAAAAGGTTTTGTACTGCATTGGCCATGAGATGCGCACAGGAATGTCTGATGATCTCCAATCCCTCTTCATCCCTTCCAGTGATGATTGCCAGGGCGCAGTCAGTTTCAAGCACGTGTGAAACGTCAACAATTTCTTCATCCACCTTTCCCATTATCTTGCCCGCCAAGGCTGCCTTGGCCAAACCGGGACCAATGGATTCAGCGACCTGAAGCACAGAGACCGGTGCATCAAATGTCTTTTGACTGCCGTCAGGCAGGGTGATGGCTACCATGAAATTTCCGATTCATTACCAATAAGCAAGGATTTACGCCGCCATCCCGTTGTGAATTTAAAGCTGGGAATTGGTAGGCACGACCAGATTCGAACTGGTGACCTCTACCATGTCAAGGTAGCGCTCTAACCAACTGAGCTACGCGCCTGTGGAACAACCTTTGCGGACATCTTTTCCAAAACTTTTCCATTGAGGGTTATTCTGCAGATTGCCCTGAGAGTGCCCTGTGGAAAGAGCAGGCGATTATAGTGACAAGGGCTATAAACTACAAGGATTACAGCACTCTACGGTCGTTTATAAAGACCTCATGAAAGCACAAAACCCTCATTGATAATTCTGACCTGATCCCTGACTTTTGCCGCTTCCTCAAACTCCAGGTTCTTGGCATGCTCATACATTTTTTGTTCCAGCTTGCTAATTTCCTTTGCCAATTCAGTTTGATTCATTGCAGCCAGTCGGGTCTGGTAGTCACCTCCCTCCTCAGCCACTTTAGCAATGTCCCGGTAGCTGCGCCTGGACGATCCGGGCGAATGACTCGCTCCTTGCATGATATCCGTCACTGCCTTGCTTATACCCTCCGGAGTGATGTTATTGGCCTTATTAAATTCCACCTGTATCCGGCGGCGCTCATCGGTCGTATCAATAGCCCGCTGCATGGAGCCAGTCACCACATCACCATACAGGATTGCTTTACCATGAAGATTGCGCGCGGCTCGCCCTACAGTCTGTACCAGGGAGCGTTCTGAGCGCAGAAAACCCTCTTTGTCGGCATCAAGCACAGCCACCAGGGATACTTCCGGTATGTCCAGCCCTTCCCTGAGCAGATTGATGCCCACAAGCACATCAAACACCCCAAGGCGCAAGTCACGGATGATCTCTACGCGTTCCACAGTATCAATATCTGAATGCAGGTAACGCACCCTGACATCGTTTTCTGCAAGATAATCAGTCAAGTCTTCCGCCATGCGCTTGGTCAATACTGTTACCAGGACTCTTTCCTCTTTAACCGCACGTAGCCTGACTTCAGAAAGTAAATCATCCACCTGGTGCATGGCTGGCCGGACTTCCAATTCAGGATCCAGCAACCCAGTGGGCCTCACCACCTGCCTGACCAATTGCCCCTGTTTTTCTGCCTCATAGGGCCCCGGAGTGGCGGAAACGAAAATCAGTTGCGGAACAAGAGCTTCCCATTCTTCAAATCGCAGCGGCCGGTTATCCAGCGCAGAAGGCATTCTGAAGCCGTAATTGACCAGCGTCTCTTTTCTTGATCTGTCGCCCTTGTACATGGCGCCAAGTTGGGGAATACCTACATGAGATTCATCCATCACAACAATGGCGTCTTTTGGCATGTAATCAAACAAAGTGGGCGGTGGCTGGCCTTCCTGTCTACCTGACAGATACCGTGAGTAATTCTCAATCCCCGAGCAATAGCCAATTTCCCTGATCATTTCCAGGTCAAACTGGGTGCGTTGGGAGAGTCGCTGCGCTTCCACCAGACGGTTATTTTTTTCCAGATAGGCGAGTCTGTCCTGCAATTCTTCTTTGATTTCCTCAACGGCATTCTGCAGCCTTTCCCGGGAAGTGACATAGTGGGATTTTGGAAACACTGTCAGACGCGGCACCCGTTGAATCACTTCACCAGTCAGGGGGTCAAACCAGGCCAAGCTTTCAATTTCATCATCAAACAACTCAATCCGAATTGCATTGATATCAGACTCCGCCGGATAGATATCTATCACATCGCCCCGCACCCGGTAGGAGGATCGATGTAGTTCCATATCATTGCGGCTGTATTGCAGTTCTGCCAATCGTCGCAACAGAACACGCTGATCCAGCTTGCCACCCACATTCAGGTGCAGCACCATATTCAGGTACATGGTGGGATCACCGAGCCCATAAATTGCAGAGACTGTTGCAACCACGATCACATCCCGACGCTCAAGCAACGATTTCGTTGCTGACAATCTCATCTGCTCTATATGGTCATTTATGGAAGAATCTTTCTCAATATAGGTATCAGACGATGGCACATAGGCTTCAGGCTGATAGTAATCATAGTAGGAAACGAAATATTCAACGGCATTATCCGGAAAGAAGTCCCGATACTCCCCATACAACTGTGCCGCCAGAGTCTTGTTCGGTGCCATGACCAATGCCGGGCGCTGGGATTCAGCAATGACATTGGCAATTGTGTAGGTTTTACCTGACCCGGTAACACCCAGTAAGGTCTGAGCTGCCAGGCCATCTTCGAGGCCTTCCAGCAGACAGGCTATGGCTTCCGGCTGGTCACCAGTTGGTTTGAAATTTGCTTTCAGATTGAACTTTTTGTCCATAGAAATTCAAAGCCCTGCCTGGGCGCAGAAGGAAACAGGACATTTTAAGGGCAAAAGGCCTTCAGGGAGAAATCTGTTTAAACTCTGCTTTTGCAACTTAACCGAACAACCGTAGTTCCAGCGACTCTGAAAGAGACAAAGTAGTGACCCAGCCTGATTTTATGACTTAGCAGAGAGATAATTGGGGTTCGAGTATTGACCCAGCCTATTTCGATGGCTTATCAGAGAGATAATCGGGTTCGAGTGTTGACCCAACGAGGATTAGTAATTAGTATTCGCGTTCTCGAAAAGGGGCCTCCCTTTTCAGGTTACTGCCCAATAGCTCAATGGTAGAGTAGGTGACTGTTAATCACTTGGTTCCAAGTTCGAGTCTTGGTTGGGCAGCCATTTTTTCTTTTTCCCTTTATTTGCATATTACTATGCAAATTACTCGTACAACTTACCAAATTAATTCAATTTTCAGTCTGAGAATCGCTCTGTCTATCCAGGAGTGAATGGCGTATCAGGCCCACAACTATTATCAAAGGCGCCCAGGCAAATAGCGTTAAGGCCAGTCCCCATTGAGGTTCCAAGTGGCTCCACCAGGCCAAAGGTAACAGCCAGCCGCAATTAATCAGGGTCACGGCAATAACCACTTTGCCATGGCTGTTTAAATAAACAGCCGCTAATTGGTAGGCATGGGTTCGGTGTGCAAAATACCAGGTTTCCCCCCTCAGCATTCTTGCCAACAGCGTGTATGTTGCATCCACGATAAAAATACTGGCTAATATACTCCACACCCAGACATTGGTTATTCCAGTGGTAGTGCTAGCCAAACCGGCAACAATGAGTACGAAGGCGAGGAAGTTACTGCCGATGTCCCCCATAAAGACTCTGGCCGGCGCCACATTGAACAACAGGAATCCCCCTACTGCGGCAACCAATAAGAGCAACAAATTATGATACTCGGCATTACTGTCATTCGAGGTGACCACATACACTGACAAACAGATAAAAATAACCTGTGAAGCTGCAATGCCATCAAGTCCATCCATAAAATTGAAAAGATTGATAAACCAGATCAGGATCAAGGTCAGCAGCATGTACCCTACCCACCCGGACTCAAAATAAAAGTCGAAAAGGGGTATAGCTGGCACACCAAAAATTGCCAGTGCCCCGGCCACCACAAGAAATTGCGACAGTATTCGGGTACTAATTCCGAGTTTGATTATGTCATCGGCCAACCCCAATGCAGCGATACAGGCACACAGGATTAATACCAGCACCACATTAAAGCCCGGGCTGCTGGCACGGAATACCAACAGAGATGCAATGATAAAAACCAGAACAAAAGCCACTCCTCCGCTTGTCGGCGTTGGTATAGAGTGAGAGCTTCTGCTGTTGGGCTGATCCAGCCAATGCTGGCTTTTCCCCAGTTGGATAATCAACCAGGTTCCAAGAAAGGAACACAGGAATGTTAGTGGTAAAAAAAGATAATCAGTCATTAATTCGAAGGGCTAAATTCGTGAGGTAAGTCATACAGTACAATATCATTTTGTCAAAAATTATCTGATGGTACAAAGCATTATCATTTTATCTGCATAAAAAAGGCGTCTTAAGACGCCTTTTTTAATCAGTGTTGCTGCAGACTACTCAAAACTGATTTTTGCTTCGTTATTTTGCAACGTGATTTCCCCAACACCTGTGACCATCTGAATATCTTCCAGGCTGGTAAATTCACCAAACTCTTCCCTAAATGAGACTATTGCTGATGCCCTGCTCATCCCGATACCATCAAGGACTTTAGCAATTGTTTCAGCGTTTGCATTGTTGATGTTCACCTGCTCAAACTGTGGGGTTGCCAACTCATTGGCTTCGACATTCTCCTGCCCTGCACTGGCACCGGAAAAAGTGACAATCAAACTGAAAAGAACACCTTTTAACAATAAGGGAAAATTCCCGATTCGGGTATTAGTCATGATAATGCCTCCTTGCATTAAGGGAAGAATATTCCCTGTTTCTTGATTTCAATAGTTTGTGTGTGCAGCTTGTGCTGCTGAAATCACTGTAGCAGAGTTTCTATTTTTTGCCGTTAATCTCGGCCATTATCTGCTGTAACTTGGAAGACGGGTCTTCTGCTTGCGTCACCGGCCGACCTATTACCAAAAAATCACTGCCATCCCTGACAGCCTCACTTGGTGTCAAGACACGTTTCTGGTCATCTGCGCTATCACCGGCGGGTCGAATGCCTGGAGTGACCAGCAAAAAGTCTTCTCCAAGTGACTGACGCAACATGGGCGTTTCCCTTGCTGAGCACACTACACCATCAAGACCATAGTCCCTTGAAAGCGTAGCTAATGTCATCACCTGTTCAGCGGACGTTGCTGAGACATTAAGCTCACTCAGATCTTCATCTCCCATACTGGTCAATACTGTCACAGCAATTAACAATGTCCCTGAGTCTTCTGAGAGTGCATTGCGAGCCGCTTCCAGCATTGTCCTGCCTCCCCCTGCATGAACATTGACCATCCAAACTCCCAAATCAGCTGCGGCAGCCACGGCACCGGCCACTGTATTGGGAATATCATGGAATTTAAGATCGAGAAAAACATCGAAATCTCGCTTAATGAGATTTCGTACAAAATCTGGCCCTGTACGGGTAAACAATTCCTTGCCAACCTTGAGGCGGCATAATTCAGGATCGAGACGATTTATCAGAGAAAGTGCAGACGCTGTATCAGGAAAATCCAGCGCAACTATTACGGGTTTATTGACGGGTTTATCAATTTTCATATTCTGAGTAATCCTTGAGGGCTATTCTCCTGAAATACCCACGACATGTTTTACATTACCCCATTGAGAACAGCTCGGGCAATGCCACAACAGACTCTTCATTTCCAAACCGCAATTTGTGCATTGGTATTGAGCCTTTCCTTCTATATTCTCTTTCAAAACTCTTAGAAACAATTGCTTATCTTCCTGTATGCGTCCTGATGCGTCATCCAGGGCGAGAGTCTGAAGCAACAAACGTAAGGATGATTTACTGCCAAGTCGCTGTAACAAATAATTTCTGGCTTCTTCCTGGCCGCGTTCCTGTTCCAGAAACTTGGCAAGTTCAAGCAATACAGACGTGTTGCTTTCTTCCTGAATACTTTCATCGATAAAATTGCGTAACGCTTTTTCTTTGCCCGCTTGCTGGAAGCACTCAACTAGGGGGGCAAACACATCCGCCATGAAGGAAGCGTCCTGTTTCTTCACGCGCAGATAGTTAACTATGGCTTCCTTGTAGTTGCCACACAAACCCTCAAGCCTGCCAAACAATATGCTAACCCTGGCGTTATTTTTATCCAGGGCAACTGCATTGCGTAAATAATCCCTGGCACGGGACATATGTTCATTTTCCAATGCCTCTTCTGCCATCTCACAGTAAAAATGAGATGCCAGGTTCTGGTAGGTTGAACGCTTACTAGATGGACACATCTTCAATAATTCAAGAAGTGCATTTACTCCTTCCTGCCAATCTTTTTCCATCTGGTAGACATTGGCTGAAAGCACAAGGGCCTGCACTTTGATATCGCCTTTTTCGTTGCGCAACTCCTTCAACAGATGCTCCGCCCTGTCCAGCAATCCAGCTGATATATAACTTTGTACCAGGCTTATTTTTATTTCATTTAATTCCGTTCGGGAAAAATTACTTTTCCCTAATAGATCCTGATAAAGGGCAATGGAACGGTCTACTTTACCGCGTCGTCGAAGCAGTGTCCCCAGTGCCAAATGAGTCTCTAGAGTATTGGAACTGATTTCCAATGAATCGATAAAGATATCAATGGCATCATCTGGCTCGTCATTAAGCAGATAATTCAGACCGATAAAATAATCATTTGTCGGCGTCTTGCGGGAAACAAGCCCGAAAACTGAGCCGACAGATTTATTACTACGTCTACCAAGCCACCAGCCAACTGCTAGTGCGGCCAGCAACAACAGATATAGAATAAAATTGGATGCGTCGTTACTTTCCATTAAATTGCGCCATTTAATTGCAAGTCAATAGTGGTCCTGATTTCAACTTTTCTCATGCTCGGCATTACCCTGCAGCTTTTCTATTTGAGACCGCAGCTTTCTGATCTGAAACAGGTGTTTCATCTGCCTGAAGATACCAATGCCAAGTAACAGGCCAAGCAAACCTCCAACGATAAAAACAATTATTACTAGTTCGCCGACACTAAAGGGTGGTAAATCAAACCCCACCCAAAGAATGACTTCCGTCGTATTATTTACAGCAAACAAGAATCCCAGCAGAATAATTCCGAAAAATAGAAGAAATGTTATGAATCGGAAAAAACCTTTCACGAAATATCCAAGGCTCATTACTTTGTGGAAAAAAAACGGCAGCTTCCGAAAACAAAAGCTGCCGTTTTAACAAACCAACCAGAATTATTCTGGAATGTGTTGTTGCTCCAGCATGCTGCTGTTAACCCTGTCCCTTAATTCCTTGCCTGGTTTGAAATGGGGAACATATTTTCCACTCAATTCAACCGGCTCTCCGGTTTTGGGGTTCCTGCCAATCCTTGCTGCCCGGTAATGCAGCGAGAAACTGCCAAAACCACGGATCTCTATCCGACCACCTTCAGCCAAAACTTCAGACATATAGGAAATAATCGCCTTAACCGCAAGCTCTACATCCTTTGCAGAAAGTTGAGTTTGTTTAGAGACTATATGGTCTATCAGTTCTGATTTAGTCATGGCTTATCCTTCACTAATGTTATCAGACAGATGGCAACATGCCGTTACAGTTTTATTCCTTATCGAGCTGTGATTTCAGCAGGTCACCAACTGTCGTAGGAGTGGCTGACGTTACACTTTGCTTCTTATGCTCAGCTACAGAACTTTTTTCTTCCGAAACTTCCCTGGCCTTAATAGACAGGTTAATAACACGGCTTTTACGATCTATGCCAACAACCATCAAGGCAACTTCCTCACCCACAGTGATTGCATTTCGCGCATCCTCAACCCTGTCACGGCTAATTTCAGATGCCTTCAGTACACCTTCAACACCTTCTGCCAGAGTGATAATTGCTTCCTTCGCATCCACTTCTTTCACTGTACCGGTCAAAACACTGCCTTTTTCGTTCATGCCGGCAAAATTGGAGAAAGAATCATCGGAAAGTTGTTTGATGCCTAGTGAGATTCTTTCCCGCTCAGGATCAACTGTAAGAATCACAGTATCGAGCTTGTCACCCTTCGTATACTGGCGCACCGCCTGCTCTCCAGGTTCATCCCAGCTGATATCGGAGAGATGCACCAGACCATCGATTTCACCTTCCAGTCCGAGGAAAATACCGAAGTCAGTGATGGATTTGATGTTGCCTGAAATCCTGTCACCCTTCTTGAATTTTTCACCAAATACATCCCAGGGATTTTGTTGGCATTGTTTCAGGCCAAGAGAGATACGGCGTCGCTCCTGATCAATATCCAGAATCATTACTTCTACTTCATCACCCAATTGCACAAGTTTGGAGGGATGAATATTTTTATTGGTCCAATCCATTTCGGATACATGAACCAATCCTTCGACACCTTCTTCAAGCTCGGCAAAACAACCGTAATCTGTAAGGTTTGTTACCACTGCTTTCACTCGGGTATTTTCGGGATAACGGGCTTTAATTTCTATCCATGGATCTTCGCCCAACTGTTTCAGGCCTAAAGACACACGATTTCTTTCACGATCAAATTTAAGAATTTTAACGTCGATTTCATCACTGACATTGACAATTTCACTGGGGTGCTTGATGCGCTTCCAGGACATGTCAGTAATATGCAGGAGGCCATCTACACCACCCAAATCTACGAATGCGCCGTAGTCGGTAAGGTTTTTCACAACCCCTTTCACGGACTGGCCTTCTTGCAAGTTAGACAGTAACTCATCGCGCTCTGCAGTATTAACTGATTCAAGTACCGCACGACGACTAACTACTACGTTGTTACGCTTTTGATCCAGCTTGATAAGTTTGAATTCCAGATCCTTGAACATCAGGTGGTCCACTTCACGAACAGGTCTGACATCTACCAGTGAACCAGGAAGAAAAGCACGTATAGTGTTTACATCAACTGTAAATCCGCCTTTTACCTTGCCATTAATAACACCTGTAACGGGCTCGTCTTTTTCAAAGGCCTCTTCAAGCACCATCCATGTTTCTGAACGCTTGGCTTTTTCACGTGAAAGCTTGGTTTCACCGAAACCGTCTTCAACGGCATCGAGGGCTACTTTAACCTCATCACCAATTACCAGATTGAATTCGCCTCTATCGTCCAGGAATTCTTGTCGGGCAATTACCCCTTCAGATTTGAGACCTGCATTGACTGTTACCCAGTCAGAATCCACGTCTATAATTGTTCCGGTTATGATTGAACCGGGTTTCATATCGATATCTATTAGGCTCTGTTCAAAGAGCTCTGCGAAACTTTCGCTCATACTTGTTTCCTGATTTTATTGCGAAAAAAATAGTCTAGAGACTTACTAGTTATCTGTTTTCGCACTACCGTATTCCAGTCCATACGGGGCAAGTTAATAATGTCATCGATCCCGAGACTGACTGGTACTCAGGTCGATGGAGTGCTTTCTTTGGATTATTCGCTGATTTGTGCAGACTCTGTTCTTCTATAGCTATCTATCAGTATCTATAGATAGTGGAGTCTGTTATGTCGTTACCGGAAACGTTGTCTTGACCTCGGCAAGCACTCTGTTGAGCACCTGTTCAATGGTCAATGACGTCGTGTCAATGACGACTGCATCATCAGCCGGTCTCAAAGGGGAAACTTTTCGGTTAGTATCCCGCTCATCCCGACTTGCGATATCCTTCAAAAGGGCGCGCAGATTAACATTAACCCCCTTATTTATCAACTGCTTATATCGCCTTTGCGCTCGTTCTTCCGGACTCGCTGTGAGGTAAAATTTGAGTTCTGCATCTGGGAAAACTACTGTCCCCATATCCCGGCCGTCTGCCACCAAACCTGGGTTTTGTCTGAAGATTAGCTGTTTTTTCAGAAGTGCACTTCTGATTTCAGGTATCGCAGCGACAAGAGATGCCTTTTCCGCCGTTTCCTCCAATCTTACCTGGCTTGAAATTTCCTTACCATTGAGGCTGATTGAGTCTTCAAAATCCTGGGAAAAGGCCACTTTCATGGCCTCAGAAAATCTACGTAATCCTTTGATATCATTGAGTAATATTTCTTTCTCTTGCGCACCCACTGCCACAATCCGATAGAGGGCACCACTATCTAAAAAATGCCATCCCAGGAAGTCGGCCAGTTTCCGGGCAATAGTGCCCTTACCAGTGCCACTGGGACCATCAATTGTAATAACAGGGGCTTGGCTCATGGCTGTAACCTATTCCTCTGAGACCTTCATGCTCAAGCCTGTCTTGCCTGCAAGATCACTAAATCCAGGAAAGGAGGTGGCCACATTTTCGCAATCTAGAATTCGTATGGGTTGCTCTGCCCGAAGTCCGGCCATAGCAAATGCCATAGCGATCCTGTGATCTCCATGGCTGTGTATTTCTCCACCACCCAGCTTGCCACCTTCGATGACGATCCCGTCAGGCCTGACGTCATGAGAGATACCTAACTGCGCCAGCCCGTCAGCCATCACCTGAATGCGGTCACTTTCCTTAACCCGCAACTCTTCTGCCCCACTGAGTACAGTGGTGCCTTGGGCACAGGAAGCTGCAATAAACAGGGCTGGAAATTCATCAATGGCCAGCGGTACCTGTTCAGCAGGTATATTGATTCCCTTAAGAGGCGCATAACGAACACGAATATCGGCAACCGGTTCGCCGCCAACAATTTGCTTGTTTTCAAAGGTGATATCCGCTCCCATTTCTTGCAGAATATTGATCACACCCGTCCTAGTAGGATTAATCCCCACATGCCGGAGCATGAGATCCGAGCCCTTCGCAATGGAGGCACCTACCATATAAAAAGCGGCAGAACTGATATCCGCCGGCACATCGATATGGCAACCAGTCAACGTGCCTCCACCCGACATACTAATGCTTGATCCCTCAGTACTTATTTCATAGCCAAAACCGCGCAACATCCGTTCTGTATGGTCCCGGCAAGGGGCAGGTTCTGTAATAACAGTCTGACCATCACTTTGATTGGTATATAAGGCTGCCAACAGGAGGCACGATTTTATTTGGGCGCTGGCCACAGGCATTGCATAGTCAACCGGTTGCAATCTGGAAGGCAATATTTCAATGGGAGCTAATCCCCCTGCCTGCAGCCTGACATCAGCTCCCATGGCGTTCAATGGCTCTGCCACCCGTCCCATGGGCCGATTCGAAAGTGAGTCATCTCCAATGAGTACAGACGGAAATGACTGACCAGCAAGCAAACCGCACATCAAGCGCATCGCAGTACCAGAGTTACCAAGATCCAGTGGCCCGACAGGCTCAGTTAACCCATGCAGACCCACACCCTGGATTTCAGTATTGCCATTAGTGACATCGTTAATGGTGACACCCAAATCGCGAAATGCTCTTAAGGTTGCAAGACTGTCTTCTCCTTCAAGAAAACCTTCCACAGAGGTAGTCCCCTGAGCTATTGCACCAAGGATTATTGAGCGATGGGAAATGGATTTGTCTCCTGGAACTCGAATATCGCCTTCAAGGAGTCCGCCAGGTTGTATTGTAAAAACCAGATCGTTCATATCAATTGCAAAAGTATTCCGAACTAAAGATTTATTGGATTGGAAATGGAATTATCCGTCAGGTAAATCGGACCCATTTTCAAAATTTGACAGAAACTTGTCACGGGATTTTTTTGCCCGACCAAAAGTAGCCTTTAACTCACTAGAGTTTTTATCCAGAACAGCCTGCCTAATCCTGTCGAGATCGCGTACATAGACATCCAGCACTTTAATTATGGCATCACCATTTGCCATGAAAATGTCATGCCACATCTGGGGGTCACTGGAGGCAATGCGTGTGAAATCCCTGAAGCCGCCTGCTGCATAGCGAAAAATCTCCTCGCTTTCGCCTTGCTGTGAAAGCGTATCGACCAGCGCGAATGCCAGCAAGTGAGGCAAATGACTGGTCGCCGCCAATATTGCATCATGTTTTGATGCCGTCATTGTCAGTACTTGAGCTCCCAACGCCTGCCACAGGGCAGTAACCAGGTTGATTGCGTGTTCATCTGTGTCATCCGGTGGAGTAAGAATGACTTTCTTATTCTGGTACAAATCTACGGAGGATGCCGAATAACCACTGTGCTCAGAACCCGCTATAGGATGACCAGGAACAAAATTAGCCGGCATCTTCCCAAAGGTTTTTATCACAGCGTCGATGATCTCACTTTTGACACTGGCAGCATCAGTGATCACAGTTTTATCAGTAACAACAGCTTTCAGTTCAACCAGAATACTTTCTATCGTTAAAGACGGAACTGCTATGACAATGAGATCTGCATCGGCACAAGCGATTTTAATATCTGTGGAGTAGCTGTTGATGGCGCCATCAGATTGAGCCTGTTGCAGGACAACTTCATTGCGCCCTACTCCAATTATCTCAACATCTTGCTGTTTGTTTGATAAGCCACGCGCAACGGAGCCACCAATCAGGCCAAGACCGATTATGACAATTTTTTTACCTTTTAAAATGTCAGTCATTGTTTGCTGCGGGGTAAGAACCCAGCACCCTGAATTCGAGGGCATGCCCGGTTAGGTCATTTAGCGCAGACTGAATATTGGCGTCATCGCAATGACCTTCAATGTCCACAAAGAAGGAATAGGACCAGGCTTCTTTTCGAGACGGCCGGGATTCCAGTTTAATCAGGTTTACTAAATGGTTCTTGAAAGGCTCCAGGGCATTGAACAGAGCGCCAGGTTCATTGCGGGTAGATATTATTAGTGAGCTTTTGTTGCGTCCCTTACCTTTACTAGAGGGTTCCCCATCATCTTTGCAAATAATGGCAAATCGGGTCGTGTTGTCGTGCACATCTTCCAGATCTTCCTCCAATATAGACAGATCATATATTTCTGCAGCTGCTTTTCCTGCAATAGCTGCAGTGCCGGTTTCGACTGTCGCCATTCTGGCAGCCTCTGCATTACTTGCCACTGTCACTTTATCTATTGTCGGGAAATTAGCATCCAGCCAGTGCCGGCATTGACCGAGCGACTGCTGGTGGGAGACGATGCGCTTAATATCCTGCATGCCTGTACCCGCACTCACTAAAAAGCAGTGTTGAATTCGCAGCATAACTTCGCCACAAATATTCAGCTCATAGGTACCGAAGCAGTCCAGGGTTTGAGGAATAGAGCCTTCAGAAGAATTTTCAACCGGGACAAGCCCATAACGGCATGCGCCATCCTGAACACTGTCAAAAACATGGGGAATTTCTTCAACAGGAATACATGCCTGGTCAGAGCCAAAAAATTTCAGCAGTGCAGCATGAGAATAGGTACCTTCCGGACCAAGATAGACTACAGGATCAGTAGTTGCGATTTCATTCATCATCAACCTGATCGTCAGGCTGACGATCTTCCCCGGCATTGTCTTGCGGGCCCGAATCTGCCGCGTCGCCTGTTTCACTTTGAGACGCTTCAGTAGTTGCTATGCCGTCTTCATCGTCTTCTGATTCCAGAATTACATCAGGCTCATCGACACATGCAAGCCCTACCAGTAATTCTCCTTCCTTAAGCTTGATCAAGCGTACACCCTGGGTTGCTCTGCCTTGCGAAGACACCTCCTCGGTGCGTGTGCGTACCAGTGTACCCTTGTCACTGATGAGCATGATTTCGTCGCCTTCAAAAACCTGAACAGCACCGACAATCTGACCGTTCCGGGCACTGGCCTGTATACCAATAACACCTTTACCGCCACGTCCTTTGGTTGGGAATTCAGTGACTACGGTACGTTTACCATAACCGTTTTCACTGACAGCAAGTATCTGTCCATTTTCTTCCGGAATAATCATGTCTACCATACGATGCTCGCCATCAAGGCGAATACCCCGAACGCCTTTTGCAGTCCTTCCCATTGCCCTGACATTACTTTCATTGAAGCGAGTCACTTTTCCTGAACTGGAGTACAGCATGACATCCTTGGTGCCATCAGTTATGGCCGTTTTAATCAGAGTATCCCCTTCCTCAAGCTCAATAGCCTTTAAACCTACACTGCGCTGGCGCGAGAAACTTACGAGTGGGGTTTTTTTCACGGTGCCGCTAGTGGTCGCCATAAAAATAAATTTGCCTTCCTCATATTCCCTGATTGGTAGCATGCTGGTAATTTGCTCACCCTCTTCCAATGGCAGGATATTGATTATTGGCTTGCCCCGCGAAGTGCGGCTCGCCAGGGGCATCTGGAATACTTTTAGCCAAAATACTTTGCCCGAACTGGTAAAGCACAACAAGGTGTCATGGGTACTGGCCACAAGCAGGTGCTCGACAAAATCTGCATCCTTGACCGATGCCGCCGCTTTGCCCATACCACCACGGCGTTGTGCCTGGTAGTCAGTCAACGGCTGGCTTTTCGCGTAACCACCTCTTGAAATGGTGACCACACGGTCTTCTTCAGTAATCAGGTCTTCAACTGTTAGATCATGCGTGGAGCTGGTAATTTCTGTTTTTCGGTCATCACCGTATTCGTTGTTAATTTCTTCCAGTTCTCCACGGATAACCTGCATTAGCTTCTCAGTGCTACCGAGAATTTCAAGATACCCTGCAATCTGTTTGATCAGTTCCTGGTAATCATTGATAAGCTTTTCATGCTCCAGACCAGTAAGCCGGTGCAAGCGCAATTCGAGGATGGCCTGGGTCTGTTCCGGTGACAATCTGTATTCGCCATTATGCAAACCAAGCTCGGGGGCCAGGTCATCTGGTCGGCAGGCATCAGGCCCGGCTTCAGCCAGCATTTCTTCTACACTGGAAGACAGCCAGGTCTTCGCCAAAAGTTTTACCTTGGCTTCGGCAGAGCTTGGAGAGCTCTTGATAAGTTCGATCACTTCATCAATATTTGCCAGGGCAACGGCAAGACCTTCAAGGATATGTCCTTTTTCCCGCGCCTTTCTTAAAAGGAATTTAGTTCGACGGGTCACCACTTCACGGCGATGGCGGATAAAGGCTTGCAGCAACTCCTTCAGATTTAGCGTCTTTGGCTCACCATCCACGAGTGCGACGACATTGATGCCAAAGACCATCTGCATGGAAGTTTGGGAGTAGAGGTTGTTTAGAACAACATCCGCCACTTCACCTTTGCGCAGTTCGATTACAATGCGCATGCCGTCTTTATCAGATTCATCCCGCAGTTCAGAAATGCCTTCGAGTTTTTTCTCTTTGACCAACTCAGCAATACGCTCGATTAATTTTGCCTTGTTAAGCTGGTAAGGGATTTCCGTGACGATAATGCTTTGCCTGCTCCCCTTTTCATTGTCCTCAATAACAGCCCTGGAGCGCATATAAATTTTCCCACGCCCGGTTCTGTATGCCTGAATAATGCCCGCCCTGCCGTTGATGATGGCAGCCGTTGGAAAATCCGGGCCATGAATATGCTCCATCAATGCATCTATTGTTATGTCACCATCATCCATTAAAGCCATACAGCCATTAATGACTTCGCGCAGGTTATGCGGAGGGATATTGGTGGCCATTCCTACAGCAATACCTGAGGAGCCGTTGACCAGGAGATTCGGTATGCGTGTTGGCAGAACGTCAGGGATCAGTTCAGTGCCATCATAGTTTTCGGAAAAATCTACAGTTTCCTTTTCAAGGTCTGCCAACAGTTCATGGGCAATTTTGTCCATGCGAATTTCTGTGTAGCGCATGGCGGCCGCAGAATCGCCATCTACTGAACCAAAATTACCTTGCCCATCAACCAGGGTATAGCGCAAGGAAAAGTCTTGAGCCATCCTGACAATGGTTTCATACACCGCTGAATCACCATGGGGATGGTATTTACCAATGACGTCACCAACGACACGGGCTGACTTTTTGTAAGGTTTGTTCCAGTCGTTGGAAAGCACGCTCATGGCAAAGAGCACACGCCTGTGGACGGGCTTCAGGCCATCACGTACATCAGGCAGCGCCCGGCCGACAATGACACTCATGGCATAATCCAGGTAAGACTGCTTCATCTCGCTTTCTATGGCGACTAACTGGATTGGATCTTCTTGATCTGTCATAAAACTTCTGTCCTGGTATGAACTACTGCATTTTTAATTCTGTTTACTATTCTGTTTACTAACTTTGGCTGCACGCTTTTTTATTCTTTCTTCTATTATTTATGTAACCAGCGCATTTCAAGCATAGTTTTAGTCAGCCGATCCAGACCGACACTTACTGGACTAATTAAACTGGCTGATTACTACCGAAATTCTGTTGAGATGAAAACCGGCTGGACGAAGGGTAATCTGCCGGGTTAAGGACGGCTGGTTTCATAAAATTACAGGGTGGAAATAACCTCTCCCGGCAGTAGCCGAAAGACCCGGAAATGACTCTGTAAATCCACCTGAATTTCCGCAAAATTTTAATACTTTTTACCTGACTTTTCGGACTGCTTTACAGGGTATAATTCTATCAAAAAACAGGCCTCAAGAACAACAAAACTACCTGTTTCAGGGAATAATATGTATACTGCTTTTTTTCTGAATAATTCATGAAAAATCAGGTAATTATGTCATCCTCTGAAAGCCCTGATACAAGTTTTGAAGCCGACTTTCTCATCCATCCGGAATGGCTAATTCCAATGACCGAAAAAGGTCTTATTTTACGTGGTCAAAGCCTTGCCATATCCAACAATAAAATCATCGCGATTGACGCCACTGACCACTTGAAAAAATCCTGTACTGCGCAGCAGGAAATCACTCTTGATAATCACGCCCTACTACCTGGTCTGATCAATGCCCACGGTCATTCCCCTATGGCCCTTTTTAGAGGTTTTGCAGACGACATGGCACTACAACCCTGGCTTGAAGAAAAAATCTGGCCAGCTGAGAGTCAATGGGTCAGTGAGGAATTTGTTCGCGATGGCGCCGCTCTGGCAATAGCAGAAATGTTGAGAGGCGGTACAACAGCATTTACAGACATGTATTTTTTTCCTGAAGAAATCGCAAAAGTCACACTAGCCGCTAATATCCGTACTATCCAGGCAGCACCAGTACTCGACTTTCCTACTGTCTATGCTCAGGATGCCGACGAATATATACGCAAAGCCACAGAGCTCAACGACAGATACAAAAATAACAACATGGTGCTTGTAGCGTTCGGTCCCCATGCACCCTATACCGTGTCAGACAGTCCGCTTAAACATATATCTACTCTTGCCAATGAGCTGGAAATTCCTATACATATGCATGTCCATGAGAATGTTCATGAAGTGGCAGATGCAATAACTCAACATGGTAATCGACCACTGGAACGACTGAACGAGCTGGGGTTGCTATCCCATCTGTTGCAATGCGTGCATGCCACACAACTGGAAGATGTTGAAATTGAGATAATGGCAAATGCCGGCGTAACAGTCGTGCATTGCCCAGCCAGCAATGCTGGCCTGGCCAGTGGTATGTGCAGGACACAGGATATTCTGGATGCAGGTATCAACCTGTGCCTGGGGACTGATAGTGCGGCCTCCAACAATGAACTGAATATGTTCAATGAAATGCGCCAGGCCGCCCTCTTCGGTAAAACCAGTGCTAACAACGCGTCGGCTACTACAGCATGGGATGTCCTCACCATGGCCACAGTTAATGGCGCTCGGGCTATGGGTATGGAAGACGCCTTAGGCACACTGGAAACTGGCAAGCTTGCTGATTGCGTTGCTGTAGATCTGGATCACGTGAATTCCCAGCCTGTCTATGACCCGGTTTCCACACTGGTGTACAGTGTCCAGTCGTCACAGGTCAATTATGTCTGGGTGGATGGCAAACTTTGTGTAGCCCATGGTGATGTCCTTACAATGGACACTGAGGCAATTAAACACAGAGCTGCCGAATGGGCAGAAAAAATACACTGACTGTGATGTGCCATCACATAACAACTGAACAACAGAACAACTACTAAAAGTTAATTAATGCATCCATGACTTCTGAAACCATTTCACATTCAGACAATGTCGCCGACAATGTCGGCCACAATTACGACAGGGCCGAGATTGCCAAATTTGAAGCGCTTGCCAGTCGTTGGTGGGATCGCAATAGTGAATTCAAACCCTTGCATGACATTAACCCTTTACGCATGGGGTTTATCGACGAGCAGGTCAACTTAGCTGAAAAAACAGTTCTGGATCTAGGGTGTGGTGGCGGCATACTTTCCGAAGCCATGGCCCACCGTGGCGCCAGCGTTACCGGAATCGATCTCGGTGAAGCCCCTCTCGCCGTGGCAAGACTGCATCTGCTTGAAAGCGGCCTGGAAATTAATTATCAACAAGTCAGTGCAGAAGAACATGCCCTGAAACATCAGCAGACGTATAGTGTTATCACCTGTCTGGAAATGCTGGAACATGTCCCTGATCCGGCATCAGTACTTCAAGCCTGTTATGACATGTTGGAGCCTGGCGGACATCTATTTTTGTCCACCATTAACAGGAATCCGAAGTCCTACCTGTTTGCTGTTATCGGTGCAGAATACATTCTACGTCTCCTGCCCAGGGGTACCCATGACTATCGAAAATTCATCAAACCCTCAGAGCTTACTGCTATGGCCAGAGACGTAGGGTTTGATCTGCGGAAGCTGGCCGGCATGACTTATAATCCTGTCACCAGAAAATACAAACTGGGCAATGACGTCGACGTCAATTACCTCTTGTATTTGACCAAGCCAGAGTAGTCCTAGTTATATAAATAGTTATAAAAATAGATTGAAAAAAGGTTTGAAATAATTTTGAACAAAACCGTATTGTTTGACCTCGACGGCACGTTGCTGGACACCGAAAGGGACTTTACCCAAATTCTCAACAATCAGCTAACCAGTGCGGGTCTTCCTCCTCAAAGTCCTCAGCAGGTTCGCAATAATGTGAGTAGTGGTGCCCGCGCTCTGATTATGCTCGGCTTCGGTATAGAAGAAGATCATCCACAATTTCCGGAATACCTGGATGAGCTACTTGAGCGCTACCTGATCCGCATACCCCAGACAGAAAGTGTGTTGTTTCCTGGAATAGCCAATTTGCTAGGTGCATTGAACAAGGATGCTAGCCCCTGGGGCATCGTTACTAATAAGCCCAGCCGTTTCACCCTGCCTCTGGTAAAAAAATTCCCCGAACTGCAGAACAGTGGGGTAGTCATCTGCGCAGACCAGTTGAATAACAGCAAGCCTGATCCAGAAGGGATATTGCTTGCCTGTGAAAAAATGCAGTGCGAGCCGTCGCAAGCTCTCTATGTAGGTGACCATCCCAAGGACATCCAGGCTGCCAGTGCAGCCGGTGCAATGAGTATTGGCGTCCGCTGGGGTTATATTCCGGTAGACCAGCCCATAGAGACCTGGAATGCCGATCTTATTATCAATCATCCTGATGACATTCTTGATCATCTCAACTAATCATCGATTCCACGTAGGGAGACATCTCAATCGTGTTTGAATACGAGGCACCTGCCGATCTGTTGAAGGACCGGATCATTCTGATCACCGGTGCCGGTTCTGGCATTGGACGGGCGACAGCGCTTGCCTATGCACAGTCCGGAGCCACCGTCATCTTACTGGGCAGAGAGGTAAAAAAGCTGGAAGCTGTCTATGACGAAATTGAATCGGCCGGGTATCCTGAACCTGCCATCACACCTGTAGACCTGGAGTCAGCGGGTGAACCCCAGTACCAGGAACTGGTTAACGGGATAAACAATGAATTTGGCAGGCTCGATGGCCTGCTCAACAACGCAGGCTATATGGGCCCGCTCATGCCATACCAGACCATTACCCTGGATCAATGGCAGAAAATTTTGCAGACTAATCTATCTGCCAGTTTTGCCCTGTCAAAATTCTGTTTCCCCTTGTTGCAAGCGGCAGAGAATGCTTCAGTGATTTTCAGCACGTCTACAGCAGGGAGAAAGGCCTTCGCTTATTCATCTGCCTATACGGTGGCAAAACATGGTGTAGAGGCCCTGGTACAGGTTCTGTTCCTGGAACTGGAAAACACGTCCAACATCAGAGTGAATTCTGTAAATCCCGGACCTTGCGCTACTGCCCTGAGACGAGCGGCCTATCCTGCAGAAGACCCTGCCACCCTGCCCCAGCCGGAACAACTCGTGCCCGTCTACCTGTACCTTATGGGTGATGACAGCCTGAAAGAAAATGGTAAGCAATTTTCGGCACAAGAATAGTCCCGAGCATTATTGTGGCTTGTGACTTGCGGCTTTTGTGAAAAGTTATCTGCGTTGTTTGGTTCTTCTGGGAATCTGTTTTTTGGCAGGACGATGTTTTAATCCAGCCAATTGATACAGATCCCTTGTTTCCTTCACTCCCAATTCACAGTAGCGTCCAGATGTTATCTGGCTGGGAATAAACACGTTGGCAAAGCGGACCCGTTTGAGCCTGCTAACTTTTACTCCCTGGGATTCCCATAAGCGCCGTACTTCACGGTTACGTCCTTCAAGGATTACTACGTGATACCAGTGATTTGCACCTTCCCCGGCGAAATACTGGATATCGGAAAAACGGGCCATACCATCTTCAAGCATGACTCCATCATGCATGGTCTTCACCATTTGCGAAGTTACACCGCCAAGCACTCTGACAGCATATTCCCGTTCTATTTCCGCTGAAGGGTGCATTAGACGGTTTGCCAGTTCACCATCAGTAGTGAACAACAATAATCCACTGGTGTTCATATCCAGCCTGCCTACTGAAACCCAACGTGCATGCTTAACGTCTGGAAGATTATCAAAAACTGTTTTACGTCCTTCCTGGTCTTTGCGACTGCAGACTTCACCAATTGGTTTGTTGTAAAGCAGTACGCGCTGGGGAATTTCAACAGCACTTTGAGCTGCCAGCTTTTTCCCATCAACGACAATTTTGTCTTCAGGGCCTGTCCTGTCACCCAGTGTTGCAACTTTACCATTGACGAGGATACGACCGGCACTGATCCACTTTTCCATTTCACGACGAGAACCAAATCCAGCTCTGGCTAACACTTTTTGAATTTTTTCATCCACGGTAATTTCTCACGAAATGTTAATGGGAAAGGAATAATTACCCAGGGGGACGTTCTTCCCCGTCTGTCTCATCCTGGTCTATCTCATCTTGTTCATGCTGCTCGCTGGACTCTTCACTTCCTTGATTTTTTTCCAGCTCAATTTCCTGCTCAATTTCCTGCTCATTTTCCTGCTCATTTTCCTGCTGGATGGATGCTTCCGAGCTCGTCGAAAATTCACTATCGCTATCCTCATCATCCCAATCTTCTTCCAGCTCTTCAGGCTCTTCTTCTATCCCAAGAATTTCTTCAATGGGTCGGGTGCCAATGGCTGCTGCAAGCTCCTCTTCCTCATCCATCACATCAAAATCATCTTCTTGATCTTCGGCTGAAGGAAAATCAAGTACACGGCTTTCCAGTGCCACTTCTTCAAGCGACAATTCGGGGGCGAGATCTTCCATATCCCTGATATCAGATAATGGCGGTAATTCATCAAGACTTTTGAGATTGAAATAATCCAGAAATTGTTTTGTCGTGGCATACATTGCCGGCCTTCCCGGCACATCTCGATGACCCACGATTCTCACCCACTCCCTTTCCAATAAAGTACGGATAATATTAGTGCTTACAGCGACTCCTCGGATTTTTTCAATTTCCCCACGAGTCACTGGTTGTCGGTAGGCAATAATGGAAATGGTTTCCAGAAGCGCCCTTGAATAGCGCTGTGGTTTTTCATCCCATAATTTTCCAACCCATTCACTGTACTGTTGTTTGACCTGAAAACGGTAACCGGAACCGACCTTCTTCAGTTCAAAACCCCGGGCTTCGCAATCAGACTCAATTTCCTTAAGCGCCGCTTTTAGCTGATCAGGCTCTGGTCTTTCTTTGTCAGTAAAAACCTCGGCAATTTTATTCATGGGCAAAGGTTTTCCTGCTGCCATCAACAGGCCTTCAATGATTTGTTTGGTTTCCATGATTGACTCCGCTTTCTGGGTATCTTCGCTCATGTTGTTCGCGCCTTGATATGTATAGGGCCATAAGGTTCGCTTTGTACGATCTCAACAAGTGATTCCTTGATCAGTTCCATAATGGCAAGAAAAGTCACCACTATTCCCATACGTCCTTCATCCTTTCTAAGCAGGGACAGCATGGGGGTAAACTGTTTGTCGGACACAGTTAGCAGTATCTGAGACATTTTTTCACGCGTGGAAAGACTTTCTCGCTGAATGTGGTGATGCTCAAATAAATCGGACCGCCGCAGAACCGTGGCGAAAGCCTGCAAAATGTCTTTCAGATCCACTTCCGGCTCCGGAATTTCTCTTTCAAGTATGGGTGCCTCTGCACTAGCCAGGTGAATATCTCGCTCAAGACGAGGGTATTCATCCAACTGTTCGGCGGCTTCCTTGAAGCGTTCGTATTCTTGCAAACGGCGGATAAGCTCCGCCCTTGGATCCTCTTCTTCTTCATCACCTTCTGATGTGCGAGGCAAAAGAATGAGAGACTTGATTTCAGCCAGCATGGCAGCCATGACGAGATATTCAGCTGCCAACTCGAACTGGGAAGATTCCATAAGCTCTACATAGGAAATGTACTGGTCAGTAATATCAGAGACATTGATTTCCAGAATATCAATATTCTGTCGTTTGATGAGATATAGCAGCAAGTCCAGGGGGCCTTCAAACGCCTCGAGGAAAACTTCCAGAGCATCCGGTGGGATATACAGATCCAGGGGCAAATCAGTGACAGCCTCTCCGTCCACATAGGCGAAAGGCATTTCTTCCTGGTGCGCTCCATTACGCCGGGCTTCCACCAACAGGCTGACGCGTTTCTCTACTGGACCAGTAGATTCGTCCTGCTCTACTGAGTCCTGATCTACGCCGGATTGTTGCTCCGCAAGAGTCTTTTCAGTGTCCGAGCCTGTCACCGGTAATTCAGCCCCATTGCCTGGCGAACATCCGTCATGGTTTCCCTCGCCACTTCCCTGGCCTTTTCAGAACCTTCAGCTATCACTGACTTAATCATCCCCGTGTTTTCTGCCAGCTGTTTTGCCCTTTCCCTGATCGGCTCTACTTCATCAACAACAGCATCTATCACAGGTTTTTTGCATTCAAGGCAGCCAATGCTGGCACTGCGGCAACCCTCCTGCACCCAGGCACAGGTCTTTGCATCCGAATAAATCTGATGAAACTCCCAGACCGGACATTTTTCCGGGTCGCCGGGATCAGACAAACGCACCCTGGCGGGGTCAGTCGGCATGGTTTTAATTTTTTGGTTTATCTCATCATCTTCATCACGCAGGGAAATGATATTGTCATAGGATTTGGACATTTTCCGTCCATCCAGCCCCGGCATTTTGGCGGCCTTGGTCAGGAGAGACTGGGGGTCAGCCAGAATCATTTTGCCACCGCCCTCTAGATAACCAAACAGGCGCTCACTGTCGCCCAAAGATATATTCTGCTGCTCTTTTAACAGTGCCTGGGCTTTTTCCAGGGCAACCTGGTCACCGGTTTCCAGGTAGGATTTACGTAGCTTGTTGTAAATGCTGGCAGATTTTTTGCCCATTTTCTTGATCGCTGCTTTAGCATTTTCCTCAAAATCAGGTTCACGGCCGTAAAGATGGTTGAAACGTCTTGCCACTTCCCGTGTTAACTCCACATGGGCGACCTGGTCAGCACCTACAGGGACATATCCGGCGCGATAAATCAGAATATCTGCGCTTTGCAACAAAGGATAACCCAGGAATCCGTAGGTGCTCAGGTCTTTGTCCTGCATGTTTTCCTGCATGTCCTTGTAACTGGGTACACGTTCCAGCCAGCCCAGGGGTGTCATCATGGAAAGCAACAGATGTAGTTCAGCATGCTCAGGCACACGGGACTGAACAAACAATGTGGCCGTGCTTGGATTGACACCCGCTGCCAGCCAGTCAATGACCATATCCCAGATATTACTTTCTATGATCAGGGGATCATCGTAATGGGTCGTCAAGGCATGCCAGTCGGCTACAAAGAAAAAACACTCGTATTCGTGTTGTAAAGTAGTCCAGTTTTTGATGACACCGTGGAGATGTCCAAGATGCAGTCGCCCGGTAGGACGCATGCCTGACAGCACTCTCAGCTGCGAATTGACTGAGCTCAATGATTACTCCGTAGCTCTTTAAATTACTTGGGAATTATACCTGTAAAGGGCACGTCAAGTCACAGTTCAGTTGTGAATGATTTGGATATTTATACCGTGCGTGCACAGCCCAATACCCCTGCTCTTTTTTCATTCAAAAGGGGTTGGATCTGCCTTGCCTCGCCTCAGGACTTCGGGCACATCATCAACCAGGCTGATGACAGTAGTTGCTTCCATGCCGCAAAACCCCGAGTCAAGAATCAGGTCCACCTGTTTTGCCAGGGTCTCACGTATCTCACCAACATCTGCCATAGGCTCGCTCTCTCCGGGAAGAATCAAAGTACTGCTCAGCATGGGCTCATTAAGTGCACCTAACAAGGCCGATACGACGGGATGATCGGGCACGCGAATGCCAATGGTTTTTCGTTTTGGGTGCAGCATTAATCTCGGCACCTCGGAAGTGGCTCGCAAAATGAAGGTATACGCATCCGGAGTAAATGCCTTGAGAAGTCGGTAATGAGTATTATTGACCCTGGCATAAGTAGCCAGTTCCGAGAGATCGCGACAAACCAGCGTAAAATTATGCCGCTTGTCCAATTGTCTAATACGAATGATACGTTGCAAGGCCGCTTTGTCCTGAAGATGACATCCAAGGGCATAAGCTGAGTCAGTGGGATAAATAATAACCCCGCCACCACGCAACACATCTACTGCCTGGAGTATAAGTCGCAGTTGCGGATTTTGAGGATGTATGTCGAGAACCTGAGTCAAATTTAGGCTTCTTTGCTAATTTAAATATTCATTTTAAAAAAAACAGGAAATCCTACCATAGAGCGCAATCAAACCACGATTTTTCCTTTCAGGTTATAATGGTCGTTGGCACATAGAATTCACCAATAAGGGAACGCCCGACAGCATGAAACAATTGATTGATTATATTCCGCTGATAGCCTTTCTTATCGTTTACAAGACGGAAGAACGCATCATTTCCCTTGTAGGTTACGACTACACCCTGGGCGGCATTTTCAGTGCGACAGAAGCGCTCATAACAACTTCGATTCTGGTCTACGGCAGCATTTTTATAGTCAACAGAAAACTCAGTCGCACCCATGTGTTTCTGCTCTCAGCCGTTGTGATTTTCTGTTCGTTTACCCTGATATTTCGGGATGAAGCAATCCTGAAATGGAAGGCGCCAATAGTGAACTGGATTTTTGCCTGTGTCTTTATTGGCAGTCAGTATTTTCATAAACAAAACATGACCGAGATAATGCTTGGTCATGTTGTCGAATTACCTGACAATGAATGGAAGAAACTGAACTTTGCCTGGGCTGGTGTGTTTTTCCTTCTTGGCTGCACTAACCTGTTTGTGGCCTTCACCTTTCATGAATACTGGGTAGACTTCAAGGTGTTCGGCAGTATGGGAATACTGCTCCTTTTTTCTATTGCCCAAATGTTCTACCTCTGGCCCTACCTGGAAGCACAGGAACTAAAAAACCAGGAACAGGAAAGCCAGGATCTAGCCGAAGAATCCTCCAACTAAGGCTAGTCGATCAACGCCGGTCTGAGATCTGGAAACAACAGATCCAGCGACTGGTTCCACCCATATACCCTGTCTGCATTTCTCTCTAACAAGGCCTTCGCATCGCCTTCGATGGTAATAGAGTTAATCGTGTCGCCGATTCGTATTTCGCGGATTAACTCCCTGCCGGAATGGATCAGGCCAAACACCGTATGAAGGCCATTGAGATGCGGAGTCGCCTGATGGGCAATGAAAAACTGACTGCCATTAGTGTCTGGGCCCGCATTGGCCATGGCAAGGATTCCCATCTGATTGTGACGTAGCCTGATTTCATCTTCAAAGTTATAGCCCGGACCGCCGGAGCCGTTGCCTTTAGGATCTCCACCCTGCGCCATAAAATCATTAATTACCCGGTGGAAAGTCAATCCGTCATAAAAACCACGAGTAGCAAGGTTAACAAAACTACTGACTGTGATAGGGGCAACCTGGCGGTAAAGAAGAAACTCCAAAGTCCCGCTATTCGTTTCTATCACTGCATACAATTCATTGGGATCTTTTTCTGTCACTTCCTGTGCAGACCCTATTATTGGAAGCAGGAAAGCTACAAACAGCACACATAATTTTTTCATCTTTTTAGCCTGTTGAATGATGCTAAGCATTTCTTCACTCCTTAGAATGATTCGGTTTACCAATCGTCTTTCCAAAGTAAATTATACTCAAGACAGCAGCAAAACAGCAGTTGAAAGAAAACTCAGTGCTGATTTTTTTCGGGATTGTTGAAATACCGCAGGATTTCAGTAACCAATGGTTTCATGAAAAATGCCTTGGTGGGCATAACGTCCACACAGACACCGTTTTTTTGTAACTGTTCACGTACAACTGGCCCTATAGCCGCCACACAGCAATTTTGCAGGCCCTTATTCAGGCCTTCGGTTAAGGCATGTTTTTTGGCCACCTGAATTAAGCGCCTGAACTGGGGTTGTGAAGTAAAAGTAATAGCATCAATCTCATTTTTTTCCAGTAAAGCAATCAACTCCAATACCTTGCTCTCTTCAACATCATCCGCATAGACATAGGGTGCCACTGAGCTAACACACACCTGCCGACTTGCCAGGTAATCCATCAATAACCTGTTTGGATCGACTCCATAGAGCTGGACCGCGACTTGCTGGCCATCAATCTCCAATGCTTTTAAGGAATCAATCACCCCATCCGTCGTGGGTGAACTGGCCCTGAGCCCTTCTTTCAGACCAATTTCCCTGAGTACACGGCCTGGTTTTGGTCCACGGCAAAGCAAGGTTGTCTTACCCAGACCCGCTACCAGCGCTTCGTGTAAGCCATTTCTTTGTCCAAGTGCCAGCAGTCGCCTCACACCCTCCCCGGTAAACAGGATGAGCAAATACGGGGGATTGCTAATAAATTGCCTGATCCAATCAAGAATCGGTCCAGTATCCGGAGCATCATGTATTGCAACAAGAGGCGCACGAAAAACCTCTGCTCCACGCCGTTCCAATAGCTTGGCCATGACATCCAGTTGCCTGGATTCGGGAACGGCTATGCATTTCCCAACCAGTTTGCTACTTAGCGCTGTCATGTTGAACTCCATTCCTGCACTGAATTCCAGAATAAACCCTGAAATAGATTATTTCACTCCATTTGTTACCAAACTTTGTTATATCATGATCCATTATGGTGCAATTCAAATAGGCTTTGTTAAAATTAAGTAAATTCAAGGATTAAAACCATCTATCTAGAAAATAAACACCCTATTTAGTAAATAATTCACCTTTATGTTACCCATAAATATAACACTGTGTTACTATTTCGCCACGTTTTCACAAGAGACGTGACAAATCATCTAAATATTCTTAAAAGGAGACAACTGATGAGTATTAGATTCAAGAACGCTGAAGTCGTAGAAGAAGCAGTAGTTGGCACACTGAGTACCCTCGCGGTATTTGCTGTACCGGTTCTGATTATTTTGGCTTCTGTATAAAGCCAAAGATATGTAGTCTGGCTCAGTCCTCACCTCCCCCAGGTATCACTTGAGCCAATAAACGCAAATCCCCTAGCGGCCGCAGTCTGAACCCAGGTTCCCCCTTTACCTTGCTAACAGGCTGCGTCTTTAATCGTCTCGACTTATAATCCTGTCTACAAAATTACACGGGGTGTGACGAGAATCGAGCTGCTCCCGAATTATGCCTTCCCATGCCGTTTTACAGGCACCGGGGGACCCAGGCATACAAAACACCACAGTATTGTTACTTAGGCCGGCAAAGGCACGAGACTGGATAGTCGATGAGCCTATTTCCTGGTAAGAAAGACTCCTGAATAATTCCCCAAAGCCATCAATGGTGGATTCAAGCAAGGGTGTTACTGACACCACCGTGTTATCTCTTTTGGTGAAACCAGTACCACCAGTTACCAGCACGGCATGGATACCATCGTCCTCAATCAATCCTTTCACCAGGGCACGCAAGTCTTCAACATCATCCTTGCAGAGTTTTTTCTGATTCAGGATATGCCCTTCACCTTCAAGCGCTTCTTTCAGGTATTTCCCGGACGTGTCATTTTGCTCAGAACGCGTATCAGACACAGTGACGACTGCAAGCTGCAGCTGTACGAATTCTCTTTGAGGTTTGTTTCCAGCCAAGAATATCTCCAGTATTTTTAACAATTAATTTTGACTATTTAAAAGTAGCAGATTGTTAAAGGGAATTTATAGCTTTCATGGCGAGGCAAAAATGCGCACAGGGAAGGAGTGTACGTGTTGAGTACATGACTGACTGAGCACATTTTTAACGAAGCCAGGGACGCTATAAAACCCTTTAACCGCCGGTCATGTTCATGAAGCGGACTAGTTGTGGCTGATCCTTGTCGTAGAAATTGTGTTGCAGAGGCTTCAAATCCATTGCCTCGATAATATGCGTTTTCAGAACGTCATCATTTCCCGGATTGTCACGAAGCACCTTACGCAGATCCATGGAATGCTCGTTACCAAGACACAACAACAGACGGCCTTCCACCGTAACGCGCACGCGATTGCAGGTTTCGCAGAAGTTATGGCTAATAGGAGAAATAAAACCGACTTTGGTGGCGTGGGAATCTATTCGGTAATAGCGCGATGGGCCAGCGGTGGTCATATCTATCGGATCCAGAGAATAGCGCTCACTGATGATATCGCGGACTTCTTCATTGGTGACCATGGTATCCAGGCGTTCATGATCGGACACATCGCCCAAAGGCATTTCTTCTATATAGGCAATATTGATTCCAAGACCCATGGCGTATTCCAGTAAGTCCAGGATTTCATGTTCATTACGACCCCGCAGGATCACAGTGTTCAAGCGTATTGCATCAAACCCGGCTGCAACAGCCGCTTCGATACCCCGCTGTACCTTGTCTAGTTTGCCGGTACGAGTCATCTTGTGAAAACTGTCAGCATCAAGGCTGTCCAGGCTGATATTAATGCGGTTGACCCCGGCGTCCCTCAGAGGTGTTGCCAGTTTTTCCAGTTGAGAGCCATTGGTTGTGAGCAGCAATTCCTTCAGACCTGGAAGAGCGCCAATTTTCTCCACCAGGCTCATGACATTTTTGCGCACCAGGGGTTCACCACCCGTGAGTCGAATTTTATCAACACCCAATTCGGTAAAGGACTTGGCCACCCGAAATATTTCTTCCAGAGAGAGCACCTGGTTGCGCGGCAGGAAGGTCATTTCCTCAGACATACAATAGACACAACGAAAATCGCAGCGATCGGTTACTGACAGACGTACGTAATCCACTCGGCGACCGTGTTTGTCTACCAGTGATGTGCTGTCTTGTTTCGCCTCAGCGTTCATCAGATTACGTGTATCGTGTTGTTTTTTTTTGGAAAGAAATTAAATTGATAGAGAAACCCGATAATACAGGATTCCCTAGGTTAACGGAATCTGGGATCAAGCAGATTAGGTAACCCTATTTGATACTTACAAGCGTGTTACTTAATGATATCCGGACGGCCAGGTGATTCAGCGCCCTCTAACCAGGCTTTACCTTCTGCATAGAGTTTTTCAATCTCAGGGCCTATCAAGCCAGGCAGCCCCCCTTTTGCTACGGCATAACCGATTTGAGACTGCAGGTAGGCCAGGTGACAGTAACCTTTAGGAAAGCTGGCGAGTATCTCCGGATCAAGTTCCAATGAGGCATTTGGATCAACCGCATCCAGGCGGTCCTTTTCATAGATTGGCTGCCGGCGCACCATGCCCCAACGCCCTTCCCGCTTTTCAAAGCAATCATAAAAACGACCAGTACAAACCACGTCGACAATCACATCATGGACAGTAGCCCGCTGGTTAATAGTCATTTTGGTTTGTGCAACAGCTCTGTCACCAGAGATGTCACAGGTAAAGCCGCCGTGAAAATGAATAATGCTAACGCCTTTCTCAAAGCCTTCCCTGCGCGCCTTGATAAAATCAGCCGCGTTAGCCTGAAACCAGGTTGCACACATGAAGCCGCCCTCATGCCAGCACTCCGCAAAACGTTCCCAATTGCCTGAATCACTGAAAATCGCCCAATTATCTACAAGCTGTCTGATCTCTCGTGTGTCATCAATAATTTGCTGATTCATGCTTTCTCCAATATGCCTGGATACTTTTAATTCTGAAAGAAATTGCTCAGGAAATGTTCGCCCTGAGACCTCATCATTTTACCGCGCATCGTTCCATATTAATAACTTTTCAAGGCCATAATTACCTTATTTCCCGACTGCATGGGCTGGGCAAATCTGCTATCTTAGCCGGCTTATATTTTCAAGATTGGAGTTACCCAGACCTATGATTATTGATTGTCATGGCCATTACACGACCACCCCTCCCGAAGTAGGTGAATACCGTGAAGCCCAAAAAGAAGCACTGAAATCCGACCCTTCTCACAAGGGAGAAAAAGGTCATATTGAAGTCTCTGATGATCAGATCAGGGAAAGCCTGGAAAAAAACCAGCTGAAACTACAAAGAGAAAGAGGCAGTGATGTCACCATCTTTTCCCCCAGGGCTTCCTGGATGGGCCCCCATGTCGGCAATGAATGGACCAGCAAATTCTGGACAGAACATACCAACGAGCTAATCTATCGTGTTACTCAGCTTTTCCCTGATAATTTCATCGGTGGCTGCGCACTGCCCCAGAGTCCAGGCACCGACTTGGCTAATTCGGTTGCTGAACTGGAACGCTGCGTCACCGAATTCGGTTTCGTCAGTTGTAACCTGAACCCCGACCCTTCTGGTGGAAAATTTGATTCACCCCCCATGGGCGACAAATACTGGTATCCCATTTACGAAAAAATGGTAGAGCTTGAAGTGCCTGCCATGATTCATGTCAGTGGCTCATGTAATCCGGCTTTTCATTCCACCGGCTCCTACTACTTAAGCGCAGATACCACAGCTTTTATGCAGCTTATGCAGAGCACTGTGTGTCAGGATTTTCCCACTATCAAATTCATCATTCCCCATGGGGGTGGCGCTGTGCCCTACCACTGGGGGCGCTTTCGCGGGTTGGCAGATATGCTGAAACTCCCGCCACTTGATGAGTTATTGATGAACAATGTGTACTTCGATACCTGTGTTTACCATCAGAAAGGCATCGACATGCTGCTCAATGTCATCGATAACAAGAATATCCTCTTCGCCTCCGAGATGGTTGGCGCTGTTCAAGGTATTGATTCGGAAACTGGCCATTACTTCGACGATACCAAACGCTATATAGATAATGCGGACATTCCAGAAGAGGACAAAGCCAATATCTTTGAGCACAACATCCGCAAGGTTTTTCCGCGGCTTAAAATATAAACTAATCCAGGATTGCCCAGAGCTAGTAATGTTTCCTATTTCGTTTTGTAACTAAAAAATCCATTGACGAAGAAAAAATGGCGAACAGATATTCAGAACATCCCTCCGATAGTACTGAACAGACTAGCGCTGAATCAGCTCACGCCGTTAGTGGCGAAGAGAAGCAACCCAAACGTTTGTTTTCCATTCTAGCTCTGACCTGTTTGCTTATCTGTCTGCCTGCAGCCAGGATTGCTTCTAGCAGAATTGACCAGGGGGAAGACTTGCTGGGTTATGGCGGTTTAGGAATTGCCATCTCCATTATGGTAGCGATGCTGCTAACAGGAGTCATTTTTGGACAGATTGCTCTTTTCAGAGGCGAAAAACCCAGAGCGCTGCCTATTTCCGCACTGGTTTTGAATGTACTGGCCTTTTTGTTTCTCCTGACAGAAATGCCCGGATAGTAAATTTAGATCCTTATAGTTAGTCAAATGGAAACATACGGTGACCTGTAATCCGAGGTCGCACCCAATTTTTATGCCATGCCTGCCTGAAACAGCCAGAGTTAACTGAAAACCTGACCATTCTGGCATAATGGGCGTTATGAAATGCCTGTCCGAAAAAATTCTTAAGCACTTTAATTCCCTGATTTTGTGCACCCTTATTACTCTGTGCACCAATGCCTTTGCAGATCAGGTGACAGTGGCTGTGACCAACAATTTTGATTTCACCGCCGAAGAACTGAAAACACAGTTTGAGGCAACCTCCGGTCATACCGTGACCCTGATCAAAGGGCCAAGCAGTGCGCACTATAACCAGATTTTACAGGGCGAGAATTTTGATATTTTTCTCTCTGACGATGCAGAACGACCTGGCTACCTGGAAGCCAATGAGCTTGGCACACGATTCACCTATGCCAATGCCAAGCTTGTTCTCTGGAGTGTCGATAATCGAAGACTCACGCCTGATCTCCTGCAGGAAAAGGATTTTCATTTGTTGGCCATTACCAATCCACGCTTATCCCCTTTTGGAAGGGCCGCAGAAGAATTTTTAAAGAGCATTAATGTCTGGGAAGCAATCCAGGACAAGCTGGTTATCGGTGAAAATATCGGCCAAACCTACCAATTTGCCATCAGCGGAGATGTAGAACTTGCCTTGATTGCCTATTCCCAAATTATTTACGGGATTTACATGCAAGCGGGCAGTCACTGGCAAATACCCGAGACCTATTACACGCCAATTGAACATCAGGGCATACTGCTCACGGACAACCCTGCTGCACAGGAATTTATTTACTTCATGCAAAGCACTTCAGGCCAGCAAATTATTCTGGGTAACGGATACCTTATTCCCTGATGTTTGCAACCGCCGATATTGCCGCCTTTTTACTTACGCTCAGGCTTGCCCTGACAGCAACCTTTATATTGCTATTAATAGGCATACCTGTGGCCTGGTGGCTGGCAAAAAGTCAGTGGCGTTTTAAGTATCTACTGGAGGCCATTATCGCCCTACCCCTTGTGCTACCTCCCACTGTTCTGGGCTTTTATCTGTTACTGCTTCTTGGCGCAAATGGTCCATTTGCGGCAATCACCGGCAACACATTGGCGTTCAGTTTTACCGGACTGGTCATCGGCTCAGTGATTTATTCCTTACCTTTTGTTATCCAGCCACTACAGGATGCTTTCCAGGCTATTGGCGCTCGCCCAATGGAAGTGGCGGCGACATTACGCGCGTCCCCTCGAGACAGATTCCTCACTGTTGCCTTGCCTTTGGCAAGACCGGGATTTATCACCGCCAGTGTGCTAGGTTTCGCCCATACGTTGGGTGAATTTGGTGTGGTGCTGATGATCGGCGGGAATATTCCCGGGCAAACACGCGTGCTATCCATTGCCATTTTTGATCATGTGGAAAGTCTCGACTACGGCAGCGCGCATCGGCTGGCCGCTGGTTTACTTGTGCTTTCTTTCATTATGCTGGTAGGGGTCTACGCCACTAACAGACGCTTTCGGGTGTTCAGATTATGAGCCTCGAAACGCGCTTCACCATTCAACGAGGTGATTTTAGCCTGACAGTTGACCAGACATTTTCCGAATCAGGCGTAACGGCTATTTTTGGACCGTCAGGAAGCGGTAAGACCACATTCCTGCGTGCCATTGCCGGGCTCGATCATATTCCTGGCGCACAGATCCGTTTTCAAAACCAGGTGTGGCAGGATGCAGAACATTTTCTTTTGCCTCATCAACGTCCCATCGGCTATGTCTTCCAGGAGCCGAGTTTGTTTCCCCACCTGAATGTCAGGGACAATCTGGAGTATGGTCTGAATAGAACACTGGCCTCAGAGCGACGCATTTCTCTGGATGACGCCGTTAACCTCCTGGACATTGGCGCCTTGCTTACCCGACTGCCCTACACCCTTTCCGGCGGAGAACAGCAAAGAGTAGCCATTGCCCGGACCCTTGCCGTCAGTC
Organism: Gammaproteobacteria bacterium; assembly: GCA_029245395.1. GTDB lineage: Bacteria > Pseudomonadota > Gammaproteobacteria > Pseudomonadales > Pseudohongiellaceae > Eutrophocola. Next base: position 42,923 of record JAQWPL010000033.1, read on the forward strand.
CGCAACTGTTGTTGATGGATGAACCATTATCTTCCTTGGATAACAAACTCAAACAGGAAATCCTGCCCTACCTTGAATCCTTGCATAGGGAACTGGAAATTCCCGTTATCTATGTCAGCCACGCCACAGATGAAGTGGCAAGACTGGCTGATCACCTCGTCATATTGCGTAAAGGTGAAATACTCGGCAGTGGAACGGTCCAGGATATGCTGACACGGCTTGATCTGCCACTTTCTCACCGCAACGATGCAGAATCCCTGATTAATGCCAGTGTAAAAGAAGTAGATGAAGAGTACGGACTGTCGCGACTGGAAAGCAGTGGCACGGTGTTTACAGTATCCGGGACCAGTCTTGAACCAGGAACCACTGTTCGGCTGCGCATAGCGGCACACGATGTGAGTCTAACGCTAGAGAAACAAACAGGAACTTCTATTCAGAATATCTTTCCCGTAACCGTACAGGAAATCGAAGCAGAGAATGAATCACAATGTCTGATCAAGGTGAGCCTGGCAGGTAATCCGATTCTGTCCCGAATTACGAAAAAATCTATTCAAGTACTAGGCATCGAACCGGGTAAGGAAATGTTTGCACAGATCAAAACTGTCGCCGTCCTATCCTGATTAAAACGCCGTTTCTAAACCCAAAAAAAATGGAGGACCGAAGTCCTCCATTTTTCTCAACAGAATTAAGCTGTTTTTAGAAACGCATTTCTAAACCCAGACCCCATTCTCTTGGTGCATCTACACCGCTGAAATCAAACTGCCAGATACTGTCCATAAATCCTGAATTGAGGAATTTCTCTTCAGTGATGTTATTAACAAAAGCAGTTAGTCTCCAATCAGCATTATTTGGCTGATATACCGCACGAGCATTCCAGCGCCATATATCACCAGCTGGTGAACTACCTCCTCCGTAAACATCTTGACGGAAGTTTGGAATACTTGAACGCCAGAATTCACCAAAGTAGTTACCGGAAAGACGCGTAGTCAGATCGCCGCCAAACACATTAATATTATAATCTGCATACAATGCGTAGGTCTCATCGGGCGCACCGCCAAACTCAGTGTTTTCAGTAAGCTGTGCTCCAGGCTTCAGGTTTACATATGCTGTATCCAGCCAGCCAAGATTAGCTCCCACTTGCCAGCTGTCATTGACATAATAGGTCAATTCCAATTCCACCCCACTGGCTTCACCGTCAGAGGCGTTAGCAGTAAAGACTTCAGTAATTGGATCACCAGTTGCCCGGTCAACAGTTGAAAAGGCAGCCTGAATATCAATCCAATCAGTCCTGAAATAGGTAGCATTTACACGCAAGGTGCCATCAAGAAAATCACCGCGCAAACCAAGTTCGGTATTTTCAATAGTCTCTGGCGTAAATGGAATCTGATTAATACCCAATGAATCAGCAATTGTGCTTATACCACCGGAGTTGAAACCTTCGGTATAGCTGGCATAAACCATGATGTCATCGCTAATGTCATAACTGGTAGCAAATTTCCAGGTAGTCTTGCTAAATGAAGATACAACCTCAGATGATGGATCCACATCTACTTGTACAGCACCTTCCGGATTGGCAAAGCCTCTATCCCAAATTAAAGGACGTGCTTCGACTTGGCCACTTGCAACGGCTGCCTGTACCAGAGTATTCCAGTTCGTATTAGTCTGCTCATGACGACGGAAACCAACTGTTACGTCCCAGGCATCATTGACGAAGTAAGTGAACTCTCCAAAGATTGCATCACCATCTACATCTGCTCTTGCGCCACGGTCATGAGCCGGAGACGCCGCATTAAATCCAACAACGGTTGCGAACAACGGTACCCATGAGTTAAACGCCGTACAAGGGCGAGGCCATCCAGCTACTGTGTTTGGGTCTAAGCCCGCATTGACGGTTGGAAATTGACCGTTACCGCCCTGAATAGAAGGATTTAGATTGGGATCTGAGGAGCTAAAATCATAACCATAATCTGCTGGGGTCGCAGCACAAGTAGGAGACGCCAGGACATCATCGTAGCTCAAGGTCTGCGGGATACCAGCATTAATGGTCTGACCAATCGGTGGGCCGCCTATCGAGCCACCTAATCCACCTCCCCAACCATCGGGGAAATTCCAATCGGAATGGGAGAACTCAGTCGCGCGACTCATTCTTTGCTGTTCCCAGTCAAAATAACCCAATACTGCTGAGAAATTATCAAATTCAAAATTTACCTGCAGTTCATGACTGGTAAAATCAAGCTCTGCTGCATCATAATTGGTAAAAAAGTTAAATTGTGCACCGGCATAATCAGTCCATAATTCTTGATTTACCGTAGTATCACCATAGATGTATTTGAAGGAAATCGTATCATTAAGTTCGTAATCGACAGTTAAATTGGTCGAATTAATCTTAATATCATCCGGGCTGGTTAGTGCCTTGGTGCTTTGATAGTCATCCAATTGACCACCGGGGAAACCACCTACCTGTGATAAATTGTTAAAACCTCGGCCACCTGCGGCAAGGCTAGCAATATCATGAGCCTCTGCAATACCAACTTGCCAGCCAAAACGTTGGGCTACTCCTGGGTTAATAAAAGTCTGCACACCTGCAGTAGTCTGAAGTTGCTCATCTTGCTGCTGAATCAGACGTACACTTAATTTGTCTGTTGGCGTCCAAAGGATGTCTCCACGCACGGTCTGGTTTTCCAGTTCTCCATGCTTTTGACCTGTGGTCACACTTTCCACATAGCCATCTTTATCATAACTGGCCACAGTCCACTTGGTACGTAAAGTATCGCCAATTGGGATGTCTATTGAACCACTTACATCACGGCGATCAAAGGATCCTGCCTGCATCACCAATCTGCCACCAAAATCTTCGGAAGGCTTCTTGGTAAATACCTGGACGGAACCACCCGTAGAGTCACGGCCTATGAGTGTACCCTGTGGGCCACGTAAAACCTCAACCCTGTCCAGTTCAACAAATTGACGCTGCAACAGCCCAACCTGTGAAACCTGCCACACTCCATCCACGTAAGTTCCAACATTGGGAATACCACGCATCTGGAAATTACCATTCGCCGTGCCACGGCCACTACCGTAAATCAGGACGTTTGGAACATTGGCCGTGAGATCTTGAGTATTTTCAATATTTTGGACTGAAAGGGCCTCTTCACTTAGAGCCGTTACTGCCAAGGGTGTGTCTTGTACACTGGTTTCACGACGTGTAGAGGTAATAATAATTTCTTCTAGCTGTGGTGTATCCTGCGCAATTGCAGTATCAGCAACAAAACCTGCTTGCGCTGCAAGCGCAGAAAATACAGCTACTTTCATTTTAGTTAATTTCATGCTTTTCCCCGTTTTTGGTTTGTCTTTTATGTAGAGCAAAATAAAACCGGCATTCTAAAGATTGCCGGTTTTATTAGCTGGCTCTTTCGAACGTTTATTTCTGGTTAGACCGTAGCATTTAGTGAGTCTAAAATATATTCACTTTTATGCTTAATTCTTGCAAATATCTAACAAACAGAACTGTTATTCTGTCGAGCGGGAAACCTAAGGTCAACCTACTCTATGATTTTATTTTTATTTGTTATTTTTCAAGGATTTAGGATAGATAATAATTACCTTTAAAAGCGAAATTTTCAATAATATGCAAAAAAACTGCACATTTGTGTGGTTTCAGGTTAATCAATTGATTTTAAAAAATATAAAATTTAGGAAAATAAAAGACTTCAGAAAAGAAGTTCAAAACAAAATGAAATCATCAAAAGTCCATTTACGCGTTGATTACACAATCCGGCCAATACCCTGAAATCCGGCCTTTTTTAGCAGATTTTCCTTCCCTTCTTCTGCAGTAACCAGAAGCCCCCCAGAGGTCTGTGGGTCAAGCAGGATTGGCCAGGCCTTGTGCTTGCAAAAGGAATTACTCCAGGAAACTGATAACAGAAACGCTTCATTTTGGGGCAGCAATGAGGAATGCACACCTCGTGCAGACAGTGCTTTCACGCCATCCTGGATAGGAATGTTTTCAAACTCCAGTACTGGTTTAAGGGGTGAACCAGCTAGCATTTCTGACAAGTGTCCTAACAAACCAAAACCACTGATATCAGTACAGGCACTGATATCTGCCTGGACAAGTGATTCGCTACAGGATCGGTTAGAGGTATTCATAACAGCTTGGGTTGTCGCTACTACTCTGCCAGCTACAAGCCCTTGCATATGTCCTGCCAGCACGATGCCGGTACCCAGGGGTTTGTTAGTGAACAGAATATCCCCTCTTCTCGCACCGGATTTTATGAAATCTTTTTCTCCTGGAATTCCGTTGGCAGTAATCGCAATGGACATCGCGCTCCCTTCACTGGTGTGCCCGCCGAGCAAGATGACAGATTCATCCCTGCAGGCCGATTTTATGCCAGCCATCAGCAAGGAGAGTTCCCGACGCTGTACTGTTCTTCCAGCAAACGGCAATGTGACGGCCACCTGCAGGGAATGGGGTGTCGCATTCATGGCCAGCAAGTCATTCAGGGCATGAAAGACGGACACTCGACCTGATAACCAGGGGTCATCAAAGGGTGCTGTAATCTGGTCAGTGGTCTGGATCAGTCTTGCATCAGGCCAGTCAATAGTACTGGCATCTTCTGGTTGCCAGTGTGTATCCAGTTCACGCATCACTTCAGCCAACACTATCGGCCCTACTTTACCGCCGCAACCCGCGCAGCGAATGGCAGGGTCCAGTTCTTCCGATTTTTCTTCCTGTGGCACCAGAGTTGCGGGAATACTTTTCGCCGCTGACATTGAAGCAGGTCCTGGCAACTCTGAAAACCGGTCCATAAAGCCCCGATCTATACGGTCTTTTAATGTCCAGATCAGTTTGCCTGAAGCTGCCAGCCAGCCGCGATTTCCGGTTGCTCTTTTTCCACCCAAAGCCAGAAGACTGAGAAATTTGTCCTGTGGCTTATAGGTTTGAAGCGAAACTTTTAATAATTGATTCCTGATATTTTCAAACAACACTGGAGCCTGCCGCACAGCATAAACCCCAGCCTTGGATCGGGGATTTTCATCCATGTGCGCAATATCCCCGGTAGCAAAAACCGCCTCATGACTGACTGACTGAAGGTACCGATTGACCCTGATGAAACCATCATCATCGCAGGCAAGCCCTGACCGGGAAGGCCATTGCGGTGCTCCCGCCTGAATACACCAGAACACATGATCAGATTCCAGGTGCTTGCCATTGTCATCGGCTACCTTATCCGCATGAACCTCAGCGACATGAAAGTTTTTTTGTAGTGTTATGCCCAGTTGCATACAGGCCGAAGTCGCATCCCGACGTACTTTGGTAGGATAGCCCGGCAAAATGTCGTCGGCCTGGGTTACAAGGTGAAAATCTGGTTGATGGGTTAGTGCTTTATTCTTTCGACATGCCCAGGCCATGGCCAGAACCGACTCTACTGAGCCTGCCCCTCCTCCTACAACCAGGACCTGTTGCGACTTTGCTGCTTCAAGTAAAGTCTTTTGCAAGGCTTGCCAGTTTTGCCAAAACCCTGAAATAGGTTTGATGGGAATAGTAAACTCGGCAACCCCGGGAACAGTGTATTGCGGCGTCGACCCGGTATTGATCGACAACAAATCATATTCAATGTCTGGCCTGTCACTGAGCGAGAGCTTCCTGTTTTCCGGATCGACCTCAGTAACGGCAGAGCCGATAAAACGCACATTGGCCCAATTACACAACTTGACCAGATCGATGTGCATGTCATCTACATCATAATGACCGGCAATCAGACCAGGGAGCATTCCCGAATAGGGAGTAAGCGGATCGGGCGATACCAGGGTCAGCCTGACGCCAGGCACAGGTTGCATGCCCCACTTGCGAATAACCAGGGCATGAGCATGCCCGCCACCGGCGAGCACGACTTCCTTGAATACGGGAATATTATTCGGCTGCATGGGGCCAGGTGCCCCCTGTTATTTGGATAAAGTTATAAAAAGCTAATAGACAGTAAGTATGTCGTACCCTACTGCCAGACTGATCAGCGGATTGCGCCCCTCAGTAGGACGGTATTCATGGGCCACAAAGCCATCATATTCTGAATCGGCTATTTGCTGGGCGATCCAGCGATAATCCAGTTCCTGGGTACTGTCAATTTCCGCGCGTGAAGGGACACCCGCCACGTGCATATGACTGATCATGGAGAGGTTATCATTCATGGTGCGAACCACATCGCCGTTGGCGATCTGAACATGGTAGTAATCATAGACGACAGTAATATTGGGCGAACCGGTTCCCCTGCAAACATCAAAACCCCAGTGGATATCATCAAACACCTGGTCGGTGCGGTTATCCCCGGCCACTTTTGAGTTGGTGATTTCCATACACACGTTGACGCCTTTTTCTTCAGCGTACGGTGCTACTCTAGAGAGAATTGAAATAGCCTGGTCAGCGCCTTCTTCACGCGACATACCCCGGCGTTCTCCTGGCAGAGCAATGAGATTTTTACATCCCGCTTCGACACACATATCGATGCCAGCATGGGTTGCCTCTTCAATCTGGTCATGTAATTCCTGACGAATAAGACCATCTTGAAAACTGGAGCCAGTGCCTGTCATCAATGTCGGCGTCAGGTCGTAGTCATTTAGCACGGATATCTGGTCAGCGCGCGGCAAATCCATACCGGCAAAACCCAGCAGTGACAAGATCTCGCAGCGCTCTTCAAGAGTGAAATCTGTACCTGTCCAAACCTGGGGCATGACACTTTGTTTTATTCTGCCCTGACGCGGACCCATACCTTCTGACTGAGCGGCGTTGACCTGAGCGGCCAGAACAGGTGTGGCAGCCAGCGCTTTCAACAGGCTGCGTCGTTTCATAATTATTTCCATTGCTCTGCCTCTGATTCTTTTTAGTTAAACGGGTAAATAATAGTGTAAATCATAATGTAATTTTTTGGACGCTTCACTTAAGCGGTCCAGGTCTGCATCAAGTATACGTTATCACTCTCTTAATGGGGATGAGCCAGGTAGTGCTGGCGTAAGAGGTCCTTACCGTAATCATTGCCATTGGGCGTCCTGACAATGGAATGAATATGTTCTTTATAGGGTACGCCCCGTGCATACATATGGGTCAACCCAACCGGTACTTCATGATCAAATTCGATCAGAACAACCGGACTCTGTATACGATAGTAGAAAATCGCATCGCTATCAGTCTCTCCGATCCAGGCAAACCAGGTGTCATCCAAATGCGCCTCAATCTCTGCCATACGTACACCCTGATGTCCTTCCCGCATGTTACCGACATAGATACCGATCAGACGCATCAGTTGTTGTTTCTGTGACGGCGAAAGCTCTGTCACTTTGATGCCCGCATAATCCAGAACAACGTTGTCGCTGAATGCCTGCGTCATAATGTTGTTGCCGGTCTTACTTGTTTCAAGAATGGCTTTTGCCCGCTGGTTTTCGTCCAGCGTATTGACCATGGCCAAGCCATATCGCTGCTCGTCTTCCATGATGACAGTGCCAGCATGTTCACCACCTTCTGCGACGGCTGGCTCCGATCCCCAAAATGCCGGTGTCATGACAACCTGGTCACCAATAATAAAGTAATTCAGATTCAGGTGATGTCCATCCAGTTGCCAGCCCCAGGGTTCAGTGGCAGAAGGTGTTCCCATAATAGTTATCCAGTATTTGCCCTCCCCGTATTCCACAAAATTATTGCCATTGAGCTCACCTAGCGTGGAATTCAAATTCATTATGTCCTGTGAGAGGGTTAAACCTCGTGCACTTAAGGACTCCCCCAGCATCGCCAGCGCCGCTTCTCGCTGCGAAGGATTCATTTCATCTAAAGAAACACCATCCCGGTAATAAATATGCTGATTGGCCCACTTGCGCCATTCTTCATCATCCACATCAAAACTAATGCGTTCTTGCTGGTCATTGTTCAGAGTGGCTAAAAAGTTACCAGCGGCAGTGGTAATACCCGCCGTGCTTATACCTGTGGACCTGATTTCAAACAGGTTTTGCTGGGCTGAACCGTCCGTAGTAACTCCTTTAAAGGGTTCTGCCAGGCCTCTTGCATTCATCCCTTCGCTCCATTGCAAGGAGCGCTGCCGATATTGCTCAGGATCCGGTGCCTGTCCATGCAATGTCGAAGAACCAATTGCAGAGATTGCCAACAGGCAGGTACAAAATCGAAGTGTGCCAGTAACTTTCATGGGGTCACCTTTACAAGTGTGCTTAATTTGTTTGCCTGATCAAGAGTCTGCATAAACCAAAAAAGGCAGCCTCTAGCTGCCTTTTACGCTAAAAGTTGTGTTAGCGGGGGTTTTCATCCATCATTTTTTGCAGCAGTGCTGCCATCTCCGGTAACTCGCCTATTACATCAAAAGCACCCAACGACTGAGTATCCGCATCACCAGTAGCATATTGTAGCGGAATCAAACCGCGATCATCTTCAGCGTATAAATCTGCGCCACTCTCAGCCAAAAAGGTAACAACTGTTTCCCAGTTCATTCGCGCACTGGCATGCAATGGGGTTTCACCGTAACGACCACCCTTCTGGTTAATATCCGCTCCAGCTTCGAGAAGGACATCCAGGCCCTGCATCACATCAAGTTCAGTCTTACCTGATCCACGAGTATGTTCGTTATTGGATTTGCTGGTCAAAGCAATCATGGGAGTCACGCCGAAAACATTTGGCTGTTCCCAGTTCGCATCATATTCCAGCAGCAACTTCATCATTGCCACATCGCCCATGTAGGATGCCTGCTGTATGGGAGTAGCACCCGTATTCATGATATTAAAATCATTTGCGCGATCGTAAACAATTTCACGCGCAGGTGGATAGAGTTTCAAACTGATATCCGGATTCGCCCCATTTGCCAATAGCAGTTTGGCCACATCCAAAGCGGTATGTTCTTCCAACGCTGGCAGATCTCCGCGATTGGACCGACCAGTAACCAGGTGCGTATCAACTGCCACATACAAAGGTGTGCGTCCGAAATAATCCCACTGATTAATATCTGCACCGCGCTCGATAAGAGTTAATGCGGTGTCATAACGCATGTTGACCAGGGAAAGTATTAGAGGAGATACATTATCCGGATCCGGTTTGCCGATATCCGCGCCAGCATCCAGCAAAGCTTCAACACACCCCAGGCAGTTTTCGCGAACGGCATATAGCAACGGCGTGAGACCGCCGGTTTGCATATCTTTCATGCGTGGCTCAGAAGTCACGCGACGAGCCCAGTTTCTGTCGATCCCTCTGACATCCACTTGAGCACCATTTTCTATCAAGAAGCTGACCATCTCCGGATGCTTCCTGGCTGCAGCCCAATGTAATGCCGTTTGTCCGCCCCAACCTTCTGAAGCTGTGATATCAGCGCCCTTATCCAATAAAAGTTTTGCTGCCTCTATATTACCAGTTCGGGCAACCGCCATCAGAGCTGTCTGACCTTCCGGATTTTCAGATTCCACATTGGCACCAGCATCCAATAACAATTCAATCATTGGCAGGTCACCTTTGGTAGCGGCCTCGCCCAGCGGTGTGGAACCGTAGGTGTTTCTGGTATCGGGATCTGCTTCCGCTCTGACAAGACGACGTGCCAGTTCTAACTCGCCATAATAAGAGGCCCAGTGCAGCGCTGTCGTACCATCTACCGAAGATTGATTAACATCCACACCGGATTCAACCAGCACCACGGCTTCATCAAACTGTTTTTTCTCTACCAGACTGGTCAGTGAAGCCTCAGCAGCAAAGACACTATTTGCAGTATGAGCAAATAAAAGCGCAATAGAGAGTTGAATAAAACGGTTTTTCATAAACATGGGGGCAGTCTGCAATTTAAATTTCCGACAACAGGCCAGTGCTATCGCCAAATCGATCAAGGGGTACACCTGCCTTGTCCAGCATGGTATGCATGAGATTTGCCAGCGGCGTGTCCTGCGGATACTTGAGATGTTGTCCACCTTTAACACGGCCAGCCGCTTTACCTAAAATGACTGAAGGCACCTTGTCGTTATTGTGCAGGTTACTGTTTGCCATGCAGCTACCATAAAGGATCATGGAATTATCCAGTATGGAGCCATCCACATCCGGCATGTCAGCCAACTTACCAACAAAACGTGCAAAGGAAGAGGCATACCAGGATTGAACGCGACTCAGGCGTTCCAGCTTAGCCGGGTCATCCTGATGATGGGAAAGCGGATGGAAGGCATCGGATATTCCAATGTGGTTGTAAGTGCGCATGCTCACTTCCCTATCAGTCATGAAAGTGGCAACCCGAGTCAGGTCTGCCTGATAAGCAAGCGCCATCAGGTCATACATCAAATCAAGATGAGCAGGAAAACTGCCAGGTACACCAACGGGCGCATCCGGAATATTCACGTTGGACAAATCCTGCTCAGCCAGTTTCTGCATCTGTAATTCAATTTCACGTACAGATTCAAGGTATTCACCCATGAGCACCTTGTCACTGGCACCCAGTTCATTGTTCAGTGATGCAGCATCTTCCATGACAAGATCAAGCAGTGAAGTAGTTTCTCCAGCAATAGCTTCACGCTCTGCGTTTGTTTCACCTTGTCCGAACATTCGGAAATACAATGTACGAGGATTGGATTCCATTGGCAGAGGTTGTGTAGGCGTACGAAATGCAATCGTAGATGAAAAACTGCCGCCGTTACCGCCATTGGTTGATAACTCCAGAGACGGGAATGGTGTTTCAGTCCCCAATTCGCGAGCGGCAAATTGGTCTGCACTGACGCCATCTTCCGCATAGTTGGTTCCTTCCGGTGCAACACAACGTAGCCAGGTACCTGCGGTAATCGCATGGGGGTCAGGACTTTCTGCGGGTTTGTTCCGCAGATCACTAATAACAGTAGTGTGACTTTTGTAATCTGCCAACGTCGCAAGAATCTGACTCATTTCAAAATCTGAACCCGTGGTTGCCGGCGTCCAGTTTTGATACACCGCACCATGGGGTATATAGACAAATCCAAGACGCAATTTCGCTGCAGGCTGAGCTGTTGCCGCTGGAATCATGGCATCCATCATGGGTAAGGCAATACTGGCCCCTGCACCTTTCAATACTTTACGACGAGATAGATGTTTCTTGGTAATGAACATTGGGATTCTCCCCTGACTCACTGTGTTCTAAATTAAAATCGCTGTTTTAGTTTGCCGCCAGCTCAGCAGCTTCAGCTGTTTCGGGCAAATCTGGCGCTTGCTTATACAGAAACTGATCGGCATTCACGATGCCCTGAACAATAGCATAAAACTGGAAATCATTAGCCTGTGCCGACCTGACCACATCCCTGATTGCCGGCATGTCCGCTGCCTCAATAGGTCTTCCCAGTGCATACAACATCAGTTTTTCAACAAGGTTCTGCACGAACAGGGTTGGTCGATCCAGCAATGCGTCCCGTAAATCCTCTACTCCACCAATCTCTGTGCCATCAGGCAGAACGCCATAGGTATCAATGTCAGTTCCCACCATACGGTCTCTGGTCCGTTCTCGACCTACGGCATCAAATCCTTCCAGAGCAAATCCAAGCGGATCGATAATGCCATGACAAGCGGCGCAACTGGGATTGTCCCGATGGGCTTCAAGTCGGGCCCGAACTGTTTTCGGTAATTCGCCTACCCTATTTTCCTGTAGCGCTTCCACGTTGGGCGGTGGCAGTGGCGGCGGTGTACCGGTGAGATGTTCCATCACATAAGCGCCACGCAGTACCGGCGAAGTTCGATCCGGGTAAGCTGACACCATGAGGATGGCACCTTTGCCAAGTAGTCCATAACGATCCGGATTTCTTACCGGCACCTTACGGAAGGCATCACCTTTCACAGTCTGATCCCCATAGTGCAAAGCCAGACGTTCGTTCATGTAGGTGTAATCGGCACTCAGCATTTCTGTAACATTCTTGTTGTTCAGGAAAATATCATTAGCCAGCATTTCAATTTCCCTTTTGAACAATTCACGAATACCAAAATCGATGTCGCGGAAGATGACTGGATCCGGATCAATTTCATCGAGACCACCCATGTTGAGCCACTGATAAGCAAAATTGGAGGCGAGTGTTTCTGCCTTCTCGTTTTGCAACATTCTTGTGACTTGTTCTTTCAGGACTTCTGGTCTGGACAACTCGCCAGCATCTGCCAGATCCAGCAGTTGTTCATCCGGAATACTGCTCCACAGGAAAAAGGCCAACCGCGAAGCCAGTTCATACTCATTTAATGCATACGCAGTTTCCGGTTCAGCATCACTCGGTAACTGCTCAATGCGATATAAAAATTTAGGGCTGGCAATAATGGCAGTCAGCGCTCGCCTTATCCCAATATCAAAACCACCGTTGAGATTTCCATCCTCAAATACGGCCATCAGTCTGTTCATATCATTTGTTGTAACCTGCCCTCTGAATGCATTGCGTGCTACCTGAGACAAAATTTGACTGGCGCAGGCATTCACTTCAGAAAAGCCCTCTGGAGAACAGGTGAAAATTTTGTTCCGTGCGGGTGTAGGACTTAGACCAGTAGGATTGAACGGCCCCTGGATTTCAATTGAATTAAGGCTGATGACATTTTCACCGACGGCTGATGGCGTCATCCTGTGCAAGCGACCTTCATATTCAGCAAAGGAACGGTGCACAAAAAAGACGGCCACGGTATGAGGCCCTGCTTCAGCGATAAAAGGTATATTCTTGAGTTTGGAATTGATGGCATCCACTGCCACGTCACCTATCTGATCAATGGCTTTCAGGTCTTCTCCGCCACCGATTTCCATTTCAAAAATTTGTTCACCATCATAGGTGGCAACGACGGTATGAGTGAATTCCTGGTTAAACTCCCACAGCCTTGACGCAAGATTGCCAATATTCAGCACATACTCTCCATCCGCAACAAAATTATGTTCTACAGCGACTCCGCCGCGGGAACCCAGAGGTAAACCTTCTCGATGGATGTATTGGTTGCCGCCGGCTCGGTAAGTGCTACCGCCAGTTCTGGCATTGGGGTTTCCGATTGCCTGTTGAGCAACAATTCTAGCTGAATTCAGAGACTGCTCCAGAAAGACAGGTGAAACCCGCAGCGCTTCTGCCACATTATCAAAACCTTCGATGGAATCATCCTGAGGAAGCAGGCTGCTGGCATCTACTTCAATACCCAACAGATCCCGAACTGAATTTCCGTATTCCTTGCGATTGATACGGTGAATACCAATATGACCTACATGCCCTTGTGTTGCGCCAGCATGGTCCAAATAATTTTCCAGCCAGGCAACAAAATCATCCGTATGGGCATTATCTGGACGATCAGCCCCGGCAGGTGGCATCAAACGCCCACGCAGTTTAAGGACAACCTTTTCCCACGTGCCTACATTGTCGGCAATTTCTTCGGATGTCATCAAATCAAAAGCCAGGCTGCCAGCCCAGTCTTCAAAGTTGTGACACTCCATACAGTTTTCCTGCAGAAAACCGAAATATTCTTCAGACTCATCAAAACGCTCAAAACTCTGCGCGATTTCCACAGCTTTATCACTGGCAGCAGCAAATAATGTTGATACTGAAAACATCAGTACACTAGCTACCAGCCCTTCCAATAGTTTGTTGTATTTTTTCATTTGTATAAATTTCAAATTGTTAAACCCTTTCCTCTTTCCTCTTGCCTCTTTCTTCCGGGGTTAAGGAAACCCACCCCCTATCTGCCGGCCATTACGTAGATGGCCATAAAAACTGCGAAAGCCTTCATCCAGAAATTCAGAGGAGTCGCCCCATTCAGGACGTAAACCTTCTGCCGGATTGGCGATAACCACTTCTTCAGGGCTCAGGCTTTGTCTGAGCATTGCCACCATTTCTTCTTTCAATGCTTTGTACATGGCTGCCTGTTCATCAAACCCCCTTTCACTCAAAAGAGTTCCTGCAACAGGTACAATCACAGTGTCTGCATTGATCATTTGCCCTAGCGAGTCATAGGCATCAGTCACTCCACCGATGAAACCGTTAGTTGTTTCATCCACAGTAGCCCAGCTATCGGTACGAATTGCAGGGCCCGTATACAACACATTCGCATCACGGATCAGGACATACACATCGCCATCGGTATGTGATTGAAGCAGATAGCCTACTTCGATGATGTCATCCCTGAATGGAAGTTCGATAGTTCCCCAGTAAAAAGTGCGATTGGGCAATTGCTGCTCAGGCATGGGGGTATGCAAGATGGTTTCTCCACGCTGCCTTATGGTACTGCTAAGCCATTGCCGGGTATTTTCATGAGCCACTATTTCAACCCCTTGAGGGCCGAGCACACTGTTCAAACCAGTTACCTTAGGATGCCAATGACTGAGCACCAGAGTTTTTATTGAATCAATCCCGGTTTCCTCCCGGACAAACCCAAGGTATTCAAGGGCAAATTCTGCCGGGACGCCATCAACAAGAATCAGTCCATCATTATCTACGGCAACAAGCGTATTGCCTGTTGGGCCCTGGACATGGAACACATGGTCTGTGATTTCTGACATGCTGAAATTTTCTGCAGCTGCAACCACACTGGTCCCCAGCGATGTAATAAAAACCAGTATTAACCACTTTTCAAACAAACTTTTCATAATTTTTCCTGCCGCTTGAATACAACTCTATCTTATTGATATAGCGTTTAAAAATATGCAAAAAATCGGTTTTCAGACCATGATTTCAGAAACACAAATTAACCATTTATGGTAATACCAATCCTTCATATAATCCAGAGATAATGTTTTAAATTCAAATAGTTATTGTCATTTATCAGTAAAGTGTATTTTCCCGGTTGTGCCTGAACAAGCTCTTAATTAGAGTGATCCCAGATGCCCCCTCTTACCACACAACTTCACCCTGTTTCCTTATTCCAGGTTCCGGTGATCTTGATTCTATCTATGCTTTGTCCCTTGCTTTTGGGTGCTTCAGATAATACCGGTGAAGCTTTACAGAGTGATATTCCTCCACCGGTTTTTGGACTTGGATGGCTTGATCAGACGCAATCATTCGCCTCTAATTCTGCCAATTCACTTGCGAACCAGCTAGACAGGTTTTTTGGTGTTCAGCGCAGTGATATCGAGGCGGCCTATTCTTCTCTGCGACTGACCACAATACAGTCCTGGAATGATATAGATGGTTTTGATAACGGGATCAGACTCCGTGGCAAGGTATACCTGCCCCGGATCAACGAACGCGTCAGCCTGATTTTTTCAGAAGAGGATGGCGACAGTACCACCTATTACACTCAGAATGCAGCCTCCATTTCCCAGCAGGAAACCACTCGGGTCAATTTGGAAGTGGATCTGGCCGAAGACAACGCCTATCACCTGTTTTTTCGTGTTGGAGTACGCTCCGGTCTGAAAGGCAGGGTAAGCATGCGTTACCGCTATGAACCAGATAATGATGGCAATACTGAAAACCGATTTACCCAGTCACTTTATTTCAAGGATGGGAAAGGCTTTGGCTCATTTTCTCGTTACCAGATAGACCACATTATCAGCGATGATGCATTGTTACGATGGACCAATGATCTGCGCTTTGAAGAAACCTTTTCCGGGTCCGAATATACGACATCATTGGAGTACCTGACCTCACGTTCCAGTCAAACAGGAATCTCCTGGTATGGTCGAATCAACGGGGAAACCCGTCCCGAATTTATTGCCAGCTACGACATTGGTTTCCGTCTGCGGAAAAATATTGCCAGGAAATGGTTATTTATTGAACTTGAACCCGGCTACACTTGGCGCAAGGAAGGAATCAACCTGAAGCGCGAAGGTACTCCCTATGTTTTTTTACGGATAGAAATGGCAGTTGGCTCCTTCAATTGAGAAAAGTCCCCGACACTGACGTTGAGCATTAATGACCGACACTTATGAATTCCTGATTACCGTGGGTTGCCTTCTGTTGCTTGGACTCGCCATTGACATGCTGGGCAAACGCACTTCCCTGCCTCGCGTTTCTCTGCTCATTGTTTTCGGAATACTCATCGGGCCGTCAACACTAAACCTGATTCCCAACTTCTTCCTGGACCTTTTTGATCTAATCGCCCAGATGGCGTTGATCATGGTCGGCTTCTTGATGGGCAGCAAATTGAACAAGGAGAACTTTAGCAATAATAGTCGAGCCATCATTTCCATATCTTTATGTGGCGCTCTGATAACCGGCATCGTGGTGACTGTTATTCTTTTGCTGTTTCGCGTACCGATTGAACTGACCATTCTTCTGGGCTGTATTTCAACTGCAACGGATCCTGCAGCAACTATGGATGTTGTGCTTGAATCTCGCCGCAAGTCCGGGTTTTAAAAAATTCTACTGTCGGCAGTTGCTCTTGATGATGCATGGGGCCTGATTATTTTCAGTGTAGGCCTGGCCATTGTCACTGCTTTATCAATCGATAATGTTCAGACTTCACCCCTGACCTTTGCTTTCCATGAACTTGGTGGCGCTCTTCTGTTAGGTATTGTCCTCGGCATACCAGCCACTTACCTGACAGGTCGTATCAAGCCAGGCCAGCCAATGCGCACTGAAGCCCTTGGTTTGGTTTTTTTTGTGTGGTGGATTAGCGTTGTGGATGGAAGTGAGTTATCTCATCGCCACCATGATCATGGGCAGCATTGTTTCTAACTTTGCCAGACATCATGATTACACCTTTAATAAAATTGAAAACATGGAATGGCCTGTCATTTCAATTTTTTTCATCCTTGCAGGCGCCTCGCTGGAATTAAACAGCATTTTACTGACAGGACTAATTGGTGGGGTTTACATCATCTCAAGATTTGCCGGAAAAGTTGTCGGCGGAGCTATTGGAGCAAAAATAGGCCGCTGCAATCCTGATGTGATCCAATGGATTGGGCTTGCCATGCTGCCCCATGCAGGTGCCGCACTGGGTATGGCTCTGGTCGCTGCCAGTTATTTTCCCAATTATGGTGACACTATTTTGAGCGTGGTTATTAGCGCTACTATTTTATTTGAAATAATCGGCCCACTTTTCGCCAAACTGGCTCTTGTAAAAGCCGACACTCACAAGACACGTTGAGGCTTCCCCATAATTATTGAAGTGACAGGTTGATTGGGGCTTTTTCATCTGGGTAGGGTCATTATGATCGAAGCCTAGACACCTGACTGGACAGAGTAAGTTGGCACGTACCCAGGATCACCCACCATACCTGAAATAGCTGGTCATTGACCGGTCTGGAAAAGCCCGAGAATAGGCACAAATAGGTTTACTCACCTCCGTGTTTATACTTTAATTAGCGCTGTTCCCAGAACAACAAGAAGACCCTTAGGAGATTTTGATGGATTGCCCGAAATGTAAAGGTGAGATGCAGGAACATACAACACGAACCCTGCAAGGTGAAGTAGCCATAGACAGGTGCAATGACTGCGGTGGTTTGTGGTTTGACAATGGCGAAGCAGAAGCCCTGAAGGACGACTGGATGTCTGAATTCCTGGACAGTGGTGATCCTACTGTCGGTAAAACCTTTAACGAGAATACAGAAGCCAATTGCCCACGCTGCGGCGAGAAAATGGATGCCATCAACGATCCTGACCAGCAGCATATTCAATACGAAGTATGCGAGGAGCACGGGATGTTCATGGATGCTGGTGAATTTGCAGATTTCAAAAATGAGACTCTGGTTGAGTCATTTATGAAAGTCATCAATAAAGCGAAGGGGAAACTACACACATAAGCTATTCCCATTCTTTTGAGCTGATCAAAAAAACCGGAATTGATTACATTCCGGTTTTTTTATGCCAGCTTTTTATAAAAATATAAAACTCATTAAGAGTTAAAAACCAGCGTTCAGCGCAAACCTGCCATTTCAACTGCCAGCATCATTAGCATGCCGCCAGTCCTGTCATCCGGTCCCATCAATGCTTCCCGAGTGAGATAAGCCGCCATGGAATCAAGTTTATTGGTAGATTCACTCACATCCACAAAATAACCTTCACCACTACTGCGCATCAGCACAGCTCGCCAGGCTTTTTCAACAGCAGGACTGTAGGTGTCATCAAGCCACCCCCTGTTAATGCCGCGGCGCATTGCCAAAGCAATCATTGCCGTAGCACTGAGTTCGGGATAGATGCCAGGGTAATCAATCATCATATGCCACATACCATCCGAATCCTGATGGTTGAACAAGGCTTCCATATGAGTCTGGTAAATGAGTTTCATTTCTTCGAACCCGGGATGTGCTTCAGGGAACTCACTTAACGTTAAAGCTAACCCCAGTGCAGGAAAAGAGTTCGCCCTGCTCCAGGCCGCATCAACCAGAGGTGAATGCCGATACAGTCCGTCCGGTCTGCGCACTCGCTGCTCCAGAAAACGAATATGCTGCACTGCCATGTCAAAATACTTTTCCTCACCTGTCAATTTGCCAACTTTGGCCAGCAAAGGCGTTGACATAAAATAGTCGTCGCTTAGTTCCCGGTGAAAAGGCATCGCTTCAAGCATAGTGCCATTGGCATCAAAACCAAGGTCTGCTGCTTTTTTTGCCAATGTCAGGTACTCAGGTTTTCCTGTACGTTGCGCCAATTCCGCAAAAACCTGATGCCCACCTATAACTAGATTGGATCTAATTTCTATATCAACCCCCTGAAGATAGGGAGCAACAAGCGCTTCTGCATCTTCGAGGTAGCCCAGGCGCATGCGGCCGATAAGCGCCATGCCTGGTATATACACAGGCGAGGAAAAGTCATGTCCATAGACTACTGCCAGCTGCTCGGCAAATTCAGTGGGAGAACGACCAAGACGTTGATCTAATATTTCATGAGCCCCTGAAAAAGGCAGGTTGTTGGTTTCCGCCATAATTCTGGCCAGCTCTTCTGGCTCATCATACAAATGCAAAGCCGGTACAAAACCTACACCGGCGACAATCTGGTTACTCAACATATCAGCCAAATCAAAATCTCGATTGCTTTCAATCAAGACCAGGTCTGGACCATGGGTTCCAAGCCAGCGCCATAATCCGAAAGAAACCGGGTCGTCAGCATAAGCCTTGCCAGTGGGTGGAAATGTCAACGTTTCTCCTTCAGGGTTGGCGTGGGGAATGACAATGAGATTGAATGGCTGTTCTGCCCTGTCTCGCGTCAGATAGCGCTGATACTCTGCCATTACCTTCTCGCTGGAAGCCAGCTCACCATCCAGCCCCCCTATAAGCACAACAGTCGGCCTGTTCTGACCATCGACCTGATAGCCAGAAGCAGAAATCAATGTGCCTGAAGAGGACATACCAATATTCCACTCCTGCGCTAAAGCAGGCGTCAATATCAATGCCAGAAGTGAAAAACCCAGGAGATTATTAAGCAATGAAAAAAACCGGATATTCATAGTGAAAAATTTCTGCCCCTTGAATCATTAGGAGGATGATACACAAATTATCGCCGACACTGACAAGGTATCAGCTTTCAAAAAATTCCCGCATTTGTTGACGCTTTCCGATCATCAAGATCAGGCCGATAAAACAACATAGCGCTGCCACTATGTTGGGAAGCATTAATCCATAGATATTCGCAAACCATCCTATGATCAATACACCTACTGCAGGTGCGCCGCGAGTAAATGCAGCCCAGAGACTCAGTACCCTGCCCCGCATGTGATCATCAATACTGTTCTGAACCAGTGTCTGCCCTGCGACACTGCCAATAGTAATCGCGTAACCAAAAACCAGGATCAGACCCGTGGCAATCCATACAGTTTTAATAGAGGCAAAACCTATAAGGGTCAATATTGCCACCAAAGTCATCCATAAAATTTCTCTGACCAATCCCCGTGTTTGTCCATCCATGGAAATTCTTAAACCGGCCAGTACAGCGCCAACACCCATCGCTGAGGTAAACAGAGCCAGGGTTCCCTCACCTGCTTCGTAAACGCCACCAACAAATGCAGACAACATAAATGCTACAGGCCTGGCAAAAAAGGACACCACTGTCAGCAAGACAAACATGGCAAGCAGTCCCGGTTTTTCCACCACGTAGTGGTAACCGTCTCGGATGTCGCGAAAAAAGGATTTGGATTCAGAACCGATTATCCGCTCAGGCAGGTCAATGAAAAACCAGGCCACAAGAATCAGCAAGTAACTTACGGCATTAAAGAGAATGGCTATGGCGGGTCCAAATACCAGCATCACGCCACCTGCCAGGGCAGGCCCTATGAAGCGAGCCACATTAAATGCCACAGCCGTGAATGCGGATGCGGCGACCAGGTCTTCTTTTTTGATAAGGTTAGGAATAATGGAAAGGCGAACAGGCTGATAGGCAGCCTGGATAACACCTTCCACCAGAGCCAGTGAAAAGAGCAAACCTATCGTCAATAAATCCAGCCAGACCAGGTAAAACAAAATGAAAGCTTGCAGCATCATCAGCAGCTGAGCAATCACCGCCATGGTTTTACGGTCAAGGCGATCAGCCCATACGCCGAACAAGGGCGTCACAAATATCAAGGGGGCAATTTCAACAAAGGCCACTGCTCCTACCCAAAATTCTGACTCTGTCAAAATCCAGGCCAACCATGCCACCGCCAGGCGCTGCATCCAGAAACCGATCAGGGATATGCTGTTACCGCACATGTAAATTGCGTAATTTCGATTGCTGAATGCAGAACGCAGTGCAGAGAATTTTCCTGCGGCCATTTACTAATCCAGTTTGGGTGATGTCAGGTATTACTGAACGATTTCACTGATGGATAAACTGATGTTCTCGTTCTGATTCGACAGGACAAAGGTTTCTGATTCAGCCTGGATATCCCCGGACTGTGCTATAGGATTGCCAGAGTTGGAAAGGCGAGCACCCACGTACACGTTTTCTGCTGAGGATAACCTGGCAGCGGGCGTCATGGCATTTGCATCTGTTAACGTTATCTCTATCGGAAATTCCGGCTGCACGATATTAACCGCAGCAAGCGGCATAGGAAATTCGGGGCTGCGTGCGTAAATAAACAAACGCATGGAATCATCCAGCAGCTCGAGCACCGATTCATCCAGGTTTACTACCAGGGTCACCGAAGGCCCTTCAACAGTTTCAGACTCTTCAGTATCAGGGGCGACTTCAGCAAGAGTAGGCAGTACGGATTCAACTTGCGCAATACGCTCTCTGATCACATAAGCTTGCTGACTATTGCCATCCAGTTGCATGAGCTGCCGGCGCCAGTAGGTAATGGCACCACGGAAATCCTGATTGATGAACGACTCAATGGCCAACAGGCTCATGACAGCATACTCATTTGGATTCATGGCTAAAGTGTCATCAATAATCTGCTGGATTGGCGGACTCAGTTGCGATTCATTAGCCAGGTACATGGACTGGACAATCTGGCCAAGTACAGTTGCTTTGTCAGGCCCGTCTTCCATTATGTCTGTCATGCCCTGAAAGGTTGCAATGGCATCATCGTACTGCTCAAGTTCGATATATAACGTCCCAAGCATATAACCATTTTGAATATCATCTTCCCGGCGCTCTAAACGAGCCTGTAAAAAATCTGCAAGATTTACAAACAACTCCTCCTGGGCTTCGGGTGTTTCTGCTGTAGCCAACGCTTCAAGAATTTCTGGCAACTGCAGATCCCGAGCCGATCCAATCATTTCGTATACTGCATAACTGAAAAGTGGAACAAACAATAATCCCAACAGCGGCACTAGTTTTTTGGGTGCAGCAATACTGCCTTTCTGCCGATAATCTTCATCTTCCATGTCACGGAGAAAACTGCGCTGAAGTTCGGTCTTCATGCGGGCATAATCTTCTTCCAGCAACAGGGCTTCCTGTTTATCTTTTTCCAATTCGGAAAGCCCAAGTTCGTAAACCTCGATATTTTTCTGTCGGCGGACTTCCCCGTCTTCTACTTTTTCAAGTGGACGGAAACGCCAAAGTGGCACCACAATAAATAGCAGCGCCAGAATTAGCAGGAGAAGACTAAATAATAAAAAGGGAGTCATCTCTGTCAGTCCTGTTTATCTTTAAAAATTTGACGCAGGGATTCCTGCTCCTCAGATGACAGAGCAATCTCACCCTGTTCTGCCTGACTTTTAATCATCATGCGTCTGGCAATCAATAGGCCAGCCAATAGCAGCAGTAACGGACCGAACCACAATAAAAATGTGGCTGGTGTCAGACGCGGCCGGTAAAGAATGAAATCGCCATAGCGACTACTCATAAAATCCTTGATTTCTTCGTTACTGCGTCCATCACTGATCTGAACAAAAACTTCCTGCCTCAAATCTCCGGCTATCGGCGCATCAGAATCGGCGATTGGGGCATTCAGGCATTTGGGGCAGCGCATTTCGTAAGTGAGTTTTCTGAAGCGCTCTTCATCCTGCTCAGTATTAAACGCGTATTCTTCAATAGCGCCCAATACTGGAAAGGTAAGCAGCAAGAACAGCAAACAGAATGACTTTTTAAAGAGCTTGTTAAAGAACATTTCCACTTACCTGATTTGCTCAAGCAGAGGGACAAAGGTGTCATTCCAAATACTGCTGTCGATAGCGCCGATATGACGATGCAGGATCATGCCATTTTGATCAACCAGGAAAGTTTCCGGAGCTCCGGTGACACCCAGGTCTATACGTAATGAACTATCAAAATCCACGACATTATAATCAAAGGGATTGCCCCGTTCTTCCAGAAACAGCCTGTCCTCTTCCATTGAATATTCATAACTGATACCAACAAATGTAATGTCCTGCTCACTTTCACTCAATTCCAGAAACAATGGATGTTCTAAATGGCAAGGTGGGCACCAGGATCCCCAGATATTTATCAGCAATATGTTGCCAATAAAGTCCTCGGTTGAATACTCACCCTGCTCTGGATACAGACTAGGCTGAGTGAATATTGGCAATGGCCGGTCAACCAGCGCTGAAGGAACCACATTTGGGTCACGAGTAAGACCAAACAACAGGAACCCTGACATAAGCAGAAAAATGACAACAGGAATGAAAAGTTTCAGACGGCGGTTCATGCACCCTCCATGACAATATCATCTTTCTGCGTGACTATTTTGTCCTGCTGGCTAACTTTTTCCTTTGTACGGTAACGCCGATCAAGAATCGCCGTTATGCCACCAGCTGCCATAATAAAGGCGCCCAGCCAAATCCAGAGTACAAATGGCTTTAGATGAATACGAACAACCCAGGCACCTTCCCCACGAGGATCACCCAGTGCGGCAAACAGATCACGAAACAAACCTACATCAATATCGGCTTCTGTCTGTATAGCGCCGGTTGCAAAATAGGTACGTTTTTCTGGCCGCAATTGTAAATAGTCTTCACCATTTTTAAGCACCGTAATAAGACCTGCATCGGCTTCATAATTAGGCCCAGGCTGTCTGGTTACTCCTTCGAATATAAATTCGTAACCACGTATTACAATACTTTCCCCAGGTGCCAATCGAACATCTTCTTCTACGCTGTAATGGCTGGTAAGACAAATGCCGAGAATGATTACTGCCATACCAGAATGCGCTAATTGCATGCCGTAGTAACTCAGACTTAGGCTTTTTAACCCTTGCAGCAACGAGTCCTTGTTTGAAATTTTAGTGAGAATGTCACGAGCAATACCCAGGACAATCCAAAGTGCCAATGCTACTGCCAGGAATATGCCGAAATTTACTTCCCGTGTGATAGCTAGAGGCAACAAAATACCCAATGCCACACTCGCGATTGCCACTTTCGTGAGCTGCTCTTTCAAGAATGCTGTAGAAGTTTTTTTCCAGCGCGATATGGAACCTACAGTTAGAAACACAGCCAGGAGCGCCATCAATGGCAGAAAAATAGTATTGAAATAAGGCGGGCCTACCGACACCATGTTTGCCTCACCATTAATCGCTTCATGAATAAGCGGATAGAGTGTCCCTAACAGGATGCCTGCAGTGGCCACGACCAAAATTATATTGTTAATCAGCAGAAATACTTCCCGGGACGTAATGGTATAACTTGCAGTTCCTTTCATGATTGGTGCGCGTAATGCATAAAGAAACAGAGAAGCACCAATAACCAATAGCAGAATGGCCAAAAGCACCAAACCACGTTCAGGATCTACAGCGAATGCATGTACAGAAGTAATCAGGCCGGAACGAACAATGAATGTCCCCAGCAGACTCAGGGAAAAGGCAGCGATTGCCAACAACACAGTCCAGCTTTTGAAGACGCCTCGCTTTTCCGTCACTGCCAGGGAATGTATCAGGGCTGTGCCCACCAACCATGGCATGAAGGCAACATTCTCAACCGGATCCCAGAACCACCAGCCGCCCCAACCCAGTTCATAGTAGGCCCACCAGCTGCCCAGAGCGACACCAATAGTAAGGAAAGCCCAGGCTGCATTGGTCCAGGGGCGGGTCCAGCGTGCCCATGCGGCATCCAGTTTGCCTGTCAGCAATGCAGTAATCGCAAATGCGTATGCCACAGAAAACCCTACATAGCCCATGTAAAGAAAAGGCGGATGCACTATCAAACCAAAATCCTGCAATAGAGGATTCAGGTCAGTACCCTCAGCCGGAGTACTCAACATAAGCCTATCGAATGGGTTGGAGGTAAACAGCATGAACAAAAGAAAACACACGCTGATAACACCCATCACAGACAACACCCGAGCCAGGATATCCAAAGGTAGATTGCGACTGAACAGGCTGACAGCATAAGTCCAGCTGGCCACCATCAGCACCCATAACAACAGGGAGCCTTCATGGCCACCCCAAACAGCCGTAAATTTGTATATTTCCGGCAACAGGGTATTTGAGTTACTTGCTACGTAGGCCACCGAGAAATCATCATGCAAGAACGCATAAGCAAGGCAACCAAAGCTGATTACCATGAATACCCAGACACCTGTACAAAGTGGTCTGGACATTGCCATCAGCAATTGGTTATTCCTGTACACCCCAACCATAGGTAGCACGCTGAGCAATATTGCCAGACTCAGGCCAAGGGCCAGGGAAAAATTACCTAATTCAGGAATCATTGCTGGCACACTCCTACATCTTCCTCCTCGGCCGCATCCAGAGAAGCTTTTACTTCAGCAGACATGTAATCTTCATCATGTTTAGCCAGAATTTGTGTCGCCTGAAATGTGCCGTTGTTATCCAAAGCACCATCGGCTACTACACCCTGCCCTTCACGAAACAAATCAGGAAGCGGCCCTGAGAAGCTGACCAATACGTCGTTGCAGAAATCAGTGGCAAGAAAATTAACTTCCGCGCCATCAAGACCCTCTTTGATAACACTACCCATCTTCACCATACCGCCGATGCGAAAATTCTGTCCAGTTTCTACTTCACCCTCAGAAATTTCTGTAGGCGTAAAAAAAACGTTAATGCCTTCTTTAAGTGCGAACAACGTCAGTGCTACGGCAATACCGGCACCGAGAACGATAAACAAGACTATGGCCAATTTCTGTTGTCTATGGGCTAACATGAATCACTCTCTTTACACTCTAGACGTTAATTTTAATCTTCTTTCCCGCCATCCGGTTCTGAAAAGCCGGATACCGTACGTGCCTCTTCTCGAACCAGTCTTGCCTGCAACTGCCGGAGTATGCGTTTTTTAGCCAGCAAAGGCTGGAGAATATTAAAGGCAAAAATGAGCGCAAAAATGGCGTACGACCACCACACATAAACAGCATGACCGCCCATAGCAAAGAACTCGCTTAGAGACTGAAACTGAAACTCAGGCATTGCTCTGCTCCCGCCTCTGCACTGCATTAACTAATTCTGCCACCCACTGTGTACGGCGCTCTCGCAAGAGTATTTCATTTCTGGTCCGAAGAATCAGTGCAATCAGAAAAAATCCGAGTATGCCGAAACCTACGAAAAAAGCAGGCAACCAGATTTCTGGTGGGTTTGCCGCTGTATTGCTCAAAGACAGGCTGCTAGAACCCTGATGCAGGGTTTGCCACCATTCCACTGAATATTTAATGATGGGTAAATTCACGACCCCAACAAGGCTTAGTACGGCACAGGCGCGAGCGCCCGAATCCACAGAATCAAAGGCCGAACGCAGGGCAATAATCCCGGTATAAAGAAATAGCATGATGAGCGTGGAAGTCAGTCTGGCATCCCATATCCACCAGGTTCCCCAGGTAGGAATGCCCCACAACGAGCCTGTCGCCAGCGCTACTGCAGTGATAGTCGCCCCGATGGGCGCACAGGCTTTAGCAATCATGTCGGCAAGTTTGATATTCCAGATCATATAGCCAGCACTGAAGCAGGCCATCATGGCATAACAGCCCATGGCAAGGGTGGCGGTTGGCACATGGATGTAAGCAATCCGGTAATTTTCACCCATCTGGTAATCAGGCGGCGTCAAAGCCAACCCCCAAATCAGACCAATACTCATGAGAAACACAGTAACCCACACGAGCCAGGGCAAATACCTGTCAGTCATGCTGTAAAACAGCCGGGGCGAACCTAATTTAAAAAACCATTGCCACATAATGTTATTCAGTATTATCAGTTTTCAATCAATTCACACTTATTCGCAAAGCCGCCCCTATAGCCAGAGGAGACAGACATATCGTCAAAACAAGTATTGCACCCAGGAGAGCCAAAAGACCAGCGTATGGCAGACTGCTCATAGCCGCTTCCACCATACCTGTACCGAAAACCAGTACGGGAATATAAAGGGGCAATATTAACACAGCAAGCAGCAGTCCACTTCTTGACAGACCCACCGTCAATGCCATGCCGATAGCGCCAAGCAGACACAGCACTGGCGTTCCAACAAGCAAACCCAGTACCAGGGGCAGTCGTCCTTCTGCTGGCATCGCAAGCATGTCAGCAAATACTGGCGCCAGAACTATAATTGGCAAACAGGCTACCAGCCAATGACTGAACACTTTCGCCAGCAATAAAAAATACAGGGGCTGAGGACTCATCAGCAACTGCTCCAGCGAGCCATCTTCATAATCGGCCCTGAATAAATTGTCCATGGAAAACATAATGGCCAGTAAAGCTGTCACCCAGATGACCCCTGAGGCAATACTGCTCAGAAAACTGCTTTCCACTCCACCACCTAAAGGGAACAAAGTTACAGCTATAACAAAAAACATCAGCGGGTTTATCACTTCGCCAGATGAACGCAGTGCCAGCAGCAACTCGCGCCTGACAGTGCCAGCTATTACTGCACCAAGCCCTGGACGATTCTCTGTCATGATCTGTCAGCCACGCTGTTGTATCTGTCCAGATCTATGGCATCCACATGGCAACGCATCTGCAAAGAATGATGCGTGGTCAATAACAAAGCGCCCCCCTCATCCACAAAATCAGCCAGCATGGCTTCGAGTTCGTCAACACCCCTTTTATCAAGAGCCGTGAAGGGTTCATCAAGAATCCACAATTGTGTTCGTATAAGTTTCATGCGCGCCAGGCTAACCCGACGCTGCTGCCCCGCAGACATCATGTAACAAGGAATATCTTCATAGCCCTGCAGGCCAAACGCCGCTAGCGCTGATGATATATCTTCATTTGCGCCAGCCCCTCTCGAGGCACAGAACCAACGCAGGTTTTCGACAGGACTCAGGGTTTTATTTATAGCTGGCGCATGGCCAAGGTAAAAGACCTTGTCCCTGAATTCCGACATGACAGTTTTGACAGGCCGCCCGTTCCAGTGGATGTTCCCTGTAAAATCAGCATTCAGACCACAAAGAATTCGAAGCAAGGTGGTTTTCCCACTACCGTTAGAACCCTGCACCTGAATGGCCTGCCCTGCGGACAGGGAAAAATCCAGATGCTGGAACAGCACCCGGTCATCCCTTTCACAATACAGATCTTTGGACTCAAGCATGATTAACAGCCGTTATTGCTTTCAAGCGCATAAAGGCCGTGGATTATAGCGAAAAATCAGGGAGATAGGGTTCAAAGAGCGTGCAAATAATCTGTACTGTTGGGGCACGGGCGATTCAGGATTTCGGCGGCGTCACACCAGTCTGCCCCATATACTTACCCTGCCGATCCTTATAGGTAACAGCGCACTGCTCATCGGATTCATAAAACAACATTTGCGCAACGCCTTCATTGGCATATATTTTTGCCGGCAATGGTGTGGTGTTGGAAAACTCGAGCGTCACATGGCCTTCCCATTCGGGCTCAAGGGGCGTGACATTGACGATAATGCCGCACCGCGCATAGGTGGATTTGCCGAGACAGACTGTCAGAACATTGGAAGGAATGCGGAAATACTCCACGGTTCTGGCCAAGGCAAAGGAGTTTGGCGGAATGACGCAAAAATCTTCATCAATACTGACAAAACTGGATTCGTCAAAATTTTTCGGATCCACCACGCTGGAGGTATGCACGTTGGTGAAGATCTTGAACTCAGTCGCACAACGTACGTCGTAACCATAACTTGAAGTGCCATAGGAAATGACTTTCTGGCCATTTACTTCGCGTATCTGATCAGGCTCAAACGGATCCAACATGCCGTGTTCTTCTACCATACGGCGTATCCATTTATCAGACTTGATGGTCATGCATTCACCTCTGCCGAAAAACCGCAAATATTACTCTGTAAGTGCCTTGAGCACCACGACTAAACAGTGTGTATTCAGGAAAACATTCCCTTTAAATTTATAGGGATGTTGCTATAATCGCGCCCCGATCAAACTGGCTTAGCGTAAAAAAGGCAGCAGTTCAGCCAATGTTCATATAACTAACCATTTACTATCTATTTACATTTACCAGACAGGAGTAACCCCATGAAGTTGAAAGCAACAGTCGCACTCGTAACCCTGTTCGCAACTTTTATCGCCGGATTTTCATCTACCGCAATTGCCGCCGGTGACGCAGCTCGCGGCCAGACATTTTATGCCACTTGCGGTGCCTGCCATGGCGCTAATGGCGAAGGTCTGGAAGCACTGGGCTCTCCAGCTCTGGCCGGTCAGGAAGAATGGTACGTTATTCGTCAATTACAGAATTTCAAAAGTGGCATTCGTGGTAAGGACCCCAGAGACACTTATGGCATGCAGATGGCGCCGATGGCGATGACCCTGCCAACTGACCAAGCCATGGAAGATGTCGCCGCTTATATCAGCACTTTAGGTGACTAAAGGCGACTAAGCATTACTTGTTTTAAAAAACCCGGCCTGGTGCCGGGTTTTTTTGGTCTGCTGTTTATAGTTTTGAAATGCTTAAACAGCCGTGTAGTCGATAATTTTGTCAACCATGAGTTGTGGACTGCACACACCGCGAAATTCATTCACTTCAAGGCGATAAACCAGCGAGATGTCCTGTATTTTCTTCAGCAGTAATTCGGAGTCAACATAAAAAGCAATCGCATCCACCAGAACTGTCGGATCCGGTGATTCAAGCGTCAGTTTCAAGTGTTTTTCACCAACGACACGATGATTGATAACTTTAAAATCTCCACGGAAAACCGGCTCCGGAAATTGCTGCCCCCAGGGCCCTGCCTCTCTAATCAAACTGGCAAAGTCCATCGTTAAACAGTCGCCAACAAGTTCCCCGTCTGTCCACGTAACCTGATTCAAACAATCTGGTTCCATAGTATCAGCAAGCACTTTTTCAAAGGCATCAGTAAATGCTGTGAAATCATTTTCCCTGATAGCCAAACCAGCGGCCATGGCGTGACCACCGAAACGATGAAGCAATTCCGGATGCCGAGTTGCCAATGCATCCAGGGCATCCCGAATATGCAGGCCGGGTATGGAACGTGCGGAACCTTTGATCAGTTTAGAACTTTCTTCTTCCTCACCTGCTTCTGCAAAAACAATACAAGGTCGGTGGAATTTATCCTTGATACGTGAAGCCAGGATCCCGACCACGCCCTGATGCCACTGAGTGTTATAAAGGCAGAGTCCGAGCCGGTCATTGGCATCAAGATCCAGACCTTCCAGGGCCTTCATGGCCTGTACCTGCATGTCTTGTTCAACCTGCCTACGGTCCTTGTTAAATCCGTCCAACTGCATGGCCAGTTCTCTTGCAGTCGAAGGGTTGTCGGCAAGCAGACATTCGATGCCCAGCGACATATCATCCATCCTGCCCGCGGCATTCAGACGTGGCCCGGCTGCAAAACCCAGATCACTTGCTACAACCGAGTCGGCATTCCTGCCACCTACCTCCAGCAATGCACGGATTCCTGCCCTGCCCTTGCCGCTACGAATCACCGCTAAACCGTGTTTCACCAGACGCCGGTTATTCTGATCCAGGGGAACGACATCAGCGACTGTTCCCAACGCGACCAGATCCAGGAAGCCGGCCATATTCGGTTCACGAATATCATGGGCTTTAAACCAGCCATTTTCCCGCAGTGTCGCCCTGAGTGCTGACATCAAATAAAACACAACTCCAACCCCTGCCAGAGCCTTACTGGGGAAATCACAATCCGGCTGGTTAGGATTCAGAATGCAACTGGCATCAGGCAAGGTATTTCCAGGGAGGTGATGATCGGTTACCAGCACTTCAATGCCAGATTCGTTGGCCTTGGTGATGCCTGCATGACTGGCAATACCGTTGTCCACGGTCACAATCAGATCAGGTGTCCTTTGTGTTGCCACTGCTACAATTTCCGGAGTTAAGCCGTAGCCATATTCAAACCTGTTAGGCACAAGATAACCGACCTCCCTATATCCCATAGCCTGAATGCATAACAGGAAAAGGGCGCAGCTGGTGGCACCGTCCGCATCAAAATCACCTACTACCAGAATCTTCTTGTTCTGTTGCATGAAATGGAACAGCAGGGCTGCAGCAGCATCGATATTTTTAAGCAGGGAGGGAGGATGTAACTCAGCCAGTTCCAGGCGCAGATCGGTAGTTGTGACCACCCCCCTGCTGGCGTAGATTTTTTTCAGGATTGGATGCATGTCAAGGTCCAGCCTGGATTCAGTGGCAGACTGTCGTTCCTGGATATCCATGACTAGTTAGAGCTTGCCAAATCAGACCGCCTGGTCATCTCGCAATTGGCGTCTGAGAATCTTACCCACATTGGCGCGAGGCAGTGTTGCGCGAAATTCCACCTTGGAAGGCACCTTATATCCAGCTAATCCCTGCCTGCAAAACGCAATGACCTCATCTACGCTCAATTCCGGATTGTCAGAAATAACAAAGAGCTTTACCTGTTCACCTTCTGAATCACCCTCTCTGGGTATGCCAATTACAGCGGCTTCCCGTATATCAGGATGTTTAAGGATATGGTCTTCGATTTCAGCCGGGTAAACATTGAATCCTGATACAAGAATAAGATCCTTGATACGGTCGACGATGGTGAGATTACCTTCCTCGTCTAGCATGCCAATATCCCCGGTATGGAGCCAGCCATCTTCTCCCAATACTTCTCGTGTTTCTTCCGGTCGATTCCAGTAACCCATCATCACCTGAGGTCCGCGAACCAGAACTTCTCCCTCTTCCCCGTGTGGTACAGGGTCTCCTTTATCGTTCAACACTTTCAATTCAGTCCATAAAGTGGGCTTGCCGATTTTTTCTTCGTGATAATCATCAATGGTGCTGCTGGCAACCAGGGGAGATGTTTCTGTCAGACCATAGCCTTCCAGAATGCGGCAACCAGTCAGTTTTTCCCAACGCCTTGCTGTTGATACAGACAGTGCCATGCCACCTGCGGTACATAAGGTTAACCGGGAGAAATCCAGTTGCTGGAATTTTGGATGCTTGCACAACATTTGGAAGAGCGTGCTCACACCGATGAATCCTCCCAACTTAACCCTGGAAATCGCCCTGACTACTTTGTCCGTATTACGCGGATCCGGTATCAAAATGCCGTGGTATCCCCTATAAAGGGAATACAGGAAATTCAGGGTAAAGGCATAGATATGGTAGAACGGTAATGGTGCTGCAAAAACTTCCCCTGGGTCGGGATTATGCCCATCAATGACATGGTCAATCTGTAGCATATTGGCGATCAGATTGTCGTGAGAAAGCATGGCGCCCTTGGCAACACCAGTAGTACCTCCAGTGTATTGCACCACACCAAGCACAGGGGATTCATGGGTTTGAAAAGCTGCCGGATTTAATTCTGCCAGGTTATGTACTCTTAAGTGACGTTTCCAACTTTCCACGACATCTCTCAGTTCCACTTTGGCAGCAAAACGGATGGTTTTATGTTTTCTCCTTTTCAGAAACCGCTTGAGATTATAGGCCCATCTGGCTGACCAGTGATGTAAGTCCGCCGCGCCTGTTACAACAACTTTATCTATGGCTGTTCCAGGAAGAATTCTGGAAATAACAGGCAGGACATCTTCAAGTACTACTAGCGCCCTGGCACCGGAATCCCGCAATTGATGCTCGGTTTCACCTGCTGTATACAAAGGGTTGATATTGACGATAACCATACCTGCCTTGATCACGCCCAGCGCAACAACCGGATACTGAAGCAGATTAGGCAACTGAATTGCCACCCGATCACCGGGTTCAAGTGTAGATTCCCGAAGTAGCCAGGCGGCAAATTGGTCACTGAGCCTGTCCAGTTTCTTAAAACTAAGATGAGCTCCCTCACAGCTGAAGGCGGTCAGGTCAGCATATTTTTTACAGGCTTCACCGATGATATCCCGCAGCGAGCCGCAAACCGGCAAAGCAGGCACGGCTTGAAAATTGTCAAGGCTGTCCATATGTTAAGTCTTGGGTGTGTTATCTATTACCTGCAGGAATCATTCAAAAAACTGTTAACGGGGTTCATTTGGCTTTCAATAACACTGAATAAAAAGTGTTATATCGACATCTACCAACGGAACTAAAACCCCTGAAATCGGCCTAATTAAATAAGTATACGGCTGGAATTATTCTTATTCTTATCACAGGTTAGACTATGAAACTGAAAAAAGGAATTATCGTTGTACTTTTCTTTGCATGGGGGATTGTATCATTACTACTCCCTGCTTTAACTGCTTCATCTGCTGAATACCTCACATTTCAGACTGAAGATGAAGCTAACACCATTGAGATATTCAAGGCGGCAAGCCCTGCTGTGGTCTATGTGACCAATAATGCCTATCGCAGAACAGGCATGTTTTCATTGAATGTCCAGGAAATCCCACAAGGTACTGGCACAGGTTTTATCTGGAATGAAGAAGGCCTGATCGTTACCAATGATCATGTTATTAGCAATGCAGATCGTGTCACTATTACTTTGCAGGATCAAAGTACTTGGGAAGCCGTGGTAATTGGCCAGGCTCCTGACAAAGACCTTGCTCTACTTAAAATTGATGCGCCGAAGGACTTACTCAATCCACTTCCTCTCGGAGATTCCAGCATGCTGGAAGTCGGTAGAAAAGTACTGGCCATTGGCAATCCTTTTGGACTGGATACCACACTCACTGTTGGGGTGGTAAGCGCTCTGGGTAGGGAGATCAATTCAATGACCAATCGCACGATCCGGGATGTCATTCAAACAGATGCGGCTATCAACCCCGGAAATTCCGGCGGCCCCTTACTGAATTCCCTTGGTCAGTTGATTGGTGTGAATTCACAGACTATCAATCCCAATACCGGCTCGGGTATCGGTTTTTCCATCCCTGTGAATACAGTGAAAAAAATCGTGCCTCAGTTACTGGAATATGGCCAAGAAGTCAGACCTAAGCTTGGTATTAATTCTATGACTGATAATTGGGCACGCCAGCGTGGTATTCAGGGATTGCCTATTTTCGAGGTAATCGAAGGTCAGCCAGCAGCGAACGCAGGATTAATTGGTTTTCGCCAAAATCAGCGCGGTGATATTTTTCTTGGCGATATCATTCTCGAAGTAGATGGACTCAAAGTCAGTACATATGATGACTTGCTCAATGTACTTGAACAACACCAACCTGGTGAGACGATTAAGGTAATCACCCTGCGAAACCACGACACACTGGAGTTTGACGTAGAACTTGCGCCACCTGGTTAAATAACCAGAAGCACTATTGCTGGAATTGAAAACCTAAAGTGTCTTGCT
Organism: Gammaproteobacteria bacterium; assembly: GCA_029245395.1. Classification (GTDB taxonomy): domain Bacteria; phylum Pseudomonadota; class Gammaproteobacteria; order Pseudomonadales; family Pseudohongiellaceae; genus Eutrophocola. Next base: position 76,771 of record JAQWPL010000033.1, read on the forward strand.
GATTAGTTCTGTTACGGCGTCAAGTTCTGCAGGTAATACCGTGAAACGTTCTTCACGCTCCAGTAAGTCTCCAAGGTGCTCGGGCAAAGCTGGCGTTTCCAGGCCTGCTCTTTCAATTGCCTCTGCAAACTTCGCCGGATGCGCTGTGGCAAGACAAATCACAGGATTTTTACTACCAGCACAACATTCTCTTGCCGCTTCAACTCCAGTCGCTGAATGAGGATCGAGCAAGTATCGGTATTCCTCATACACCTCTTTGATAATAGCGCAGGTGGCATCGTCATCAACCCGGCAGCTGTCAAACACTCGTTTCGCCCGGTTCCATTCCGTCTCACTCACCTGCTGAGCATTGTTATTGAGATTGGACACAAAGGATTCTACCCGGCTGCTGTCACCTTCAAACAAGTCAAACAGAAAGCGTTCGAAATTGCTGGACACCATGATGTCCATACTCGGTGACAGACTGGGTTCCAAAGTACCCAGGCTGTACGAGTTATTACTGATGAAGCGATGCAGGATGTCATTTTGATTGGTAGCGATAATCAGGCGATCAACAGGCAAGCCCATTTTCTTTGCCAGATACCCGGCATAGATATCACCGAAATTACCTGTCGGAACAGAAAACGAAACAGCTTCATGGTTGTCGATGAAATTCAGCCCGGCATAAAAGTAATACACGATCTGAGCCATGATGCGCGAAAAGTTGATGGAGTTCACGGCAACCAACTGATAACCCTCAGGCAGGAAACTTTGATCCGCAAAGGCCTTTTTTACAATATTCTGGCAATCATCAAAATTACCTTCAATGGCGAGGCTGTTGGCGTTATCACCAGGCACAGTAGTCATTTGTCGTCTCTGCACTTCTGAAACCCTGTTGTGGGGATACAGAATATACATATCTACAAATTTACAATGGCGACAGCCTTCCAGTGCAGCAGAGCCTGTATCACCGGAAGTGGCACCCAGTATCGCCACATGTTGCTGGCGACGCTTCAAAAAGTAATCGAGCAACTTGCCAAGCAGTTGCAGGGCAAAATCCTTGAACGCCAGAGTAGGTCCGTGAAAAAGCTCCAGCACATATTCATTGTCACCCAGTGCATGTAGAGGAGCGACATCCGGATGAGAAAACACAGGATACGTTTCATTAATAATGTCGCGCAGGTCTTCCTCTGGCATGGAATCACCCACGTAGAGTCGCAGAATTTCAAAAGCCAGTTCTGCATAGGACAGGTTCTTCCAGGCAAGCAATTGCTCATGATCAATTTTGGGCACTGATTCAGGAATGAAAAGACCGCCATCCGGGGCCAGTCCTGTCAACAGGACATCCTCGAACGACTGTGCTGGCGTGTTACCGCGTGTGCTGATGTATTTCACTTTGCTTCTCTTTATTTATTTGCTTCTTTGTTTCTTTATATTTTCTTGTAATGCGCAAATTGCCCTGCGTCCCTACATTATGCTTGTATCAAATAGCCCCTGGCTTTAGATCCTTACAGTTTGTCCATACGAATACGGGAAACCTTGCCGCCGACTGCATCCAGTTCTTCTATTTTCACTATTGCCTCATTCATTACTGCTTCTTTGATTTCGTGAGTGAGAATAATCACCGACAACACCTGATCAGTATCATGATGATGGGGCTCTTTCTGGATAACCGCTTCGATATTAATACCAAAATCGCCGAGAATTTCTGTGATGTCTGCCAGAACACCTGCCTTATCCTGGGCTGAAATCCTTAAATAGTAGCCGCTTTCTATTTCCGTAATTGGTAACACTGGCTTGTCAGAAAGACTGTCAGTCTGGAATCCCAAAGCAGGCACGCTGCTTTCTGGGCAATTAAACACTCTTGCCACGTCAATAACATCGGCGATTACGGCAGAGGCTGTTGGCAGTGCACCCGCACCAGGACCATAGTACATAGTCGATCCAACAGCATTACCCTGCACCATGACGGCGTTCATTACGCCGTTGACACTGGCAATCAGTTTATCTTTCGAAACCAGGGTTGGGTGCACGCGTAGCTCAATACCCTGTTCAGATTGACGTGCAATACCGAGATGTTTAATCCGATAACCAAGCTCCTCGGAGTAGTGAATATCTTCTATGGTGATATCACCGATGCCTTCTGTATAGGCCTTGTCAAACTGCAGCGGTATGCCAAAAGCAATGGACGCCAGAATGGTGAGCTTGTGGGCAGCATCAATACCTTCCACATCGAAAGAAGGATCCGCTTCTGCATAGCCCAGCTCCTGGGCCTGTTTAAGCACAGCGGAAAATTCACTGCCTTTTTCCTGCATTTCGGTGAGGATGAAATTGCCAGTACCATTAATGATGCCAGCCAGCCATTGCAGTTGATTAGCTGCCAGCCCTTCTCGAATTGCTTTGATAATGGGGATGCCGCCGGCAACCGCTGCCTCATAGGCCACTACTACATTGTTCTTTTTGGCAGCCGCAAAGATTTCATTGCCATGTACAGCAATAAGCGCCTTGTTGGCTGTCACCACATGCTTACCATTACTGATAGCCTTGAGAACCAACTCTTTGGCTAACTCTTCGCCACCGATTAATTCAAGAACAATATCGATATCAGGGTCATCAGCCACAGCAAAAACATCCTGGCTGACCCTGACTTCTCCAACCTCCTGGTGGGCTTTAATGCGGCGAGTTCCAATATGAGACACAACCAGGTCACATCCCGCACGTCGGGCGATTTCCTTTGCGTTCTCAACCAGCACGGTATAACTGCCATAACCGACAGTACCCAGACCGCATATTCCGATTTGAAGTGACGAATTCAAAATTGGTGCTCCATAATAGGATTGATTATACGTAATAATCAGTCACTACGACTGTTAAGACTATAGTTAAAACTATAGCAACTATAGATAAGAACAGTCGTTAAAACTGCTGTTTTAAGGGTGTAAAGGACACACGGTTGTGCGTCCTAACAGATTTTATTGCGCCGTACCCAGTAGATACCCGGCCAGCGTGTCTGCTGGGACATACCCTGGAAGAATAGTGCCGTCTTCCAGGACCAGGGCCGGCGTTCCCGTCACTCCGACTTCACGACCAAGTTGATAGTGATCGGCAATAGGATTGTCGCATTCGACTTCCGGGATGGTGCCACCTCGAGTTGAACTGGTAAACATGGCATTGGGATCATCGGCGCACCAGGCAGATATCATTTTGTGATGAGTTTCCGTATCAAGTCCGGTACGCGGATAACCAAGATAGCGTACAGCAATACCCAACTCATTCAGCCTGCTCATTTCTCCGTGTAGCTGGCGACAATAGGGGCAATCCACATCAGTAAATACTGTGACCGTGGCCTTGCGTCCATCTTCCGGTTCAAAAATGATCATTTCGCTTTCCGGTACTGCAGCAATTTTATCGGCGCGTATCACATTACGTTTTAGTTCACCAAGATTCACAAGCCCTTCCGGCATTGCCTCATACAGGTCGCCAGGAATAAAAAATCGGGCATCTTCAGAAGCAAACAGAGTTTGACCATTGGACATGGTAATTTCATATAAACCAGACACAGGGCTTGCTGTGATATCCGTAACCTGCATGTTTGGCTGAGTCGCTTCTATAACTGCACGAATGGAGGCAATAGGATCCTCATCTGAAGATTGTGCAATCAGGTTTTGGAAAAAAAATGACGTGCAGAGCAACAGGAATGCAGAACAAACAATGCTTTTACGTTTAATAAATGTCATTTGCTTCTCCCGTTCCATAGCTATTACAGAGTTATGCAGAGTTAAGTCGTTAAATAAAAATTACCTATCTTTAGCTACTAAATAGCTGTTAATAGGAAGACCTTTTCCATGAAACTTCATTTCATGGAAGAAAGCAATATTCAGGGTTGCTCAGTCTGTCTTTTTGTCTTGCTCTTTGTCATCTGAAGGCTCTTCATCCGCTGAGGGCTCTTCTGCAGCAGGTTCTTCTGCAACAGGTTCTTCAGCAGCAGGTTCTTCAGCAGTAGGTTCTTCAGCAGCAGGTTCTTCAGCAGCAGGTTCTTCAGCAGCAGGTTCTTCAGCTGATGCTTCAACTACAGGCTCTACTGCTGGTGCTTCAGAAGCTTGTTCAGCCTTTTCTTCTGTAGCTTCTTCTTCATTCACGATGCCAGCTGCCAGATCCTCTTCCTCTGCGGCTTCAATCTGCTCGACAATAGTCGCGGTATCGTCAAGTGGTGTTTCGGCTTTCTCCCCTTTCTTACCCAGTTTTTCAGAAATACGGGCAGCACGACCGGTGAGGTCACGCAAGTAGTAGAGTTTGGCCTGTCGAACATCACCCCGTCGTTTGACTGTAATACTTTCAATCTGTTGACTGTGAGTCTGGAAAGTCCGCTCAACACCCACGCCATGGGACATTTTACGAACGGTGAAAGCAGAGTTCAGGCTTCGATTGCGTTTGCCTATAACAACACCCTCAAAGGCCTGCAGGCGCTCGCGGTCACCTTCCTTAATCCGTACCTGAACTACCACCGTATCGCCAGGTGAAAAGTCTGGCACATTGCTTTTCAACTGCGCTTGTTCAACTTTCTGGATAATGCTGTTCTTGCTCATCTTAATCACCGTCTGTTCGACTAACTGTTAACTCACTGTTTCGTTTTCACTGATGAATTGTTGCAAAAGTGTTTTCTGCTCATCAGTTAACTTAATTTTTTTCAGCAGATCCGGACGCTTTTGCCAGGTACTGCCTAAACTTTGTTTTAAACGCCACACCCGTATTGCTTCATGATCTCCGCTTAATAAAACAGGCGGTACCGTTTTTCCTGCGTAATCTTCAGGCCTTGTGTAATGGGTGCAATCGAGCAAACCATTCATGAACGAATCCTGATCCGCTGAATCCTCATGCCCCAATGCGCCCGGTTGTAGCCGGATAATCGCATCCAGGCAGGCCATTGCTGCCAATTCACCACCACTGAGCACAAAATCGCCAAGGGACAACTCTTCGTCCACCTGACTTTCAATAACGCGCTCATCTATGCCTTCATACCGCCCGCATAACAGGATTACTGATTCCTGTAGGGCCAGCTTGTTAACTCTTTGCTGGTCCAGCGGCTTTCCCTGGGGAGTCAGGTAAATGACCTTTGCCCCGGGTAACGCTTCCCTTGCCACCAAGATAGCCAGTTCAAGGGGCTCTGTTTTCATTAACATGCCAGGACCACCACCGTAAGGCCTGTCGTCCACAGCCTGGTGTTTGTCTGCCGTATAGTCCCTGGGGTTCCAGAAACTGAGGTCAACCAGCCCATCCCTAATTGCGCGACTGCTTATGCCATATTCACTGATCGCTGCAAACATATCGGGGAAAAGTGTAATGATTCCTGCCTGCATGGATTGCACCTGCTTCAGTAATCTTTTTCCCAGTCCACCTGGAGAGTTCTACCCGCCAGGTCTACTCTTTTAACCACCTTATCCCTGACAAATGGAATAAGTCTTTCTTCCTTATCAATACTGTCTTCAGTAGCCCTGACAACAATGACATCATTGGCTCCGGTTTCAATCAGGCGGTCAACCTGTCCGAGATTGTCACCCTGCAGATTGATTATTGTCAGCCCTTCAAGCTGAAACCAGTAATAATCCTCGGCGTCGAGCTCAGGTAAGGTGGATGTCTCCACTTGCAACTCCCGGCCTGAATAAACTGCGGCCCGTTCCCTGTCATCACAACCCTTGATATGCCCTATAAAGTGCTTTCCCTGGGCTCTGCTCTCATCAATTTCAATCTTTTCTCTTTTCTGTTCTGAGCTTCCCAATGCCGTCCGGCTGCCTGGGATGCTTTTATGAGACAGGAAAAAATGTCTGTAATTAAGAATATTTTCTGCCGGGCCTGTAAAAGAAATGAGCTTGACCCAACCTTTGATGCCGTGTGCTGCGCCTATTCTGCCTAACGTCGCAAATTCAGACGAAGAATCTGGCGTTAATTCAGATTTTAAATCAGTCGATTTATGCGTTTCCGAATCAGATGGCTGACTCATTAAACAGCCTGTCCCAGAACGCTATCAGGCAGCAGTGGTAACTGCAGCCTCCGCATCCTTCAGCAGTCTGGCAACACGATCACTTGCAATAGCACCTTTGCTTTGCCAGTGCTTCACTCGCTCCATATCAACGCGCAGTCTTTCTTCCTGCCCACGTGCACCCGGATTGAAGAAACCCACCCGCTCAATAAAGCGACCATCACGGGAAAATTGCCTGTCCGCGACAGTCAGGTGATAAAACGGGCGCTTTTTGGCACCGCTTCTTGAAAGTCTAATGGTTACCATAAGTTATTGATTCCACTGATTAAATTATAAATTCTATAAGGTGTTCTGCTGTCTACTTTTGCACTAAAAAGAGACATATTTCTACTACCGGAAAAAAGGCCGGTATTCTACGGGAAAAGTCCGGTCTTTGGAACACTATTTGTCCTGTGTTTGAAACACAGGGTGTAAGAAGTAAGTCGCGAAAAACACTGGATTTTTCCAGAAATTTTGTTAGAAGTATCTCACTCACTATCCTGACAGATTAAAAGACAATAATTCAATCTGGCCAGTCTGAAGAAACCGGTTGATTTTCACATCCTGGACATGCCGCCAGGCGGACTTGCCCCACCCATACCGCCTAACCCACGCATCATATTGGCCATCTTGCCGCCTTTCATCTTTTTCATCATTTTCTGCATCTGTTTATGCTGTTTGAGCAGGCGATTAAGATCCTGAATGGAAGTTCCGGAGCCCTGGGTGATACGCCTTTTTCGCGAACCATTCAGTAATTCCGGCCGACGCCGCTCCTTTGATGTCATGGAATTGATAATGGCTTCCATGCGCGAGAAGGACTTGTCATCCACCATTCCGGCAGCGGCTTTTTGAGCATCATTGAGTCCGGGCATTTTATCCAGCATATTCGCCATGCCGCCCATGTTCTGCATTTGCTGTAACTGTTCTTTGAAATCTTCCAGGTCAAAGCGCTGACCGCGCTTGATCTTTTTAGCCAGCTTTTCCGCTTTTTCCTTGTCGACTTTCTTTTCGACATCTTCAATGAGAGACAGGACATCTCCCATACCCAGGATACGGGAGGCTACGCGGTCGGGATGAAAAGCCTCAAGCTCATCAATCTTTTCCCCGATCCCCATGAATTTAATAGGTTTGCCAGTGATCTGACGCACTGACAGTGCTGCACCACCTCGTGCATCACCATCTGTCTTGGTGAGAATGACACCGGTCAGAGGCAAAGACTCATTGAAAACTTTCGCTGTATTTGCGGCATCCTGCCCAGTCATGGAATCAACCACAAACAGGGTTTCCACCGGGTTAGCCACACTGTGGAGGGCCTTGATCTCAGCCATCATGGCTTCATCAATAGCCAAACGTCCGGCGGTATCTACAAAAAGGACATCAACAAACTGTTTCTTTGCTTCGGCAATGGCATCTGTGACGATCTGTTCCGGTTTCTGGGAAGTATCGCTGGGAAAAAAAATCGCCCCAACCTCTCCGGCGAGGGTTTCCAATTGCTGAATCGCTGCTGGCCTGTAAACGTCTGCACTGACCACCATCACGGATTTTTTCTGGGTATTTTTCAGCCACAAAGCCAGCTTGGCTACAGTGGTGGTTTTACCAGCCCCCTGCAAACCAGCCATAAGCATTACGGCGGGAGGTGTGGCTTTCAGGTCAAGCTCCTCGTTAGTCTCCCCCATCAGAGACTGAAGTTCTGCCTGAACTATCTTTATAAAGGCCTGCCCCGGCGACAGGCTTTTACTCACTTCTTGTCCGACTGCGCGAAATTTCACCTTGTCGGTAAATTCCTGAACTACAGACAACGCCACATCCGCTTCAAGCAGGGCGCGTCTGACTTCTCGAAGTCCGTCCTGAATATTATCTTCTGAAAGTTTTGCCTTACCTGTAATGGAGCGCAAAGATTGCGACAGGCGGTCTGTTAAATTCTCAAACATCTGGTGTCCGTAGTGGTCTTGCTGGCTTTTCTGTGGCTTTACTTTTCCTAAGGGAGCTCATTCTACAAAATCGGGCAGCTGGAACACAGGCTTTAATTACTTTATTCCCAAACTGCATGTATCCAACTCAGGTAGAATAAAGAACTTCAACGACAGTCATAGTTGTGAGAGACTTTTCGTATGTTAAGCACTTCCCTTGGTACATTTTTCAGCCTCGTTGCTGCTGTCAGCTATGGACTCGGCACTTATTTTCAACACCGGAATCTGACCAGCGATATTCAGGATCGCCGAAAAGTCCTGGTAAGCGGCACTGTTGCAGTTATCACTCATCTTGCCGTCATCCTGCTCATTACTTTTCAGTCTGGCGGCATCGACTTTGGCGTTTTCAAAGTGGCTTCCCTGATTAGCTGGATAGTCGTGGTCGCTGTTCTCATGAGCAGCTGGAAAAAACCACTCGACAACCTGTTTTTGTTCCTCTTTCCCCTGGCTATTGTGTGCCTGCTTGCTTCAACATTTATTCCCGGCACCTATGCCCCACAGGGGGATTACTCAGCAGGCGTTACTTTGCATATCCTGCTAGGCATTCTGGCAGTAAGTGTGATCACCATAGCCGCCTTCCAGGCTGTATTGATTTCATTTCTGAACCGACTACTCAAGGAAAAGAAATCCTTCACTCTCGTCAGTCATCTGCCTCCCCTGGAGACCATGGAAGCCTTACTATTTGAAATGCTCTGGTTTGGCCTGTTGTTACTTACCGGCGTTTTGCTCACCGGCGTATTGTTCATGGAAGATTTTTTTGGCCAATACCTCAGTCATAAGACCGTATTGTCCACTATTTCCTGGATCGTGTTTTCCATTCTCCTGTGGGGACGTCACAAACTGGGATGGCGCGGCAAAACAGCTAACCGCTGGATACTTACAGGTTTTGCCTTTCTTATCCTGGCCTACTTCGGCAGTAAAATTGTGCTGGAAATTATCCTGGACCGAGTCTGAGCAAACCCTTTGGAAGACACTTCACTAACAATTCTCCTGGGCGTCCTAGTTTTTCTGATCATGATGTCGGCGTATTTTTCCAGTTCTGAAACCGCCATGATGGCGTTGAACCGTTACCGGCTTCGTCATCTCATCAAGCAGAAACACAAAGGCGCTATACGTGCCGGCAAATTGCTGGACCAACCTGATCGTCTGATTGGCATCATCCTGATCGGTAATAATCTGGTTAATTTTATTGCCGCGTCTGTCGGCACTGTCATTGCGGTCAGGTTATGGGGCAATCTGGGGTTTATCCTGGCGCCAGTATTGTTGACAATCATCGTGTTGATTTTTGCAGAAGTCACACCGAAAACTATCGCAGCACTTTATCCGGAAAAAATTGCTTACCCGTCTTCATTGCTTTTGCTACTGCTTCTAAAAACTTTTTATCCGCTGGTGTGGATGATTAACAGAGTCTCCAATGGCCTGGTAAAACTCTGCGGCATTAAAGTAGAAAAAGACATGTCACATCACCTGACCAAGGAAGAATTACGCACGGTGCTGGATGAAAGCGGCGCACTGATACCGGCCAAACGACATGGCATGTTATTGAACATTCTGGACCTGGAAAAAGCGACGGTGGAAGACATTATGGTGCCAAGAAACGAAGTTGTTGGCATTGATATGGAAGATGACATTGAAGAAATACTGGAAATAATCAGTCAGAGCTCTCACACCTTGCTGCCCGTTTTCAAAAGAGATATGAATGATGTGGTTGGCTTCATACATCTGAGAAATATATCCCGCATGATAAGTGCTCAAGGCATCAAAAAGGCGAAACTGATGGAGTTAACAGAAGATCCCTATTTTGTTCCTGAAACCACTCCCTTGCATACGCAATTGTCCAAATTTCAGAATGGCAAAAGGCGTATGGCGATGGTGGTGGATGAATACGGGGATGTGCAGGGCATTGTTACTCTGCAGGATATTCTGGAAGAAATCGTTGGCAATTTTACTACTAACTTTTCTGAGGAAACCGATGACATCCACCCTCAGGATGATGGCACTTACCTCATCGACGGAACAGCTACCATTCGTGATATCAACAAAGCCTTAAGCTGGAACTTACCCATTGATGGCCCTAAAACACTTAATGGTCTGCTCACTGAATTGTTGGAAATTATTCCAGAAAAGAATGTTTGCGTTCGCCTTTCTGACCACTGCGTTGAGATACTAAACGTTCAGGACAATACTATTAAAACTGTAAAAATGTGGAACCAGGCTGAATTGCTGAAGTTTCGACAGGGCAATCTTTTCACTAAGCGAAATTAAAAAAACAAAAATGAATTTCTGTCATACCTGTGGCAAACAGGTCAGTTTAAAAATCCCAGACAATGATGATCGCAAACGTTACGTGTGTGACAACTGTGGTGAAATTCATTACCAAAACCCCCGCATCATCGTTTGCACTATACCTTGCTTTGAGGACAGAATCCTTTTATGTCGCCGCGCAATAGAACCTCGTTTAGGATTTTGGACTCTTCCTGGCGGCTTCATGGAGAACGAGGAAACCACACTTGAAGGTGCCACGCGCGAAACTTTGGAAGAAGCCTGCGCCAGAATAAAAATTCACGGCCTTTATACTTTGTTTAATCTACCCCACATCAATCAGGTACATCTGTTTTATCGCTCCTCTTTGCTCGACCTCGACTATGCGGCGGGAGCAGAAAGCCTTGAAGTCGAATTATTCAGGCAAGACGAAATTCCCTGGGAAGAAATTGCATTTCCTGCCGTGGGTAATACACTTGAATTATATTTCAGAGATTTAGTCCATGGAGAATTCCCCGTCCGGTCAGCGGATGTACTTTTAACAGACGATGGTAAGCGCTATATAAAATCCCATCACTAGGGAGCTTCTGAAACACTATGAGCGAAAAAGACAATCCATCATCAACAATTAGTATCAACCGCTTCAGTGGAAAAGAAATTCAGACTGTTAGTGATGTTGTTGCTGTGGAAGAGCCACTGGAAATCAGACTGGGTTATACCGATCCCCATAAAGGCAGACTGCACAAAAGCTTGTCCATAACCATGCGCACACCTGGCGATGACATCAATCTGGCCTGCGGATTTCTCTATGGCGAGAGCATCATTAAAACGATAGAAGACATTGAGTCAATCGATTCAGATAAAGACAATGTCATTCGCATTGAATTACGCGATGCCATTAAATTCGACATGTCGCGACTGGAAAGACATTTCTATACCACCTCTTCCTGTGGTGTATGCGGAAAAGCCTCACTGGAATCGCTCAGTACCAGTGGCTATGACGCCTTGCGAGACAATAATTTTTCGATCAGTGGCAAAACCCTGGTCACTCTGGGGGAAAAGCTCAGGGAGAAACAAAATCTTTTTCAGCAAACGGGCGGCTGCCATGGCACCGCAACATTTAACGACCATGGCGATATCGTGGAAGTGACAGAAGATGTTGGGCGCCACAATGCCATGGACAAACTTATCGGCGGTATGCTCAGGGCGAAATTAATACCCATACAAAATATGGGGATTATAGTCAGTGGTCGGGCCAGCTTCGAGTTAATGCAAAAAGCTTTGGTAGCAGGTTGCCCCATGCTTGTCGCCGTAGGTGCGCCCTCTTCCCTGGCCATAGAGCTCGCTGAAGAGTTCAATATCACTCTCATCGGTTTTTTATCAGAAAAGTACTTTAATATTTATCAGAATCCAGATTCTATAATTAGATAATCCAATATTTCTCCCTTCCTATTCATAAACTGCATAAACTTTTTTTCTGTTGTACTAATTAGAAAAATAAACGTACTATTGTTCATACAGAGAAAGGGAGCAGTTCTCTTTTTTCGAATTTTTCAGCAGGCATATAGAAATAGTAGGAAGGAGAAAGTCCCTATCCATCTTTTAGAATGTTTAGGATGTTTAGAATGTTTAGAATGTAATGTAAAGGTATTGCTCGTTACTTTTTTCTATTCACAAACTCAATAAACAAGGTTTATAACAATCATTGACTGGTTGCACCAAGTTCGCATATAAAACTATATTTGACTATGATTATATTCATAATTAAACAATAGCTGATAAAGTTAGTGACGTAGTAAATAAGTCCAAATACTTACTCTTACTAAAGGCACAAACACAAAATTGAAGGGACAAAATAGGGACAAAATAGGCACAAAAAATAAGGAGAGAAACATGAGCACCAGGAAATCCGCTACTCAATTCGCACGACGTAAAAGCACATCATTCCGAAAATCCATTTTTAAACTTTCAGCACTGGCTCTGGCCACCGCATTGGCCAACCAGGGACTTGCCCAGGATATTGAAGAAATACAAGTCACTGGTAGTCGTATCCAGAGAGAAGGGATGGAATCACCTACGCCAGTTACACAATTATCCCTTGATGAACTTAGCAGCTTTGAACCAGGACAGCTGGCAGAAGCACTGAGTCAGCTACCCCAGTTTTTTAATAACCAGCGTCCCAGCCAGGTAGGCTGGAACTCAGCCGGGGCAAATCTAAATCTGCGCGGTGCAGGTTCACAACGTTCATTGGTACTACTTGATGGTCGCCGTGTTCCCGCAGGCAACCGTTGGGGTATTCCCAATATCAGTTCCTTGCCTGAAGCCGCCATACGAACGGTAGAGACAGTCACAGGTGGTGCATCCGCCGCTTATGGTACTGACGCCGTAGCCGGTGTAATCAACTTCAAGCTGGACACAGACTATGTTGGCACCAAAATAAAAGCGCAAACGGGCACCAGTTCACGCTCTGATGGCGATAACCATGAGCTTGGTATCACCTGGGGCGCCGACATTGGTAGTGACGGCCATCTCATCGTTTCCCTTGACGCTTTTCGGCAAGATAAAATTATCTCAAACAAAGCATTGCAGGACCGCGACTGGTATCAGCAAAGAGCACTGATTACCAACCCTGATGCCAATGGCCCAAGTCTTATTAACCGCCCCTACGTTGTTTCAACCCAGGTCTCTACTGGTGGCATCATCAATGCGTCCGGATCGGATCTTCACCGTTGGGCATTCACCCGTGACACTAGCGGCAATGTAGTTGCTGGCCCTCAGGATTTCAGTGGTGTCGGCCAGTTTATAGGTGGGTGTAACTGCCAGGCCCTGACGGAATCTACCCGAGACTGGGGTAATGATGCTGACAACTTCATTGCAAATCGCAATGAAAGGGAGAATGTTTTTGTCTTCTACGATCATGACGTGACTGAAGAGCTGAATGTGTATGTCCAGGGCATATACGGGTTCACTGAAGTAGAAAGACCCTGGTTCTCTACACCCTTCCTGTCGGGTCCGTGGACTGTCAATATATTCTCTGGCAACCCTTTCCTGCCGCCTGAAGTTCAGCAGATTATGGACGATGAGGGTCTAGCCTCTTTTAACATGGCCATGATTGGAGATAACCAGGCAAACAATCCCCTGGGGCAATACAACATTATGCAGGATGACGTTTCCAGGTCCGGGACGGTGGGTTTTAACCTGAATCTCTCAGATGCTGGCTTCTTTACTGACTGGGATGTCAGTGGCTATTACCAGTTTGGTCGCGTAAACCAGCACCAGCATTTCTTCAACGGTCCGGATCTGGCTTATCTGTTTCCGGCCATGGATGCGGTGGTTGGGCCGGATGGCCAACCAGCCTGCTACGCTGCCATAGCGAATCCCACGGAATGGAGTGATTGCCGGCCAATCAATCTGTTAGGTGGCGTGCAAAGTGCCGCATCAACTCCAGCCGGTATTGATTACGTTATGGACAGGGAAAAGGTAATTGAAAGTCTTTACGAGCAATCGTTTGGTGAAATTACCATTGCAGGTCAGCTTCACGAAGGTTTTGGTGCAGGCTCCATACAGGCATTTTTCGGTGCGTCTCACCGTGAAGATGATGTTCGCCAGCAAGCCAAGGAACTGGAAGACGAGTTTGTTTTCCTCGGCGGTCAGAACACCGGTTTCCGCGGCCTGATACCAGAGAATTTCCCCAATGGCATGGCTGGAATCAGGGCTGGAAGTGTACCCCCGGGGTTCCAGGGCGCCGGCAATTTGTCGCGCATTCTCTTTACCGGATCTATCCAGACACCCACCACGATATTGGACGGTAATTTCACTGTCGATGAGGTTTTTGGCGAGATCAACGTTCCACTTATCGCCGACGCTTCTATGGTGCAGCAGCTTGATGCCAGTCTCGCATACCGCTATGCGGATTATTCAGGGTCGGGCGGCATTGAATCCTGGAAAGTGGGCCTGAGCTGGGAAGTCAATGATGAACTGCGACTCCGGGCGACCAAATCCCGCGACGTCAGAGCGGCTTCTATGCGGGAAAGGTTTGATGAAACCGCCGGTGGAGCTGCGGTGGTTGACCCCTTCAACAACAACTCGTTTATTTTTACAGCGAGTCGAAGTGCTGGTAACCCATTCGTGGATCCAGAGGAAGCGGACACTCTTACATTTGGGGCGATCTATCAGCCAAGCTGGCTACCCGGTTTCTCCGTGTCCGGTGACTGGTACAGCATCAGTATTGACGGCGCCCTGGCTCAACCAGGCTTCCAGGATGTCGTCGACGGCTGTTTTGATGGTGCGCAGATTTTATGCGGCCTGATTGAGCGCAGCCCTGAGACAAACCAGATCACTCGCATCACCAGGATCTATTTCAACCTGGATGAATTGCGCCTGAAGGGCTTTGACCTTGAGATGCGCTATGCCATGGATGTCAGTTTGTTTGGTGGAGATGAGAGTTTGTCATGGCGCATGATTGCCTCAAGTGTGGATGAGAACTCCCAGGTGATCCAGGGGGCACCAAGAGATTATCTGGACCGCCAACAGCCTTCCTTGCGTTACCTGACCAACCTGACCTACACCAGGAATGATTTCAGAGCATTCCTGAACGGTCGTTACGTCAATGAGTATGACCAAAACAGGCGTCGAACAGAGGGGGTGCATGTTGATGACAATACCATCAACGATGTTTTCCTTACCGACCTGACTCTGGGATATAACTTTACCGACAGCGGCGACAGAACTTACAACGCATATCTGACGGTGAATAATCTGTTTGACGAAGCGCCTCCACAAACACCAGGAAACGGTGTTGCCTTTTTTGGTGGAACCAACGGTGTCAATGGTCTTTATGACGCCATTGGTCGACGTTATGCGATTGGTGTAAACGTGAACTTTTAAGTCCATGTTTTAAACAGTCCCTTAAAACCCGGCCGTGGAAACGCAGCCGGGTTTTTTTATTTACTGCTATAGAAACTCCTGAAGTCCTTATTATTCTCCTTCGTCTGAACTACAATCCTGTTGAATTAACCTTCTACAATGACACTTCTTATGCGTAATACCTGTTTGCTGCTCTGCCTGTTCTTCACCATTTCCTCCAGGGTTCTGGCTATTAGCTGCCCGGTTGAGCTTGGTTTTAATCCCGGCAATGATGATTCCTGGCAAGGCTGGGGTGGTGATCTTGGCAACACTCGTTTTAACAATTCTGACAACAACCCCATTAACAGCAGCACACTGCAAAACCTGCAACTGAAGTGGGCCTCCGGGTTTGACAACGTCCGTTCAGTGATTGGCAACCCCGCCCTTCATGGCAACCGTATTTTTATTGGTGATGAAAATGGAAAAGTCTATTCCCTTGACCGGGACAGCGGCTGTGAAGACTGGATTTTCCAGGCCGACAACGGCGTCAGAACCATGCCTCTGGTTGAAAACATAAATGGTCGCTGGACAGTATTTTTCGGAGATCGTAGTGCAAATTTCTATGCACTAGATGCTGTTACCGGTGAGCAACTATGGGAAGCCAAAGTGGATGATCATCCAGCCGCGATTCTTACTGGCGCACCTCAATACGTTAACCTGGAAAATGCATCAGAAGACCATCGACTGATAGTGCCCGTTTCATCCGGTGAAGAAGGTCTGGGCGCAGTCCCCAGCTACCCCTGCTGCTCCTTCCAGGGCAGCGTGGTTACTCTCAACGCATTGAGTGGAGAAACCATCTGGAAAACATACACTATTCAGGAGCCAGTAAGTGAGAATTCAGATGGCAAGATTGGCCCCTCCGGCGCTGCTATCTGGAGTGCACCAACAATTGATATTGACTCGAACCTGCTTTTTGTCACTACGGGTGATGCCTATAGCGCACCAGCGGATATCGGTACAGATGCAGTAATCGCCATGGATCTGACCAGCGGTAATATTCGCTGGATCAACCAGGGCACAAGCGACGATATCTGGACGGTTATCTGCATGACACCCAATGCCTTTGATGAATGTGGTCCTGACCATGACTTTGGTGCACCCTCAATACTGGTTACTGCTAACGATATGGATATTCTGGCCGCTGGCCAGAAAAGCGGTATTGTGCGTGCCTATGACAGGCAAAGTGGAGAGATTCTTTGGCAAACTGCTCTGGTAGATAATACGACCGAGTTTGGCGGCAAGATAGTCTGGGGCGGTGCCAGTGATGCCAACAACAGTTACTGGGGTATTAACAATAATGTGATTGCCGCTGTCAGCCACGAGGATGGCAGCATACTTTGGGCCGTGGACTTCCCTCCCGTTGCAGGCATGGAAAGCCATCCCGGCCTGGAAGGACCAGTAACTCTTAGCCATGATGTATTGTTTTCCGGCAGTTGGGACGGCATGTTACGTGCGCTTTCATCCAGTAGTGGTGAGGTGTTATGGGATTTCAATACGGCCGTTAATTTTGAAACAGTGAATGATGTGGCTGCCAACGGAGGTTCATTGGGCGCCGTAGGACAGGTTGTTGAAGACGGCCTACTGCTCGTGACTTCCGGGTATGTTGGTGTCAAAAATGGCGCTACTGGTAACGTACTATTGGTCTTTGAGCTTGTTCCCTGAAACCGATACTGTTATTGGTTCAGGTTCTTGTTGGCACAGGTTTTTGTTGGTTCAGGTTTTTGTTCTGGTTCTATTCTCCGGAGAAACGCGGTATAAAGAGCCCCCCCAACTAATTGCCCGAACATAAAAAAAGAGATACCAAAATAATTCCGGAGCAGTTTTAATAATTTCGGTTTCATAAAAAGAGGACTATAAAATGCGAAGCCTTATAAAAGTTTTTCCCCTATTCATGCTGTTACTCAGCTTTCCATTATTCGCCCAGGAACCGGTGGTAGGTGTCGATGATCCTGAATCCCTGTTTGTGGATGATGACCCGGTAAAACATCGTAATAAACAGGCCACACTTCACATCATGCGTGAATTGCTGCAATGCAATCAGTGGTCGCGTGCGGGCGAATGGCTCACAGACGCCTATATCCAGCACAATCCCAATGCGGCTTCAGGCCTTGATGGGGTTATCTTTTTCTTTACTCAAGTGCTTGGCGCTCAGCCCATAGAAGAATGTGATGAGCTGACCACGGAAATCACCGCTGTTATGGCCGATGACGATTACGTCACCGTACTGTGGCCCCGCACCTATGACCACCCCAATGAGCCAGGTGAGACCTACAGCACTTCCTGGTTTGATACATGGCGTTTTGTTGATGGTAAAGCGGATGAACACTGGGATCCGGCAACAATTGCTCCAGCCCCATAAATAAATTTAATCTGGATCAAAAAAACCGGCTGCGGTTTTGCAGCTGGTTTTTTTTCGTCATGAAATTGGAAGTCTGGGTATTGGCTGACACCAATGAAGATAGCCACTGTTTCCGGGACTTGGCTAGTTGAATATCCTTACCAGCGAACAGCGCAAAAACAGATTACACTGCCATCAATCCTGCTATAATCCGCTCGCTTTTAAATAGCGCCCACATTGACACCGGAACTGGCCCTTCCAACTCAGCTCAAGATAGCTATAATTCACATTAAATAAATTCTATAATATATTGATTTTAATATATTTATATACTTAGAGATGTTTTTAAAATGCAGCAACTAGCAGGATCTATCAAGTACCAGGAATGGAATCTGGACGTCGCCAAAATGACTGTTCAGGAATTCAGGGGACGTACCGGCGGCGTTATGCTTGCCCTCCATAAAATCCAGGAAACCTTCGGCTATGTGGATGACAGCGCCATGTCTATGCTGGGCAAGGTATTTAACCTGACCCGCGCTGAAATTCATGGGGTTACCAGCTTCTATCACGACTTCAAGCGCAGTAAACCCGGCACCTACACCGTAAAGGTCTGCCAGGCTGAAGCTTGTCAGGCCATGGGTTCTGAAAAACTTACTACCGATATAAAAGCCTTCCTCGGAGTGGATTTCCACGAAACAACAGCCAATGGTGAATTTACCCTGGAACCTGTCTACTGCCTGGGTAACTGTGCTTGCTCTCCCAATATCATGGTAGATAAACAGACCTATGGCCGTGTCAGCATTGACGGCTTTAAGACTCTTGCCGACTCTCTTGCTACCTCTGCTACCGGGGAGAATGTGTAATGGTTAAGGTTTACATACCCCGCGAAACTACAGCAAATTCTCTTGGTGCCGAATTATTGGTCAATGCCATCGCAAATGAAGCCCAGTATCGCAACCAGGACATAGAGATAGTCCGCAATGGCTCCCGCGGTGCTTGCTGGCTCGAGCCTCTGATTGAAGTTGAAACTGCTTCAGGACGCATCGGTTATGGCCCGGTTACCACTGAGGACATCGTTGATTTGTTTGATGCTGATTTTATAAACGGTGGGGAGCACGCTAAATTACTGGGCGATGTAGAAGCGCTCCCCTGGTTCAAAAATCAGGAACGTCTAACCTTTGCTCGCTGCGGGATTATTGCTGCCACATCTGTGGCCGAATACGAAAGCCTTGGCGGATTTGTTGGCCTTAAGAATGCACTGGCTACAGATTCAGACGGCATCATTCAGGAAATGACAGATTCCGGACTCAGAGGGCGCGGCGGTGCGGCCTTCCCTACTGGCATCAAGTGGCGCACTGTCGCTGATTGTGATGCTGATCAAAAATACATTGTCTGCAATGCGGATGAAGGCGATAGCGGGACTTTCTCCGACCGCCTGATCATGGAAGGAGATCCGCTTTCGCTGCTAGAAGGCATGACTATCGCAGGTCTGGCCGTAGGCGCCGACAAGGGCTTTATCTATCTGCGCTCGGAATACCCGCTTACGCAAGCAATTCTCAATGACGCTATCGCTAATGCCCTAGACGCAAATTTCCTTGGTGACAATATCCAGGACTCAGGGAAGAGTTTCACTATAGAAGTATTCATGGGTGCCGGCGCTTATATCTGCGGCGAAGAAACTTCGCTGTTGGAAAGCCTCGAAGGCAAGCGTGGCCAAATCCGCTTCAAACCCCCCTTGCCCGCCATTGAAGGTCTCTTTGGTAAACCCACCGTGGTAAATAATGTAATCTCACTGGCTTCAGTGCCTGTCATCCTGGAAAAGGGTAGCAAGCATTACGCCGGTTATGGTCAGGGACGCTCCCTGGGCACTATGCCCTTTCAGATTGGCGGCAATATCAAACAGGGTGGCCTGGTAGAAAAAGCCTTTGGTCTAACCTTGCGCCAGTTGATAGAAGACTTTGGCAGTGGCACGGCTACCGGTAATCCACTGCGTGCTGTGCAAGTGGGCGGTCCCTTAGGTGCCTATTTCCCGGAATCTTTGCTGGATACAGCCCTTGATTATGAAGAGTTCGCCAAAGCCGGCGGTATGTTGGGCCATGGCGGTGTGGTCATCTTTGATGACAGTGTCAATATGGCCAAACAGGCGCGTTTCTCCATGGAGTTCTGTGCCGTGGAATCCTGTGGCAAATGCACACCCTGCCGCATAGGCTCGGTTCGTGGCGTGGAAGTAATAGACAGAATAGTTTCTGCTGAAAATTCAGAAGCGCGAGAAGCTGAGCATATCGTGTTGAAGGATTTATGCGACACCATGGAATCTGCTTCCCTTTGTGCCATGGGCGGCCTTACGCCAATCCCTGTGATGAGCGCCGTTAAACATTTCGCTGCTGACTTTGAGCAGTGAGTTATAATGCTATTTTTACGTTTAGGTGATACCCAATGAGCCTGTTTAAAGAAATCGATTACGGAACACCCGCAGCCGCAGCCACAGAGACTGAAACAGTCACTTTGAACATCGACGGCCAGAACGTTACCGTTCCCAAGGGCACCAGTATCATGCGCGCTGCCCAGATGGTCGGAACCACTATTCCCAAGCTCTGCGCTACAGACTCACTGGAGGCTTTCGGTTCTTGCCGCTTATGCCTGGTTGAAATCGATGGCCGCCGCGGTACCCCGGCATCCTGTACCACGCCGGCGGAAGAAGGACTGGTGGTTCACACCGAAAACGACAAACTGAATAAATTACGCAAGGGTGTCATGGAGTTGTATATCTCCGATCATCCCCTGGACTGCTTGACCTGCTCTGCCAATGGCGACTGCGAGCTGCAGGATATGGCGGGTGCTGTAGGCCTGCGCGATGTCCGTTATGGTTATGCAGGCGCCAACCACCTGGATGCCCCCACAGATACCAGCAACCCCTATTTCCAGTTTGAAGCCAGCAAATGCATCGTTTGTTCCCGCTGTGTCCGCGCTTGTGAAGAGGTTCAGGGGACTTTTGCCCTGACTATCAGTGGCAACGGTTTTGAATCCAAGGTCAGTGCCGGCGTCGAAGAAGATTTCATGAGTTCTGAATGCGTCTCCTGCGGAGCCTGTGTTCAAGCCTGCCCGACAGCTACCTTGATGGAAAAATCAGTAGCGGAAATCGGTACCCCGGAACACAGTGTTGAAACCACCTGCGCCTATTGCGGTGTGGGTTGTACTTTTAATGCAGAAATGAAAGGCGATCAGGTTGTCCGCATGGTGCCATCAAAGAGCGGCAAGGCCAATGACGGCCATTCCTGTATCAAAGGCCGCTTTGCCTTTGGTTATTCCACGCATAAAGACCGCATCATGAAACCTATGTTGCGTGAGAATACTTCAGACCCCTGGCGCGAAGTGGAATGGGAAGAAGCCATTTCCTATACTGCAAAACGCTTTATGGAAATTCAGGAACAATATGGCCGAAAATCCATTGGCGGGATTACGTCTTCGCGCACCACTAATGAAGAAGTTTATGTCGTTCAGAAAATGATCCGCGCCGCATTTCGGAATAATAATACCGACACCTGTGCCCGCGTTTGTCACTCCCCTACTGGATATGGCTTGAATCAAACCTTCGGCACTTCAGCCGGAACTCAGGATTTTGCCAGTGTTGATGAAACCGATTTAATGCTGTTGATTGGCGCCAACCCCACTGATGCTCATCCCGTATTCGCTTCACGGATGAAAAAACGCCTGCGTGCAGGTGCCGAAATTATCGTTTGCGACCCACGTCGCATTGATATGGTAGAGACGCCCCATGTCAAAGCCAGCATCCATTTGCCCCTGCTGCCTGGCTCCAATGTGGCACTCATCAACGCCTTTGCTCATACCATTGTTGAAGAAGACCTCGCCGACTGGGATTACATTAAAGAACGCTGTGACAAAGAAAGCTTTGATAGCTGGCTCGCCTTTATCAAGGATCCAAAAAATGCGCCTGAAGCAGTAGCTCACCTGTTGGGTGGTGATGCCGAACAAGTCCGGGAAGCCGCTCGCCGCTTTGCTAAAGCGCCACGCGGGTCTATTTACTATGGTCTCGGGGTTACAGAACATTCCCAGGGTTCCACTATGGTTATGGGCATGGCGAACCTTGCTATGTTGACTGGCAATATAGGCATGAATGGTGCAGGTGTTAATCCACTGCGCGGTCAGAACAATGTCCAGGGCTCTTGTGATATGGGCTCGTTCCCCCATGAATTTCCCGGTTATCGGCATGTCAGCAGGGATGATGTCAGAAAACAATTCTCTGATGCCTGGGGCGTGGAGCAGGATGCAGAGCCTGGTTACCGCATTCCCAATATGTTTGATGCGGCTATCAAAGGTGATTACAAAGGCATGTTTGTTCAGGGTGAAGACATTGCCCAATCAGATCCGGACACCCATCATGTAGAGGCTGCTCTGGAAAATATGGACTGTCTCGTAGTTCAGGATCTGTTTTTGAATGAGACAGCCAAGTTTGCCCACATCTTCCTGCCTGGCACTTCTTTCCTTGAAAAGGACGGCACTTTTACCAATGCCGAACGTCGCCTTGGACGGGTACGCCCAGCCATGGCATCAAAAATTGGCAAACATGAGTGGGAAGTCGCCATGGAAATCTCGCAAGCCATGGGATATCCAATGCACTACAACACCTCATCAGAGATTATGGATGAAATTGCAGCGTTAACCCCTACATTCGCCGGCGTCAGTTTTGAACGTCTGGATAATGAAGGCAGTATGCAATGGCCCGTCAATGATGAAGCACCCAATGGGACCCCCATCATGCATATCGATAAATTTGTTCGGGGCAAAGGTAACTTCAAAATCACTGAATTTGTACCAACTGAAGAAAAGGTGACCAAGAAGTTTCCGCTGATCCTTACGACTGGTCGCATACTTAGTCAATACAACGTGGGCGCACAAACCCGCCGTACTGAAAACAATCAGTGGTTTCCGGAAGATATTCTGGAAATCCACGAGGAAGATGCAGCCGATAGAAATATCAAAGATGGCGACCTCATCAAAATAGCCAGTCGCAAGGGTGAAACCACCATGCATGCTTTGGTATCAGATCGCATGCAACCTGGCGTGGTCTATACTACTTTCCATAATCCATTGTCTGGTGCCAATGTCGTCACCACTGAGTTCAGCGACTGGGCTACCAGCTGCCCGGAATACAAGGTGACTGCTGTTCAGGTGGGGATTACGGATTCCATGTCAAAATGGCAGGAGCAGTACCTGGCCTATAACGAAGAGCGCCGCAAGGTGGCTGAAGAAACTGGTGAAACAGTCGATTAAGTTTCGCTAAATAATCAGATATAAAAAAAGCCGGTCAACAGAGCGGCTTTTTACTGGAATTTTACTAAAGCCAAGGTCTGCTTTAGTCCACAAGCGCCTGGTATATCAAGGTCTGTACCTTGTTAAGCATGGCCTGGTTGCCAGGGAAGGTCTGAGCATTGATTACGTAGGTCATGTCTTCGGCGGGATTGACCCGAAAGATTGTAGTCGCCGCACCAAGCCAGCCGAAACTGCCTTTTGAGTCTATATTGCCGAGCTTTGTCGCATCCAGTGTCACAGAAACGCCCAGCCCATACCCACTTGCTGAAGGTCCGTTGCCGTTATTGATAGAAGGAATGCTTTCAGGAAGATGGTTCTGCCTCATCAGGTCCACTGTTTTCCTGCCCAGGATGCGCACACCATCGAGTTCGCCGCCATTGAGCAGCATGCGAGCAAATCTGAGGTAATCCCCGGTTGAGGAAGACAGACTGAGGGTGGCGAAATGGTGGTCAGTGAAGCGGGCATAACGATCCTCTTCTTCAGGCTGCAGGCCTCCATCCCCGTTAGACTGATAAACCCGTACAAAATCATTCGCGCGGTTCCTTGGCACACCGAACATAGTGTCGTGCATACCCAGCGGTTCGAAAATGACCGTATCCAGGTATTCTCCGAACGGCACACCTGACAGCACTTCCACCAGGTAAGCCTG
The DNA here is from genome assembly GCA_029245395.1 of Gammaproteobacteria bacterium. GTDB lineage: Bacteria > Pseudomonadota > Gammaproteobacteria > Pseudomonadales > Pseudohongiellaceae > Eutrophocola. Next base: position 100,221 of record JAQWPL010000033.1, read on the forward strand.
CACATCGTGGTTTAGGCCATAGACCCAGTGCTCGCCTGGCTGGTAGCGCAAGGGCACCTGGCCCAGTTTGTCTATCTCCTGCCTAAGGGAATCAAGTTCGAACATCCCGATGCCGTGCTCCCGGTAGATAATGTCGACTGGATGGCTACCCAGTCCCCCTGACAGACCAGCGGTGTGACGGAAAGCATCCTGGATTGTAGGCTTGCGTTTTGGTGTGTCCAGCATCATGTTGCCGTTGTTGTCATAACCGGCAAAAACCTTGAGATCGCTGAACTGCGGAATATATTTGTCGAGCGGGTCCGTGAGCTGGAACAGGCCTTGTTCGTAGAGTGTCAGCAGGGCAACCGAGGTGACGGGTTTGGTCATGGAATACAGCCTGAACAATTTGTCAGTCGTCATTCGTTCGCCCTTTTCCCGATCGGCAAATCCATAAGCCTTGTTGTGAACGATTTGACCATGGCGCGCTACTGCCACCACAATACCGGCAATATTGCCTGCATCGATGTCTGCCTGTATCGCGCTGTCCATGGTGGCCAGCCGGGCGGGGGAGAAGCCGGCCACGGTTTCTTCCTGGGCCAGCAGCAGGTTGCTGGATAACACTCCGAACAGGAGTAGAGTTAATGTATGAATAACGCGTAAAAACCTTTGCATAATAATCCCCTTGATTGCCTTTATCCTTATCCAGGCAGTAAAGAAAACCGGAAGAACTACCTGTAGTGAAAATACTCTTTGATTTGGTACGCCTGTCAAATACCCATCCAGATTTTCAGAAGCGTTCCACTCTCATAAAAATAACAGGGGACACCTTATTACTGAGCGGCAACTAACGGTCATAAGCGGACATTTACGTACTGCTTAGAGGCGTATTAGCTATCTAGTTACCTTAATGCTTTATGTACATCGTTCAACGGTTAACATGCTCAATTATTCCACCATTAAAGCTAATCCTTTCCATGTCAGTCCCATATCTTAAAATAGCAGTTGAGTACATAACATTTTGCTTAAAATTGAATATTAATGAGACGAAATCAGGTTTTTGTGATTCATGAAAATTGACTAAGTACATTTCATCCCCAATTTTTCTTGAACTGTATGGAATATTTGTTCCCATATTTCCTTTTGGGGGGCCTAAGATCCATTCGTAATTTAATTTTCCATCCTGAAATTCAATACTAATACCTGATCCATTTTGGTAATAAAATTCAAGGCTTGTTCCGTCAAGCAGATGCTCCTCAGTTTGACCGTTTACGTGCGAGAATGCTGTACTTAAAAATAATATTGTGGCTAATAGAATCTTTAAACGTAATTTCTTTATCATTTTATTTTCCTAGAGTGGTTTAGTCATTTACTACATAACTTTCATCTTAATAGGGCAGCCAAAGAAAAACTTTGGAATTCCAATCATAAAATACGAATCTAATGACTTGTTTTACCCCAAAATCAGTCCAATTAACAATCTTTAACGGGATTTAGTCCGAACGTCCGCTTTGGGTCGAAAGCAGACACTGGGCATAATCACTCTCAGGGGCATATTTTTCCCTAAAATTGAATTATTTAACAACGTTAATTCTATAATTCTCTGAGGGGCTACTTTGGGTCGGAAGCTACTTTCATCCAGACACATGAAATTTTATTTTATTTCCGGATTGGTTCCCAGTCATCCGGATGATTCATGTTTTTGAAGGTCTGGTCAGAAATCTTTTCTGTACTCACTGAATAAGCTGAAAATGCCACCAGGAGCGCTTTCATGGAGCGCTTGCCACCCAACTCTTTGCCTTCAGCAAAAAGACCATCAAGGTGATCTTTCAGATTCGATGTCATTCTGAATACACAGGGAAAAATTTCATTTTCATACTGGCAGGCCTCTGACTCACCGATTGAGTCCAACAGTGCCGTCAAGGTATTGCTATCGAGCATGGGCATATCGACGGGAATGACCAACAAGGGAGAACCATCCAGCCCACTTTCATTATCCAGGAAATGCAGCACTGCATGTAGCCCACCTAGTGGGCCGCAATCTGGTAGCAGATCGGGAATACAGTCATGCTCATCAACATCACCACTGATCAGGATTCTGCTGGCACTACTCTGCTCAAGCAGATCAATTGCTCTTTTCAGCAATGACTGTCCTTCGATTTTCAGCAGCCTTTTATCTTGCCCCATACGGGAAGACTTGCCACCAGCCAGTAGCAGGCCATAGAACATTAGAGAGTACCAATCAACAAAGGATCAGTCTTCCAACTGGGGAATGAGATGCACATGGCGCTGTAGGAAAGGTATTTCAATATTGTTCTTAGCCAGCACCCTAAAAACTGCCAGGTTGACCTTGTACTGAGTATCAAACAAAGCTTCTGTTTTGACCCAAAAGCGCATGCCGATATTAATACTACTGTCACCAAATGCCTCAATACCTACCTGAGGCTTAGTCTTATGCACGCCCGCTGTGTTAACTACGGCTTGTCTAATGACAGAGATCGCCTCTTCAGCGTCTGACGCAGAGGCAATCCCGATTGAGGACTCCACAACACTGCTCTCACCTGAGTTGTGAATAATCTGCCCAACAATATGTTTATTGGGGATAGTGATATCTACTCCATCTTCGTTACCAAGCCTTGTGAGGTCCAACTTCACTTCCTTGACCACACCTGTGACACCCAGCACAGAAATCGTGTCACCAACAATAAACTGTCTGGCGACTATAATACTGATGCCTGCACCATAATTAGACAACAGTCCTTGTAGAGCAAGTCCAGCACCCAGAGATAACGCGCCAATAGCCGCAACAAATGGCGTCACACTGATCCCGAGTTTTCCTAAGGCGATAATTGCCGTAAAAGAAATAATAATAATTTTGACGAAACTGGCAGCAAAATGACTGAGCGTGACATCAATACTTTTCTTGACCATGATGTTTTCAATAAGATCTGCAATTTTCCTGCCCACATACATGCCCAGAACCATGATGATGATGGCACCAACAATCTGGAAACTGTAGGTGACCATATAATTTACAATCATGTCATAAACTTCTTGTGCTTGCTGTAATTCTTCTTCCATTTCGATTGCCCTGCCTCTCTAAATATTTTTACTTAAGGCGCATAGCCACGCACCCCTACAAATATATTTTTATCATTAACCTGAACTGTTTTCCTCTTGCCTCTTGCCTCTGATATTAGGGTTCTTCTTCTCTGCCATCAACGTAACGTGCGAACCTGCCACGCTCTCCATGCACCTGATCATTTCTTTCCCAGGGCCAACCGCCAAACTGGTCACGCTGATAATCTGTAAATGCCTGTTGCAATTCTTCCCGGGTATTCATAACAAAGGGCCCATAGTGTGCAACTGGTTCAGCAATAGGTTTGCCTTGCAGTAACAACAGGCTCGCTGATTTACCGATAGCTTTAATAGGTAAGGCCTCTTCTGAATTCAACTGCAAGCCATGGCTCACTTGAATAGCCTGTCCTGCCGCATCAATAGATTCACCCGCATAAAAATACAACATTCTGCTCAATCCAGTAGCGTGCGCAGGCAAAGTCCAGGTCGCGCCCTCTTCCAATTCCACCAGCCAGACAGCCACATGACTCTCAGGATCAGCCGCCCAGGAATCAGGAGGCGGCGACGGTGCTGCGGTTCCTTCATACTTTCCTGCGACAACTTCTACACGGGTGTGTTTACCCTGATCATCAGCAGTTTCTACGACGGGAATGTCTTCTTTCCAGAACATGGTGAAGTTAGGCTCTACCATCTTGCTTGCGGCAGGCAGGTTTAACCATATCTGAAACAACAACAAAGGATTGTCATCATCCTTATCAAGCAATGGGAACATTTCGCTGTGCTGTAACCCCTTGCCCGCTGTCATCCATTGCACATCGCCATCGCCGTAACGGCCAGCCGCACCCAGGGAGTCAGCATGATCCACCAGTCCTTGGGGCACAATGGTAATGGTTTCAAAACCGCGGTGGGGATGTCCGGGAAAACCTGGTATACGATCACCATGGTACATGCGCCAACCATCTCGAAGCTCAAAATCCTGGCCAATATTACGTCCGGCCAGGGAGGCATCCGGACCTAGTTCCCCATTACCGCGGGGAAAATTATCCCGATGAAAGGCGCAAAACAAAAAAGGATCTGTTGTATGCCATTGAAAATCCAGGGGGCGTATATCAAGAATTGGGCTGCTCATTTTGTAATCATTGCTTTATCTCGACTCTTTTATGAAGACTCTCTTATGATGATAAGGCTAGAAAAGGCACTACCGAGATATAGACCAGCGCTGCAATCATAACCAGATAAGCGATATACCTGACCGGATTTTCCCTGGCCATATCAAGAACTGTTCTGGCTTTACCTTCCTCCTTTAGCGTTTCATATTCACTGCGTATGCGTGTGAAGCGCTCTTGTTCATATTGTTTCAGAAGCACCTTGGCTTCAGCTAGCTGTTCATCCCGGCTTAACCATAATGCCGGCAGGGAACTACCCCAGTTTCCACCACTGGTTTCATACACATCAATCTCGTTAGCCTCCATAAGCGCATGGATTTCTTCCAGCTCATCGGGTGGCGTGTGACGGAGTTTAATAAGTAATGTAGCCATGAAACCGTTATAACAATAAAGGAAGAGCGATTCTAACCCAGACAGCAGTAGATTATTAAATTCTCGGCAGAAAATCTGCGTGCTTTCTATTACACTTCAAATTCAGTTGTTGCCCATGCCGAAATTCTACCTTCCATTTTTCTTTTCACTCCTGCTTTGCGCCAATAGCGCACTTGCACAGGATGACGCCCCATGGTCATTCAACTTTTTTCTTGAAAACGATTTATTTGCCAATACCGACCTCAACTACACCAATGGTTTACGGCTTTCCTCTATATCCCCTGAGCTGGACAGTTTTCAGGATCAAAATGGACTGAAATACCCATGGGTAGAAAAACTCAGCGGTATGCTTGAATTTGTCCATCCTGAACCTGCCAACCCTGATGCTGACCCGGTGAAGAAAAATATCGTCATCAGCTTTGGCCAGCTGATGTTTACACCGGCAGATGATAATCGCGTTACTTTGGATCCTAACGATAGACCTTACGCTGGATATCTTTATCTGGGCCTGGGCTACCATGCCTCAACATCGACTACCTTGCATTCAACAGAATTTAACTTTGGTGTAGTCGGCCCCGCCGCCCTGACAAGACAAAGCCAAAAACTGGTTCACCGCATTCGCGGCCCTGATCAGTTCCAGGGCTGGCATAACCAGTTAAAGAATGAAGCTGTATTCCAACTCATTTTTGAGCGCAAGAAAAAACACGGCACTATACAAGCCCCCTTGTTCAATAATCTGGAAATTGAAGTAATCACCCATTGGGGCGGCAGCCTGGGCAATGTTGCCAGCTATATAAATGATGGTGGAGAAATCAGAACCGGCTGGGATTTACCTAATGACTTTGGCACTTCTACGCTACGCCCTGATGGTGACAATAATACGCCAGGCAATATTCAGAACAACAACTCCCCATTCAGGCTGCATCTGTTCCTGTCACTTGATGGAAGAGTGGTAGGCAATAACATTTTTCTCGATGGCAATACCTTTAAAAGCAGCCATTCAGTTCACCTCAAGAACTCTGTCGCCGATATCTCAGCAGGTATTTCAGGCACCTGGAAAAAGTTTCGCTTTTCCTATGCCCAGATTTATAGAACCCGTGAATTTCAAAAACAGACTGATCCGCAGGAATGCGGTTCCTTTTCTTTCTCTTACCGTCATCAATTCTAAATTTTTTCACGTATTACCGGTCCTTGGACTGATAGCGACGTTATGCTTTAATCAGCGGTCCGGTTCCCAGACTTAATACGTGAATATACTAGTCCAATTGCATGGTTATGCCCGCTTAAAACGAGGCGTAACCAGTCAAAAAAGGAGAGAAGGATGCCTTCCCCCAAAGAAATGTTACTGAATCGACCAATTCTGACCGTAGCACTATTGCTGCTTTTCACTCTTGCTGCCTGCAGTGAGTCTCCAGCTCCGGCAGAAGATACTGCATCTACTAATAATGCTGTCCAGACAAATGGCTTTACCCTTGTTGAGCGAGTAGCACCAGGTAGTAGCGAACTTGTTATCCCCTATAGCAAGTACGAACTGGATAACGGTCTTACCGTGATCATTCACGAAGACATGTCCGATCCGCTGGTCCATGTGGACGTGACTTACCATGTCGGCTCAGCACGAGAAGAAGCGCGTCGTTCCGGTTTCGCACATTTCTTTGAACACATGATGTTTCAGGGTTCAGAGCATGTTGCCGACGAACAACATATTGGCATTGTCACTGAGTCAGGTGGCACCATGAACGGCACTACCTCTACCGATCGTACTAATTATTTTGAAACTGTTCCCAGTAACCAACTGGAAACCATGCTCTGGCTCGAGTCAGATCGCATGGGCTATTTTCTTGATGCAGTGACCCAGGAAAAATTCGAGGTACAGCGGGACACGGTAAAAAATGAACGTGGGCAAAGTTATGAAAACCAGCCCTACGGCCTATGGTCAGAAAAAATTTATACCTCAATGTTTCCCGCAGGTCATCCCTACTCCTGGATGACTATTGGGTTTATGGAAGATCTGGACGCCGCCACACTGGACGATCTAAAAAGCTTTTTCCTGCGTTGGTACGGCCCCAATAATGCCACCCTCACCATTGGTGGTTATGTTGATGAAGCTGAAGTCATGGATCTGGCAGTGAAATATTTCGGTGAAATTCCCCGCGGCCCGGCTGTGGAAAATGCTGAAAAACAACCCGCCGTGCTGGATGCTGATCGCTATATTTCCTACGTGGACAGAAATATCCGCTTCCCTGGTTTATTTATCAGCTACCCCACCGTGCCACAAGAGCATCCGGATCGGGTGGCTCTTGGGGCAATGAATGAAATTATTACCGTGGGCCGTAAATCATTTTTCTACAAGGAATTCATTCTTACCCAGAAAGCTATTCAAGCCAGCGGTTTCAATTCTCCTCAGGAACTTGCCGGACTGATTACTTTCCTTGTGCTGCCCTTTCCTGGCACTCCTCTGGCAGATTTTGAAGCAGAAATGCGCACCATCCTGGATTCCTTTGATGCCGATTCAATCAGTGACGACGACATTCTCATTTACAAGGCAACCCGGGAGGCCGGTTTGATCAACAGCCTGGCTAGTGTCAGTGGCAAAGTAAGAAATCTGGCTGCCAATGAAACTTACCTCGACGATCCCAACATGATCCAGAAGGATCTTGATGATATTCGTGCACTTACTCGTGAAGATATCTTGCGTGTTTACAATACTTATATTAAGGACAAGCCGGCCGTCTACCTGAGCGTCGTTCCTGAAGGGGGTGAAGATATCATCGCCAAAGCAAATAATTTTGAAATTCCTGCACGCCCACCCAGCATAGCAAGCTCAACTGAATCCCTGGAAGAGCGCGATGCCCCCGAAAGCTTCGACCGCTTTATTCGCCCCACTCCACCACCCAATCCTCTAGTTACTATGCCGGACTACTGGCGCCAGGGTCTGGATAACGGAATCGAGGTAATTGGTACATCAAACACAGAAGTCCCTCTAGTAAGTATTCGCCTGGTATTCGAAGGCGGTCATCTATTGGAATCACCTGACAAGTATGGTGTAGCTAGTCTCGCTGGCCAGATGATGAACGAAGATACTGAGCGTTTTACTGCAGAAGAATTTGAAAACGAACTGGACAAGTTGGGTAGTAATATCTCAGTAGGTGCAGGTAACCAGTCACTTACTGTCAGCATGTCTACACTGGAACGAAATCTCGATGCAACGCTGGAGCTTTTCGAAGAGCGCCTGTTTAACACCCGTTTTATGGAGGACGATCTTGAGCGTTTTCGCCAGCAACAAATTGAATCCATAGAAGCCAGCAAAGAGGAGCCATCCGGTATCGCTGCAGCGGTCTATCCGAAGCTGATATATGGGGAAGATCACGCCATGTCTGTCTCTTCTGGCGGCACAATCGAATCTTTGCAATCCATCACCCTGGAAGACATCGAAGCCTATGCACGGCAAAATCTGGTTAGCCAGGCACTGAAAATAGCTGTTGTGGGTGACCTGACTCAGGACGAAGTAATAGCTAAACTGGATTTCCTGCAAAACCTGCCCAATGCAGGTGTTGTTCTTAATGAGCAACCTGAAGGCAGCAATATATCCGAAACTACCCTTTATCTGATAGACAAGCCAGGTGCTGCGCAGTCGGAAATTCGCATTGGCTACCTTAGTGATGTGACTTATGACGCGTACGGTGAATACTGGGAGCGCTCCTTGATGAATTATATTCTTGGCGGAGCTTTCAATAGTCGCATTAACCTCAACTTGCGTGAGGATAAAGGGTATACCTATGGGGCGCGCAGTGGCTTTAGCGCCAGCCGGATACCAGGGCCCTTCACAGCATCAGCTAGTGTGCGTACGGACTCCACTGCAGACTCTGTGGTGCAGTTCATGAATGAAATTACCGGTTATCGTGAAAGTGGCATTACGCCAGAAGAGCTACAGTTTACCAAGGACGCCATTGGCCAGAGCGAGGCCCGGGATTATGAAACACCGGGGCAAAAAGCACGACTGCTGAACCAGATCATTAATTATGATCTGGAAAGCGATTTCGTGCGTCGGCAACAGGATGTCCTTTCCAGCTTGAACGCAGAACGCGTACAGGAACTTGCCCAACAGCATTTACTCGTTGAGCAAATGAAAATCCTGATCGTTGGCGACAAGGCTGTCATCGGAGAGTCACTCACCGAATTGGGCTATCCCATCGTAGAAATGGATGAGGAAGGCAATACACTGAACTAGCAGTTTTCGATCCATAGTTCTAAAAAGTTATAAAAGGCCGGCTCAAACCGGCCTTTTTTATGTCATCTTAAGTCTGAAATCCAAAGTCACCATCAAAACAGTCTTGTCACTGCTAAAATGCTTAGGTGACACAGTAATAAATAAGGAATTGTAGTCATCAGTGAACTAATCGTGCTGACAGGGCCAGAATCCTGCGGAAAAACCACCCTTGCTCATACCCTTTGCGAGTCGCTACATGCTCCTTTGGTGCCTGAAGTGGCGCGCGAATATCTTAACCAGAAAATTAACCTTAACAACCAGTTTGAGTACAGCGAACCCGACTTGCTGGAAATAGCCACAGCCCAGGACAGAACTGAGACAATGATAGTGGAAAAACAATCGACGCTGGTCCTTTGCGATACTGATTTACTGGTACTGATTATCTGGAGTGAAGTTCGGTTTGGCCATTGCCATCCCTGGATACTGGACACTTTTGCCAGCAGAACAGAACAACACAACCGGCATTATTTATTGTGTGATTTCAATGTCCCCTGGCAACCAGACCCCCTTCGGGAAAGTTCAGATAGCCGCGAAGAGTTGTACAACCTCTATTTGCAAAAGCTGGAATACTACAATCTGGATTACACGATCATGGCTGGCAGTGTGCAAGAGCGGATGGACCTGGCAATACAAATTCTCAAGCAAAAAATGATTACGCATTGAAATTAATTCTTTGTGCCCAGCACATTACGTTATTCAACTAGCCCTCTCATCTTGTATTAGACCCTTCCCTGGTTTACAGTAATACCCGTCCTAAGGGGTGGCTTCGGCCTGAGAACACACCCTTTGCACCTGATCCGGTTAATTCTGGCGTAGGAATAGGCATACAAAATCCTCTCCTGATTTTGCTCTTATCCCACCTCCGGTTTCAACCACACCCTATAAACCCGGAGTTGGAATGTATTCTCGCTTTAAATCCAGATTTACTCTGCTACTGACTTCAGTATTTTTGTTCTTTCCTGTGTTCGCACAACCAGAACTGGAAGAAATTATCGTCACCGCTGACTACCGGCAAAATGCATTGGATGATATAGGTGCCAGCATTACCGTTATCAACACAGAAACCATGGCAAAGAAAAATGCCCAGCACCTTGAAGATATTCTGCTCAACGCACCTAATGTCAATTTTGCTTCAGGTGCATCCCGTGCACGCTTTATTCAAATCCGTGGCATTGGTGAACGTGGTCAGTTTTCAGAACCTTTAAATTCCTCGGTAGGAGTGATGATCGACGGGGTAGATTTCTCAGGCATCGGCAATGCCGCCATGCTCTATGACATTGAACAGGTGGAAATTCTTATGGGCCCACAGGGCACCCGCTATGGGTCAAACGCCCTCGCCGGACTGATCAACCTGCAAAGCAAAGCGCCTACCGAAGTCTTCAGTTCCGGGCTGCAATTACAGGCAGGGAACAATAGCAGCCAGGGGGTGGCGGGATTTATTTCTGGTCCTGCCACGGATGACCTGCTTTACCGATTTTCTGCACAACAACTCAAAAGTGATGGCAGCAGTCAGAATCTGTACCTGAACAGGCCAACCAATCAGCGTGAGGAAACCACACTACGAGCAAAATTCCGTTGGTTAATGACAGACACAGAGCAACTGGATTTCACCACCTCATTCATAGATCTGGACAATGGTTACGATGCCTTTTCACTGGACAATGCCAGGGACACTCTTGCCGATGAGCCGGGTTTTGATCGTCAGGATTCGACCCTGGCCAGCCTTAAATTTACTTCTAAGTCATTCGAGGCATTTACCCTTGAGCTTCTGGGTGGCTTTGCACAATCCGATATAGCTTACGGCTATGACGAAGATTGGGTTCATTCAGGCTTCCACCCCTTTGAATATTCTTCGACTGATCATTATTTTCGGGATCGGGAAACCGTCAGCGGCGAGCTACGACTTGTATCAGGAGAATCCGGAGCCCTTTTCTCTGGACGTACCGACTGGGTAGCTGGACTGTATTCCTTACACCAGGATGTAGGCTTACAACGAAATTACACTTTCCTGCCTGCAGCATTTACCAGCCACTTTAGTATTGATCGGCTGGCCTTTTACGCTGACACCAACACAGCACTGACTGAAAATATGAGCCTTGATCTGGGAATAAGGAGTGAGCACTTCAGCGCGCAATACAATGACAATGCCGGACTGTTGTTTTCCCCGGAAGATGATCTGGTAGGGGGTAAAGCCAGTCTTAATTTCAGACTCGAAAATGGCAGCTTGCTCTATACCAGTGTATCTCGTGGATACAAGAGTGGCGGATTCAACACTGATGGCAGTCTGGATGCGGATTTAAGGGAATTTGATACTGAAACCCTTTGGAATTATGAGCTGGGTTTCAAAGGACAATTAGTGGACGAAAAACTACGACTGCAATTGGCACTGTTTGCCATGGAGCGTGACGATGTGCAGATAAGCAGTTCCACAGTCCGGGTAAGGGATGATGGGAGTGCAGAATTTATCGATTTTATTGGCAATGCGGCTGCCGGCAGTAATCGGGGATTGGAAGCAAACATGCAATGGCTGGCAACTCAGTCCATAACCCTTTACGGAGCAGTTGGCCTGCTCAATTCTGAATACAACGATTTTATTAACTCAAGTGGTAACAATCTGGATGGTCGAGAACAAGCCCATGCACCTGGGTATCAGTTCACGTTAGGCACGACGATTCAGCTATCCCCTTTATTTTCATTGGACCTCAATGCTCAAGGGCGTGACCGGTTCTTTTTTTCGGACAGTCATGCTGTGCAATCAGACAACTACACACTCCTGAATGCCAGCCTGCAGTATGTGTCGAGTCACTTCGACCTCACCCTTTGGGGTAGAAACCTGGGCGATGAAGATTATTTTGTCAGGGGGTTTTTCTTTGGCAACGACCCCCGAGATGATTACACCGCAAAGGGCTATACCCAATTTGGGGAACCGGCCAGTTATGGCCTGGCGATGAATATAGAATTCTAGTTCCTCAGGTTAAAGTTCGGGGCTAAAGCCGCTTCTGCAGTGAGCTATAGAACTTTAGCGATACTGTCTGCTAAATAGTCAATATTGGCGTTATTAATACCCGCCACATTGACACGTGAAGAATTCACCAGGTAGATGCTGTAATCATTGATAAGGCTTTCCACCTGCGCTTTGGATAATCCCAGGAATGAAAATAGCCCCTTCTCGTTCTGGATGAACGAATAGTCTTTATCCACGCCAGTCTCTTGCAGCTTTTGCACCAGCATCTTACGCAGCCCATTGATACGATCTCGCATCTCGGTCAGCTCGTCATTCCATTCGGTAGTAAGTTCTGGATCATCGAGGATAGTTGCCACCAGAAATGCACCATGCGCCGGGGGAACTGAATAGATTTCCCGTGCTGTTGCCACGACCTGACTGCCAACGGCAACACAGGACTCACTGTTTTCAGTAATAATAGTGACTGAGCCTACACGATCGCGGTAAAGCCCGAAGTTTTTGGAATAAGAGCTGCAGATTATTAATTCCGGCAGCTTTTCGGCCATCAGGCGCAAGCCATAGGCATCTTCATCCAGACCATCACCCAACCCCTGGTAAGCAATATCAATAAAAGGCGTAAACCCATTTGCCAACGCAAGCTCGGTAACGGCTTGCCATTGATTATGATTCAGGTCAGCGCCACAAGGGTTATGACAACATCCATGAAGAAGTACCATGTCTCCCTTTTTTGCCTGCTGCAAGGAAGCCATCATGGCATCGAGGTCCAGGCTATGACTGGCATAGTCATAGTAAGGATAAAGCTCCAGATTCAGGCCCGCGGAAGATAACAACGGAACGTGATTGGCCCAGCTCGGATCGCTTACATAGATGGTGCTGCCAGGGGCATTGTTATTGATAAACTCGGCGGCCAGGCGGAGCGAGCCAGAGCCTCCCGGGGCCAGTACACAGCTGACCCGGCCTTCCCTGAGCACAGGGTGAGCATTGCCTAACAACAATTCTCGCGTATGTTTAATATAGGATTCTGGGCCTGCCTGGGCGATATAGGCTTTGGAATCTTCTTCAGTCAGTTTCAGACTCTCAGCTTTTTTCACTGCCGACATAACCGGACAATTCCCGGATTCGTCTTTGTAGACCCCTACACCTAGATCGACCTTGTTCGGATTTTTATCTTTCTTGTAGGCAGCAGACAGACCCAAAATGGGATCAGCAGGACGAGCTTCAATCGCATCAAACATAGTAGTAACCGTAAGTAGTATGTAAAAAGCTGAACACGTGGCGTATTCCGACCAAAAAACCGCGCGGATTATAACAAGATTAATCGACTGCGCGTCACTATTCCTTAAATCGCGCCAAGGTTTTGTAGCTCACTGAATATTTCTGACGCCATTTCACCGTAACCTGCCGCATTGGGATGTATCGCATCTGATTTCATAGCCGGCCTTTTCAGAACATCGGCAACTACATCTGCAATAAAAGCCACACCGGTCGCTTCCGCGACAGTCTCGTAAACCGCTTCACTGCTAAGAAACACACCAGGGGCAGGCACTCCCAACAGAAGCACTTCAATGCCGCGAGCTCTAGCCATGGCAATCATTTCCATCAGGTTGCCCTCCAGTTCGCTGACAGGACGTTTGCGCAGCAAATCATTGCCGCCATGACACAGAATTAGGAGTTGCGGGCGATGTGTGTCTAGAAGTGCGGCCACCCGAGTTTTGCCTTCACTGCTTTCTTCCCCGGAAATGCCGGCATTAATAACTAAGCGATTGAGCAGGAGTGACAACTGCGCTGGATAACTTCCCTCTTCCGATGCCCCATTGCCTGCCGTCAAGCTATCACCAAATGCCAATATGGTTGCATCCGATGAAAGCGGCGTCATTTGTACTGCATCGCCACAGGCCATAAGCAGGACAGCACATAGTGAAAACAAGAGTGCAGGCAGGATTTTATGCATGAAATTTTTGCTCATGGGACAACAGCCCTCTGGCTTCGTTGTAGGTTAGTGATTTTATCCCAGCCATGTCCATGGAGATGGACAAGGACTTACCAAGAATAAAGGCCAGTATCCTGCCGTAATAACAAAAATTTTCTTTATACACCGGCAATATTTCTTCCAGGCTGCTTGCCAATTCCAGTGCCTGCTTTAGCTTTTCCTGTTCGCTGGCAATATGTGCCATAAAGTCATGGTCATACTCCATGGCAGGATCCAGGGCTAGTGTCCAGGTTTTGTCATCATGCAGAATACAGGAGCCAATATAGCGTCCCTGATAGGCTGTGCTCCCCCACTCATAGGGGCCTACCATTAGCAACCGGAACGTGCCTTCCTTCTGGTACAGAAAATATTTTCTATTGGGAACCGGGTTAAAACGAAATTCACTCTGCAATACGAACATGGAGGTGAATAATTCCATTTCCACCTGTTCGATATGTTTCGGCGGTAACAGTCTGTCCAGCCGATGCCGATCAAGTCCTTGCAGCAGTGGAACCAGGCCTTTTCCTTGAGGGTTGGGATTGTCAGGCATGGGAGGAATTATACCGCCTAAAACAGCAAATTTCCGGCAGGACATCTTTGCTTGTGACTATCGACTTTCCTTCTGTATCATAGCCCAGTCTTTTTTAGGGGAACTACATGGAATTAGCATTCGCATTTCAAACCATTATCATTCCGTTTGGCCTGTTCTTGATCATGATGGGGCTTGGACTCACTCTTTCCATTGATGACATCCTGCGCGTTATTATCATGCCCAAGGCAGTATTGATTGGGCTGACAGGTCAGCTTCTGCTGCTCCCTGTCATTGCCTTTGGTATTGCTTTCCTCTTAAACCCTGCACCGGTCATTGCAATCGGTCTGATACTACTGGCCGCCTGTCCGGGGGGGATCACTTCCAATGCCTATGTGTTTGCGAGCCGCGGTGATATCGCCCTATCTGTCACCCTCACTTCTATTGCCAGCCTGTTTACCGTAGTTACTATGCCTTTGTTGGCCTGGATGGCGTTGACTGCTTTCACTGATAGCGGCGAAATTGTTGATGTCCCTATCGCCAACATGATGCGAAGCCTGGCGCAGCTTACTATCCTGCCAATTATTCTGGGTATGCTCACCCGCAAATTCAAACCGGACTTTGCCCAAAAGATGGTGGAGCCAGTACGAAAAATGGCCATCGGCATCCTGATTATGGTGATTGTCGCCAATACCTGGTTCAGCATAGACACCTTGAAAATGTACTTTGTGCAAGCCGGTATGGCGGCATTAGTGCTCAACCTTACCTGCATGTCCGTGGGTTTCGGTCTGTCCCGCTTCGCAAAGCTCAATATTAACCAAACTATCTCTATTACCTATGAGGTGGGAATCCAGAATCTGTCTCTGGCACTGGTATTGGCCAACACATTACTCATGGTGCCCGACTATGCCGCCGTCACCCTCGTTTATGGGTTTATCATGAAGTTCACAGCATTGAGTTTTATGGCGTATGCCAGGAAGTTGAAGGGATTGGATAAAGCCGAAGCGGCGACTGCCTGAAACTGATTAATTGTAAGGGCGTACAGCTTGCGCCCCTACGACAATTCCTCATTCATCTTTTTAACTTTGTCTTTCAACGCTTCCTTGTAAGCCGACATTTTCTCTGCAACGCCATCATCAAAAGCACCTATCATTTCAACAGCTAGAATGCCGGCATTCTTTGCACCATCAAGGGCAACTGTGGCCACAGGGACACCACCAGGCATTTGCAGTATCGACAAGATAGAATCCCAGCCGTCGATGGAGTTGGAGGATTTAACAGGAACGCCTATTACTGGCAGCGTAGTGACAGCTGCGACCATACCCGGCAAGTGAGCAGCACCGCCAGCGCCAGCAATAATGCAGCACAGCCCTCTGTCTCTGGCAGTACGGGCAAAATCCATCATGGCTTCCGGTGTTCTGTGGGCAGAGACCACAGATATCTCGGACTCTATTCCGAACTCTGTCAGTGCATCAGCCGCCTGTTGCATGATATTCAGATCCGATTTGCTACCCATAATGATACCCACTTTGTGTGGGCCCGTTGCATTACTCATGCGATCACCTTTATTACGTTTTTAACCAGTTCTACTTTTTCTTTCAGTCGCGCCATGTCTTCATCCAGAATGGTGATATGCCCCATTTTCCTGTGAGGCCGTGTCTCCTGTTTACCGTACAGGAAAATCGCTAAGCCATCTATGTCCAGCAACTCATCCAGCCCTGAATAAATAGCGGGTCCTGTGTAACCCGGTTCGCCGAGTAAATTAACCATGGCTGACCGTCTGATGATATCTGTTGCCCCTAAAGGCAGATTGAATATTGCCCGCAGATGCTGCTCATACTGTGAAGTGAGGTTGGCATTAATAGTCTGATGGCCGCTGTTATGAGGCCGGGGTGCCACCTCATTGACCAGCACATCGCCTTCTTTAGTGACAAACATTTCCACAGCCAGCAAACCAACGATGCCGAAACTTTCCACGACCTTTTTGGTGATTTGTTCTGCCTTGTTCTGTATTTCTTTTGAAACTTCACTGGGGGCAAATAGATAATCCACCAGGTTGTATTCCGGATGAAAGACACATTCCACTGCAGGAAATACCGCGACGTCCCCCCTTGCATTTCTTGCTCCGATGACAGAAATTTCCCGGTCGAAATCCACTAATTTTTCCAGCAGCCCCGGTGCATCAAATGCCTTCTCGAGATCCGCTTCATTGTCCAGGCGTTGCACACCGCCACCGTCGTAGCCACCAGTGCCCAGCTTATTGAAGGCAGGCAAGAATTCCAGATGGGTTTTGACTTCATCCCTGTCTTCCACGAGCAAATATTCAGCCGTGGGGATTCCATTGTCCAGGTAAAATTGTTTTTGCAGGCGCTTGTCCTTGATGATGTCAATGATGCCTGGTTGAGGATACACACGAACACCGTGTTCCTGCAGTTTGAATAGCGCCTCTACATTGACGTTCTCAATCTCGATGGTGAGTAGATCCATCCCTTTGCCAAAGGCATAAACGGTATCAAAATCAGTGATATCACCAGCGGTGAACGTACTAGCCAGGTCTTTACAGGGGGCGTTGACATCCTTATCCAGGACACAGGTATGAACGTTGAAGTTGGTACAGGCTTGAATCAGCATCCGGCCGAGTTGGCCGCCGCCTAATATGCCTAATTTGAAGTCCTGATAAAACGCCTTCATGGGTAGCCCTCGGGGGACTTTTCTCCAGAAAAGCGGCGAATCATACCACCACCCCTTGAGGAATGAAATAGATAAAAGTTATTGATTTTATTAGGCTTATTCGCCCAGATCAGCGAGAATGATGCGCATCAGGCTGCGCTGCTCATTAGTCAGTAGCAAGGTCTGGTCATCATCCCAGATCACGGTTTCCACTTGCTCAACAGTTCTTGTGTCCAGGGCATAACGCCTGGCATTGCCAGATAGCCACTGATCCCCTTCAGCGGGACGTTTGAACAACCACAACGTTTCATAGGACACCACGGCCAGGGTCTGGCCATCGGGTGATAATTCCGCCCCGGTTGCATCCAACAAATCGGGTTGGGAGTCCACTAGAGTTAGCACATTATCCTGATCGGTGAAATCAGTATCCAGCCGGTACAGATTGCCACCTGGTTCAAAAGCCCCCCTGCCGCCACGATCCTTGGTAATAAAATACAACTTGCCATCGGCAATGAACATGGCCTCGCAATCAAAATGCGGACTGGCAGGCGCAGGAAATTTCGTTTGTTCCGGGTAGCGTACAGGCAAGGTCTTGATGACGGCCGACTGGGTCGAAGCCGTTGGATCAATTTCACTGAGCAAATACACTTTCAGGTCATTGCGGTTATTAAAATTATTCCCCACATCCCCCACATACAGATAATTCTCATCCACCGTCATGGTTTCCCAATCATTGTTCTCTGCATACAACACTCGGAAGCCTTCCCACTGTTCCTTACCCTCTTCTGCTTCTTCGCCGTAATAAGAAAAGCGAGAAAAAGTGGGAATGATATTGTTGCCTTCATTGTTGACGGCAAACAGGCGCGCGCCATTACGGGAGTCATTCACCACCCAGTAAGTATTCGGATAGGAACGGCTTTTCACCATGCCGCTGACTTCACTCAGAGGGTCCGCAGAGAAAGTCCCCACCACTTCGGGAACGAAGCCAGGCAAGGATCTATCAGAAAAATTCAGGAAGGCAATGACAGCGATAATGCCTATCAGGGACAGGGATGTGAGAACAAGTTTTTGCATAAGATAGACTACAGGAAAAACAGCAGACTATTGCTGGGCGTGATACAAGTCAAGGAACAAAGCGCACATGCACGATTTACCAATCATACCGCTATAGAAAAGTATGAAAACCAGTGAAATACTGGCGGCAACTAAACAAAAAATATGCACCTGCGAACTATGCATATCCAAAAAGATAAAAATGAATCTATCGACTTCGATCAGCTACCGATTTTCGACTTTACTGCAGATAAGGAAGTTAGTTCATCAATCGCGGAGATATTGGTTCCACCTGGCGCAAGCCATTAAGTGTCATGGTCTACTCGATCAGATAAATATTATTATGTAATTGAAGGAACTCTTTCTATAGTAGTAGAAGGTAATAATTACGAATTATCATCTAGTGATATTTTAATAATTAAGAAAGGACAAAAATTTTCGTATTCAAATAACAAAACCGAAGAAGCGAAATTGTTATTGGTCCATACTCCTTCCTTCTTAAGCTTGAATACGAGAAATTTGAATAACAACGTATAAAAGACCTATTCTTTATTTCTTAGACGTCTAAAATTTCACGCTGGTAAGTTCAATATCCCATCGAACGGTTATAGATTGTCACTGCCAGCGCCTTGATGGTTGCCGCATCCAGTGTTGCACTCCATGCAGGACAACTTTCGGTACGCCCGTTGGCGATAACATCAAGGACCTGCTCACGGCTGTTACCAAACAACCAGATATCATCAGTCAGGTCCGGCCCACCAAAGGGTTTATAACCCATCCCGTCTTCCCTATGACATTCAGCGCAAATCTCTAAAAGTCCTGAAACGTTTTCGACCGCCTCGGCATCATGATTTTCTCCTGCTAGGCTATAAACATAATCTACCAGGCCATTGAGCTGTTCATCAGTAAACCCCAGATCATTGTATGCGGGCATTTGCGAAAAGCGCGTATCCGGGCAAGCACCGTAACGTTTGATGCTATCAGGGCAATCCAGGTTGCGTACTCCGTAGAGGATTGTCTGCATGATTTCAAATACTGCTTCTGACTGAGTCATCTCGAAACCAGTAACTCCCCCACATCCAGTCAAAATCCACCAGATTGGGCACCCCGGTTTTTCCGGTGAGGTCAGATCCGTGGCAAGCAGCACAGTGCTCGGTTATAGCTTCCTCGGCTAGGGAATCCATATGCGACTTTAGCCCGGCATCTGCCTGAATAGAATCAGGCGACGCAAGCAGCAACGCCTCACCGAGATCCCTTTGAGCAAAAGTCATTGTTGAAATAAGCGAGAACATGCAGCACAAGATGAAGGGGAATTCTTTACGCATCGGTCACTCCAAAAACTCAAAGATGAATGATTCCTATTGAAATACTTTTTTTAACGAAGAGATGATGAGCGCAGCAGCTACTACTTACTCAAACCCCTTAACACAAATTCCAAGTGGGTGGAGGCGTAGGCGTCGATATCAAGGGGGGAATAGGTATCAAACTGCAGCCGCCAAAGCGCACTGATCATCGCCGGTGCTATCAGAATCTGGGTAAAATCCTTGATGGCACTTTCCCGAAACTCACCACTCTCAATCCCCTTTTGAATTATTCCCTGGACCAGTTCCTGATTGGTACGAACAATCTCCTTGAAAAAGAAATCCGCAATTTTTGGAAATCGTGAAGCTTCTCCCATGATCAGGGCAACCAACTGGGGCATCTCGTCTTTATGCAAGATTTCATACATGCGTTGAAAGTGGATGGTTAGCAATTCTGTGGCTGTGCCCTGGAATTCAGTTGCGTGGCTCAACGCTTCATCACGGGCGGGAAACAGATTCTTGCGAACCACTTCTTCAAATAAACTTTCCTTGTTGTCGAAGTACAGATAAATGGTCCCTTTGCCGATGCCAGCACGAACAGCCACATCATCCAGCTTGGTGGCGGTGAAACCCTGCAGAGAAAATTCCTGAAAACCGGCATCAATGATGGCATTGCGACGGGCTTCTTTCTGGTGTTCGCGTTTGCTCGGAGCTTGCTCTGTTATTGCTTCCAATAATGCTTCCAATAGCTGTAAGTCCAAATATCGCTTGACAAAAACAGTAAAAATTATAAAACTGACTGACCAGTCAGTCAACATATTGATGCAACAATGAATTCACCCTACCCTACTTCAAATAAGACCGGAAAACCTCTCTGGTTCTTCGTTTGTATTGCCATTCTGGGAGCAGGAATTGCCAGCTACATACTCTTGCTTGCCTTTAAACCGGCACCAGAGCAGCGCGATCCTGCAGAGTTGATACCTCTGGTAGAAGTAAGTCCGTTGCAATACAGGGAATCTTCCCTGCTCATAGAAGGCAACGGAATTGTGATGCCAAAAGCCGCTATCGCCATTTCCACCCAGGTCAGCGGTGAAATTGTCAGCTTGCATCCCAACATGGTCAGCGGCGGCGCCTTTGAGAAAGGCGATCTTATTGTTCAGATTGATCCGCGCACCTACCAGGCAAATCTTAATGAGGCAACGGCCACCCAGGCAGCCAATCAGGCCAACCTGGATTTTCTGAACAGACAGGTCGAGCGTCTGCGCTCCCTGCGTGAAAACGATTTTGCTGGTGAAGAAGCCCTGGAAGATGCCATCAATCGCCGCGAACAGACCCTTGCCTCCATAGCACGCCAGCAAGCCATTATTGAAAACCGGGCGCTGGACCTGGAACGCGCCAGTATTCGAGCCCCTTTTACTGGCAGGATTTTTGACGAAAGTGTAGATCTGGGTGATATCGTAGCCCCAGGCCGCGAACTCGCACGCTTCTATGCCAGCGATGAAGTGGAAATTGTTGTCTCACTCAATGCTGATGATTCCGTGTTTATCCCCGGATTGTGGTCTCAAGTGCAGGGTGACAGTACCGGGCGTCAGGCCTGGATCACTGTGGACCATGGCAACAATACCTATCAATGGCGGGGATACGTACATAGGGTGGAATCAGATATTGACCGCACCACGCGCACTGTAGATGTTGTGGTAAGAATCCCGTCACCTTTTACCCCGGGTGAACCAGTGGTTGAATCAGGTTTGCCTGTGTCTCTCGAAGCGCCTCCCCTGCTTGTTGGTATGTATGCTGATGTGGCCATCGACGGCATGACTATTCCGGGGCATTTTGTCCTACCTGTTAGCGCTGTGCATCAGGACAACACCCTCTGGACAGTGGCTGGCGAAAACAGATTACAACAGGTCTCTGTGGATTTTATTCGCCAGGAAGGCAACCTGGCCGTATTGCTTGCTGCCGACCTGCCAGAAGGCACTCCTATCATTATCAGTGATATTGCCCTGGTGACAGATGGTATGCGCATCCAGGTCAACCCGGTTTCCCCGGGAGCCATTCACTGATGAATGGCATGATTTCCTGGATGGCACGCAATGGCGTTGCCGCCAACTTACTCATGGTATTCATGCTGGTAGCTGGATTTACCAGCGCTTTTCAACTCACCATTAAACTGTTTCCTGATATAGATCTGGACCAAATATCCATTCGCGTTGTCTATCCTGGTGCGTCACCCACCGAAGTCGAAGAATCCATTATTCGACGCATTGAAGAGAAAATTGAAAGCGTCGAGGATATTCAGGACATCACAGCAGTTGCCGCTGAAGGGATGGGCTCAGTCACCATTGAACTTGTACGCGGCGCTGATACTCAGTTGCGTATGGATGAAATCAAATCGGAAGTCGATCAGATTATTACCTTTCCTATCGATGCTGAAGAACCACAGGTCAGTCTGTTAAGTAATTCTGAACGTACAATTCAGATAGCTATTGGCGGCAACACAAGTGAAAGAGAATTAAAAGAATTAGCTAATCGCATCAAAGATGATCTGGCCTTCAAGGACGGCATCTCCATAGTCAACGTTTCCAGCACACGAGATTATGAAATTTCAATTGAAGCCTCCAATAATGCCTTGCGCAGCCAGGGACTAACGCTTACTGATATTTCGGCTGCCGTCAGACAGGAAAGCCTTGAATTGCCAGGTGGCGAAATAGAAACACCAACAGAAGAGTTGGTATTGCGCACATTGGGACGCAACTACAACCAACAGGATTTTGAGGAAATAGTTTTGCGTACCAGTGAAAACGGTGCCCGCGTTGTACTTGGCGATGTCGCAACCATAGTGGATGGTTTTACCGACACAGACCTGATCAGTTTATACAATGGTATTCCGGCAGTCCTCGTTGACGTAATGCGTGTTGGCGATGAGCAGATGCTGGAAATTGCCAACATCACAGAACAATATCTGGAAGAAGAACTAAAACCACGCCTCCCAGAAGGCGTATTTGCCACAATCGCCCGCAATGAAGCCATCATAATCAAGGACAGGCTTAGTATCCTGATTAAAAACGGCATCATGGGATTGCTCCTGGTAATCCTGACTCTGGCTATCTTCCTTGAAATTAGGGTTGCAGTCTGGAGTTGTCTTGGTATTTTCATTGCCTTTGTTGGTGTTTTCGCCATCATGCGCATGTTTGATATTTCCATCAATGTACTTTCAACAATAGGTTTTCTGCTTGCCATCGGGATAGTGGTGGATGACGCCATTGTTGTGGGTGAAAATATTTTTTCCCGACAGGAAGCTGGTATACCTCCGCTCCAGGCGGCTATCGAAGGCGCCCAACGCATCTCTATCCCGGTTATTTTTGCAGTAGCTACCACCATAGCGGCATTCAGTGCCCTGCTTACCCTGCCAGGAACTCTCGGTGGTTTGTTAGGTGATATTCCGGCCGTTGTCATTGGCGTATTATTTTTATCGATCACTGAAGCCTTGCTGGTACTGCCCTTCCACCTGTCCCATCAGAACAAAAAGGCAGGTAAGGAGGAAAAGGAAAAAACACCCAACCTAGTAATAGCAAAATTTGACGCACTTCATAAAGAAGTTGGCAAAGGATTCAACTGGTTTGTTAATGGTCCGCTGGAAAAATCACTTGGTTTTGCCACACACCACCCATGGGTGATAATCACTTCTTCTATCAGCTTGCTATTAATCACTGCAGGTATCCTCTCCGGGGGTTATATTAAATTCTCTTTCTTCCCGGAAATTGAAGGCGATTTTGTCACTGTCAATATTGAATTACCCTCCGGTGCTACAGCTGAGCGCACTCAAGCGGTTGTCAGTAAACTCGAGCAGGCGGCTTTAGACGTAGGGCCAGAATTTGACCCTTTAGTAACGACCGGGGAGCCTGCCATAAAGTCGATGCAAATCCTGATAGGCACGCAGGATACTGGCCAACCCAATCCTCTGAGCATCTCGTCAGGCTCTGGCACACCTAATGTGGCCACCATTTTATTGGAACTGGCCGCGCCGGAAGTCCGCACATTTGCTTCCAATGTGTTTGAGGAACGCTGGCGTAATGTAGTCGGTGTGGTGCCAGAGGTACGCAAGCTGACCTTTAATTCTGAACAGGTAAGGTTTGGCGATCCAGTGCGTGTTGAACTAACTGCAGCCCGCGAGGACACACTAGAGACAGCGGTTACCGAAGTTGAATCTGGTTTGCGCCAGTTAGCTGGCGTGTTTGATATCAAAAATGACCAGGATGCAGGCAAGCGGGAAATAACGTTTACCCTGAAGCCGGAAGCACGCACATACGGACTAACCTTACAATCACTTGCAATGCAAGTGCGCGCCGCTTTCTTTGGTGATGAATCCTTACGTGTTCAGCGTGGGCGTGAAGATGTACGGGTATATATTCGACTTCCTAAAGAAGAACGCAATTCCGTTGATGATTTAAGAACTTACCGCATTCGCACTCCTTCGGGCTTTGTCCCTCTGGGAGAAGTCGCAAACTTGAGAGAAGGCACCAGCCCAACCTCAATCAATCGCCGTAACGGACGACGTATTATTGCGGTAACAGCAAACATCAATACTGAATCAATCACCAGCAATGAAGTCAATGCTTATATTACTGCTACCTTGATGCCTTCAATCCAGCAAAGTTATCCGGACCTTGCCTATGATTTTGGCGGCGAGCAGCGGGAACAGGCACGTACAGGCCCCGCCATCCTGATGAACTTCCTGTATGCACTGATTGCGATTTACGCCATGTTAGCCATTGCTTTCAAATCCTACATCCAGCCACTTGTTGTGATGACAATAATTCCCTTTGGTGTGTTTGGCGCCATCATGGGGCATCTGATCATGGGAATGAACCTGTCCATACTCAGCATATTTGGCATCATTGGTTTATCCGGTGTCATCATTAACGGCGCTCTGGTCATGATTGATTTTATTAACGAAGAAGTGCGCAATGGCATGGAATACCAGCAGGCCATTATTGAAGGCGCTAAAAGCAGGTTCAGGCCAATTTTTCTGACCTCACTAACTACCTTTCTCGGCGTTGCACCTCTTGTTTTTGAGAGCAGTGTTCAGGCACAGTTCTTGATCCCTGTGGCACTCAGTGTTGGTTTTGGGGTGATTTTTGGAACGGCTATTCTGCTAGGCCTGGTACCGGCTATTATGTCTTTACTCAATCCGCCGGTATTCGTACCGGAACTGGATCACAGTGGCCAACCTATCGTGAGATACTCCTGAACAACTTTATTTAAGTTGCTCATCAAGAAATTTGATCACGTTCAGCCAGGCATCCTCACTGGCCTCTTCATGATAACGCTCTGCCGCAGGGAAATTCTGAAAGGCATGGCCTGCCCCATCATACTGATGAAAATTATGACTGATCCCGGCTTGTGAAAGCGCAGTGCTGTAATCGTCCACGTCAGTGGGTGAAGGGTTTCCATCTTCATTGCCGAAGAAGCCAATTACCGGGCAGGGAATATTGGTAGCCAGTTGAATAGGGGCAGTACTGCCTTCCCCCAGACCTTTCTTGATATTGCCACCATAAAATACTGCCAGCGCTTTGAATTGGTTTATATGACAGGCAGCAAGCCAGGCTACACGGCCTCCCCAGCAATGACCTACCATGCCAACTTTATCAGCATCGACTGTTTCCTGTGCGCATAACAATTCAAAAGCGGCCTTCATGTCGAGAACCATCCAGTCGTCCCGACTTTCTTCCTTCTTTTTATCCATGCTGTCCGTTTTTGCCCACCAGTGAAAAATAAACGGTACGGCCACTGCATAACCATTATCAGAAAAACGCTGCGCCGTTGTCAGGGTAAAGGTGTCGTTTTCAATGCCGGTATGCCCTACCGGAATATGTTGAGCCAGGACAATCCCCGGGTGCGGATCCTCTCCTTCCGGTGAAAACAGAAAAACTTCCATAGAGCTACCCTGCACATCCACTGTGACAATGTCATAATTAAAATTAACCATCACACAAAATATTTTTCGCTAACTTCGTTGAGCAGTAGCTGCCCGTTGGATATCCGGTACAGATTCTCAATAAATAAATCATCACTGCGCTGGCGCATGCCGCTACCACCATTAGAACAATGAGGCGTCATGGTGACGGCAGGATGATTCCAAAACCAGGCATCTTCGGTTAACGGTTCCTGCCTGAAGACATCCAGAATCGCATGAGCGAGACTGTCTGCTGTATCAAGTGCGTTTTTGAGATCCTCTTCCACAACCAGATCGCCGCGAGCAATATTGATCAGAACAGATTCTGTGTTCATGTTGCTGAGAAAGGTTTTGTCCACCAAGTCGCGTGTACTGTCGTTGGAGGCACAGGCCAGCACTACCACATCAGCTGCTTGCAGTTCACTTTCCATAGTTTCCAGCGTGCAGACAGTATCGGCCAGACCCGCATCATCACGACTGCGCCTGACGGCAGTAATATGCACACCAAAGCCTTTCGCCCGGCGGGCAATCTGCTGTCCAATATGACCAAAGCCAATAATGAGCCATCGACTCTGATGGATTTCACGGAAAGGTCGGTATTTCCAGGTGCGCAGTTTTTGACTTTGTGCATAATCGGGCAGGTTCTGAAACCAGGATAGTACTTGCCCCATGACAAATTCGGCTATAGCAATAGCTTGAGAGTGATTGTTTGTAATGCGAATATTGTGATTCAACAGTTCACGGTAGGATCCCATGTCGAGACCTGTGCTCACTGTATGCAACCATTTCACCTCATGGTATTCCAGCATCAGGCGAAAATACTCTTTCAGAAAAGGTGAGAAAAACATTTCGGAATGAATCCAGAAATAATCTGGGTGAAGTGATTTTGCAGAGATCGGTTTGCCTTTAAAGGTAACCTGCCCTTCCTCGTCAATGAGGGCAATGTCCAGATCGGGGGCAGCTTTGCAAATCCGCTCTTCCAGCCTTGCGTAAGAAGGCTGGAAGTACAAAGCCTGGGTTTTATGCTGATTTAATTCAAACACCTAGTATTACCATTAGGATTGCCAGAACTGAAATTTGCTCAGGGAACTACGAATGTGTAGTCCAGAGTGCAAAATGGTTTGTCCAACCCCTTGGCTTCTATTTCAGCAGAATCATCGTGTTCAATCACATCCACACGGAAATCCTTGACTGAAAAGATGGTGTCAGAATCCACGTACTTCGAGCGATTGAAATACATCATGGTAGTAAAGTCGTCATGGTCATCGGGACGAACGATGTAATGAATGTGTGCGGCGCGATACCCGTGACGACCCAGTTGATCCAGCATATGCCCTGTAGGTCCAGTCAACGGTACGGGATAATCACCAGGTACAACAGTTTGAAAATCGAACTCGCCATTGTCGTCTGTTCTGAAACGCCCATAAAAATTCCACTCAGGAAGATGTTCGCGCTGAACAAAATAATACCCTTCGCCATTGGGCTGCCAAATATCGACAATACAATTGGCCAGAGGATTGCCATCCCGGTCGGTTACTTTGTGATGGATAAACAGTGGATCCCCTACTTCACATTCCCCCGTTTTATCTCCGCTCTGACGCTCCGGCAAGCCGGGTATATATAGCGGGCCTTCCACATTCATTTCGGTAGTGCCTTCGTTTTCAGCATCCTCCAAAAGAATGCACGTCTCGGAAATACCAAGACAATCTGTCATCAAGTGAATCTCGCCATCGGGAAAATCCTGATTGGGCTGTGCCAGTTTGAACAGAAACTGGCGACCGACATCCAGTTCCTCTGTGGTTAGATTTACTTCCCGCTGGAAAGCATGCAGGTGTTTGACGAGACCTGCATAGATTTCATGCAAACGAGGATTTTTTTCACCACCATCTCCATGATTGACGACAGCATCAGTAATATTGTCCAGATTGATTGCAGACATGGTCCGGCTCCCCTAATAAATACCCGTTAAATTGAACATTGCACCGGCGTTGTACTATGGTCTTGTACTAAGGTCTTGTACTATCCGTGCGGAAAGCCATGATACCGCTTCGATAAAATATATCTACTGCTGAAAAGCAGTAATTTACTGACATTTACTTGTTCTTTTGCAGTACAGGCAAACCAGCAATCACAGCGCAGGCATCCACCTCTGACATGAGTGAAGCACAAAGATTCACAGCCTGAAGAGGGACAGAAGTTTTCTCCAGCAACAGATCAAGTGCCGGACCGCTACCTGCTTTAATATCGGCAGCCACTTCCTGACTAAGGGCCCCCACTTGCGGTAGCAGACTGAAGTCATAAAGTGAATGCAAAGCACTTAATAATTTAGGGCCAACCATCTGCGGTGCAATCTTGTCCGGATCGACGCGTTGTATTATGGAGGCGACCGTTTCCGTCAGGAATGGCAACACAGCACACCCCTGCTTGAATAAACATACGGCGTTGTGGACATTTTTTCTGGCTCTTATTGTGCCCTGATTTTCCTGTATCCAGATTTCCTGACCAAAGGCGCAGCTTTTCTCGCTGCTGATTTGCATATCATCATCGAGTATAAAGATGTCTGCATCCAGCCAGATTACTTGCTCAACATCTTCAGTGGCCAGTGCATTTTGCATTAACACAAGACGGGCATAATCTGTAGCAATTGGCCCCTTACCTGTTTTATCCATGTACCAATCGGGTACCAGGTCAAACAAGTCATCATCAATAAAACGCCAGGTGAGATTCTGTTTATTGCACCAGGATTGCACAGAATCAATGCATTGCTGAATCCAGTCGGGAACAGGATCAGTTCGGTAAGACTGCAAAACGAGGGTTCTTGTAACGATTTCACCACCAGTCAGGATTGTCATGAATCACTCCGGGATGAAGGCCAGGAAACTACACACTGCATACGCTTTAATAGAGACAACAGTCAGCTACCATCACCAATAGCAACCGGTCGATTTGGGTCAGTGATCCAATCACTCCATGAGCCCGGATAAAGTATGCATTTGTCCATGCCAGCAATTGTCATGGCCAGGATATTATGGGCAGCGGTTACACCGGAACCACAATAGCAAACTACAGGGAGAGTACTTTCTGCTGCCTGTCTGAATTTTTCACTTAATTTTTCTGTGTCGAGAAAGTGACCATGCTCATCGAGGTTGCCTGAGAATGGGGAGCACAGGGCTCCTGGAATATGCCCGGCCACTGGATCGATAGGCTCCATCTCCCCTCGGTATCGGGGCAAATCCCTCGCATCCAGCAACAACTGCTTACTCGAGTCTATGTCGCTGGCATCGATCAATTCAACAAGCGACCTTAAACCGGCATAGTCATTTTCCCCAACAGGCCTTGAAAGTGGATGATCACTGTTAACCTCATGGCCAGCGCGCTGCCAGGCCTGTAAGCCGCCATTAAGGACTGCAGCTTGCTCATGACCTATCCAGCGAAGCATCCACCACATGCGTGCAGCACAAGCACCACCCACATCGTCATACATCACCACCTGGGTGGCAGGTGTGATGCCCAGAGACTGGACGGTTTCTATCCAGCGTGTTTTTTCGGGCAAGGGATGACGCCCGGTTTTACCTGGCAATTGCGGAGAGCTCATTTGTTCTTCAAGATGGGTATAAAACGCACCGGGAATATGGGCTTCTGTATAAGCTTGTTTACCTGTGTCGGCATCTGCCAGCGAAAACCGGCAATCCACCACCAGCCAGCCGGGATTGTCCAGATTAACGGCGAGTTCATTGACACTGACAAGGGTATCCACTGTGCACTCCGGGTAATTTAACTGCAGTTATTGTCAACCGAAATCCAGTTGCAGCGTTTAGAGTATCAACGTTACCAATTTTGGAGAACAGCATGAATACACTTTTAGCAAAAACAGCATTAGCTATTGTAAGTAGCCTGGCCATGACAGCCGTCCTTACAGCACCCCTGCTGGCTCAGGATGTCACTGATGAGGAGCGTCGCGACCGGTCTGAAGGTCGTCGCGGCGAATTCCTGGAAAACAACCCTGAAGCCGCCGCCAGAATGGAAGAGCGCCGTGCAGAGCGAGAAGAATTTCTGCAAAATAATCCAGAGGCCGCCGCCAGAATGGAGGAACGTCGCGCTCAGATGCAGGAGCGCCGTGAATCCGGTGAAGGCCGACCACGCCAAGGCCGAGGATTTGAAGGCCGCCGTGAAGGGCCGCCTCCTGGTTTTCGCAGAGGTAGAGGACAAAGTTCTGATGATGTGTGATAATATCATTTAATTATCAATATGTTATATCTTATTATTAAAGTAGTTTAGAGATGATATAAGCACTATATAGACTACCTTTTATCACCATTGGCGTACGCAGTTCGCCCCAAAAGAGTCAAAATCAGGAAATGTTAAGAGCGCAGCAGTTACAGAGTAAGGCCACGCCATATTCCTGCAATAAAAAAGGGTCGCGATTGCGACCCTTTTCAGTTACCAAATAATTTAACTTATTATCTAGTAATCCAGCGGAGTATCTCTGATTTGGAATTGAACCATCTTACCCGTGGTTCCCTTCCCGCCTTCGGTATGCCAAATAAGGTGCGTACCATAATTGGCCCAGATGCTGCGGCCTTTCCAGCCAATATCCGGATCATCTATACGCCCATCCAGACCTCGACTATAAAAGCCCATCGGATATGGCACTCTCAGGTAAGTCCAATCACCACTTTCTGGATCCAGCGCAATCAGTGAGTCTGAATAAGAGCCGTTAATAATAGGGGTATCCTTACCAAGCCCGCTTATGTTGTGCTGATCTACCCAACCAAAGTAATGGAAGTCTGCTGGCACATCAGTACCACCAAGCTTGGGACCTGGCGTTTCAAATAAAGTCCAACCAGCTTCACAATGAGTTCCCATTTGTGTGCCGGCGCCATTGAGTACAGGGCACTGATTACGTTCAAATTTTGCCCAATGTGAAGAACCAGCCAATGCCATCCAGGGATTGCCTTCACTGTCGATATCCATTCCACGAGGATCAAATCCAGGATCAGGAATCGCATACACTTCCGTGACGCAAGTTTCAGGTGGGTTTTCACCACGATCCAGTCGCACTAAGGAGCCGTAAGGGTGCAATGCACTGTTCTCATTGGCACCCCAAACGATGTCACCATTTTTCGGGTCAGGGATTACAGTGTACATATTGGACCTGATTTCAGTATCCAGATTTGCATTCACGTCTTCTCCCCAGACATTCCAGGGTTTGGTTATAACGCCATCACCATTGGTATCGATGATTTGTGGGCACCAGCCTACTGCCGCCTGCTCATCGTGGGTTTGGTCGAATAAGCGTGTATTAATCCAACCAAACATAGGGCCTAACAGTTCGTTGAAATACAGCGTGCTGTCTGGGTCGCTGGCAAACTGAAGATGGTGAGTGGCATAACAGGTCTCAATTAATTCAAATTCGCCAGTTTCAGGGTCATAGACAGACGCCTGTCTGTTACTGAATCCAGGATCTGCATATTCAGCAAATTTATTGCCAAAGCCAGGTCGACACCAATCCGGAGATGTATTGCTACGGATTTTAGAGGTTATCCACACGCGGCCATCGGGGCCCAGCATGGCGTTATGGGGATCTGAAGGGTTTTCAAAACCCCATAAATGCTCATCACCCCAAAAATTGGATGGCTGACCAGGAGCCGGAAAGCGCGAAGGTACTTCGCGAGGGTCTTCCCGCGTTGGAATAACAATGTCATAAGCATCATTGGTGATCGGGTCAACGACAGATAACAAGCCATGACCAGAAGACACCGCATAGGTAGGGCCGTATGCATTTACTGTCGGGTTATTTTTATCAGTGGTGATTTCATCGTGCATGAAATCCTGATCGCCGCCAATATCACGCAAGGTAACGACCACATTACGTTCAACACCTTGAGGCCTGAGTGGTACAGGAGGCAGTGCACCCGCTTCAATACGATCAGTCCAGTCAGCCATGGTACGTGCCATGCCTTCCAGACCAAACTGGGCAAAATTGCCAAACATGGAACCGCCACGAACACCTGTTTGGGTTCGATATGTCCAGGCTTCAGCTGAGCTGTCAAAGCCCAGGTGGTCCATTTGATCCATGGTTCGAGTGACCTTGTTACCTATCTGGTGACAGAAACCACAGTCACTTTTAAATTCATGCAAAAACCGTTTTTGACTATCGATGGCTGGCGCAAAACCTAGTCTGTCATCGCCTTCAGCCGTTAATACGTCATCACCCGGGAATTCAACAAGGGATAACCAGTAATCAGCTGGATAATACTCAGCCGCTTCTGCTGCAGAGCCTGCCACTACTGCTGTTAAATCCAGATCCCTATCGCCAGGGCGACCTTCTACAGAGTCGGAATCAACCAGACCATAGCCTCTCACCCAAACGTTGTAGGTAGCTACTGGTAATTGGGGAAGCGCATAGTCGCCATCTTCATCTGTAACAACGATTTTGATATACGGCGTGTTGGTTTCCTTGGTTTCTGCAATAACCCAGACACCCGCTTCCGGACCATTTTCGCTGGAAACATTACCGGTAATATAACCTTCCGGGTATTTCCGCTCCCCTACCATAGGCGCCTGAGCCAAGGTGATTGAGCTGATAAATATGCAACCCAGTGAAATGGCTCTCAATAAATTCTTCATAAATTCTCCAAAGATGACCCTACAGTAAATCAATAATTAATGGTTTGAATAACGGGAATTGTAATTTTTGTTAACCCCGAAGAGACGCCGAGTATACCTGAACTTAAATTCGATATTAAAGCTTTTCTGCCTTATGAGCAGCGGTTTACATCGTATGGGCAGGGTTTCGTTTTAACCCTATTCACAATACAATCTTCGGCCTTTCAGGCTAAACTTTTCAATTTCGGCTAAAACCTTATTCAAGCCATGTAATATTTGCCGTAGTTTGCCTTAAGAAAGTTTCAAGAGGTCGTCATGTCCAACACTGTTTCAGCCAACAACCTGCAGATTTCTCAGGAAATTTTTAATTTCATTGAAAAGGAAGCTGCGCCTGAATCTGGCGTATCGGCCGAGCATTTCTGGAATTCCCTGGCTTCCATCGTCGAAGAATTCACTCCCAGGAACCGCGCTTTGCTAGAAAAAAGAGATGAGCTTCAGGCACAAATCGATGCATGGCACAAAAAGCACGACATGGGTTATTACCTAGGTCACCGTGATGAGTATAAAAAGTTTCTGCAAGATATCGGCTACCTCGTTCCGGAGGGAGAGGATTTCAAGGTAAGCACCTGGAATTCTGATTATGAAATCTCCATCGTGGCCGGCCCTCAACTGGTAGTGCCAGTCATGAATGCGCGTTATGCCCTGAATGCCGCCAATGCACGCTGGGGCAGCCTGTTTAATGCTTTGTATGGCACCGATGTGATTCCGTTTACTGGTAAAGAGAAGAAAGGCTATGACCCGGAGCGTGGACAAAAAGTCATCGACTGGGCTGACGAATTTCTGGATCAAGCCATACCACTGGTAAGCGGACGTCATGCTCATGTCAGTCAATATCATCTGATCAATCAGGACGGTCACATTGTCCTGGATGTGGAATTTAAAGACGGCACCAGAACCCGTCTTACCAATCAGGACAAGTTGGTCGGCTGGCAGGGATTTTCCGAAGCCCCGGAGGCACTTCTTTTTGTGAATCACGGCCTGCATATTGAGATGCAGATAGATGCTGAACACGTCATCGGCAATCAGCATCATGCCAGTATTAAAGATATCGTCATGGAGTCTGCTATGACCACCATTCAGGACTGCGAGGATTCTGTGGCAGCCGTGGATGGTGAGGACAAGGTAGCGGTGTATCGCAACTGGCTAGGACTCATGTGTGGAACATTGCAGGAATCATTTGATAAAGGTGGGGAAACTATTGACCGAGTACTGGAAAAAGACCGCTTTTATAAAGGTACCAGCGGGGAAACCGTTTCAATGCAGGGCCGCAGCCTGCTGCTGGTGAGGAATGTGGGCCACCTGATGACAACCAATGCGGTCAAGGACAGCGATGGGAATGAAATCTTTGAAGGTATTCTGGATGCCATGGTCACTACCCTGTGCGGCATTCACGACCTGAAACGCAATTCTCCATTTCGCAACAGTCGCAATGGCAATATCTATATTGTGAAACCAAAAATGCACGGTCCTGAGGAAGCCGCTTTTGCCAATGACCTGTTCAATGCCGTTGAAGATGCGCTCGCTCTGAAGAGAAACACCATCAAGATCGGTGTTATGGACGAGGAACGCCGCACCAGTGTCAATCTGAAGGAGAGCATCCGTGCCGTTAGTGAGCGCGTGTTTTTTATTAACACCGGGTTTTTGGATCGAACCGGTGATGAAATCCACACCAGCATGCATGCCGGTCCTTTCCTGCCCAAGGAAGTTGTCAAAGGACAACCCTGGATTGCCGCCTATGAGGATGCCAACGTCGACATTGGCATAGCCTGCGGCTTTATCGGCAAAGCCCAGATTGGCAAGGGGATGTGGGCTAAACCGGATTTAATGGCCGACATGATGAGTCAGAAAGTGGCGCATCCCAATGTGGGGGCCAGCTGTGCCTGGGTACCCTCTCCCACTGCTGCCACTCTGCATGCTGTTCACTATCACCAGATCAACGTCACTGGAACTCAACGGCGCCTGGCATCACGAATCCCTGCCAGCGTGGATGACATCCTTACCATTCCACTAATGACCGAAAACGCATTATCTAACGAGGACGTCCAGAACGAACTGGACAATAACGCCCAGGGAATTCTGGGTTACGTTGTGCGTTGGATTAACCAGGGTGTGGGCTGCTCCAAAGTGCCAGACATAAATAATGTAGGACTCATGGAAGACCGTGCCACGTGTCGCATTTCAAGCCAACATATAGCCAACTGGCTCTGTCATGGCATCTGTTCTGAAGAACAGGTTATGGAAGCCATGAAGCGCATGGCTAAAACTGTTGACGAACAAAATGCTGGGGATCCCGACTATTCCAACATGGCGCCGAAGTTTGAAGGTATAGCATTCCAGGCAGCCTGTGATCTGGTTTTCAGGGGCATGGAACAACCCAATGGATACACTGAACCGGTATTGCATGCTAGGCGCCAGGAATTGAAGCAGCAAACTGCTTAAACACTACATAGACAGACAGCACCTGATAAAAATACAACTAACGAAGAGGCATTAAATGAATACCAAACATTTTTTCACAATAATAGTTACGGTCTTGATATTCGCCTTGTGCAACACCGCCTCTGCTCAACTGCCAGCACCCAATGCCGAAGGGGTTAGTAGTGGTCACACTCACCTGCTTGTTCCGAACGTTGCAAAACACCGTGAGATATGGAAAGTGCTCGGTGGTGTGGAGCGCTCCTCTGGCCGATTACAGGTCTTGATGTTCCCTGGTATGTTCATCCTCTTTCGTGAAGGCGAGCCCACTGCTCCGTCTGTAGACACAATGGCCAATCATGTGGGATTTACAGTTAATGACTACACTTTATATAAAGCCAAACTGGAAGCCGTAGGCGCCAGCTTTTTTTATGACGACGGCGAAGCTCAGATGCTTGCCGACCTGCCGGATGGTGTGCGTGTAGAAATTGCCGTGGATAGCACACAAGAACAACCCATCATGTTTCACCACACTCATCTCTCGCCCGCTGACGCCGGTGAACTACGACAGTGGTATGTGGATGTCTTCGGCGCCCAGGTTGGTGAACGCCGCGAGCTCCCTTCAGCGCTCATCCCTGGTGGACGCGTTGACTTTATCCCCAATCGCAACGGCGACCCACTTCCTACTGCAGGAACGGCAATCGATCATATTGGTTTTGAAGTGGAAGATCTGGATGTTTTTGCAGCGAAGATGGCAAGGATGGGCATTCCCTTTGACCGTGAACCCAGCTGTATCGATGCCATCAATTTATGCATTGCCTTTATTACAGACCCTAAAGGCACGTCTATTGAGCTAACGCAGGGGCTAGCAGATATCAGGTAATACTGGTGACAAAGGGTTCAACTCTAGCATAGTTTACATAATATAATGTAGTTATTACATTAAGCGTTGATTATAACATATTGTTATATATAAGATTAATGTAAAGAAAAAACAACAAGACTATTGCCGCTGCCATTCTCAAGATTGAGCCTCACCGGTCCCATGGTTCCCGTATTCAAACCTGGATGGGACAGATTGCTGCCTGTAATAACCGCGACGTACTGCTTGCCATCCACCGCATAGGTAATATTACTGGTAGACACTGGTCCGTTAAGGATGGTCTCCCACAAGACTTCGCCTGTATCCAGATCCTGTGCTCGAAAACGCCGATTGATGTCTCCCCAGAATAGTAGGTCACCTGCCGTTGTCAGCACCGAGGAAGTAGTGGGTACAGGCCCGGTAACCCATTGGGTGATTTCACCGGTTTCCATATTGACCTTCGCCATGCCATTGAGTTCATCCGGCGTTATGCCTGGGGCTGAAATTCCAATTCTGCTCTGGGGCATGGCAGGCATGGCTTCCGATGCAGGCATGGCTGAGGTCATGTTCAGACAGTTCTTGATATAAGGGACATACATGGCATTACGCTCCGGGTTATAGGAGCTAGGCCAGTAGGATCGCGTATTAAAGTAGCAAATCATGCGGTGGGCGCCAGGCTCATCAAGAATCAGGTCCCGATTGATCATGGTCGCGCCGGTATTTACATCGATATCCTCAATCAGAAAGTTCTCGGTATCTTCCGGGAATGGCAAGGCCCAAAGAAACTCGCCGGTATGCTTGTCTAGAACCCAGAGGCCACCGCCCTCACCCACATTGACGATGACATCCCTTTGCTGACCTACCACATCGGGATTTATCCATTTCACATGCTCAGGATCCGGGTTCACCACGGTACGAAAAATAATCCGTTCCTGGTTCATATCTTCATCCCAGTCATCACCGGGAAGGTGCTGGTAATACCAGTTTAAGGCACCGGTATCAGGATCGATGGCAAGGGTGGAATTACTGTACAAATTGGCAGGGGCTGAATAGGAAACAGCGCCGGGATTGCCGTTATGCCGTTCATAGCGTGTATAAGGTGATGGATTCGCCACACTCCAGTAGATCAAGCCTGTTTGCGCATCATATCCACCGGGCAGTCCCCAGGTGGATGCCCGCCTTTCTTCCAGCGGTACACCGGCCCAGGTATCAAATCCAGGTGGCTCATCCGGGGCTTGCGCCGTGAAAAACTTCCACACCAGTTCCCCGGTGTGAACATCATGGGCAGAGATGAAACAACTGGCCCGATCACGACAGGTGCCCCCAGCCAACACTTTGCCTTCAATCACTATAGTGCCGGAAGTAATATCCCGATCACTGGTTTCACTGCGCCAGCGCTCTTGCCCGTTGACCGCATCAATAGCTATGACCGACCCGTCCGATGCGCCGAAATAAATCATGTCTTCATATATGGACATGGTTTTGGAGCGTCCGGCTCCACTGCCTTCAACGGTTGGTATGTAGCGCCAGATAAGGTCACCGGTAGTGGCATCCAGTGCTGCAACAGTGCCATCAGGCATGGTCAGATACATGACACCGTCGTACACAGTGGGAATAGTTTCTGTAACGCCTCCTGGCAGCCCCAGGGACCAGGCCAAATTCAGCTGACTCACAGTATCCCGATTGATCTCATCCAGGGGACTAAAACGCTGGGCATCGTATGTGCGACTGTACATCAGCCAGTCAGCCGGATCGGGATTGAGTAACATCTCATTGGTAACCGGACGAAAGTTCTCAATGGTAGACATGGAAGCCAGTGGATTAAATGAAGTGTCGTTTTCAAACTCAGAAGATGAATACCCGGAAGCCAGAACACGCAGGTATTCCAGCAAAGGCGGCATTTGTTGATCATTGATGACAACCGGGGGCATGCCCTTTTCAGGATTGCCGGCACGCAGGAATGCAGCCAACTCCAGATCATTTTCCTGGCTGACTCTTGCCATGATATTTGGCCCAAGTGTTCCGCCAAGACCATCACCACCATGACAATGTGCGCAAATACCATTGAAGGTTTCAGTGCCGTCGGCAATTTCCTGTGCTGAGACTATTGCAGGAATCGCGATCAAAAGTGGCGCTATTAACCAGTTAGACTTTGTAATTTTCATGGCAGCTCTTAATTCATCGGGTTTATTAATAGCGACTATTATTATAGCGGCTATGCACAGGAGGGCTCAGGATGTAAATATAACCGGGAAATATTACTCGGGCGGAGGATCGAAGTCACTGCAAATAAAAAGGGGCTGTCATGCAAGCTTACTCGCCGCATTGTATATTTATGATACAAACATTAAGCTTACACGAAGTCATTGAATTCCTTCAGATTAGAAGCACTCCATTGTTTGATTCTGGAATTAACATTTACACTACCTACTTCAGGAAAACTTGCTGGATGATCAAGCGGCCTTTTAACATAACAATCCCTTCACTATCCTTATTAGCCCTTTGCGCCCTGCCCTTTGCAGGACTCAATGCGGCGCAACAATCAGCAGATCACAATACTGAAGATTTTCTGCAAAGTTATTGTCTGGAATGCCATAACCTGGATGACTGGGCAGGCACCCTGGACATGGAACTGCTTGACCTGGAAAACATCCCGGTCGATGCAGAAGTCTGGGAAAAAGTAATCAGCAAACTTGAAGGTGCCTATATGCCACCTGCTGGTCAGCCGCGACCTGATCAGGCAGGTTATGACGGCATGATTGCTCATCTTGAATCAGAACTGGACAGCCACGGGGCCTCAAACCCTGATCCCGGCCGACCAGGCTTGTACCGTCTCAATCGCACAGAATATGCCTCTGTGATCAGAGACCTGCTTGATTACAGGTTGGAGATCGAGGATATCCTGCCACCGGATAATTCCAGTTACGGCTTTGACAATATTGCCGACATCATGAGTATGTCCAGCACATTGTTGGAAGGTTATCTGGCGGCGGCTGACCGAGTCAGTGCTATCGTCGTAGGCGATCCTGATTTTGCTCCAGAAGAGGCGCATTACCCGGTATCCAATGCCTTGTCCCAGGATGAATACCTTGAAGGGCTGCCTTTGGGTACTCGTGGAGGTACTCAGGTTGAGCATCATTTTCCCCTGGATGCCCTGTATGAAATCAATTCCCGTTTTGTCGGCAATTCCGTAGATGCTATCCGCGGATTACAGTTCCCTCATCAGTATGAGGTGGCCATTGACGGAAAGCGGGTGAAACTGGTCACCATTGGCGGCAATGCCGACTACAACCTGATGATGGAGAATTCCGCCGCATCCAAACTCGAGATTGAAGCGCGCACCCAGGTACTGATTCCAGTAACGGCAGGTACCCACAAGGTTACATTGACCTTTATTGAGAAAACCGGTGCGCTCGCTCTTGATCAGCTCCAGCCGTATGAACGGGAAAATTTCGATCCTGTTGCCCTGGGCGGCATGCCATCGTTATTTCATGTCACTATTCGTGGCCCTTTCAATGGTGAGGCACCGTCACAAACGACTGCCAGCAGAGCGGCCATCTTCAGCTGCACACCCGAACGTTTATCAAGGGAAGGTCGTTGTGCGCAGGAAATACTGTCAGGATTGGCCCGCCAGGCATACCGGCGCCCTGTCAACGATGCGGATATAGACACGCTCATGGAATTTTTCCGCTTAGGACGTGAAGCAAAAGGCACCTTTGACGGCGGCATCCAGATGGGTGTTCGACGTATCCTGATGAGCCCTGATTTCCTGTTTCGACTGGAAAAGGATCCAGAGGATGCAATGCCTGATGAAATTTTCACATTGAGTGGTCTGGAACTGGCTTCGCGTCTCTCATTTTTTCTATGGAGCTCTGTTCCAGACGATGAGCTAATCCAGCTAGCCTCAAGAAATCGGCTTGGCGATCCCGATATTCTCGAAAACCAGGTAACACGAATGCTGGCCGATGAACGATCACGGGCACTGGTAGATAATTTTGCCGGACAGTGGCTGCATCTGCGCAACCTGGACAGTGTCAATCCGGATGGTCTCGTTTATCCAAATTTTGATGAAAACCTCAGACAAGCCTTTCTGCTTGAGACTTCCCAATTTTTTAACAGCATCATGGCAGAAGATCGGCCCGTTACAGAATTGCTAACTGCCAACTACACCTTTGTTAATGAAAGACTAGCGCGTCATTATGGAATCGATGGCATCAAAGGCGATGATTTTCAGCGCGTAGAACACTCTGACCCAAATCGTTACGGTATTCTCGGTCATGGCAGTATCCATACGGTGACCTCTTTCCCACATCGAACCTCACCTGTCGTGCGCGGTAAATGGGTGATGGAAAATATACTTGGCGCCGAAGTCCCTGCTCCCCCGGATGATGTACCTGCACTTGAAGAAAATGCCGCGGATGCCATCGATAAATTATCCATGCGCGAGCGCCTTGCAAATCATCGTGACAATCCGGCATGTAACAGTTGTCACAGCATGCTGGATCCCATCGGTTTTGCTATGGAGCGCTTTGACGGCATTGGCCGTTATAGAGAACTGGATGAAGGGGGGTTACCTATCGATTCCTCCGGAATCCTGTCTGACGGTACTCCGATAGACGGACCACAAGGATTGCGTCAGGCCATTGTTGATAAACCTGAAATTTTCATTAAAACCTTTACCTCCAAAATGTTGACCTATGCGTTGGGCAGAGGATTGGAGCATTACGATGGCCCCACTGTACGGCAGATTGTCAGAGAAGCCGGCAAAGCTGATTACCGCTTTTCAGCTGTTGTACAGGAAATAGTGAAATCCGTGCCATTTCAGATGAAACGGGCGGGTGATAGTGAAACAAATGGTATAGAAATAGCTAAAGCAGACTGAAAGCAGACTGATTGAACAACTGTTTATAAATCCTTTAATCGGTTACTATTTCTGGTATTGACTACAAATTTGGTTAGGAAAAAGGAAGATTATGATCATTTTTAAAAAATCACTTCCACGACGCTCTTTTTTGCGCGGTGCAGGCTCGAGTATTGGCCTACCCTTATTAAGCGCAATGGTGCCGTCTTTGTCTGTCTTTGGACAAAATAACCTCAGTCCAAAACGCGTAGGATTTGTCTATGTTCCCCATGGCATGATCATGACAGAGGAAGAGGACCGTTGGACTCCAACCAAAGTCGGTAACAATTTTGAGTTAACTCCCACTCTGCAACCTCTGGAAAAGTACCATGACAAACTGACTATCGTCAGTAACCTTATGGGCGCCGACATGGCCGGTCAACATGCCGGTGCGCCGACTGCATTTCTGGCAGACAGCTTTCCAAAGAAAACCCAGGGCGTGGACATGGAAGCCGGCATATCCATTGACCAGGTCATTGCCAGCCATATTGGTCAAGACACAGTATTTCCGTCCATGCAATTGGCGATTGAAGATGTCAGCGACCTTGTCGGTGCTTGCGATTTTGGTTACAGCTGCGCCTATCTTGATACCCTGAGTTGGGCCTCACCAACCAATCCCCTACCCATGCAGATAAATCCTCGCACCGTATTTGAACAAATGTTTGGTGGCACCGGTTCACCAGAACAGCGCAGAGTGCGCATGCAACAAAATCGCAGCATCCTGGATTCGGTTCTGGAAGAAACCCACAAACTGGGTCGAAATCTAGGTGGGGAAGATCAGACTAAAGTTGAAGGCTTCCTTACCAACATCAGGGATGTGGAACGCCGAATCCAGAACGCAGAAAGTCGCACCGACGAACTGGCCAGTGTAGCGCCGCAATCACCGGTTGGCATACCAGAGTCCTACGATGAGCATGTAGGTATCATGTATGACCTGCTGCATGTAGCCTTTCAGGCTGACATCACCCGCGTTTTTGCTTTCATGAAGGCCAGGGACCTGAGTCACATCAGTTATCCGCATATCGGCGTGCCTGATCCCCATCACGCCATTTCCCATCACCAGAATTCCCAGGAAACCATTGAGAAACATTTCCGCGTCAACGTCTATCACATGAGTCAGTTTGCAGACTTTGTTGATAAACTGGCTGCAACTGAAGACGGAGATGGTTCCTTGCTTGATAATTCTTTGTTGATGTACGGCAGTGGCATGAGCAACGGCAATGACCACGTTAAGTTGCGTCTACCTACAGCCGTTGTCAGTGGATTCCTGAAAGGCAATCGTCATATCCAGGTACCCGACAAAACAAGGCCCATGGGCGACCTGCACCTGGATATCGCGCACCAGATGGGTCTGGACATCACCTCTTTCGGCCGTTCCGATGGTCAGACAGTAGGACTGGCCTGATTAGCCAGTATTAAAGATATGATTACTGTACTGAATAAATTTCTGGGGACAGTGACCTTATCTTTACTTCCCTTACTCGTTATCGCTCAAGCTGATACCCCTGCAATTCAGGAATGGCAAGATGCTATCTCTGATGGCTATGACATCAATGACGCTGAAGCCGACGGTACTACTCTGCTTATGCGCGCCATTCATGAACGCAATACTCCTCTGGCAGAATTACTGATCGAATCTGGTGCGGATGTAACCGTAGTCAATCGTTATGGCATGACAGCCCTGATGCTGGCAGCCAGGCGCGGCAATGGCGTTATCGCACGCATGCTGCTTGATGTTGGCGCCAATCCCAATACTATGAATCTGGAAGGCGAATCAGCACTTATGTCTGCGGCAAGAGCCGGCAGCGTTGAAGTAATCAACGCCTTACTGGAAGGTAGCCCCCATTTCCTTGGCAGAAGTGCAAATCCTGATATGAAGGATGGCTGGAAAGGCCAAACAGCGCTGATGTGGGCCGCAGGACTGGGCCACACCGATGCAGCTCTTGCTTTGATTGCAGGCGGCGCAGATATCAATCTCAAATCCACAGTGATCAATATTGCTCCAGTAGACCCGGAATATTACCAGGGTGGTTTTGTTTACACGGACATTCCCAAGGGACGGATGACTGCCCTGCTTTTTGCCACACGTGAAGGCAAAATGGACACTGTCAATGCCCTGATCGATGCAGGCGCGGATATCAATGCCGTGGATAATGAAGGCACCAATGCACTCATACTTGCGACACTGAACGGCCATCTGGATATTGCGGGACGATTACTGGAATCAAGTGCAGATCCAGATATTGCGGACAGGTGGGGCCGCACAGCGCTTTTCGTAGCCACTGACCTGAATACCATGGATGCCAACCCGCGGCCAACCCCCATGCCTTTGGATACACTGAAACCTGTAGACATTGTCCGGCTCGCTCTGAACAAGGGCGCTAATCCAGCGCCTGAATTACAATCAAGCTTGCCTGCCTGGATGGTGGTAGGTGCTGCTCACAATGGCATTCTGAATAAGGGAGCAACTCCATTTTTCCGCGCTGCCATGTCTGGAGATCTTGAGATTATGCACATGCTGGTGGATGCAGGTGCAGATCCAATGAAGGGAACCGAAGAGCGCGAAGGTATGGCAATGGGTGGAAATATGCGTCCATCCAACGGTGGAACGACTCCTTTTATGGTGGCAGCCGGTGTCGGTTGGCGCCAGGGACTCAGCAGAGGCAGGGAAGCTGATGCCTTGACCACACTCGAATGGTTAATTAATGAATACGGTATGGACATCAACGCCATCAACCAGAGTAGCGAAACAGCACTACATGGCGCTTCCTACA
Source organism: Gammaproteobacteria bacterium (assembly GCA_029245395.1). GTDB lineage: Bacteria > Pseudomonadota > Gammaproteobacteria > Pseudomonadales > Pseudohongiellaceae > Eutrophocola. The sequence continues at coordinate 143,146 of JAQWPL010000033.1, forward strand.
GAGGCTCCATTGAAATAGCCAGATGGCTGATAGACCATGGTGCTGACTTTAGCCTGACCAATGCCCGTGACATGACGCCTCTTGATATCGCCCTAGGCGATCCAGAATTCAGATTGGAACCCAACCCCGAGCTTGCGGAATTTCTTCGTGAGTATTCTGAAGAAAACAGCGTCGCTACCAACTAAGCATTTAGTTATTAGACTTAAAAAGCCAGTATGGATATTCTTAAAATTACCAGCTGGTTTTATTCGACAATAATTTAGGTTAACTAAAACAAAACATCAATTTCGAGGATCCAAGCATGTGTGATGAAAGAACCTTAAAAGACAATGAAGCTTTCTTCAAAAAGGAAGGCAAGATAACCCGCCGCAAGTTCAATAAATATTCTGCTGGCGCAGGCCTTGCCATGATGTTGCCACCTGTTGCCAATGCCCAGGAAGTGGTGTCAGAAAATGTTGAAGTTACCACGCCGGGCGGCATTGCGGATTGTTTCTATGTACACCCTGCCACAGGCTCGCATGCGGCTGTGCTTATCTGGCCTGATATTTTCGGTCTGCGTCCCGCTTTCGAAGCCATGGGTACTATGCTTGCCCAATCCGGGTACTCAGTTCTGGTAGTTAATCCCTTTTACAGACTGCAGAAAGCCCCGACTTCCGAACAAGGTGCAGATTTTAGTGATCCGGATACGCGCAATATGCTGTTTTCCCAGATGGGCTCTCTGACACCAGAAACTCAATTCCAGGATGCTGAAGCCTTTGTCACCTGGCTGGATGCCCAGGATGAAGTAGATACCAGCCGTGGAATAGGTACAACCGGATATTGTATGGGTGGCTCTATCGTCATGCGCACTGCTGCTGCTATGCCCCACCGAATTTTGGCTGGAGCAACATTCCATGGCGGTAACGGCATGGCTTCAGATGCAGAAGACAGTGCCCACCTTCTAATTCCACAGACAAAAGCCCAAATGTTACATGCATTAGCGGCCAATGATGATGCACAGGCACCTGAAGTGAAGGATGTCCTCGCACAGGCTTACCAGGATGCTGGCATACCTGCTGAAATTGAAGTCTACAATGCACAGCATGGCTGGTGCTCCCTCGACTCAGCGGTTTATGATGATGGTGAAGCCGAAAGAGCCCATGGCCGATTGCTGACACTGTTTGAGTCAGCTTTAGCTTGATGGCAAATTAGACAAAAAGGGAGGTTTTTCCGCCCTTCTTTACATTCAAATTTTCAGGAGTTTCATGAAATTCAAGATATTTATTGTCCTGGTGATCCTACCTCTCTCAAGCATAGCCCAAGAAGCACCTGCAGCGTTTACTGGTATCTGGAGCGGCTCCATGACCACACCGGAACATGACTACTGGAGAGTGGAAGACTTCATCAGTTGCTGGGCCGGCTGTCCTGTCGATTCTTTTGAATTCCTTAGTGCCTTATTGGACGATCCGGCTAACGATGACAAAACCATGGATGAACTCAATGGCCAGTTTTTTGTTCACATGCGTGAATCACTTGCTGGCATCTCCACTCCACGGGGTTTAGAACTGCAGCAAGGCAGCACCAATGAAAACAACCCCTCCATCAACTGCCATGATTATGGCTACCTGCGCCAGTCCATCAATCCACTGCCCTTGCAGATGGTGATGGAAGATGAAGTGCTGCATATCAATTACGAGGAATGGAACCTAAGCCGGACAGTTTATATGGATGGGCGCGAGTTTCCGGAAAATATTGAGCATACTCGCCTCGGCTATTCCATTGGCCACTATGCAGAAAACGGTGATCTCGTTATTGAGACCCGCGCCATCAGTGAGGAAATCTACAACCCTTTTCATGGCGGTGGTGGTCATAGTGACCAGCTCACCGGCGTGGAACGTTATTCATTGAAAGACGATGGCAAAGTTCTCGCTGTTGTAATGACTCTGACAGATCCGGCCACCCTGAAGGAACCCTATAAGTTTTACAAACAATGGGTGACCACTCCGGAGCTGGAACTATTGGAAGATTTCTGCACTGATATCCCGGGAGAATTCTGAGATGAAAAATATTTTTATACTCTTATTACTGACAGTCAGTTCCCTGGTTCTGGCACACCATTCTCCGGCTGTGTTTTATCAGATGGATAAGACAGTAACAGTGACAGGTACTGTCACAGAATTTCGTATGGGTAACCCCCATATCCGTGTTTATTTTGATATGAATAACGCGTCAGGTGATTCAGAGCAATGGATGGCTGAAGGCGGTTCGCGCACGGTGCTACTGCGTCATGGCTGGCGTGGTGATGAAGTGAAACCAGGCGATGTCGTCACCATTCACGGCCATCCCTCACGAGAAGACAAGAATATTGTACATATGATTGAGATTACTCTGGATGACGGCAACATGAAATATGCTGAAGACCTGAATCCTGAATACACTGAAAACCTGCTGGAAGAGCGCCGCCGACGTAGAAATTAACGCTCTTTTCCCTAGGCAGATAGACGTCCCGAAAATGAACTCAGGCTGTCAGCGTTGATGTAATACAGGTAATCCCTCTTCCTGCCATTGCAGCAAACCGCCGCGTATATTAGCCACTTGCAACCATCCGTTTTCCTTCAGGATGGACGCAGCTAGCACCGACCTTTTCCCTGCCCGGCAAATTGTCATCACTGGTTTATCTTTTGGTACATCCTCAAGTCTGTCCCTTAATTCGTTAATCGGAATCAATAGTGCCCCTTCAATATGCAATGTTTCCTCATCAGTCTCCACCTTGGTTCGCACATCAAGAATATTGACTTCAGTGCGATGCGTCGCCACCCACTGCGGGGTAATTTCCAGCGTTCCACTGTAGGTTGTGACAACTGGCGCTCATTTAGGTGGCGAAGGTATAATCTCCGGTTTTCCACCTTTGATATTAGCGGGAACAGCAATCTCGAGTTTACGTGGATGGGGGAGCTGCATGTTCTCCATAAAGCCTACAAAATCATTTTCGTTGGCCTGCCCGCCTATACGTGGGTTATGAATTTTTTCTTCTCCAATGGTTGAGGCATTGCGACCGGTATAATCATGAGCCGGATACACGATACATCCATCAGGTAAGGCAAATAATTTATCGTGAATGGATTGGTACAATTTATTAGCCGAACCCTGCTGGAAATCCGTTCTACCACAACCTCTTATCAAAAGAGTATCTCCGGTAAAAACCATAGTTTCGTCATCAAGCAGGAAACTAATACATCCATCAGTATGACCAGGTGTTTCCAGGACAGTCAAAGCATGGTTGCCAAACTTTATCGAGTCACCGTCAATCAATTCCTTGTCGAGGATATCAATACCTGAATGCGCAGAAGCAGCGATTTTGCAATCCAGTCTATTTTTCAGCAGCCAGGCTCCCGTGACATGATCGGCATGGCAGTGTGTTTCAAGACAGACACAGAGATTCAATCCCAACTCGCGTATCAGGGCCAGGTCCCGATCATGCTGTTCATAAACCAAATCAATAACCACAGCTTCACAAGTGTCTTCATCAGCCAGTAGATAGGAAAATGTGCCTGAAGTTTGGTCGAAGAGTTGTTTGAAAATCATAACGGAAGCAATAAAATTTGTTGTTCAAATACCTGAGCTTTGGGCAATATTTCCCCCATGTGATACCAGGGGTCTAAATCCAAGTGTTCAAGAGCAAGCTTTGGCGAGGCAGTTCCAGTAAGGCCCAGCCCTGTGCCAATTACTTTGATAGTCATCGTTTTTGCCCCTTTCTGGAATTAAACCGTAGATTAACAACACTGTCGATTGCTCATTTCTTCCTGGCTCCACAATGGACATTTAGCCTTTAAATGCCTATGCTTTTTACTTCTCTGGTAAGTAAGAAAAGATAATCATGCGCAATAAATTATTTATTTCAATTCCGGTTCTCGTTTTCTCCCTTTTGGCGGCTGCTACTGCCCTGCCACAATCGGAGCATGTTATTTATGTCACCAATGAAGATTCCAACAATGTGACCGTCATTTCCGGAACTACCAATGAAGTAATCGCCACTATTCCTGTTGGAAAAAGGCCCCGCGGCATCAAAGTTACTCCTGATGGCAATACGTTTTATGTGGCACTGAGCGGCTCACCCAAATGCCCACCTACTATGGATGATGAAGTTTGCGATGCCATGATTTCAGATAAAGCCGCAGATGGCATAGCCGAAGTCAATGCGGCGACCTTCGAAGTGGTACGCATTCTTCCCAGCGGCTCAGACCCGGAACAATTTGATGTGGACTGGAATACGCGTCGGCTGTATGTGTCCAATGAAGATATTCACATGGCCAGCATTCTTGATCTTGATGCCGGCGAAATACTCATGCAAGTTCCCACCGGGTTGGAGCCCGAAGGTGTGCGCTTGTCCCCCGACGGCAGCATTGTGTATATCACCGGTGAAGTGGACAGTAATATCACAGTGATTAATACAGCAACAGGCGAAGCAATTGCCTCGATAGACGTAGGACTGCGTCCCCGTGACTCTATTTTCACCGCAGATGGCGCCCGCGCCTATGTGTCTGCCGAATTTGGTGCCAGCATTGCTGTCATTGATGTTGCCAATAATGCGCTTGTCAGCGAAATACCGCTTGCTGAAGGTTCACTACCGATGGGCCTGGTTTTATCCCCCGACGAAGCAATCTTATATGTGGCCAATGGTCGCGGACAAACTGTCGTCGCCATTGACCTTGCCAGTGAAACGGTAACTAATTCAGTAGTGGTTGGCCCCCGCCCATGGGGCTTGGCCATGAGCCTGGATGGCAGCACCCTATATTCAGCGAACGGCCCCTCTGATGATGTCTCTGTTATTGATGTAGACAGTTTTGAAGTGATCAGCAAGATCGCTGTTGGAGAAACACCCTGGGGGGTTGTTGTTGGGCCAGCACCAAGATAAATGCAGCCTGGTTAAAAATAAAATTCAGAAGCGATAACGCAATCCAAGCCATGCTCCACGGGGCGCCCCTACACCCAGAAACAGTGGACGGTTATCAGTTAGAAAAGGCAACGTCTCTCTGGGATCCTCTCCAAGCAAGCCGAAATTTTCATACTCGGTATCAAACAAGTTGGTAACGCGGGCAAATAGTATTAAATTGTTACCTGTCGTGTAAGTGGCTCGTAGATTGACCAGGGCATATCCATCTACCTTGTCCAACTCGTTAGCCTCATCTCCTCGCATTACCTGATCAGAGTTATAGATCAAATCAGCCCCGACACTTAGTTGCTCACTGAGGTGATACATTCCATTCATTTTAAAAATGATTTCCGGTAATCCCGGCAGCCTGTCACCGCTCCGCACAACCAGCTCTCCATTCTCATCAGCATTGGGATGGTTCGGACTCAGTACCATGAAGCTGTCTTCAAAAGTCGCGTTGATATGTGACACAGTTACCTGCCAATCCAGCTTGCCATTGCTACCGTTAAGGGCTGCTTCCATGCCACGCCGCCTGGTTTCATCCACGTTGGCAAAGAGTCCTGTCGACCGACCTGTGGTCTGGAAAATGATGTCATCTTCATTTTTTGCATTGAACACATTCAGCTCGTAGTCCAGGTTGCGCCATTGTCCACGCACACCCAATTCACTATTTTTTGTCACCACCTGATCCAGTGGTGGGTCCGCAAGAAAGGCATTAGGAAGACGGCACTCAAAATCAATATCATCAGGATCTTCCCCTCCTTCTTCCGCAAACTGCTGTGCCAGGGTAAAAACTCCTTCATTGCAGGCCAGCTCTATCGGTGTAGGGACCCGATTGGATTCAGAAAATGAACCATAAATATTAACCGTGTTACTGACATCAAAAGTAAAACCGACTGCCGGGTTAAAGCGAGTAAAATTATGATCGCCGTTCAATTCCGGACGCTCACCAGACTGGTCCCGCAGGGTGACATCAGTATCGTTGTACCGACCTGAAACGATCAGTGACAACCGCTCCGTCACCTGCCAGGAATTATTGAAAAACCAGCTCATGGTTTTATTGTTGGTGGTTATTTGAGTTGCCGCTTCATCAAAGAAAGTACCAGTGCCCAAACCCAGGGTTGAACGGGTAATCGGATCCAGTGCTGACAATTCCAGTAGTGAATTAAAATCCGATTTCCCTTCGAAATAACTGACACCGACCACCAGTCGATTATCAAAAGCAAAGAAGTCCTCAGTTAATTCAATCTGACCATTAAACCCTGTACTTTTTTGCCTGCGTTCACTGATATTATTGATGGCTTCATCGGCTAGTACTCCTGAGCCGCTCAAGTCATCAATCACATCTTCCAGTTCAAACACTTCAGGGTCCAGACCTGCCATTGCGGCCTGCTGCGCAATCAATGTTTCCAGGTCATCAAAGCTGTTTATGCTGTCATCCTCACCGGCACAAATAGCATCGAGTTCAATGTCGAGTAACTCTTCAAGGTCATCTTCAAAATCATCGGCTTCATCCAGCAAGGATTGCCCGCCCCCGGCATAATTACACAAGGCAAAATCTGAACCATCACCGTTAAAAGAATCCGTAGCATTTTCACGACTGTAAGCATTACCTGAAAACTGAATCCCTTCTGCAAAATAATGATTGCCCTTGATATTGAACTGATTCAAATCATTTTCGGTGATATCCGGTGCCGTAAAAATTGAATCGCGCTGAATAGCTACCAGCCCTACTGGTAATGAACCATTACCAATTAAGTCACTGTCTCCGTGCTGATAGATAATGTCCAGAGCGGATACGATTCCATTGCGCCAGCTCAGGCTGCTGTACAAATTTGTAGCCTCTGATGAGGAAAGGGCACGCCAGCCATCTTCATTGAATTGGCTTATATTCAAGTAATAGCCCCACTCACCTGCATTGCTGTTTGAAAAAATGCCGCCAGATTCAAAATGTGCCGCTGTTCTGTTCCAGGACCCTGTGTACACCTCAACCTGTGTCTCTTCAAAATTGAATCCGTTTTTCATAGTGACGGATAACGCACCGCCTAAAGCATTCAGACCGAAAACTGGATTGGCACCTGATAATAAATCCATGCTGCTGACTGCAGATTCAGGCAACATATCCCAGTTCACCGTATCACCCAGAGGTTCGTTCAGGCGCACGCCATCCTGATACACCGCAAGTCCCTGAGCCAGACCAAGCAACGGTGAAGCAGTGAAGCCGCGAAACTGTACATCAGGTTGCAAGGGGTTATTCTGTGCGGAATTAATTGAAACGCTGCTCATAGCAATATTCATGAAATCACTGATGTCCAGGCTCTGTCTGTTTTCCAGATCATCGCTGGTGCCGCTTTTTACTGCGAATGGAATGCGGTTTATCGGTGTGCCAAGAGCTGAGTATGGAGTAATACCAATAACCTGGATTTCCTCCAGTGGAATTTCATTGTCAGCTTCTTCAGCTGCAAGAATTACATTGCAAGCAGGCAATAAGGCGGATGAAAACAATAAACTTGAAACAGTATTGAATTTACCCAATGTTTTTTGCCAATCTGATAACTGATTCTGGGGCATCATCTATTCTGTAAAGATCAAGTATCTCGCAATTTTTTTCGAAGCCATTTTTTAAATAAAGAGCAACAGCAGGCTGGTTAACAGCAAGTACTTCAATATCTATCCATTCCAGAGGTTTGTTTTCATTTGCCCAGCCACAGGCAAACTCCAGTAGTTTTGTAGCCAGCCCCTGCCTGCGAAAATGCCGACTCACCCCCATACCCAACAAGGCCCTGTGCTTAATGGCTGAATCGTTGTGACCACGCAAATCCACATGACCCATTATTACCCCTTCTTCGCTGCATATTACCCAAGCACTGCGCCAGCCTGACTGGCCCTGACTTTTGGAGAGTCCTGCAACAAAAGCGGCTTCTTTTTCCGGGGGAAAGAAAGTCATTTTCCTGGATATGGGCTGGAACAGCGGATTGCCATTCTTGCCGTTTTCTTCCAATTGAGCATTCAGATAATGGAAAAACTTCGGATAATCGCCAGATTCCAGTGGACGGATTTGAGTATTCACTGAAAGGATGTTTCCTCGGCTGTGTTGGCTTGCTGAACCGGGTTAATAGTGCCATATTCCTAGTCTTCCTGGCTAACACCAAAAAACAAACTTAACAGCGGAGAGCAGCATGAACCAATATTATAAGAGACTAGTATTGTTATTTGCCGTACTGGCATTGTTCGCCAGCATCCCCTTGCAGTCTGCTGAAGCGGATTTATTACGAGAAATAAAGGACCGCGAGGAAATCGAGCAGCTATTGTGGCGCTATACACGAGCATTGGACAGCTTCGATCCTGAAGCCTACGTGGCAACCTATACTGAAGACGGTTCATTCGGTGCAGTTAAAGGCCACGACGCCTTGCATAAAATGATGGTTGATTTCCGTGACGGTAGGGAAAGCCAGGCAGCAGAAGGCAACCCTCCTGCACCCATGTATCATGCCACAGAAAATTCATGGACAGAATTTGTGACACGCGATCATGTCCGTCATCATGCCTACTGGGTAACTTATTTTGGTGCCAACGGTCCTGATTCACCAGCCAGAATGGTTGCAGTGGGTCGTAGTGTCGATGACATTGTCCGGATCAATGGCCAGTGGCTGATCCAGTCTCGCAATGTGACACCAGCCGAAGATGAATGATCTGATCATTACCTGAACTCCCAAAAAGAAACATTTATCTTAGGAGGGTAAATTACAAACCACTCTTTTAACTGAATCATCTCTTGCTAAAAGCTTATTGTTTCTATATAAAGACAATCTATAGATATATATAATATTTGTTTATATTTAAAAACATATACTTGAAGTGAGGTTTCCTGATGAGCCAATGGGAAGGATTCGAAGAGTTAGTAAAAGTGGTCGAAGTAGGCAGTTTTTCCGGTGCAGCGCGCGCATTGGGTGTATCCAAAGGGCATATCAGCCAGCGAGTCAGCCAACTGGAAGATCGCTTGGGAACAAGGCTTTTACACCGCACAACACGTAAATTGTCACTGACAGAACTTGGAAATTTATATTACCAACGTAGTAAACAGGTCATCGAAGACCTGCAAGAAATAGAACAAACTGTCTCTGAATTCCAGCAACGCGCTACCGGATTATTAAAAATCAGCTCCCCAAATCTGCTTGGCGAAATGCATATAGTGCCTGCCATTGCCGATTTCCTGAAAGAACATGACACTCTGGAAATTGAGTTGAATTTCTTCAGCAAGAAAGTGGATTTAATCGAGGACGGCTACGACGTGGCTATCCAGGTGGGCGCAAGAACCGATATCAATGTCGTCAATAAATCTCTGGCCAACACCACATTCCAGCTTGTCGCCAGTCCTCGTTTCCTTAACCAGTATGGCACGCCGGAAGATCCTGATGATTTAAAGCTCCTGCGCTGCCTGATGTTTACCGAGTATGGCACCAGCAAGCCTTGGCGGTTTGTTAGTGGCGAAGACAAGATGTCAGTGAATGGCATGTGCTACTGGCATAGCAGCAGTGGCCATTGTTTACTGGCTGCCGCACGGCAAGGTATGGGGCTGGCTTATCTACCTGATTATTATGTCTCTGAAGATATCAAGTCAGGTTCCCTCGTTCCCGTCATGGAAGACTGGTGTGGTATAGAGCGTGACATCGTTGCAATCTACCAGCACCGCAGGCATCTCTCAGCCAAGGTCAAACTGTTTTTGGATTTCATGCAAAACCGGTTTCAGGAACAGCGTCCTTGGTAGTGCCAAAAATAGCCGCCTAGTCCAATGTTACATATATAAGACTGGTTGAAACCCCTAAAAAGAATATATTCAAAGACATTCGAGACGCTAATTTAAATACATTCGCTTTACTGCAGCACAATTGATTTTTAAGCATATGAAAATTTTCACTGCTTACCTTTTAAGCTTGTCAGTAAAGCAATAAGATCAAAGATGGAAGGACTAATACGACTGCATAATAGAGTAAAGAAAGCCCAACAAGGCTAGCGATCCTGTTTCCCAAAGGAACCTCGGCTACATAATAACGAACCATAACTGGTGTACTGAATAGATATTTAATGGCTGCAATGGCGATTACAACGCGAATGGTCGGATAGACTATTCGCCACATTGTGTAAGCAAAACCCCATTCCCTGGTCCCAGGCAGGATAGTGTAGAAAAAAGTTAACCAAAAAATTATGTAGCCAAGTAACCAGCCAACCACCATCCCCACCGTATGTCATTGAGAAGCCCCAATGAGGTCAGCAACAGGCTTCCAGCTGAAAGCAATAACCTGATAATCGAAGAAATTAAAAATTGCCAGGGGAAATCAGGCTCAACCATGTCGGAGCCGAAAAAACCCGGATCTGTCTCTGGATTAAAGGGGGGCCGACTGGATTCCAGAAGGGGTATCAATATCTGGTAAATAGCATTTAGCTGTGAAAACAGGATGTAGAAAGAATAAAGAACCAGGAAGACAATCAGCCTTTGCATGCCTGGATCATGTCCTTTAAATTTATTGAGCATAGTTCCTTCTATTGTTAAAAAGCTCTCATGAGTATTGCTGAAAAGCCCAAGTGAGTATAGCCTGCACATTGATATTACCCAGGTCGGAGCGATTAGATGAAACCAGTAAGACGTACATTGTTGCAGAGCATTCCTCTTGCGTTTGCAACTCAGGCATTTTCAGAGATTGTTCTTGGACAGACAAAACCCCGCCTTGGCATGATCTTTCCCGTGATCGATCGCGGTGTCCCTGAAGAAGGCCTGACTCTCTACGGCGACAAAATTGACTACGTAGTCGAAAACCTAGATCTGCAAACCATGACACCAGAGGGCTACGATGCGGTCATCGGCAATATCCCGGAAAAGGCACTTAACCTGACAGAAAAGGATGTGGACGCCATCATGATCATGGGAACCTCTCTCACTTTCTATCAGGGCCAGGAGTTCAATGAACGCATAACTGAAACTGTTCGTAGCGCTACTGGCTTACCTACTTCCACTATGAGCAACGGCATCATCAATGGCCTGAAAGAAGTTGGCGGTAAAAATATTGTCTGCGCGACAGCCTACAATGATGAAGTGAATAGCCGACTGGTACGATTCCTGAACCAGCACGATTTCAATGTGCTGAATATCGAAGGGCTGGGAATTGAAGCGGTAGGGGATATTTTTTCTGTAACAGATCCGCAACTTATTCAGTTTTGTGGTGATGTGGCGGGCAAAGCTCATGAAGCTGACGCCATTCTCATCAGCTGTGGCGGACTGATCACACTGGATATTCTCGCCCCGGTGGAAAACCTGGCAAATCTTCCTGCTGTCTCAAGTACACCCCATGGCCTTTATGAGGGTGCAAAACTGCTGGGTATTACAGCCAGCGTCCCTGGCTACGGGTCCTTATTAGCTGGTTAACTGGCTTTCTGATTTTCCAAGATCTATCCCTGCGGCCCGACTATATGCTCCAGGTCCAGGTTATTGTCCTGACAGAAATATTCCGGCATGGTAAAAGTTGACCAGGGAACATCCCAGGATGCAGTCCAGGGTCGCGTATAGGCACCTGGATCATCTATCGTCACTTCGTAATGTAAGGTGTCATGATCTGGACGTGAAATGTGTTCTATCAGGTGCAACTGTTCAGTATGAGGCATCCCTGATGGTCGACGTGCAAACCAGAATCTTTCATTAAAGCCTACTGTGTCCACAACCAAAGTGTCACCTTCCCAGTGACCTATGGAATGGCCGAAAAAGGTTGGGTTAAATTGTTCAAGATCAGGATGTTCCCGGCCATCCAGCCAGATTTCCCGCCAGCTCCTGTTGGCACCACCTGACATCACCAGAATTCTGTCCCTGCCTTGGTCATGCACTATTTCCAGTCCCCAGGGGGTATGAAACTGGCGTGGCCCACCAGGTGGCATGCAGCGCGGATGAGGGTCATCGCGACCCAGACTAGCCAGTCTTTCCTGCACAATTTTCTTTGCCCAGGGTTGAAATGGCGCTACTTTATCAATCTCTTCGGGATTGACCAGGTAAGCCCCACTCATTTCCACGAAATTTTCTGATAAATTGCCTACACCACTATTCCAATGCCCAATTTCGCCACGCGTCGCACCCAGGTTGACCGTGCCATCTTCAAAGCGTGGTGTTGGTTGCTGCGCTGATGCAACAGAGGTAATAAATAAACCGATCAACAGAAGACAAGTCCAATTCTGTAATACCCGCTTCATTGGCCCTGCTCCTCTTCCCTACTGGATCCTGCAAACATTCTTCTGCCACTTTCAGATAACAGAACGGTACTGGCATTAACAAGGTTGCTGCCATCGCGGGCCAAGCTGCCCTCCACTTCCAGTATTTCTCCTACCTGTACCGAATTCCTGTTCCACCCAAGACGCCCCATAGAAATTGGCGAGCCCATTTCAAAGGCCCACTCCTCTATGTCATTGCCATCTTCCACTTCCAGGTAAAAATAGACGTGCGGATTTCGCCACTCCATTTTTATCAGATAGCCCGTCAATGTAATGGGTTTATCGGCATCATACTGAGCCGGAAAAGAGTGATGCCCACTACCTATTTGCGCATAAAAAAAGCATGGAATGAGCAGAAGCACCTTGCATGTGGTGAGAATATTTTTCATGGTATCGATTCCCCAAGTTCAAAGCCAAGTAGAGATTATTCTCCTTCCATGAAAAAGTCCATGGACATATAACAGACTATTCAAGAATTTCCAGACCAAATTTGAGCGGGTTATTATTAATGATAGTTAGTTTCAAATCTAGCACTTCCCCATTTACATCTGATTGTCGCAATAACAGTGAGCGAGTGCTGATATCGAACACTGCCACATTTTCCTGATTCAAGGGAGGCTGATTTTCCCTTAGCAGAAAATCCCCCTCATCATTTCGAATAAAAAGTGCTGCCGAAACTGTTGAACGAAAATTAATTGCCGGCACATACAGGTTATCCCCTGACAGCGTCGCGTTGCCGCTACTGAAATAACGTTCAATTTCATCATAAGGGGCCAACACCCAATCCAGGGAATCTATTTCGTAGTTCCTATTTTTAAGATGCTCCAGCATCAATCTGGCAATATCAGCTTCAGGAATTAGCCACTCCTCAGGACATGGTCTGCTATAGCCTGTTATCTTCGAATTGGAAAAGGTTGGTCTGTCTATCCGCATGAGATGATTTTGTTGACAATCAAAGACGTACATTCTGTTAAGGGAATAAAACGGTGGTTGTGGATCTATAACTTCGAATCCAACCCCTTCAATAAAAGCTAGCGAACTCGCTGCCACAGATATTATTAACGGGACGCCCCTCTCTTCAGCAAGCAAAGATTGCCCTTCCATCCAGTTGGGAGCTGATACTCCCAAATAATCCAGGATCGTTGGTGCAATATCGATGCGCTGGCTGGGGTTATCAATGACCCCTGTGAATCTACTTTCCGGGAAATGAATTATCAGAGGGATAGGCAACCCTATATCAGGATTTCGGCTGTGATCCGAATTAATAATTACCAGGGTATTGTCCACCAAACCTCTTTCTTCAAGATATTTGTAGACCTCAAAGACATAGCGGTCGAAATCACGAATCGCATCATCATAAAAATCCCGCATATGATTCGAAGATTGTTCCAGGTCTTGCGAAAAATAAGGTCGCATAGGCCTGAATTTTGGCCCGTGTGTTCCTAAAAGATGCAAGTGAATAAAAAATGGTGTTTCCTCTTCTTCCATAAAGGCAAACAGATTCTGCATTCGACCGATATCTATATCAGTATCCAATAATTCAGGCAACATCACGGTTCCAAATACATCTTCAAGGTTCCTAATTCCTGAAATATGCAAAAGACGACCAACGATTCGGTCCAGGCTTTGCTTTAGAAATATTCCCTGTTCAGGATAAATTGAGAACACAGGAGCAAAAAATTGAGTCAATGGATTCCCAATATCTCTTCGATCATTGGCAAGATGAAATCCATTCAGAAGATTCAGGTCCAATGTGTCTGCGTAGTGACGTATTGAAATATCTGCATTGGTATAGCCAAGTTTTTGCAGAATGCCAGGCAAATGTTCATAGGAGTCATTACCAAGCAAACTATCAGGCGGATAAATTACGCGAGTTGTTGTGGGGAATTTTCCTGTAAGTAGGGAAATGATAGAACCAGCTGTATGTGCCGAGTTGGAAAAATGATTATTAAAAACCAGCGACGTAGGTAACAGTGAATCTATAAATGGCGTTGTTTCTCGCTCATAGCCATAGGCGGACATATTTCTGGCATTAATACCGTCTGAGGAAAGAATAAGTATATTTGGCAACTCCTGGTTGCCAGCAATATTAGAATTCAGATTAACTTCAACAGATTCATTCATGCTTAATACAGCAAAGACAAAACCCAAAACTATGGCTGACAAAGCCACTATCATTTGTGGTATGAACCATACCCGGTTGACCTGTTTACTGGTAACACCGGACTCTTTCCAATAAATAACTACAAAAAGCCCACCAAACCCCAGTAAATAGAGATAGCGAACCATCCCAGAAAATGAGCCACTATAGAACCCAAAAACAGTGTTGCTGAAATTTTCTACCAATAGAAAAATAATTGCTGCATAAAAGCCCGAAGTGATAATTCTGGACAATGTGTATCTGTATTTCTTTAATAAAAATTCATCGATCAGATAAAAAGTCAGCAGCAAATAAAAAAGGCTTAAGAACAGGATAAAGGGGGACAGAAAAAGGATGGAAACTTTTTCCATCACGCTGTAGTAATTCAAAAATGAAGGTTTTGTAACTAAAAAAAGCCACTCCATGAATATATAAACAAAAACCGCCGAATAGGTTTTTGCTGCCAATAACATAAAGCCGTGAAACCTGGAATTTTCAGGCTCGGCGTTCACTCAGTACTTTCCAGAAGATAGAGAGTGCGATGGCTGTCGCGAATATCCTCTTTGCTTATTATTTTAAAGTAGCCGCTAAAGGCCTGTTCAAAACCCTGTACATGGTAATGCGGGAAAATATCTTCCCTGGTAGTAAGTAAGCGTTTTACTTGAGAGTCTTCTTTAGGCACAAATTCGATAATCAGGTATTTTGCCAGGGATGAGAAAAAATCAGCCAGCTTCTCAAGCGGCACGTTATTGGATAGTGCCAGGTGATGAATTAACGCAAGAGCCAGTATGGTGGACTCCTTGCAACGCTCTATAAATGAATCTCTTTCGGTCAATGCCCAACCTATTCCCCCGCTCGGATTTGTCAGATCTTGAATCAATGGGAGGATATTGTGTTCATTTTGTTTTTTCTCAAACAGGTAATTTTTTTCCACAGCAACAGGATCAATGTCTTGCGCCATCACTATGTAACCCTGGGCTGCTGCAATCCTGCTGAAATGCCCGTCGTTTGCGCCAAGGTCATGCAGGAGTGTGGTTTTTTCAGGAATGCTTTGAAGAAATTCTGCGACCAAAATTTCTTTATGCTGCATCGATTTACCCTGGTAATTGGTAGCTGCGTAATAATCTCCCCATTCTGTCTCTGACATTTTCCAATGCAGGCCTTTTACACAACTCTCAATGCTCGACATAAGTGCCTGAAAAGCAAGTTTGCTGATAGGACGCGCAACAACATCTCTCTCGCTTTCCCCCGCGACATTTGCATAATGCCGTTGAGTCCTGGCATGTAAATGCACATGTGTTAACAGGGAATATTTGAACCAGGTTTTTGCAGGCAAAAGAGTACTGACCATGTCCAAAGGCGGGCCATCCATGTAGATCCGAAATAATTGTGACAACCGCTCATCGGTATATGCCATCAGTGACAATGGCCCTATGAAGTGCTGACAAAACTGTTTATAGGCAACCCAGGGTTTTCCTTTTTCATAAAACTCAAAAGACAAGGTATCTATGAATACAGGCTTGCCATTTAAAAACTGGATGTTGTAGGCACTTGCATCCTTCAACACCATGCCATGAGCAACAGCAAGTTCTTGTATTTGCATCGTGCAAAGTGCCGCATCTTTAAGCTGGCTGTAGCTCCATTCATAGGGATAGGATATATAAGGAATCTGCTCGGGTTTGATGATTTTGTAACAATTTTCAGCTACTGAAAAATTATTCTCAGTAATTTCATCATGAGCAATAAGGAGATTTTTTTGAATCAGCGCATCATAAAGACCCGAGGAGACCAGGTGTTCAAACTGAGATTGATAAGTGAGGTTAATTTGTCGATAGATCTGATTTCCTTTACAGAAAACAACGCCACTGGGATCACGAAATGACGAGGAAAGTATTTCAGTCTCTTTCACAGAAACTCCAGGTAGCGGGGAAATGGGCCAATGTAGAAGCTAGATTAAGCCCTGGATAATAATTACAATAGTGGGATTCTAACATTCTCTTAATGCCACTCAAGGCTGAAACTATATTTTTCAAAGGAATAGTCTCACATGGCTGGAAAAGCTCTCATAACACTGTCAATTACCTTCATGGCATGCACAGTTGCCACACCTGCATACGCTTATCTGGACCCCGGTACCGGTAGTTTGATTCTTCAGGGACTTATCGCTGGAGTGGCGGTGATGTCCCTTACAGCGAAAATATACTGGTACAAGTTTCTCAGTTTTTTCAAAAAGACCGATCTACATACCGAAGAACAAGTGAGTGATGACGAAGAGCAGATAGAAGAGCAGATAGAAGAGCAAGAAGAGCCTATAAAGGATTCATCCGGAACCTGATTTCTTTACCTTTCCCCGTTACTTTTATTATTTCTTGGTTCTTGCACTTCAGTTTCAGTTTCAGGCACTTTTCTCGGGAAGCAATAGAACAAACTAGTCGATAAGTAATAAATTTGAGAAAAGTATGGCCATAAAAAATACTACCCTGTTGAATAGTGTCGCTGCACTAACCTTACTTGCCGGTGGTGGCATAGGGTTTGCTGCACTGTCCGCACCCCTTGGAATATGGCTTGGTTTGTGGGAGTTTGGCACCGGTTTTACAATTCTTCGAGGCGTTTTTCCTTTTACAGGCTGGATAGGTCTGGGTTGCCTGGTGATTGCCATTGCCCTTTTGGGCACAGCTAAAAAACTCGGTACAGACAACGGCATAGCCCTGTTCAATCTGGCAGCAGCCGGCGCCCTGGCGTCCGGCATCGCCTGGTATATCCCCTCCTCTTTCCAGGCCCCCGAGGGAATAAGCTATCCACCGATCCATGATGTCTCAACTGACCTGGTGGATATTCCACAATATGTAGCCGTCATGCCGCTGCGAGCCAATGCGCCAAATACCACCGTCTATGGTGGTTCACGCAATATGACCCCGGAGCGCAACGCACAGTTACAACAAGAGGGCTTTCCAGATCTGGTACCTCGCTTCTATGCAGAATCATCAAATCTTATTTTCGCGCGGGCACTGACTGCAGTAGACAACATGGGCTGGGAGCTTGTGGCCGCCGTTCCCGAATCAGGCCGAATAGAGGCAACAGCCACTACTTTCTGGTTTCGATTCAAGGATGATGTAGTAATAAGACTACGTGAAGAGGAGGGTCAGACCCGTGTGGATGCCCGCTCTCTGTCACGAGTGGGCGGTGGTGATGCGGGGACGAATGGGAAAAGGCTGAGAGAGTTTTTTGAAATTCTTTGACTAGCTTTCAGCCACGAGCCGGAAGCAGTTACTGTTTTATTCCGAAGGAATATAAAACGCCATTCCGGACATCAACAACCTGGCCGTGCGCATGATGGCCGTACTCTTTGGCTCCGGATCATCTGGATCATCATTGAGTTCCATTTCCACAGCCAACGCTCCGGTGGGATGTTCCACGTAACAAAGCTTGCGCTCACCTTCCGGGATCACAGCCACATCATTTCCAACAGCCCCTTTGGTAACTGCTGCAACAGCCACACTGGCTGCCGCCAGGACACCCACAGCTTCATGGACACGATGAGGGATAAAGCTTCGAGTATTAAGCAGTCCGCCCTTGGTAGCTCTGGAAACGATGGTCATTTTGGGCACAGTTTTGTCACTGACATCTCCTAGGTTCATCAATTGACCCGCTTGCAGGCGAATAACTTCAATCTTGTCTTTCAATTGCTGGTTGGCCTCCAGCTCTTCGATAGCTTCATTGCCATCTAATCCGACTGCATCAGCAGCAATCATGACTACTGGCATCCCATTGTCTACCAGTGTCACCGGAATACCCTCTATCTCATCCACCACATTACCCGTGGGAAACAGCGCACCACAGCTAGAACCTGCTACACCGACAAACTCAATCATGATTGGGGCATGGGTTCCTGGCACACCATCTATTGCTGCGTCACCTTCATACTGCACCTTACCGCCAGGGGTAAGAATGCGTTGCCGGGCAATGCTGTCAGTGTTTTCCATGAACACAGTCACAACAGTTTCCCCGTCTTCTGCAGGCACCAGGCCTTTGTCTATGGCAAAGGGACCAACACCAGCCAGTATATTGCCGCAATTTTGCGCCGTAGTAGTCCGGGCTTCATCCACAACGACCTGAACAAACAGGTAATCCACATCTACCCCTTCCCGTTCAGATTTTTTAACTATGGCTACTTTGCTGGTAAGAGGATGGGCACCCCCTACACCATCTATTTGTCGGGGGTCTGGAGAACCCATAACTGCGAGCAATAACGCCTCTCTTTCACTGGCATCTGCTGGCAAGTCACTGTCCAGGTAATAGGTACCTTTAGAAGTACCCCCTCTCATTAACATGCACGGTACGGCTTTTTGCATGACTTTCCTCGGATTTACAGCATCAATATAAACATGGATAAGGCATTATCTTTATTTACCGGTCAGATTGAAACTGCTGATCTGACTAGAAATCCTAACCATTGCCTAAATGGGGTTTGTGACTAGGCCCTCTGATTCATATAATGAGCCTCCTTTTTTCTACTGCAGGTAATATGCATGCACAAACCAGTCGCTATACGAAACATCCCTCGCGCAGAGCAGTCTGTCATCGAAAAGCTTGGCAGTATGGGTGTTGCCACTGTCCATGAAGCACAGGGCCGGGTCGGCCTGATGAAGCCTTATATGCGTCCGGTCTATGATGGCGGCAGGATTGCAGGTAGTGCAATCACGATACTTGCCCAGCCAGGGGATAACTGGATGGTGCACGTGGGCATAGAACTGGCCCAGCCGGGCGACATACTTGTGGTTGGCATTACTGCTGATTGTACTGACGGATATTTTGGCGACCTGCTCGCACATTCCTGCATGGCGCGGGGCGTGAAAGCCCTGATCATAGACGCCGGAGTGCGCGACACTCTTGATCTAAAGGAAATGGGGTTTCCAGTCTGGTCCAAAGCGATCCATTCCAAGGGGACTGTCAAGGAAACCCTTGGCTCAGTAAACATTCCTATTGTCTGCGCCGGTGCCCAGGTTAATCCTGGCGATATTATTGTGGCCGATGGTGACGGTGTTTGTGTCGTGCCTCGTCAACATGCTGAAGAAGTCCGTGACCAGTCTAAAGCCCGCGAGGACGCCGAAGTGGCAAAACGCGAGCGCTTGCTAAAAGGTGAGCTTGGTCTGGATCTCTACAATATGCGTCCCCGTCTGGAAGAAGCAGGACTTACCTATCTGGATTCAATTGACGACCTTAATAAATAATTCAACTTTACATTTTCTCACAGGGGAAACTACATGAAAGTACTGATGATTGGGCATGGCGCATTTGCCCAGAAGCACATGGATGGTATTGATAATATTGACGGTGTAGAAGTCGTCTCCCTTTGCGGTCGCCGCGAGGACGCTACCCAGGAAGCGGCTGAACAACGCGGCATTCCTCACTCGAGCACCGATCTGGACGAGTGCCTGGCCCAGGATGTGGATTGCGCGATTATCACTTCCGCCACTCAAGTGCATGCCGAGCAGGCTATCAAGTGCATGGAAGCCGGCAAACATGTGGAAGTTGAAATCCCCATGGCCGATACATTGGAAGATGCCCGGGCAATACATGAAACCCAGAAAAAAACCGGTTTGATCGCCATGGCAGGACACACCCGACGTTTCAATCCGTCACACCAGTGGGTAAACAATAAAATTACCGCGGGTGAATTGAATATTCAGCAGATGGATGTCCAGACCTATTTTTTCCGCCGTACCAATATGAATGCGGCTGGTGGCGTTCGCAGCTGGACTGACCACTTGTTGTGGCACCATGCCTGCCATACTGTAGACCTGTTCCAATACCAGACAGGTGAAACCGTCTCTGAATGTTTTGCCCTGGAAGGCCCTCATCATCCAGACCTGGGTATCGCCATGGACATGTCCATCTGTATGAAAGTCCCTTCTGGTGCCATTTGTACCTTGTCATTGTCTTTCAACAATGACGGCCCATTTGGTACGTACTTCCGTTACATCGGTGACACTGGCACCTATCTTGCCAGCTACGATGACCTGTATAACGGCAAGGAAGAACAAATTGATGTGAGCAAGGTAGCTGTGAGCATGAATGGTATCGAGCTGCAGGATCGCGAGTTTTTTGCCGCTATCCAGGAAGGTCGTGAACCCAACTCCAGTGTTGCCCAGTGCCTACCGGCTATGGAAACCCTGCAACGGCTGGAAGATTGTATGAACAGCCAGAAATAACCAGAAAAACAAGAAAGAGGTATTTATGCAAACCCGTCAAGTCGGTCCTTTTGAAGTCAATGCTATAGGGCTTGGCTGCATGGGCATGTCCCATGCTTATGGCACTCCAGATATTGCCGAAGCAGAAAAAACCCTGCACAAGGCCCTGGATCTGGGATACAACTTCCTGGATACAGCGGCCCTTTACGGATTTGGCAAAAACGAGGAATTGTTAGGCCGGGTTCTGAAAGACCGCCGCAGTGAATACGTTCTTGCCAGTAAATGCGGCCTGTTCAAGGATGCAGAAACAGGCAAGCGACTGATAGATGCAAGGCCTGAGGTGATCCGACAAACCTGTGAAGATGCCCTTACCCGATTGCAGACAGATGTTATTGACCTGTATTACCTGCACCGCTGGGACCAGAATGTGCCAATTGAAGACAGTGTCGGCGAAATGTCACGATTGCTGGATGAAGGAAAAGTCAGAGCTTTGGGCATGTCAGAAGTTTCTGCTGCAACATTACGCAGGGCACATGCTGTACACCCCCTGGCCGCACTTCAGACTGAATATTCCCTTTGGAGCAGGAATGCAGAAATTGCAGTATTGGATGCCTGTAAGGAATTGGGCATTACTTTCGTTGCCTTCAGCCCTCTGGCCAGACAATTTCTTACCGGTAAGCTCACCGATCCTGAAAGCCAACTGGAAGAAGGCGATATTCGAAGAAAGATGCCCAGGTTCCACAAAGAAAATTATGCAAAGAACCTATTGCTGATTGAAGAGTACGCAGATATCGCCTACAAGGTTGACTGCACACCTGCACAGCTTGCCCTGGCCTGGCTGCTTGCCCAAGGGGAACACATCATCCCCATCCCGGGCACCAGGCACAGCAATTGGGCCGAAGAAAACTTCAATGCGCTTGCTGTCTCACTTGATGAAGATGTTCTGAATGAACTTGATGCCCTTATCAATCAGGATACTGTTGTAGGCAATCGTTATCCTGATGGGGTTCAGGGCGTAGAAGTAGATACTGAGGATTTCGAGGCAGCCTAAATTATTACCTAAGGTATTTTTACTGCCACTGTTGGAATTGTTGTTGGAATTTAATTCTGAAATTGCTTCCGCAAGAGCTGCTTCGTTGTTTTGCTTGCGATTCTTTCGGGATTTTTTCTTTTCGGGAATCGCAAAATCTCTACGCATATTGCTGATTATCTGATCAGCGTTTTCTTCTGTCTGTTTAAATCTGTCGTGCTTCTCCAGCAGCAAGCGGGTTTTTTCTTCTTTGGATAAATGATGTTCCTCCGGCAAATCAGCTCCACAATACATACAGCGGTTAGAAACGTTGGGTATAATTTTTCTGCTACATTGCTGGCAACCATGGCTTGCTGTTGACATCAGTTCTTCTCCAATAGTTCTGCGAGGATAAATCACCAAATAATATTACTCAAGTCAGTATCAGTAACATGAATGCTACTTTCAACTTCAATGTGCTTGTAGGTATACTCTAGCCTCTATGAGGAGCTTCTTAATGAAATCAATATCCTGCCTTTTCGTCCTGCTAACCTTGGCAACCACAGTTAACGCCCAGCGTCCTGACCGCGACCTGCTGCCCCTGAATGCTTATGCCCTTGAAGGCTACACAGCAGTCGATGTCAGCGAGTCATTTACATTGCCAGAAGGGTTTGGATTCGAGCGAGTCTCAGGTATTGGTATCAACAGCATGAATAACATGGTGGTGTTGCATCGCGGTGAAGATCCCTTGTTGGAGTTTGATGCGCAAGGTAACTACCTGAGAGCTTTTGGCCCTCGGGATACATGGACATTCAGCCACGGTCTACGCCTGGATGCTCAAAACAATATCTGGGTGACGGATATAGGCACCCATACAGTGATGAAAATGGATGCTGACGGCAATATTTTAATGACGTTGGGAACGGCCGGTGAAAGCGGCCTGTGGGATGAAGCAGCCGGATCACATAAATTCGACCAGCCCAATGACATCGCCTTTGACACTGAAGGCAATTTCTACATTGCACAGGGTCATGGCAATGGTGAACCGCGCATCCTGAAATTTGATGCCGAAGGACAATTTATAAAACAATGGGGAAGTCGAGGCACAGGACCTGGTCAACTTGCCGTGGCTCACTCCATTGAAATTGATACTGAAGGCATGCTCTATGTTGCCGACCGTGAAAACTTTCGTGTGCAGATTTTTGATACCGAAGGCAATTACACAGGCGAATGGAAATTCAGCGCCATGGCTTGCGCCCTGTACTTTCATGATGATGGATATATGTACATGACATCAGGTTTTGACGGTGAATGGGCAAAAGTCGATATGCAGGGTTCAATCGTCGGCGCCCTTGGCCGGCCCGGAAGCGCTAATGGGGAATTTGGTGAAGGTCATTTCCTGACAGTTAACGACAAAGGTGATGTGTATATTGCCGATGTGGTGAACAGAAGAGTACAGCTCTACCAGAAACAATAGCGCCTATAGGAGGCGTTTCAACTAATTTGTTCCTTAAGGCTGTTTTATTAGTTCGGCCCTACGTTCCAATAAGCGCTCAAGACGATTTTCCACCAACTCCCAACCTGGTTCCAGTTCCAGGGCAACCCTGAACTGATTTTCTGCTGCCTCATCATTACCGATTTTTTCGAAAGTCATTCCCATGTTGTAACGCACAAAATGCAATTGACGAATACCTAATTCAATAGAATGCTCATAGTCATCCAGGGCAATGATGTAATCCCTGTTCAGAAAATAAGCGTTACCCCGATTCACATAAATTTCTGGCGCTTCAGGACGAACAGCTATGGCTTTTGCATAATCAGCCATAGCGGAATCAATATCTTCATTGCCTGAATAAATAATTCCGCGATTGGAATAGGTTGCTGCCCGGTCAGCAAGGCTTAAAGTGCCATAAGCCAGTGCCGAATCACAAGGTTCCAGCAAGGTTCTGGTAATAATAGGCATTTTTTGGGCGACATACTCTGCATTGTCAAAGCACTCCTGTGCCCAGGCATCACCACCAATTACTGTCAACGCCTGTGCCAGGCTCACCTGAGGCATGCATAAGAGCAATACAATAAGTGCTCTACAAATCTGGAAGTGTTTATTCAGTGATTTCACTTTATTAAGGAACCTCTGATTAATTTTTAGGTGTCTTTAATTCCCTTCTTGCCCTACTCAGAAACCCTGCAACTATAATTAGCCGCATCATTGGTCTCACCACCCCCATTATAATGGGGATATTCAGGCCATGCACATAGGGGTCTGCTCACACCTGGCATACTTGATCCTGTAGCCCTTACTTGCACAGGCGCATCTCCATTTTCAACCCAGTCTATCAAGGCAGTCATAAGGTCAAAATTATCCAGGGTCTGTTCGCCACCCCGGCAATGAGCCATACCCGGGACATGAAACAGCCGACTCCAGTCTTTCACGGTTTCCAGACCGCCATTCACAGCTGCCATTTCTTCGTAATAACGAATGGTTTCATTAATTGAAAACCAGGGGTCCGCTGCCCCATGGTAAAAAATCTGTTTGCCACCATTGCTGGAAAAACTGCTCATCAACACTGACTGGGTTTCCCCCATGATCAAGTGTGGTTGAGTAGCTTCAACAACGGCCCTATCCACATCCAATTCCAGCACACCGGTAGATCCTGCCCCTTCAGGGGGATTATTGGCGCTGTTCATGATGCCAGGCAATCCACCGTCATCATCAATACCTGGGTCATATTGGAAGCCGGGATAGACCTGGATACCTCGGGAATCCACAGGCCCCAGCATGGCATTATAGACAGCTTCTGCCTTGTCCGGGGACAGACATCCGCCCTGCGCACCACTGATACAGATAACATCCCTGGGGTCAAAATCACAACTTTGAGTATTGAACAACAAGCCGTCTTCTACTCCATCCAGACCATCACATCGTGTCATCAGTGCATTTATCAATACTTGACGTTCTTCTGTATTTAGCAAAGGGCCTGGAAGAGGCAAACCGTTATCATCGCGAGGAGATGCCTGATTCAATTGTACGCCAACCCAGCGAATACCAATATTGGACAAACTGGTACGCATGGCTGGAGCGCCGGAAATGATACCGTCAAAATACAGCGGATAACGCTGGGCCATGAGCATTCCTTCCCGGCCGCCGGTAGAGCAGCCAACAAAATAACTGTACTCAATATCACTACCGTAATAATTGCTAATAAGAGGTTTGACCACTTCCGCTACTTTGGGATTGGCCTTGTAATAAAAATTCAAACTGGCTTCCTGATCAGCAAAGAAACTGCCATCAAACGGGCTCTGAGCCTGGTGCCCCGTGTCAGTGGTTACAACTGCAAAGCCTTGATCCAGACCAGTAAGACTACCTACCGCGTCGTCGCCCAGAGGTTCGGCAATGACACCGTTTAGGCCTCCGCCACCCTGAAACATAAAACGACCGTTCCAGTCTGCCGGCAGATTCAGCGCAAAGCCGATGTAATATTCCTTGTTGTTGACACCGATCCGGCGATCAATTGCTCCATCTACATGACAATGTGCAGGTAATTCCCTGCCTGGTCCGTTAAAACCTGGCGCTGTAGTCCGATTGTCATACCAACGAGCGCTGGTTATCTCTACGTCATACCCAGACAAACTGAAATTTGTCAGGGCAGCGCAATCAGATTCGCTCTGTGCAAATGCTATAGAAGGAATGAATAAAGCTGCAATCAGTATGTTCTGATAATTTTTCATGTTCGTTATCTTGTTTTTACGGTTAAGAATTAAAAACCGGAGGTATTCCTCCGGTTTTTCTTGTCTCATGTCTCTTGCATCTTGTCTCTGTTTTCTAAGCTACAGGAAGTTGCGACTCCGGTACCCACCAGCCATGTACCTGCCCAACTGCTTGAATGGGTAGATGCACTACAGCAACAGGTCCGTCTTCCAGATGTTCTGCATCGAGGATGACAAGATCACCACGTCCGTCTTCATTTTGGCGGGTGGCCAAACCTAGCAAATAACCTTCTCCTTCACGTGCATTGTCATGTTTCGGCGCAAAACAGCATTCCGCCAATGAAGTCCCCTGACCCGCATCCCAAAACACGGTGGTTCGGGTAGCATGGTCCATGCGGATATAACCCGCATTAGCCTGACGCGGATTCGACGCATCCTTGTCTCTGGTACCCAAAAAGCCATAACGGTAAGACGCTGTGTTATAGCGATCGTCCTGACGTGGTAAAGCTCCCCGATATTCATAAAGCCGTTCAATATCGTAGCCACTAATACTGCGGTTGTTCATGTCCGCCGACAGGCGTGTCATATAGCTGGTTCCCCGTACAGGATCCCACTGTTTACCTTCCTGCATAGGCATAAAGGGAAATGGATTAGATTCTGACATTTCCACATCCACGTACACCCTGCCGCCGTCTTCAAACGCACCCATCACATGGGTGGCACTTCGAGTCGGACCGGTAAACCAACGCATGTCTGATCCGTCTCCATCACGACGTACAACACCAAAGTGGGTTCGACCAGAGTCATTCCAAGCCCAGTGAATACCCCCTTCCTGGATTTGCTGATGATCGATCACCATGGGGATGACATAAATCACAATGTAATTTTCGGTGACAGCAAAGTCATGCAGCATGCCGACATAGGGAACCTTGACCATGGCATTCCAGATCAGATCACCCTGGGGTGAAAATTCAAACAGGGAAACATCGTCACTGCCAAAGCCTGTCGCCTCGTAACCAAATGCCACCATATTGCCCGTACGAGAATCCACTTTCGGATGCGCCGTAAAAGTCTGACTGGGCAGCTTGTCACCAAAAGTAAAATTTGGCTCCACGGTTTCCAATGTTAATAGATCCATGGCCGCAGGTGGGCTGTCTTCTTTCAAGGCCAGCAGGTAATTTTTGTGATTGATAATATGTGTGTTCGCCGTACTGCGACTCAGGCCTGCAACACTGGGGTCATCCATAGAAGGATTACGGTACATGGGAAACAGGATTCGGCCTGCTTCATCCTGGGCCTTCCAGCGATCATTTTTAACATAACGGGATTTATAATCAGCGCGTCCATTTTTGATACGAAACATACTGACATGACCTTCCCCGTCAAAAGGGATATTGCCCTGGCGTAGTGGGTACTGGGCATCCGGGCCGACACGATAAAAAGCCCCGTTCAGATCATCAGGAATATTCCCGGTTACCTGACAGTTACGGACATCAGATTCGAGCCTGAACAAACTAGGTGTCTGGAATGCATCCGGTATCGGCCCGCCGCCCGGTCCACCTGGTGGTTGAGCCTGGGCATTGCCTATCAAACCAGCGCCCGCGGCTGCGCCAGCAATGCCAATGGCACCTCCAAGGATTTCTCGGCGGTTGAATCTGTGCTGGCTGGTTTTATCGTTATTTTTGTCAGTCATTACGTTTTCCCATGATCAAAATAGGCTAGTTTAAACTTCATCGTGCATTCTAACATTGCAACACTTAAAAGTTGCAGGGATACCCTCCTGATGAGAACCGGGATGGTATCTTTACATTCCCTAGAAATAAAAAAACCGGGTCTTGACCCGGTTTTTTTAAATCTTAAGATAATTTATTAATACTGATTTTCCAGTACCATCAGGCCAGCTCCAGTGTTGGAAATGGGCGCATGATAATGTTTGTGAATTACCTTGGCTTTTTCCTGCACAGCGCCGCGCATGACCAGCCACATAATAGTTTCTATACCTTCAGTGCCAGTCATCTCCATGATTTCAGTGTTGGAAAATTGAGTGAACCATTCTGGATCAGTCGCAATTTTTTCCATGCATTCAATATCAAAATCAACATTGATCAGTCCAGCACGCTCACCCTGCAGTTGGTGTGACATACCTCCTGTTCCGAAAATCACCACACGGGTGTCTTCAGGATAGGATTCAATAGCTTTACCCAGGGCACGACCCAGTTTCAAACAGCGTGCTGCCGTAGGTAACGGATGCTGCACTACGTTCACAGCCAATGGAATAGTTTTGACGGGCCATGTTTCCAATGAACCATAAAGAGCGCGAAGAGGATTGACGAAACCATGATCCACAAGCATCTCCTGGCATGTGCAGATATCAAATTCCTGCTCCACCAGCGATTCCGCAATGTGCCAGGATAGTTCTGCATCGCCTGTAAAAGGAGCCTGGGGTTTTAGTCCCCATCCTTCATCCGCGTTGTGATAAATGTCTGCACAACCCAATGCAAAGGTAGGTACTTTGTCGAGGAAAAAATTCAGGCCATGGTCATTGTAGACCACGATGACAACATCAGGTTTGGCGTTTTTCAACCATTCCTTGGCAGGTTCGTAACCATCAAAAAACCGTTTCCAGTATGGCTCCTGCTGCAAATTATTGGCAATAGCATTGCCAACTGCCGGTATATGGGAGCAAGTTAAGCCCCCGATGATTTTAGCCATTCCAGTAACCTCCGGCTTTTTCCAGTTTCTCAATCAGGCCTTCAGCCCTGTCCTGGAGTTTCTGTTGAAATTCTTCAGTGGTAATTCCCTGGAAAGCAGCGCCTGCATCCTGTACAGACGTGCCGCGTGGGATTGCCATTTTTGCCATGAAATAAATGTTACAGCCCAGGCGCAGCATGCGTAGAAAATCTTTCTGTACTACGCATTCTTTAAAATCGCCAGTGACTCCGAATTTATCACAATAGGCTACTGGATCACTCTCAAATTCATCCCTGCACTCTTCAGTATTGAATGTAAAGAGCATCTTGTTGATGTTGTAGGAATCGTGAGCAGTTTTGCCATCGAACACATAGGTACCCGGTATATCTTCGTAATCGTGTTTTTTCCACACCATAAGGAGTTACCCTGCTTACTAATATTAGTTTTGTTATTAAATATCAATGGGTTATATGATGAAAACTGCTCAAGCAGTTTTCTTAAGGCGCCATTATAGTAAAACTTGAAAGCCTCGTCCTGATTTAAAACAAGTTTATTTTAATTATCCAGTTCGTTGAAAACTCACTCACCAATTTGTAGAGCTGGGTCATCTACTGAGCGGGAAAACATGGCCGCCGCTTCTACTTCACAGTCATAATCATACATGGGTGAATCGTCCGTAATCCTGTTCAATTCCAATTTATCACTGTATGGCGCACTGAGGTAAATAGGGTCCTTCACGGTATATTCATAAATCAGGGTCTGGCCGTCTTGGCTAACAGTGAATTTCTCCAACAGGGTTTTACGTGCACTAGAAGGCATGTCAGCTCCGCTGCCCAGCTTTTGGGTAGCACTACCCAGGCCCCAGAGAGAAGGTGGAAAACCACCACTTTCAAGAACTATTCCCTCCCCTTCTACTCTTGCTCGTGTAATACCAAACAATCCATCCAGTCGGGTTCTGGTAGGCCTGTTATTTAGCGGCACCGTTCTCATAACTTCCCAGGCCTGACTGTATAACAAGGCAGTATTACCTTCTAAACGCAGATCAAACAGATAAGGTGCATTAAACATATCCGGAAAATTCATGGGTTCACAGGTATTTGCCGGTGACAATTTGGGCTGATAATTTTTCCAGGTTTCGCGACCATGCTCATTCAACGGCAGTGGCGTTTCACTTTGGCCAAATCCTCCCGGAGAACTCCAACGGCCGGCCAGTCTCTCAATCCCACTTACACCTATCAAATCATCATCAGCCACAGTTTCGTAGGAAGAACGGTCCTGGAAACTGTATTGTTCACCATCAGCAGTAATGAAAAAAGATGAATTGATAAAACGAAAACCCGGTTCCCGGTTAGGATTGCCAATCAGCGTAATAGCGTCACCAGGCTGAAATGAATCTGCACTCATGCCCATCTGGCGTAATCCCGCTGCGGCCATGGACTCCACTTCCCAGCGCTGAACTACTTCTTCCTGGGGCTCATCATTCACATAACTGATGCCGTCCACTACCATGGACGCATGCGGACTGCGTAATTTGAAATCCACTACCGTCCCGCGGATTTCAATACGGTTTGCCATATCGAAATGGGCTGTAAAGGAATGGTGCGCCTGAACTGATACAGCAACAACGGAAATCATTCCAGCAAACCAAATAGACAGATGTTTCATTGATTTCTCCTCGAAAACAGCATTACCAGCCGCCCTTGCCCGGCCCATATTGAGGTTCCCAAAAACCCGGAACTTCGTCGGGAACATTGTAAAGAACCGCATGAATCTCCTGAATCATGCTATTTTTCATCTGGAAAAATTCTGCCACCAGGCGATCATTGGAGGTAGCACCACTCTGGCTTTCCAACCCATCCTTTAAACCAAAGCGCACTATGGATAATACGATGCCACGCTCCTCGTCCACTACCGGGTAACGGCGGTCCCACAAGTTCCTGCCAATGAAGCGACCGGTATCAAATCCATCCGGCGCAGAACGAAAACTTCCGTCAGGAAACTGACCTGTTGTCTGCAGGCCATTCTCAAAACGGTGAGCATCATAGAGCAGGTCTGCAGGATGATATTCCTGCGTACCGTTGGTCTGGAATGCTCGCCAGTAACTTTCAGCGGCTGCAATAAGGCCATAATAAGAGTCTCGACCCGCAACCCGGATACTGTTGGTCAGGTTGTTTGATAGCGGGTAATCCAACAGCCGCTCCGGACCCCACAAGCGATCAGCGTCTCCTTCATTGGCACGAATAACTTCCACCTCACTGATGGCATTGTCCTGCACTTTCAGACGCACCATGATCATGGTGTAGCTACCGTCACTGTTTCGTATTACCGCCTCAGTGGCAACATCACCCAGGCCAGGATTAGCAATATCCCAACGATAAACAGTTTCTTGTGCTTCGTTCCAGAAAGCTTGCCCAAGACTTGCCAGTTGGTTGTTATCGGTTATTTTCGCATTAGACGCTAATGGAACTGAAGCGGGGTTATTGGCATATAAGGCATTAAAATAATTATCCAGGTGGCTACTCAAACATGCACGGTCGCAACCAATTTGTGCATTAGCTAATGATGCACAGCATAAAAGTAATCCAGCGCTCAGGATTCTAATGAATTTCATAATTCCCCTCTCGGTTTTCAAATTAAAATGCGAAGAAACACTGAGTATTACCAGTTTCCTTCTTCCGTCCAACAATACCGCAACATTCAGTATTGTTTGTATAGCGAAGTGGAAGCATAAACACACCAATTAGGCTTGTCCATGATGACAAGCAAAAGACATGGCACCTATAGTGTTATCATATCCCAACGCATAGTACACTTAGTGCCCCTGCATAATTGGATCTTTTGGATTGGGAAATGAAAATTTTAACAAACTGGTTAAAAGTGCCAGGTTTACTATTTATCTGTCTGGTTTTCTCCCTAACGCTGAATGCAGGCGGTGAAGCAGGCATCATTAGCTTGCGTGATCAGGGTCACTTTTACATCGGTGGTGTAAATACACCTCCCGCAGAAAACGGCTCAGTGCAGGTCTATAACCAGATGTATGTGGGCTACCAACTACCCGCTGAAACACAGCACCCCTACCCTCTTATTCTTGTCCACGGTGGTGGCGGACAAGCCACGGACTGGTTCAGCACGCCAGACGGCAGAGATGGCTGGCGGGATTATTTTCTTGCTGCTGGATTTGAAGTGTATTGGGTCGACAGGCCGGGATATGGACGCTCTCCAACCAATGTCCGCTATGGCGATCTGTCGGACAGCGCCAACTCCAGCATTATAAATTTCTTAGCCCGATCTGAACACTGGCCAGGTAACTCCGAAGATCCTGCAGATGAGAATATTCTTATGTGGTTGTCCAGTTCTCCCCCGGGGCCTTATGCCGGTGATGCCATTGCTGCCGCTGATCTCAGCAAATTACTCGACAAGATTGGGCCTGCTATTCTGGTCACTCATTCAGCAGGTGCTGCCAGCGGCTGGATGGCTGCAGATATGCATGCTGACAAGGTCGCTGGCATTATTTCCTTTGAACCTGGTGCTAGCAATATGACCGGTGACATTCGCAAGAGTCTCACTTTTCTACCGACCCTACCTGAAGACTTTTCACCCTATGAAGACGCTGATGGATGTGAGATGCAGGCACCAGGCTCACTTGCCAAACTAGTGAATTATAATGATATTCCTGTTCATCTTGTGGGATCTGAACTTGGCCTTATCGCGGGGCTTCCTTGCGCAGTAAAAGTCTTTGAGCAGGCCGGCGTGGAGGTTAAGTATACCTACCTACCTGATTTGGGATTTACAGGTAACGGCCATTTTATGATGGCAGAAACCAATAACGGTGAGCTCGCCCAGATCTTTATTGACCTGGCGACAAGTATTCAATAACAGGACAAAGTAATGAGAAAATCCGCCGACCTTCATCTCATACTCTTCTTTATTCTTTTGCTCCCCCTGCTCGGATTATCATTGTCTGCTGTTCTGGCAAATCATGCCGGCGATGGGCCGGAGGATTCATCACTAGCCACAACCAACATTGAAATGGCAGCTGCAGCTAAGGCAATCCTTGACACAGTTTCAGAGGGGCCAGGTGGCATTGAACAAGCAGTGGGCTACAATCGAAAAGAATTACTGCAGTTGGATTTTACGGATGACGCCCGAACTAATTATGTGTACTGGCCTTATCTGCGTAAAGGCTTACCCTTGGAATTCATGTCAGCACAGCAAAAAATGTTGACCCATGATTTGCTCAATACCGCATTAAGTGCCAAAGGCTATCTGAGCGTTATTCAAATCATGCAATTGGAAAAAATCTTATCAGACAATGAAGTCATAGGCTTTCCCAGGGGACCGGAAAATTACACGCTGGCTATTTTTGGCACGCCAGGCCAGGACAACCAGTGGGGTTGGCGTTTTGAAGGCCATCACCTGTCACTGAATTTTGCTGTCGCTAATGGCGAGCTAAGTGTTACTCCGGCTTTTTTTGGCGCCTCTCCTGCTGAAATCCGTACAGGCTCGATGGCAGGCTTTCGCAGCCAGAACACAGTCCATAAGGCCGGCTTTGCCCTGATCAATGGGCTTACAGAAAACCAGCGCGGACAAGCCGTAGAGGATGGCAACCCACCGTCTGATGTTCTCTCTGGCACATTAAACCGCCCGAGCGAAAGCTGGAATAACTGGAAATCGTTACCGCAATCCGGGATTTCCATCAGTTCACTCACGCCGAGGCAAAAGCAATTGGTACAACATCTCATTGATCAGGTCATTACCGTATATCGCCCGGAAATATCCAGCGCCTATTTAAGCCAGATTGACATAAATGATCTACATTTTACCTGGCTGGGAAGTACCGTTGACGGTGAGGCGCACTACTGGCGACTTGATGGGGACGATTTCTTTTTCGAATACGACCTGGTTCAAGGCCGCGGTAACCATGTCCATACAGTCTGGCGTAGCAAGGAAGGAGATTTTGGTGCAGACCTGCTTATGCAGCATCGTCAGGAAAATCATTAAACTGTTGTAAAGACTACAAGCTAGTTTCTAGGTTTTGGTAGCCTGATAGTTCATGGATAGAAGAATTATCGCGATGATTGTTTATTTGTTATAGAACAGGGGCTTATGGACTGAAACAGTACATTTAGCCAACACAGTTGGGACCCTGTAGATGGCCTCAACTATCCCTGATTCAATTAATTTATCATACGCTATTTCTACTAAATCCTGCCGACTCAAGTTGAAGTGACAGAGAAGGTGGATTATTCTTGAACGAATAGTAATTTCTACATGTGTCTGGGGAAAATCATGAGCAAGATTAATACAGTTAAAATTGACCGTCGCGACTTTATTGCAAGCCTTGGTGGCGCAGCTGCTGTAGGCCTGATGAGTCATGAAACCCGAGCAGATGCTCTGGAACATCATCTGGAAGAATTGCTCTATGCCCAGGCAGAAGGATCCGCTTCTGGTAGCTCTGGCGCAGCTGATTTTCCTACTGCTGCAGAAGTGCATGAACGTATTACTACTCGGCATTATCGTCGCGGTGTTGGCGGTCTGTTTCTCAATACGAACACAGAAAACGTGGAATTGTTGCCTGCCATGCCAGCTAACCCTACTATCATGGACTTTTTTGATAAACGTTTTATGCGCACACGAGGTCATTGTTTTCAGAGTGCTGCCAAAGCCATGGAACGCGGCGTGCAAGAAGAAGTCGTATTGGCTTGTCTGTTACATGATGTAGTACAGGAAATGATGCGCTCGGATCATGGCTACTGGGGGGCGCAGATGTTTGAACCCTATGTTCCGGAAATCACCAGTTTCGCTATCCGTTATCATCAGGCACTGCGCTTTTATACCGATACAGAAGCAGGGTATGAATACCCAGACTTATATCACCGGATTTTTGGTAAAGATTATGTCCCTGCCCCACATATTCAAGCAGCAAAAGACTATGCTGAAAAACACCGCTGGTATTTTGCCGCCAGAGAAGTGACCGTCAGCGATCTTTATGCGTTTAACCTTGATGCAGTAGTTTCTATAGATCCATTCGTGGAATTACTGGGACGGCACTTTAAACAACCTGCTGAAGGTCTTGGGAACGACAACAGTCCTGTCGCCCATATGTGGCGAACTATGGCTAACCCGGATGCTCCTTTATAACAATCCAAAGCAGCAATTCAACAATCTGTTGGAGTTATAAAAAGTTATAGGCAGGTACCGAGAGTGCGGCAGAAAGCCCTATTCTAATACCATGGTCTAAATTGATTGAACTGTCTATCAAGCAGAATTATTCTTGAATACAATTCATCAGCTTCAGGTCTGTATACACACACTCTGTTGCGGAATATAGCAATGATACAGTTCAGCGCACTAAACGCCTTTCTTCCGAGTGTACGTATCACTCTTTTCATTCTTTGTACTCTAATTCTGTCATTTAGCCCCGATGCCACCTTTTCCCAGGGAAAAAAGGACCTTGATTACCTGATTTTTGACCCGGTATTACTGGATCCAGGTAGTAGCCAGGAGATCCGTACCAACAATGCGCCTACTTTCAACGACTACGGGTTGGCATTTAGCAAATCATCTGCGGTATCAAACCAGAATAATCAGTCGGCCACTGACATCATGGGCAATATCAGAGGCTACGAGAATCAGCTTACTGAACTTCAAGTTTCCGGAGGCCCCTTTTCACAGGAGCTATTTCAGGTACTTCTTGACCTTGGCACCCAGCATCAGCAACTGGGCGATCATGCCACCGCCATCGAAACTTTTGAACGCGCTGAATTTATTAGTCGAATAAACGATGGTCTGGATAATCCCAATCAGTACGTTAGCATTGAAAAAACTATCGAGAGCCATTTGGCAATGGGAGATATTGCAAGTGCCAATCAGAAACAACGGTATCTGGTTTTTCTGGGTGAACAGTATTTTGGAGCAAACAACCTCTCATCACTGCCTACCTTGATTTCTATTGCAGAACAAAACATGCTTAGGTTCAATCAGGTTATTTCCAAACCACGCGAGCCAGTTTTCAGTTTTGTCTTCACCTCAGGTAATACTCCAACTGGATTAGGTGGTGACCGTCGTCCTTCACTTAACTCCAAGGCAAGCGTTTTTGGCAATCTGTTCATAGCACAGCAAAATTATTATCGTGCCATCACCACTTTACTTCAAAACCGGGCATACTTTGACCCCCTGTTGCTGAACCTGGAATACAACTTACTTGAAACACTTTTCCTGACGGCATACAGGTCTGCCATTTTAGATGAATCTGATTATTATCTTAGTGAAAGGAGCAAGTCCACTGGCTCTCTTATTAGTTTTGGTATGAGCAGACGTTATTCTTTCAATTATTACGAAGGTAAGAATGTGTTTGAGCGCATGTTGATTTATTTAGAAAACAACCCGGATGCTGACACATTACAACTTATTGACACAACTATGGAATACGGCGATTGGAACCTGCTGTTTAATAAAGGAGTTTCTGCCAGAAGGAAATATGAAGAAGCATGGCAGTTTATGAAGAACCTCGGAGTCGAAAATGAAATGCTCGATTCATTGTTCAGACCGCAAATGCCCGTTCACCTGCCACGCTTTACAGCCAAACCTAACAGCCGGGAAAAATTCAGCATCTCTACGGAAACTGAACTGGAATACGAGGGTTATGTGGATATTGCTTTTACCATATCCAAATACGGGCGAGCAAAACGCTTTGAGTTTCTAAACTCAGAAGGTGAAATCACAAAGAGAATAGAAAGTCGGTTGCGTCGCTATCTCAGGAATTCACCGTTTCGGCCAAGATTGGATGACCAGGGGAAAACTGTTGCCGATAGAGTAACCATGCGCTATTACGTTGCTTTTGCTGATACTGAAAGTTGAAATTTGAAAATCATCCTCAGCAGAAATCACTCAACTTCCTCGTAGGGCAAACCGACATACTGCTTCGCTATTACCTTAAGCCCCTCTTCTGTTCCAGTATAATAATCCAGTTGTGATTCCATTATACGACGCTCAAATCCATCACCCAGATTATGCAACATACTAGTCATCCACCAGGAAAATCTTTCTGCGTGCCATATCCTGCGCAGGCAAAGTGTTGAATACTGTTCCGTAGCTTCCGGGCGATTTTCCTTGAACACCTTCAACATTATCCGATATAAGTAATTCACATCACTGCTGGCCAGGTTCAACCCTTTCGCGCCGGTAGGCGGCACGATATGTGCCGCATCGCCAACCAGAAAAAGACGGCCGTACTGCATGGGTTCACAGACAAAACTGCGCAAGGGTGCAATACTTTTTTCCAGTGAAGGACCTGTTACCAGATTATCACGCACGCTTTCAGGCAAACGATTACCCAATTCTTTCCAAAAGCGTTCATCAGACCAGTCTTCCACTTTTTCATCCAGGCTTACATCCACATAGTAACGACTGCGTGTCTTGGAACGCATACTACACAGGAAAAACCCTTTTTCACTGATGCCGTAAATAAGCTCGTCATCTATGGGTGGAGTATCAGAAAGCACACCCAACCAGCCGACATGATAAATTTTTTCGTATTCGGTGCGTACAGACTCTGGAATGGTTTGCCGGCTTACGCCGTGAAAGCCGTCACATCCGGCCACGTAATCACAATCGATGCGAAGCTCCTCACCGTCTTTTTCATACAGGACATAAGGGGAATCTTCAGTTACGTCATGAATACTGACATTGCCCACCTCATAGAGTGATTCAGCCCCACTGTCAGTCCGCGCTTCCATAAGATCGGCCGTGATTTCTGTCTGCCCATAGACTACGACCTGTTTCCCCTGTGAATATTTATGAAGATCAATCCTGCGTAATTCGTCATTGAACGCAATTTGAAAACCGCCATGAGGCAGTCCTTCCAGATCCATGCGCTCTGCCACACCGGCTTCCCTGACCATGTCAACAAAGCCTTCTTCAAGAACGCCGGCACGAATACGCCCAAGTACATAATCTGGAGTAACGCGTTCAAGAATAATGTTTTCTATTCCTGCATTGTGTAACAGTTGACCCAACAAAAGCCCGGAAGGTCCAGCGCCAATAATTACTACTTGTGTTTTCATCTTCTACAACCCGTTAAATTCGATTGATTTACTACTCACCGTTTAATCTACTATTGCCTGCATAACCGCACGCTCAAACTCAGGACGCATACTGCGTATTGGTGTCTGTATGAACATTAAAGCCACAATATCTTCAACTGGATCAACAATAAGGTGGGTACCATAGGCACCGGACCAGCCAAAGGTTCCTTCATTAAGAAGACTGCCCATAGCTATTGGGTCTGTTACCACTCTTACACTCAATCCATAACCTTCGCCATCATTGCGGCCCGGTAATGAATCTGGAATCCATTCTGAGCGCATCACTTCCATAGTACGAGTTCCAAGTAATCGAGCGCCGTTCAACTCGCCATCACCCGCCAACAACATGGCAAATTGGGCGTAGGACTCAGCGGAAGACATTAAACCGCCAGCTGCAGAATAATAAACAGGTGAAGACATGGAGTCTGGGTTGTTGCGTGGCTGCAAGCCTTCATCGCCTAGTGAATAGGAACTCACCAGGTTCTGACGTTGGTCGGAATTTGGCCAGAAAAAAGTATCATCCATCTCGAGCGGGCCAAATACACGGCTGCGCAAGAAATCATTGAAATTCTGGCCCGATGCAATTTCCACTATTCTGCTTAGCACATCAAATCCGGCCAGGGCGCTGTAGGACCAGCGACTTCCGGGCTGAAAATCCAATGGCGCCTTGCCCAGTTCATC
This sequence comes from Gammaproteobacteria bacterium, assembly GCA_029245395.1. GTDB lineage: Bacteria > Pseudomonadota > Gammaproteobacteria > Pseudomonadales > Pseudohongiellaceae > Eutrophocola. Next base: position 180,815 of record JAQWPL010000033.1, read on the forward strand.
AACCCAGGCCAGGCCGTCTTCATGACGCCTCACACTTAATTCCCGGCCAACAGAACCACTGAACCGGCCGCTCATGACACCTGAAGTATGTGTCAGCAGATCTTTGATAGTTATTTCCCTTTCCGCCGGGACAGTGAAAAAGCCATCATCAGGGTTATCACTTTTGGCAACTGCCACGACCTGGTCACTATAGCTCGGCAAATACCGGGACACCGGATCATTGATTCTGACTTTACCTTCTTCAACCAGCATCATAATGGCAAGCCCACCTACAGGCTTGGACATGGATGCCAGTCTGAAATAGGTATCTGCTTCCATAGGGCGCCCTGACTCCAGGTCCATCACACCAGTGGCTTCCAGGTGGGCAATTTTTCCATGTCTGGCAACTAAAGTGACAGCGCCAGAAATATTCCCTGCTGCAATATTTTCCTGCATGAGTTCAGTAATCCGCTGCAAACGCTCACTGGACAAACCGACAGATTCAGGACTGACTGTTTCTGCGTGCACCACAGTGGCAAAAATAACAGTCACTAACCACCCTACTATTTTTCTCATTTCTATTTCCCTTTTGAAAATGTGTTAATTATTCTGATTCCGCTGCTATACGTTGTTCTTCCAGCCTGAGCCTCATTGCCTGCTCATTAATGTCGATTTCATATAGATAACCTTCAGGATCAATGAATGGATTGGTTTCCCCACCTATTAATGCGAATTTTTCTTCCAGTCGGTACATGGTTGGGTGAGAGCCAAGCGGGATGTCAGCAGATATCCCACGCAGTTTGGCATAGCTGTATTCGTATTGTTCAACGATGCCCGGGCGTTCCGGGTTATTCCAGAGTTGGTAATTAGGATTGACACCGACACTGCAGATGATAACCACCTTGTAGTCACGCCCTCCTTCGGACACCGTCAATTCCCAGGATGTGCAGCCATCACTATGACCAGGTGTCAGATGTGCAGTCAGACTTTCGTTACCCAGAATGACCTGGTCGCCATCGATAATAACCTGATCAATTGGATGTGGTTTGTCGCCGGGGCGCATGTGAGCCAGGCCTGGTACTTGCTCTGCCATCACGATAACTTCGGCGCCGCTAATTTCTTTTGCCAGGGCATCGCCTTGCATATGGTCGCCGTGTTCATGACTGCCGATGATAATTTCTATGTCGTTAAAATCGAATCCCAGTTGTTCAACAGAGTTTCGAATGGTAGGGACATTTCTTTCAAAACAGGAATTGACCAGTATATGGCCGGCATCAGTGGTAATCAGGAAGGATGCAAGAGACTGCGTACCGACATAGTAAATATTGTCAATGATGTGATGTGGCTCAAAGGGTGTATCAAGTTGCCCTTGTGTACCTATATTGCGCCGGAACAGATCATCCGGCATTAACCTTGGTAGGTTGTCCTGGGCCATCACTGGAAATGCTAACTGCCCTGTTATGCCCAGAATACCCAGTGCTAATAAATGCTTGCTAATCACATTCAATCTCCTTATAGGGAGATTAAGTATAGCAATGCCCTGAAGCTTGTAACTAGGGCTGATTTCAGTATAAATCAGTACTTGTATTAATCAGTCTATTGATTGCCCAACACTGGATAAAAAAGCTACGTTCATCTGCTACTGATACCAACAATCGGGTGACCTTGCCGATAATATTTTCTTTTGGCACAAAGCCCCATTCACGGGAATCCAAACTGTTATTGCGGAAATCACCCATTACAAAATAGCTGTCTGGAGGAACTGTCACTAAATTAGTTAATTGTGGTACCGGCCGATTAGACATGGCATACACTTGGTGAGACACACCATTGATACTTTCCGTGCCGGAGATCAGTCTCTTTCCTGAATCAATGCCCAAATTGCTCAATGGAATAAGCTGCTCATTAATATAAAGGCGTAACCCGTCAGTGCGAATCCTGTCTCCGGGAATTCCTATCACACGTTTCAGATACTGGTCGCCAATCCCGGGAGGATAGAAAGTAATGATATCACCTAATAATTGTTTAATTTTAATTAAACAATGTTCAATGAAATACTATACACTGTTCAATAGTTTGTACATACTTTTTAGATATTTTTTATTTACGAATTAATCGAGGTGAATTCGACTTGGCACGAAGATCTGACCACACGCAGGAAGAATTGAAGGACCTGATTATTAATGCCAGCATAAAGCTGGTCACTGATACTGGGCCTAGCGCATTTGGTACACGCGCCATTGCCAGGGAAATTGGCTATTCATTCGGCACGATTTATCACATCTATGGCAATTTGGAGAATTTGCGCTATTTCGTGAAAGGCAGGATTATGAATAACTGGTATGGCGATTTAACGGAAGGCATGGAAACTCAGAACGACAAAATCAAATTTCTACTTGATGCCTATATCGATCTTTCTATACAGCAGCGCTTTTTGTGGGCCTTTGTTTTCGCCCTTCCCAGTGATGACAAGAAAAGAGCGCCTTCCTGGTATATGGAAAAAGTGGAGAGACTGTTTTCCCTGGTAATTTCCGCATTTGAACCTATTACCCGCAATAGAAAAGAAGCAGAACTTGCTGCCCGCGCCATCTGGCCTGGAATCCATGGTATTTGCGTTCTTGCTATGGCACACAAACTGGAAATGGTTACTACTGATAAGCCAAAAACAATGGCCCATAACATGCTTGCTATCTATATGACGGGGTTAAAGAATCTTGACGGAGAAGCTGAAATAAATTCTTGAAAGCAATATTGCAACAACTATTACAACAGGGGCAGATAACGCCTGACAATCTTATCCCAGCTTAAAGAATCCACAAAACGGTCCGCCGCCTCTGATAATTTTTCTGCCGCTTCATTATCTGAAAGTAAATCTTCAATTCCATTACAGATGGCATCGTAATCATTAATGATAAGCGCCTCATCACCATGTTTTACTGGAATTCCTTCTATGCCCTTAGTCGTACTTATCACTGGTACACCTGCCGCAAAATAATCCAGTATTTTCATACGAGTGCCACCACCATCCTGTAATGGTACTACTGCAAGATCGGCTGCAGGAATCACGGTGGACAAATCATCGATACTGCCGACAAAATGAATTTTTTCATGCAATGGAAAATCCGGCGCTTTGCTGCCTATAGCCAGTACTGAAACCTGAACACCCTTTAGCTCAAGTCTGGGCAAAATTTCCTTTGCCATAACTTCCATGGCCTCGAGGTTGGGGGGGTAACTATATGTGCCATGATAGACAAGTACCTTGTCCTGAGCTGGCAAACCATATTTCATCCTGATATCAACTGGACTGCTGTTCCTGAACGCCTGCAAATCTACACCATGGGGAATAGTATGGATTTTTTCAGCAGCAATGCCATCTTCAATCATTTTTTGCCTGTCGTTTTCCGAAACAGCAACAATGTTGTCCGCCAACCTACACATGGCAATTTCCAGATTTTTTAAAGTGAAATAATTTTTCCGGGTTAGCTCCGGTACCTGATTTTTGATGCGCACATACTCAATATTGTGTTGGACTAGCAATATCTTGCCGCCAAACAATGATCTGGCAAAGCGGCACGGGCGTACGTAAGCTGGAAATTCAGCCTGGTAAGCACCAACAGGCTTGCGACTCGCCAGCCATATTGTCCGTACAACATAACTGATGTCTGTGACTGGCAAATACAGGAAATGATTACTTTCCGGGTAACCTTTCAGCAGCAAGCGGGCAAAGGCAAAAAGTCTTGGCAGGCACAGAAGGCGAATATAAAAAGGAAAGCGATACGTCTTCCTCTTTCCTTCTTTGAACTGGTAATAATCACGGCGACTGTCAGTGGTAAGCCATACATCCCTGCCCTGCCTTGAAAGTGATTCTGCTGTCCTGACGATTTTAACGGCGGCACCATGATCTGTAGGAAACAAGTCAGAACGTGTAACCATCAATATGTCGGGTGTGGATTCCGGCCTGCTCGGGCAAAACAGGGTTTTAAATACAGCACCCAGAAAAACCTTTACCGGGGATGACTTTACCTCCGTCTGTTTTTCCAGGAACTCCAGTAACCGGGGGGATTCTGCTGCTGCAGCTACTTTTGGCTGCTGTAAATTTTTCTTTTCAGCTTTGATTGGCAACGCCAGGTAATCGAGTAAAGGAATACAACTGCTCCCGTAATTAAGTTCTGCCTTAATAAGATTTTCCATACCGATTTTTTTATCTGCCAGCAATTTAGGTTCGGCAAGAATACTTTCGACAATACCCTTTAGTTCTCCTGCTTCTTCTATTACCCACCCGGCATTATACTTTTCTATCTGCCTTGACAGAGGAATCCAGGTATTGATGATAATGGGTAAACCACATTGCAAGTATTCAATAGACCTGAATGAATGACTGAATTCTCTCTCGGTATTACGCTCGCCCAGTTCCAACCCAATATCACATGCCTGCAGCTCCTCTTGCATGGCCGCATAATTCAAGAGCGACGTTTTATTTTCATCAGCTTCTGACCCTTCACCGGGACAGGCCCCGGTCAACTCAACAAACTCAACACGCTCATTCTGGCCAGATAATTTATCAAGAATATTTTTGTAAGTGCCCGAATTACGCCATGGCCAGTTCACACCAGCATTGATAAGACGCAGCTTTCCAGAGCTATTTTCACTGAGGCCTGTTTCGCCTCTTGTTGAAATTGGAACAATAGAAACCGGCATTTGCTCACGGCAGTCAAAGCCAGCTTGCAATAACAGTGACAACAACAGGTCGGACTGTCGCTGGTTACCAACCAGGAAATGATCGGCTCTCTGGAGGGTTTCGATAAGCTCGGCTGTTTTTTCCAAAAGACTGTCCGGATCCTGAAACATCAGCTCAAGTATGCGTGGAGCGATGAAATCCAGTATTACTGGCAATCGTGTATCTGGTAAATGAGCCAGTAAAGACCAGTAACCTACAACAATGGCATCAAATTTTTTACCTGAAATGAATGATTCCAGTTCATCTTTTGTTCGATAGCAATCAGAGGTGAAATTTGAAGTATTGTGATCGGGAGCCGGGAAACTTTGAACTATGTCATGACCTGCCATTTGCAAGGTTTCCAGAATACCCTGCACCCTGACCTGATTACCGGTGGCAACAGTTTCCAGGTTCAAGGGGGGATCAAGACTTAGATAGAGAATTTTCATGGTTGACCGGAGTACATCATCAAGCGCGCATGATGCTGTTCTGGCCGGATACTGTCAAGAATCGCCAGAAGATGGCTCTGGGTAATACAACGGACGGGGACTAATTTTCGAGTAGTGCTTCAATAACCGACTGTATCTGGATTTCATCACCAGTCTTGTAACTACGAAATTCATCCACGATCTGACCGTTTGAATCAATCAGGAATGAAGTGGGCAGACTGCGGATGCCATAGGGAATTCCAATCTTTCCTTCCGGGTCAAACAATATTGGATAACTTAAAGAGAAGCGATCCAGAAACGCTTCGCCATCCTCCGGATTTTCATCTACGTTGATAGCAATCAATTCAAAATGTTCAGTCCCGATTTTCTGGCGCATACTTTCCCAGGCTGGCAAAGATTCGATGCATGGCGGACACCAGAATGCCAAGAAATCAAGAAATACAATTTTTCCGTTGTAATCTGCAAGAGTGATATTTTTTCCGGTGTGATAATTTACACCGGAAAAAGGTGTCGGCTCGGCTGCATTCAACCAGGGAGAAATGAGTAACACCAACAAGAGGCTTTTGGTTTTAATAGGCATAAGAGAAAGCCAGGGCATAGGAATAACTGGTAGTGAATTGCAGCACACCTTCCAACTCGCGTTTCAAGGGAATGCGCCCGGACAGGGAGATTCCAAATTTGTCATTAACCGTGTATTGAATTGCCGGAACGAAATCCAGCCACTGGCCACCGGTATTGGGAATTGTAAAACCACTGCGTTCATCCGCGTTAGTCCAACGGTAACGAAGCGTACCGGACAAACCCAGCTTGTTACTGTTATGCCAGCTTACTCCGCTAGCAAGATTAAACTGGTCACCAAAGGAATATTTGCGGTCATTACCTTCATTGAATGTGTAATTGAGGGAAGAATGAAATTGCCAGGTGCCCGGCTGATTAAAACTATGAGAGTAGCTACCCCAGAGTATAGTGCCATTGGCGCCTGTGCCTGGTTGCATGTCTTCAGATAAGGCTATTACACCACCGGCTTCGTTATCACCAGTAGGTAACCTGACACCAAGACCCACGGATAATTCATTGCGTGAAAACGGCGTGATATAAAAAGGTGAATAGCGTATGAGTATGACACTATCTCCAATTCCGGAAGATCTCTGCTCACCTTTAAAACTTAACCCTATCCTGCGTTTGTGCTCCACATGAGAAACGAGGGCTGAAATCGTCCAGTGATCCGAAATACCGTAGCTGCCTGAGAAAACCTGGGATAGCGAACTGCGCTCCCTGTTTGTTTCATCATTGATTTCGCTGCTGCCCTGGACCAGATCGCCGATTTCATGGACTTCAGCAGTATAGTTGAAATAGAATTTGCCCGATTCTGTTGATGATGTATCCATGCTACTTAGCAACGGCACACCAGCACAGCTACAGGTGACTGCAAACACCTTGGTGACAGGCGAAAACCCAGTCAGTATCAAAATAATTATTAAACTACCAGTTCGCATTACTAATGGATATCAGTGTGAGGAAAAAAGGAGGCCCAGGCGAACCAGTAGGAAATATAGGAATTAGTTTTTGTTAATGCTTCTCCGGATCATGGCCCTGATTGAGCTACGCCAAAAATATCCCACTCATTACCTTCGTTGTCTTTCATCACGATAGGCAGACTGTTTTCAACAGCTTCGAATTCAAGTACGGTGCAATCTTGTAATTGACGGCTATATACCACGCCAAAATCATCAAACGAGCTGCCGGCAACCACAACTTGCATGTCACTAATATAATCATTAATGACTTCAACCCCGCTCTCGAATTCAGTGATCAGGTATGCCCTTGCCTCTTCTTTGTTAGTCACACCCACCACTCTGGCTTTTCTGTGCAGACGAGAATCCCCGATATTATTAACGAGAAACAATAAATTCTGGTTACTTCGATAATTGCCATAGGGATATTGCGAATAATCACGACTGAAGCCAGTTAATTCAGACATAATTTGAGAATCAGGATACATGTTAGACCATGTTTCCATAGTGGTCTCAACGACCTGGATCTTATCCGGAACAGAAAAAATAGAAGGACCATTAATCGCCCGCTCAAGCATCTGTGACCAGTAGCCGCTGGTTTGTCGGTCATACATAATCAAATTCGAGTTATATAAAAGCCCTGAGGTACCAAAGAAGGAAGTTCGGCCGACATAGTACCTTCCCATAGCAAGGCAGACCCGGTTAATGGACAGTAACTCAGTGTTACAGGCTCTTGCCTTTCATTAATTATTATTCGGTCGTTAACCACTTCATGGTAATCCAGTACGCTATGGGGGTAGGCCCTGACTGTATTACCGATTTTCACCCCTACAACGTATTCAGAAGGTGAGACGGATGATTGGCTCACCGAAACAAATCTCGGATTTTCTATTGGTGGTATGCCATCAGGTGCGGGCCCGCCATCCATGACAAAACCGATATCGGCTGCCCAGCCCCGGGTAATAACTGGATTATCATCGCCATTGGACAGATCAGGATTAATCTCACAGGAGGCAGGAAGGGCTTGATCATTTCCGCCCGAGCCTGCTGCCACAGTGGAAATCAAACTGAAATTAATGGTTTCAAGATTGGTGAGGCGAAATTCAGATAGGTATACCGTCCCATCTATTTCCAGCCTCGGGATACTTAAGGTCAGCCCGAAAAAACTACTGACTTCTACTGAATTGGAGACTTCTGCCGAGTCAAGTTTAGCAAAATCTTCCAGCTGTAAATCAAGGCCATCCGCCGTTTCTGTTACCGTAAAATCAACGGCAAAAAACTTATTATTAATATTGACTGCCGGTAGCTGCAACAGGCCATTATCAATACTTAGAGTTTGTTCCTGAGCCCCTCCGGCTAAGGTAAACAAGCTCAGACATATAGCAACTATAGCTGGCAGACCTGGCAGTAATTTCATCATGTTTTGTTTATCATTCTGATAATTTATCGAAGTATTAACCCCATAAGAACCTGTAATTTTCGATATCTTTCAATTTTTGCCCTGTTAACTTATTTATAGTGATTTCGACGTAGTGATAGGTAATACCAGTGGCCGAGACTATACTGCTGCCATGATTTCTCTATATGAAGTGTGCGCTTTTTTCCTGCTGGTTCTAGCTGTTGTGTACTGGTGGAGAGGAAGGGAGTTAAATTCGACTGCGCTCTCAGAGGCAAGAAGATACTGCAAGCAAAGGGATATACAACTCCTGGATCAAACTCTTGTATTCGAGAGGTTTGCTTTCTCTCGAGCTGGCAATAACAAGAAATATTTCAGCCGAATTTATTCCTTTGATTTCTGTCGTGATGGCATGGACAGAAACAAGGGAGAAATTATCCTGAGGGGAAATACCGTCATCAGAGTGGTGCTGGAAGAAGATGAGTTGGAAATTACGGAGTACTAAATCAGTCTCCAAATCTTAGCTGGCAGCTAGTACTGCCACGCATAACTAAACCTCGCGAAAATCGTCCGATTGGTTTTTTCGAATCTATCGAAATTGTCATTTTTCAAACCAGTGTCTAAATAACCAACAAAGAAACGTGTCTGTGCATTAAGTTTGTAACTGTACAGCAACTGCGTAGTCAGGTTTTTACTCCTGCTTTTTACAGTGTTGGTATACAAGCCAGGATTTCTTTTCGTATCTGAATACTGAACGATAGCTCTGACAAAACTACGCACATCAAACTGATACGTCAGCCTGACATCGGATAGATTGGTAGAAAACAATTGTCCACCAGGCACATTAAATTGCTGATAATTGTAGTTGATATTAAACTGGAAATGCTTACCAAAGCGCATGCCAATATTGGGGCGTATAGTCAGCGATTTGCCCTGTCTTGTATTGGCGAAGTCAACCGCATCATTTTTTTGAAAATTCAGACTCAGATTTACTCCTGCCTTTGGTCTGAAATTAGCAAAGAGATATAAAAAATCGGCATCAAATACCTGGCCATTAAAGTTAGTGTCCTGAGGTCCAAAACCAATGCCAACATTGGATTGTAAGGGACCATTCATGTTGAAGTTGAACTCTGTCCATTCATTCAATTTTAACCCGTTGAAATCTTCTAACCCACCTGTGAAAACATTGAGTTGGATACGGTTGAAGAAATCTTCCGCAGGAAAGCGCCATGCACGTCCACCACCAATACTGTAGTTCTTAACCCCAACTCGACCTATGAAACCCATATCCGGCCTGAACTCTTCACCAAAAGATCTATACTGGGCCTGCCATCTCCATGTGTTAGTGTCATGGCTATAACGAATTGTGTAGGCCTGATCATCAAGAGACTGTTTCTGGTCATGTTCTTCCTGTATTTCTTGCGGATATTCCGACTCCGTAGACATCAGAAGGAAATTCACCCTGTCACTGTTGCCAAGCCGGATATTACCGTCAACTCCTAGCAACGAGTTTGAATAATCATCGGCAGTTCTGTTTGTTGCTATTACGCCAAGCGTGCTGTTGTTGCTGCCTATGTCTCTTCTATATCGCATTACCAGGTTCTGGCTTTCCACGTCTTCTCCAAGGCTGGCAATACGAGAACTTTGAGTACCAGGAATTAAAAAGTTGGTTCTTGTATCATTGGTCGCAAATACGCCATAGGTATTGGCATCTTTTTTCCCCGTCAATTTAAAACCGTAATCTGGATCCGCAATGTTCCGCGTGTTAACAATTCTCTCAGACATATTGAAATAGTCCGCACCGTCGAGAAAGAACTCTCGCCGCTCAGGAAAAAACAGGGCAAAAGTGTTATTAACATTGAGCTGGGCCTGATCGGCTTCCACCTGGGAAAAATCGGGATTAAAAGTCGCATTCAAATATAAATCCTGGCTGATACCCCAACGCAGATCCAGGCCGGCTTCTGTATTGCCATTATTGCTGCTCCAGTCATCAGTTAAGGGGTTCGCCCGATCTTCTGCCTTGGTGGCGGTGAAGGTAGGAATAAGCTGAAGATTGGTTTTTGGCTGAAGCCCTGAAAAACCCCTGGCTTTGGTCAACTGACACAGGTAGCAGGAAATATCAAAGTCCCGGTAATTCATTGTCCAACGGTGGCGATTTTCCCGGGGGTAAAAACGGACAAGATCAATTCCCCAGGTTTGTTCATCAAGGCCACCCGGGAATCGCAACTGATGCAGTGGAATTCTCATTTCGACAATGAAGCCGGTTTCTGTAATGGAGCCCATACTGTCCCAGATAGCATTCCAGGAGGCATCTTCATTACCATTGACATCATCCAGAATCGTGTCCATTTGAACACCAAGCGGCGTAGTAAAAAATTTAAACGCCCTACGTTCATCGTTAAAGGTATCGAGTACAACACCAACCATGTCATCCTGAGATGCGGCATCCCTGTCACGATAAAAGGCTCTAATCTTATCTGGCTCAGGATCCTGCGCGACAAAAGTCGCATAAAAATAATCTCCGTCTTCCATGAGATAGACCATGGTATCCAGGAGAGCCGGCACATTCTGGGTAGGAAAGGTTTCGTTGGTCAGAGCAATGGTGGATGCACTTGCCCATTCACCGGGTGACATGTCACCGTCAATTTGAGGTGAAGTTTCTGAAAATGGAATGGAGTACTCAAGGCTAGCTATCTGAGCAATAGACAACGAAGGGAAAAGTAGGAGACAAAGTAGGAGACTACGTAGGAGACTAAGAAGGAGGCAAGGCAGGAATAGTACTGCCAAAGCCGGTAATAAGGGACTGGTTGGTTCCAGGTACTGCTGAACAACCTGATATCCATGAAATGAATTGCCCCTTTGTGCCTCCAGAACCCTGGAAACAAATGCTTCTCATCCCCTACTCGATTCCCATTATTACTAGAATAGACGCAAACACTATGCAAATAGTTTGGAAATCGTGTTGGTATGTTCTCACAGTCAGCTTAATCTCAGCTGATTAGCATTAAGAGGATTCAAAAGAAAAGACCTACTGAGCTGACTCGGCGATCCATCCGCCTCCCAAAGCCTGGAAAATACCTACCATGGCATTGAGCTGCAACAACTTGTTATCCAGATAACTGTTGCGGGTGGAAAAAAGTGTATTTTGCGCTGTTAGCACAGTCTGAAAATCTGTAACGCCCTCTTCATATCTTACCTGAGCGATACGAAAGGATTCCTCAGCCGCTCCAAGATTCTGGAAAGCGACAACACCCTGTGCTTCCAGTAGCTGTATGTTGCTCAGCAAAACCTCCACTTCATTAAAGGCACCTATAACAGCCCGACGGTAATTGTTCAGACTGTTTTCCATAGTCAGAGTAGCCTGGTCAATGTTGCGAATACGCTGCCCATTATCAAGCAATGTCTGAACAAGATTGGCATTGATATTTAAAAAAGTGTCCGGATCACTAACCAATTCAGACAGTGACGTGCTTGAGGCATTAACTCCACCGGTCAATGAGATCTGTGGAAATAAATCCGTTCTGACAATATTTACACTCGCTCTGGCACCACGCAAATTGGCTTCGGCCTGAACCAGATCCGGACGCCTGTTCAACAATTCAGAAGGCAATCCTGGCTGAACAGCAGGTACCTGGATTTCCTGAAGGGTCTGACCATCCACGTCAAAATCCTGCACGGTCAATCCTGCCAGCAGCGCCAGTGAGGCTCGGGTAGATAAATCATTTTGAATGAAACTACGCAGGTTATTACGTTCTCTTTCCATAGCTATTTGTTGCTGAAGAGCTTCAATGGGAACGGCGACACCCGCATCTACACGCGCCTGTGCTATCCGATAAATGGCTTCTGCGTTTTCTACATTCTGCAATGACGCTTCAATCTTGTCCCTTGTTAGTAATAACTGGAAGTAAGTGGAGGCTGCAGTGCCAAGAGTATTTAGGGCGACATCTGCCACCTGTGCGACACGAGAATCATAATCGGCCACCGCTCTGTCATAGTTGGCTGGTTTGCTGAGAATATCGTTGTAAGTAAAAGACGCTCCCAGGTCGAACGGTTGATTGTTACTGCCGGAAGTATCCAGGCCATCAATTCGCGTTTCGCTGTAAGAAGCACCGGTACCGATATCCACAACTGGAATGGGCAATAAATTGAAGCCTGCTTCACGCAAAGCGATCTGGGCAGATTCCAGGTTGCGGCGATTATTATCCAGATCCAGATTATTTGCCTGAACTACGTCAATCAGGCTGCTGAGTTCATCATCATTGAATGCATTCCACCAGTCACTATCTGGCCAGACCTGGGAGTCTTCTATGACGGGCCCCTGGAATTCAGCCGGAACATCATTTTCTGCTAGCTGGGGTAAATCCGTGATTGCACAACTACCAAGCAATAAGCTGCAGGGAATTAGGAGTCGGTGAAATACTGAATTAGAGAAGATCATGACAAACTCAGCGGCTATTCGTTGGCCAGTGCAACAACCGGATCCAGTTGGGCGGCTTTGCGCGCAGGCGCAAAACCAAAAATAAGACCTGTGGCTGTGGCACAGCAGAATGCTAGAATCATTGGCATGGAAGTGAATTTTATCGACACTTCAAAAGCAATCAGAATATAGCCCACCGCTACTCCAATGAGTACACCAATGACACCTCCTACACCAGAAACAACAATGGCTTCAGAGAGAAATTGAGACATGATGTCGGTCTGCCTGGCACCCGTGGCCATCCGGATTCCGATTTCCCTAGTACGTTCAGTCACTGAAACCAACATAATATTCATGACACCGATACCACCAACAAGCAAAGATATTGCTGCCACGGATCCCAACAAAATAGTGAACGTATCCTGCGAAGCAGTCACGGTTTCAAGAAGTTCTGCACTGTTAAAAATTCGGAAGTCTTCACTACCATGTCTGGCAGTCATGAATTGAATCAGGTTCTGTTCTGTAGCTTCTATCTCATCCACGTTATCAACAAAAATAGAAATACTGCGCGCGTTAGTCTGCCCCATCAAGCGCAATGCACCAGTTTTGAAAGGAACAAAAATCGCATCATCCTGATCACCGCCATTAAAACCTGAAGAAGCCCCTTTACTGGTTAATACACCTATTACCTGGAAAGGAATATTTCTGATCAAAATATATTCGCCAAGCGGATCAGTTCCTCCCGGGAATATTTCCTGAGCAACGGTTGAACCCAGCACGGCGACTGGCGTGTATTTTTCACTGTCCTCGCGGGTAAAAAAGATTCCACTGGCTAACGGCCAATTATTTAGCTCCGGCATATTTTCGGTGACAGCGTTCACCTGCGTTGAATAATCCTGGCGCCCAAATCGTGCCGTGTAATTACCCTGTAGCTCAGGCATGGCGCCGAGTATATTAGGTAAGTCATCAGTCAAGGCATCAGCATCTTCCAGCGTCAATGTAGAGGGCAAGCTTCTGCGCTGGCCGGGGATCCTTGCAGGTTGCAAGGTCAAACGGTTAGTTCCAATTGAGGATATGCGGTCAACAATATCCTGGCGTGCACCTTCCCCAATCGCCAGCATCGCTACTACCGAGGCCACGCCGATCACAATACCCAGCAAGGTGAGAATGGTTCTGAAGATATTGGCTTTAAGCGAACGCAAAGCCATGCGAATGGCTTCTCCAACACCAGCCAATGGTGAAGTGATTTTGCGGCTGAGGAATAAATCCCGTAATGTTTTGTTTTGCGCCGGATCAACGGACCCTTCTGCTGGTCCCGAATCACTGATTATTTCCCCATCCCTGAATTCGACCATACGATCCGCATGGGAAGCTACTTCACTGTCGTGGGTAATGAGGATCACGGTATGGCCTTCACGGGCCAGACTTTCCAGAAGCGCCATGACTTCAATGCCACTCTGGGTATCCAAAGCACCGGTGGGTTCATCAGCAAGAATCACCTTACCGCCATTCATCATGGCGCGGGCAATGGAGACACGCTGCTGTTGCCCGCCCGATAACTGGCTGGGTCTATGATCTAGTCGATCGCCCAGGCCAAGGGATGTCAACAATCCTTCTCCACGCACGCGCCTTTCATTGTGGCTGAGGCCGGCATAAATTGCGGGAACCTCAACATTTTCTTCTGCAGTAGCTGTTGCCAGTAAATTGTAGCTCTGGAATACAAAACCAAAAGCATCCCGTCGCAGCCATGCCAGGCTATCTTCATCAAAGCTTTTGATATCACGTCCGGCAAAAAGATAGGTGCCCTTGGTAGGGCGATCCAGACAACCCAGTAAATTCATCAGGGTAGATTTGCCGGAACCAGATTGACCAACAATGGCGAGGAACTCGCCGGAATAAATTTTTAGATCGACTCCGCGCAGAGCATGAACCTCTACGCCGCCATCGGTGGCAAAAATACGATGAATACCCCGCAACTCAATCAGGGGAATGGCAACTTCTCCGCTCTTGTTCGCCGTATGAGTGCCATGTTCGGGATGGCTGTCTTTTGAAGACCCGATACTGGTAGAAAGAGGAATTTCAGGCTGAAATGCTTGGGTACTCACCTAAAGCCACCCATGGCACGGAACATTTCCCGGCGATCACCGCCTTCGGCATTTTGTGCTGCTCCAGCTGTACCGGCCTGAAGAATACCGGCGACCACCCTGTCACCCAATTCCAGCCCGGAGATTACTTCAGCGGCAATCCGACTGGTAACACCAATCATAATTTCACGCTCTTCAAAGCTACCGTCGTCTCTGACAACATTGACAGAAGCAAGCCTTCTGGCAGCCTGGGCACCAGCAGCACCTCTACCTTGTCCGCCAGCAAAACCTTCACCAGATGCGATACGCTCACGAAGTCTTGCACGCGCCTCCTCTGTCAAACCTTCAGGAGCTCCACCTCCAGCACCCTGTCCACCGCCAAATCCAGCTGGTCGGCCACCTCCATTAGCTCCTGCAGCTCCTGCTCTTGCTGCCAGGCCAGCACCCGCCGCTACTTGACCCGGCCCGTCCAGGAAAGTGAGTGCTCCTACCGGCACTGTCAGTACATTCTGTGCTGAAGAGGTGACGAAATACACCTGAGCTGTCATTTCTGATAACAGCGAATCATCTGAATTATCAATATCAAACAAGCCGGTATACAGCACCACATTATTTTCTATAACCGGTGTCGGCAGAATCTGACGTACTGCAGAGTACCAGCGGCGATTTCCTCCACCCAGGGTGGTGAAATAAACTTCCATGTCTTTTTTGATCTGGCTGATATCGGCTTCTGAAATCTCAGTTTCAACAGTCATGGTGTTCAGGTCAGCAATACGCAAAATGTTGGGTGCTTGCTGGTTAGCATTCAGCGTTCTGCCCTCGTTCATTTCAATGGAAACGACTGTCCCTGCTGCGGGGGCATAAATCTTGGAAAACTCAAGTTGGGTTTCGTCACTTTCAAGACTGGCCAGACTTTGAATAATCTGCTTTTCCAACTGAATTAAACTCGCTTCTGCAGAAGCCAGGCTGTTGATGGCATTGTCATAATCTAGCTCGCTAGTTGCATCGGCTGCTTTCAAGCGCTCCTGGCGCTCTTTATTGGCACGGGCAAGCTCCAGTGATGCCCGTCTGGCTGCAATTTGCGCTTCCTGAGCTTCAATACTAGCCCGGCTGGCTTCTACTCTGGACTCCTGAACACGGGCATCTATTTCAGCCAATAGCTGACCTTGCTCTACGATATCGCCCACTTCTACATGGAGTATTTGTAACTGTCCGCTAACCTGTGCGCCTACATCAACAAAGTCAAAAGGTTGAAGACTACCGGCAGCAGTCACCGTGTTTTCAATATTGCCGATCTCTACAGTCACAATAAGCGGCTGATCTGCCGCTTCCTGCTCCTGGCCTGTAAACCAGTAATAGCCGCCCGCTGAGGCAAGTAATAGTACGAGCGCAACACCAATAAACCGTTTGCGCTTTGAGCGATTTCCAGTCATGGGCTTTATTGAATCCTGATCAGTTGTTTCCATAATTCAAACAGTGTCTGTTCTGGCGATTGAATTTCGCCGAGTTAAAAATTCTTTTAAGTTTTTACTAATGGCTTTTACTTTTGTTTTGAAATTTAGTCCTTAACAACATATTAGTACCTAACAACATAAACATAGTAGTTACATGCCTACAAACGCTAATGCGATCTATGCGTTTACCTGTTTTTGGGGTTTCACCGTGTTTCCTTAATCAAAGACTCCACGCAAAGGTTCTGCAACTGGCTGATTGTACTCTATTTCAGCCAGTTTAATATCAGCGCAATTATGGATTAACAGTGAATTTTATTATGTGTAACAATAGCTTACGGTTTAATAGCCAACAAGCTTTTCGCCAGTTAAGCGATTGATAGTTAGTTGAAAGTTGGTTGATTAAGGGGTCGATAGTAAAGCTAGGAATCGCTGTCTGACTGCTTGGATTCCAGAGGAATAAACAGACACGCACCAACAAAGGCAATTGTGAGAATAATCACATACAACATTCCACCGCCAAGACCGTTATTTAGCATAAATCTGACCGCAAGAACAAAATAGAGATGATACCGGTAAAAACCAGGTTCATACGCAGTTCTGCACCACAGCCCTGACAAACATGTGGGCGCTTCATCAGCTTGGTCATGGAATCCATGGCTTCTGCCTGACATATAGGGCATTGGTTACTGCTCATGGGGCTCTCCTCCTGAAAAGGTACTAAGTATATTAAATTCGTTTAAGTAATATAACTTACTTATTGATTTTATTACACTTTTTATGAATTTGAAATAGCCACTAACAGCTCCAGGGCCTTCCTCGCACGGCCATTATCTATAGCCTCAGCGGCCACTGATATGCCCTCCCGGATGTTTTCTACTCTTCCTGTTATGACAAGGGCAGCGCCAGCCCCCAGTAATACGATATCCCTGTAAGCATCCTGCTCACCGCCCAGCAGCGCCTTTAGTCGCTGGGCATTATACGTGCCATCCCCACCCTTCAGATCTTCCAGGCTGGCCTGGGGTAACCCTGCATCTTCAGGCGACAGGTTAAATTCTCTGACTTCGCCGTCTTTCACTTCGCAAATGTAATTGGAACCAGTAGTACTCAATTCATCCAGACCATCTGCACCATGCACCACCCAGGCCCTTTCGCAGCCGAGCTTTGCGAGCACTTGCGCCATTGGTTTTACCCATTCCGGAGCAAAAACGCCGATGAGGTAGCGTTTGACGCCAGCGGGATTGCACAGCGGTCCCAGAATATTAAATACAGTACGAATACCCATCTCCACGCGAACTGGCCCCACATATTTGAATGATTCATGGTGCCTTGGCGCCATCATGAAACCAATGCCTGCTTCACGGATAGCTTGCTCTATAAGGGTGACATCAGCATCCAGGTTCACACCCAGGGCAGTCAATACGTCAGCGGCGCCGGATTTGGAAGATAGCGCTCGATTACCATGCTTGGCTATTGGTATGCCGCAACCGGCAGCAACAATAGCCGTAGCTGTAGATATATTTAGTGTCCCTGAGCCATCGCCGCCTGTGCCTACGATATCCATTGCATCATCCGGGGCCTGGATGGCAAGTGCCTTGGAGCGGATCACATCCACTGCGGCACTGATTTCATCGACATCTTCGCCGCGCATGCGCAAGGCCACCAGAAATCCGGCTATTTGTGCTTGAGTGGCTCTTCCAGACATGATGACATCGAATGCCGCCCGGGCTTCTTCAAATGACAACACGTCACCGTCTGTCACTTTGGCCAGATAAGGTTTCAATTCTGTGAGTGCGTCAGTCATGTGAGATCCAGGCAAATGGTTTATGACATGTTGATGGCATTGAGGGTGTTCTGCATGAGTGAAGCAATAGTCATTGGACCTACTCCACCAGGAACTGGCGTAATGTAGCTACACTTGTCCTTTACCCCTTCAAAATCCACATCACCGGTTAGGCGGAAGCCCTTCGGTCGCGATTCATCCGGGACACGAGTTGTCCCTACATCAATCACTACCGCGCCCTCTTTGACCATATCTGCCGTAATAAATTCCGGCTTGCCAATTGCGACTACCAGAATGTCGGCACTGGCGCAGATTTCCTGCATATTGGCCGTGCGGCTATGAACGACTGTCACTGTACAGTTTCCAGGATTGGCATTACGGGACATAAGAATGGCCATCGGTGTGCCAACGATATTACTGCGACCAACCACTACGCAATGCTTGCCGCTGGTATCAATATTATTGCGCTTGAGAAGTTCAACAATGCCATTGGGTGTGGCAGAAATATGCGTCGGCAGTCCTAATATCATTTTACCGAGGTTTTCCGGATGAAAACCATCGACGTCCTTGCGTGGGTGAATGGCAAGAGTGACTTTGTCTTCATCTATTTGATCGGGCAATGGAACCTGGACAATGAAACCGTCGATAGTGTCATCGTTGTTAAGTTTATCTACCAATGCCAGAAGCTCTTCCTCAGAAGCATCCTCGGACAGTTCAATAAGAGTGGATTCAAAGCCGATTTCCTCACAGGCGACCACTTTATTGTTGACATAGGTCTTGCTGCCACCATCGCTACCCACCAGTACCGCGGCCAGGTGGGGAACCCTGCCACCAGCTGCCTTGATTTCAGCGACACTTACAGCGATATCTTCTTTCAGAGCTTTGGCAGTAGCTTTGCCATCCAGTAATTGCATAGAGA
The DNA here is from genome assembly GCA_029245395.1 of Gammaproteobacteria bacterium. Lineage (GTDB taxonomy): Bacteria > Pseudomonadota > Gammaproteobacteria > Pseudomonadales > Pseudohongiellaceae > Eutrophocola. Next base: position 199,524 of record JAQWPL010000033.1, read on the forward strand.
CCTCTTCTCACAGGTTAAAAAAATGCGCCATTTTACAGAAAGCGCGTTCAGAAGTGGAGTGCTAGATTGAGTCCTGGTTCAAGCCCAGGGTTATGGAAAGAAAAGTGCCTTAGATGCGTTCCAGGGCATCAAGAATGATCCCTTCCGTCAGGATTTGCGGCAGCATTTCAGCCGGCAGGTTTGGGTCAGCGGGATACATGAGGTAAAGCGGTACACCACTGATTTCATAGCGTTTCAATACTGCAGTGATAACAGGGTCATTATTAGTCCAGTCCCCTTTCAGGTAAGTCACTTGTTTGTCGGCCATTGCCTCGGTCACCGTATCGCTGCTAAGCGCTATCCTTTCATTGACCAGGCAGGTAATGCACCAGGATGCGGTCATATTGACGAAAACCGCTTGCCCATTACCTCTCAACTCGGCAAGACGGGCATCACTGTAGACTTCATAACTTTCCCCGGCTGCCACTGTGGCCGTTGCCTGCTGTGTTTGCAGCATGGAAGAATTCAACACGGTAATAACACTTACGATACAACCAACGATCAAGGTCACTTCCAGGTAGCGCCAGTTTGACTGCGATTGACGCTGGTATAACCAGGCAGCAACACCAATCAGCACACAACTGAAGGTGACCAGGGCCATAGCGTCAACACCGGTTTGCCTGCCAAGTACCCAGAGCAGCCAGACGGCCGTTGCATACAGTGGAAAAGCAAGAAATTGCCTGAAGGTCAGCATCCAATGTCCCGGCCGTGGCAGCATGTTGGCCAGCGCAGGTATAAAAGAAATCAGCAGAAATGGCAGCGACATCCCAAGACCCAAAGCAAAAAATACTGTCAGTGCGACAGGTAACGTCTGAGTAAAGGCAAAGCCGAGAGCGGCGCCCATAAAAGGTGCGGTACAGGGACTGGCGACAACACTGGCCAGCACACCAGTAAAAAATGAGCCGCTATAGCCATCCTTATCCGCTAATTCAGAACCCACTCCCATGATGCCAGCGCCAATTTCAACAACACCCGACATGGCCAGCCCCATGAGGAAAAACAGGAAAACCAGCGCCGCAACAAACCAGGGAGATTGCAATTGGAAGCCCCAGCCAATAAGGGCGCCACCTGCCTGTAAAGATAACAAAACGCCAGCCAGAGTCAGGAAGGAAAGAATGACTCCCGCTGCATAAGCAACACCATGTAACTGCTGCTCCCTGATGGGTGCGCCGGAATTACTGGCCAGGCTCATGACTTTTAATGACAGTACCGGGAATACACATGGCATCAGGTTAAGTATCAGACCCCCGAACATGGCAAACAAAAAAACCGTGAACAGGCTCATGTCACTACCTGAATTACCCGAAGTTAATGGAAACAGCCCGTCTAGCGCCGCCATGGTGACACCTTCCGGAACAGCTTCAACCTGGTAGGTAACCACATCACCATCAGCCTGTCCGACGATCAGCAGGCCACCCATCCGATCAGGTGGCTCGCGCAAAGCGCGCGAATGCGCTTTCTGGTTTAACTGCAGGCTGGACAACTGTGCGGTGATGTTCTGGTCTGAGATGTAATCCAGAACACGATGTGTGTCGGGTATAAAAGTAATGCTTTCTGCATCTTCAAAAATGGATTCGGTAGCCTGCACCAGCAGATTTATTTCTTCGCCTGAGATTGAGAACATTGAGTCAAGAACAATATCTTCTCGTGGCAGGTTGTTGCGGACAGAATCAAAACCCTGAACCCAACGGGAATCGGTAACAGTCTGTGCGTTACTGGAAACAGGAATATCAAGACTGACACTGGCGCCGCCTGGAATGCAGATATCCTCACACTCCAGCCACTGGACTTCTGCTGAAATCTGCAGCGAGGTTGCTGAAAATGTTGCCGGTATACTGACTTCTGTCAGTAGAAAAATTTCATCCGTGTAGCCAAAGTCCACCAGGTCGGCGGGCAATTCAAAGCGCTCCGGTACCGGCCAGACAATCTCTCCCGCTTCGAGTCCTACGGGTAATTGCCAGGTTATCTCGGTTGGTTTACCGGCATCCCCTGGATTCATCCAGTAAGTGTGCCAGTTCTCCATGTGGTCCAGGCGCAATGCCAGCCAAAGTGATCCTCCTGGCACGGCATGCTCGGTTTCCGCCACCAATTGCGCTTCCACGTGTTCGCTACTGTCAATCTGTGAAACACCCTGGGCCAGCACACTCTCTAACACACTATGCTGAAAGACCAGAAGCGATATCAATACAAACAGTTTTTTAATCAATTGCATTTTCATTTTGTATAAACCAGTTCAGGAGAATTGTACTCACTTCCTCCGGTTTTTCCATGGTGACCATGTGTCCCGCATCAGAGACAATTTCAAGTCGTGATTTTTTGAGCTCCCCAGCCATTAATTTGTGCTGTTCTGGCGGGCTGTGTGAGTCTGCTTCTCCTGCAATCAGAAGTACTTCCTGGCTGATATGGGGCAGATATTTCGTCTGATCCTTTCGCTCAAGCAGGGCCTGCATTTGCCCCAGGAAGTCCTCCACACTGTTTCTCAAAATCATGGCAGTAATCTCGCCAATCAATTGAGTATCGGATTGCCTGTCTGGATGCACCATTCCAGGAATCCAGGTTTCTGCTACTGCCTTCAATCCTTCAGCGTTTGCTTTGTCTAACAAAACTTGTCTTTTCTCCGGTTCTTCCCTGCTTACCGGGTGAACCCCGGTATCCATGACCGCGAATCTATCAATTCTATTTCCTGCCAGTTCCATTAGCTCCCAGGCAATCCGACCGCCCATGGAATGACCCACTACTGAAAAGCGCTGCGGCGCCATTGTCAGCACATACTCTGCCATGGTAACCAGGGAATCAAAACCACGAAATACCGGGATGATCACCTCGGCATAAGGCGCCAGGGTTTGCTGCTGGTGTTCCCACACGACTTCATCGCACATGAGGCCTGGGAGCAGGAAAAGAACAGGTTTCTCAAGCATAGGATATCTTGTTTATAAAGCAAAAATCTCAGGCTTGGTTTCCTGCAAAATAACAGCAATTGCTTCAAGGTCTGTTTTTGCAATCAAGCTGAATGCCGGATCAGAATCTTCTCCTGAAAGTATCGTGCGAATCCGTGAGTAGAGATAGGTTTTGACTTTATCGGGCAGACTGTCAAACGCCTCGGAATAAATCAGGTAACTGAAGGGATATTTGAATGTACGGGTTTCCAAATCAAGTTCACGCAGTGAGCGACCCTGGCTGTCAAAAGGTCCAAGTAGCTGAAAATATTCCGAGTATTGCGATGTCCCCGACACAGTCTCCGTCAAAGCGACTTCATTGAGCATGAACATCGATTCCAGAAATGGCTTGCTTAGCTCTGCTAATGTCTGCTCGTTAATATCACCTTCCTGAAACAGTCGGGTGCGGCTTTCATAGCTCATACGGATCAGACGGTTTTGCAATTCTATCTGGTGCTCCAGTACCAGCAAGGCAACGATGTCACTGCCACTGCTTATATAAGGGGTTGTATCTAAATATTCGGATAGCTCAACTTTGTTTCCGTTTAGTGCCAGGTTCAGGTTTGCCAATTTACTGACATCATCAATAACAAAGTTTCCTAACGTTTCCTGGTCGCCATGCAGACCAGTCACATACATTCCACCCCATCGCCGGTTAAGTGGCGTGCTGGTATCGGAAATGATGCTGACTTCATGCGTCACAATTTCACCCTCAGGGTCTGCCAATACCGAGCTGAGCAGAAACCGTGACACCCCACCTCCAGTCATAGAATAAGAATCATGACAGCGCAGGCATCGGCTCATCTCGCGCTCTAGTGCAATCGGTTGATCAGGATCCTGGGAAAAACCAAAAAATACAGAGCCCAACACAGGATCCATGGCGGCGATTTCCAGTGAGCGGCTATCCTGGATAAAACCCACATAGGTATCGTCGTTGAAGTAAAGGGCGCGCGGCGTCTTGGCAGTAACAAAACGAGTTTTGAGTGCAGTTTTGGAAAATACCAGGAACTGTGATGAAGGGTCGATTTCCAGGGCATCGAGCAAGGCATCAAGGTAACCCCTGCCTTCGGCATCGTACTGCAACTCCACTTTGCCTGAATCAATATCCTGCACCAGGCGAGTCAGGCGATCGGATAAAGGACCAGAGGAATAATTCACTCCTGGATACTCCGTTTCGTAGGAGAAGGACTGGGCAGACACAGGCATAACCAGCAGCACACTTATACCCAGAAATATACCCAGGCATAAGAATCTGAAACTCAGTCTGCAGAAATCATTCAATTCGGATAGTCGCATAACGGCATTATAAAGGGTTCCGGGAGGCATTTCTGCGTGGTGTTCTCCAGTAAAAAGTTTGGCTTGAGAGAAATAAGCCGGCAGCATCCCGCAGAGTGGTTAAATTCCACACTCATAGGTGCTACAATCGCCCGCCTTTGTCAGCAACAGACTGTATTTACAGGTTTTTTTAAAAAAAATAGCAACTTATTTTTGTATCCAATAAAGCATCGTTAACCAAGGAAATTTACTCCATGTCGCAACCGTCAGATATCGAAATTGCCCAGAAAGCCACGGCCAAACCCATTGTTGAAATTGGCGCCAAACTGGGAATCCCGCAAGATTCACTGCTTCAGTATGGTCCATTTAAAGCCAAGATTGAGTACGGCTTCCTTCGTTCAAAGAGCAAAGAGCCTAATGGCAAGCTGATTCTGGTTACTGCAATTTCACCCACACCGGCCGGTGAAGGTAAAACTACCACTACAGTCGGTCTGGGTGATGCCCTCAGCAGAATTGGCAAGAAAACTGCCATTGCTTTACGTGAACCCAGCCTGGGTCCCTGCTTCGGTATGAAAGGCGGGGCAGCCGGTGGCGGTTACGCACAGGTGATTCCGATGGAGGATATCAACCTGCATTTTACTGGCGACTTCCATGCCATCGGCGCTGCCCACAATCTGCTTTCAGCGATGCTGGACAATCACATTCATCATTCCAATGAGCTTGGTATTGATGTCCGTCGCATCAGCTGGCGTCGTGTTGTAGACATGAATGACCGCGCCTTACGTGATATTGCTGTGGCCCTGGGTGGACCAGGTAATGGTTTTCCCCGCCAGACCGGCTTCGATATCACAGTAGCTTCAGAAATCATGGCCATTTTTTGCCTGTCCACTGACCTGGAAGATCTGCGTAACCGATTGGGCAAAATCGTCGTTGGTACAACCCGCGACCTGAAGCCCATTACTGCAAAGGATATCAAGGCCGATGGTGCCATGACCGCCCTTCTCAAGGACGCCATGATGCCGAACCTGGTCCAGACTCTGGAAGGCACTCCTGCCATTGTGCATGGCGGACCCTTTGCCAATATCGCTCACGGTTGTAATTCCGTTATGGCCACTACAGCTTGCCTGAAACTGGCAGACTATGTCGTTACAGAGGCGGGTTTTGGCGCCGACCTTGGCGCTCAGAAATTCTTTGACATCAAGTGCCGCAAAACCGGTCTGAAACCGGATGCCGTGGCTATTGTTGCTACTGTACGTGCACTGAAAATGCATGGAGGCGTTGCCAAAACTGAACTCAAGGGTGAAAACCTGGAGGCATTGGCCAAGGGCATGTGCAATCTTGAACGCCATATCAGCAATGTTGGCAAGTATGGTGTTGCAATAGTTGTCGCCATCAATCGTTTTACCGATGATACGGACGCTGAAATTAAATTGATCCGTTCAACCTGCGAAGGCCTGGGCGCTAAAGTTATTGCCTGTACACATTGGTCTGATGGCGGCGAAGGAACAATTGATCTGGCCAATACCATTGTCAACATAGTTGATAATCAGGATAGCGGTTTCAAAACCCTTTACCCCGATGACATGTCCTTGTGGGATAAAACCCGCACAATTGCCACGGAAATCTATGGGGCTGAAGACATCATTGCCGACGACAAAGTGCGTAAGCAATATGCCCATCTGCAGTCCTTATATCCACACTTCCCTGTGTGCATGGCAAAAACCCAGTACAGCTTCTCCATTGACCCGGCGCTGATGGGCGCACCCAGTGGGCACGTCGTAGGAGTTCGTGAATTACGCCTGTCAGCGGGTGCTGAATTTGTCGTTGCCGTCTGTGGCGACATTATGATTATGCCGGGACTGCCTAAGGTGCCTGCAGCAGAAGGCATTTCTGTGAACAGCAACGGGCAAATCGAAGGCCTGTTTTAACCTCTCAGCTGCATTCTTGATCAAAGGGCGCACTACGGTGCGCCTTTTTAATTTCTCCCCTCATACCCCTTAGTTGGGATATTTCCCAACATATTTCTTCTTAATATTTACTGCTATGCTTTATTGACACCCATTGTAGCCTTTGTTTTACTGTTTTGCCTCTGATGATAAAAGGCATTGCCTTTATAGGGGATCAGCATTACATCAATCATTGACAACCTGATCGAGGAAATTGAGAGTTACTGTGGGCGGAATAATATTTCCAAGTCCACTTTCGGTTTGCGTGTAGTCAATGACGGAAAATTAGTCAGCCGGCTTAGAGATGGTAAAGGCATTACTTTGAAAACCATCACCAGAATCCAGAATTTTTTGGAAAAAAATAAAAACACTATCAAAGGGGGCGATATGCCAGCAGCCAAATCAGCAAAAGCCAGGAAAAGTAAAACAGGCGCAACCAAGGCAGCCAAAGCTTCTTCGGCAAAGAAAGGCAAGAAACAGCCCAAGAGCAAAAAGAGTGACAAGGATTCCAGGCCGTTCCGGTTTTATGACAACAGGCAAAACTACCTTGCCTTTATCAATACCTGTAATGAAAAGTCTGCCATCTCCCAACGCATAGCCAAGGAATTTCAATACATTCAACCTACACCCCCTGCCTTCCGTATGTTTGATGCCGGCATGGGTGACGCAACTGTCCTGTCAAACACCATGCGCTACCTGCACCACAAACATCCAACAGTCCCTCATTTCATTGTCGCCAAGGAAATAAGCATGGAGGATGTACGCATTGGCCTGGACAAAATGGTCGATCGGTTCAGTGAGCACCCTTCCACTATTCTTGTCCTGACCAACCTGAATTATGCAGAAGCTCCCAAGTTGATGCCAAAGGATGTCATGACAGCTAATGCCATGAACTGGCGCGAAATCAAACTTGAGGGTTCCCATGCCTACAACTACAAGGAACAGCTTGAATCCATGCACGATGTATTTGCTGAAGGGTGGGAAACACAAACCAGCAAAGTTTCCGGCAATCCTGTATTCAAACGGCCTTCTGTATTTGTTATATACCGGGAAGACCACCAGATACTGCTGGACTCTGTGATACCGCGGCCTGGTATGCAAAATTGGGAATATGATTTTATTCTAGCCTCACAACCGTGGCGCGCTACTACGGGGGCCAAGTTCAAGGCGGAAAGAATCATCGTGCCACTAACAAGAGCACTCGCCCCTGGCGGCAGGTTGCTCGCAATTCAGTCCTGTGGCAAGGACCCTGCGCAGGAATTAGTCAAGAAATTCTGGCCAGACTACGATTCGCTTCCTATCACAAGGCATCATATCCTTCGGGAAGTAAAAAAAATCATGGGGCGCGAAGCCCGTGACTTCAACATTAAAGAAATGTCCGACAAACGCTCCATGTTCAAATACCGCATGCATGCCCTGCCCTCTGAAATAGGCGGCGCCAGTATTGGTACGTCGACCCTTTTTGCTGCCTGGAATGCGGCCGTGTATGTGAACCAGATTGAGGATGAACGCGTAGAGATAGTGCTCAAGGATGGAACTTACCTCGACACAACTTCCAAGGTTCTGAACAAACACGGTGGACTATGGTTTAACGACGAAACCTTTGTCATATCAAGAGCAAAATAGTCAATCGTTGTAGCGTCATGAGCGATGGCTAATCGAGGCAAAAATGTGCGCAGGGAAGGGAGCGTACTTTTAGTATGTGACCGACTAAGCACATTTTAACGACGAGTAGCCGAGCGCAATAGCTACTACCAACCTGGGTTGCGGTTGTTCCAGAAAAGCATCCTCTGTATCATTCGCGCCTTCTAAGTCCGCAATATCACTATTACTTTAAGCTACATGAACAACCGCAAGATATTAGTTACAAATGCGTTGCCGTTTGCGAATGGTCCTATACATTTGGGTCACTTGTTGGGCTACATCCAGGCGGACATCTGGGTTCGTTTCCAGCGCATGCAGGGAAATCAAGTCGCTTATGTGTGTGCCGATGACGCACATGGCACCGCTATCATGCTCAGTGCGGAAAAAGCCGGTATCACACCGGAAAAGCTGATTGCTCAGGTCAATAAAGAGCACCAGCGCGACTTTGCCTGTTTCAACGTTGATTTTGACATTTACTACACCACACACTCCGAGGAAAACAGGGCGCTTGCCAGCCTGGTTTACTCGCGTATCACGGATGCCGGCAAAATTGCTCAACGCAATATCGAGCAGTTGTACGATCCTGAAAAAGAAATGTTCCTTTCGGATCGCTTCATCAAGGGCGAATGTCCAAAGTGCGGCACTGCCGATCAATACGGTGACAACTGCGAGTCCTGTTCTTCCACCTATGATGCCACGGATCTGAAAAACCCTTATTCGACTATCTCGGGTGCCACACCAGTAAAGAAAGACAGCACCCATTTCTTTTTCAAACTGCCTGAATTTACAGACATGCTCAACGAGTGGACACGCAGCGGCGTTTTGGCTCCGCAGATTGCCAACAAACTTGCGGAATGGTTGGATTCAGGTTTGAAGGAATGGGACATCAGCCGCGATGCCCCCTACTTTGGTTTTGAAATTCCTGGTGAACCTGGAAAGTATTTCTATGTCTGGCTTGATGCACCTATTGGTTACATGGCCAGCTTCAAGAAACTCTGTGAAACCAGAGATGACCTGTCCTTTGATGACTACTGGAATCAGGGTGTTGATACCGAGCTATACCATTTCATCGGCAAGGACATCATCAATTTTCATGCCCTGTTCTGGCCAGCCATGTTGGAAACAGCAGGCTTCAAGAAACCGGATCTGATCAGTGTGAACGGTTTCCTGACAGTGAACGGTCAGAAAATGTCAAAATCCCGCGGCACATTCATCATGGCGGAGACCTACCTGAAATACCTGAACCCTGAATACCTGCGTTATTACTTTGCCGCCAAACTGAGTAGTACGCCGGAAGATCTTGATATGAACCTGGAAGATTTTGCCCAACGCGTTAATTCCGATGTCGTTGGTAAAGTCGTCAATATTGCCAGTCGCTGCGCTGGTTTTATCAGCAAAAATTTCGATGGCAAACTGGGCAATGAATTAGAAGTACCGGAATTGATCAGCGAGTTTCAAACAGCAGAAAAAGATATTGCTGCTCTATATGAAAATCGGGATTTTTCAAAAGCGATCAGGACCATCATGGCGCATGCTGACAAAGCCAATCAATACATTGCTGAGCAGCAGCCGTGGGTGATAGCTAAAGAAAACCCACAGTCAGAAAAAGTGCAGGCCGTATGTTCTACCGGACTGAACTTGTTCCGCATTCTGGTGATTTACTTAAAACCTGTATTGCCCGTCATTGCAGAAAAAGTAGAGTCTTTCCTAAAGATCGATACTCTTACATGGGATGATGCCCAGACGCTCTTACAGGATCATACCATTGATAAATTTAAGCCCCTGATGACACGTATTGAAACCTCTAAAGTTGAAGACATGGTGGAAGCCAGCAAGGAAAATCTTGTGACAGAAGACAAAGAAAATAATCCTCTTGAAAGCATTGCAGCAGACACACCAACCGGCAGAGATCCGATCAGCGAAGAAATCGAATTCCCGGATTTTGCCAAAGTAGATCTGCGTATTGTAAAAATTACCCATGCCGAACATGTGGAGGGTGCCGATAAACTGCTAAAACTTATCTTGAGTCTTGGACAGGATCATGCCGGTAACGATATCGTCAGAACTGTTTTTTCCGGAATTAAGTCCGCCTATGAACCAGAAAAACTGATTGGTATGTACACAGTGATGGTCGCTAACCTGAAACCACGGCAGATGAAGTTTGGGCTTTCAGAAGGCATGATTCTGGCCAGCGGAGAAGGCAGTGCAGTCTACTTGCTGGAGCCACATGAAGGCGCTGAACCGGGTACGCGAGTTACCTGATTTTTCCTCGGCGTAAATCCAGGCTTATTGCACTAAAGCCCAGGAGCGGAATACCTGTATTCGCAGTCACTTTGTAATCCCTGTCTGGCGAATCATTCACACTGATCGACAATCGATAGCCCCCTTCCATATCAAATTGCAGGAATGACCAGTCATCTGGTTTCTCATCCAATTGGTCTGTAAAGGCAATCGTGATGTTGTCGGCACCAAGTGTGAAACCAAAAGTATTCAACGAGGTCTTAAGCCCTGTGCCATAAGCCTTCAGCCAGGCTTCTTTTAACGTCCAGAAATCAAAGAAGCGATCCCTGATAGATGCTTCTGTCAGTCCTTCAAACGACTGAGCTTCGTCCGGGGTGAAATACCGCCTTGCCAGATTCAGGCAAGCCACTTTCCTGTGCAGGTATTCAATGTCGACGCCAACTTCGGTACCTGCTGTGACTGCAAGAGCAACTACACCATTGGAATTGGTGAGATTGAATTGGGGTTTATTGTCTCCAGGCAGGTAGGGTTTGCCATGGGGATTTCTCTCAAACTGGAGTTCACCGGGATTGCCGATATCAAGGTAATCGGCCAGGACAGCTCTGGCCAGCACCTGGGTGAGCAAGAATTCTTTTTTATCCTGGGTAAGTCTCAGGCGCTCATACCGGGCTATTTCCCTGTCACTGAGCAGTGTAAGGTAGGTTTCAAGGAGGACTGGGTCATTGACTTCACATTCACGCACCAGCCACAGGTGAATGTCTTGCTTGCTGATATCCGGCATGGCGGGAGTCTCTCATTATTGCGATAATTCCGCTACTTCAAACAGCATCAATCAGGAAACCCCATGCGAATTTTACATACCATGCTCCGCGTTACAGATCTGGAAAAATCCATCGACTTCTATACCAATATCTTTGGTATGCAATTACTGCGTAAAAAAGATTTCCAGGAAGCCAAATTCACACTCGCCTTTCTCGGTTATGGCAGTGAAGAAGAAAACACCGTACTGGAATTGACTCACAACTGGGAAACCGACAGCTATGATCTTGGCAATGCCTACGGTCATATCGCCATCAGTGTAGAAGATGCCTACAAGGCCTGTGATGACATCAATGCCAAGGGTGGCGATGTGGTCCGCCCTGCCGGACCCATGAAGGGCACCACTACCGTCATTGCTTTTGTTAAAGATCCTGACGGCTACATGATCGAACTCATCGAAAGCAAATGATAGTCAAAAGCCTTTTACTGGCCTCCTGAGCAATGACTGAACTCCTTTTGATTCTTGTTGGCGCTGTTCTAGTCAACAATTTTGTGCTCACCCAGTTCCTGGGGCTGTGCCCATTTATGGGCGTATCAGGCAAGGTGGAAACGGCTGTGGGCATGTCAGCGGCCACCCTGTTTGTTCTAACGCTGGCTTCGGCGTGCAGTTACCTGGTCTTTCATTATCTTCTGGTTCCTTTGGGTCTGGAATATCTGCGCACGATATCTTTCATTGTGGTTATCGCTGCTGTAGTGAGCATGACTGAAATGATCATGCATAAAACCAGCCCCCTGCTGTACCGAATCCTGGGTATTTTCCTGCCACTGATCACTTCAAATTGTGCTGTGCTAGGCGTGGCACTTCTCAACATTAACCAGGCGCATAGTTTTACTGAGTCAGTCTTGTATGGCTTCGGCGCCGCAGCTGGATTTTCCCTGGTCCTGATATTGTTTGCTGCCATGCGTGAAAAAATGCAGCAATGTGATATCCCGGAGCCCTTTCAGGGACCTGCCATTGCCATGATTACAGCTGGCCTGATGTCACTTGCGTTTATGGGCTTTACTGGAATGGTCTGATGACTGCATTTATGCCGGCCTTTTTACCTCCCATACTCGCTTTGCTTGGCCTGGGTCTTGGCGTAGGTGCCCTGCTCGGAACAGTCGCACGCGCTTTTAGGGTGGCGTCAGATCCTGTTGTCGAAAAAATCAATGACTTATTGCCACAAACCCAATGTGGCCAATGCGGTTTTCCTGGCTGCAAACCCTATGCAGCAGCCATAGCCAGTGGTGATGACATCAACAAATGCCCGCCTGGCGGAAAATACACGATAGAAAAAATTGCCGACCTGCTTAATGTATCTGTACTGCCTCTAGATACAAGCTATGGCATTGAAGAGAGCAAGAAAGTAGCCGTAATTCGCGAAGCCGAATGCATTGGCTGCGCCAAGTGCATTCCCGCCTGCCCGGTAGATGCCATCCTCGGTGCGCCGAAATTTATGCACACCATAATTGAAAGTGAATGTACCGGTTGCGATTTATGCGTAGAACCTTGTCCTGTGGATTGCATCGACATGGTGACAATACAAACCGATCATTTTGCCGCCAAATCAACATTAACCATCACTAGTGAACCTCAGGCATGCATCAATTGCGGTTTATGTAGTGTGGAATGTCCAGTAGATCTTCAGCCCCATACTTTGTACAAGGCTTGCCGTGTTGGTGCTCTTCAAGAGGCGCAGGCACTGAATCTGATGCACTGTATTGAATGCAGTAAATGCGATGTAGCCTGCCCCAGCCACATTCCCCTGGTATCGTATTACCAACACAGTAAATCTGTGCTGAAAGCAGAAACCGCAAACATTGAGCGCGCTGAACGGGCTAAACGCCGCTTCGAATTGAATCAGCAACGCCTGGAAAAATTTAGCGTAGAAGAAGAACAGCGAAGACAGAAACGCGCGCAATTGGCCAGTCAAAGCCGTCAAAATATTTCCTCAGAAAATATTCAAGCAGCACTGGAAAGAGTCAAAGCAAAAAGAAAATCAGACTAATCTCGGCGAGACATAGTCCGAAGCAGGCAACCTAATAGCTGACGATAACATGGCGTGATTATAAAATATTTATAGTGCTTTTAAAGTATCTATGTATCTGAAACAATCACACGAGTGAAATTCTTACAGGCATCACAATGATTAAAATCGTCCAGAAGGTTTCAATAGTTTTTCTGATTTTTATTTTTTCTGTTTCAGTAAAGAGTCAGGAGCGAATTGGTGGCAAACCAAACCTGAATGGAATGTGGCAGGCTTTGGGAACAGCCCACTGGGATCTGGAAGCCCATAGTGCCGAGGAACTGGAACAGATCTGGCAACTGGGTGCACTGGGTGGAATCCCTGCAGGACAGAGCTATGTAGTCGGCGGCACTATCCCTTATTTACCCGGAGGCCAGGAAAAACAACAGGAAAACAAGGCCGGCTGGCCCTCGACAGACCCGATGATCAGTTGTTATTTGCCAGGGATTCCCCGGGCCACTTATATGCCCTTTCCCTTTCAGATCATTCAGGGTGACTCAGACATCCTCTTTTCTTATGCCTTTGCCAAGTCCAATCGTAATGTTCACATGAGTCCTGTTGATGAAGCCCCCATAGATATGTGGATGGGTTGGTCAAGGGGAAATTGGGACGGTGATACTCTTATAGTGGAAGTGACCTCTAATGACGACCGCACCTGGCTCGACCGTGCTGGTAATCATCATAGCTACATGATGAAAGTTACTGAGCGATACACGCCCATTGGAGCCAATCATATTCAGTATGAAGCCACCATCGAGGATCCATTAACCTATAGTGAGCCCTGGACCATTCGTCTGCCACTGTACCGGTACATGGATGCCAACGCTGAATTGCTTGAATACAACTGTGTCGAATTTTCCGAGGAATTACTGTACGGTGAATTCGAGAAAGAAAATTAAAGTACATTGGGGAATACGATGAACACAAGACTGAGCGCTATCTTGACGCTGTTTCTAACCGCCCTACTCCCGGTTGAAACTTCCGCTCATCATTCATTTGCTTCGGAATTTGATATTAACAAGCCCGTGGAGCTTGAAGGCGTTGTCACCCGAATGGAATGGAGCAATCCCCATGCCTGGGTGCATATCGAAGTCACGACAGGTGAAGGTGAAAAACAGCAATGGATGGTTGAAGGTGGCGCACCCAACGCATTGGTGCGCAGGGGCTGGAATCGCAATTCTTTACCCAGCGGCACTCCCATAAAAGTTCTAGGTTACAGAGCACGGGACGGTTCATTTCGTGCTAACGGGACGAATATCACCCTGCCGGATGGTTCACAGTTATTTGTTGGGTCTTCCGGAGCCGGAGCACCCACTCAATAGCGTCTACCTAAAAGCGCTTATCCAATAGCACTTATCCAATAGAAAGACATGGCAATACAAAAAAAAGCGCACCAAGGTGCGCTTTTTTAATGCATAAAGATTAAATAACCATTTTCAATCGAGCGCGTCTTCATCGCCAATACTGATGATTTCTGCTCCTTCCTGCGGACTAGCATAAATACTGAAACCGCTGGCACGGGCTGGCGGCTCCTCACCTCTGGCTACAGCTTCAGCTACCTGTGTGTCCCAAGCTCGTTCACCGCTTAAAGTGTGACCTACGGCGCCATTTCCTTCATGGCATGAATATTCATAGAGCTGATAGCCCGGCTGATCAGTAATGGTGAATCGAAACGTAAAGGGCGCGGTATACGTTAGCGGATCATCCACCGTGATGAAATAATCTATCATTTCATCGTCCACACGGGTCATGCGTTCAGTAATCACCATCTCTACACTGTGACGCGTGCCGTTGCCATTACCTCCAATACTGGTTTTGTCATTCAGATTGCGCGTTTCAATAACCAGAGAGTCGCCATCCCAGTAGCCCCGTGAGGAGCCCATGTACTGGCGAATACGCTCATCCAGGAACGGTTTGTCATCCAGGGTAATTATGCGAGTGTCGTGAATCATCTCGTAGGAAATAACCACAGAATCAGGTGTCTGGGTAATTCGCATGCCATTACCGTAAAGCACAGGTAGCACTGACCCGACAATGCCACGGGTAATACAACGGTCATAATTGGTGAAATCTTCCACGGTATTGAAAGGTCCGTTTCCAAAAGTCCCTCTGTCTCTGGTCGCTGCCCGTGATTTACCAATTGCTGTCATTTCCGGGATACGACCATCTGGCGGATCAATAACCAGAGAGGTATAGCCAAAGGTGCGGACACCGTATTCATTGCGCAGGAAAGTTTCACTGTTAACCGCGCGATCCATACCGGCCTGGTCACGGCTGGCCCGCTCGGCAAATTCTTCTTCTGACAGTGAGGTACGCTCTCCGAATTGAGACTGCCGGTTGGTAGGCACTCCTCGCATGTCGTCACTGGTCCAGATGCCTTCTACATTGGGGTGTCCCCAGGATGTTCTGGGCATTTGCCAGTTGGTGTCATTACGTGACGCGGCGGTGGATTCGGCAGGCGCAGAACGAGAAACGGCGACTGATAAATCCTGTGCCTGAATCCCGGACATCCCGGCAGCCAACAAAATGGAGGTGCCAAGTATTGCATTGAATGTTTTCATTTTTTCATGCCCCCGGGCCAGCCAATAAGGTTGGCGTGGTATTCGCCCATAATACTAGTGTTTTAAATGCTGGCTGACCAGCCCAGTCATTCTATTGATCTACTAATAACCCTGGAATTATTAAGTTTTCTTTTACTTTTTTCTATGACATTTAATTACATTGTCGAATTAACTGGAGATGGTTAGTGCCATTGGCTAAATCTCCAACCGGGTTGTCAGAAGAATCAATTTCCACGAAGCCATGACGGATATTGTAATAATCCATACGCACCAACACCGCAGAAAAATCCACCACCCCTGAACCTGGCGGCACAAGATGAGCCGAAGCTCCAGGAAAGTCTCCCATATCTGCCGGGGTATTGCCGTTGAAATCCTTCATGTGGCAGGACAAGGTTCTGTGACCAAATCGGTCCAGCACATCCAGGTAATCCACTCCAGCAAGGGCCATCCAACCGATATCCAGTTCACAGCGCACCAATTGAGGGTCCGTATTCCACAAGATGTGGTTGTAGGGTATTTCGCCTTCGACCGGGAAAAATTCCACGTGGTGGTTGTGATAACCGAACAGCAACCCTTCAGTTCTGAACTGGCGGCCAAGGCTATTAAGCAGCTCAGCAATGTTGTCCATTTCCTCTATGGACTGCGGACCCTGAATACGCAGACCGCCTGCTACAGGCTGAATGAAGCCCGGCGCAATGGTGAGAACCACTGTTTCGATACCCAGAATTCTTGCAGCTCGCGATACCGCTGGCACATCGATATTCTCCCCAAAGACATGGGTAAAGGTCATAGACAGATCATATCTGTCCAGTAAGGTTCGAAAAGATAGCAGTGGCATGCCAAAAACATTGTCTTCATCGGTGAGCCCGTACAATTCCACTTCCCGGATACCGGCAGCAGCCAGTGCTTGCAGGGCAGTTTCCGGATCTGCTGTCAGGGCCTCACGAATAGTATATAACTGCGCCCCGGGCAGCCGCTGGATAAAACAATCAAAATTTTGTCCCAATGCTGGAACAGAAGAAAGACTAGCCCCACCTGCAAGGATAGTGGCTTGTTGAATAATTTTTCTGCGCTGGCGATTCATATTGCTTAATTTTATTCTGATTTCAGGGCAATCCATGCTTGCTAAAAAACTGAAAGATAAATTCACTGGCACTGATGTCCTGGTTTGCGCCCCTGGTTGATGAACCTGGCCAGGTATGGCCACCTTGTTCAGCTTGGTAAAAATAGATCTGGCCTGACCTATTACATGATGACCAGGTAAATAAAGCGACTACTCCTGAAATTTGAGTCTTCTCATTTGTTAATATGCAGCTGTTGGCCTGGCGCCATTTATCCAGTGCTGTTTCCACCCCCATGCGCCAATATGGCCGCGAATTAGAACTGACTGCGTACTGGTTTACCGCGTCATCCTTTGCATGAAAGACAATCAGGGGAATCGCTCTTACTGGAGTGCAACCATCCGGATACTGCAACCCAGCCACAAGTCCTGCTGCTGCCAGCACATCAGATAGCTCGCAGGCAAGACGGCTACTCATTCGAGCGCCGCCAGAAAAACCGGAAGTAAATATACGGGAGCGATCAATATTTATTTTACTTGCCACATCTTCAATCATATCCCTGACAAACTGCACATCATCGACGCCAGCATCAATGTTGGCATTCCAGCTTTGTGAAGTAACAGAATTGGTGAAGACACCGGCTGGAAAAACCACGGCAAAACCATATTGGTCGGCTAATGTATCAAAACCAGTGGTAGCCACCTGGTTTTGAGGAATACCGCCGGAACCATGAAAACTGAATACAAGGGGAATAGGTTCTCCGGAATAACTATCGGGCAGATACAGTAGAAAAAAGCGAGCTTGACCAGAAGAAGTCAGATTGTGTGAGGATAACCCTTCACTCACTTGCCCTAACAATGGCACTGAGATGATGCTTAACATAGCTACAAGCAAATACGCCCTGATCATGTTCCTACTCCTATAATTTTTCGCTTTTCTAACATAGCAGATTACAAATCATGATACTGCTATCCGCTTAACCCTGCCAGAATGGAGGATTGGCATAAGCGTTGATCATGGTTACTACAGTATGGGATGCGCCAGGCATCCGATAATACTTTCTCGATCTACTTGATACGCAATAGCCCGGCTGGCAACATGGCCGGGCATGAATCTGCTTCCCCTCTTGAGTTCCCGTAACCAGACCCTGACCACAGCGCAGATCATGCTGCTGGTGTTGGTTGCTGCCCTTCCTGGCATTCTGGTTATGGCCGTATTTTTTGGCAGCGGCATCCTGATGAATATTGCCTGGCTGATTTTATGCGCTGCTGTGCTCGAAGCTGTCGTGCTGAAGATTCGGAACAAACCTGTTCGAAAATCACTTGGCGATTACAGCGCTGTTGTGACAGCTCTGTTACTGGCAGTTTCACTGCCACCGGCTGCGCCCTGGTGGCTTGGTCTGACTGGAATATTTTTCGCCATCGTCGTTGCCAAACATTTGTATGGCGGTCTTGGCTATAACCCCTTCAACCCCGCCATGGTCGGTTACGCCGTTTTGCTCATTTCATTCCCGGTTGAAATGACACGCTGGCTGTTGCCTTCTGGTGCAGTTGCTCAATTGCCGGATTTCAGCAGTGTGCTGTCATCCTTCCTGGGCCAAACAGCCACAACCATGGACGCTCTGGTAGGCGCCACTGCCCTGGACCAGTTCAAACTCGATCGCGGCAGTCAAACTATCGCTGAATACTGGACGGATAACCCCCTGTTTGGAACACTCTCTGGAACTGGCTGGGAATGGATCAATGCAGGCTTCCTGGCCGGGGGTCTCTACATGCTTTATCGAAACATAATCACCTGGCATATTCCCGCTGCGGTGCTTGGCACTATGGCCATGATGGCCCTTTTGTTTTATGACGGTGGTAGTTCTGCCAGTCATGGTTCACCTTTCTTTCACTTGTTCGGTGGGGCCGCCATGCTCGGCGCATTTTTTATTGCCACAGATCCTGTGTCCGGCCCGACAACAAATACAGGCAAACTTTATTACGGCGTGTTAATTGGATTGCTCATTTACAGTATTCGAATTTGGGGCAGCTATCCTGATGGCGTCGCCTTTGCCGTTCTTCTGGCTAATTTTGCGGCACCGGGTATAGACCATTTTATTCGGCTGTCAAAACAGGGAAGCTCTCATGCCGAATAAAAGTCCTGGCACAATTACACGAACTTCTCTTACATTGGGCGCTTTTGCTTTGCTGGCTGCCTTGTTACTCGGTGCAGTTAATGTATTAACGGCGGATCGTATCGAGACACAACAACGGCTTGCTGAGCGTAACGCCCTCATTGAAATTTTTCCTGCCCGCTTTCACGACAATGACTTGCTTGAAGATGCCATTGCCCTGTCACCTGAGATGACCTCGTTCACCAACATAACGCTGCTCGGACTTACAAGTGAGCGTATGGCCTATCTGGCACGGCACGGAGAAACACCTTCGGGCATCATCCTGCCATTGGAAGTGCATGATGGCTACAGCGGCGATATTATACTGCTCGTTGGTATCCTGGTTGATGGGAGCATCAGTGGCGTGCGCGTCCTGGAGCATCGGGAAACGCCTGGTTTGGGAGATAAGATCGAGGTACGCGTTTCAGACTGGATACTGGGTTTTGACGAGCGCTCTTTGGTTGGCCCTGCTTTACCACAATGGCAAGTGATCAAGGATGGCGGTCAGTTCGACCAGTTGGTGGGTGCTACTGTGACCCCAAGAGCGATCGTTAATGGCGTCAGAAAAGTGCTGGAATTTTATGAATCAAACCTTCAAGTCATCTCAAATTTATAATGCAGACAGCGACTAAAAATATTTCCTGGCAAGGCTTATGGGGAAACAATGCCGCTCTGGTCCAACTGCTTGGCCTTTGCCCTTTGCTTGCCGTCAGTAATTCAACGGTCAACGCTTTGGGTCTTGGATTGGCGACTCTGCTGGTTTTGATAGGCTCCAACGGCATGGTCTCTTTGTGTCGCCATCAGCTTATTCCTGCCATTCGTTTGCCCGTGTTTGTGTTGATCATTGCCTCATTTACTACCTGTGCCGAGTTATTACTCCGCGCGTTTGCTCTGGAGCTGTACCAGGCACTGGGTATATTCATCCCCCTGATAGTCACTAACTGTACTATCCTGGGCCGGGCTGAAAGTTTTGCGTCGAAAAATTCCTTGCTGCCTTCACTGCTAGACGGCTTGATGACCGGCCTGGGTTTTGCCCTTGTCCTGTTGGTCTTGGGTTTATTGCGTGAGTTATTTGGCACCGGCCTCATTCTGGCCAACATGGATAGACTGTTACCTTTTGCTGGCGACTGGAGTCTTCAGATTTTTTCCGGTTACACGCCTTTCCTGCTCGCCATTTTGCCCCCTGGCGCATTTCTGTTCATGGGATTTCTCATTGCGCTGAAAAATGTAGTGGATAAACGAATGGCAAAACCGGAAGTCGCTGAAGAAGTCCTTGTTTCCGGGAGTAAGCGCGTCAGGGTGACAGGATGACTGAATGAACAAAAACAAACGCACTGAAATTTTTACCCGCCTGCGCAACGAAAACCCAACGCCAACAACAGAGCTGAAATACGCCTCCACTTTTGAATTACTGATTTCGGTGATGTTGTCCGCCCAGGCAACAGATGTCAGTGTGAATAAAGCCACTGCAAAACTGTTCCCTGCTGCCAATACACCGGCAGCAATACATGCCTTGGGAGAACAAAAACTAAAAACCTATATCAAGACCATAGGTCTGTTTAATACTAAAGCCAAAAATGTAATCAAGGCCTGTAATATTTTGGTGGAAGAGCATGGATCACAGGTACCCGACACACGCGAAGCTTTGGAAGCCCTACCCGGCGTCGGCCGTAAAACCGCCAATGTAGTGCTCAACACAGCTTTTCGGGAAAAGGCCATGGCGGTAGACACCCACATCTTCCGGGTGTCCAATCGTACTGCAATCGCGCCAGGTAAAAATGTACTGGAAGTGGAAAAGAAACTGATGAAGTTTGTACCGGATGAGTTTCTGCTGGATGCCCATCACTGGCTTATCCTACACGGACGCTATACGTGCATTGCCCGCAAACCAAGATGCGGATCATGTGTTATTTCTGATCTATGCGAGTACAAGAAAAAGACATTGGACTGAATTGTAGTAGCTACGTCTATTAAAACTTAACTGGGAAGGCTCCCTCTGCCAACGGCGGAGATCGGGCTGCGCCCTCTTCCGCCCTACGAACTAGTTCAAATTGGCGAACGAAGTTCGCCCAATAAAGTTCAATTTTTGCTCGTGTAGCGAGCGAAGGCCAGACAAGGCAAAAGATTTTTTGGAGGCCGGGCACAGTACAGCAAGTACGGGCGCAGGCTCAAAAAAATATTTTAACGCGGCCTGGGCGAGCGCAGCAGCGACTATTTTTTCCGTTTGTTAGCTATGGTCCGTAGGCGGAGAGCGTTAAGTTTTATAAAGCCTTCGGCATCATGCTGATCATACGCCCCTTCATCATCTTCGAATGAGGCCACCATTTCATCATAAAGAGAAGCATCGGATTGTCTTCCTACAACAATAACATTGCCTTTATAAAGCTTAAGACGAACTGATCCGTTCACATGTTCCTGGGTCTGGTCGATCAGTGCCTGCAGGGCTTCTCTTTCCGGAGACCACCAGTAGCCGTTATAAATCAGTGACGCGTAACGAGGCATCAGTTCATCTTTGAGATGAGCTGCTTCTCTGTCCAGGGTCAAAGATTCCATGGCCCGGTGCGCTTTCAACAGTATGGTGCCGCCAGGAGTTTCATAACAGCCGCGCGCCTTCATCCCCACGTAGCGGTTTTCAACAATGTCGGTGCGGCCTATGCCATTGGCACCGCCAATTTGATTGAGAGCCTCGAGAATTGTTGCCGGTGATTGGTCTTCACCATTGATAGCAACGACATCACCTTTTACAAAAGTCAGGTCAATATAGGTGGGTTCATCCGGCGCGCTTTCCGGTGACACCGACCACATCCACATGGACTCTTCAGGTTCAGCGCCAGGATCTTCAAGAATGCCACCCTCATAGGAAATATGCAGCAGGTTGGCATCCATGGAGTACGGGGATTCATTGCCCCGCTTCTGTTCAACCGGAATATCGTGTTCTGCACAATAATCCATGAGCTTTTCACGGGAATTCAGATCCCACTCACGCCATGGTGCTATAACCTTGATGCCAGGGCTAAGCGCATAAGCGCCCAATTCGAAGCGTACCTGGTCGTTGCCTTTCCCTGTTGCTCCATGGGAAATGGCGTCGGCACCGGTTTCTTCAGCAATTTCAACAAGGCGTTTGGCAATCAGCGGTCGGGCAATAGACGTACCCAGCAAGTATTCCCCTTCATAGATCGTGTTGGCACGAAACATGGGGAATACAAAATCACGGACAAATTCCTCGCGGATGTCATCAATATAGATTTCTTTCACACCCAATGCCTCAGCCTTGGCGCGAGCGGGCTCCACTTCCTTGCCCTGCCCAAGATCGGCAGTGAAGGTAACGACTTCACAGTGGTAAGTATCCATAAGCCACTTGACGATCACGGAGGTATCTAGTCCTCCGGAATAGGCCAGTACGACTTTCTTGATGTCCAACATCAGCATCTCCTGACGTAAAGAAAAAAAACAATAAGAAACAATCTGCAGAAACGACTTAAGCCGTATGCTATCGGGGCACAGGCTCTCCTGCAGAAAAAGGCGGGTATTGTACCTTTCACAGCAAAAAATGCGAGATTTATGGCGCTCTCAGTCAGCCAGTCAGATTTAACCTGCTATAATCCTGCCCGGCAAAATGCCTGATTTCGGAAAATACGACATTTATGCAGGAAATCATCCTCGCCAGACCAGATGACTGGCATCTTCATCTTCGAGACGGTTCTTCTCTAGCTGATACAGTCGCGCATACAGCCCGTGTTATGGGGCGTGCGATTATAATGCCCAACCTGTCACCACCAGTGACCACGACTGAAGCAGCGCAAGCTTACAGCGACCGGATTCGTACTCACATCCCGCAAGGCAGTAAATTTGAGCCGTTGATGACCTTATATCTGACTGATATTACGTCTCCGGATGAAATTCAGAAAGCCAAAGACAGCGGCATAGTCTTCGGCATAAAACTGTATCCCGCCGGAGCCACTACCAATGCCAAGTCGGGGGTTACTGACATTACACTGACCCATGCTGTTCTTGAGCAAATGGTTGAAAATGAGATGCCATTGCTGGTCCATGGCGAATCTACCCAAAGCGAGATAGATATTTTTGACCGGGAAAAAGTTTTCATCGATGACATTCTCGCCCCCTTGGTTGAACAGTTTCCCACGTTGAAAATTGTGCTCGAACATATCACTACAAAAGACGCTGTCGATTTTGTACAGTCAGTAAGTGACAATATTGGCGCCACTATCACTCCCCAACATCTGATGTTTAATCGAAACCACATGTTGGCTGGAGGGATCAGGCCTCACTATTACTGCTTGCCAATCCTGAAAAGGAATATCCACCAGCAGGCATTACAGGATGCGGTTGCCAGTGGTTCTGAAAGATTTTTCCTGGGCACTGATTCTGCGCCCCATGCAGTTGATGAAAAAGAATCCAGTTGCGGCTGCGCCGGTTGTTTCACTGCCCACGCGGCTATAGAACTTTATGCTGAAATCTTTGACGACCTTGGCATCCTCAACCAGCTTGAAGCTTTTGCCAGTTTCCATGGACCGGATTTTTACGGCCTGCCCAGAAATACCGACACCATTACACTGCGCAAAGATAACTGGACAGTTCCTGAGCATTACAGTCTGGGCGATGACAAAGTCATTCCGCTGAATGCAGGCGGCACATTAAACTGGTCACTTTCGATCAACACATAATCAACAATTCCTGTGACTAAAACCCCACCTGCTACATCACTCCTGGCTGAACGTTTCCGCGGCTACCTTCCCATTGTAGTGGATGTGGAATGCGGCGGATTCAATAGTCAAACAGACGCCATCCTGGAAATAGCCGCCGTCAGTGTCGGCATGGATGAAAACGGCATCCTTGCACCTCAAGACACCTGGTTTTTCCGTGTCGAGCCTTTTCCCGGCGCAAACATGGAAGAGTCTTCACTTAAATTTACTGGCATTGACCCCCACCATCCTTTGCGTATAGCTCACAAGGAGCCTGATGCCTTTAAGGAAATTTTTAAAAATATCCGCAAAACAATGAAAGCTGAACTTTGCACTCGTGCCATTCTGGTTGGGCACAACGCCCATTTTGATCATGGCTTTGTTAATGCCGCCGCTTTGCGTAACAATTTAAAACGCAATCCTTTCCACCCTTTTTCAAGCCTGGACACTGCCTCCCTGAGCGCACTGGCATATGGGCAAACGGTATTATCGCGAGCCTGCGAATGCGCCGGAATAGATTTCAACAATGAAGAAGCCCACTCGGCCCGTTATGATGCACAGAAAACTGCCGAATTATTCTGCATTATTGTAAATCGCTGGCAGGACCTTGGGGGCTGGCCGCTGGATTGACTGGCCCCGTATTAGCAGGAGAAAACTTGATTGACATCAATGTTGATTTAGACTGATTCTTTATAGTAAATCCAGTTATTTGTGTTACTCATAAGGAGTCGGATATGGCAGGTGGTTGAAAAGTTCTCGTTATTATAGAAGCGACACATGAGCTGCATCTTGCTCTGGAACGCGCAATCATCACGTCTGAAATCAAGGAACCAGATTCCCACGTCCACCTGTTTATCAGTGTCGATGCCGAAAAGACAGCCCTGGGGGCAGACAATGAACATCTGTACCGGGATGGCGCCTGGCTGAAGTCCAGCACTGACAAGCTTGAAAACGCAGGCGCTGCATACAGTTTCGAGCTCTGCTGGTCCAATGAATGGCAGAAAGCCGTATTAAAAAGCGCGCAGCAATTCGAGCCTCACCATATTTTCATGCCAGATCCTCCGGGTGAAAAAAAATCGCGGTTCAGCAACCAGCAATGGGCATTACTGCGCACATCGGTTGCGCCGGTTACCATTGTCAGGTCCAGTAATATCAAACCACGGAAAAAAATTCTGGCGGCAGTCAATATCCAGAAACATGACGAACTGGAATACGCAAGACTCAATGAAAAAATTCTCAGCGATGGCCAGGAAATTGCGAAACATTATGATGCCGACTTCTATGTGGTAAATGCGTACAAGGACAGCATGCACTTCCCCGACAGGCAAAAAATAATGAAAATTTCCGGTCTGCCTACAGACAGGGTGCACGCACAAGAAGGCGACCCCGCTTCAGTCATATCCAGCTATGCAAAAGAAATAGAGGCCGACACCGTATTGATCGGCACCATGGCAAGACACGGCGCAGCCGCATTAATGAAAGGCAATACCTCTGAAAAAGTACTGAGCAAGCTGGATCTGGATGTAATTGCCTATTCCTGATCCTGTGAACAATGAAAAACGGGCCTGGTTCACTTACCCTGCCCGTTTTTTTTCACCTGAAAAATCCATTTTTCCTGCCAGGCTTTATTTACTGGTAACAATGCATTGATACAGTCTATTATTGCGCCTTCCTTTTGTTGTTGTACGTACTGAAAAATAAGAATTAGATGACCCGTTTTCCTGAAGCCAATGATATCCAGTCCTGGATAGACTACGTCGACACCCTCCCTTCCCTGGGTGAACAATGGGTTGAGTCTGCCAAATTACCTGGCAATCCAGTAATCCTTTCTGACACGCTGGGCGCCAACCTAAAAGTGAAAACTACCCTGGCAGGAACAATAGTTCTGTCAAAACGCATTGCCAAACACAGCCCTGAGCAAAATATCGGATTACTGATGCCCACAACAGCCGCGAGCATGATTGCCAGCATGGCAGTGTTGGTGCTCGGTAAAACCCTGGTAACCCTGAATTACACAGCTCCGATGAAAAGCATTCTGTCTGCCATTGAACAAGCTGAACTTAAAACTGTGTATACCTCTTCCAGATTCCTGGAAAACCTCAAAAGCAGAGGTGTTGACCTCTCTTCGCTTGATGACAAAGTCAACTTAATCATGTTGGAAGATTTGCGTGGCGAAATAACTGCATGGGAAAAAATTTCCACGATGCTCATGTGCAAATTGTATTCTGCATCCCACCTGCGCAAAAAGTTTTGTGCCAGCCCCGCTCTGGAAAATACCGCAGTTATCCTTTTTTCCAGTGGCAGTGAAGGTCCACCGAAAGGAGTCATGCTGAGTCATAAAAATATTCTGGCCAACGTCAAACAGGTAAGTAATATTCTTAATGCTGATTCAGAAGATGTCATCATGGGCAATCTGCCAATCTTTCATTCTTTTGGAATGACAGCTTGTCTGTTCTTGTCGATGCTGGAACGCATCAAAATGATTTGCCATACCGATCCAACCGATGTCGTTACCAATGCAAAAGCCATCAGGGAACACAAAGCCACTTTATTTTTTGGCACATCCAGTTTTTTCCGCTTGTATATTAAAAACCGAAAAGTCAAAGCAGATGACTTGTCCAGTCTAAAGCTCATTATCGCCGGCGCTGAAAAGCTGCAAACAGAAATCAGTGCTGCCTTTACCCAACGTTTTGACAAAGTGATCTGTGAAGGCTATGGATGCACAGAGCTCTCACCTGTAGCCTGCGTCAATACACCTTTTGAGAATTTTGAACAACCACACCTGAATGACAACAACAAACCTGGCACTGTCGGCAAGCCCATCCCCGGTACCCAGGTGCGAATAGTAGATCCGGATACCCTTGAAGAATTAGCTCAGGGTACAGCTGGCATGATTATGGTAGCTGGCCCCCAGGTCATGCAGGGCTATCTGAACAATGAAGAAATGACCAATCAGGTACTGGTAGAGCAGGACGGGCTGCAATGGTATATCACCGGAGACAAGGGCTCTCTGGATGAAGACAATTTTTTGTCGATTCAGGATCGCTATGCACGATTTGCTAAAGTCAGCGGTGAAATGATTGGACTGGGCACTATCGAACAGACTTTACGTAAAGCGCTTGGTGAAGAAGAAGATGATGATCTGAAAGACATTGAAGTAATGGCTGTTAGTATCGAAGATCAAAAGAAAGGGGAAATAATAGTCATACTTTCCACCGCAGAACTTATTGAAAAGGACCTCAGACCAAAACTTGTGGCAGGCGGACTAAATAATCTGGCCCTGCCCTCTGCCTATATTAAGGTAGACACTTTGCCCACATTGGGTTCCGGAAAGGCAGATTTTGCCACAGCCAAGGAAGTAGCCAGACTGGCTATATTCAAGCGAAAAGCCTAAACGTTCTAAACCTCACCCTTTTCCTTCTTTGACTATATATTCCCCGCCATTGCTGGCAAATATTCCAGATTATCTATTTGACAATGATTCTCATTAAGCTTAGCATTCTCAACTGGACCCAATACAACTGAAAATTTATTGAATTATGTACGTTTGTCTCTGTAAAGCTGTCACCGACAGCCAGATCAAGGAATTCGTCAATGACGGCGCCGGTACTTTCGAAGAGGTCTGCAAAGAACTCGGCGTGGCCATGCAGTGCGGCAAATGCAGTCAGCTAGCCCAAAACA
This sequence comes from Gammaproteobacteria bacterium, assembly GCA_029245395.1. GTDB lineage: Bacteria > Pseudomonadota > Gammaproteobacteria > Pseudomonadales > Pseudohongiellaceae > Eutrophocola. Next base: position 226,591 of record JAQWPL010000033.1, read on the forward strand.
TCGTTGAAACCAGCATTAATAAGACCCCTTTCGAACCGGCCAGCTAGTTTTTAACCCTCCCCGCTCCACCCATATAATTTTTGCTTCAATCCGGCGATTTTTCCGAGCCGAACACAAATGCGATCAAGAAGCATTCTTATTCTCATTTTCTTTATATAAATTAAACACTTAGCATTCATTTCTTCTGGACATTCAGAGCTCTTACCGGCACAATACCGGGTAGATTTTCACTACTATGACACAGGAAAAAGTATGAAAGGCGACAGCAAGGTAATCGAACATCTCAATAAAGTACTGGGTAATGAAATGGTAGCCATTAACCAGTATTTTCTGCATGCCAAGATGTTTGAAGACTGGGGCCTTCAGGAATTAGCAGACCTCACTCGCCATGAATCCATCGATGAAATGAAGCATGCGGATCAACTCATCGACCGCATCCTCTTCCTGGAAGGCCTCCCTAACCTGCAGGATCTGGGTAAACTGAATATCGGCGAAAACACCGAAGAAATGCTGAAAAGCGATCTGGACCTGGAAATGCGGGCTATTCCAGACTTGCGTGACGCTATCGCCTACTGCGAAGAAAACCGGGATTTCGTCAGCCGAGACCTGTTCAGGACTATCCTGGATGACGAAGAAAACCACGTGGATTGGTTAGAATCCCAGTTGTACCTGATCGAGAATATGGGTATCCAGAATTACCTGTCAGAAAAAATGAAAGACGACGGTAACTAGAACCAGTCGCCAGCTACAAGCTACAAACAATTATGTGCAGTTGATCTGTGGGGGCAAGTTGTCCTGGAAAGCTTTCTTGTTCTTTCCACTTTTAGCGCTTTCATCCCTTTCCTTGCGGCTTGTGACTTGCGGCTAGTGGCTTGTAGCTTGAGACTGTTTACCTGAAATAATTCTCAAGGGTTTGCCGTATTTCTTCTCTGGCGACTTCTGAATTGTAATTATCCCGACTGGAATATTCCTCCGCCTGCTGGAACAGAACAGCAAACAAGGGCACGCCATCAGCACTGGCCATTATGGTATGCCTGTCTCCTTCACCAATCATTTCAGTCCAAACCCCACGGGCATCTCGCCAATATGCTGAGGTGAGTTGCCAGTAGTCATCACCAGCAGAAAAATCAAAATCAATGATGCGCTCATAGCGATTAACACCCCGTTCCTTTGACAGGTAGGGCGTGTTTCCACTGATGCTACTCTGGTCATTCAGCACCACTTTATAGTTTTCTTCTTCATGGACCCAGCCACTGGGCACGATGGTATGGCGGTTCGTTCCCACCAGCACCTGGTAATCATCGCGCACACTGCTTTCCCGTCGCGGCAGCGGGCGCCAGGTCTCAGCGCTGATCCAGGAGGAAAGATTCTCTCGATGTTCCCAGCGCCCCCAGGCTTCATAGCGGGGCGAGTCATCCACCTGGAATACTGACTGAGACCAGCTACCTGAAACAGCATCAGCCGGTACTTGGTGGTGAGACCAGGTGTCATTGCCGATATAGGCAAACACGCTGGCTTTTTCATAGACCCAGTCCTGGCGCCAGTGTTTCTGAACGAAGGGCCCCATTATCTCGCCATCCTCGCTCTTCACATACATGACAATGATGTGCTGCAGGCTGATGAAATCCTCACGGTCTTCCACAACATAGATAAATTCAGTACCCCAGGACTGGTACGGACGGCCACGTTCAAAATCAGGGGTATAGGCTACCGTTTCCAGAAATTCAAAGCTGGCGCGGTAAGGACCGGCCATAGCAAGGATGGCCAGGCGATCTTTTTCCTTACTGCTTAGTCCGGGTTCCTGCAGGGCCAGCCAGCCCGGGTGTGGCTCCGGATCCAGAGTGACCGGTGCGCCAGCAGTCGTTCCGCCTCTGGGCATGAAGTCACAGCCCTGGGCCTGTGACCAGCTGAAGGTATAACGGTAGGACTGGGGACATTCGGCGTCCTGGGCTACGGCAAAGGGTGCCAACAGGACATAGGAATAAAAAAGAATAAACAGCAGAAACGTTCTGACAATCATGGCTGCACTCTTGAAGAAATTAAAACGAAAGCAAATGATAGCACTATCATTTATCTCAAGTGCTGCGCTCTCAAAGCCCTCTTGCCAGACGCCGGAAGCCGATCAGCATCCCGGTGATGGCGCCCAGTGTAACGCCAGCCATAAGGATGCCCATGAACAGGTCCCAGATTGGACGCGAGCGCAGGAATCGGGTGAAATCGCCGCGGTGAATGCCATAGTGCAACCAGCGGTAAAGCTTGTCTTCACCGTCAATCCTGCTGAGGATTTCGCCACTTGCCGGATCCAGGTAATAACGGGTATTCCAGCCGTCATTGGCAGTCACCCGGTATGCAGGCAGTTGGACCGTTTCATGGTGATTGAAATAATAGGCATCTTCTTCAGTCATCAGTTCAGCCGCAATTGGTTCTCCTGCCGGCGATAACATACTGGCAAGAGATAATAAGACTTTTGAGTCCAAGAATAGCCTGGATTTGTCTATGAAAGTATGGGAAGTCCACCCCGAGAGATTCACTGGCAGGAACCTGGCAACAATCTGCCAACTGTAGTATCGGTAGCAGTTCCCGTCTTTCCTGATCTGACAATTCCGGATAGGACTTGTACATCATGATGAAACCGGACAGGCACCACAGCACCATGACCAGTCCAAGAAAAATGCCCAGGTAACGGTGTGTAAGAAAGAGTGCTTTGAGCATAATGTCAGATCCTGCTTCGCAAAGTTGTTACTGCGAAGCAGAACCTGTGTCCAATTGATGTTGGCAAGCAGTGCCTAGAAACGATAGTGTTGAAATTTAAATAAGGCCGCGCAAAATCCAGCTCGTTTTCTGTGCGCTGGTATTGCACCGATAGTTCCGCGTTGTCAGAAAGCGCAAGGCCATATTTAAGACCTGCCATGTTGACATCATAACTACGGTCACGGTCTGTCGCACTTGGCTGGAAATCGCTGTCACGGTAGGGCTGGTAACCGTCAGCCTCATCCTTGGAGGCATAGACCACTACTTGGTGCTGGTCATTGCCACCCCTGAAATACCCGTTCACGCTGTATCCATTATTGGAATTCAGGGATGTACCTACAGCGCCATCAGCCTCTTGCTGGAAACTTTTGGTAACGACATTAACAACCCCGCCCACTGACTGAGTACCGTAAAAAATACCCTGCCCGCCCTTGAGCACTTCGATGCGCTCCACCATATGTGAAGGAATGGTATCCAGCGGGCTGGTGCCGTTATACAAACGGTTGGTAATTCGGACACCGTCTATGAGCCAAAGAATTTCCGAACTTCTTGAACCTTGCAGTGACGCATCAAAATAGTCGAACTGGCCATTCTTGGGACGGATATGCAGACCCGGCACCAGCATTTGCAGAGTCTGGGCCACATCGATATAGCCGCCCTGCTGGATTTGTTCTGATGTGATGACTTCAACCCGGTTTCCGTAACGGGCCAGGTCTTGAGGAATGGTTTCCTCCAGGCGATTGCCGATAATGACGATTTCTTCTATTTCTGCTGCCAGTGCCGGTGTTACTACAGCTCCCTGGGCAATACTGGCGATCATTGCTGCCAGCGATAATTTATTCAGTGTTTTCATGGTGTTCCCCTTTTTGCTACTGCTTTTTTGCTACTGCTTTTTTACTCCCGTCATCCGCCCCGTAATGGGGGTGAATAACACATTTGCGGCGCAGTGTAGGGTATAAACACCTAAGGTATTGATAATTGACTGTTATTGAACTGTTAATAAACGGGACTGGAGAGCTGATATTCAGTGTTTTTGGAGGTTGTAGCGCCGCCGCCATTGCAGAAACCCAAAAATAACGATAACCAGATAAACAACAAACAGCATGGCCGTCAGGGTTAAACCACGATCGACATAGAGATAGATGGAAATCCCATCGATCACAAACCAGTACAGCCAGTTTTCCAGCACCTTCCAGACAATCATGAAGGTGGTCAGCACGCTGGCCCAGGTGGTAAAAGAATCCAGATAGGGCCATGAGGCCCCGGTATACATTTGCAGAAAATAGCCATTGATAAGTGCGGCAACAATCAGCACAGCGATAATCATTCCATGCTGCCAGGCGGCCAACGTACGGATTGTTACCCCGGTATGCTCCTGACCACCCCGGCGCCATTCATACCAGCCCACCACGGCCATCACCACGTAAAACACGTTCAACAACGACTCCATCAGTAAACTGACATCCCAGAAAATTACCGAGAAAATGGCTGAACTGACAAAGGCGCAATACCAGCAGGCAATATGTTCGCGCGCTGCCAGCAGCAGGTAAGCGATGGCCAGGACGACGGCAATGATTTCCAGAGTAAACAAGGACGGCTCTGTTGCGTTGATCAGACTGTGCTATTCAATTTCTGAATAAAATCCGCTGATGTGCAGTTTGACCAGCACGTCTTGCTCACCATGGTTATTAAAATACCAGCCATGACCGCCCGTATAAGGCGCTGTCACCGTGGCGTTGCCCCTGCCCTCGTTATGCACCTTGAAAAACATCAGCATGCCTTTGCCATCCACGGGATCCGTATGACCGTGAAACTCCACATCCATCAACTCAGGCGCTGCCATATCGGCAGTCCATGTGTAAACAATGACATCGTCTTTTTCCATGTTGATAGAATATTCAAAGTCACTGTATGCGGGCACCAAAATTTCATAGTCCCCCTGGTGGAACGGCGTTTCTGTTTCGGAAAAAGTCCCCTCAGACAAGGGGTCTTCCAGCCATTCGGTCTGGGCCTGGATCAAGCTGGATGTCAGTAGCAGGGCTACAGGTAACAAAATTGTTTTTAACATAAAGGGTGTCCTCAAGACTTGGTGATGTTATCCGTCCAGTTCATGGCCGGGAATGAATTTGGCAACGAAGACCTGGCGGCCATGGGTGTCATAACCCCAGGCAATCATCTCCTTTAATGTGTCCATAACTAAATCGTAGTCGCCGTGAATCATGGTGGAGGTGGGTGATGTATCGATCTGCAGGCCGTTCTTTTTATTCAACTCGGCAATAAAACCCTTTATCAGGGTTTTGTAATCCTCGTTGAAAGGATACATGCTTAATTCAACTGTTATTTTCAAAAGAACTGTCCTTTACTGATTATTCAGCACTCGCCTTGATTATCATATAAGTAACTTCTTCCCCTTCCCCCACTATGACATGATGCGGCACTCCCGCAGGAATATGCACAATGTCACCTTTTCCAATTCGCCTTATTGCTCCCCCCTCAATACTGCCGCCCCTGATTTCGCCGGGCGAAGATTCTTCAGCACCAAGTATTTCTCCGCCAGTAGCGATGGAAGCGTTGCCAGAAGTGATAAAATACAAGTCCGCCCACTCTGCATGAATTTCAGAAAACCCCGGACCAGGTGCCCGGTGTACCATGACCCCGGAATAGCCATCATGGTTTATCAATCCACCAAGAATGGCCGCATTGTTGGCGCCTACTCTGCCAGAAAGCTCACTGCTTAATGCATCAAGTTCTGCAGCAGTCCAGAAATCCTGAGCCTGAATAATAGGGGCTGAGAATAGAAACACTATCAGGATAATTCGCATGCTTCACTTCCAAGGTTTTAAGAACAAAATATTGTCGTTGATTGTAGGGTGTATTGTCCTAGAGTAAAAACAAAACTGAGGCTTTCCATTCCCCGCGATGTAGTTGAGAATACGCCCGTGTGACAAATCAGGAACCAAACCTACCAATCTCGTCGAAGGCCTGCAGTAACTGTCAGGCTGATGTGATTAATTTAAGCTACTGCCCGCAATGCGGCCAGAAAAGCGACACCCATATCCTCGCATTTCGGGAATTGCTTGCCGAGTTTGCTGACGATCTGCTTAACATGGATTCCCGCCTCTGGCGCACACTGGGCCCACTGGTCATTCACCCAGGCAAGCTGACCAATGAATTTATTGCCGGCAAACGTATGTACTATCTACCGCCGTTTCGATTGTATCTGATTCTCAGCCTGCTTTTTTTCTTGTTCCTTATGATCGCTCTTTTTTTTCCGAAGAGTCTTTCGATAACGAATTAAATCCAGAACAGCCTACTGAAATACAGGAGAACCTTGGAGCGGATATAGCTGCACAGATAGAAGCTAGAGTAAATGCCCCGCAAGAAACTGAATTCAAAACTGAGGAAAATTGTCAGCTGGATGGTTTGCCTTCAAATGGCCTGGTAAAAGCATTGGTTCAGAATGCGTGCCTGAAACTGGTTGACGATCCCCAATCATTTACTGATGCCATGATCAACACGGTGCCTATCCTCTTGATTATATCCATCCCACTGGTCGCCCTTCTGATGCAGTTGCTTTACGTTTTTTCCGGCAGGCGGTATGTGGAACATGTTGTCTTTTTGCTCCATGCCCATGCCTTCTTTTTCCTGATCAGCATAGCCATGGCAATCATATCTTTGCTCGGGCTTTATTACTCCGCACTTCTAAACAGCATGAATATCATGCGGATTCTGGCGGCATGGTATATACCACTCTATTTGCTGCTAGCCATGAAACGGGTGTATGGCGGTTCGAAACTGGCGATATTCAGTAAGGCGATTATGGTGGCAATCGGATATCTGGTGTGTTTTTTAATAATGGTGTTATTCGGCGTGTTGTTCACTGCGATTTCGATCTGACTTAGTAACGTTCAAGACATTCGTAATCATGCACGCTCATTTCCGGGTACCACACGAAATAGCGCGTCAGGGTAAACGGTTCTGAAAAATACACTGGATCTGTCACGGTTATTTCGTAATCAAGCCGACTGTAATCGGTATTGGGAATGAAGCGCTCCACGGTGGTGATCTGGTCACTTTGTTTTGCGCCCAGGTGATCAAAATAGCCTGCCGCAATGTGATCTGTTTCCACAATCAAAGTGTCACCATCCCAGCGCCCTCGAGAAAAACCAAACAGCGAATTTTCATTGGCAGGTTCTGCCTCTGCTGTCATATGAATCAAGCGGCGCGAATCATATTCTTCCAGTCGCATTAATATATCATCGCCCTGGCGCACAAAGTCCATCGGGATAGGAGAAATCATGATCAGTGGCTGACCCTTAGTGCCACACTGAAACAGAATATTGTCATTGGGATCCCATGCAGCCAGCTCTCTCTCCCCTTCAGCGTTCAAAGGATAATTTCCCTTATACATGGGAAAAGCAGTTGGATCACTCATCACAGTACTCCAAACCCTGAAGAGACCATCTGCTTCAGCAATGGCCTGGCTGACATCGATATCAGGCTGCGACTGCCCGATCAGATTGCCGTTTTTGCCGGCATCAAAATAGGCGCTTCCTGAGCCAAAGTCGAATTCATAACCACTTGAGAGAAGTACGTTGGTGCCCAGCATAAAGGGTTCATTTCGGCGAGATGGCTGCCCTGCTACGGTAACCCTGTCACCCTCTTGCAACACTTCAGAGGACACACCACGATTACGCAAGATGCTAATGGACGCCGTTTCCACATCCCATTCTGTGATGCTCCCATCTTCATCTTCCACGTCCAGCACTATGCGCCCATGGGGATTGCGCCATGAAATAGTAGAAATGATGCCAGTGATTTCAATAGGTCGATCTGCATCAAAAATGCCGACGGTACTGTGATGGGCATAAAGCATCGCGCTGGCTGTGAGTGAGGCCAAAGCAACAACTGTATTGATTAGTTTATTCACATTTTCTCCCGGTGAGTTTTTATGGTGAACGGGTAGCTGTCAGTATTTCGTCGGCAAAACCGGTCACATTATTAAATTTTTGGCGGTGAGATAAAAATCCCAAAAACCCTCATGTTAAAAAAATTATACCGGCCAGGATCATCAAGACACCGATAACTTTACCGCTTTCGGAGCCAAAAGGCAGAATCTTTTCCAGTAAAACAAAAATAGTCAGGATGGCAATCCATAGCAGGTTCATTACGCCACCGACAAACAAAAGCAGCATCAGTGCCCAACAGCAGCCCAGGCAAAACAGGCCGTGCTTGATGCCCATTTTCATGGCTCCGGTATTTCCTTTTTCCCAATTCTGGGAAATGAATTCTACTGGTGAGCGGCATTGCTTCAGACACTGATCTTTTGCCAGACACCGGCGATGAGCAATATAGCACCGCCCAGTATATTGCTATTGGACACCATCATGGCAGATAACACCTCCAATTTCTCCAGAGTGTATTGACTGATAGTTGCCAGCAAACTGAAGCCAATCCAGATGAGTATGTAGCCGCTTATGAAAAAACCAGTAGCAGCGACTGTTTTACCATCCCTGGCTGCCTTTTTAGCCACCAGTGAATAGATCATGACCGTAGGTGTAACTGAAGGCAGCATCATGCCTACCATCATTACGCTCCACATCAAAAACATCAGCAGGGAATAATTCAAATCCCAGGGTGGAGCAAGCATGGCTTGTTCCATGCCCATTTCCGTCATGGGCATGGAACAAGCCAAGGAATATAGGTACCACCAGGCAAGAGTGACTATTACAGCAATAGATCCAAAGACGGCAAATAAATCACGCCGTGGAAGCCTTGGGAAAGACAATTCACTTGATACAGTCATCTATATTGAAAGGACGAAAGAGTTAACAATCAGTCCCTGATGACTCCATGCTGGTTCATGTGCAGGTTGCAAATATGACCATAGGATTCCGACAGGATCAGTTCGATATCAGCGGTTTTAGCTGTAGTGGATCCTTTGCAGGATTCTGCGTAAGTGTATTCAAAGCCACCGGGTAAATGTATGCCAGCTCTGGATTCCTCACCGCTGAATGGGTCAATAAGCGAGGATCCTGTTGCTTCTACCAGGCCATCTATATTGATGGCACAGTTACGCGAATCAATATCAATGGCTATTTCCACTGGTGCATCAATGATGGGATGAAAGGTGCTTAACGTACTGGCAAATACACTGAAGTGGGTTGTGCCGGGATCAGTGGTTTCCCCTGTTGCAATCTTGATGATGGCATCGCGCTGTTCAGGTGTTGCTGAATCACTGATAATCAATTGCGCCTCGCCGTTGCCTTCCACGATTTCTGACGGCCATTTGTAAATACCGGCAAACTACACGCCGGCCAAGTCTGTATCGTTATAATTGCCTTCATCAATGATAATGCCAGCAATGGCTTCGCATAAGCCGAAAGTAGAAGGTGCATTAAACTGGCAGGGACAGCCAAAATTACAATTGCAGTTGGCAAATTCTCGCGCTTTTATCATCCATTGGTCACTCATAACAGGCTCCTCGATACTGTTTATTATTAGTCTGATGTCATCGGTCAGAAAATATAAGCATTAATATTAACAATTTTTCCCAGTGTGGGGTCAAACTCTTCTATTTTTCTCACAATCATTCAGCCTGGATCTTGTGACTGTTTTTCCGGACTACATTGAGAATCACCCCGGCCAGCACCAAGCTCATTCCTGCATACGTCATCAGATTAAATCCTTCACCAAATAAAATATAGCCCAGAAAGATGGCATAAATAATGCCCGTGTAATTCACAATGGATACCGTAGAAATTGTTGCCAGTTGATAAGCACGGGTCATGAAGTACTGTGCTACCTGACTGGTGATACCAACCATCAGCAGGAAAAACCACTGCCAGCCTGCAGGCTGGACCCAAAACAACAGACACCAAAGTCCGGCTACAGGCAAACATACAAAGGGAAAATAAAAAATGATAACCAGCGGATGTTCAGTGGTAGAAAGTTTACGCACACAATTATAGGCCAGCCCCATAAACACCGACGTAATGATGCCCACGATCAAATGAAACAGGGAGACCCTGGCATCGAATCCCTGGATGACCAGGATACCCGCGAAGCTGATCGCAAAAAATAAAAACTGGGTGGGGCTGACTTTTTCCTTCACGAACCAGATACCAATAATGGTAGTAGCAACTGGAGCGAGATAAGTCAGCGTGGAGGCAGTAGCCAGGGGGATTTCCTGGATCAGGTAAAAATTCAATGTCAGGGCAATGACTCCTGCCACGCCGCGCATCATCAACATGGTTTTGTTGTTGCCAAAAATTGATACGCGCGCCCTTTTCAGGCCCCAGAAGCACAAGGCAACTGAAATCACTGCACGGAAAAAAATGATTTCCAGTGGAGGGATGCCTGGCACCAGCTTCACGAATACTGTCATCAGAGAAAACAGCAAGGTGGCAAGGGCCATGTACCACACGCCGCGGACAGTATCAGTCATAGGGAAATTGGGGGCGAAAAAAAAAGGCGGATTGTACGCAACCCGCCGTTGTAAGGCAAAAACCCTAAAATGCACCGGTTTCGAGTTCAGAAACCAATTAGTAAGACCGTGATAGTTTTAAAACCTTACACGCACTCCAACGGCAACCGTACGCACCTTGTTGGGCCGGGCGCCATAAGGATGCCGGCCCAAAATATCTTCCTGATCAGTAAGGTTTTCAATGCGCCCAAATACATTAATGTTGTCAGACAATTGGACGTTTACTGACAGATCCAGTGTCAGTGTGTCATCGGTCTTTTCTGTGGACTGGCAAGACGCCCGGACACACACTTCATCGACATAGTTGGCGCTCAGCGACACACCCCATTGGAGTGTTTCAACCCCCAGAGAGACGCGATACTGATGTTCAGGAATATAGGGAATAGGATCGCCAGCACTGACATCACCAAAGAAAGCGGTATCAGCGATATTGGTATCAAACTCGCCATTGATCCAGGTGTAGGTCAGCATGAAAGGCACTGAATAATTACTGGACTGACTGAAGTCAGTACTGAGGAGAAATTCCAGACCACTAACAGTGGCGGCATCCCCATTGAAAGCATCCCCTATGTCGCAGTCAGTTCCTGATGAGGCTGTGCAAACCCCCAGCAGGTTTTCATAATCACTCAGGAACCAGATGGCTTCTGCATTTATCCGGTTATCTTGATACCGGAAGCCAAATTCATAGTTAAGTGCCTCTTCTTCAGCAACCCCAGGAGAATTAGTTGGCGCAGTAAAACCCTTGTGCACTCCACCCAAAATAACCAGGTTCTCATTCAGCGAATAACTGACACCGAAACCCGGCAGCCATACCTGGACGTCATTATTCCTGCCATCGCGAAAGAGTCGATCAGCGCCACCGTTGTAACGTGCGCGGGACAACTCTATGTCTTCATAGCGTACTCCGAGGGTTAACAACCAGTTGCTCCATTCAATTTGATCGTAAACATGAATGGCCAGTGCATCAGCATTCTGCACCCTGTTGCCGGCAGCACCCAGGACACCCACATCATTCAACACAAGTTCGCCATTAAGCTGTTGGAACGAGGAATCATACTGTAGCCTGTCTTCTTCATCGCGGTGTACACGAACACCAGCCTGTAAACTGTGAGAACTGCTACCTATGCCGCCTTGCCAGTTCAAACCAAACTGAATGCCTCGGGAGAAATAGTCCCTGCTGTTGGCACGCACATCGATACTGCCTGGCGCCGTGTCCAGATTTCCGTCCAGGATGGCCTGGAGTTGATCAGTGGCGAATCCGTCACGCCCATTGCCCAGATTAATGTCATTAATAATACTGGCCCAGCCGGTCCGGCTCAGGCTATCCGCTCTGTCGCTACCGTCCAGATCAATACCTTCGGTCTTGAACCAGTTGCGGGCATGTTCATTGTTATAGGCAGTAGCATTAAGGGTCAGGTCTTGTGTCGCGCTGTATTCATAGCGCAGTATCACTTGCTCATGTGCGGTGCTGATGTTATCCAGATCCGACAAACCATAGCGGCGGTCAGCATTAGCAACAAAGTCCGCATCGGTCAGGCCCAGATAACTCTGGTTGGAATCCTGCTGCGCATACTGCAGCTTCAGCTCGCCCTTGTGCCGTGAATACACAGGTGCCCATGCCAGTTTTATGGTGTAGTCCTCAACGTTCAGGCCCGTGTCGGTATAGCTGCGATCGATATTCTGGAAACCGTCCGAGCGCCACTGGTGAGTTTCCACCAGGAATCCAAAACCAGCCTGATTGTAACCACCGTAGGTCGCATGCAGTCTGTAGGTTGCATCCTCACCCCCTTCCACCAGCAAATTGCCCTGACTTCTTTGCGGTATCGGCGTGGAAATCATGTTCAGGGCACCGCCGATTGTCAGAGGCCCCTGGGTAATAGCAGCAGGTCCTTTAACGACTTCAAATCCTGCGAATCGCCCTGCCGTTGGAAAATAATAAGCAGACGGTGCAGCATAGGGGGCTGGCGCAATAAGCACATTGTCTTCCAGCAAAGTAATACGACTGGAACGCTCAGTAGTAACACCGCGAATGCTGATGTTGGGCCTGAGCCCATAGCCATCTTCTACCTGTATTGACACCCCAGGAATCTCCCGGGCAATGCGCTGAACGTCTGAATAGGCAAATACGGCAAGCTGCTCACTGTCAATGTAGTGGGCCGAACCTGGCAACCGATTAATTTTTTCGGTGCCGCCCGTGATCAAAATCTCTTCGATGAATGGAAATTGATTATCCCTTTGAGCAAGAAGAGATGGGGTTATAAATGGAATTGTCACCGCAACGACAAGTGCGTGTAATGTTGATGACTTCATTGATAAACAGGGCTCCAGTTAAATGAGACTGACTCACGGGAATCATCCTAATCTAAATGAGAATCATTATCAATATGATTTGCATTAGGCTTGATGTTGGTCAAAAAGACATAAAAAAGCCGGGAGGATTGCCCGTCCCGGCTCACTAACTAATTATTAAGGAGAGCCTTAAACTTGCGCGTTGCCTTCTACATCTTCCGCGACTTCTGTTACTTCCCCCCTGCTCGCCGCGGACTCATCAAGGAGAGTTTTTAACTCACCTTTCTGATACATGTCGACCATGATGTCGCAACCACCTACTAATTCACCGTCTACAAATAACTGGGGGAACGTTGGCCAGTCAGATACTTTAGGCAGGTTGGCGCGAATATCTGGATTACTGAGAATATCTACATAAGCGAATTTTTGACCGCAGGCCATCAGGATCTGCACGGTCTGCGCAGAAAATCCACACTGGGGTGCATTGGGATTGCCCTTCATATAGAGAATGATGGGGTTGTTGTTGATCTGGTCCTGAATAACGGTTTCGACGGAATTTTCTGTGTTGGCTTCAGTGGTCATGGAAATCTCAGTATAACGGAATGGATAAAGTGATAAGTGGATGCATTTTAACCGAATTCAAGGTGATAAACAGGTGAATTTCTCTGTGAAATCAAGAAATTAGACCCTGCAATGTGTGGGGTTTTATTAAGGTGTAGCAAGTCACTCGAAGTAAGGCAGAATCCGGGCGATACATTCCTCAAGCCCCGGTGTGGAATTTAGCACTGGCGCAATACGGTCTCGGCCATTGCTATTGGTTCAAATGATATTAATGAAAATGGCCAGGGTAGCAACTAAACGCTCTTCGTCGATCAGTCCCTGCTGGTACTGAAAACAGGACAAATCGGCATGCCTTGCTACCGTGATAGCATAATTTCCGAATATGTTTATATCTTCCTGATTAGTTAGCTCTTCCGTCTGAGCAAGAAAATAAACATCCCTGAGTTTTTCAACCGACAAGATAGACATATTTATGTCAATGATTTGTGATATCAAATCCTGATAAGCCGCTGTCTCTATGGCCCGGGTATTTAAAGCTGTTTCTTCTGAGCTTTGCCGGGTTTCCAAACCCACAAATATCAGACCGGCAATCACAGCCAGTGCGGAAATAATTTCCGCGATAAAAGCAAATTCCTGAAGCTTTTCTTTCATCATTTTTTCCCTGCATTAATCGGTATGGATTCCCCAACCGCCACCACCGGGCGTCTTAATAAGCAGACAATCACCTTGTTTGACTGACAATGAAACTTTCCCTGGCAATGTTTTTCCATTCAGTGAATTTTCGCCGGGTTCTCCGCTCTTCCCACCTTTCAGCCCCCAGGGTCCATGGGTTCTTCTTTCTGTAAGCAGGCTTAATTGGGCATCAGCCAAAAATTCATACTCCCTGACCAGCCCATCTCCACCAGATTGTTTGCCTCCCCCACCACTGCCATCGCGCACTTCATAACGATTGATTCGTAGCGGGTAATGCATTTCCAGACTTTCCACAGGTGTATTGAGCGTATTAGTCATATGGGAATGACGTGCGCTAATACCGGGATACTCTGGCCCACCACCATGACCACCGGCAAGAGTTTCGTAGTAATCCCATTCATTTCCGGTTTCTCTACTACCCATGGCAATATTGTTCATGCTGCCCTGGCTCGCTGCCGGAAACTGCTCAGGTAGTGCCTGCTCAAGTGCACCAAGCACTACATCGACAATACGGGTTGAAGTTTCTACATTGCCAGCGGCCACGGCGGCAGGATGATTGGCATTAACCAGGGAGCCTTTCGGGGCACTGATCTGGATTGGGCGAAACAATCCACCACAGGCCGGCGCATAATCCGGCATCAGGCAACGAAAGCAGTAATACACGGCGGCGGCAACAACCGGTAACGGACAATTGATATTGCCGGACACCTGGTCATCTGTGCCTGAAAAATCAACTGTAATCCCCTGGCTTTCAACATTAAGTGTTACGCGTATGGCGATATCCTGATTATCTAGCCCGTCATCGTCCATGACGTCCTCAAAGGCATAACTACCAGACGGAATTTCTGCCAGGCAGGCCAATGCGACCCGCTCACCGTAGTCATTAAGTTCGATCAATCCTTGATGGAATGCATCCACACCAAACTGGCGGATCAGTTCCTGCAATCTAAGTACGCCGGTATTGACCGAGCTAACTTGAGCGGCCATATCACCATTGAGATGAAAATTACCTTCCTGCCCATGGAGTGGTGTCAGTGACTGCCACAACGCCTGGTTCAATTCGCCTTTCTTCAATAGAAACTGGGGAGATATAACAATTCCTTCTTCTTCTAATAGATGGGTAATGGGCATGGAGCCAGGAGACTCGGAACCGATATTGGCATGATGCGCCCTGTTCACTGCAAAACCTTGCAGCGTTCCTTCCAGCAACACAGGCGCCACTATCGTTACATCCGGCAGATGTGTTCCGCCCAGATAGGGATCATTCAATACCAGGACATCCCCTTCTGCCCACTCAAACTGCCCAACGATATCGGCCATGGCATACGCCATGCTGCCAAGGTGGACCGGGATGTGAGCTGCCTGGGCACTCAGTTCTCCATCCCGATCAAACAATGCGCAAGAGTAATCCAGGCGGTCCTTGATATTCGGGGAAAAAGCGGTTCGCTTGAGTACTACGCCCATCTCGTCACAGATGGCTTCCATGCGGGAGACGAACAGAGAGAGTTCTATGGGGTTCATAGGAAATGAGTATAAGTGAAGCGTCATTGTAAGTCGTTTGGATTGAGATACAGGATGCAGGAGACAGGATGCAAGAAGAACCTCTTGAATCCTGTCTCCTGCATCCTGCATCCAATAACTGCTTAGTATTCGTAACTTGCAGCCTTCGGTGTGTTTCTTTAGAATCGCCTCCCTTCGGGCCGCTTTAGCTGCCCTTTTCCATTTTATGGGGTGCTGAAAATGGCTGACTCAAACGCGCTAATGACAACTTATAACCGAATCCCGGTAGAGTTTGTGCGCGGGGAAGGCTCCTGGGTGTATGACCGGGAAGGCAAGAAATACCTCGATGCCATTGCCGGTATCGCTGTGTGCGCCCTTGGTCATAGTCACCCCGGTTTTATCAGGGCCATTCAGGATCAGGTTGCGCAACTGGTGCATACCTCAAATCTCTATGAGGTAGGACTACAGACAACACTGGCTGAAAAACTCTGCGAAGCATCGGGCATGGATCGGGTCTTTTTCTGCAATTCAGGCGCTGAAGGCAATGAAGCCGCTATCAAACTGGCCAGGATGTTTGGGCATAGCCGCGACATTGACATCCCTGGCATCATTGTGATGGAAGGTGCTTTTCATGGCCGAACCATGGGCGCACTAACGGCGACTCACAGCAACCGTCACCAGGAAGGCTTTTCCCCATTCCTGGATGGCTTTTATCGGGTCCCTTTCAATGACACTAAAGCAGTAGAAGAAATCATCAAGGCAAATGCAAATATTGTTGCCGTCCTGGTAGAACCGATACAAGGTGAAGGCGGTGTGCTCCTGCCGGATTCAGATTACCTGAATAACCTGCGAAGCCTTTGTGACGATAATGACCTGCTACTGATGTTAGATGAAGTCCAGTGCGGTAATGGCAGAACCGGGAAATATTTTGCCTACCAGCACAATAATATCCTGCCGGACGTATTTTCCACGGCAAAAGGGCTTGGTAATGGCTTTCCTATTGGCGCCTGTCTTGCCAGAGGCAAGGCCGCAGAAATCTTCCAACCTGGGCTGCATGCCACGACTTTCGGTGGTAGCCCTCTGGCCTGCGCCGCTGCAATTGCTGTCTATGAAGCACTGCTCAGTGAAAATCTGTTGGAAAACGCCACTGTCCAGGGTGATCGCATCAAATTTGGCATCAGTATGCGTTTGCAAAATGCTTCTCATGTCGTGGCTGTCAGGGGCAAAGGCCTGATGATTGGTGTTGAACTCGACAAACCCTGTGGTGAACTGGTTGGTCAGGCCCGGGAAAAAGGCTTGCTCATCAATGTGGCCTCAGGCAACGTAGTGAGATTAGTGCCACCGTTGAATATTACGATGAAAGAAAGTGACCTCATTATAGAAACAGTCAGCGAGCTGATTGAAAACTTCTAAGCTTAAATAGTTACATAGATAGTTAATTAGAGAAGAAGAAACATGACTACCCGGCATTTTCTTACACTGAATGATCTGAGCGGCCAGGAATTTCGTGATCTCCTCCAGCGCGCTGTCGAATTGAAACAGATGCAGGCCAATCGTGTGCCTCATGAGTTATTAAAAAACCGGGTGCTGGCCATGGTGTTTGAAAAGTCATCAACGCGTACGCGGGTGTCTTTTGAAGCCGGCATGATTCAGATGGGCGGTTCTTCCATCTTCCTGTCTCCCCAGGACAGCCAATTGGGGCGCGGCGAGCCTGAAGAGGATACAGCGAAGGTGTTATCCAGAATGGTGGATGCCATTATGGTGCGTACTTTCGAGCATAAAATCATTGAACACATGGCTGAAAACTCCAGCGTTCCTGTCATCAATGCGCTGACTGACGACTACCACCCTTGCCAGTTACTGGCCGATATGCAGACCTTTTTTGAACATCAGGGCGATATTCAAGGCCACACTGTGAGTTGGATTGGGGATGGGAATAATATGTGCAATTCCTATATCAATGCCGCTGCCCTGCTCGATTTCGAATTGGTTATAGCATGCCCGTCAGGCTATGAACCCATGTCTGCCCTGGTGGAAGCAAACAAGGGTCGGGTCAAAATTGTCCGTACTCCAGAAGAAGCTGTCGTTGGTTCATCACTGGTTGCTACCGATGTCTGGGCCTCCATGGGCCAGGAAGAAGAGCAGCAAAAACGCCAGACAGATTTTTCCGGTTTCATGGTGACATCTAAGCTAATGACCCAAGCCAAAACGGATGCCTTATTTATGCACTGTCTGCCAGCTCACCGCGGTGAAGAGGTCAGTGCCGAAATCATGGATGATCCGGATACTGTTGTCTGGGATGAAGCCGAAAACCGCCTTCATGCCCAGAAAGCTCTGCTCGAATTTCTGATGTGTTAATGTGAATGGGCTCTTTATAGATCACTTGAGCAAGTGCTCCGCCTTATGTCCTACAATGGTTCTTTAATCAGGTTCGGGTTAAATTAGCACCCTTAAATTACTTTGAGCATTTTGTAGCCTTCCATGACTTCTTTGCTGGAAATTCACAACATCAACTGCCGTTATGAAGACCAGGTCATCATCGACGACCTGAGCTTTTCAGTTGGCGAGCAGCAAATTGTTAGCCTTCTTGGCCCCAGTGGCTGCGGCAAAACCACTTCGTTACGTGCTATAGCTGGGCTAGAGAGCATTTATGCTGGCCGGATAGAGCTGGCTGGAACTTGCCTCAGTGAACCTGGATCACAAATGCCACCGGAACAGCGCCAGGTGGGTATGGTGTTCCAGGATTATGCCCTCTTCCCACATTTAACAGTGCAGCAGAATATTGCCTTTGGCCTGCATGGCATGAATAAGGAAGTAATCGAAGGGAGCGTGGATCAATTACTTGCCCTGGTGCAGTTGCAGGACCATGCAGAAAAATATCCTCACCAGTTATCCGGCGGACAACAACAGCGAGTTGCTTTGGCTAGAGCACTAGCGCCGGAGCCCAGAATCCTGCTGCTAGATGAACCTTTTTCCAATCTGGACACTGAAATGCGCCGTAGCCTGAGTCATGAAGTGCGAGAAATTCTGAAAGCCAGGAAAATCAGCGCCATTTTAGTTACCCACGATCAGGAAGAAGCCTTTGCTGTCGGCGATGAAATCGGTGTCATGCTCGATGGCAGCCTTCAGCAATGGGGAAATGCCAGCGATCTCACTACCAACCCGGCCAACGCCTTTGTCGCCCGCTTTCTTGGCGTGGCGTCTTCCTAAAACCCTCGAAAACCCCTGAATACCTCCCAAAAGCTGAATTTATAAAACACTATATATAGTATCCACAGGAAAATTAATCTGTGGATAAATCTCACTTTTAGCATGAAAAATGGCAATTCCGCCCTGGTTTCTGTTTTGCCTGTTGATTAGTCACTACCCTGCCTGTGTTTTTACCCATGTTCCTGCTGCGGAAACACTGTCACAACAAGCCTCTGATTTCCTTAAAAAAAATACCGATTAATACTCATCATACCCCCAATTTATCCACAGCTATTACACAATGTATTGGCTTGCGCAAACCGAAAAATACCTGATATAGTGCGTACACGCTTTTTTTCACACAACATGTTGTGCTTTTCAAATCCTTTGGGTAAACTAGCCCGGTCGTCTTTGAAGGCAAAAAGGAAGCTAAAAAACCAATAACAACCTCTGGTTAGGCAGTGATCTTAAAGCAAATTTTTAATGTAAAAAAGCAAAAATTAAACCAGGCATAAAACCAGAGTGTGAATATTTCAAGGGAAAAAGCCAGGCCGCATCACCAGGGAAAATTTACCCGATTTACCCTAAATTGCGCCTAAATTCCCTAAGTTTGGGGGCCAATCAAGGCTTCCAGGCATTAAAAACGGGATTTCGCCCAACCACTACATCTTGTGTTTGGGAAATCCGGGCCAATCCGGCCCTTCATAGCGGCTATCCACGCCGTTTAATGCTGTTTCAAAGCTAAAGACATACATCTGCCCCAGGCATGTTTTGTCCTGAAAAACCGAATCGACAACACAACGCCTGCTAAATAAGTGAGTAAAGGGAATAAGAGATTTAAGAGAGTTAGTTATAGGTTATAGAGAATTAAGAGAATAAGAAGAGAACCAAAAAACAACAGGCAGAGAATAAAGACAACAAAACAATCCAGACATTACACAGACAACAACAAAACAATAGCAAGATAAAAACAAAAAAAGAACAGACAGCGGAGTCACCCATGCACACAGAAGTAGAATTGGCCACCCCAGCCTCCCCGACCACCTCACAAGCCAAGGCTGCCCAAGATAACTCTATTGCCGCTATGGCACCTGGCACATTGCGTGTCATCAAACGTAACGGTGCCGTGGTCGGATACGATCACTCTAAAATCACTGTCGCTATTTCCAAAGCCTATATTGCCGAAGAAGGTGGCACTGCTGCCGCTTCCAGCCGTATCCATGAAACCGTGGAGAAAATGGCCGGCGAGATCTCTGAAACCTTCAAGCGCCGCATGCCTTCAGGCGGCAGTATCCATATCGAGGAAATCCAGGATCAGGTGGAATTGATGCTGATGCGCTCAGGCGAGCACAAGGTGGCACGTAGCTATGTCATTTATCGGGCCGAACGTGCTCGTGAGCGTGAAAAGGAACGCGCCCAGCAACCTGAAGCAGAAGTACAGACTGATAAAACCAACCTCATGGTCACCATGGAAGACGGCACCAGCAAACCCCTGGACACAGCACGCCTGCGTACCGTTATTGCCGAAGCCTGCGAAGGTCTTGAAGATGTGAACGGGGATATTATCTACAGTGAGACACTGAAAAACATTTACGACGGCGTCAAAATCAAAGATGTCGGCATATCTTTGGTCATGACTGCCCGCACCATGGTGGAACAGGAGCCTAACTACAGCTTTGCCTCTGCCCGCCTTTTGCTGGACAGCCTGCGCAGTGAAGCGTTGACCTTCCTGGGTGTGGCAGAAAACGCCACGCAATCAGAAATGCATTACAAATATGCCACTGCCCTGCGTCCCTACATCGAACGTGGCGTGGAGCTGGAACTGCTTTCACCTCATCTTCTCGAATATGACCTTGATCTCCTGGGTGAATCCCTGAAGGCCGATCGAGACGACCAGTTCACCTATCTCGGTCTGCAAACTCTGTACGACCGTTACTTCATTCAAAGTGAAGGCACTCGTTTTGAGCTGCCCCAGATTTTCTTCATGCGTGTCGCCATGGGTCTCGCCTCAAATGAAGATAATCGTGAAGCACGGGCCATTGAATTTTATAACCTGTTGTCCAGTTTTGATTACATGGTTTCTACCCCGCAGCTGTTCAACTCAGGCACTTTGCGCCCGCAGTTATCCTCCTGCTTCCTGACTACCGTACCTGATGACCTGAGCGGTATTTATGGTGCCATTCACGACAACGCCATGCTGTCCAAATGGGCTGGCGGTTTGGGTAATGACTGGACACCAGTGCGTGCACTTGGCGCCTACATCAAAGGCACCAACGGCAAGTCGCAAGGTGTGGTGCCCTTCCTGAAAGTGGTTAATGACACTGCGGTGGCTGTGAACCAGGGTGGCAAACGCAAAGGCGCCGTGTGTTCCTATCTGGAAACCTGGCACCTGGATATTGAAGAATTTCTTGAACTTCGTAAAAACACGGGCGACGACCGTCGCCGCGCCCATGACATGAACACCGCTAACTGGGTTCCAGATCTGTTCATGAAACGGGTATTCGAAGCCAAGGAATGGACGCTTTTTTCGCCAAATGAGGTCCCTGACCTGCACGAACTTCATGGTAAGGCCTTCGAAGAACGCTATGAGCACTACGAAAATATGGCCAGGGAGGGCGCGCTCTATGTGCACAAAACGGTACAGGCCAAGGACCTCTGGCGAAAAATGCTTTCAATGCTGTTTGAAACAGGACATCCCTGGATCACTTTCAAGGATACCTGCAACATCCGTTCGCCCCAGCAGCACGTGGGTACCGTTCATTCTTCCAACCTGTGTACAGAAATCACCCTGAACACCAACAAGGATGAAATTGCCGTATGCAACCTGGGCTCCGTCAACATGGTCAACCATGTAAAAGAAGACGGGCTGGATACGGACAAATTACGTCGTACCGTTCACACGGCTGTGCGTATGTTGGATAACGTTATCGACATTAATTACTACTCTGTGCCCCAGGCGAAGAATTCAAACTTCAAGCACCGCCCTGTTGGCCTTGGCATGATGGGCTTTCAGGATTCTCTTTATATCCAGAAGATCCCCTACAGTTCCGATGCTGCCATACAGTTTGCGGACAACTCCATGGAATCCCTCAGCTATTACGCTATCGAAGCTTCCACCATTCTGGCAGAAGAACGCGGTACCTATGAAAGCTATGAAGGCTCCCTGTGGAGTCAGGGTATCCTGCCTATAGACTCCTTAAAAAAACTGGAAGAGGAGCGCGGCGAGCAATATATCCAGGTAGATTTCTCCAGTACCTTCGACTGGGATGGCATGCGTGAGCGGGTTAAGGAAACCGGCATGCGTAATTCCAATGTCATGGCTATAGCACCAACAGCCACCATTGCCAATATCACCGGCGTGTCCCAATCCATTGAGCCCACTTACCAGAACTTGTATGTGAAATCGAACTTGTCAGGTGAATTTACTGTGGTCAACCCTTATCTGATCAGAGATCTGAAAGCGGAAAACCTGTGGGACAACGTCATGATCAATGACTTGAAATACTACGATGGCAGCGTGCAGAAAATTGATCGCATACCTGAGCACCTGAAAACTATGTATGCCACCGCTTTTGAAATCAGCCCGCAATGGTTGGTGGAAGCAGCAAGCCGCCGGCAGAAATGGATCGATCAGGCTCAGTCTCTGAACCTGTACATCAGTGAAGCCAATGGTAAGAAACTGGATGTGACTTACAAGATGGCATGGCTGCGCGGACTCAAAACCACGTATTACTTGCGAGCCATGGCGGCTACCGGCACCGAAAAATCCACCGTCAGTTCTGGCAACCTGAATGCCGTGTCTTCAAACATTAATGAAGCTATTTCGGCAGCGAAATCAGCAGGACCGGCCGATGTACCACAAGCTTGTTCACTGGATGACCCGGAATGCGAGGCGTGTCAGTAGTAGGCATCGCGGGTAACACGCAGAACAAACAAATTTTAATAACGATAGTAAAAAAATAGTTAAAAAAATAGTTAAAAAAATAGCTAAAAGCGATACAAGAAAACAAGAGGGTCAATAATATGCTGTCATGGGATGAACTCAACAACGAAGAACACACCCCGCCATTAGCGCCGGTACTACCTGCGGCTAATGAACAGAGTCTGGACACTCAGGAAGCTGAAAAAACTGAGCCTGAAATGGCCGCAGCGCAAGAACCTGTACCCACTCTCGATGAGGCTATCACTGCAAAAGAAGCGCCTATCGACGGCACGCTCGCGGCGGCTACCCATATTGAAGCAGAGCATCCCACACCCGGCGAAGTACCACCTAAAGTGTCAGGAACAGTGTCAGGAACAGTGTCAAGAACAAAGGCCCTGGAACCTAATAGTGATGAACTGACCGCTGTCGAGCTGGCCCAGAGGGCCGTGGCTGAAATGGATTACACCGACGGCCAGGAAGAACTCGCTGGCACCGCTGAACGGGTCACGGTCGATCAGAAACGTATGATCAATTGCCGTGCCGACCTGAATCAACTCGTACCTTTCAAGTATGACTGGGCCTGGCAGAAATACCTGGACGGCTGCGCCAATCACTGGATGCCCCAGGAAGTAAACATGAATGCGGATATTGCATTGTGGAAGAAACCTGACGGTCTGACCGATGATGAACGCACCATCGTCAAACGCAATTTGGGTTTTTTCTCAACGGCCGATTCTCTTGTCGCCAACAACCTTGTACTGGCCATCTATCGACTTATCACCAATCCAGAATGTCGTCAGTACATCTTGCGCCAGGCCTTTGAAGAAGCAATACATACTCATGCCTACCAGTACTGCATTGAGTCACTGGGCATGGATGAAGGCGAAATCTTCAACATGTACCACGAAGTTCCATCGGTAGCGAAAAAGGCCTCCTGGGGACTTAAATACACCAAAGAGATCACCGACCCAACTTTTGATACAGGCACTCCTGACACTGACAAAATGTTGCTGAAAAACCTGATTGCATTCTACTGCTGTCTTGAAGGCATCTTTTTCTACTGCGGTTTTACCCAGATCCTGTCTATGGGCCGCCGTAACAAAATGACCGGCACGTCCGAGCAGTTCCAGTACATTCTGCGCGATGAGTCCATGCATCTTAATTTTGGCATCGATTTGATCAATCAAATCAAAATGGAAAACCCGCATCTTTGGGACAATGACATGAAGCAGGATGCAACTCAGATGCTCCTGGAAGCGACACAGTTGGAAATTGAGTATGCCAGGGACACCATGCCGCGCGGTGTACTGGGTATGAATGCCTCCATGATGGAAGATTACCTGAAATTTATTGCCAACAGACGTCTGGTGCAAATCGGCCTGCCAGAACAGTTCGTCGGTGTGAAGAACCCCTTTCCCTGGATGAGCGAGATCATGGACCTTAAGAAAGAAAAGAATTTCTTTGAAACCAGAGTCATCGAATACCAGACCGGCGGCGCTTTAAATTGGGATTAAGTTGGAATTAAAGAAACAGGGGAAGCTACTACGTTTCCAGAAGATTCTAAATTTTGTGAATCTTTCAAAAGAATTAGGGATTAAAGAAAAATAAAAGAAAGATGTATTTTTTATAAGCACAACAAGGAATCATTCCTATGGCTGACAAAAAAGACGTGGAACAAAACTCGGAACAGACGCTAATTACTCTGGATCAGTTGAGCCAGACGCTGGAAGTAATGACTTGTGTCGTTGACCGTCTCAAATCACACCTGACTCGCCAGATGTCTCTGAACGCTGAAATGTTTGATGATGAGGCGAAAGTGGCGAAAGCTGAGGCTGAAGAAAGAGCAGAATCCAGTAAACAGCTTCAGCAGGAAGGTTTTGTGGTGGAAATCAGCCAAAAGGAACTTGAAGAAGGCAGTGATCCCAATAAGGTGGTGCATTAGCGAGTCCATTAATCCCAGATCTCTTCTACAGGCTGCAAGTGATCCTGACAGACTTACTCGTTATCTGCTGAAAACAAAAAACCGAAGGTGTTGTTTGCTACTCACCTTCGGTTTTTTTTGAAAATTTCTAATCTGCTAGCGTTCTGCCTTGTAATATATCTGTGGTAAACTTTTTCCTTCTCCATGAAAAAAATCAAACACGAAAAAGAATTACTCCACGAAGCCATTCGTATTGGTTGCGCCTATTTTGAAAAGCGCGGCGCTGGCAAATTCGAACCCAAAGACCATGCGGATATTAAAGTACGTGCAATATACTCACTTCTCGTTAAGGACAAGCTGATCCAACCCCTGGCAAAAAACCAGGAAGACGTAATACATATGAAACATAAACTTGCTCTGTGGATACATAGAACCCTCCCCGACACCCATCCCCTGAAAGTCGACTGATTATTCTCACATGCGTATTTTTCCTTTACTTTTTGCTCTCTGTTTTTCATTTATCTGTCTAGGTGCTGAAATAAACGCTGAAATTGGTGATGCCTTCTCTGATGAATTAGGAGAGGGATTGGGTGATGATAATCTCCTTCAAGAGCTCGATGATTCAGACACACCCCTCGCAGTTCCTCAGCAACTATCCATACAAGAAACTGCGGCTGAAACTCCTACAATTTCCTTCAACTTCTCTCGCGAGGATTTTGACAATCCTCTGGTAGAAATCCGCACTACTCTGGGTTCCATGATTATTGAATTGTTTCCCGATGAAGCACCAATAGCTGTAGTTAACTTTATAGGCCTGGCAGAAGGTACCTTGCCATGGATTGAGCCGGAAACGGGTACTGAGGTCACGCGCCCCATGTATGACGGAACGGTCTTACACCGGGTCATGGAAGGCTTCATGATTCAGGGCGGTAGCCCAACCGGGCTAGGCGACGGCACGCCTGGCTTCCAGTTTAAAGATGAAATAAATGCACGCAGTCTGGGCCTCGACAAAATGCCAGTCATTGATGCCCAGGGATTGCCTCATCCTCTTTTAGCTATCCGCAGCCAACAGGATTTTCAACAAAAAATCCTGGGTCCTTTATACGAAGAAATGGATATCACCAATCAGGAACAACTGGACACACGCATTGATGAAATAAATCAGCGGGTTCGCATTATGACCGTCAAGGAAAGTTATGAACAATTGGGCTATCAGTACACTGAAACTGTGATTTCAAGAATGCCCGTGCGTGGTGTGCTTGCCATGGCCAACAGTGGGCCAAATACCAATGGTTCACAATTTTTTATAAATCTGGTAGATACAGACTGGCTTGCTGGTAAGCACACCGTCTTTGGCAAGGTCAGAGTCGGGCTCGATGTGCTTGATGCCATTGGCAAGGTGGCTGTAGACAGCCAGAACCGACCGCTGGACAATGTCGAGATACTCTCCATCCGGCAGGTTGATCTTTGACTTCCAGGCAAGAAAAAAATTATGACCAAACTTAAATCTACCAACGTTGTCTGGCAGGAAGGACGTGTAGACAGAAAAACCCGCGAAGAAATTTTCCAGCAATGTGGCGCCACACTCTGGTTTACTGGACTCAGCGGGGCAGGTAAAAGCACACTGGCCTTCACCCTGGAACATATGCTGATAAAGCAAGGCGTGAAATGCTACGTACTCGATGGCGATAATGTTCGCCATGGACTTAATAACAACCTGGGATTTTCCAATACAGACCGCGAGGAAAACATTCGCCGAGTAGGTGAAGTCTCAAAGCTGTTTGCCGATGCCGGCATGGTGGTACTGTCGAGTTTTATTTCACCCTTCAGGCAAGACAGGCGCCTGGTTCGGGACATTCATCTGCAAGACGCACTGCCCTTTATCGAGGTTTTTGTGGATACACCCATTGAGGTTTGTGAAGAAAGGGATTCCAAGCACCTTTATGAAAAGGCCCGGCGCGGTGAAATCAAGAATTTCACCGGAATTGATTCACCCTATGAAGTGCCGGAACATCCTGAACTGGTGATTACACCAACATCGTCACCTGAAAACAGCGCAAAACAAATCATCGCTTATCTTATTGAACTTAAATTGCTGAACAAGAATTCTTCACTGTCTTGAAATAATCCATTGCAGGCGATTATTCTTCTGAAGCGTTCACTGTCTCCGTATTGACATGCTCCTGGCAAATATCCTTATACTCCTGCAACCAGTCAGCGTCTTCCGGAATAATCATTTCTCCTGCCCTTGGCCCGTTAAAAATTCCCGGCTTATGCACGTCTTCAGGCAACACATTGTCTTTTGAAAAAGTTTGTGCCGCCGCCAGCAATCGTCTGCGAGTCATGATGATCATTTTGTCACTGCTGGCCAGGTGCTCTTGAGTTCGATCGACAACCTTGCCCATGCTTTCCGTAATGGCCTGATCCTGCATGTGCACACCATCTATTCCGCTGTAACTGTCTGATTCCTGAACTTCCCTGTCGATACCATAATCATTGGCTGCATTATTCTTGTAGCGAGAACGGCCTAGCCAGTCGCTGGTGTGATACTGGTTGGCTTCCAGTTTGAAATGAATTCCTACCAGACCTTTGCCTTTCTTGTCTGCTAATTGAATCGGCGGTCGTTCCGGGAGGGGAGCTGACAGATGCCAGAACATGGTGTTTTCATCATCAATGGGTACCCATGCTCTTGCGATGATGTTTGTTTGCAACGGACCACCTGGCGGCATGGTCCAGAAAGGCATCAGGAAATGGGCGATGCGCCAATATATATTCCCCTCATCCCCTGGGCGATGGGCTCCATACATGGTGCCGTAGTCAGTTTCGTGTACTTCAAATTTCGGTGCTTTGTCCTTCTGAAAATAATGTGCAGGCGAGCCTGGCGGAAAATGATTCTCATCAAGGGCGCCCAGATGCAAAAAGGACAAATGGGCCGTATCAATATCGCCTTCCAGTGCCTGCAGCCAGTTGCATTCACGCAACCCACAAACCACCCAGCGTGCTCCCTCGGGCAATAAATTTGCCTCAAAATTGGGTAAATTCGGAACGGCGTCCTTATCACCCATGTAAACCCATACCACACCTCCACGTTCCTGGGTGATATAAGCAGTTGCATGAACCTGGTTTTTGATATCACTGTCGGCTGTTTCTGTCGGGGTTTCCAGGCACTGACCAGTGACATCAAATTTCCAGCCGTGGTAGACACAACGAATACCATCCTCTTCATTGCGACCGTAAAAAAGTGAGGCACAGCGATGGGGACAATGGTGCTCAAAAATACCAACCTTCCCTGAAGTGGTTCTAAAGGCAATCAGGTTTTCACTCAATAATCTTAGGCGGATCGGTGCTGCATCCACTTCAAGGTCATCTGATTTCATGGCAGGAATCCAGTAATTCCTGAAGAGATTACCCATAGCCGTATCAGGGCCGGTGCGAGTTAAAAGTTCATTATCTTGTTTGCGCATGATGTGATATCAATAATTTAATGTAATTATACTGCCAGTAATTCCCTGAAGATGTTACAGGAAATGCAATTACCCGCAATGCTGTCTTTGAAACTTAACCATTGCCAAAAGCAGACTAATTAGAGCAGTTTGCCTCCTCGAGCCTCAACTTTATCTTGGGTATTATTGTCAAAATCCTCTGCTGAGTGGCGTTCATGCAGCTGTTGGTCTAACGACCCTCTTGAGCGATTGACCATGCGCCCCCTTTTAACAGCATCTCTTTCTGCAATCATTTCCACCCATCTGGCCAGGTGAGTGTAATCGTTCACAGACAGGAACTCAGTCGCCTCATAGGCACCTTGCATGACTCCACCATACCAGGGCCAAATGGCAATGTCGGCGATGGTGTATTCATTGCCTGCTATGTATTGATGATCTTGCAAATGAGTATTGAGAACATCTAACTGACGCTTGGTTTCCATGGTGAATCGATCGATGGAATATTCCATTTTAAAAGGCGCATAGGCGTAATAATGGCCAAAGCCACCGCCCAGGAAAGGCCCTGCACCCATTTGCCACATCAGCCAGTTCATGGTTTCTGCCCGCTTATAGTGTTCAGCAGGTAAAAACGCATCAAATTTCTCTGCCAGATAAAACAACATGGAGCCACTCTCAAAAAGTGGCGTTACAGGTTTTGTAGAGTAATCCATCATGGCAGGAATTTTTGAATTGGGGTTGATCGCGACAAAACCGGAACCAAACTGATCACCTTTGCCGATATCTATTTTCCATGCATCATATTCCGCCCCGGCATGATCAAGTTCCAGCAATTCTTCCAGCATGATAGTCACCTTGACCCCATTGGGCGTACCCAGTGAATACAACTGCAGGGGATGCTCACCTACTGGGAGTTCTTTGTCATGGGTTGCTCCGGAAATAGGCCGGTTGATACTGGCCCATTCCCCGCCGTTCTCCTTATCCCATGTCCAAATTTTTGGTGGCTCGTAGTCTGCGGGCTGATTCTGTAGTTTATTACTCATGGTAGAAATGGTTTACCTCGGCAGAAAATTAATTTAGTGGTTCAGGATTCACTGACGACAAACAGGGAGTCCCGTGTAAATGCATCACGACGGTATGGTGGAAGCGAATCCAGTATGCCTTTGCCATAAAACTTTTTCAGTAGTCGTTCATCCAGAATTGTGATGGTGCCGGTGTCAGATTCTGTTCGTAGCAGTCGACCGGAGGCCTGGATAAGTTTCATTGAGGCTTCCGGAACTGAAATTTCCTGAAAGGGGTTCTTACCCTGTCCCTTGATCCATTCACCCAGCGTTGCTTCTACCGGGTCATTGGGTACTGCAAACGGTATCTTGGCGATGATGACGTGTGTGCAATAATCACCAGGCAAGTCGATCCCCTCCGTCATGCTGGCCAAACCAAAAATGATACTGGTCTGCCCCTTGTCCACGCGTTCCTTGTGCAAGCGAATCAATTCCTGTTTGGAATGTTCATCCTGGGACAGGATTTTAAATTGCATGGTCTCGTCCAGCCCCTGCTGTACCAATTGCATCTGGCGTCGGGAGGAAAAAAGCACCAGGGCACCTTTGCCCTCTTCTATCAATTCTGGAAGTAATTCAACAATAGCCTGCGTATGCCCATCATTGTCAGAGGGATCAAAGCCCTCGATCGGAATTCTTAAACTGGCCTTGTTATAAAAATCAAAGGGGCTTGGGATGCATCGATACACTGTATTTTCATGCAGTCCAGAACGCATAGTAAGAAAATCAAAATTACCTAGTGCCGTTAAAGTGGCTGATGTAAGTACAGCGGCGAAACATTCATTCCACAAATAATCCGTCAAGGCATCAGCTGCCAACACAGGACTGGAGGACAGGGTGATTTCCATTTCGTTGCCAAGTGGCTTGTACGTTATCCAACGTGCATTGGGCGCATAATCACCATGGTCTTCGATAGAAAAGGCCCTCCAAAGTGCTATAGAGCCTTCGGCCCGCGTAACCATAATGCCTACCACCGGAAACCAGTTTTCTGCCGTTTGGCGATCAATGTCGCCCGACTCATTTTCCATGAAATCCTTAAGGCGATCAGAGATTTTTCGAAGGCGCTCTTCAAGCTCCCTAAATTCCAGCAAAATAGTGTGGCTGACTTCTCGCATGGCATCCGGCAGAATTCCCTGATCAAATCGAAACTGAGTAATATCACCAGCGGCATTGGCTGCCTCCGACCTGTCGGTAAATTCCTGGAATATTGGCAGATGCTCTTGCAGGACCGCTCGCGTCTGCTCTGCTGCCACTCTGGCTTTTTCCAGTTGTACTTTAAGTTCTCCATCCTTGCCAAGCTCTGCAGTCATGCCTTTATAGATAGTAGTCATGCGGTCCAACCAGGTCAGCGTTCCCCGCAAGCGAATATAATGCGAAAAATGATTTACCCCTTTCAATGGCAAGTGATGGGCCTCATCAAAAATATAAATACAATCTTCCGGTGGAGGTAGAATGACACCACCACCCAGACTTAAATCCGCTAGTACCAGGTCGTGATTGGCTACTATGCAGTCGGCTTTCTGCATATTATTACGGCTTTTAAAAAAACAACAGTTACTGTAATTGGAACAGCGGTTGCCTGAGCACTGCCCTTTCTCCACGGCTACATTGCGCCATTGTGTGTCATCGAGCACTGTGGGCCAATCATCACGATCGCCTTTCCACTTACTGTCAATCAGAGCGTCCAGCATATCCTGGTAAAGTACTCTGTCGGCTTCTGTTGGATCTTCAAGCTCAAGCCCATACAAATCGAGCATGGCGTCCTGGCTACTGCTGGATTTGAGTACATTGTCGAGTTTCGAAAGACACAGATAACGCCCCCTGCCCTTGGCCAGTGAATAGGAAAACTGCATTTCACTGTGCTGCAACAGATCGGGTATATCCTTATTCATGACCTGCTCCTGAAGGGCAACCGTTGCCGTAGCAAGGATAACTTTCTTTTCCATGGCTTTTGCCAGAGGGATGACTGACAAGAGGTAGGCAATTGTTTTACCGATACCAGTTCCCGCTTCGACAACACACAATGGCGGGTAGGGAGAAATACGCTTGCCTTCTTCGTCAATCTCCACACTACTAAGGCAATTGGCAATTTCAGCAATCATCTTTTTTTGGCCAGGGCGGTTTTGCAGGTTCTTGTTTTTGACCAGCGTGGAATAATTCTGCTGAATTGTTTTTTTGAGGTCGTTAGAAAGCATTGCCGGTTAATCGCCGAAACCAGTGAGGCAGGATTTATTCACTATAGTGCATGCCCTGGAGTTTTGCCAAAACAGTTCAAGTCGCGCCGATTTCAGACTTTCTGATGACAGGATTGGCATACATATTCAGTACATAGGGTTGCAGTGCTTTTGGCATTTTACCCAGACGGGATTTAATAACGCGCCGCTTGCTGTTGAATTCAGCAAGTGAAATTTGCAGCAACTCCGGGACTGTACTGAAATCCATGAAGTCGTCTTGCACCAATTCCATGGCGGCATAGTTAACTGCATGCAATTTATAATTCCTGATTATCTGTTTATCAATTTCCCTGGCAACACCTTCGGCGGTGACCGCATCACTGAACTGAATTTTTTCACCGTAAGCGACATGTACGTCTCCTTTGTCGCCAATCATCCCTGCAAGAATACTGCGTACATCAGAGTTTTCGTCTTTTTCAAATTTGCCTGTTGTGTCTATGGTATGGAGTTCTTCAGCTTTGGCACGATCACAGGGATCAAATTCGTAGGAAATAGTTACTGGCACGATATTCAGTGAGGTGATGGATTCTTGTAAAGTCAGCTTCAAGGTGGACTCCCTGTCAGCCATGTGTAACATTTTTATTATCGCTGATTCTGTTTTATCGATACCGTCCTTGGCGCGCCCTTCCCGCTGCGCAATCCAGACATTTTCACCGTTTTTGAGGCAGTGATGTATGTATGCAGACAGCTGTTTACTTGCCTTGAGCAGGTCACGGCCCTTGACTGAGCGTTTTACGATAAAGCTCTTGTTCAGCTTCATCAGGTCTGTCAGAAAAAGTCTTTGCAGGAGATTATCACCAATGGCGATTTGCAGGGTTTCGAGCCCGTGGTGATAGATCATGTAATTGCACAAAGCCGGGTCCATTGTGATATCCCGGTGATTGCTCATAAACAGATAAGGTTCTGTTGTATCGAGAGACTCCAACCCTTCGGATGTCAAACTGGTGGTTGTACTTTCAATCAACGCGTCCAGGTACTTTTCAATAATTTTCTGCACATCATGAATAGTCTGCACATGTGCGATTTCTTCACTCAGAATTGCATGGGCTTTCTTTGTCACCCAGCCTGGGAAAAATGTATACAGAAGTGGGTGCCTGAACTTAGCAAGGGCACTCGATAAGTCATTATCCTGAAGTAACCGGTCCACAACTGGCCTAACCTCATCATCGCGGTAAGGCCTGATGTCCTCAAATTCATCCATAGAAAGCTATTTGTTCAGATTTGTTGTTTAAAAATTGATTTTAAAGGTTTAGGGGGCGAATTGGAAAAGAGAATACAAACCCTGACTAAAACTGGTTAGCTAGTTGAATCATCAACAAGTAGCCAAACACCACCAGACTAACACCTAGCATGGACTTTCCCAACCAGGTATTCGCATGGGCATGCAGCCATTCCCTGTTATTGTTGAGATACAAAAGCAATGCAGCTAGCAAAGGCATGAAAATGGCCCCGGTAACTGCATAGATGATCACAATCCAAACTGGTCGTTCGAGCAAGAGCAGGCTCATGGGAAGCACGGCCAGATAAACCAGATATCCACGGTAGGCAGGTGTGCGTGAAATGCTTCCTGCTTTTTCTATAACATAATTTTGTTGCTTGAAATGGTAGACAAAATTTGCAAACAAAAAAGGTACGCCATGCCAGACCCCGATCATGGAACTAAACACAGCACCCCAGAAACCGAACAGGAATACCCACTTACCGGTTTCACCCATTACCGGTACCAGTTGATCCGCTACGGCAAGTGCCATGTTATTTCCCGACACTATCTCGGGTTGAACACCTGCTGAAATAATAATTATAGCCAGACCAAACAGAGCAGTAAGTCCATAGGCCACCGCCAGGTCGATGCGCATAGTGGGAATCATCTCCTTACCTTTCCAACCTGCTTCGCGCATCCAATAGCCGTAAGACATGATGGTAATACTGCCCCCGACGCCACCGATCACACCCAGCACATACACCATACCGAGGTCAGGCACTTCTGGAATGAACATGCCGGCAGCGATTTCAGACAGGCCAGGCATGACCCGGATGGCGCAGTACAAAACGGTGACGAACATCAGGCCGATAAAAAATTTCATGACGGCTTCCAGTGCCTTGTACACACCAAACCAGACTATCACCAGTGCAGCAAGAGCATGGATAACACCCCACCAACCCACTGATATTCCAGGAAAAAAGGCATAAGCGGCTAAGCCACAGGCCGACATCATGGCGGCAGCAACCATGAAGGTCCACAGAAACAGATACACCAGAAAATACCAACTAAATGCGCGGGGCAACCGGTCAATCCAACCTTCCAGCAAGGTGGTATTCGTTGCCAGTTGCCAGCGGCCAATACCTTCTGTCAAAACAAATTTCAGCACGCCTCCAAAAATAACTGCCCATAACAAGGTGGTGCCAAACTGAGCACCGGCTGCCGATGCAGCAACGATGTCGCCAGCACCAAGACCAGTCGCCGCAACAATGATGCCGGGACCAGTTAATTTAAACAGGTTAAAACGTGACAAGGGTCATCCTTTTTTAATTATTCACTATGTATTCAGGTCGCGATATTCATTTTTTGGCACAATCTTTGTGCATAACTATGAAGGCATTCCAGCAATTCTTTTTCCTCGGGCTTCTCAATTGCCAATGCCTCCAGACGTGCGAAATAATCGACTGCCGTTAACCCTACGCCATTGGGATTGATTGTTATCTGCTCTGTGCACCACGCCTGCCAGCGCACAGACTCTTCCGAATTGAGCGACTCAGGATAATTACGTGCGCGATAGCGAAATAACATCTCAGGCAACCGTTTGTCCTGAAAAGGCATATCCAGGTCGGCCAGGTTTTCGGCAGGCATGCGTTTAATGTTTTCCATGCTAACTCTGTCCTGATCATTAAAGAAACCACCACTGTAGAGCATATGGTCAGGATCTGGCAGTGACTCCATATTCTGATCTGCAAATACCAACCTGAGTTTTTCCATCGCTGCATTATTATTAGCGAGCAGTTTTTCCCTATTGGTTGCACACCCTTCCAGGTCGATGGCATAACGGGAGACAGTTTCTTCATCCAGTACTGACATCGGAGCCAGTGCAGGGCATTTATTAATATGCACGGTTTTTAGAGCTACCCGTTCCACGCCCTCTTCCAAATCATCATTACGTGAAAAAACACGCCGCTTGATTTCTTCTGCATACAGGTCAAGCCAAATTTGTGGATCCTGATTGAGATCAACCACAATTACGCCATTTTGGTTAACTGGATGCATAAGCAGCGGCATGACAATAGCAAGACAGCCGCGGGTAGCAGAGAACATGCCTGATGCGTGCAAGAGCATGTCACGGTTGCGTAAATCCAGCAAAGGTTTCACTTTGTTTTTAGTGCGCAGCTGGTACAGCCAGTCATACAGCTTTGGCTGCGCCTGTTTAATACACTTCGCCATTTCGATGGTGGCAACGACATCCACCAAGGCGTCATGAGCGCCTTTGTGCTCAATGTTATTTGCTGCTGTTAAATCTTCCAGTCTGAAGCTGGGGCGGCCATCGTCTTTTTGCGGCCATTGGACGCCCTCCGGCCTCAAGGCATGGGTCATACGCACCAGATCAATGATGTCCCAGCGGGAATTACCATTTTTCCACTCCCGCTCATAGGGATCATAAAAATTTCGGTACAACATGTGACGGGTCACTTCGTCATCAAAACGGATGCTGTTGTAGCCACTGACACAGGTATTTGGCTGCATGAACTGCTCGGCAATGCGAGCACTGAACTCAGTCTCTGTTAGGCCTTTTTCAAGCGCCGTTTCCGGGCAGATGCCAGTGACCAGACAAGCTTCCGGATGAGGCAGGTAATCCGGGGTGGGTTTACAATAAAAAGACACTGGATCATCGATAATGTTCAGGTCTTCATCGGTACGAATTCCGGCAAACTGGCAAGGACGGTCCTTGCGTGGCTGTGCCCCCCAGGTTTCATAATCATGCCAGAAAATAGATTTATGACTGCTCAATCTTGCTTTACTCAGATTTCGTCGAATAGGGACTAGCATCCCATAAACCTCATGGCTTGATAAGCAGAAATTGAATCTGCATCATTCTTGTCGAATTTCCGGAATAGCCCAAAACCAGGTCATAACTGGTAATACTCTGATCAAGAGGATTAGACACGTACAGTTTTCTTGTCTGTATCAACTACATTTTCACCTTTTGCATAGCCTAAGCGTTATTCCTCGTAGAGCTATCCGGGCTGCACTGATCAACCAAAGCATTACAATTCTTTTATCTTTTATCTTTTATCTTTTGTCTTTTAACTTTTAACTTTCAACTTTCAACGTGTCGCTGTATTTTATAGGGATGAAACAGTTCATTTTATTCTTGCTACTCACAGTTCTCACCACAAACCTGGCTTACTCCCAGTTTGGTCGGGGTGGCAGAGGCTGGCGTATTGAGCAAAACGAGCCGCCGGTGAGAGAATTCACCGCCGCGCGCTGGCATTTCGGCACCAATGGCAGCATAGGAAACATGGGCTGGTCACATAACTATCCCGACTCTGACATCAACCTCAACGAGTTCCTGGAACGCGCGACACTAATCAGCATGGAGATCGACTCCTACCGCATTATTGAATTGGGTGAGCCGGATGTTTTCGACTACCCCTTTGCTTATGTATCCGAGCCTGGAGAAATGGAGCTCACAGACAAGGAAGTGATCAACCTGCGTGAATTTGTATCACGGGGAGGTTTCATCCTCATGGATGACTTTGATGGTCCCTGGCAATGGTCTCAGATGCGCTCCCAGGTCAAACGCGCCTTTCCGGAATACGACTTCATTCCAGTACCTCTGGATCATGAAGTGTTTCGCGTGCACACGTCACTAGACAACCTTGCCGCGATGGCAGATTCCGTACCGGGAGGAGAAATCACCTACTACGGCATATTTGACAGGAACGGGCGGCTGGGCATTCTGGCCGGCCACAATAATGATCTGGCCAATTTCTGGGACTGGTACTCTGATGGCAGGATGCCTTTGAAACCCTCAACGGATGCGTTTCGATTAGGCACTAATGCAGTGATTTATTCGTTTACGCACTGACCAAGACAAGAGACTAGAGACAAGATAATGATGAATTTCATTAATTTGTTGTCAATCAGAAAGTCACCTCAAGTAAAAATAAAGCCCCTGAACAACGACTGCAAAATGGACAGCCCTGTATCTTGTACACGAGCTTTCGGTGGTTTGGATGCTATGTACTCGGGAATTGTTATTGGTTTTTTCGCCATGACTACTTTTCCAATAGCACTACAATTATTGAAAGCTTATCCCCACTTGGTATCTGGGACTAGTCCAGTACCAACACCCAGACCACGCCACCGTACGCCCCTACCCATCTATTTACCATTTGATGAATTTATCTGTTTCCAAATGTGCCAATTCGAGTTCCTCTTTTCCACATTAGCAGGGCAAGCCAGACAACAAATATCCGGCACTCAACCGACAGACCAATATGAAATCTAATACGGGCAGTACGGCCAAAAATATTTCGGGGTTTGATGGTACCAACGTGAAGTTCACGTTAAGATAAAACTATGTGCCGCCGAAGAATGGATGATGGCCTTAGAATATAATTTCTTCCTGCTACTTCAAGTTCAAAAAAAATCTGCAACGCCGTTTTTTTGTTTGCACTGATCAGAAT
This sequence comes from Gammaproteobacteria bacterium, assembly GCA_029245395.1. Taxonomy (GTDB): domain Bacteria; phylum Pseudomonadota; class Gammaproteobacteria; order Pseudomonadales; family Pseudohongiellaceae; genus Eutrophocola. The sequence continues at coordinate 263,314 of JAQWPL010000033.1, forward strand.
TTTTCCATTCCGTTCCAACTGGAATTTACCTTTCAGCACGCTCTGTTCATAAAATTCATGACCTGAAAGCTTAACTGTAAATTCATTGCCATGGACTTTCAGTAATCCACTGTCAGCCCACTCATCAATGATCAGGGAGCCAACTGGCTTTACGCCTTCATTGATCTGAAATTGCCAGGTTCCTGAAGATTGGGGGACAGCTTCCATGCTTGTTTTCATGCCTCATTCCCCGTTGGGATCAAATCCCATTGCTGTTAATCATCCAGCGCAAATACCCATAGCACACCACCCTGTGGCACGATGGTGGTACGTCCCTGCAAGGAATCCAGGCGCCGCTGCATGCCTGCCGCATCGATACCCCAACCTGACTGCACGGCAATATATTGCTTGCCGTTTACGGCAAAGGAAGTAGGTACACCAGTGATACCGGAATTTAATCGTTGCTCCCACACCAATTCACCAGTACTGGCATTATGGGCGCGAAAAAAGCGGTCAGCGGTGCCGCCTGAGAAAATCAGGTTGCCGGCGGTGGCCAGGATGGGGCCCCAATTCGCCAGTTCGAATTCTTTTGTCCATACCTCTTCCCCAGTGTTGACATTCCAGGCCTGAATTTCCCCGATATGATCAGCGCCTTCGATAATACTCGCACTGGAATTGGTAGTGCCGGTAAAGCCCTGTCCGGGTCGATATTCCACGTCTGTGCCTTCCCAGGAAGAGCAGTAATTATCATTGGCTGGTATGTAGAGCAGACCAGTTTGTGGACTGTAGGCTGCCGGTACCCAGTTCTTACCGCCGGATAAAGAAGGACAGTAGGAAGCCACTTTGCCCAGTCCGGGTTTGTGTGCCATGTCATAGGTGGGCCGACCGGTTTCAGGATCTATTGAAGTGAAGACATCCTGGTATACATAAGGCTCAGCATCGATAAAGTTGATGCCCTCCGCGGTACGTTCCAGTACCCACAGGTAGCCGTTGCGACCAGGGTGGACCAGGGCTTTGAAGGTCCGCCCTTCCCGTTCCACATCCATCAGGATCGGCGTGGAAACTTCATCCCAGTCCCAGGATCCATTCCAATGATACTGGTGATAGCCCTGCAACTCACCGGTATCCATATCAAGCGCAATGACGGCATTGGCATAAAGATTGTCGCCAGGCCTTGCGTCACCGGCCCAGGGACCGGCATTACCAATGCCCCAAAATGACATATTCAATTCCGGATCATAGTTACCGGTAACCCAGACGGAAGCGCCGCCGGTCTGCCAGCCATCTTCAGGCCAGGTGTCGTTGCCGAATTCTCCCGGACCTGGAATAGTATAAGTCTTCCAAAGTTCTTCACCAGACTCTGCATCTAGTGCAGTAATAAAACCGCGAATACCTCGCTCTCCGCCGGACACTCCCACCAGGATTTTGCCCTCAACCGGTAATGGCGCCAGAGTCATGTAATAACCATTGCGATAATCTGCTACCGGCTGCTCCCAGATCACTTCACCGCTGCGCGCATCAAGCGCCACCACGTTGGCATCTGAGGTAGCCATATAAACCTTGTCGCCATACGGTGCTACACCGCGATTTGTCGGGTGAATAAGACTGATATCAAAGGGCATTTGCCGTGCGTATTCCCACAACCCGTCACCGCTGTCGGCATCTAGGGCAATAACATGGTTCAGGGGAGTAGTAATGAACATAATGCCGTCATTAACAATAGGCGGCGATTGATGCCCCTCTGTCAGACCAGTTGAAATAGACCAGACTGCTTCAAGGTTAGAAACATTCCCGACATTGATCTGCTCCAGCGGAGAATAACCCTGGCCGTCATAGGTACGGCGAAACATAAGCCAGTTTTCCGGTTCCGGATTGAGCAAACGATCATCGGTGACGGCAGCGTAGGCAGAAATATCGGCCGGCTGTGACGGTGCTCTGATCCGGGGCGTGTCTGCAACTGACTGTTGTGTTGCAGCTGGCTGTTGTTCTTCACAGGCGGCAAGCGCTAGGAGGTAAGCTACAAGCAATACGCCTTTTTCAATTAGTGTAATTGTTATTTTCATTTTGAATTCCCCTCATTAAATTTTTACGAAGCTCTTAATACCTAACGGTGATAATCAAATACCGAATGGTGACAATCCCGGTTGCGGGAATCCCACCCTGCCTTCGAATTCTCCAGCCACGCCCACATGGCCATCCACGTCCTTTAATGGTAAAGCAGCCAGTTGCCAGGGTGCCGGACCTCCCACAACCCGCGCCCCATCGGCGGGATCAAACTGTGATTCATGACAGGGGCACTGGAAACGCAGAAACTCATCGTTCCAGTCCGTAACATCGCAACCAGTGTGACTGCATACTCCAGAATAAGCTACCAGACCATTGATGCTACGTACCGCTGTTTCATCAGAGAGTCGATCTGGACCAACTCTGACCAGCACCACCTGATTCAAACGTGTCCCGTTTCGAAGAATGCCGCTTACCGGGTCCATAGCCCAGGCAAATATTTGTTTGCTGTCGGTATCCAATTCATCAATGCCAATCACATTGCCGGCCTCATCCCCATAGGAATGTACCAGCACATCGTTTGCCTGAGGGGGTGTCAGTGTCTCGGGGTCCGGAACTTGTGCTCCAGCCAAACCAGGGACTACCGCACTAGCAGCACATATTCCTTCAAGCACAGTTCGGCGTTTAATCCTGCCTTTTAGTTGCTTATTGCTCAATCTTTACTCCCTGGTTTTTAATCAGTACCTCTATAATAACCAGAAGCATAAAATAAATCGTTGGCTGAGTCATATAAGTATTGGTCTTCTGCCTGCATCAGGTTTTCCGGTACAATGAACTAAGAAACCTGACTATCCAGTTTTTTTGCAAACCAACCCAGGAATTTAACTATGGCTTCAGGCATCGATATTCCAGTCCTGGTAGTCGGCGGTGGAGCCTCAGGGACTATGCTGTCACTACAGTTATCCCGCTATGGTACGGATTTTCGTACTATTGACCGTCTCCCGGCACCATCACCCACGTCCAGAGCAATTACTGTGCATTCTCGCATGCTGGAAATTTTTGAATTGCTGGACAAGGATCTGGCCGCACAATTTATTGATCGTGGCATTCCAGACAAAGGCTATGATTTGCACTATGTCCGTGATGGCAAACGCCATGTGGTTGAGATGGGGATTGATTTCACCACCACTGACTGCCGCTATCCTTTTCTCCTAATTCACCGCCAGGATGAAACAGAGAAAGCCTTGAGAGACTACTGGAAGCAGAAATACAACGGGGAAGCGCAGTGGGGCAAGAAACTCGTTAGTGTTGAACAGGATGGCGATTGCGTCAGTTCAGTCATAGAGGATACGCAAACAGGCGCACAGGAAACTATTCGTTCAACCTATGTGATTGCCTGTGACGGCATCAATTCCCAGGTCCGTCGATGCCTGGATGTGGAGCAAGATGAAAGTAATTACCAGGGCACAGTACTGCAGAACCTGGATATCCGGCTTAACAATTTTCCAGATGCCAAAGACCACATACATTATTGTGCCGGTACCGACCACTTCATGATGGTGGCCTATCTGCCAGGTGACTTTTATCGTCTGTTAGTCAGTGACCGAGGTGAAGCTGCAGATCCTGATGCAACACCGGAAGAAAACATCCAGAAACTCATGGACCTGCATTTTGATGGTGTGAGCATGGGAGAAAGAGTCTGGCATTCCAAGTGGGAAAGCTGGGTGCGCCTGGCGAAAACATACCGGGAGAACAATGTTTTCCTCGTTGGAGATTCCGCTCACGTGCATTCCACGACCGGTGGCCAGGGCGTGAATTGTTGTATTCAGGATGCCTGGAATCTGGGTTGGAAGCTGGGCATGGTTGAGAGCGGACTAGCCAATGTCAGTTTGCTTGAATCCTACGAGGCCGAACGCAGGCCAATAGCTGAGCAAGTCATCTGGGCAGCCTCTTCACTGCATGAGACTTTCATGGGTCATGGCAAGGATATTTCAGAGCGCGGTGAGCAAATGGAAGACCCTGCTTATCTGGAAAAAGTAGTGGGCTGTTGTTCGGGAATCTCCTACACCTATCGGGATACTATTCAACAGTATCCAGAACTGGAGGCGCTTCAAGGTCCTGCTATTGGAGACAGGGCACCGGATGCTGACCTAGAAAACGGGCAATCTTTGTTTCGCCTTCTGGGAGATACCCGCTTTACTCTTCTGGCAAGCGGCCTGAACGATGAGCAGTCAGAAATGGTGGCTGCTTTGGCCGAAAACTATCCAAAAATACTCAAGTTGGAAGTTTTGGATAATTCTCCAGCGTTTAATGCGCGCTACCAAACTGAAGGCAAACCTGTGCTTTTCCTTGTGCGCCCTGATGGGTATATCGGATTTCGCTGCCTGGCTAACGAAACAGATGCGCTGGAAAATTTCCTGTCTGAATTAGTCCGCCCAAATTGAACCAACTAATCAGGAAATGATAATAACCGGTAGAGGCGGCCGACTGGTCGCCCTTAATCATTTAACTTTTCACAAATGTCCAAGCCTGCACTCAAACCATCAGTTTTCCTCTTGTATCCAGTATCTTGTATCCGCTTCTTCTTGTATCCGGTTGTTATTCCCCGCCTGATTCTGGCAACGCATACGCCACCAACTGGGCGGCTATTCTCTCCCCTGCATTAGCTGTAAAAAATGCGATGTATTGCCTGCCATTGACCATGTAAGTCATGGGAGAGCCCTGTTGCGGACCCACAGGTATTTCTATCCGCGCGATTTCATCACCGGTGGCCTTGTCGTAGGCATGGAAAAGAGGTCGGCCATTGCCCCCTTCCCCCGCGATCAGCAAGGTACTGGTCACCAGCAATCCTGCCCGTGAATTAATACCGGTTGGTGCAATTTCCACCCCTTCGAGCAACGGATGGTTGGCAATTTCTTCCGGCGTATCCCCCAGCGGTATCTGCCAGGCAATTTCACCCTGGTTCATGTCATATGCCGTAATTCGTCCATAAGGTGGCTTCATAATAGGCAGGCCATCCAAATTTGGTAGTGGCAGTGAGCCCCCCATGTTGTAAAGGGCATTGGTGGTACCAAAACCAGGCGGCTGCAGACCGATCACGGAAGGCGCCGTATTGGAACCAATATAGACATAGTTGGTTTCAGGATCTGCAGCACCCCCTTCCCAGTTGGCACCGCCGCCAAGCCCTGGCACTACAATCATGCCGCGTGAGCCGTCTTCGGCATTACTCAGTGAAGGTGGTGTATATATAGGGCCAATGCGGTGTTGGCTGACAGCTTCGATTGCTGCCTGGCGTAAGGCCGGTGTGAAATCAATCAGGTCATCATTACTAATCCCCTGCACATCAAAGGGGGGCGGCTTGGTGGGAAAAGGCTGGGTGGGTGAAGTCCATTCACCGGGCACATCCGACTCTGGCACAGGCCGTTCTTCCATGGGCCAGACTGGTTCACCCGTTTCCCGGTTAAAGGCATAGGCAAAAGCCTGTTTGGTGAACTGGATGACAGCCTTGATTTCCTCCCCATCCACGTTCAGGTCGAGCAGGATAGGATGAGGTGGCATGTCATAATCCCAGATATCGTGGTGCACCAACTGCTGGTACCAGAGCATTTGTCCCGATGCGGCATCCAGAGCCACCAGGGAGCTGGAATACAGATTGTTGCCTGGCCTATGGCCACCATAGACATCGTTGGTTGCTGCTTCTATAGGCAAGTAAACAATGCCTAGCTCAGGATCACCGGCACTTAAGCCCCAGATTCCGGCATTGCCAACCCGCTCAGCCGATCCATCCAGCCAGGTTTCATAGCCGGGCTCACCTTGTCGGGGAATGGTGTGGAATACCCAGTTACGCTCCCCGGTTCTGGCATTAATGGCCATAATGTCGGCCTTGACGTTACCAATATTGGCGCGCCCTCCCGGGCGCAATGCCGGACCAATCACTACGCTGTCGCCGATAATAGTTGGAGGTGACGAATTACCGATAGCTCCGATCAAAGGTGGGTGATCGTAATCCAGGTCAAGTTGGGTAAATAAATCCACCACACCCTCATTGCCAAATTCAGAAACCGGCTGGCCGGTCTTTGCATCAAGAGCTACCAGTTGAAAACCAGGAGTAATTACAAAAATACGGCTGTCCTGGCCATCACTCCACCAGGAAACCCCGCGGCCGGAATTACGCCTTGGTGCCTGTTCCCAGCGCTCACCTTCATCCAAGCGCCAGGTCCATCGTGTGTAACCAGTGTCAGCATCCACGGCAATGACATTTCGGCGGTTGCCTGCCGTGAAATACATAACACCATCTACCATCAATGGTGTACTAATATTGCGGTAATCCGTTTCCGGGAAATTATCTGCCTTCCAGGTCCATGCCACTTCGAGTTGACTGACGTTATCACGGTTAATCTGACTCAAAGGAGAATAACGTGTACCCCCCCGGTCGCCGCCGTAAGAAATCCATTCCTCTCCTCCAGTGCCATACTGGGCCTGAACAAACGAAGTACTTGCGCCAAGAAAAATCACAGCTGAGTAGCACACGCTTTGTAATAATTTCATGATGAATCCCTCACGGTGTCTTGTTATGCCTTAAGGATAAGCCTGCGACCCTGCAGGGAGCAAGGGTCATGTCACTGAAAAGAGGGAAAAGACAGTTGAAGAAGGTGGGAATGATGGCAGTTGTATCCCTATCTGCAACTACTGATTGTGATTTTGTTAATTTCAGGGCGTACAGCCGTATGCCCTAATCACCTACTATCTATAGCTCTCAAGTATCCAGCTCACAGATTTCAGCATATAATCACCGCGTATGAATTTTCTCGGCTCCCATATTTTGTCCATCAGTCAGTTTGACAAGATTGATGTAGCAGAATTATTCAGGGTAGCTGATGAAATAGAGCCCTACGCCCAACGCAAAAAACATACCCGAGTCCTCGACGGTGCCATCCTTGGCAACCTGTTCTTCGAACCGAGCACCCGTACCCGCGTCAGTTTTGGCTGCGCCTTCAACCTGCTCGGTGGGCAAGTCAGAGAAACTACGGATATCAAAGCCTCTGCCATCACCAAAGGGGAATCCCTGTATGACACCGCCCGTGTCATCAGTGGCTATAGCGACATTGTGGTAATGCGCCATCCTGTAGCAGGATCAGTTGAAGAATTCTCAAAAGCCAGCCGGGTCCCGGTCATTAATGCTGGCGACGGCCCTGCAGAACATCCTTCCCAGGCGCTGTTGGACCTTTATACCATCAAGAAAGAACTAAATATCAAAGGTGAATTTGACGGCATCCGCATTGCCATGGTCGGCGATCTGAAATTTGGTAGAACTGTCCACTCTTTGTGCAAGCTGCTTAATCTGTACAAAAATATTACTTTTACCCTTATCTCTCCTGAAGAATTAAAAATGCCGGAAGACATTGTAGAAACATTACGAGAAAACGGTCATGCAGTAATCGAAACCGATGACATGGAAAGTGGTTTGGAAAACAACGATACCGTTTACCTTACCCGCATCCAGGAAGAACGCTTTGAGGACCGCAATGAAGCCGATATATACCGAGGTCGCTTCCGACTGAATCAGGCCATATACACTAGTCACTGCAAACCAAATACCGTTATTATGCATCCCTTGCCCCGGGACTCCCGTGCTGAAGCAAATGAGCTGGATAATGATCTTAATCAGCACCCGAATCTGGCAATTTTCCGCCAGACTGATAATGGTGTACTCATCCGCATGGCTTTGTTTGTATTGACCCTGGGCGTCCAGGATGAAGTACATAAATCGGCGGTTGAGATAAACTGGTACACTGAAAAACGATTTGAATAACCAACAATTTACATAGCATTAAAGGGTTCGTGTCATGGAATTAAACGATCTTTTACGAATAATGATCGAAAAAGAAGGCTCCGACCTGTTTCTGACTACCGGCGCGCCGCCCAGTATGAAAGCCCATGGCAAACTGGTGCCTATGACAGATAAACCATTACCACCAGGTGCATCAAAGAAAGTTGCCTATTCAATAATGAATGACGAGCAAATAGCGGATTTTGAAAAAAGTCCTGAAATGAACCTCGCATTATCCCTAGCAGACATTGGCCGATTCCGTGTCAATATTTTTCAACAGCGCAACGAAGTTGGAATAGTTGCTCGTAATATCGTAGCTGACATTCCCAATTTCAAGGACTTGGGACTGCCAGAAACTCTTACCAAATTAATGATGAATAAAAACGGCCTCATCCTGTTTGTGGGTGGTACTGGTGCGGGTAAATCCACTTCCCTGGCATCACTCATTGATTACCGTAATACAAACTCTGATGGCCATATCATCACCATTGAAGATCCTGTTGAGTTTGTGCATGAGCATAAAAAATCTATCGTCAATCAACGTGAAGTCGGCGTAGATACGGATTCATACGAAGAAGCCCTGAAAAACACATTGCGCCAGGCACCTGATGTCATTCTTATTGGGGAGATTCGTACTCAGGAAACCATGGAGCATGCGCTAGCCTTTGCTGAAACAGGTCATCTTTGTTTATCAACTTTGCATGCCAATAATTCCAACCAGGCCCTTGACCGTATAATTAACTTTTTCCCTGAAGAAAGACATAAGCAGCTCTTCCTGGATTTGTCACTGAACCTGCGCGGTTTTATTTCACAACGCCTTGTTCCCACAGTTGATGGGAAACGTGCCGCCGCCATTGAAATTCTGCTCGGTACGCCTCGCATCCAGGACCTGATCAAAAATGGCAAGATTGAGGATATTAAAGAAGTGATGGAGAAATCCGAGCAACAGGGAATGCGCACTTTCGACTCTGCTCTTTACTATTTATACAAGGAAGGCAGAATCACCCTGGAAGAAGCATTAAAAAATGCCGACTCCAAAAACAACTTGCGTCTAAAAATCGATTTAGCTGAAAGTGAAGTCGGTGGCGAAGGGGACGATCAGGAAGGTCGTACTGGAGGACTTTCTTTGGTTTCTGCAGATGATGGCGAAGAAGAAGACAATTTTCTTTGATGGCCTACCAAGCTGACAGATTTCAACTAACTCTTTTTTTAATAGATCCAGATAAAGACAGGAGAATGATGTGCACAACATATTGAAATCATTGTTTATTCCTGTATTCTGCATTAGCTTTAAATTTTTGCTACCTGCTTATTCAGGACTTTCTATTTTATGAAAATGATTCTCATGGCACTAGTCGTTTTCTTGACAGTTGGCATCATACTCAGTGCCAACTTGTTGACCCAGTTCGGGATCGACAGGAATTACCTGTATATTGGAGTGGGAGCTTTGGTCATTACCGGGCTTGTCGCTTTCAGGGGAGTCGTGCTGATAATCATTGTGCTACTTATGAGCTTGATGATAAACATGCCGCAGGAATTTCTTGATCAATACTACATCGACAAGGATGTGCTCATTGTGGTCGTTGTGTTGATGGTGGTTTTCCCATTGGTCTATAGAGAATTTGCAGGAAAAAAATAGCGTCGCCTTTTACTCTGTTAATCTTTTCATAATTCTTCATATTTACTATTTATTCACTATGGGGCTAACGATACGTCCCATCAAGCGTCTGTCTAATAATTGTCGTAATAAGAGCCCTGTTAATAGTATTTTAAAAGAGCGCTTTTACTAGTGTTCTCTGGTTGCTGTAAAAATAACATCCGGCCAGCGCTCTATCGTCAGATCAAGATTCACTCTGGTTGGTGCAAGATAGGTCAGGCAATCACCACCATCCAGTGCCAGATTGTCCCCTGCCTTACGTTTCAATTCTTCCAGTTTTGCATGGTCATCACAGTAGACCCAGCGAGCAGTAAAAACATTAACCGGTTCATAAACGCAATCTACCTTGTACTCATCCTTCAGACGATAGGCCACCACTTCAAACTGTAATACTCCCACGGCTCCCACAATCAGGTCATTATTATTAAGGGGCATAAAGACTTGAGTTGAGCCTTCTTCTGACAATTGCTTCAGACCTTTTTTAAGTTGTTTCAACTTGAGTGGATCCTTCAGGCGAATGCGTTTGAAAAGCTCCGGAGCAAAATGTGGAATACCGGTATATTGTATTTCTTCACCAGCAGTAAACGTGTCACCGATTTGAATAGTGCCATGATTATGTAGCCCTACGATATCGCCGGATACTGCATAATGAGCCTGCTCGCGCTCACCCGCCAGAAAAGTGACCGCATCGCTGATCCGGATTTCCTTACCGATTCTGACATGCTTCATTTTCATGCCCTGCTCATACGCTCCTGAGCAGATACGCATGAATGCAACTCGGTCTCGATGGTGAGGATCCATATTGGCTTGTATTTTAAAAATAAAGCCGGAAAAATTTTTGTCTTTGGCATCTACTTCCCTGCTGGTTGCAATCCGGTTTTGCGGCGCAGGCGCCCATTCCACGAAATCATTGAGCATTTGCTCAACACCAAAATTACCCAGGGCCGTTCCGAAGAACACAGGTGTTTGTTTACCTTCCAGATAAGACTGGCAGTTAAAATCGTGGCTGGCTCCACGGACAAGCTCAATTTCATCCCGGAAATCATCCACGTAGGAGCCCAGCAGTTCTGCAGCTTCGTCGCTATCAAGCCCATCGATAGTTTTGACCTCATTCACAGCGTCCGCATGATCATGGTCATAGACGAAAAGAATATCAGTAGAAAGGTTATAGATGCCCTTGAATTCTTTGCCCATTCCCAACGGCCAGTAAATAGGCGCACATTCAATCTTTAGTATTTGTTCCACTTCATCAAGCAAGTCTATTGGATCTCTGACATCCCTATCCATTTTGTTGATGAAAGTTAGTATGGGTGTATCGCGCAGTCGGCATACATCCATGAGTTTGATTGTGCGCTCTTCAACACCCTTGGCACCATCTATGACCATGAGCACGGAATCCACTGCTGTCAGCGTTCGGTAGGTGTCTTCAGAAAAATCTTCATGTCCAGGCGTATCCAGCAAGTTTACGACCCGGTCCCGGTAGGGAAATTGCATAACCGATGACGTTACTGAGATCCCCCTTTCCTGTTCCATGGTCATCCAATCGGATGTCGCCATACGGTCGGACTTCCTGCCTTTGACTGTCCCGGCTTTCTGGATCAGCTTGCCCCACAGTAACAATTTTTCGGTGATGGTGGTCTTACCGGCATCCGGGTGAGAAATAATTGCAAAAGTGCGGCGTCTTGCGACATCCGCTTCAAATTGGCTCATAGTCAATTAATTAATAAAAGAGAGTAGCTGTTGTTTCAGGCGTATGTGCCTGATCGCGCCAGCTAGTGGACGACATCTGACTGAAAAGGCTCTGTTCGAGTGTAGAGAGGATCCAGAACCTGGTGGCGTTTCACCAATAGAACATCATGTGGCAGGATTTCATCTTCCTGGGTGGAAGATATTCTTTCGATACTTTCCAACATGACACAGACAACATGCTCGTCATCCATATCTACGACAACACCACGCTTATAGCCGGTCACTGAATTCAGGGATATCTGGGCACCAACATCGTATTCAAAACTCATTTGAGAGTTATCTGAATTTAGCAGGTAATTGTCACCCGTCTGGGCAAGCCCAAAACCCGCTGCCGCGACGATATTTACTATTTCAATCGTATCTGGATCGCTAAGATCTACACGGATACTGCCACCTGGGGCATAGGATTTTCCCGTTGAAGTAGTAGTAATCAATTTCAGAAATAGACTGATGTCATCCTCATTCCACTCCAGGATTTCATCCTCTTCTCCGCTGGTGTAGTCGGCAGTCAGGCTGACTATATCTGTTTCAATAGTATGTTCGAGGTTTTTATCCCCGGTATTAAAAGGGACAACCATGGTAACTATGCAGAATCCCTCGCCATCATCTTGAGCACTGAGGCGCCAGAGGAAAGGAATATTTTCGTTGATTTCGATCATTTAAACTCTCTGGAGAGGTCCTGAGCAAAGCTTGGCCTTATGGTTCATAATTGTATCATCAGTTGTTAAAGCCGCGATACTTGACTAGGCAATACAAGCGCAGGGTTTTTTCCACAGAAACTGTGGATAAGTCTTTGGATAAGCGTTCATTAGGGTGATGAATTGCCCACGATTTACCGAACATAGACAGTTTGTTTGTTTTTTAATCAAATATTTTATCTTTATATATCAATAAGTTATAGTTTTATTTAATTGAATCTTCATAAAACCCCTATTTTATTAGACTTTCCCGTTATGAAATTCTTTTTGTGCATAAATTCTCGGTGTTTTTTACATTTTTAAAACCACCAAACTTTTTTACCCTGTAATTAACAGGGTTTTCCGACTTTTTCATGCTCTCAAAAATCAGCTTAATTTTCTTTTTTAAATACTGGTGATTAGATACCCGACTCGCACAAGGCAAAGGGTTAATTAAAAGGCACAGGTTGGCTTATTTGGCAATAAACTGTGTCAAAAATGGCCAATACTGTCAGGTTGATTTAGATTGAAGCGATATTGAAGCGATAGGCTCTTGAGCGGATATCAGGATTGCATGACTCGTTGTACTACCGGGAACATGACTGTAACCATGAGTGCTGCCAACAGAAAATCCCTGTCGAATCCATGCTCAAGCAACACTTGTTCTGGCTGCATAACGACCATAGACAAAGTAACAAATGCTGCCAACACACCGATACCTCGATTTATAACGAGTGTGGCGATGAGCATACCACCCATAAGGATCATATACGTTTCTGCTTGCATGCCAAATCGTTGAAACACTTCAGAAGCAAGGGACACACCCAATGTTGCACCAAGCAAAAGACCAATCAATACAGTTTTAATCATGGAACACCCCCATGTATGGGCTAGGGCTCCAGATTCCTCCTGATTACAACTGATGTCCACGTTCCTCTATGCCAGATCGTGATGTGGATTCGATCAAGCGGGAAGAAATGTGAACCAGCTAACGATTTTTGAAAATTGTCTTAACTCCATAATGCAAAACAACTTACCTGGCTGTTTAATGCTTTACATGTATTAGGGGAACTCTTAAGACGGATAGGGGGATAGGGGGATGGGTACTACACTCTATTGAGATACTACTCTCAGAAGTTGCTCGTAATCAGTAAGACCCTGAAAAATTTTGTGTATGCCATCTTGCTTCAGAGTCCGCATACCGTCTTTGATCGCTTGTGCTGTTAGGTCTGTGAGGTCAGCCTTCTTGTAAATCATGGATTGAAGCTCATGGGTACCTACAAGTAACTCATGTACGCCAGTACGGCCCCTGTAACCAGAATCACCGCAGGCTTCACAACCTACAGCCCGACACAATTCAATTTCGTCCTTTTTCATATCAAGAGTCTTGAAATCTTCTGTGCCGTACTGCTCGATAAGATGCGTTATTTCCTTTTCTTCAGGTTTATAGGATTCTTTGCACTTGCCGCACAACGTTCTCATCAGACGCTGAGCCAATACGCCAAGCAGTGCATCAGAGAAGTTCACCGGATCCAGACCCAGGTCCAGCAAACGAGTAATAGTCTCTGGAGCCGAGTTGGTATGCAAGGTTGATAATACAAGGTGACCCGTGAGCGAGGCTTCGATACCAATTGAGGCGGTTTCATGGTCACGCATTTCACCAATGAGAATGATATCGGGGTCAGCACGCAGGAAGGCACGCATTGCCGAAGCAAAGGTGAAGCCTATTTTCGTTTGCATCTGTACTTGCTGTAGTCCGGGCTGGGTTATTTCCACCGGATCTTCTGCCGTCCAGATTTTTCTGTCTGGCGTGTTCAGGTGACCGAGTACAGCATGCAGAGTAGTTGTTTTACCGGAACCTGTTGGTCCCACCACCAAAATCAATCCGTGGGGGTGTTTGGAAATCTCCATCAAGCTCTCCATGTTCGCAGGAGCCAGATTGAGTTTTTCAAGCGGCATTGCAGAGCCTGCAGCAAGCAGACGCAGAACTGCGCTTTCCCCGTTCACTGTTGGTACTGTCGCAACACGAAGCTCAAGCGCTTGACCGCGGATTTTCAGTTTACATTTACCATCCTGGGGCAGGCGGCGTTCAGAAATATCCAGGCGGGACATGACCTTGATACGGGCAATTAGTGCACCAGTATGCTCCGGCGGGACTTTCAGGATTTCAGCACACACACCGTCAACCCTGACCCGAACAATGCCAGGGCTTTTATCTTTACCTGGCTCAATATGAATATCCGAACCGCCAAGGCGTTCCGCTTGAACAATGATCCGGTTAACCAATTGAATGATGCCTGAGGCAGCAGCAGCATTCTCAGAATCGTCTGAATCATCCTCAGTTTCTTCAAGCTCGACTCCGCCCTCTTCCTGAAGGTTTTTGAAGACTTCATCAAAGCCCTCTTCTTCGGCATCCTCTTCCTGGCCGCCACTCAGGAATTTCAGAATATCTTCCGGAAGACCGACTCTGAACACATAATTCTTGGCATTAAGAATGCCCTGGATTTCCATAATTTTCTGGAAATTACTTGGATCACTAATAAGGATAGTGACTTCTTCTTTAGTGCCCGACACAGGTACCCAAAGATTGTTTCTCAGATAGCTGGCTCCAAGGTTTTCCATCATGTCTTCAGGCAGTTCGATACTGGAGTCATATCCCATGTAGGGTACGCGGTAATAAAGTTCCAGCGATTTACCGATATCCTGGGGCTCTATCTTGTAATCCTCCATAAGCATCTTGGTAATGGTACCCCCATAGAGGGCAGCCCCTTTTTCAACTTCATCCAAATCTTTGGCGCTGAGCTTGCCCTGTTGAATAAGGTAATCATAGGGTCCCTGGGTACTCTGGAATTCAGAGCGGAACTGTTTGGCCAGCATTTGAGCCAGCATCTGGGCATGCTTGAGATCGGCAGAAGTAAAGATCGGATCATCCTTGAACCGGATAAATTGTACGACACCAAGGAGAATATCGTCCTTGATTGGGACGACGATCATTGATTTAAAAAACAGATCCTGGGATTCACTGAAACTTTTGTCCCATTGCAGTCGAGCATGAATTTCGCTCAATTTATCAGAATCGTACACATCTTCGACAAGCAATGAACGCTGACTAAGTGCAACATAACCTGCAAGAGAAGTTGGTGTGAAAGGTACCCGGATTTCAATCTTGTCCGCATCGTTGTGAGGACGGATATCACCTATAAAACTGGCAGCTATTTCTTTGCCGTTATCCACACTTTGAAAAATGGTGAAAATTTTACAGCCCATCATTTCCAGGATGGATCCTTCCACCTCCTTCATGGCTTTCGTGAGATTTTTTGAAAATTTCAGCTGCTTGTAAAGACCCGCCAGCAGTTTGACGAAATCATATTCGGCCATGCCAGAAGCTGCTACCGGCTCTTCTTCAACAAGCTCGACTGTTACTTCTTCTGTTGAGGTATCTTCTACCACGTTGATTCCCGTTCCTTTATTTCGCTGTTTTTATTTCTATTGTTTACAGAGTCTTTCTGAGACTTACTTGATCCCACTAGAGCACTGATTGTGTCAAAAAATGCTCATCATTGTAGAAAGTGTATCTTAATGATAATTCTCTTTAATTTCCCCTGTTAAGGGGCTGAGCAGTCAATACTTTATGTTAGAATCTGTCTAGTATCCATAATATTCACATAAATTAACATAGATTGGCCAGGATTCACGTCATTCAGACTCTGCCCCGCCTAATGAAAACACTCCTGTTTACCAGTGTTTTACTGGCTTCATCAGGTATTTTAGGAGATACCTACCCAAGCCTTAATCAAGACCAGATCCAGTGGCTGGGTGAGCAAATCTATAATAATGAATGCAATAGCCAGCCAGCCTGTCTGACAGCCTGGAATGAAGGCGAAGACTTCCCTTCAATGGGCATTGGTCATTTCATCTGGTATCAGGAAAACCAGCAGGAAATATTCACCGAAAGTTTCCCTGATCTTATCCGTTTTATGCAGCAATCGGATGTTCAGATACCTGACTGGCTTACCGCAACAAATCTGGAAGCACCCTGGCGGGATCGGGTGGAGTTTCTCGCTGATCAGGACAGTGAGCAGTTGAAAATGCTGCGTGATTTTCTGGTCACACATACCAGGGAACAAACGGCTTTCATTATCGACAAGTTTGAACTCTCTCTTGCATCCATACTTGATTCAGTTACCCCTGTTGAAACAGCGTTGGATAAACAACAAAAGCTTAAACCTGCACAGGACCACATTGAGGAAAATTTTTATAAAGTAGCCAACAGTCATGAGCCCTATGGACTGTATGCCCTGATTGACTATGTAAACTTTAAAGGCATTGGGGTCTCCTCGCTTGAGACATATAATGGTCAGGGCTGGGGACTGAAACAGGTTCTGCTGGAAATGGATGAATTAAAGGAAATGCCAGAATCACTGCAAGCCTTTACAGAGGCTGCCAGTAGAGTGTTGGCCAGACGCGTTGAGAATGCACCAGCAGAGAGAAATGAAAGCCGTTGGCTAACAGGCTGGAACAATCGACTGGAAACTTATTTATCACCCGCATCAGTGTATTCTGACTCTGAAAATGCCTTATAACTGAATTAAGCATGGCTTACGAACGAAACAATATTGCAGCGATGATGGGTTATGTGCCTGGCGAGCAGATTGATGCGCCGGACATTCTAAAACTCAACACCAATGAGAACCCCTATCCGCCGAGTCCATCTGTCACTCAGGCCCTCACCGCTTTTAACGCTGAAAGACTGCGCCAATATCCACCCCCCACTGCCAGGAACCTGCAAGATTCCATCGCCAGTAAACATGAACTAGATGCCGGTAACGTGATGGTGACCAATGGTGGGGATGAGTTGTTACGGATGGCAATCGCCACGTTTGTGGAAACATCCGAGACTATTGCCGTAGCCCGGCCTACCTACACTCTCTATCAGGTTCTTGCCGATGCACATGGTTGCAGTATGACTTCGTTTGAGCTCGATAGTGACTGGGGGTTGCCAGAAAATTACGGCATGCTGCTCAATGAAGCCGGTGCAAAGCTAAGTTTCCTGGTAAATCCACATGCTCCTTCAGGCACGTTAACTCCCATACAGGATATCTCTGCTCTGGCTGACACCTTTGACGGCGTTCTGTTACTGGATGAAGCCTATATTGATTTTGTCGATCCAGATATTGCCTATCAATCAGAACAACTAATCAAGGATCATGACAACATTTTGATTCTGCGTACCTTTAGCAAAGGTTATTCCCTGGCGGGGTTGCGTATGGCCTATGGTCTTGGCAGTGAGTCACTCATAGGGCCACTGATGAAAACCAAAGATAGCTACAACACAGACTTGATATCCCAAACCCTGGCACAAGCTGCTCTGGAAGATCAGGATTATGCCCGTGACACCTGGAGCAAGGTCAGGCAGGAGCGACAGTTGGTCACTGCCAACCTGAAGCAGGCTGGTTATAACGTGACCGACAGCCAAAGCAATTTTATCCTGGCAACTGTTCCTGAAAACAAATCAGCTGAAGACATTTACCAAAAGCTGAAAGCCAAAGATATCCTGGTACGCTATTTCAACAATGAAAAAAGACTTGAAGACAAGCTCCGCCTTACCATTGGAACACCAAAAGAGAACCGCCGGCTTCTGAATGCCCTTTCGACCCTTTAATCACGCTTAAAAATTCTGAAATGGCCAGAAAAATGAACAAGAAAACCAGAAACGTCCTCTCAGGCGTTCTGGTTAGTATTGCATCCCTGTTTGCCGTCATTAATTTTGCTGAGCTTCCTGCCGGCGAAGTGCGTAACTTTATATTTTCCACTGCTCTTTTTTTTCTGGGCATTGTCTTTCTTGCTCTGGTGACAGTGAGTTTAATCAAGTTACCGGGCATTTTAAGAAATAGTTTAAATAGGAAAAAAGACCAAAGTGCCTCCATTGCAGATCCCGATTATGAAAAACCTCAGGCTAAGTCTGACAATGAAGCAAAGGAGTAAACCAGACCGTCTTCCCGGCCCACAAGAGATGGATAATAATCCCGCCTGATCGAAATTTGTTCAAAGCCCAGGCTTTCATATAGGTGAATTGCAAATAAATTCGAGGCCCGCACTTCCAGAAAAAATGTATTCATTTTTTCACTACGTGCTTTTTGCAGTAAAAATTCCAGCAGTTTTCTGCCAACCCCTTTATTCTGAAAGGCAGGACGAACACACACATTCAATAGCATACTTTCATCTAGTGCCGTGGACACAACCGCAAAACCCACCAGCATTTCCCTTTTCTCAAATTCCTTACAGACGACCCAGCAATCATGTCCGGCATTAAATCCATCCAGAAATTGCAACAAGGTCCATGGGTAAGATTGGCAGCCGTTTTCAATTTTCATGACTACAGGTAAATCTGCTTTAGTCATTTTCCTGAATCGGAGTTTTGACATGGCATTCACTGGCTTATCGATTCAGGTTTTCAGCTTTCTGATAACCTGCCACAACTCTTTCTTCAATACAGGACGTTGCAGCAATTCATCCAGACTACGTGTGTAGTAGGTTTGCCAGTCTTGGTCTTCAATGTTCACCAAAGCTTGCTCATCATCATTTTCAGCCGCAAACATTTCAGTGATGGTCTGTTCTCCCATGACCAGTAAATTACAGAATTGCCAGTCTGCCAGTTTTTGCTGTAAATAAGCCATTAGAGCTGAAACGGCAGCATTTTTGCTGTTATCCACCTGTTGTCCCTGCACCATAGGCCAGTGAAAGGGTTTTTCTTCTACTAACAGATTTTCATGGGAAATCCCTCCAATCTTTAGCAGGTTTTGCAGAAGATTCAGGTGCCGTGCTGGCAATTGTCTGGGCCCAAGATGGGGCATGGCATTGAGGATAGAGAGGGTTTCGTTTACACGAATACACACCAATTGCAGACGATACTCCTCATTAGGTTTATTAACCCCTGGACTGCCTGTGCTTTCTATTTCGATATCAGACTTATCTCCCTCATTTGCCGTTGAGTTATCGGATGCTGATCTGACCAGAGAAGCCGGGGTTGGAATTTCGTGAATGGCAGGTCTGCCTGGCGCCTGCTTTACTGAAAGGTCTTCAGGTACCTTTTCTACCTTTCCTACATTGCCCTTAATGCCCGCATTCGATTCTTGCTGTGTGACTTCAGTCCATGATTGCGGCCATTCCACCAGATCTGATTCAGGCGCACCAGGCAGTTTCAGGCGGGGGTAATAACTGGTAATACCCAATACCTGTAAATATTCCTGTCTCAAGTCTTCCGGTAGAGGCAAAACATCATCCTTTGATCAATATCACTTCACTTCAATTTTACCTTTCAAGTCATGCATTGCAATGAAAGAACTCCATTGAGACCACAAAAGCAAATAGTGATGCAAGTCACATCTTGAAACCCCGTTGTCAACCAACTGCAGAACACCGCGTTTTAGAGAGTGAACTGAATATTCCGGCCGGTATTAAAAAGAGGCCGTTAAAATTCAATGTATAAAAGACATTATCTGCTTTCTAGTTCAAATTGAGTCATTACTGTAAATCCTTAAATTTTCGGATTATTTCTAGAATTCAATCCCCATCATAGCTTGAATTGCAAAGGGGCCTACTTTATTCTTCCGGACTTATAAGAGAAATGTTCATGACCATCCATTTTCGACACTATTTGCTTGCGATATTTATGGCAGGAGCTGCAGGCACTTCGCTGGCACAACCTGATAATGCCGATCACCAGCAGCAATTCATCCAGTCTTATTGCGTGGAATGTCATAATTTTGAAGATTGGGCCGGAAGCCTTGATCTTGAATTGGCTAATATCGCCGATCCCCTGGCCGACTCTGAGATCTGGGAAAAGGTCATGGTCAAGTTTCGTGGCAACCAGATGCCGCCTAATGGTCAGCCTGCACCGGAAGCTGAAGAACGTCAGGCTTTTGTTAACTATCTAC